>NZ_JBIVMG010000012.1:0-7297 GCF_044752965.1 Streptomyces sp. NPDC088553 | reverse complement strand
CGCTCCACCGGCCGCAGCGCCTCCCCCCGCGCCGCCATTTCCGACGCGCTCACCGCGCCCCCGTGTCCGTGGTCGTACGCCAGGTCCACCAGCAGGCCCACCCGCTGCGCCAACTCAAGGACCCGCACCGCCCGCGGCGGGTAGCCCGGGGCGAGGACCTCCCGGCCCACCTCCGCCCGCGCCCGGTACGCCTCGCGCGCCGCGTCCGCCGCAGGGCCCGAGGCCGCCACGTCCAGCCGGGTCAGGACCGCCGTCGCGTCCCGCAGGGCCTCCGCCAGCTCCCGTTCGGCCTCGCCGAGCGACGGCACGTCCGCCGGCGGCGCCTCCCGCACCGCGAGACAGCGCCAGACCACCTCCACATGGACGTCACCCACCGGCCCCGCCTCCGAGACCTCCGGCACGAGGCCGTACGGCGCGCCGTGGCCCACCGCCGCCTCCTCCGCCTCCAACGCGCGCGCGTTGAAGTCCGGCGGCCCGCTCAGCCCCAGCGGATGTCCCGGCGCCGGCAGCGCCACCCGCCACCCGGTCACCCCGAGCCGCCGCAGCCGGCCGAGCGCCAGCGTCAGCCCCACCGGCCGTGCCTCACCCGGCAGCCCCTCCACGCGGTGCACCGCGTCCTCCCCGACAATGGCCAGCGCCGCCTCGTCCGGCGACACCGCCCCGGCCAGCAGGGCATTGCCCCAAGCGGCCAGGCGTCCTGAGCGTGGTTCCGAAAGCATCCCCCAAGACTAGGGGGAGTCCTGGGCGCACCGGGGGACTCAAAGGAAGCCCTAGGGACCGGCCCGCTCCGTCGATAACGTAGGTTTTCCCCTGGACGCCGCGCCCACCGGCGCAAGGCGACGACACGACTCGACCGCAAGGGGAGACAACGCGCTCATGAGCGATGTACTGGAGCTGGTGGACGTATCCGTGGTCCGCGACGGACGGGCTCTGGTGGACGAGGTCTCCTGGTCGGTCAAGGAGGGCGAGCGCTGGGTGATCCTCGGACCCAACGGCGCCGGCAAGACCACCCTTCTGAACATCGCCTCCAGCTACCTCTTCCCCACCAAGGGCACCGCCGACATCCTGGGCGAGCGCCTCGGCGGCGTCGGCACCGACGTGTTCGAGCTCCGTCCCCGCATCGGCATGGCCGGCATCGCCATGGCGGAGAAGCTCCCCAAGCGCCAGACCGTCCTGGAGACCGTCCTCACCGCCGCGTACGGCATGACCGCCACCTGGCACGAGGACTACGACCCGGTCGACGAGCAGCGCGCCAAGGCCTTCCTCGACCGCCTCGGCATGAACGACTACCTGGACCGCAAGTTCGGCACCCTCTCCGAGGGCGAGCGCAAGCGCACCCTGATCGCCCGCGCGATGATGACCGACCCCGAGCTCCTCCTCCTCGACGAGCCCGCCGCCGGCCTCGACCTCGGCGGCCGCGAGGACCTCGTCCGCCGTCTCGGCCGCCTCGCCCGCGACCCGTACGCCCCCTCCATGATCATGGTCACCCACCACGTCGAGGAGATCGCGCCCGGCTTCACCCACGTCCTGATGATCCGTCAGGGCAAGGTGCTCGCGGCCGGCCCCGTGGAGATGGAGCTGACCTCCCGCAACCTCTCGCACTGCTTCGGCCTGCCGCTCGTCGTCGAGCGCGTCGGCGACCGCTGGACCGCCCACGGCCTGCCCCTGAAGTAGCGGACGCGGCGCCGGTGTCCCGCACAGCCGCCCGCGCCCTGTCCCGGAGGACCCCACCGCCCTACCATGACCATGTGGACATCGACGCATGGGTCTGGTGGCTGATCGGCGCGGTGGGGCTCGGCATTCCGCTGGTCCTGACCGCGATGCCCGAATTCGGCATGTTCTCCGTCGGAGCGGTCGCGGGGGCGGTGACCGCGGCCCTCGACTTCGGCATCGTCGCCCAGGTACTCGTCTTCGTCGTCGTCTCGGTCGCGCTGATCGCGGTGGTACGCCCCATCGCCGCCCGCCACCGCGACGACAGGCCCCCGCACGCCTCCGGCATCGACGCCCTGAAGGGACGTCAGGCGGTGGTCCTGGAGCGGGTCGACGCCGGCGGCGGAGGCCGCGTCAAACTCGCGGGCGAGATCTGGTCCGCCCGGGCGCTCGACTCCGATCAGACCTTCGAACCGGGCGAGCAGGTCGACGTCGTGGACATCGACGGGGCCACCGCCGTCGTCATGTGACCGAACCTCGCCCATGACATTCCGTCATCTGCGAAACTCGATCATCGAAGGCCACCCGGCAGTCAACCGGCAGCGAAGGGCACGGGGAACACGATGTCAGCAGTCATCATCGTCCTGATCATTCTGGTGGTGCTCGTCTTCATCGCCCTGATCAAGACGATCCAGGTCATTCCGCAGGCCAGCGCGGCGATCGTGGAGCGCTTCGGCCGCTACACCCGCACCCTCAACGCCGGGCTGAACATCGTCGTCCCGTTCATCGACTCGATCCGCAACCGGATCGACCTGCGCGAGCAGGTCGTCCCGTTCCCGCCGCAGCCGGTGATCACCCAGGACAACCTCGTCGTCAACATCGACACGGTCATCTACTACCAGGTGACCGACGCGAGGGCCGCGACCTACGAGGTCGCCAGCTACATCCAGGCGATCGAGCAGCTCACCGTCACCACCCTGCGCAACATCATCGGTGGCATGGACCTGGAGCGGACCCTGACCTCCCGCGAAGAGATCAACGCGGCCCTCCGTGGCGTCCTCGACGAGGCCACCGGCAAGTGGGGCATCCGCGTCAACCGCGTCGAGCTCAAGGCGATCGAGCCGCCGACCTCCATCCAGGACTCGATGGAGAAGCAGATGCGCGCCGAGCGCGACAAGCGCGCCGCGATCCTCACCGCCGAGGGCACCCGCCAGTCCGCCATCCTCACCGCGGAGGGCGAGAAGCAGTCCGCGATCCTGCGCGCCGAGGGCGAGTCCAAGGCCGCCGCCCTGCGCGCCGAGGGCGAGGCCCAGGCCGTCCGCACGGTCTTCGAGGCCATCCACGCCGGCGACCCGGACCAGAAGCTGCTCTCGTACCAGTACCTCCAGATGCTCCCGAAGATCGCCGAGGGCGACGCCAACAAGCTCTGGATCGTGCCCAGCGAGATCGGCGACGCCCTCAAGGGCCTCTCCGGCGCCTTCGGCAACAAGGAAGGCAGCGTTCCCGGCTTCAACACCAAGATCCCCGCGCCCGAAAGGCGAGACGAACCGTCGGTTGACTGACACGTACATGTAATTCTCGTGCATGATCGGTGCGAGCCCCTCGACCCAGACGACGTCCGGGCGGGGAGGCGACTCACTGACCATGTAAGGAGATGGCGTTGTCCATCTGGGAAGCCCTGGCAGTCTTCGCCGCCGGCATCGGCGCCGGCACCATCAACACCATCGTCGGCTCGGGAACGCTGATCACGTTCCCGGTCCTTCTCGCGACCGGACTGCCCCCCATCACCGCGAACGTCTCCAACGCCCTCGGCCTCGTCCCCGGCTCCATCAGCGGAGCCATCGGCTACCGGGCCGAACTCAAGGGCCAGAAGCGCCGCATCATCCGCCTCGGCACCGCCGCCCTCGTCGGCGGCCTGATCGGCGCGATCCTGCTCCTCGCACTGCCGTCCGACGCCTTCGACGCGATCGTCCCGGTCCTCATCGGCCTTGCGCTCGTCCTGGTCGTCCTCCAGCCCCGTATCGCCGCCGCCGTCAAGCGCCGCCGCGAACAGACCGGCACCGAGGCCCACCCCGACGGCGGCCCCGTCCTCCTCGTCGGCCTCCTCCTCGCCAGCATGTACGGCGGATACTTCGGCGCCGCCCAGGGCGTGCTCTACCTCTCCCTGATGGGCCTGCTGCTCCACGACACCCTGCAGCGGATCAACGCCGTCAAGAACATCCTCGGCGCCCTCGTCAACGGCGTCGCCGCCGTCTTCTTCCTCTTCGTCGCCGAGTTCGACTGGACTGCCGTCCTGCTCATCGCCGTCGGCTCCACCATCGGCGGCCAGATCGGCGCCAAGGTCGGCCGCAAGCTGCCGCCCACGGTGCTGCGCGGAGTGATCATCGCCGTCGGCGTCATCGCCATCCTCCAGCTGACACTCCGTTAGACACGTCGCCAGGAACGGCGGAAGGGCCCGCCTCCCCACACCGGGGGAGGCGGGCCCTTCCGTACGAGACAGGGTTACGCGGCGGCCTTCGCCAGCCACTCCGGCAGCTCCGACCGCTCGCTCGCCCGCATCGCGAGCAGCATCGCGTCCGCCGGCGTCGGCTCGAACGGCTGGAACAGCAGCGGCATCCCCGCCTGATCCGGCGTCCTCGCCGCCTTGCGGTGGTTGTCCTCGGCACAGGAGGCGACCGTGTTCAGCCAGCTGTCCCCACCGCCCTGGGCACGCGGCACCACGTGGTCGACGGTCGTCGCCCGCCGCCCGCAGTACGCGCACCGGTGCTGGTCCCGCACCAGCACCCCCCTCCTCGACCACGGTGCCTGTCTTCGGAACGGCACCCGGACGTAGCGGCAGAGCCTGATCACCCGCGGCACCGGAAGATCGACGGCCGCACCTCGGACCCGCAGATCGGGATGGGCGTGCTCGACGACGGCCTTGTCCGTCAGGACAAGCACCACCGCACGGTTGAGAGAGACCGTCGACAGCGGCTCGAAGCTCGCGTTGAGTACCAGCGTGTCCCGCATTGTGCCCACCTCCCGTGTGCAGGCCCGGCCCCGGAGCGGGGCGGTGGGGCCTGGATCAACGATGGCCGGGCCGGCCGGGGTCGGACAACGCAATATTTCCCGCGCAACAAAAGATGCCCGCTTCTGATCTCTCCAAGACCAGAAGCGGGCAAACAACAAACGAACGATCAGACCGCCGCGGGAGCCGCGTACTCACCGATCAACTGGGCACGCCCCAGCGTGTGGAACCGCAGGTTGAACCCGACCACCGCCGGCGACACATCGCCGTCCGGACCGAGCTTCTCGCTGTCCACCGCGTACACCGTGAACACATAGCGGTGCTCTTCCCCCGCCGGGGGAGCCGCCCCGCCGAAGTCCTTCGAGCCGTAGTCGTTCCGGACGTGCACGGCCCCGGCCGGCAGCCCCTCGAACGACCCCGACCCGGCACCGGCGGGCAGCTCGGTCACCGACACCGGGATGTCGAACAGCACCCAGTGCCAGAACCCGCTGCCCGTCGGGGCGTCCGGGTCGAAGCAGGTGACGGCGAAGCTCTTCGTCTCCGCGGGGAACCCCTCCCAGCGCAGCTGCGGCGAGGTGTTCCCCGCCGCGTACACCTGCGCGTCCTTCAGGACCCCACCCGGCGCGATGTCGTCGCTCACCACGGTGAACGCCGGCACCGGCGGATGGAAGTCATGCGGGAGCGGCGCCCTCTTGCCCTCGGACACGTCGAAACCTCCGTATCGCCCGTACTGCCTCAGCAGCCTTACGGGCCCGAGCCTAGAGCCAGTTGCGACGGCCGCCGACCTCGGCGAGCCACTGGTTCAGGTAAGCCGCCCAGTCGGTGGCGTGGAAGTCGTGCAGACCCACCTTGAACGCACGGAACGAGTCGCTGCCCTCACCGAACAGACCCGGCTTCTTGTCCATCTCCAGGACGACGTCCATCTCACGGTCGTCCGCGACGAAGCTGACCTCGACCTGGTTCAGACCCCGGTACTGCTGCGGCGCGAAGAACTCGATCTCCTGGTAGAAGGGCAGCTTCTGCCGCGTCCCCCGGATGTGCCCGCGCTCCATGTCCGCGCTCTTGAAGCGGAAGCCCAGCTGCAGGAACGCGTCGAGGATCGCCTGCTGCGCCGGCAGCGGGTGCACGTTGACCGGGTCCAGGTCACCGGAGTCCACCGCGCGGGCGATCTCCAGCTCGGTGGTCACACCGATGTTCATCCCGCGCAGCTGCTGCCCCGAGACCGAGGTCACCGGGGTCTCCCACGGGATCTCCAGACCGAACGGCACCACGTGCACCGCGCCGGCCTTCACCTCGAAGGCACCGCCCAGCCGGACCTTGACGAACTCGATGTCCTGCTTGTGCTCCTGGTCGCCGCCCTCGACCTCGACCCGCGCCTGCAGGCCGACCGAGAGCCCCTCGATCTGCTGGTCGACACTGCCGCCCTGGATCCGGACCTCACCCTGGACGACACCGCCCGGAACCACGTTCTCCTCGGTGAGCACCGTCTCCACGGTGGCCCCACCGGCGCCCAGGCTCGCGAGCAGCTTCTTGAATCCCATGACCTTCACTCCTTCTCAGTCCTGACCCCTACATACGCGCGACGACCGTAGTCGGTTCCCCGCCCGACCCCCACTACGCTCGTGCGCCATGAGCGAGAGCCCCGACCGTACGCCGCTCCCACGGACCTTCTTCGACCGCCCGGTCCTGGAGGTCGCCCCCGACCTCCTCGGCCGCACACTCGTCCGCCGTTCCCCCGAAGGACTGATCGAACTGCGCCTGACGGAGGTGGAGGCGTACGCCGGCGCGATCGACCCCGGCTCGCACGCCTTCAGGGGCCGCACGGCACGCAACGCAGTCATGTTCGGCCCGCCCGGACACGCGTACGTCTACTTCACCTACGGCATGTGGCACTGCCTCAACCTGGTCTGCGGCCCCGAGGGCCAGGCGAGCGGGGTGCTGCTGCGCGCGGGGGAGATCCTGAAGGGCGCCGGCCTGGCCCGCCCCCGCCGCCGCTCGGCCCGCCACGACCACGAACTGGCCAAGGGCCCGGCCCGCCTGGCCACGGCCCTGGACGTCGGCCTCTCCCTGAACGGCACCGACACCTGCGCCGGCCCGGACGCCCCTCTCGGGCTCCTCACCGGAACCCCGCCGGCCCCCGACCGCATCCGCAACGGCCCCCGCACGGGAGTCGGCGGCGACGGCGCCCCGCACCCCTGGCGCTTCTGGATCGACGAGGACCGGACGGTGAGTCCGTATCGTCCTCACACGCCCCGGAGGAGCACACTTGACTCAAGACGTCCGACCGCCTAACGTAGCCCGAGCAGCTGGTTACGGGCCTGCTTGTTCAAGCACCCCGCGGCTGCCACCCACTACTCAAGATGACTCCCCAGCAGGGGCTTATTCCGGCATGCCGGAATTCGAATTCGATTGCTCGATTATGAGTCGCCGAAGAAATCAGCTAACGTAGTGAACACGCCGAAAGGCGAAAGGCAGCCAACAGGCCACCGGATACAAACTCCGAACCGGAAACGGAACGGAAAATGATCTGGTAAGGTTGGAAACACGAAGGGAAGCCCGGAGGAAAGCCCGAGAGGGTGAGTACAAAGGAAGCGTCCGTTCCTTGAGAACTCAACAGCGTGCCAAAAATCAACGCCAGAT
>NZ_JBIVMG010000011.1:0-266679 GCF_044752965.1 Streptomyces sp. NPDC088553 | reverse complement strand
GCGCGCTCCCCCGCCCCCACCCCCCCCCCCCCCCCCCCGCCCCCCCCCCCCCCCCCCCGGGGGGGGGGGGGGGGGGGGGGGGGGCGGGGGGCCCCCCCCCCCCCCCCCCCCCCCCCCCCCCGCCCACGCCTGTGAGCATCAACACGAAACGGGCAAACGATCACGTTTGGCTGCCAGAGTGGGCCCACGTAGGTCAAGCGTTCTTTTTCGGGCTGTTCCCGCTGAAGATCCTCGAACCACCCAGGGAGCACGTCCTTTGGCAGCCATCGCACGGTGGTGCATCAAGCACCGCCTCGTCGCCGTCCTGCTGTGGCTCGTCGCTCTCTGCGGGGTCGGCACCGCCGCGGTCGTCGCCGGCAGCGCGTACTCCAACGACTACGAGGTCCCCGGCACCGAGTCCGGTCGTGCCACCGCCCTCCTGGAGCGCGGCTTCCACGGCCTCGGCGGTGACAGCGACACCATCGTCTGGCACGCCGACAAGGGCAGCGTCCGCGCCGACGCCGTCGAGCGCCGCATGACCGCGATGCTCGACAAGGTCGCCGAGCTCCCCGGCATCGCCTCCGTGACCTCCCCGTACGGCGACACCCGGGGCCAGGTCAGCGAGGACGGGCACACCGCCTACGCCATCGTGACCTTCCACGAGCAGGCCGACGACATCCCCGAGGCGCAGGCCCGGGCCCTCGTCGACACCGCGAAGGAAGCCGCGGACGACAGCCTCTCGGTCGAACTCGGCGGCAGCGCCGTCGCCCTCACCGAAGCCCCCGGCGGCCACATCGCCGAAGTCGTCGGCGTCGCCGTCGCGGCCGTCGTCCTCTTCCTCGCCTTCGGCTCCCTCGCCGCCTCCGCGCTCCCCATCGCGACCGCGCTCGTCAGCGTCGGCATCGCCTACTCCGGGATCGTGCTCCTCGGCCATCTGATGACCGTCGCCGACTTCGCCCCGATGCTCGGCATGCTCGTCGGCCTCGGCGTCGGCATCGACTACGCCCTCTTCATCGTCACCCGGCACCGCAGAGGCCTGAAACGCGGGCTCTCCGTCGCCGAGGCCGCCGAGACCGCCGTCGCCACCACCGGACGCGCCGTCGTCTTCGCCGGTGCCACCGTCTGCATCGCCCTGCTGGGCATGCTGATCCTGAGGCTCAGCTTCCTCAACGGCGTCGCCATCGCCGCCTCCCTCACCGTCGTCCTCACGGTGGCGGCCTCCGTCACCCTCCTGCCGGCGCTGCTCTCCCTCATCGGCATGCGGGCGCTGTCCCGGCGCGAACGCCGGACGCTCGCCGAGCACGGGCCGCAGCCCGAGCTGCCCACCGGCTTCGCCGCCCGCTGGTCCGCCTTCGTCGAGCGGCACCCCAAGCTCCTCGGAATCGTCGCCGCCGTCGTCATGGGCGTCCTCGCGCTGCCCACCCTCTCGCTCCACCTGGGCACCTCCGACCAGGGCAACGGCCCGGCCACCGCGACCACGCGGCAGGCGTACGACCTGATCGCCGACGGCTTCGGCCCCGGCGTGAACGGCCCCCTCACCCTGGTCGCCGGACTCGACGGCGCCGACGACCGGATCGCCCTCGACCAGCTGCCGGCCGCCCTGTCCGCCACCAAGGGCGTCGCGTCCGTCTCCCCGGTCACGTACAACGGCTCCGGCGACACCGCCGTCCTGACCGTCGTCCCCGACTCCTCGCCCCAGTCCAAGGCCACCAGCGAGCTCGTCGACCGACTGCGCACGGACGTCCTCCCCGCGGCCGAGAGCGGCACCTCGCTCGACGTGCACGTGGGCGGCGTCACCGCCTCGTACGACGACTTCGCCGAGATCATCATCGGCAAGCTGCCGCTCTTCGTCGGCGTCGTCATCGCGCTCGGCTGCCTGCTGCTCCTGGTCGCCTTCCGCTCCCTCGGCATCCCGCTCAAGGCCGCCGCCATGAACGTCGCCGCCGTCGCCGGTGCCTTCGGCGTCGTCGTGGCGATCTTCCAGTGGGGCTGGGGGAGCGAGCTCCTCGGCCTCGGCAGCGCCGGGCCGATCGAGCCCTTCCTCCCGGTGATCATGGTGTCGGTCCTCTTCGGACTCTCCATGGACTACCAGGTCTTCCTGGTCAGCCGGATGTACGAGGAATGGCTGGAGACCGGCGACAACCGGCGGGCGGTCCGGGTCGGCCTCGCCGAGACCAGCCGCGTCATCAACTCCGCCGCCGTGATCATGATCGCGGTCTTCCTCGCCTTCGTCCTCTCCGGCGACCGGGTCATCGCGATGTTCGGCATCGCGCTCGCGGCGGCCGTCGCCCTCGACGCCTTCGTGCTGCGGACCCTTCTCGTCCCCGCCCTCATGCACATGCTCGGCGGGGCGAACTGGTGGCTGCCGAAGTGGCTCGACCGCCTCCTGCCCCGGATCAGCATCGAGACGCCCGAGTGCCGCGAGGCCGCCGACGCGCGTGGGAAAATACCGGCTCAGCGTGTGACGGCAGTGACGGCGCCCGCGGCTCCGGCCGCGGAGGAGAGGAACGACGATGTTCGCGATATCGCTGGGTGACGACGGCGCCGAGCTGCGGCCCCTGGAGCCCTCGAACGCCGAGGAGTTCCTCGCCCACATGGACCGCGGCCGCGAGTTCATCGGCGAGCACATCATCCTCGCCGACGTCGTGGCGGACCTCGACTCCGCCCGCTCCTTCCTCGGCTCGTACGCCGAGAAGGCCGCGAAGGACACCGGACGCATCTACGGCATCTGGACCGGCGGCACGCTCGTCGGCGGCGTCCTCTTCCGGACCTTCGACGCCACGTACGGCACCGCCGAGGCGGGCTGCTGGCTGGAGCCTTCCGCCGCCGGGAAGGGCCTGATCACCCGCGCGTGCCGGGTCATCATCGACTGGGCGATCGAGGAGCGCGGCATCCACCGCGTCGAGTGGCACGCCTCCGCGAAGAACGGGCCGAGCATCGCCGTCGCCCGCCGCCTGGGCATGACCCTCGAGGGCGTCCTGCGGGAGAACTACCCGCACCGCGGCGTCCGCGCCGACACCGAGGTCTGGGCCGTCCTCGCACCGGAGTGGCGCGCGGCGAAAGCGGCCTGACCCGCTTTCCTCATACGGTTCTCATACGGGGCGCCTAGCGTGCCGCGCATGGACACGAAGACGACGACAGAGAAGACCGGCGAGAGCGCGGACGCCGCCGGGACCGCCGAGGAGACGGCCGCGGTCGCGCTCGACAAGAAGGACACCGAGCCGGCCACCGCGCTGATCGACGCGGATGCGGACGCGGACGTGGACTCCGACGTGGACTCCGACGTGGACGAGGACGAGGAGCTGTTCGCCGAGGCGGCGGCTCCCGCCTCCACCAGCATCGCCGGTGCCGCCGCGGCCGTGGTCTCCGCCGCCCTCGGCGCCGTCGCGCTCACCGGCACCTGGACGGGCAAGGTCGTCTCCGAGCGCGAGACCCTCCTCGGGCAGATCAAGACCTCCGGGTCCGGCACCCCGGCCCAGCAGATCTCCGAGATCTACGGCGACGCCTGGCACAGCACCGCCCTGGTCAACGGCGTCTTCGCGCTGATCGCCCTCCTCGTCGCCGTCCTCGTGCTCATCCTCCCCGGGCGCCCGGCCTGGGTCCGGTCGGTCGCCGTCGCCGGCGCCGTCCTCGGCGGCCTGGGGCTGCTCCTGTCGGTCGGTACCTACTTCGACCTGTTCCTGAGCCTGCCGACCGCCGGATCCTGACCCTGCCCGAGGCACCCCGGGGCGACGCCTAAGGACCCCCGGGACCCGCCTAAGGACCCCCGTACCCCGAACATGCGGCACACGCCCGATGTGACCGCACCCCCTGGGAAACGACAGTAGAGGCATCGCAAGGAGCGATACCGAAACCGAGAAGAACCAGGGAGCACCCGATGTTCGAGTACGAACTCCACCGCATGAACCACGCCCAGCTCGTCCGCGAGGCCGCCGCCCACCGGCTGTCCCACGAGGCCGCCGAGACGGTCGGCTCCGCCCGGGGTCTGCGCCGCCTCGGCCGCCGGAGCGGGAACAAGGACGCGGAGGGGCGGGTGAGCGACGGCGGACGGGGTCACTTCGTCCGGGCCGCGTGACCCCCGTATGAGCGATGGCATGGACGGCTGTGCGATGCTCGGCGCCGTGGAGACCAGGTCAGTCAGTCCCGTGTTCGTCGGCCGCGCCGGCGAACTCACCGCCCTCACCGAGGCGCTCTCCCGCGCGACCGCGGGGGAGCCCCAGGCCCTGCTCATCGGCGGCGAGGCGGGGGTCGGCAAGACCCGGCTCATCGAGGAGTTCCTCGACACGGCCTGCGCACAGGGCGCCGTCGTCGCGGTCGGCGGCTGCGTCGAGCTCGGCGCCGACGGCCTGCCCTTCGCCCCCTTCGCCACCGCACTGCGCTCGCTCCGCCGCCGCCTCCCCGAGGAACTCGCCGCGGCGGCCGACGGACAGCAGGCGGAACTCGCCCGGCTGCTCCCCGAACTGGGCGACCCCGGCGGCCACGAGTCCTCGGACGAGGACTCCACCGCCCGCCTCTTCGAACTGACCGTACGGCTCCTGGAACGGCTCGCCGCCGACCGTACGATCGTGCTCGTCCTGGAAGACCTGCACTGGGCCGACGCCTCCACCCGGCACCTCCTCACCTACCTCCTGCGCACCCTGCGCCGCGGCCGCATCGTGGTCGTCGCCAGCTACCGCGCCGACGACATCCACCGCCGCCACCCGCTGCGCCCCCTCCTCGCCGAACTCGACCGGCTCCGCACCATCCGCCGCATCGAACTCGCCCGCTTCACCCGCAACGAGGTGCACCGCCAGCTCACCGGCATCCTCGCCGCCGAACCCGACCCCGGCCTCGTCGAGGAGGTCTTCGAACGCTCCGACGGCAACGCCTTCTTCGTCGAGGAACTCATCGTCTCCCACGAGGCCGGCTGCGCCGCGGGACAGCTCAGCGACTCCCTGCGCGACCTCCTGCTCGTCCGGGTCGAGACGCTCCCCGAGGACGCCCAGCGGGTCGCCAGGATCGTCGCCGAGGGCGGCTCCACCGTCGAGTACGGACTCCTCGCCGCCGTCGCCCGGCTCACCGAGGACGAACTCATCGAGGCCCTGCGGGCCGCCGTGGGCGCCAACCTCCTGCTCGCCGTCCCCGACGGCGACGGCTACCGCTTCCGCCACTCCCTGGTCCGCGAGGCCGTCAGTGACGACCTGCTGCCCGGCGAACGCTCCCGCCTCAACCGGCGCTACGCCGAAGCCCTGGAGGCCGACCCCGCGCTCGTCCGCGCCGACGAGCGCGCCAACCGGCTGGCCACCTACTGGTACCACGCGCACGACCCGTCCAAGGCCCTCCCCGCCGTCCTCAGCGCCTCCGTCGCGACCCGCAAGCGCCACGCCTACGCCGAGCAGCTCAGCCTCCTCGAACGCGCCATGGAACTCTGGGACAAGGCCCCCGCCGAGACGCGCGACTCCCTGCGCCCCATCGACTACGCCGACGCCTACCCCGCCTGCGGCTGCGACCCCGACGCCGCCTCCCTGCGCTTCCTCGACCTGCTCGCCGAGGCCGCCGTCGCCGCCCGGCTCAGCGGAGAACGGGAGCGGGCCGCGAAGATCTGCCGCACGGCCCTCCGGGTCCTCGACAGCGACGAGAACGACCCGCTGCGCGCCGCCTGGTTCTGGACGGAGATGGCACGGCTCCAGTCCAACCTCGGCCGGGGCGACGGCTGGCCGGAGATCGCCCGCGCCCAGGAACTCGTCAAGGGCCTCCCGCCGTCCGCCGTCCACGCCACCGTCCTGGTCGGCGCGGCCGGCTGGGGCATGCTCCGCAACCCCGGCCCCGAGGCGATCGCCGCCGCCGAACGCGCCGTCGAGTACGCGCGGTTCGTCAAGGCCGAGCCGATCGAGCTGAACGCCCGGATCACCCTCGGCACCATCATGGTGTCGGCAGGCGACACCGACGGCGGTCTCGCCACCATGCACGAGGCCCGCGAACGGACCGTCGCCCTCGGCCAGTTCCACGAGGCCGCCCGCGCCCACGTCAACATCTCCTCCTCCCTGGAGGCACTCGGCCGCTCCCGCGAGGCCGTCGAGACCGCCGTCGCCGGCATCGAACTGGCCCGCTCCCGCGGCCTCGTCGACAGCGCCGGCTGGATCCGCGCCAACCTCTCGGAGTCCCTCCTCTCACTCGGCGAATGGGACCGGAGCAAGGAGGAGGCCGAGGAGCTGCTCCGCTCCGGCGCGAGCAGCACCAAGCCGGGCGGAACGGCCCTGCTGCAGCTCGCCCACCTCGCCGCCGGCCGGGGCGAGCCGGCCAGGGCCGCCGCGTACCTCTCCCAGGCCCGCACCCGGTACGGCACCCGCGACCCCATCCCGCAGTACACCCTGCCCATGGCGCAGGTCGAGATCATCATCGCCGCCGCCGAGGCCCGCCTCGACGAGGTGCGGGAACAGCTCGCCGCCACCGCGGAGACCGGCTTCCCGCCCGGCACCCACCGCTACGGCTGGCCCCTCGTCCTCACCGCCGTCACCGCCGAGGCCGACAGCCGGGGACTGCCCGCCGCCGACGAGGGCCGCGCCGAGGCGCTCGCCGTCGTCCGCCGCAGCGTCCGCGCCCTCGCCACCCCGGCCCCGGTCTGGGAGGCCTACTCCCGGCAGGTCTCCGAGGAGATCGCCCGCGCCGAGGGCCGCGACACCGCCGCCCGCTGGGCCGAGGTCGTCGCCGCCTACACACCGCTCGAACGCCCGTACCAGCTGGCCCGCGCCCGCCACCGCCTCGCCGACGCCCTGCTCGTCGAGGGCGGCCGCCGCGAGGAGGCCACGGCCCTGCTCCGGGAGGCCCACGCCACCGCCGTCCGGCTCGGCGCCCGCCCGCTCCGCGAGGACGTGGAGCTCCTCGCCGCCCGCGCCCGCCTCTCCCTGACCGAGGAGAAGCAGGTGTCGGCCCCCGCGGAGCCGGGGGACGACACCTTCGGCCTGACCCCCCGCGAGCAGGACGTCCTGCGCCTCGTCGCGGCCGGCCGCACCAACCGTCAGATCGCCGAGGAACTCTTCATCTCACCCAAGACAGCCAGCGTCCACGTCTCCAACATCCTCGCCAAGCTCGGCGTCTCCGGCCGGGGCGAGGCCGCCGCCCTGGCCCACCGCCTCCACCTCCTCGACACGCCCCTCTGACCCGCCGGGCCCGTCTCCGGCCGCCGCGTCCCCCGCCGCCGTGCGGCGGGGGGCCCGTATCGTCACGCGGCCCGAGGTGAGGTCTATCGGCCCGCGCGACGGGTCGGCGTCACCCGGGTCCTCCCTGGTCAGCGCCTGCCTGCGGCGCTCCTCCTCGGTATGCCTGCGGCCGGGGGCGAACAGCTCCGCCAGGGGGTCGAACACGGTCACCAGCTCCTTCAGTCGACCTCCAGCCGGAGAATCCTGTCGTCCCCGGGCCCGGGCGTCCCCCGGCCGTCGGTTTCGCTGGTCACCAGCCAGAGCCGCCCGCCGCCCCCCGCGAGGACCGTGCGCAGGCGTCCGTACTCCTCCGTGAGGAACGCCTGGGGGTCCCCCGAGCGTTCCGCGCCGGAGAGCGCGATCCGCCACAGCCGCTCGCCTCTGAGCCCGGCCATCCAGATCGCGCCCCGCGCGTACGCGATCCCGCTGGGGGAGGCCTCAGAGGTCGGCCACTGGGCCACCGGGTCCACGAACCCGGCCTTCCCGGCCCGCCCCTCGGCCTCCGGCCAGCCGTAGTTCTTCCCGGGCTCCACCAGATTCAGCTCGTCCCAGGTGTTCTGCCCGAACTCGGCCGCCCACAGGCGACCTTCGTCGTCCCAGGCGATGCCCTGCACATTGCGGTGCCCGTACGAATAGACCACCGAGCCGGGGAAGGGGTTGCCCGGCGCCGGCCGGCCCTCCGGTGTCATCCGGAGGATCTTCCCGCCGAGCGACTCCCGGTCCTGGGCCAGCCCGGTCCGGCCCGTCTCGCCCGTCCCCGCGTACAGCATCCGGTCCGGGCCGAACGCGATCCGTCCGCCGTTGTGCACGATCCCCTTCGGGATGCCGGTCAGCACCGGCTGCGGCGCGCCGAGCCGGTCGCCCTCCGCGCCGCCGTACTGCATGCGCACGATGCGGTTGTCCGACTCGGCGGTCAGATACGCGTACACCCAGCCGTCCCGCACGGCGAGGCCCATCAGACCGCCCTCACCGCCCGGCACCACCCCCGGCACCTCGCCGAGCGAGGTCTTCGCCCCGGTCCGTCCGTCGACCTTGGTGATCGTCCGCTCGTCACGCGAGGAGACCAGCAGATCCCCGTCGGGCAGCTCGGCGAGCCCCCAGGGCGACTTCAGCCCCTCGGCGAGCGTGCCCGTCACCGTCACCCGCCCGCCGGCGGCAGCGGTGGCGGACCCGGTCGGACTCGCCGGGGCGGTGGCCGACGCCGACGCCGACGCCGATGTCGGCGGAGCCGTACCCGGCCTGTCCTCCGTAGCTCCCGAGGAGCAGCCCGCCGCCAGAACCAGCACGGCGGCGCCCCACAGGGCCTTCACAACTGCAGGACGGCTCATGGCACGGTCCCCTTCGACGAGTCGAGCGGCATCCCTTCACCCTTGATACACCGCCCGGCGCGATCAGGTTCCCGACCGCCTGCGACAACCCGCGACCCCGCGATCCCTCAGCCCTTCAGCCCCTCGGTCCCTCGTCCCAGGACCCCCGGGCCGCCGGAAGCGCCGCGATCTCCGCCAGGTCCGCCGCCGTCAGCCGCAGACCGGCCGCACCGGCGTTCTCCACCGCCCAGCACTCCCGCTTCGCCCCCGGCACCGGCACGACGTGCCGCCCCCGGCCGAGCACCCAGGCGAGCGCCACCTGCGCCGGCGTGACCTCCGCCCCGTGCCGCGCGGCCACCCGCCGCAGACCCGCCACCAGCGGCTGGTTCGCCGCCATCATCTCCGCCGTGAACCGGGGGTGCCGGGCCCGCGGATCGTCCGGCTCGAAGCCGCCGCCCGGGGTCAGCGTCCCGGTCAGGAAGCCGTTCCCCAGCGGCATCGCCGCCAGGAAGCCGACACCCCGCGCCGCGCACCACGGCAGCAGCCGTACCAGCGCCTCCTGGGACCACACCGACAGCTCGGCCTCCACCGCCGCCACCGGGAACACCTGCTGGATCCGCTCCAGTTGGCGGATCGTTCCCTCATAGCCGTCACGGCTGACACCGGTCGCGCCCCGCCGCGCCGAGCGGCTGCCGACGGCGCAGAGCCCGAGCGCCCGCACCTTGCCGGCCGAGACCAGCTCGGCCATCGCTCCCCAGGTCTCCTCGACGGGTACCTCGGGGTCCGCCCGGTGCAGCTGGTACAGGTCGATCACATCGGTCTGGAGCCGTCGCAGCGAGGCGTCGCAGGCCCGACGGACGTACCCCGGCCTGCCGTTGGCGACCACGTGCCGGCGCTCGCCGCCGTCGCCGACGAGCAGTCCGCACTTCGTCGAGACGAAGGCGTCCGACCGTCGCTCCTTCAACACCCGTCCCACCAGCAGTTCGTTGGTGAACGGGCCGTACATGTCGGCGGTGTCGAGCAGGCTCACCCCGGCGTCAAGTGCCGCGTGCACGGTCCGCAGCGAGCGGTCACCCCGCTGTTCCGAACGGCTGTACGCCCAGCTCATCGGCATGCACCCCAGGCCGATCGCACCCACGTCGAGCGCCGTCGCCCCGATAGTCCTGCGCTCCACCTGCCGGTACCCCTCCCTGTGCCGTCCCCCAAAGTAACCAATGCCGCACGGGATTCTTCGCATAGCCTCCCGCTCATGAGATGCGAGAACACGACCGCTGACGTGTGGCTTCCGATTCCCGCGGACGAGATCGAAGATCTCCCCGAACCGGGCGCGTCGGGCCTGAACTACCGCTTCTGGGACGGCGGACCGGAGTTCCCGGCCGACCCGGCGCACTGCGCCTTCTACGTCGTCCCGTACATGAAGGGCTCCGAGATCGCCGTACGGCCGCTGGCCGCGATGACCTCGCTGCGGGTCGTGCAGACCCTGTCCGCGGGCATCGACCACGTCACCCCCGGCCTCGGCTCGCTGCGCCCGGGCGTCGCCGTCTGCAACGCGAAAGGCGTCCACGAGGCCAGCACCGCCGAGCTCACGCTCGCGCTGATCCTGGCCTCGTTGCGCGGCATCCCCGGCTTCGTGCGCGGGCAGGACGCCGAGGAGTGGCGGGCCGGCTTCTACCCGGCCCTCGCCGACAAGTCCGTCCTGATCGTCGGGTACGGGTCGATCGGCGCCGCCATCGAGGACCGGCTCGCGCCCTTCGAGTGCGCGCGGGTGTCGCGCGTCGCGCGCTCCGCGCGCACCACAGCGCGCGGCGAGGTCCACCCTCTGACGGAGCTGCCCGCGCTGCTTCCGGATGCCGATGTCGTCGTGCTCTCCACTCCGCTCACGCCCGCGACCAGGCATCTCGCCGACGCCGGGTTCCTCGGCCGGATGAAGGACGGGGCGCTCCTCGTGAACGTCGCCCGCGGGCCGGTCGTCGACACCGCGGCCCTGCTCAAGGAGGTCGAGACCGGCAGGATCACGGCGGCACTCGATGTCACGGACCCGGAACCGCTGCCGGCCGGGCATCCGTTGTGGCACGCTCCCGGTGTCCTGATCAGCCCCCACGTCGGAGGTTCCACTTCGGCCTTCATGCCGCGGGCGAAGCGGCTGATCGCGGGGCAGCTGCGGCGGTTCGCGGCGGGCGAGGAGCCGGCCAACGTCCTGCTCACCACCGGCTGAGCGGCCGTGATGGGCCGGTCGGGTGGTACGCGCCCCCGACACGCGCCGCCTGCAAGCCCCTGGTCCGTCACGGAGAGTACTGCGACCCTGTCCCTGAGTGACCGTCCTGGTGTATCGTCCCGGAGCGGGGGGACTGCGTCGAGTACGGGCTGACGCTGGGGAGCGAAGTGACGGGTCATCAGATTCCGAGGGGGGCGACGGGTGAGGCACGGCCGGAGGACCGACGATCCGACGCGGCGACGCCGCCGCCGGCGAGCCTTCCGCGCCTCGCCACCGGCCTCGCACGGTCCGTACCGGACCAGGCCGCGCCGCCCCGCGCGTCCCGGACCGCCGAGCCGCCGGACACCGGCCCGGAGGTCGGGCCGGACGCCGGTCCGGCTCCCGGGGCGGGCGCCGGACCGCACACCGGACCGGACCGCCGAGCCGAGCGCCGCGGTGCCGAACCACCGGGCACGGCCGCTCGCCCCGGCGACGCCCCGGCCCCGGCCACCCGCGCCGCCGCGGCGCACGGCGACCCCGTGCCGCATGGCGCCCACGCGGCACACGGCGCCCGCGCGCCTCATGGCGACTTCACGCCACACAGCGCCTGCGAGGCCTGCGGCACCGCCGCACCGGAGTCGACCGCCCCGGTCGGACGGAAGCCGGGTGCCGGACCGGAGCGGGCCGTCCCGGTCGTGCGGAGGCCGGGTGCGGCGCCGGGACCGATCGCCCCTGCCGTACGGAAGCCGGGTGCTCGACCGGAGTCGGTCGCCCCTGCCGTACGGAAGCCGGGCGGCGGACCGGGGCGGGCCGTCCCGGTCGTGCGGGACCCCGCCGGCCCCCACGACTGCGACGGGCACGCCCCCGGCGGCGCCGACGAGCCGCCGGCGCGCCCGCACGACGCGGCCGGGTGCGGTGGCGCGGCTCCGGAGGGACCGGTGAGCGCGCCGGGGGCGGTCCTCGCACGGCGCCCCGTCGGCGGCGGAGCCGACCCCGGACACCCGGGCCCCGGGCGCCCCGGCTTCGGCGCGCTCCTCGCCCAGATCGCCCTGGTGGTGATCTGCGCGGGCTACACGACCGGCGCCTCGCTCGGCTGGGGATCACCGGAACTCGCCCTCTTCATGGGCGACTTCGGGCTCAGCGCCGCCGCCCTCACGGCCGCGGTCTCCTGCTTCCTCTACGGGCGCGCCCACCGCGGCAGCGCCCGCCCCGCCTGGCTGCTCTTCGCGTTCTCCTCGTTCATGGCCTCCGCGGGCAACGCCGTATGGGGGTGGTACGAGGTCGTGCTCCGCACCGAGGTGCCCGACTCCTCCATCGCCGACCTCTTCTTCCTGCTCTTCGCCCCGCCGGCCATCGTCGGCCTGCTCGTCCTGGCCAAGAAACCCGTCACCCGGGCCGGCTGGGTCTGCCTCGCGCTCGACGCCTGGCTCATCGGGGGCTCGTTGCTCACCCTCTCGTGGAGCCTCGCCCTCGCCCGTACCGCACACTTCCAGAACGAGCCGGTCGCCCAGGCGGCACTGTCCCTCGCGTACCCCTTGCTCGACATCGTCCTGGTGAGCATGGTCCTGGTGCTGCACTTCCGGCGCTCGCAGGCGAACCGCTCGGCGACCAACACCGCGATCGCCGCCCTCGCCCTGACCGTGCTGTGCGACGCACTCTTCACCTCGCCGCTGCTGCGCGAGAACTACGCCTCGGGCCAGCTGCTCGACGCCGGCTGGTTCGCCGGCTCCCTGCTGCTCGCCTACGCGCCCTGGGGCGTGCGCCGCATCCCGGACAGCGTCCCCGCCACCGCGCGCGGGCCGCGGCTGCACAGCCGCCCGGTCGCCGGCTCGCTCGCCGCCCTCACGCCGTACCTCGCCGCCGCGGTCTGCACCCTCGGCATCCTGTACAACGTCGTGGAAGGGCGCAGGGTCGACCGCGTCGTCGTCCTCACCGGCTGCACGGTGGTCCTCGCCCTCGTCGTACGGCAGGGCATCATGCTCCTCGACAACATCGCCCTGACCCATGAACTGGCCCAGAAGGAGAACCACTTCAGGTCACTCGTGCAGGGGTCCAGCGATGTCATCATGATCGCCGCGCCGACCGGGGTGCTCCGTTACGTCAGCCCGGCCGCCTCCGGGGTGTACGGACGGGACGCCGAGGAGCTGATCGGCTCCGAGCTCGCCTCGCTCATCCATCCCGAGGACCTGGGCGCCGTCGTCCACGAGGTACGGCGCTTCCTGGCCGTCTCGCCCGCCGAGGAGCCCACCACCCGGATCGAGTGCCGCTTCCGCTCGGGCCGCGGTGACTGGCTGAACGTCGAGTCCACGGTCAACCGGCACCAGGGCGGGCTGATCTTCAACAGCCGGGACGTCACCGAACGCGTCCGGCTCCAGGCCCAGTTGCAGCACAACGCCGAGCACGACCCGCTCACCGACCTGCCCAACCGGGCGCTCTTCACCCGGCGGGTCCGGCAGGCCCTCAGCGGACGCCGTGCCTCCGACCCCGGCACCGCCGTGCTCTTCATCGACCTCGACGGCTTCAAGGGCGTCAACGACCGCCTCGGCCACCAGGCGGGCGACGACCTCCTCGTCCAGGCCGCCCGCCGCCTCCACGACTCCGTGCGCGCCGGGGACACCGCCGCCCGGCTCGGCGGCGACGAGTTCGCCGCCCTCATCCTCGGCGACGGCGGCCGCGACCAGGCGGCCCGCCAGAAACAGGTCCAGGAGATCGCCGACCGGCTGCGCCTCACCCTCTCCCGGCCCTACCGCGTCGACGGGGGCAACGAGGTGCGGGTCGCCGCCTCCATCGGCGTCGCCTTCGCCGAGCCCGGCATCGAGGCCGGCGAACTCCTGCGCAACGCCGACCTCGCCATGTACCGCGCCAAGGCGGCCGGCAAGGACCGCGTCGAGCTCTACGCGCCCCAGATGCAGGCCGAGGTGGTTCGCCGGACGGAACTGGCCGCCCGGCTGCGCACCGCCCTCCACGACGGCGAGTTCGCCCTGCTCCACCAGCCGGTCGTGGACCTCGCCACCGGCCGGATCTCCGCCGTCAGCGCCCAGGCGCGCTGGCGGTCGGCCCAGGGCATCCTCTTCACCCCCGCCGAGTACCTCCGGGTCACCGACGACAGCGAGCGCACCGCCGAGCTCGGCCGCTGGCTGCTCGAAGAGGCCGTCGAGCAGGCCGCCGAGCGGGCGGGAATCGGCCATCGCGCCCCCGTGTCCATCCGGCTCTCCGCGCGCCGGCTCCTGGACCGCTCGCTGCCGCTCGGCTCGATCGAGTCCCTGCTCACCCGGCACGGACTGCCGTCCGGTTCGCTGATCGTCGAACTCGCCGACAGCGACCCCCGGATCCCGCTCGACGAGCTGGAGCAGCGCCTGGTCACCCTGCGGCGCCTCGGGGTGCGGATCGCGCTCGACGGATTCGGCAGCGGACATGTCGCGATCAACGCCCTCCGCAGGCTTCCCGTCGACATACTGAAGCTGGACCGGGGACTCGTCGAGGGCGTCGTCGAATCGGCCCGGCTCCGCAAGATCACCCGCGGGGTGCTCCGTATCGCGGACGAGCTCGGCATGCAGACCGTCGCCGAGGGGGTCGACGTACCGGAGCAGGTCGTCGCCCTGCGGGCGATGGGCTGCAGCCACGCCCAGGGCATGGCCTTCTCGGGCCCGCTCGACGAGTACCGGCTGCGCAGGGCGCTCGTACGGGACGAGTACCCGCTGCCCGGAGCGGTCCCCGTCCGGGCCGGAAACCGTCCCCCGTTCCGCTCAAATAATGAGACGCCCGTCCCACCCACTTGACAGTGGTGAGGGCTGAGAGGGAGGGTCATTGCCATGCGCACCCGAATTCTCGTACTTGGAAAGCGCGTCGGCTGAAGCAGGGCCACGGCAGGCCCCGCTTGAAACGCACCCGACGCGCTCCCCTCGCTTGCCTCACGGCACGAGGGGTTTTTTGTTGCACTGGCTCACCCCCAAGTCGTCCCAAACCCTCGTAAAACCCTCTGCTTCGAGAAGAGATGCTGATGACCGACCAGGCCACCGGGCACCATCCGCAGCCGCGGCCCCGTAGCGGCGCTCAGGCCGCCACCGCCGTCGAGCACGTCACGGGCGCGCAGTCCCTCATCCGCTCTCTCGAAGAGGTGGGCGCGGACACCATCTTCGGTCTCCCCGGTGGCTGCATCCTCCCGGCCTACGACCCGCTGATGGACTCGAAGAAGGTGCGCCACATCCTGGTCCGCCACGAGCAGGGCGCGGGCCACGCGGCCACCGGCTACGCCCAGGCGACCGGCAAGGTCGGCGTCTGTATGGCGACCTCGGGACCCGGTGCGACCAACCTCGTCACCCCGATCGCCGACGCGCACATGGACTCGGTGCCGCTCGTCGCGATCACCGGCCAGGTCGCCTCGAAGGCGATCGGCACGGACGCCTTCCAGGAGGCGGACATCTGCGGCATCACGATGCCGATCACCAAGCACAACTTCCTGGTCACCAAGGCCGACGACATCCCGCGGACGATCGCCGAGGCCTTCCACATCGCCTCCACCGGCCGCCCCGGCCCGGTCCTGGTCGACATCTCCAAGGACGCCCTGCAGGCGAAGACCACCTTCAGCTGGCCGCCGCAGACCGACCTGCCCGGATACCGCCCGGTGACCAAGCCGCACGCCAAGCAGATCCGCGAGGCCGCCAAGCTGATCAGCGCGGCCAAGCGCCCCGTCCTGTACGTCGGCGGCGGCGTCATCAAGGCCGGTGCCACCGCCGAGCTGAAGATCCTCGCCGAGCTCACCGGCGCCCCGGTCACCACCACCCTGATGGCGCTCGGCGCCTTCCCCGACAGCCACCCGCTGCACGTGGGCATGCCGGGCATGCACGGCGCGGTCACCGCCGTCACCGCGCTGCAGAAGTCCGACCTGATCGTCGCCCTCGGCGCCCGCTTCGACGACCGCGTCACCGGCAAGCTCGACAGCTTCGCCCCGTACGCCAAGATCGTCCACGCGGACATCGACCCGGCCGAGATCGGCAAGAACCGCACCGCCGACGTGCCGATCGTCGGTGACGCCCGCGAGGTCATCGCCGACCTGGTCCAGGCCGTCCAGGCCGAGCACAGCGAGGGCAACAAGGGCGACTACACCGCCTGGTGGAGCGACCTGAACCGCTGGCGCGAGACCTACCCGCTCGGCTACGACCTGCCGGACGACGGCAGCCTCTCGCCGCAGCAGGTCATCCAGCGCATCGGCGAGCTCACTCCCGACGACACGATCTTCGCCGCGGGCGTCGGCCAGCACCAGATGTGGGCCGCCCACTTCATCGAGTACGAGCGTCCGGCCACCTGGCTGAACTCCGGCGGCCTCGGGACGATGGGGTACGCGGTCCCCGCCGCGATGGGCGCCAAGGCCGGCATGCCCGACCGCCCGGTCTGGGCGATCGACGGCGACGGCTGCTTCCAGATGACCAACCAGGAGCTCACCACCTGCGCCCTGAACAACATCCCGATCAAGGTCGCCATCATCAACAACGGCGCCCTCGGGATGGTCCGCCAGTGGCAGACCCTCTTCTACAACCAGCGCTACTCGAACACCGTCCTGCACTCCGGCCCGGACGACGTCCAGGCGAACAAGGGCACCCGCGTCCCCGACTTCGTCAAGCTGTCCGAGGCCATGGGCTGTGTCGCCCTGCGCTGTGAGGACCCGGCCGACCTGGACAAGGTCATCGCCGAGGCCAACGCCATCAACGACCGTCCCGTCGTCATCGACTTCATCGTCCACGAGGACGCCCAGGTCTGGCCGATGGTCGCCGCCGGCACCTCGAACGACGAGGTCATGGCCGCCCGGGGCGTCCGCCCCGACTTCGGCGACGGCGAAGACGACTGAAGCGCGGAACGAAGCAGAGCGAAAAGGAAGAGACCCAGACCATGTCCACCAAGCACACGCTCTCCGTTCTCGTCGAGAACACGCCGGGCATCCTCGCCCGGATCGCCGCCCTGTTCTCGCGCCGCGGCTTCAACATCGACTCGCTCGCCGTCGGCATCACCGAGCACCCCGACATCTCCCGCATCACCATCGTGGTCAATGTCGAGGACCTGCCCCTGGAGCAGGTGACCAAGCAGCTCAACAAGCTGGTCAACGTCCTGAAGATCGTCGAACTCGAGCCCAGCGCTGCGATCCAGCGCGAGCTCGTCCTGGTGAAGGTCCGCGCAGACAACGAGACCCGCTCCCAGATCGTCGAGATCGTCCAGCTGTTCCGCGCCAAGACCGTGGACGTCTCGCCCGAGGCGGTCACCATCGAGGCCACCGGTTCGAGTGACAAGCTCGACGCGATGCTCAAGATGCTGGAGCAGTTCGGCGTCAAGGAGCTCGTGCAGTCCGGCACGATCGCCATAGGGCGTGGTTCCCGGTCCATCACGGACCGGTCCCTCCGGGCCCTCGACCGCAGCGCCTGAGAATCATCGCCTCAGAGTCATCGGAGGTCGACCGGCGGTCCATCCGCCGGTCCGACTGACGAGACCCGAAAACTTTCCTCCCGCTCCCCGCCGTACGGTGGGACGCAACACCAGCACCTCAAGGAGATACCCAGTGGCCGAGCTGTTCTACGACGACGACGCCGACCTGTCCATCATCCAGGGCCGCAAGGTCGCGGTGATCGGATACGGCAGCCAGGGCCACGCCCACGCGCTGTCGCTCCGTGACTCCGGTGTCGACGTCCGCGTCGGTCTGCAGGAGGGCTCGAAGTCCAAGGCCAAGGCCGAGGAGCAGGGCCTGCGCGTGGTCTCCGTCGCCGAGGCCGCCGCCGAGGCCGACCTCATCATGATCCTGACCCCGGACCCGATCCAGGCCCAGGTCTACGAGGAGTCCATCAAGGACAACCTGAAGGAGGGCGACGCGCTCTTCTTCGGCCACGGTCTGAACGTCCGCTACGGCTTCATCAAGCTGCCCGAGGGCGTCGACGTCGCCCTGGTCGCCCCGAAGGGCCCGGGCCACCTGGTCCGTCGTCAGTACGAGGAGGGCCGCGGCGTCCCGTGCATCGCGGCCGTCGAGCAGGACGCGACCGGCAACGCCTTCGCGCTGGCGCTCTCGTACGCCAAGGGCATCGGCGGCACCCGCGCCGGCGTCATCAAGACGACCTTCACCGAGGAGACCGAGACCGACCTCTTCGGCGAGCAGGCCGTCCTCTGCGGTGGCACCGCGGCGCTGGTCAAGGCGGGCTTCGAGACCCTGACCGAGGCCGGCTACCAGCCGGAGATCGCGTACTTCGAGTGCCTCCACGAGCTGAAGCTCATCGTCGACCTCATGTACGAGGGCGGCCTGGAGAAGATGCGCTGGTCGGTCTCCGAGACCGCCGAGTGGGGCGACTACGTCACCGGCCCGCGGATCATCACGGACGCCACCAAGGCCGAGATGAAGAAGGTCCTCGCGGAGATCCAGGACGGCACCTTCGCCAAGGAGTGGATGGCCGAGTACCACGGCGGTCTGAAGAAGTACAACGAGTACAAGACCCAGGACGAGAACCACCTCCTGGAGACCACCGGCAAGGAGCTGCGCAAGCTCATGAGCTGGGTGAACGACGAGGAGGCGTAAGCCTTCGGGGCAGGGGCCGGACGGTGTGTCCGGCCCCTGTCCACATCGTTGGACACCCCGTCCAACCACGGACGGGTGATCCTTCCATCGAGGCGCATGATCGGCCCCGACGCACCACTACACTGCTCAACAACATTCGCGTTCAGGCCCACAGCGTCGTGCGCTTTCACGCGGCAAGCCCCCTCCACCGCCTGCGGCCGTCGGGACGGCCGTCCGCACTGGATCTGTGAGGACTCACGTGAGCTCGAAACCCGTCGTACTCATCGCTGAAGAGCTGTCGCCCGCCACCGTCGACGCCCTGGGCCCGGACTTCGAGATCCGGCACTGCAACGGCGCGGACCGCGCCGAACTGCTGCCCGCCATCGCCGACGTGGACGCGATCCTGGTCCGTTCCGCGACCAAGGTCGACGCCGAGGCCATCGCCGCCGCCGGCAAGCTGCGGGTCGTCGCCCGCGCCGGTGTCGGTCTGGACAACGTGGACGTCTCCGCCGCCACCAAGGCCGGCGTCATGGTCGTCAACGCCCCGACGTCGAACATCGTCACCGCCGCGGAGCTCGCCTGCGGTCTGCTGGTCGCCACCGCGCGCAACATCCCGCAGGCCAACACCGCGCTGAAGAACGGCGAGTGGAAGCGCTCCAAGTACACGGGCGTCGAGCTGAGCGAGAAGACCCTCGGCGTCGTCGGCCTCGGCCGCATCGGCGTCCTGGTCGCCCAGCGCATGTCGGCCTTCGGGATGAAGATCGTCGCGTACGACCCCTACGTGCAGCCCGCCCGCGCCGCCCAGATGGGGGTGAAGCTGCTGGCCCTGGACGAGCTCCTGGAGGTCGCGGACTTCATCACCGTCCACCTGCCGAAGACCCCCGAGACCCTCGGTCTCATC
Organism: Streptomyces sp. NPDC088553; assembly: GCF_044752965.1. Classification (NCBI taxonomy): domain Bacteria; kingdom Bacillati; phylum Actinomycetota; class Actinomycetes; order Kitasatosporales; family Streptomycetaceae; genus Streptomyces; species Streptomyces sp. NPDC088553. The sequence goes on along the minus strand of NZ_JBIVMG010000011.1, from coordinate 247,592 downwards.
GGCGACGAGGCACTGCACAAGGTCAAGCCCTCGGTCCGGATCGTCAACGCCGCTCGCGGCGGGATCGTCGACGAGGCGGCGCTGTACTCGGCGCTCAAGGAGGGCCGGGTCGCCGGCGCCGGCCTCGACGTGTACGCGAAGGAGCCCTGCACGGACTCCCCGCTCTTCGAGCTCGACCAGGTCGTCTGCACCCCGCACCTCGGCGCGTCCACGGACGAGGCCCAGGAGAAGGCCGGCATCGCCGTCGCCCGCTCGGTGCGCCTGGCGCTCGCCGGTGAGCTCGTGCCGGACGCGGTCAACGTCCAGGGCGGTGTCATCGCCGAGGACGTCAAGCCGGGTCTGCCGCTCGCCGAGAAGCTCGGCCGGATCTTCACCGCCCTCGCGGGCGAGGTCGCGGCCCGTCTCGACGTCGAGGTGTACGGCGAGATCACCCAGCACGATGTGAAGGTGCTCGAACTCTCCGCGCTCAAGGGCGTGTTCGAGGACGTGGTCGACGAGACCGTGTCGTACGTCAACGCCCCGCTGTTCGCGCAGGAGCGCGGTGTCGAAGTGCGTCTGACGACGAGCTCCGAGTCGCCCGACCACCGCAACGTGGTCACCGTGCGCGGCACCCTCTCCAGCGGCGAGGAGGTCGCGGTCTCCGGCACGCTGGCCGGCCCCAAGCACCTCCAGAAGATCGTCGCCGTCGGTGACTACGACGTGGACGTGGCGCTCGCCGACCACATGGTCGTGCTGCGCTACGAGGACCGTCCGGGTGTCGTCGGCACCGTCGGCCGGATCCTCGGCGAGGCCGGTCTGAACATCGCGGGCATGCAGGTGGCGCGCGCGGAGGAGGGCGGCGAGGCGCTCGTCGTCCTCACCGTGGACGACACGGTCCCGGCTCCGGTGCTCGCGGAGATCGCGGAGGAGATCGGTGCCGCCTCGGCCCGCTCCGTCAACCTGATCTGACGCCCCACCTCGTACGACCTCGTACCCGGCCGATAGACACTCGTCTTACACAAGCGTCTATCGGCCGGGTACAGTGCTGTCATGGGACACAAGGAAGACCTGCTCGAAGGCGCCAAGCGCTGCCTCCTGGAGAAGGGGTACGGGCGGACCACGGCCCGCGACATCGTCGCCGCCTCCGGCACCAACCTCGCCTCCATCGGCTACCACTACGGCTCCAAGGAGGCCCTGCTCCAGCAGGCCTTCCTCGCCGTCACCGAGGATTGGGGCGAGGCGGTCGGTCCCGTGGGCAGCGGCGAGGCGAAGCGGGAGCTGCCGGCCGACCCGTACCAGCGCTTCCACGTCGTCTGGGAGCAGATCATCGCCGCGGCCGGGCCCAGCCGGCCCGTCTGGAAGCTCCAGACCGAGATCGTCACCCGGCTCGACGGCGACGAGAAGCTGCGCGAGGCGATCAAGGAGCCGCAGCGCGAGGGCCGGCTCAGCATGGCCGAGGGCTTCCTCGGCATCGACCCGGAGGCGGAGCCGGAGAAGGCCAGGGTGGCCGGACTGCTCTGCCAGGCCCTCGTGGCCGGCGTGATGATCCAGTGGATGGTCGACCCGGACACCGCGCCGACGGCGGACGACCTCACGGAGGGGCTCAAGGTCCTCATGCGGGAGCAGGGCTGACGTCACGTCAGGGGTACCGGGAGCCCGGGGAGGGCCCCGGGCGGGCGCCGTCCATCATGCGGGCCGTCGATTGACCGTCTTGCGGCACTCGGGCTATGTTGCGCGCCATGCACCGTTCCGCGCTTCTCACGACACGAGGTCACGTCGACCTGAAGCGTGTGTGCTCCGCCGCATGTCCGTAGCTCCGCGAGCGTACGACGGAGACCGCGCGGCCCCCTGACACCCCGAGAGCGTCCGGGGGTGGACCCGCGGCCCGTCGGCGCACGCCGAGAGCGGCTCCCGCCCGGGAGCTTCGCGCGTCCGCCCGCCTCCGGAACGGCCCCCGCCCGTCCGGCTCCTCCGGTCCGCCGCCCCTCCCCGCCGCCGCACCCGGCGGGACGGGCGGCCGCACCCCGCGCGGCGGCGGTACGCACCACCGCAACGGACCCGAAGAAGGCCCTCGTGGACAGAACGCGCATGTCCTCCTCCCGCCCCGTCCCGCCGCGCCGTGCCGACATCCCCTCCGTGTCCGTCCCGCCGCGCCGCGCCGCCAGCACCGGCGCCGTCCTGGGGGCGATCCTCGACCACGGACCGGTCGCCCGCAGCACGATCGCCCGCCTCACCGGTCTCTCGCCCGCCTCGGTCACCGGCCACTGCGGCGCCCTGATCGGCCGGGGGCTCGTCAAGGAGGGCCCGGAGACGGCGGGTCCGCGCGGCCTCGGCCGCCCCCACATCCCTGTCGAGATCGACACCGCGCGCTATCTCCTCGCCGGCGCGCACGTCGCCGTCACCCACACCACGCTCGCCCTCATGGACCTCCGTGGACGCCTCGTCGCCGAGGAACGCCTCCCGCACACCGGCACCGAACCCGCCGAGGTGCTCGACCGGGTGGCCGAGGGGCTGCCCCGGATGCTCGCCGGGCAGGGCTCCGGCCGGACCGCGCTCGCGCTCGGCGTCGCCACCGGCCACTGGGTCGACCCGGCCGCCGGGGTCGTCGTCCACCATCCGCAACTGGGCTGGCGGGACGTCCCGGTACGGGAGGTGCTCGCGAAGGCCACCGGGCTCCCCGTCCACGTGGACAGCCACGCCCGCGCTCTCGCCCGCGCCGAGCAGCTCGTCGGCGTCGCCTCGACCCGGGCCAGCGCGGTGGTGCTCTTCGTCGGCAACGTGGTGGACGCGGCCTTCGTCTCCTCCGGCGCGGTGCACCAGGGACCGCGGTTCGGCGCGGGCAACATCGCCCATCTGCCGGTGGGGACGGGCGACGCCGGCACGACCTGCGAGTGCGGCGTCCCCGGCTGCCTCCAGTCCGAGGTGGCGGAGCCCGCGATGCTGCGCCGGGCCGCCCGGCAGGGGCTGTACGCCGAGACGTTCCCCGAGCTGTTGCGGCGGGCGGTGGACGGGGACGAGGTGGCGGTCTCGGTGTTCCGCCGACGGGCCCGGTTCGTCGGCCGGGCCGCGGCCGTCCTCCTCGACATGTTCGACCCCGAGGTGCTCGTCGTGGTCGAACCGAGCGCCGGCCGACTGGCGCCCTGCCTGGCCGAGTTGCGCGCCACCACGGCCGAACGGTCGCTGGTCTGCGACGACCCCGAGCGCTCCGTCGTGCCGAGCAGCTTCACCGGCCGGGTCCTGGCCGTGGCGGGAACGGCCGTCGCCCTCGGCGCCCTGCACGACGATCCGCTCGGCCCCTGGCCGGCGCTGCCCGCGGTGTCCTGACGGCGGCGGCACCCACCCCGTACCCCGGGCGTCCCTCGGTGTCCTGACGCCGGGGGCGCCCGCCCGTACTCCCGGCGAATACCGACTTAATTCAGAAAGTTGCATTGTTGACCCGCTCGGATCGCGAACGGGAAGATGTATTCATGAGCAGCCCGCAGAGGACCCGACGCCACGTGCCGCATTCGGCGCGCGTCCGTCGTTCCTGTCGTCCCTGCCGCTGCTGTTGATCCGAGCGGTATTCCCGGCTCCCGGTCCCGCTTTCCTGTTCCACGCGTGCCCTTTTCCGTACGCGTGACGTTCCGGCCCTTCCGTCGCCGTGCCCGCATGCCGCCCCGTCCCGCTTCGGCGTGCCGTCCTCCGCCCTGTCCGTCCCTCTCCGTCGCCCGGGGGAAACATGTCCGTCTCCTTGTCCTCGCATCCCGCGGCCGGTCTCGAACCCGGCCTCTTCAAGCAGGCGTTCCGCGCCTATCCGGCCGGCGTCGTGGTCGTCACCGCGGACGCCGGATCCGGCCCCGTCGGCTTCACCGCCACCTCGCTCACCTCCCTCTCCCTCGAACCGCCGCTCCTCTCCTTCGGCATCGCGACCCGCTCCTCCTCCTGGCCGCACATCCGGCGCGCCACGTCCGCGGTCGTCAACTTCCTCGGCGCCGAACAGGAGGCGCTGGCCAGACGCTTCGCCACCAGCGGGATCGACAGGTTCGCCCGGCCCACCGGCTGGCGGCGGCTCGACCAGGGCGACCCCGTCCTCGACGGGGTCACCGGCTGGCTGCGCGTCGACATCGAGCAGCTCGTCCCCGCCGGCGACCACCGCATCGTCATCGGCCGCGTCGTGGACGCCTGGCAGGACGCGAACCGGCGCCCGCTGCTCTTCCACGACGGCGGCTACCACTCCCTCTGACCCCTCGCCCGCGCACCGCACCCGACAGGAACTCCCCATGCCCTCCTTCCCGCACCCGCCACCGTCCCCCGCCCTCGGGCGGAGAGGCTTCCTCGCCCTCGCGTCCGGCGCCGTCCTCGCCGCCGCCGGATGCGCGCCCCAGACCCGTAACGCCGCCCATTCCGTACCGCTGAAGGAACTGCCCACCGGGCCGCCGCCCGCCGGTACCTCGCTGACCGTCGCCGTCCGCAGTTCGCGCATTCAATTCGCCGAATCAGGCATCGGAAAGAAACTCCCCTTCACCGTCTCCGAGTGGCCCAATCTGAGCGCGGGACCCGACATCATCCAGGGATTCCGGGCCCGCTCCATCGACCTGGCCAGCAATGCCGGAATTCCGCCGATCCAGGCCCAGGCCATCGGCGTGGAGGCCCGTATCGTCGCCGTACAGGTACGCAGGCAGCCCTCGTACGTCTTCGCCACCTCGCCGGGCTCGGCCGTCCGGAGCGTCGCGGACTTCCGCGGCAAGAAGATCGCCTTCTCGCAGGGGCAGGCACAGGGCGTGGTCGTCCTGCGGGCCCTCAAACAGGCCGGGATAGCCCACGGCGACGTCGATCTCGTCGAACTGCCGAGCACCCAGTTCCTCACCGCCCTGCAGTCCAAGCAGGTCGACGCGGCGCCGCTCGGCGAGCCGACGCTCACCAAGTACCTGTCCCAGTACGCCGGGGACGGCGCCCGCCGGGTGCCCACCGACGTCATCGACCTGCTGACCGTCCTCTGGGCCCCGATCGAGGTGCTGAACGACCCGGCGAAGGCCGCGGCCGTCCGCGCCTTCGTCCCGCTGTGGGCCCAGGGCGTGGTGTGGGCGTGGGAGAACACCGACCGCTGGATCGACGCCTACTACGTCAAGGACCAGGGCGTGAAGGAGGCCGACGGCCGCCGCATCGTCGCCTCCCTCGCCACACCGCAGTTCCCCGTCTCCTGGGACAAGGCCATCGCCTGGGAGCAGGAGACCGCCGACCTGCTGACCGAGGGCGGGTTCGTGCCGAAGGTGGACGCCGCCTCGCTGTTCGACCGGCGCTTCGAGGGCCTCGCGTCCGGGGCCGTGGCCGCCCAGTACCGGGAGGGATCATGAGCGACTCCCTGACCGATGTCCGCACCCGCGTCCCGGCGGGCGTCGCGGCCTCGCCGAGGGAGCCGCACGGTACGAAGTCCCCCGAGGCCCGGAAGCCGCCCGCCGCGACCCCCGCCACCGTCCTGGTGTCCCGCTCCGGCATCCAGCGGCGGCGCCGCCTCGGCCCCGGCCGGAGCGTGCCCTTCGGGCGGCTCCTCGGCCCCGTGCTCGTGGTCGCCCTCTGGTGGGCCGCCTCGGCGGCCGGGTATCTCGACCCGCGCATCCTCTCCGGCCCCGGCGCGGTCGTCTCCACGGCCGTCGAGCTGATCGCCGACGGGCGGCTCCAGGGCAATGTGCTGGTCTCCCTGCAGCGCGCCGGGCTCGGTCTGCTGCTCGGGGTCGCCTCGGGTGTGCTGCTCGCCGTGATCGCCGGACTCAGCCGCACCGGCGAGTACCTCGTCGACGGGCCGCTCCAGATCAAGCGGGCCATTCCGTCCCTCGCGATGCTGCCGCTGCTGATCCTCTGGCTCGGCATCGGCGAGCAGATGAAGATCACCGTCATCGCCCTGGGTGTCGCCGTGATCGTCTACATCAACACCTACGCATCGCTGACCAGCATCGACAGCCGTCATGTGGAACTCGCCGAGGTGCTGGAGCTGCGCCGCCGGCAGTTCCTGAGCAAGGTCGTCCTGCCCGGCTCGCTGCCCGGCTTCTTCGTGGGGCTCCGGCTCGGCGTCACCTCGTCCTGGCTGGGACTGATCGTGGTCGAGCAGGTCAACGCCACCAGCGGCATCGGCTACATGATGTTCCAGGCCCAGCAGTACGCCCAGTCGGACGTGATCATCGTCGGTCTGGTGGCCTACGGCACCTTCGGTTTCGCCTCCGACGCCCTCGTCCGCGCCGTCGAGAGGAGGGCCCTGTCATGGCGACGCACGCTGGCGGGCTGACGAAGGACCACGACGAGACCGCGCAGGACGCACAGCCCCGCGAAGTCGGCGCCCCCGGCGCACCACCCGCCGTACGGGCCGGGCGCCTGGTCCGCCGCTTCGGCGACCGGGTCGTCCTCAAGGAGATCGATCTCGCCCTGGCGGCCGGGGAGTTCACCGCTCTCCTCGGCCGCAGCGGCTCCGGCAAGTCCACGCTCCTGCGCGCCGTGGCCGGCCTCGACCACGACGTCGAGGGCTCGGGAGAGCTGCTCGTCCCCGAGCGGGTCTCGCTCTCCTTCCAGGACTCCCGGCTGCTGCCGTGGCTGCGGGTCCTCGACAACGTGACCCTGGGACTGCGCGGGCCCGGAGCCCGCGCACGCGGTCTGACCGCGCTCGCCGAGGTGGGCCTCGCCGGCCGCGAGCGGTCCTGGCCGCACGAGCTGTCCGGCGGCGAACAGCAGCGGGCGGCGCTCGCCCGCGCCCTCGTACGCGATCCCGAACTGCTGCTCGCCGACGAGCCGTTCGGCGCGCTCGACGCGCTGACCCGGATCAAGATGCACGACCTGCTCCGCGAACTGTACGAACGCCACCGCCCCGCGGTCCTCCTCGTCACCCACGACGTCGACGAGGCCGTCGAACTCGCCGACCGGGTCCTCGTCCTCGACGAGGGGGAGATCTCCGTCGATCTCGCCATCGACCTCCCCACCCCGCGCGACCGGCGCGATCCGCGCTTCCAGCAGTACCGCGACGCCCTGCTCGCCGCGCTCGGCGTGCACTCCGCACCGCTCGCCCCCGCACCCCGTCCGGAGGACCACCCCCATGCCGCACACGTCTGACCGCCCCGCCCGCAAGCCCCTCCACCTCAACGCCTTCCTCATGTCGGTCGGCCACCACGAGGCGGCCTGGCGCCTCCCCGAGAGCCCCGCCGACGGCGGCACCGGCATCGCGCACCACCAGAACCTCGCCCGCATCGCCGAACGCGGCCTGCTCGACTCGGTCTTCCTCGCGGACAGCCCCGTCCAGCAGGGCGACCCCGGGCGCCGGCCCGTCAGCAAGCTGGAGCCGACCGTGCTCCTCACCGCCCTGGCCGCCGTCACCTCGCACATCGGGCTGATCGCGACCGCCTCCACCAGCTACAACGAACCCTTCAACCTGGCCCGCCGCTTCAACTCGCTCGACCACGTGTCGAACGGGCGGGCCGGCTGGAACATCGTCACCACCGCGGGAGCGGACGCGGCCCGCAACTTCGGCCTCGACGACACCCCGCTGCACCGCGAGCGCTACCGGCGCGCGGCCGAGTTCGTCGACGTGGCCACCAAGCTGTGGGACAGCTGGGCCGACGACGCGGTGGTCGCGGACAAGGAGGGCGGGATCCACGCCCGCGCCGACCGGGTCCGGCGCATCGGCCACCGGGGCGAGTTCTTCCGGGTGGAGGGGCCGCTGAACGTCGAGCGCTCCCCGCAGGGCTACCCGCTCCTGGTGCAGGCCGGGTCGAGCGAGGACGGCAAGGACTTCGCCGCCCGCTACGCAGAGGCGGTCTTCACCGCCCAGCAGACCCTGGAGGAGGGCATCGCCTTCTACAAGGACGTCAAGCAGCGGGCGCTCGCGCTCGGCCGCGACCCCGCCGGCATCAAGATCCTCCCCGGCATCGTCCCGGTCATCGGCGACACCGAGGCAGAGGCCCGCGAGCTGGACGCCGAACTCGACCGGCTCATCGTGCCGGAGTACGCCAAGCGCCAGCTGGCCCTGCGGCTGAAGATCGCGCCCGAGGACCTCGACCTGGACGCCGAACTGCCCGAGGACATCCCGACCGAGGACGACATCGAGGGCGCGAAGAGCCGCTACACGCTGATCGTGGAGCTGGCCCGCCGCGAACGGCTCACCGTGCGCCAGCTGATCGGACGCCTCGGCGGCGGCCGCGGGCACCGGACGTTCGCCGGGACGCCCGAGCAGATCGCCGACACCATCGAGCACTGGTACGTCAGCGGCGCGGCCGACGGCTTCAACATCATGCCGGCCGTCCTGCCCTCGGGCCTCGAAGCCTTCGTCGACCGGGTGGTGCCGCTGCTCCAGGAGCGCGGCCTGTTCCGCACCGAGTACACCGGCACCACCCTGCGCGACCACTACGGCCTTCCCCGGCCCGCCAACCGGCTGTTCGACGGCGCCGGGAGCGACGGCGCCGGGAGCGACGGCGGCGAGGCGCCCGGCGGCCACCTCGGCATCGGTCTGGTCGAATCCCGGTGAGCGACTGTCCCACGCACGAGGGCGCCCCGGCCGCCGCACCGCCCGCACCCACCGGGGCGGGCGGGGCCGGGCGTCCGGAGGCGGCGCGGCCCGGCTGGGCGCGCCGCCTCGGCGGGTACGCGCTCCGCCGCCGCACCGACCTCCTGCTCGCCTTCGGCGCCGCGGCCGTCGCCGCCGTCGCCACCGCCTCGCTGCCCCTCGTCCTCCGCCACGTCGTCGACGGCGTCTCGGGCTCCGCCACCACGTCCCTGGCCCCCTGGATCCTGCTGCTCACCGGCATCGGCGCGGTGCGCTTCGGCGGGAGCTTCGTCCGCCGCTACTGCTCCGGCCGGCTCTCCCTCGGCGTCCAGTACGACCTGCGCAACGACGCCTTCGCCGCGCTCCTCCGGCTCGACGGCGCGCAACAGGACGACCTGCGCACCGGCCAGGTGGTGAGCCGCTCCATCTCCGACATCACCCTGATCCAGACGCTGCTGCAGTTCCTGCCCAACATGACCGGCAACGCCCTGATGTTCTGCGTCTCGCTGGTCCTCATGGCCTGGCTCTCGCCGCTGCTCACCGTCGTCGCCCTGGTCGTCGGCCCGCTCCTGTGGCTGATCGCGCTGCGCGGCCGACGCACCCTCTTCCCCGCCAACTGGCACGCCCAGCAGGAGGCGGCCGAGGTCGCCTCCGCCGTCGAGTCCACGGTCACCGGGGTCCGTATCGTCAAGGGCTTCGGCCAGGAGCGGCGCGAACTGGAGGGACTCGAACGCCGGGTCCGGGGACTGTTCGCCTCGCGGCTGCGCGTCGTCGCCTTCACCAGCCGCTACAACCCGGCCCTCCAGGCCGTGCCCGCGCTCGGGCAGGTGGCGGTCCTGGTCCTCGGCGGCTGGCTGGCGCTCGACGGCCGGGTCTCGCTGGGCACGTTCCTCGCCTTCACCGCGTACCTCGGCTCGTTCGTCACCCCGGTCCGGCAGGTCGCGACCCTGCTCACCGTCTGGCAGCAGGCGAGGGCGGGCGCGGAGCGCGTCTTCGAGGTGATCGACGAGACGCCGGGGATCACCGACCCGCCGGTGGCAAGAGACCCGCGGGTGGCAGGAGACGCGCCGGGGGACGCTCCTCCCGCCGCCCTCCCCGCGCTCGCCTGGGACGACGTGACCTTCACCCACGGAGCCGGCGAGCCCCTGCTGCGCGGATTCAGCCTGGACGTGCGCCCGGGGGAGACCCTCGCGCTCATCGGCCCCGCGGGCTGCGGCAAGTCCACCGCCGTCGCCCTGCTGCCCCGCTTCTACGACACGGCGGCGGGCACGGTCCGGGTCGACGGGCACGACGTCCGCGACCTCACCCTGGCCGGTCTGCGCTCCCGTATCGGCTTCGTCTTCGAGGAGAGCCTGCTGCTCTCCGACACCGTGCGGGCCAACATCGCGTACGGCCGCCCGGACGCCGGTGACGAGGAGATCCGGGCGGCCGCCCGCCTCGCGTGCGCCGACGCGTTCGTCGAGCGGCTGCCCGACGGCTACGACACCCTCGTGGGGGAACAGGGGCTCACGCTCTCCGGCGGCCAGCGCCAGCGGATCGCCCTCGCCCGCGCCCTGCTCGGCGACCCCGCGGTCCTGGTGCTCGACGACGCCACCTCCGCGATCGACGCCCGCGTCGAGGCCGACATCCACGCGTCCCTGCGCGAGGCCGGGCGCCGGCGCACCACCGTGCTCGTCGCCCACCGCGAGTCGACGCTGGAACTGGCCGACCGGATCGCGGTCATGGACGGCGGCCGGATCGTGGACACCGGCACCCTGGCCGAACTGCGCTCCCGCTCGGCCCTGTTCCGCTCGCTCCTGGCCGCCGACGGGGAGGAGGGCCGGCAGGCGGAGGCCCCGGCCCCGGCGCGGGGCGTCACCGAGGAGCTGTGGCGGCGCCCCGCGGCCTCCGCGCGCGTCCACGACGAGTCCACGGCCGTACGGGCCGCCAACGCGCTCGCCGAGGCCGCGGCCACCGCAGGGCCGGGCCGCGGCGGACCGGGGGGAGGGGTCCTCGGCTCCGCACCGCCGACCCCCGAACTCCTCGCCGCGCTCGAACGGCTCCCGCTGCCCGAGGACGACCCCCGGGTGCCGCTGGAGCAGGCGGTCTCCGCCGACCCCCGGTTCCACCTCGGCACCCTCCTGAAGCCGTTCCGGCTGTCGCTCCTCGCCGGCCTGCTCCTGGTTGCCGTGGACGCCCTCGCGCAGATCGCCGTGCCCGTCCTCGTACGCCACGGGGTGGACGGCGGCGTCGCCCACCAGGCGAGGGGAGTCCTCCTCGCGGCCTCGGCCGCGGCCGCCCTCGTCGTCGGGCTGAACTGGCTCGTCGGCGTCGCCCAGGTCCGCACCACCGGACGCACCGGCGAGCGGCTCCTCTACACCCTGCGGATCAAGACCTACGCCCAGTTGCAGCGGCTCGGCCTCGACTACTACGAGGGAGAGCTCGGCGGCCGCATCATGACCCGGATGACCACCGACGTGGACGCCCTGTCCACGTTCCTGCAGACCGGACTGATCACCGCGGTCGTCAGCCTCCTCACCGTCCTCGGCGTCCTGGCCGCGCTCCTCGTCATCGACGCCGGCCTCGCGCTCGTCCTGCTCGCCGCGCTGCCGCCGCTCATCGGCGCGACCGTCGTGTTCCGGCACTACTCGGTCCCCGCCTACCTGGAGGCGAGGGAACGGATCAGTACGGTCAACGCCTGCCTCCAGGAGAACGTGGGCATGCTGCGCGTCACCCAGGCGTTCCGGCGCGAGGCGCACAACGCCGCCCACTTCGCCGCCCTCGCCTGGTCGTTCCGCGACTCACGGCTGCGCGCCCAGCGCTACATGGGCACCTTCTTCCCCTTCGTGGAGTTCCTCGGCACGCTCTCCACCGCCGCGGTCCTCGCCGTCGGCGCGGGGCAGGTGCGCTCCGGGGAGCTGACGGCGGGGACGCTGATCGCCTTCCTGCTCTACGTCGAACTCTTCTTCTCGCCCATCCAGCAGCTCTCCCAGGTCTTCGACGGCTACCAGCAGGCGGTCGTCGGGATGAGCCGGCTGCGCGCCCTGATGCGCACCCCCGTCGCCACGCCCCTGGCGGCGGCGCCGCGCCGGGTGACCTCGCTGCGCGGCGAGATCGAGTTCGACGACGTGTCGTTCCACTACGCGGGCGGCCGGGAACGGGACGTGCTCCACGGCGTCCGGCTGCGGGTCGAGCCCGGCGAGACCGTCGCGCTCGTGGGCACCACCGGCGCGGGCAAGTCCACCGTCGTCAAGCTCCTGGCCCGGTTCTACGACCCGGCGGCCGGAGCCGTCCGGGTGGACGGGCACGACCTGCGCGAGCTCGACCTGACCGGCTACCGCCGCAGGCTCGGCATCGTTCCGCAGGAGCCGCACCTGTTCGGCGTCACCGTCCGCGACGCCATCGCCTACGGCCGCCCGGACGCCACCGACGCCGAGGTGGAGGCCGCCGCCCGGGCGGTCGGCGCCCACGACACGGTGGCCGCCCTGCCGGCCGGCTATCTGACCCCCGTGGGGGAGCGGGGCCACGGCCTCTCGGCCGGGCAGCGCCAGCTGCTCGCCCTCGCCCGGGCCGAACTCATCGACCCCGACGTCCTGCTCCTCGACGAGGCCACCGCCTCGCTCGACCTCGCCACCGAGCGGCGCGTGGCCGCCGCCGTGGACGCGCTCAGCCGCCGTCGTACGACGCTCGTCGTCGCGCACCGGCTCACCACGGCCGCGCGCGCCGACCGGGTCGTCGTCCTGGAGGCGGGCACCGTCGTGGAGAGCGGCACGCACGCCCAGCTCCTCGCGTCCCCGGGGCCGTACCGCCGTCTCTGGGACGCCTACCGGCAGGGCACCACCACCACCACGACCGCCACGACCACCACCCCGTCCGCCCACGCGGCGGCGGAGCACCACGACCGACTCGTACAAGGGAGTGCACGATGACCACCGAACACCGACTGCTGGGCCGCACCGGCGTCAGGGTGAGCCCGCTGTGCCTGGGCACGATGATGTTCGGCGCCCGCGGCAACACCGACCACGCCGACAGCGTCCGCATCATCCACAAGGCCCTGGACTCCGGCATCAACTTCGTCGACACCGCCGACGTGTACTCGGCGGGGGAGTCGGAGACGATCGTCGGCAAGGCCCTCGCGGGCGGCCGCCGGGACAATGTCGTCCTGGCCACCAAGTTCCACGGCAGCCTCGGCGAGGACACCAACGAGCGCGGCAACAGCCGGCGCTGGATCGTCCGCGAGGTCGAGAACAGCCTGCGCCGCCTCGGCACCGACTGGATCGACCTCTACCAGGTGCACCGGCCCGAGCCGGAGACCGACTTCGACGAGACGCTCGGCGCCCTGACCGACCTCGTCCGCCAGGGCAAGATCCGCTACATCGGCACCTCCACCTTCGAGCCCTCCGCCATCGTCGAGGGACAGTGGACCGCCGAGCGCCGGGGCCGCGAGCGGGTCGTCGCCGAACAGCCGCCGTACTCCCTGCTCGCCCGGGGCATCGAGCGGGAGGTGCTGCCCGTCGCCCAGCGCTACGGCCTCGGGGTCCTCACCTGGAGCCCGCTGGCGGGCGGCTGGCTCTCGGGCCGCTACCGCAAGGGCGCGGAGCAGCCGCGGTCCAGCCGGATCGACCGCCAGGCCGCCCGCTTCGACATCGCCGACCCGGAGAACGCGGCCAAGCTCGACGCCGCCGAGGCGCTGGCCCAGCTCGCCGACGAGGCCGGACTGACCCTCGTCCAGCTCGCGCTCGCCTTCGTCCTGGAGCACCCCGCCGTCACCTCGGCGATCATCGGGCCCCGGACCTTCGAGCAGCTGGAGGCACAGCTCGGCGCCGACCGGATCCGGCTGAGCCGGGACGTCCTCGACCGGATCGACAAGATCGTGCCGCCGGGCACGAACCTGTCGGCCCGGGACGGCGGATACGTGCCGCCCGCGCTGGCGGAGCCGGAGCTGCGCCGCCGCCCGCGTCCCTGACGGCCCGGGTCAGAGCCGCGCCGACTTCAGGGACATGTGGAGCAGCAGGCGGTCCTCGCCGTCGTCCAGGTCCAGGCCGGTGAGCTGCTCGACCCGGGACAGCCGGTAGTAGAGGGTCTGGCGGTGGATGCCCAGGGCCGCCGCCGTGCGGCCCGCCTGGCCCGCGTTGTCGAGGAACACCTCGGCGGTGCGGGCCAGTTCGGCGTGGGCGGGGGCGATGAGCGGGGCGACGACGGGGTCGACCTCGGGGTGGTAGAGCGCCGCGAGCAGGCGGTACGGGCCGATCCCGGCCCACTCCGCGACCGGTCCGAGGGTCGGCTGCGCGGTGGCGGCGCGGGCCGCCGTGTTGGCCTCGCGCCAGGCCGCCGGGAGGTCCGTGAGGCCCCGGCGGGGGGTGGCGACGCCGGCCGGGGCGGCGGCGCGCAGCCGGTCGGCGGCTGCCCGGGCCGGGGCGAGGTCCTCGGGCGAGCGCAGCCGTACGAGGACGGCCAGGGACTCGCCGGACTCGCCCTCGGGGAGGACGGCGACCGCCGCCGCGGCGGCGACCGACCGGATCGAGGGGGCGTCGCCCTGCCAGGGGGTCACGCAGACGACGGTGTGCAGACCGTCCGCGCTGGGGCCGAGGGCCGCCCGGAGGGTCGCGACGGCCATCTCGCTCTGCCAGCCGCGCCCGGCGGTCAGGGCCGCGGCGAACTCGCGTGAGAGGTCGGCGTCCGCGCGCTCCTCGTCGGCGAGGAGGTCGCCGATCCGGGTGGCGACCTCCATCGCGGCCGTGAGCTGGGCGGGCGTGGGGCCGGGCTCGGCGTCGAGCAGCCAGACGTACCCGAGGACGACCCCCCGATGGCGTACGGGAAGGCAGACGCGGTCCCGGAACACCCCGGCGTCCGGGGCGGCCGGGATACGGACAGGGCCCGTCGCCCGGGTGATGCCGAAGCCCTCGAACCAGGCGCGGACCGCCGGGGTCGACTTCCGGGTCAGGATCGACCGCGTCCGGACGGGGTCCATGGCGGTGTCGTCGTCGCTGTCGTGGGCGCCGAAGGCGATCAGACCGAAATCGCGGTTCTCCAGCGTCGCCGGTGCGCCGAGCAGCGCGGAGATCTCGTCCACCAGTTCTTGGTAATCGCCCTTCACGGCGCCATTCTCGCACCCCCTCAGACAGATGTATGAGAAGCCGCTCACGGATGCGTGACAGGTGTAGATGGCGGACGATCGGAGCGATCCATAGGTTTCACGGTGGTTCTTCGTGCTGTTCCCGGATTCTTACGAAAGATCGGGTACGGCCCCCTTCGTCACCCTGTCCTTCTGGAGGTCCCCCGTGCTGGGTCCCGTGATCCTCGCCGCGTCGCGCAGCGACAAGATGCGCCGTTTCGTGTCGGCCGCCCCCGGGACCAAGCAGGTCGTCGCCCGCTTCATCGCCGGTGAGTCGGTCGACGACGTCGTCCCGATCGTCCAGGAGCTGAGCGACCGCGGCCTGGAGGTCACCCTCGACGTCGTCGGTGAGGACATCACCACCGTCGAGCAGTCGTACGCCGCCCGCGACGCCTACCTGGAGCTCATCGGCCGGCTCAAGGAGCTGGGCCTCGGCGAGCGTGCCGAGATGTCCGTCAAGCTGTCGATGTTCGGCCAGTCGCTGGAGAACGGGCACGAGCTGGCCCTCGCGAACGTCCGCCCGGTCGTCGAGGCCGCCGCCGAGATCGGCACCACGGTCACCCTGGACGCCGAGGACCACACCACCCTCGACTCGATGTTCGCCATCCACGAGGAGCTGCGGAAGACCCACCCGCAGACCGGCTGTGTCATCCAGGCCTACCTCTTCCGCACCGAGGACGACGCCCGTCGCCTCGCCGCGAACGGCTCCCGCGTCCGGATCGTGAAGGGCGCCTACAAGGAGCCCGCCTCCGTCGCCATCCAGGACAAGCCCGAGATCGACAAGGCGTACGTCCGGATCATGAAGATCCTGATGGACGGCGAGGGCTACCCGATGATCGGGTCCCACGACCCGCGCCTGATCTCCATCGGCCAGGAGCTCGCCCGCCGTGCGGGGCGCAAGCTGGACGAGTACGAGTTCCAGATGCTGTACGGCATCCGCAGCGAGGAGCAGCACCGGCTGGCCGCCGAGGGACACCGCATGCGCGTGTACACCGCCTACGGCACCGACTGGTACGGCTACTTCATGCGCCGCCTCGCGGAGAAGCCGGCGAACCTCCTCTTCTTCGTCCGCTCCATCCTCACCAAGGGCTGAGCCCACCTCTCACAAGGAGTATCGAGACTTATGGACGCTGTCACCCAGGTCCCCGCTCCGGTCAACGAGCCGGTGCACAGCTACGCCCCCGGCTCCCCCGAGCGCCTCCGTCTGGAGACCAAGCTCAAGGAGCTGGCCGAGAACCCGCGCGAGCTGCCGATGACCATCGGCGGCGTGAAGCGCCTCGGCGGCGGCGAGGAGTTCAAGGTCGTCCAGCCGCACAACCACAAGGCCGTCATCGGCACCTTCCGCGGCGCCACCACGCAGGATGCCCAGGACGCCGTCGACGCGGCCCTGGCCGCGGCCCCCGCCTGGCGCGCGATGGCCTTCGACGACCGTGCCGCGATCATCCTGCGCGCCGCCGAGCTGCTCGCCGGCCCGTGGCGCGAGACGCTGGCCGCGTCCACCATGCTCGGCCAGTCGAAGACCGCCCAGCAGGCCGAGATCGACACCCCGTGCGAGCTCGTCGACTTCTGGCGCTTCAACGTGGCGTACGCCCGCCAGATCCTGGCCGAGCAGCCGCCGGCGAACTCCCCGGGTGTGTGGAACCGTCTGGACCACCGCCCGCTCGAGGGCTTCGTCTACGCGATCACGCCGTTCAACTTCACCGCCATCGCGGGCAACCTGCCCACCGCCCCCGCCCTCATGGGCAACGTGGTGGTCTGGAAGCCGTCCCCGACGCAGACCCACTCCGCCGTGCTCCTCATGGAGCTCCTGGAGGAGGCCGGCCTGCCGAAGGGCGTCATCAACCTGGTGACCGGCGACGGCATCGCCGTCTCCGAGGTGGCCCTGAACCACCCCGACCTGGCCGGCATCCACTTCACGGGTTCGACCAAGACCTTCCAGCACCTGTGGAAGACGGTCGGCACGAACATCGAGAAGTACCGCTCGTACCCGCGGATCGTCGGCGAGACCGGTGGCAAGGACTTCGTCGTCGCGCACCCCAGCGCCGACCGCGCCATCCTGAAGACCGCGCTGACCCGTGGCTCCTTCGAGTTCCAGGGCCAGAAGTGCTCCGCGTCCTCGCGTGCCTACATTCCGGCCTCCATCTGGAACGACGGCTTCAAGGAGGAGTTCGCGGCCGAGGTCGACGGCATCACCATGGGTGACGTCACCGACCTGTCGAACTTCATCGGCGCCGTCATCGACGAGCGCTCGTTCGCCAAGAACAAGGCCGCGATCGACCGTGCCGCTGCCGACCCGACCTGCACGATCATCGCCGGTGGCACGTACGACGACTCGGTGGGCTACTTCGTCCGCCCGACCGTCATCGCCTGCACCGACCCGGAGAACGAGGTCTTCAAGGCCGAGTACTTCGGCCCGATCCTCGCGATCCACGTGTACGAGGACGACCAGTACGACGCGATGCTGACCCAGATGGAGTCGGTCTCGGACTACGCCCTCACCGGCTCGGTCATCTCCGGTGACCGCGCGGCGGCCGCGTACACGATGGAGAAGCTCCGCTTCGCCGCGGGCAACTTCTACATCAACGACAAGTCGACCGGCGCCGTCGTCGGCCAGCAGCCCTTCGGCGGCGGCCGTGCCTCGGGCACGAACGACAAGGCCGGCGCCCCGCAGAACCTGATGCGCTGGACGCTGACCCGCGCCATCAAGGAGACGCTGGTCCCGCCGACCGAGTACGGCTACCCCCACATGGGCTGACGCCCCCCGCCTCCGCCCGGAGGCCCGCCGCGCGAGCGGCCCCTGATCACCGCCCCCCTCCTCGGTCCCCCAACCTGAGGACGGGGGCGGTTCTCATGCGGGGGGCTTACGCTGCTGGTAGGGGGCTCGGTGAGGAGGCACGACATGCCCGGTTCGACGACACTCGGCCCCGGGCACGGGGTCGACGCGATCGAGCACCTCGACGCGCTGCGGATGATGTCCCTGATGAAGGAGCTGCACCGGCTGCTGACCGCCGAGGGACCCGACCGGCTCACGGACGCGCAGGTCGCGACCCTGCTCGAAGCCGACGGCCGCCATCGGGAGGGCCTCACCGACTGGGTGGAGCGCATGGCCCGCGATCTGGAGAAGGCTACGGCCTGACGCCCACGCGCCGCGCGAGGAAGTCGTCGATCAGGGCGGCGATCGCCGGTGCGTGCGTCTCCAGGGCGAAGTGGCCCGTGGGGAGCAGGTGGATCTCGGCGTCCGGGAGGTCCCGCCGGAAGGCTTCGGCGCCCGCCGGGACGAAGACCTGGTCGCCTTCGCCCCAGACCGCGAGGAGCGGGACCCGGCTGGTGCGGAAGTACTCCTGGAAGGCCGGGTAGAGGGCGAGGTTGGAGCCGTAGTCGGCGATCAGGCCGAGCTGGATCGCGTCCTGTCCCTCGCGGGCCATCAGGGCGGCGTCGTGGTGCCAGGCGCCGGGGTCGAGGAGGTCGCGGTACTCGGCCGGCACGCCCGTCTCGTACTGCCAGCGGATGCCGTCGAGGGAGCGGATGGCGCGCACCGGCGCCTCCGTCTCGGGGGTGCGCTCCTCGATCAGGGCGAGGACCGGCGCCCAGGCCTCGGCGCCGAGGCCCTCCTCGTACGCGTTGCCGTTCTGGCTGATGATCGCGGTGATCCGCTCCGGGTGGGCGAGGGCGAGGCGCAGGCCGATGGGGGAGCCGTAGTCCTGGATGTAGAGCGCGAACCGTTCCAGGCCCAGCGCCTCGGTGAACTCGCCGGTGAGCGCCGCCAGTTCGGCGAAGGTGTAGTCGAAGTCGGCGGCGTCGGGGGCGGCGCTGCGGCCGAAGCCCAGGTGGTCGGGGGCGATCAGGCGGTAGGAGTCGGCGAGCCGCGGGATCAGGTCGCGGAACATGTGCGAGCTGGTGGGGAAGCCGTGCAGCAGCAGGAGGACGGGGGCGTCGGCCGGGCCGGCCTCGCGGTAGGCGATCTCGTGGCCGCGGACCTTGACGGTGCGGTGGTGGGTGGGCAGCACGGTGCTCGTCATCTCTAACCCCTTAAGTGCGTGTCAGTGGTTATGGAATGACTCAAGCAGGCGTGAGTTAACCTGTCAATGGATGTTCAGTGGTTAGGGGTGAGGGGGGTGTGGGAGTCTGGGCGCATGACCGTGAGGATCGCGCCCACCCATGAACTCGGGGCCGACCGGCTCCGCTCCGTACGCGAGTTGCTCGACACCGCCTTCGACGGCGACTTCTCCGACGACGACTGGGACCACACGCTCGGGGGCGTCCACGCCTGGATCGAGGACGAGGACGGCATCGCCGCCCACGGCGCCGTCGTCATGCGCCGCGCCCTGCACCGCGGGCGTTCGCACCGCGTCGGGTACGTCGAAGGCGTCGCCGTCCGCGCCGACCTCAGGCGCCGGGGGCTCGGCGGGGACGTCATGGCCGGGCTGGAGCGGGTCATCGACGGGGCATACGCCTTCGGGGCGCTCGGCGCCTCGGACGCCGGGGCCGCGCTCTACCGGGCGCGCGGCTGGCAGGTCTGGGGAGGCCGCCTCGAAGCCATGGGGCCCGAGGGGATCGTCCACCTCGCGGAGGAGGAGGGGTACGTCTTCCTGCGCCCGGCGGCCGGCCGGGCACTGCCCGATCCGGCCGCGGCGCTCGTCTTCGACTGGCGGGACGGCGACGTGCTGTGAGGGAGGGTCAGGAGGACGGCGAGCGGTCCTGGTCCACCCGCCCCTTGGCCGTCTCCAGCTGGGAGGTGACCAGTGCGAAGACCATGGAGGAGAGGGCGACGGTGATCGCGAGCCCGCCCGTGCCGAGCGTCCCGATGAAAGTCGCCGCCATCGCGCCGCCGACCACCACGAGCCACACCGCGAGCAGCGCCTTGCCCCGGCGGCTCAGGAACAGGTGCCGGAGCGGGGCGGCGGGCGGGGCCTCCAGGACGCCCGCCGGGCCCGCCGTCGCGGCGCGCGGCCGCTTGAAGTAGCCGTACACCAGCCACTCGCCGCACAGCTCCCAGCCCTCGGGCTCCAGCTCGGCCAGGACCTTCGCGCGGCGCCGGGCGCCGATGATCTCGCGGCGGTACTCCCAGCGCAGCGCCGCCGTCGCGGAGCGGCGGCAGACGAACCGGCCGAGGGAGTCCAGGGACTCCACCTCCCAGCCCTGGTCGCCGTGGACGGCGAGCATCCGGCGGTCGTTGAACAGGTCGGCGGTCCAGGTCCAGCTCTCCGCCTTCCCGTCCGGCTCGCCCGGCAGCGGCGCGAGCCCCCCGAGCCGAGCGGCGAAGGCGGCGGCCGGCCCGAACTCCTCCTCCGGACGCGTCCCGGTCCCGGAGAGGTGTCCGCGCAGGTCCTCGACGGTGGCGGCGATCTGCTCCGACGGCACGCCCGTGGTGCGCAGCGCCTCGGTGAGCTCGGCGAAATAGCGGTCGGATTCCGTGGTCATGCGGTGGTTCCCCCTGGGTGGAGCGTGGTCTCGACGGCGCGGTGGAAGCGCAGCCAGTCACGGCTCTCGGTGGCGAGGTGCTCGCGCCCCCGCGCGGTGAGCCGGTAGTAGCGGCGTCCCGGGCCGCGCTCGGCGGCGCGGAACTCGGCCTCCACCAGACCCGCTTCCTCCAGGCGGTTCAGTACGGGATAGAGCGTCCCGCCCTTGATCTCGCCGAGGCCCGCCTCGGCGAGCGCCTTGGCGATCTCGTACCCGTAGCTCTCGCCGTCGGTCAGGCGGGAGAGGACGAGCAGGTCGAGGACTCCCTTGAGCCAGCTGGATCTGCGGTCTGCGGCCATGGGTGCATTGCATCACCAGCTAGGTAGGAACGCAAACTAGATAGGGGAGCCGATCTCATCGCGCGACCAGCATCTTCCCCAGGTTCTCGCCGCGCAGCATCCCGAGGAACGCGCTCACGATGTGCTCGAAGCCCTCCACCACCGTCACGTCCAGCGGCAGCGAGCCCTCGCGCAGCCGCGGGACGGTCAGGTCGTACAGCTCGTCGAGGGCGTCCGCGTGGTCGCGGACCAGGAAGCCTTCGAGCCGGAGGCTCTTGCCGACCACGTCGAAGAGGTTGCGCGGGGCCGGCGGGGGAGCGGAGAGCGAGTGGTACTGGCCCACCGCGCCGACCCAGGCGATCCGCCCGAACGGGCGCAGCGAGCCGATCGCGGCCTCCAGATGGTCGCCGCCCACCCCGTCGAGCACCGCGTCGAGCCCGCCCGGAGCCGCCTTCGCGAGCAGCTCGGGGACCGGGCCCTCGTGGTGGTCGAAGGCCGCGTCGAAGCCGATCTCCTCGGTCAGGTACGCCACCTTCCGCGCCGAACCCGCGCTGCCCACCAGCCGGCCCGCGCCGAGCAGCCGGGCGAGCCGGCCCGCCGCCGTGCCCACGCCGCCCGCCGCGGCCGAGACGAACAGGTCCTCGCCCGGCTGGAGCCGCGCGATCCGGGTCAGGCCCACGAAGGCCGACAGGCCCGTACCGCCGAGCAGGCTCAGATGCGCGGCGAGCGGGACGCCGGGGCCGAGGTCCGGGACCTCGCGGGCCTCGGCCGCGGACACCAGGGAGTGGGTCCGCCAGCCGCGGCGGTGCAGGACCAGGTCGCCCGGCCGCAGCGCGGGGTCGCGGGAGTCGAGGACCCGGCCGAGGGTGCGGCCCTCCATGGGCGCGTTCAGGGTCCAGATCTCGTCCGAGTCCATCGCCTCGCGGTGGTACGGGTCGACCGACCAGAGGAGGTTCTCGACGAGGGCGGTGCCGGGCTCCGGCGCCGGGACCGGTGACTCGACGAAGGCGAACAGGTCGGGGGTGGGGAAACCGGACGGACGGGCGGTCTGCTGAACGGTGATCATGGTGTCGTTCGTCATGCCGCAGACCGTAGGAAGGAATCCGGCGGCCGGGCAGGGGGTAGCGTCGATGGCCGCGGCTCATCCATGAAAGTCGCTCATAGACACAGGTGGGAGCCCCTCATGGCCGATCTCGCGCCCCGCGAGCTGCGTGTCCTCGTCGCCGTCGCGAGCGAGGGCGGCTTCTCGGCCGCCGCCGTCGCGCTCGGCATGACCCAGTCCGCCGTCTCCCACTCGGTGCGGGGGAGCGAACGCAGGCTGGGCGTGGTCCTCTTCGACCGGGGCCGGTCCGGCGCCACCCCGACACCGGCCGGGGAGCGGGCCCTCGCGTACGCGCGGCGGGTCCTGCGGCTCCTGGAGGTGATGGGCTCGGAGGTGCGCGGCGCGGCGTCGGCCGCGGCGGCGGGCGCGGGGCTCGGAGCGGGGGCCGGGCTCCTCGCCGGGCCGCTGCGCATCGCGGCCTTCCGCAGCGCGGCGCTCCATCTGCTGCCGCGCGCCCTGGGACGCCTGACGGAGCGGCATCCGGGGATCGTGCCCGAGGTGCGGATCGTACGGGAGGTGGGGCGCGGCACGGCCGGTGAGGTGCTGGACGGGCGGGCCGACCTCGGGATCGCGACGCTCGGCACGACCTCGCCGGTCCCGCCGGAGCTGGTGGGCGGCGTCCTGGTGGAGGAGGGGTACGCGCTGGTGCACCCGGCGGGCCATCCGGCGCCCCGGTCGCTCCCGCTCATCGACTGGACGGAGAACTGCACCTCGTACACGCGGGAGTGGTGGGCCGGGCAGGAGTGGCTCCCGCCGGCGACCGTCCAGGCCGAGGACGACGGAGCGGTGCTCTCGATGGTGAGCACCGGTTTCGGGATGGCGGTCATGCCGGAGCTGTCCCTGGTCGGAGCACCGCCCTCGGTCGAGATCACCGATCTCGGCCCGGAGCGCCCCACCCGCTCGGTCGGCTATGTCACCACCCCCGAACTGGCCGCCTCCCTCGTTGTACGGGCCCTGATCCGTGAGCTGCGGGCCATCGCGGGCTGACGCGCTGTCCCGCGCCGTCTCAGATAGTAGGAAGTCCGAGTAATTGTGGAGACAGATGAGAGGACCTGCCCTAGCTTTGTAGAAGCCGAACGTCTCGCTTCATCAGCGAATGGCGGTCGAGAGCGCGACGCCCCTGAGCAGGCAACCCCTGCGGCGGCGCTCCCCGCCCCTGCCGGCACCTTCGATCACCACTGATCTCCGCACATCGGATCACCACTGATCTCAAGGAGTCGATCCCTCATGGCAACTCAGACCGCCCGCCGCGTCCGCCACTCCGCCAACCGTCCCAGCGACGAGGCCCGCCAGAACGCCGCCGCAGCCCTCCAGCGCGCCCTCGACCGCCGTGACAACGGCGGCTCCACCGGCCACTGACACGCCTTCACCCGGATGGCGCTTCGTCCACATGATGGACGTGACGTGTCAGACGATGGGACGAAGAGTAGGGTGCCGACATGTCTCACAGCATCAATCTCGCAGTCATTCCCGGCGACGGCATCGGCCAGGAGGTCGTGGCCCAGGGCCTCAAGATCCTCGCGGCCGTCCTTCCCCAGGACGTGAAGCTGGAGACCGAGGAGTACGACTTCGGCGCCAAGCGCTACCACGCCACCGGTGAGACCCTCACCGACGCCGACCTCGACTCCCTCAAGAAGCACGACGCCATCCTGCTCGGCGCCATCGGCGACCCGTCGGTGCCCTCCGGCGTCCTGGAGCGCGGCTTCCTCCTGAAGCTCCGCTTCGCCTTCGACCACCACGTGAACCTGCGTCCCTCGAAGCTGCTCCCCGGCGTCGCCACCCCGCTCGCCGGGCAGCCCGAGATCGACTTCGTCGTGGTCCGCGAGGGCACCGAGGGCCCGTACACCGGCAACGGCGGGACCATCCGCAAGGGCACCCCGCACGAGGTCGCCACCGAGGTCTCGGTCAACACCGCCTTCGGTGTCGAGCGGGTCGTCCGTGACGCCTTCGCCCGCGCCCAGGCCCGCCCGCGCAAGAAGCTCACGCTGGTGCACAAGAACAACGTGCTGACCTTCGCCGGTCACCTCTGGACGGACACCTTCAACAAGGTCGCCGCCGAGTTCCCCGAGGTCACCACCGACTACCTGCACGTCGACGCCGCGACGATCTTCCTCGTCACCGACCCGGCCCGCTTCGACGTGATCGTCACCGACAACCTCTTCGGCGACATCATCACCGACCTCGCCGCGGCCGTCTCCGGCGGCATCGGCGTCGCCGCCTCGGGCAACATCAACCCGAGCGGCGAGTTCCCGTCCATGTTCGAGCCGGTCCACGGCTCCGCGCCGGACATCGCGGGTCAGGGCAAGGCCGACCCCACGGCCACCGTCCTGTCCGTCGCGCTCCTGCTGCGCCACCTCGGCCACGAGGCCGAGGCCGCCCGGGTCGAGGAGGCCGTCGCGGCCGATCTCACCGAGCGCGGCGACAGCGTCCGCACGACGGACGAGATCGGCGACGCGCTCGCCGCGCGAGTAGCCAGCTGACCCGGCCGCACTGACATCCCACAGCAGCCGCCGGGTCGCCACAGCGCCCGGCGGCTGACTCATGCGCGGCCCCGGGTGCCCCCATCGAACCCAGGACCGCGTTCACCCGTTTCCCGCACCGGTCCCCGCGAGCGATAATCGGACGTGGGGCCGTGCCATGCGGGCATGCTCGGACGTCCACCTCGTCAGGGACGAAGCAGTCTCCGAGAGTGGCGTGCGCGCGCGGTCCTACCCACACAACCGGTGAAGGACACGCACTCATGACGACGCCCACGATCGAGCTCAAGCCCTCCTCCAGCCCGCTGTCCGCCGCGGAGCGCGAGGCCATCCTGGCCAACCCGGGATTCGGCCGCCACTTCACCGACCACATGGTCACCATCCGGTGGACCGAGGGCCGGGGCTGGCACGACGCCCAGCTCGTGCCGTACGGCCCGCTCTCCCTGGACCCGGCCACCAACGTCCTGCACTACGCGCAGGAGATCTTCGAGGGCCTGAAGGCCTACCGCCGCCCCGACGGCTCGGTCGCCAGCTTCCGTCCCGACGCCAACGCCCGCCGCTTCCAGGCCTCCGCCCGCCGGCTCGCCATGCCCGAGCTGCCCGTCGAGACCTTCGTCGAGGCCTGTGACGTCCTCGTCCAGCAGGACAAGGCGTGGGTCCCGGCGCACGGCGGCGAGGCCTCGCTCTACCTGCGCCCGTTCATGATCGCGACCGAGGTCGGCCTGGGCGTCCGCCCGGCCAACGAGTACCTGTTCGTCGTCATCGCCTCCCCGGCCGGCCCGTACTTCCCCGGCGGCGTGAAGCCCGTCTCCATCTGGCTCTCGGAGAACCGCGTCCGCGCCGTCCCCGGCGGCGTCGGCGACGCCAAGACCGGCGGCAACTACGCGGCCTCGCTCCTCGCGCAGGCCGAGGCCGCCGAGAAGGGCTGCGACCAGGTCGCCTACCTCGACGCCGTGGAGCACAAGTGGGTCGAGGAACTCGGCGGCATGAACCTGTACTTCGTGTACGGCAACAAGCTGGTCACGCCCACCCTCACCGGTTCGCTGCTCGCCGGCATCACCCGTGACTCGCTGCTCAAGCTGGCGGCGGACCTCGGTCTGGAGCCGGAGGAGGGCCGCGTCTCCATCGACCAGTGGCAGGCCGACAGCGCGAACGGCACCCTGACCGAGGTCTTCGCCTGCGGCACCGCCGCCGTGATCACCCCGGTCGGCACGGTCAAGTCCGAGCGGGGCGAGTGGCGGCAGTCGGGCGGCGAGCCCGGCGAGGTCACGATGAAGCTGCGCGACGCGCTGCTCGCCGTCCAGACCGGCAAGGCCGAGGACGTCCACGGCTGGATGCACGAGCTGGGCTAGTACCTACTCCGCCTGTGCCAGGGCTTCCGGTGCCGTCACGGTCCCGGGAGCCCTGTTCGGCGTCAGGACCGCGTACAGCGTGCCGCCCGCGAGCCCCGACAGCACGAAACTGCAGTCGATCCCGCCCGTCAGGGCCAGCAGCGGTCCCTCGTACATCGGCGTCGACACGGCGGCGAGGCCGACCGCCGCGCCGATGGCCCAGGAGGCGGTGGCGCGCGGGTGCCAGCCCGCCGAGAACCAGTAGATCCCGCCGCGCGAGCGCCGGTTGTAGACCTGGAGCGCCTCCGGGTCGTACGCGCCTCGGCAGCGCACATGGCCGATCAGGGTGATCACCGCCCACGGCGTGCCGATCGCCGTGAGGAGCAGCACGAACGAGGTCATCGCCGACTGCGCGTCCGAGGCGAAGTGGCCGAGGAAGACGAAGCCCGTCGCCACCGCCGCGACCACGAGCGTGGCGCGGGCCCGGGTGGCCCGGGGCAGGATCGCGTCCAGGTCGAGGCCCATCGAGTACAGCATCAGGCCGGCGTTGCCGACGGATCCGGCGGTGGCCGCGACGAGCAGCGGGACCAGGTACCAGACGGGCGAGGCGGCGACCAGCGGTCCCGCGTAGTCGAGCCCGCCGCGGGCGGCGAGCGCCGTGAACGTACCGAAGAGCTGGGGGACCAGCAGCCCGACGACCAGGCCGAGACAGGTGGCCCGCCAGACCGAGCGGGAGCTGTGCCGCTCGGGCGAGACGTACCGGGTGTAGTCGCCGAGCAGGGTGATGAAGGCGACCGGTCCGCTGAGGCCCGCCGCCACCGCCGAGAGCAGCCAGGTCGGCCAGAACGAGCCGAGCAGATACGGGGTGTCCGGCACCGCCGCCGTCGTGAAGTCCCCGGCGTACGCGAGGAGTCCGAGGGCCAGGAGCACGGTCATGACGACGGCGAGCGCCTTGCTCAGCCTGAGCAGCAGCCGGTAGCCGTACACCGCGGCGACCGCGGTGCAGGCGGCGAGCAGCGCGTAGACCACGGCGTGCGTGGCACCACCGGCCGGCAGGCCGACCAGCCGGGCGAGCGTCCCCACCATGACGTCGCCGCCGATCCAGAGGGTCAGCGCGGTGTACCCCAGCGAGAGCAGCAGTCCGACCACCGAGCCGACCAGCCGGCCCCGTACGCCGAAGAAGGCGCCGGAGGAGGTGGAGAGGTTGGTGGCGGTACGGAGCGACACCAGGGCCAGCGGGGCGGTGACCGCGACGCCGACGAGGGTGCCGGTGACGACGGAGGTCACCGAGGCCCAGAGCCCGAGCCCGAAGGAGACCGGGAGCCAGCCGAAGACGATCACCCCCAGGCAGAGGTTGGACCCGAGCAGGATCGCGACGAGATCCCGGGGGCCGCTGGTGCGTTCGGCCTCGGGGACGGTGTCGACTCCGCGCTGTTCTATCGGCATGGGGACTCCTGGGGACGGGAGCGGCGGGCTGGGTGGGCCACGGTGGGCACTTTTAGAGTGACGCTCAATGTGGCCTGTGCCTGTACCCCGCGTCAATGCTTGGAAGAAAGCCGCTCAACATTTAGAGTGTCGCTCAAACAGGAGGTGTTTCGGACGTGCGACTGACCCCCACGGAACGCGACCGGCTGCTGCTCTTCGGCGCCGCCGAGCTCGCCCGTGCCCGCCGGGCCCGCGGTCTGCGGCTCAATGTCCCCGAGGCGACCGCGCTCATCGCGGACACGGTCTGCGAGGCGGCCCGCGACGGCAAGCGACTCGCCGAGGCGATCGAGGCCGCCCGCTCGGTCCTCGGCCCCGACGACGTCCTGCCCGGCGTCGCCGACGTGGTCACCGAGGTCCATGTCGAGGCGGTCTTCGACGACGGCTCCCGGCTCGCGGTCGTCTCCGCCCCGATCGGCGGCGGCGGCCTGGGCGAGGCCGCGCCGGGCGCGCTGCTGCCGGGCCCCGGGCACCCGGAGGCGGAGCCGGCGCTCACCCTCCCCGTACGGAACACGGCGACCGTCCCCGTGAGCGTCACCTCCCACTTCCACTTCTTCGAGGTCAACCCGCGCCTCGACTTCGACCGGGCCGCCGCGTACGGGATGCGGCTGGCCATCCCGGCCGGCGCCTCCTTCCGGTTCGACCCGGGCGGCGAGGCGGAGGTCGGGCTCGTACCGATCGGCGGCGCGCGCGTCGCCATCGGCTTCGCGGGCCTGGTCGACGGCCCGCTCGACGCGCCGGGCGCGAAGGAAGAGGCCCTGCGCAGGGCGGAAGCCTGCGGATACCTGGGGGTCCCGTCCGAAGACACCCCGTCCCAGGACGCGCCGCCCGTAGACGCCCCGTCCGACGAGGAAGGCAAGTGATGGACCCGTACGAGTACGCATCCGTGCACGGCCCCCGCGCCGGCGACCGTGTCGTCCTGGGCGACTCCGGGCTCGTCGTCCGCGTCGAGTCCGACTCCCAGCAGCCGGGGGACGAGTTCCTGGCCGGCTTCGGCAAGACCGCCCGCGACGGCCTCCACCTCAAGGCCGCGGCCGTCCGTGAGACCTGCGACGTCGTGATCAGCAACGTGCTGGTGATCGACGCCGTCCTCGGCATCCGCAAGGTGTCCATCGGCATCCGCGAGGGCCGGATCCACGCGATCGGCCGGGCCGGCAACCCCGACACCCTCGACGGCGTGGACGTCGTCGTCGGCACCGGCACCTCGATCGTCTCCGGCGAGGGGCTGATCGCCACCGCCGGGGCCGTCGACACCCATGTCCATCTGCTCTCGCCCCGGATCATGGAGGCCTCGCTCGCGAGCGGCGTCACCACGGTCATCGGGCAGGAGTTCGGTCCGGTGTGGGGCGTCGGCGTGAACTCGCCCTGGGCGCTGCGTCACGCGTTCGGCGCCTTCGACGCCTGGCCGGTCAACATCGGCTTCCTGGCCCGGGGTTCCTCCTCGGACCCGGCGCCGCTGGTGGAGGCGCTCGCCGAGGGCGGAGCATCGGGTTTCAAGGTGCACGAGGACATGGGCGCCCACACGCGCGCGCTCGACACGGCCCTCCGTGTGGCCGAGGAGCACGACGTCCAGGTCGCCCTGCACAGTGACGGTCTGAACGAGTGCCTCTCGGTCGAGGACACCCTGCGGGTCCTGGACGGCCGTACGATCCATGCCTTCCACATCGAGGGCTGCGGCGGCGGGCACGTCCCCAACGTGCTGAAGATGGCGGGCGTGCCGAACGTCATCGGCTCCTCCACCAACCCCACGCTCCCCTTCGGCCGCGACGCCGTCGCCGAGCACTACGGGATGATCGTCTCCGTCCACGACCTGAAGACCGACCTCCCGGGCGACGCCGCGATGGCGCGTGACCGGATCCGGGCCGGGACGATGGGCGCGGAGGACGTCCTGCACGACCTCGGCGCGATCGGGATCACCTCCTCCGACGCGCAGGGGATGGGAAGGGCCGGCGAGACCGTACGCCGGACCTTCGCCATGGCCGGGAAGATGAAGGCCGAGCTCGGACCGATGGAGGGGGACGGCGCGCACGACGACAACGGGCGCGTGCTCCGCTACATCGCCAAGCTCACCATCAACCCGGCGATCGCCCACGGCCTCGCCCACGAGATCGGCTCGATCGAGGTCGGCAAGATGGCCGACATCGTGCTGTGGAAGCCGCAGTTCTTCGGTGCCAAGCCGCAGATGGTCATCAAGAACGGCTTCCCCGCGTGGGGGGTCGTGGGCGATCCGAACGCCGCCACCGACACCTGTGAACCGCTCGTCCTCGGACCGCTGTTCGGCGGGCACGGCGCCACGCCCGCCGACATCTCGGTCGCGTTCGTCGCCCAGGCGGCCGTCGACCTCGGTTCCGACCGGATGCCGACCCGGCGCCGCCGCGTCCCCGTGCGCGGCACGCGCGGCATCGGCCCCGCCGACCTGCGGCTCAACTCCCGCACCGGAGACGTCCAGGTCGACGGCCGGACCGGCCTCGTCTCGCTCGACGGCGCGCCGATCCGCTCCGAGGCGGCCGACTCCGTCTCGCTCAACCGCCTCTACTTCCTCTAGTCCGCCAGATCCTCTAGTTCCTCTAGTTCCTCTAGGACCCGTCACCATGACCTACCGCATGCCCGCCGAGTGGATGCCGCACGAGCGCACCTGGATGGCCTGGCCCAGCCCCAACCCCACGTTCACCAACGCCGAGGAGCTGGCCGAGGCCCGTACGGCCTGGGCGTCCGTGGCCCGTGCCGTACGCCGCTTCGAGCCGGTCACGATGGTGGTGGCGCCCGGCGACGCCGAGTCGGCCCGTGCCCTCGTGGGGGAGGACGTCGACCTGGTCGAGCGGGACCTCGACGACGCCTGGATGCGGGACATCGGCCCGACCTTCGTCACCGACGGCACCGGACTGGCCGCCGTGGACTGGGTGTTCAACGGCTGGGGCGGCCAGGACTGGGCCCGCTGGGAGCACGACTCGAAGATCGCCCGCCATGTCGCGGACGCGGTGAACGTGCCCGTCCTCTCCTCGCCCCTGGTGAACGAGGGCGGCGCGATCCACGTCGACGGCGAGGGCACGGTCCTGCTGACCGACACCGTCCAGCTCGGCGCCGGCCGCAACCCCGGGTGGACCCGCGAGCAGGTCGAGGCCGAGATCCACGCCAAGCTCGGCACGACGAAGGCGATCTGGCTCCCTCACGGCCTCACCGGCGACTACGGCCTGTACGGCACCCAGGGCCACGTCGACATCGTCGCCGCCTTCGCCCGCCCCGGCACGGTCATCGTCCACAGCCAGCAGGACCCGGCCCACCCCGACTACGAGCGCTCCCGGATGTACGTGAACATCCTGCGCGGCCAGACCGACGCCCAGGGCCGCCCCCTGGAGGTCGTCGAGATCCCGGCCCCGACCGTCCTCAAGGACGAGGAGGGCGACTGGGTCGACTACTCGTACATCAACCACTACCTGTGCAACGACGGCGTGGTCCTCTGCGCCTTCGACGACCCGCACGACGAACTGGCCGCCGAGATCTTCCGACGCCTCTTCCCGGAACGCGAGGTCGTCCTGGTCGACGCGCGCACGATCTTCGCAGGTGGGGGCGGTATCCACTGCATCACCCAGCAGCAGCCGAGGGTCTGAGGCGGGGAGGGGATGAGGTAGAACGTACGAGTGACCCGTATGGACCCCTCCCGCCCCACCGGCCCCGCCGCCCAGGCCTCCGCGCCACGCCGGCGCAACCAGGCCGCTCCTCCCCGTGAGGAGCTGCTCGCCGCCGCCATGGGCACCATCGCCGAGCGCGGGCTCGACGGGCTGACCATGGCCGGGCTCGGGCGGCAGGTCGGGATGAGCAGCGGGCACCTGCTCTACTACTTCCGCACCAAGGACGAGCTGCTGCTGCAGACCCTGGAGTGGAGCGAGGGGCGCCTCGGTGCCGAGCGGAGCGCGCTGCTCTCCCGGCCGGGGACCGCGCGCGAGCGGCTCGACGGGTACGTCGACGTCTACGTGCCCGACGGGCCGCGCGATCCGCACTGGATCCTGTGGCTGGAGGTCTGGAACCGGTCCCAGAACGCCGACGCCGACGCCCGGATCCGCCAGGCCGCCATCGAGGGGGCCTGGCACCGGGACCTGGTCGCGATCCTGGCCGAGGGCGTCTCGCGCGGGGAGTTCCGGGCCGTCGACCCGGACCGCTTCGCCACCCGTACGAGGGCGCTCCTGGACGGCTTCAGCGTGCACGTCGCGGTGGGCGTGCCCGGTACCGGCCGTGAGCAAGTCCTGGCGCATGTACGCGAGTTCATCGAGCAGGACCTGCTGGCGCGACCGTAGCCGCACTCGGTCCGGTCCGGGTGCCGGTTCCGGTGCCGGTCCGGCGCCTGTCCCCTGCCGTGACCGCAACGCACGTAAGTACACGGGATCGTTGTCCGCTGCACCCTTGTTGCCCCGGCGCCACCTCCGGCACGGTTCCGGTCCATGGGACGAGAGCACTGGAAGAAGATCTGGGTCGGCTCCGCCGGCAACATGGTCGAGTGGTTCGACTGGTTCGTGTACGCGAGCTTCGCCACCTACTTCGCGGGGGCCTTCTTCCCCGAGGGCAACGACACCGCCAAACTCATGAACACCGCCGGCATCTTCGCCGTCGGCTTCTTCATGCGGCCCGTCGGCGGCTGGCTCCTCGGCCGGGTCGGCGACCGCAAGGGCCGCAAGGCGGCCCTCACCCTCACCGTCACCCTGATGTCCGCCTCCGCGCTCCTCATCGCGGTCGCGCCCACCTACTCCGTCGCCGGGTACGGCGGCGCCGCCGTCCTCCTGATCGCCCGCCTCCTGCAGGGGCTCTCCGTCGGCGGCGAGTACGCCGCCAGCGCCACCTACCTCACCGAGGCCTCCGCCCCGGAGCACCGCGGCTTCGCCTCCAGCTTCCAGTACGTGTCGATGACCGCGGGCCAGATCCTCGGCCTCGGCCTGCTGCTCGTGCTCCAGCACACCCTGTCCGGTGAGGCCCTGCACAGCTGGGGCTGGCGCATCCCGTTCGTCCTCGGCGCCCTCGGCGCGGCCGTCGTCTTCTACCTGCGGCGCACGATGCTGGAGACGGAGGTGTACGAGACCACCGCCGACGACGGGGTCGCGAGCGAGCAGAAGGGCACCCTCAAGGCCCTCTGGGCGCACCGGCGCGAGGCCTTCCTCGTCGTCGCGCTCACCATGGGCGGGACCGTGGCGTACTACACGTACACCACCTACCTCACCAAGTACCTCTCCAACTCCGCCGGCCTCCCCAAGCAGACCGCGACCCTGGTCTCCTTCTGCGCCCTCATCGTCTTCGCCTGCCTCCAGCCGCTGGCCGGCCGCCTCTCCGACCGCATCGGCCGCCGCCCGCTGCTCATCACCTTCGCGGTGGGCTCCACGCTCCTCACCGTGCCGATCCTGACGATGCTGAAGCACGCGGGCTCCTTCTGGCCGGCCCTCGGCCTCTCCCTGCTCGCGCTCGTCGTCATCACCGGCTACACCTCCATCAACGCCTGCGTGAAGGCCGAGCTCTTCCCCACCGGCATCCGCGCCCTCGGCGTCGCCCTGCCGTACGCCATCGCCAACGCGCTCTTCGGCGGCACCGCCGAGTACGTGGCCCTCTGGTTCAAGGACGCGGGCGTCGAGTCGGGCTTCTACTGGTACGTGGCGGGCTGTGCGGCCGTCTCCCTGGTCGTCTACCTCACGATGCGCGAGACCAGGGACATCGACCTGGGCCGGGTCGGGACGGACGGCGGCGCGGTGCCCGGCCAGAAGCGCGGGCAGGCCGGCGGCTCTCCGGAGCGACTGCCCGTATCGTGAGACCCCCGTCCCGCCGGGACGCCACCTGTGTCAGACTTCCGGCGTGCTCGCTACCACGATGATTATCGGCAGCAGCGCGCCGGTCCGCAGTGGCCACTGAATCGCGGCACGACCCCCGCGGCAGTGGACACCGTGCCTCAGACCCGCGCGCAGACCTCTCGCACCCGCGAGGGGTTTTTTCGTTTTCCGGCCCCACCCACGCCGGAAGCGGACGTCGCGTGAGAATGGGGGCAAGTGGATCCAGACCTTCCGGAGCCACATCCGACAGGAGCCATCACAGTCATGACCACGGAGAACGCCGAGAGCCAGCGCCTCGACGACAGCTTCCATGTCTTCGACACGACGCTGCGCGACGGGGCGCAGCGTGAAGGCATCAACCTCACCGTCGCGGACAAGCTGACCATCGCCCGGCACCTCGACGAGTTCGGCGTGGGCTTCATCGAGGGCGGCTGGCCCGGAGCCAACCCGCGCGACACGGAGTTCTTCGCCCGCGCCCGCCAGGAGATCGCGTTCAAGAACGCGCAGCTCGTCGCCTTCGGCGCCACCCGCAGACCGGGCGGCGACGCCGCCACCGACCCGCAGGTCAAGGCCCTCCTCGACTCCGGCGCGCCTGTCGTCACCCTCGTCGCCAAGTCGCACGACCGGCACGTCGAGCTCGCCCTGCGCACCACCCTCGACGAGAACCTGGAGATGGTCCGCGACACCGTCTCCCACCTGGTCTCCCAGGGCCGCCGCGTCTTCGTCGACTGCGAGCACTTCTTCGACGGCTACAAGGCCGACCCCGACTACGCCAAGGCCGTCGTCCGCTCCGCGTACGAGGCCGGCGCCGACGTCGTCATCCTCTGCGACACCAACGGCGGCATGCTCCCCGCCCAGATCCAGGCCGTCGTCGCCACCGTCCTCGCCGACACAGGCGCCCGCCTCGGCATCCACGCCCAGGACGACACCGGCTGCGCGGTCGCCAACACGCTGGCCGCCGTCGACGCCGGCGCCACCCACGTCCAGTGCACCGCCAACGGCTACGGCGAGCGGGTCGGCAACGCCAACCTCTTCCCCGTCGTCGCGGCCCTGGAGCTCAAGTACGGCAAGAAGGTGCTGCCCGACGGCGCCCTCGCCGAGATGACCCGGATCTCGCACGCCATCGCCGAGGTCGTCAACCTCACCCCCTCCACCCACCAGCCGTACGTCGGTGTCTCCGCCTTCGCGCACAAGGCCGGGCTCCACGCCTCCGCGATCAAGGTCGACCCCGACCTCTACCAGCACATCGACCCCGAGCTGGTCGGCAACACCATGCGGATGCTGGTCTCCGACATGGCCGGCCGGGCCTCCATCGAGCTCAAGGGCAAGGAGCTCGGCGTCGACCTGGGCGACGACCGCGCGCTCGTGGCCCGGGTCGTCGAGCGGGTCAAGGAGCGCGAGCTCCAGGGCTACACGTACGAGGCCGCCGACGCCTCCTTCGAGCTGCTCCTCCGGGAGGAGGCCGAGGGCCGGGCCCGCCGCTACTTCCGTACGGAGTCCTGGCGCGCGATCGTCGAGGACCGCCCCGACGGCACCCACGCCAACGAGGCGACCGTGAAGCTCTGGGCCAAGGGCGAGCGGATCGTCGCCACCGCCGAGGGCAACGGCCCCGTCAACGCCCTCGACCGGGCGATGCGCCTCGCCCTGGAGCGGATCTACCCGCAGCTCGCCAAGTTCGAGCTGGTCGACTACAAGGTCCGCATCCTGGAGGGCCGCCACGGCACCGAGTCCACGACCCGCGTCCTGATCACCACCAGCGACGGCAACGGCGAGTGGTCGACGGTCGGCGTCGGCGAGAACGTCATCGCCGCCTCCTGGCAGGCCCTGGAGGACGCGTTCACGTACGGGGTGCTGCGGGCCGGGATCGACCCCGCCGAGTAGCCCTCTATGTCTTGTTTGTCGCGCTTCGGGTAGCGTCGAACCATGAGGACCAGGCCGCTTTCCGTCCTGTCGGCCCTCGGCGGGCTGATGATGCTGCTGCTCCTGGTCCTGGCCCCCTCCGCGGGCGCCAGGGCCACGGGGATACCCGACGCGGCCGCCGCCCTGAAACAGGGCCCGGTGTACGTCGACCCGGGCGCCGCCGACCAGCTGTCGAAGTCCCAGGCGGACGCCCTCGCCCAGAAGATCAAGGACGCGGACAAGCCGCTGTTCGTGGCGGTCCTGCCCGCGAACGCGCAGTTCCCGCCGAAGGACCTCCTCGCGAACCTGCGGACCCAGACCGGCATCACCGGCCTGTACGCGGTCCGCCTCGGCGACGGCTTCGACGCGGGCGCCGACCGCGCCGTCATGTCCGAACAGGCCGTGCGCAACCTCGTCACCTCCGTACGCCAGCCGGGCGTCGACGCGGCCACCGAGCTCAACAACTTCGTCGACCAGGCCCTGCCCACCCTGCGCGGCTCCGCCCCCGCCGGCTGGGGCTCCGTCGGCACCGACGGCGGCGTCCCCGTCGCCGGCCTCGTGACCCTCGGCGCCGTGGTCGCCGCCGGAGGCGCGGGAGCCTACGCGGTCGTCCGCCGCAACCGGCTCCGCAAGGAGGCCGAGGAGCGCGCCGCCCTCGACAAGCTCCGGGTCGTCGTCGACGAGGACATCACCGCCTTCGGCGAGGAACTCGAACGCCTCGACTTCCACCCCGCCGAGGCGGGCGCCGACGACGCCATGCGCGGCGACTACGAACGCTCCCTCGACTCGTACGACAAGGCGAAGTCCCTGATGGCCTCCGCCGCCCGGCCCCATGACGTCCGCGCGGTCACCGCGGCCCTGGAGGACGGCCGCTACTCCCTCGCCGTCCTGGCCGCCCGTCGCGAGTCCCGGCCGCTCCCCGAGCGCCGCGCTCCCTGCTTCTTCGACCCGCGGCACGGCCCGTCCACCGAGGACCGCACCTGGACCCCGGCCGGCGGCACCGCCCGCCAGGTCCCGGTCTGCGCCGCCGACGCGTCCCGCCTCGACGACGGCCTGGACCCGATGGCCCGCACGGTCGACGCGGACGGCGTCCGCCGCCCGTACTGGGAGGCGGGCCCGGCCTACGGCCCCTGGGCCGGCGGCTACTTCGGCGGAGGCCTCCTGCCCGGCCTCCTCCTGGGCACCGTCCTCGGCTCGATGCTCTCCACCCCGGCCTACGCGGCCGAGTACGGCGGCGGAGACTTCCAGGGCGGCGACTTCTCCGGCGCCGACTTCGACTCCGGCGACTTCGGCGGCAGCGGCTTCGGCGACGGCGGTGGCGGCTTCGGCGGCGGTGACTTCGGCGGGGGCGGCGACTTCGGAGGCGGGGGCGGGTTCTAGGCGGTCCCTCAGACCAGGGGCTTCACCGACATCAGCAGGTGGCGGTGGGTCGGCTCCGGGCCGTCGGTGAGGAGGGCCCGCTGGCCCGGGCCCAGGAGGTGGAAGTGGACCCGCGGGGCGTCCAGGGTGGTCAGGGCGTCCAGGAGATAGCCGGGGTTGAAGGCGACCGTGAGGGTGTCCGGGCCCGTGAGGGTGGCCGGGAGGTGCTGGGAGGCCACGTCGTCCTCGTAACCCGCCTGCAGGTGGATCGACGTGGGGGTGAAGGCGAGCTGGACCGGGCTGTCGCCCTCGGCGACGACCGCGACCCGCTTCACGGCCTCCGTCAGCGGGGCCCGGTCGGTGGCGGCCAGGGCGTGGTCGCCGAGGGCGAACAGCTTGTCGTGGCGGGGGAGACGGCCGTCCAGGAGGCGGGTGGTGGTCCGCAGGCCGTCGCTCTCGAAGCCGATCGAGCCGCTGTCCAGGGCGAGCCGGGCCGGGCCCGTGCCCGCCAGGGAGCGGGCGATCTCGGTGAGGCGCTTGGCCGGGACGACCACGTCGGCCGGTTCGCCGCCGCCCGCCGCCGGCTTCCACTCCACGGTGCGGACCGCGTAGCGGTAGCGGTCGGTGGCCGCGAGCGTCATGGTCGTGCCGTCCAGGGCGAGCCGTATCCCGGTGAGGACCGGCAGCGAGTCGTCCCGGCCCGCCGCCACGGCCACCTGGCCGACCGCCGCGGCGAAGGCGTCCCCGTCCACCAGGCCGCGGACCCCGGGCAGCGTGGGCGGGGCCGGATAGTCGTCCAGCGGCAGCAGGGAGAGGCCGAAGCGGGCGCCGCCCGAGGTGACCGAGAGGCGGGCGCCCTCCACGGCGAGCTCCGTGACGCCCCGGGGGAGCACCTTGCAGATGTCGAGCAGTCGCCGGCCCAGGACCAGGGCCCGGCCCCCGACGTCCGTGTCGGCCTCGACCTCGACCCGGGCCGAGGCCTCGTGGTCGAGGCCGGAGACCCGCAGGCGGCCGTCCGCCGCCTCCAGGAGCAGACCGCCGAGGACGGGCATGGGGGAGCGGGCCGGCAGGACGCGCGCGGCCCAGGCCACGGCATCGGTCAACACACCGCTGTCGATACGGAATTCCATGCCACCGACGCTAGACGCCGCCACTGACAACGCCGCCGGCCGGCATGTCCGGCCGCCCCGCGGCGAGTCGGGAAGGGAATCGCCCCCTTGATCGTTGCAGTCACCGAACAAGCCGACGACGTTCAG
Source organism: Streptomyces sp. NPDC088553 (assembly GCF_044752965.1). NCBI lineage: Bacteria > Bacillati > Actinomycetota > Actinomycetes > Kitasatosporales > Streptomycetaceae > Streptomyces > Streptomyces sp. NPDC088553. Next base: position 210,571 of record NZ_JBIVMG010000011.1, on the reverse strand, counting down.
GGGGAGCAGCGCGATGAGCGACGGTCACGTCCAGGTGCGGGTCCATGGCACGGTGGAGCCCGGATTCGAGTCCGTACGGGAGGAGTTCGCCACCGTCGTGGCGAACGAGGCACGCGACGGCGGAGCCCAGCTCGCCGTCCATCACCACGGCCGGCTGGTCGTGGACCTCTGGGGCGGCGACGGGGTCGACGGGGACTCGCTCCTCGGCCTCTACTCCTCCTCCAAGGGCGCGATGGCCCTGGGCACCGCCCTGCTCGTGCAGGACGGCGTGCTCGACCTCGATCGCGAGGTCGCCTCCTGGTGGCCCGAGTTCGCCGCCGAGGGCAAGGAGAAGCTGACCCTGCGGCAGCTGCTCGCCCACCGGTCCGGCGTGATCGGCGCCGACGGCGGCCTCAGCGCCGAGGAACTCTCCGACGACCGGCTCATCGCCGCTCGGCTCGCGGGCCAGCGCCCCTTCTGGGAGCCCGGCACCGCCCACGGCTACCACGCCGTCGTGATCGGCGCCCTCGTCGGTGAGGTCGTCCTGCGAGCCACCGGCCGGACGATCCAGGAGCTGTTCGAGGAGCGGGTCCGCGCCCCGTACGCGCTCGACTACTACCTGGGCCTGCCCGAGGAGCTGGAGCCCCGCTTCCGCACGGCCCTGCCGATGCGGCCGACGCCCGCGGAGCAGGCCCTGCTCGCGGAGAACCCGATCGCCCCGGACAGCCTCCTGGCCATCGCGTTCAACTTCCACGCGGACCCGCCGTTCGACATCGTCGGCTACGCCAACTCCCGTACGGTACGGGCCCGGGCGCCGATCTCCGGCGGCGGCGTCGGCTCCGCGCGCGGTCTCTCCCGGATGTACGCGACGATCGCCGGCGAGCTCGACGGCCGTGCCCCGCTCCTGAAGCCGGACACCCTGGCCGAGGCCGCCCGGATCCACTCCTCCGGCCAGGACCTGGTGACCGGCGCCACGAACGCCTTCGGCCTCGGCTTCGTCCCGCTGGCCACCCGCCACCCGGTGCTCAGCCCGCTGGCCGTCGGCCACAGCGGAGCCCCCGGCTCCCAGGCCTTCGCCGACCCGGCCACCGGCCTCGCCTACAGCTACGCCCGCCGCCGCTTCGGCTTCGCCGCGGGCCCCGGCGCCCCCGAGAACGACCGCCTGATCCCGGCGGTGGTCGCGGCGGCCGCGCGCCGCGGCTAGGGGACCAAGGGCCCTCGTCCCGGGCCCCGCGCGCAACGCCGAGCGCCCGCCTTCCGCAGCAGCGGAGGGCGGGCGCGCTCGTGTGACGTCGGAGTCGGGCTCGGGGCCCTGACAGGCCCAGGTCCCGGCGATCAGGGGGGCGGGATCAGGCGGCGTTCTTGATCGCGGAGATGTCGAAGTTCAGCTTGACCTTGTCGCTGACCATCACGCCGCCGGTCTCCAGGGCCGCGTTCCAGGTCAGGCCCCAGTCGGAGCGCAGGATCTCGGCCGAGCCCTCGAAGCCGACGCGCTCGTTGCCGTACACGTCCGTGGCGGAGCCGTTGAACTCCAGGTCGATCGCGAGCGGCTTCGTGACGTCCTTGATGGTCAGGTCGCCGGTGATCCGGTACTTGTCGCCGCCCAGCTGCTGGGCGTGCAGGGAGCGGAACGTCATGAGCGGGAACTGCTCGGCGTCGAAGAAGTCGCCGCTGCGCAGGTGGCCGTCGCGGTCCGCGATGCCCGTGTCGATCGAGGCGATCTTGACGTCGATCGAGGCGGTGGAGGCGTCGGGGTTCTCGCCGTCCAGGTTCAGGACGCCCTCGTGCTCGGCGAAGGTGCCGCGGACGTTGGTGACCATGGCGTGCCGGACGGTGAAGCCGATGCTGCTGTGGGCCGGGTCGATGGTGTACGCGCCGGTGAGGGCGGTGAGGGCCGGGTCCACGGGGAGAGTGGCGACGGCGACGGCGGACTCGGTGTTCTTGCGGCCGAAGAGACCCATGACATGCTCCTTGTCGGTGTTTGTTGAACCTTCAACGAGAACGACTGTAGCCCTATTCCGTTCAACATTCAACATCTCTGCGAGAGGTTCACCCGAACGGCGCCATCACGCCACGGAGGCCCTCTGGCGGACGCGCGTAGAACTGCGGCACCATGCCACCGGCACCACCTGCACCACCGTCCCCACCGTCACGGTCCCCAGCAGGAGGCAACCCCATGAAGCTCCGCTCCGTCCTCACCGCCCTCGCCCTCGTCCTCGGCGCGCTCTTCGCGCCCGGCGTCGGTGTCCTCACCGCCGCCGGCGAGGCCCACGCCGTCACGAAGATCAGCCACGCCACCGCGACCTCGATGTTCCGGTCCTCCGGGATCACCTGGTCCTCGTCCGGCGGCTGCTCCGACCGCAACGTCGCCACGTGTACGTCCTTCGACCAGCTCAACCTGGCCACCGCCCAGGGCGCCCAGACCCTGAGGAGCGCCAGCGGCTGCGCCCTCAACATCACCGGTGGCACCGAGACCGGCCACGCGAGCGGCACGTACTCCCACTGGAACGGCTACAAGCTCGACTTCGGCAAGGCCACCTGCGTCACCAACTACGTGAAGAACACGTTCACGTACATCGGTGTACGCGGTGACGGCGCCCCGCAGTGGAAGTCCGGCGCGGGCAACGTCTACGCCGACGAGGGCAACCACTGGGACGTGACCTTCTACAACTGCGGCGGCTGCTGACCGGCGGTTCCGGTCCGAAAGAGCCCTCTTCGGCGGTCACTTGGACTAACCGAAGGGGGTTCTTGGACTGGAGGCGCCCGCGCGGCGCGATCTCGTTGACGGTGCCGCCGGGGCGGGGCCAACTAGAGCGCATGTCCCTCCCCCCTTCGCGAAGACTCCGTGCGGCCTGTGCGCTCGCCGTCGCTTCCTCCGCCGTGTTCGCCCTGGCCGGGCCCGCCCTGGCCGAGGGCGCCACGGCCGGGGGCGCGGCAGCCGCCCCCGCGGCCGCCGACACGGCGGCGGCCGGCACCGCGGCCACCGACGGCCCCTTCATCGCCTCCCGGCAGCTCTCCGTGGCCGTCGCCGAGGACTTCCCCCGCGTCCTCTCGTACACCGACCGCGCGAGCGGCGCCCGGCTCCTCGGCAGTACGGCCCCGGTCACCCAGATCGTCCTCAACGGCACCGCCCGTACCGTCCGGGCCAAGGGCGCCCCCGTGATGACCGGGTCCTCCGCCGCGTACACCCTCACCTTCCCGGACCTGCCGGGAGTCGAGATCGACGCGCGGCTGAGCGTCGACGGGCGGGCCACCACGTTCCGGGTGACCGCCGTCCGCGACATCGAGGGCTTCCGGGTCGGCACCCTCGACATACCGGGCCACGACCTGGTCTCCGTCGGTTCCTCGGACGCCGGCGCCGCGACCGCCTTCACCCGGCTCGACCCGGACTCCACCCGCACCGCCGACGTCTTCGCCCAGGTCACCGACGCGACCGCCGCCGAGACCACCCCGGTGGGCGCGAGCTACGCGATCGTCAGCACCGGGCGGCTCGCCGCCGCCGTCGAGTCCAACTCCAGCTACGACAAGCCCACCGGGGCCTCCGCCCGCGACGGCGCCCGCTTCTGGCACCAGGCCCGCAAGCAGACCACCGCCACCGGTACCGAGACCCGCGTCGGCGTCTGGTCCGGCCAGTGGACCTACCGCGGCGAGGGCGCGCCGAAGCCCGCGAGCGGCGACAGCCTGCCCTGGGCCAAGGTCGTCGTCACCCCCGACGCCAACGCCGACGGCACCACCGACTGGCAGGACGGCGCCATCGCCTTCCGGACGATCGGGATCAAGGCCCCGGGCAGCGAGGACACCCCCGACCGGGTCGTCGCCCACATCCCGTTCAACTTCGCCTCGCAGGCCACCCACCCCTTCCTGCGCACCCTGGACGACGTCAAGCGGATCTCGCTCTCCACCGACGGACTCGGCCAGTTCGCGTTGCTCAAGGGGTACGGCTCCGAGGGCCACGACTCCGCCCACCCCGACTACGGCGGCAACTACAACAAGCGGGCCGGGGGCCTCACCGACCTCAACGTCCTCCTCAAGGAGGGCCGGAAGTGGGGCGCGGACTTCGGCGTCCACGTCAACGCCACCGAGTCGTACCCCGAGGCGAGGAACTTCAGCGAGACCCTCGTCGACAGGACGAAGCCCGGCTGGAACTGGCTCAACCAGAGCTACTACATCGACCAGCGCCGCGACATCAACAGCGGCGACCTCGCCCGCCGCTTCAAGCAGCTGCGCGACGAGACCGACCGCAACCTCTCCACCCTCTACATCGACGTCTACTACACCCACGGCTGGATCGCCGACGAGACGATGAGGGCCGTCCAGGCGCAGGGCTGGAACGTCGCCACCGAGTGGTCCGAGAAGTTCGAGCGGGCCTCCCTCTGGTCCCACTGGGCCAACGACCTCGACTACGGCGGCGCCACCAACAAGGGCCTCAACTCGCAGATCGTGCGCTTCATCCGCAACGGCGAGAAGGACGTCTGGAACAACCACCGGGTCCTCGGCCAGACCGCCCTCGTGGACTTCGAGGGCTGGACCGGCGAGACCGACTGGAACGACTTCACCGCCAACGTCTGGCAGCGGAACCTGCCCGCCAAGTACCTCCAGCAGCAGCGGATCACCCGCTGGAACGGCAACGACATCACCTTCACCGGCGGGGTCCGCGGCACCGTCGAGGACGGCCGCCGCACCTTCTACGAGGACGGCCGCAAGGTCCTCGACGGCGAGAGCTACCTGCTGCCCTGGTCCGACGGGAAGACCGGCGGAAAGACCGACGGCACGAAGCTCTACCACTACAACAAGGCGGGCGGCACGACCACCTGGTCCGTCCCGGCCGGCACCCGCTCGTACACGGTCTACAGACTCACCGACAACGGGCGCGTGAAGACCGCCACCGTGCGCCCCACCGGCGGGAGGATCACTCTCGACGCCGTCGCCGGACAGCCCTACGTCCTCCACCCCGACCGCGCCCCCGCGCAGCCCGCCCCGAAGTGGGGCCAGGGCACCCCGGTGAAGGACCCCGGCTTCAACGACGCGAAGCTCGGCTCCTGGACCACGACCGGCACCGTCGCCCGTGACACCGACGAGCAGGGACGCAACAGCGCGAAGCTCTCCGGCACCGCCACCGCCTCGGTCGGCCAGCGGATCACCGGCCTCACCCCGGGCGAGCGGTACACCGCCTCCGCCCTGATCGAGGTCCAGCCCGGCGCCACCCGGCCCACCACCCTCTCCGTCGGCGGGCGGTCCGTCACCGTCGAACGGTCCTCGCTCCAGGACCGGGTCGCCGCCTCCGACTGGAACGGCACCCGCTTCCAGCGCGCCAAGGTCACCTTCACCGCCCCGCCCCGCGGCAGCACCCCGCTGCGGATCGAGGCCGCGAGCGGCAGCGCCGCCACCGTCCGGATCGACGACGTCCGGATCGTCGCCAACGCCCCCGCCACCCAGGCCGGGACCGTGGTGTACGAGGACTTCGAGGCCGTCGACCAGGGCTGGGGCCCCTTCCTCAAGGGCGACGCGGGCGGGACGACCGACCCGCGCACCCACATCGCCCAGCTCCACGCCCCCTACACCCAGGCCGGCTGGAACGGGAAGCTGATCGACGACGTCATCGGCGGCGCCGAGTCCCTCAAGTCCCACGACGAGAACAGCGGACTCGTCTACCGGACCGCGCCCTGGACCGTCCCCATGAAGGACGGTCGCACCTACCGCGTCGAGTACGACTACCGGTCGAGCCACGCGGGCGCGTACGAGTGGATCACCGGATACGACCGGACGAACGGGACCTCCGTGGAGACCCGCCGCACCCCGATCGGACAGCAGAGGGACAGCGGGCACTTCTCCGAGACGGTCACCGCCGGCTGCGGCGACACCTGGACGGGTCTGCGCAAGCGCGGTGACGCCCCGGACGGCGCCGACTTCGTCCTCGACGCCTTCACCGTCACCGACCTCGGCCCGGCCGCCGAGCGCGCCGCCTGCGGCACGCTCACCGTCACCGCGCCCGAGGCCCTGGAGCCCGGCCGCCCGAACCAGGTCACGGCCACCTTCGGCAACGACGAGGCCACCGAGGTCTCCGGAGCCCGGGCCGAGCTCACCCTCCCGGCGGGCTGGACCGTGGAACCGGCCGCGCCCGTCACCCTCGGCACGGTCGCGCCGGGCGGGAAGGCCGGCGCCACCTGGCAGGTGACGCCCCCGGTGGACGCGGCCTACCGGCCGTACACCCTGGACGCCTCCCTCACGTACGTCCTCGGGGGAGGGGAGCGGAAGCTCACCGCCGCCACCACCGTCCGTACGCTGCCCCCGCCGCCCACCGCCGACAGCTGGGCCAGCGATCTCGACTGGACCTCGGCCACCAACGGCTGGGGCCCCGTGGAGCGCGACCTCTCCAACGGCGAGACCGGCACCGGCGACGGCTCCCCGCTGAGGATCGGGGGAGTGACGTTCGCCAAGGGCCTGGGCAGCCACGCGCCCGCGAAGGTCCGCTACTACCTGGGCGGCCGCTGCACCTCCCTGACCGCCGAGGTAGGCGTGGACGACGTCCAGACCAGCCGGGGCAGCGTCCAGTTCAGCGTCCTCGCCGACGGCGCCGAGCGGGTGAAATCCCCGGTGCTCAGGGCCACGGACGCCGCCTGGTCGCTCACCGCCGACGTGACCGGCGCCACCTGGGTCGATCTGGTGGTCTCCGACGGCGGCGACGGCAACGGGAACGACCACGCGGACTGGGGCGGCGCCCGCTTCCACTGCGGAGGCTGACCGCGGCGCGAGCCACGGGGCCCGCGACCCTTCGGGGTTCGTGGGCCCTTCGGCGCCATGGGCTACCTTGTGGGCGGCGAGGGCCGGCGAAGGCCCGACGATTCCGGGCCCACCGAGGTCTATGTTGAACCCCTACAAACACGAGGGGTACCTGGCTGTTGACTCGTGCTGAACAGTGCGTCGTTCTGTCCAGCCCCACCAGGAATCGACACGGGAGACTGTACGGAGTCGACGGCGGGGTTTTCTTGTCCGACTTCGTAGGGTCGGTACATGACCGTTGTGGACCAGATCCCGAGCGAGCCCGCTGACGCCCGTGGCCGAGTGGCCGAGCTGCACGTCCTGCGTGAGCAGGCCCTCCGCGGCCCGAGCGACCGCGCGACCGAGGCCCAGCACGCGAAGGGCAAGCTGACGGCGCGCGAACGCATCGAGCTGCTGCTCGATCCTGGTTCCTTCAGCGAGGTCGAGCAGCTCCGCAGGCACCGCGCCCAGGGCTTCGGCCTGGAGGCGAAGAAGCCGTACACCGACGGTGTGATCACCGGATGGGGCACGGTCGAGGGCCGGACGGTCTTCGTCTACGCGCACGACTTCCGGATCTTCGGCGGCGCCCTGGGCGAGGCCCACGCGACGAAGATCCACAAGATCATGGACATGGCCATCGCGGCCGGTGCCCCGCTGGTCTCCCTGAACGACGGCGCGGGCGCCCGTATCCAGGAGGGCGTCTCGGCGCTCGCCGGCTACGGCGGCATCTTCCAGCGCAACACCCGCGCGAGCGGTGTCATCCCGCAGATCTCGGTGATGCTCGGCCCGTGTGCCGGCGGCGCGGCCTACAGCCCGGCGCTGACGGACTTCGTCTTCATGGTCCGTGAGACCTCGCAGATGTTCATCACCGGACCGGACGTCGTCAAGGCGGTCACCGGCGAGGAGATCACCCAGAACGGCCTCGGCGGCGCCGACGTCCACGCGGGTGTCTCCGGTGTCTCCCACTTCGCGTACGACGACGAGGAGACCTGCATCGCGGAGGTCCGCTACCTCCTGTCGATGCTCCCGCAGAACAACCGCGAGAACCCGCCGACCGTCCCCTGCGAGGACCCGGCGGACCGCCGCTCCGAGGTCCTGCTCGACCTGGTCCCGGCCGACGGCAACCGTCCGTACGACATGCACAAGGTCATCGAGGAGCTCGTCGACGACGGCGACTACCTGGAGATCCACGAGCGCTGGGCCCGCAACATCATCTGTGCGCTCGCCCGCCTCGACGGCCAGGTCGTCGGCCTCGTCGCCAACCAGCCGCAGACGCTGGCCGGTGTCCTCGACATCGAGGCCTCCGAGAAGGCCGCCCGCTTCGTGCAGATGTGCGACGCCTTCAACATCCCGATCATCACCCTTCTGGACGTACCCGGCTTCCTGCCGGGCGTCGATCAGGAGCACGGTGGAATCATCCGCCACGGCGCGAAGCTGCTGTACGCGTACTGCAACGCGACCGTGCCCCGGATCAGCCTGATCCTGCGCAAGGCCTACGGCGGCGCGTACATCGTCATGGACTCCCAGTCCATCGGCGCCGACCTGACGTACGCCTGGCCCACCAACGAAATCGCGGTCATGGGCGCCGAGGGCGCCGCCAACGTGATCTTCCGCAAGCAGATCGCGGAGGCCGAGGACCCCGAGGCCATGCGAGCCCGCATGGTCAAGGAGTACAAGGCCGAGCTGATGCACCCGTACTACGCGGCGGAGCGCGGCCTGGTCGACGACGTCATCGACCCCGCCGACACCCGCCAGGTGCTCATCAGGTCCCTCGCGATGCTCCGCACCAAGCACGCCGACCTGCCGTCCCGCAAGCACGGCAACCCGCCTCAGTAAGAGGAGTCATCCACGTGACAACCCCTGCCAACCTTCTCCGTGTCGAGAAGGGCCACGCCGATCCCGAGGAGCTGGCGGCCATCACGGCCGTCCTGCTCGCCCGTGCCGCCGCCCGGTCCGACGAGGACACCGCCGCGGGCCACCGCGGCCGCACCACGGCCGGCTGGCGCCGCCTGGAGCGGGAGCACGGCTTCCGCGCGCCGCACAGCTGGCGCTGAGCGACGACCGAAGAGGGCCGGAACCCGGTGACACCGGGTTCCGGCCCTCTTTCGTGCCGTCCGGACACACCCCCTAGTTGATCAGCGCCTGGACGAGCGAGATGGCACCCCAGACGAGTGCGACCACGATGCCGATGAGGAGCACGACGGCCCCGCAGCCGATCGCGATCTCACCCTTGGTGAGGGGCGCGGGGGTGGGCTTCGCCTTGTCGTCCGTGCCCGACGGGCGTGTCGTGCCCGCGTTGGCCTTCGTGCCCGCGTTGGCCTTCGTGCCCGCGTTGGCCTTCGTTCCCGCGGTGCCCGACGGATTGGGCGGGGGCGGCGGGGGAGCGGAGGGCGTGGGGCCCGCCGGGCGGGACGCGCCGGCCGGCCCGGACCGCGGCGGTGCCCAGCCGGGCCGCGGCGGCGCGCTGGAGGGCCCGGACCGGGACGCCGACGCGCTCGCCGCACGCGACGGGCGCGTGGACGCGCTCGCGCTCGCCGCCGCACTCGTCGACGCCCCGGCCGCCCGGCCGCCCGCCGACGGACGGCCCTGACTCGCCACGAACGGATCGGAATGTCCGTTCGCCCGACGCGCGCACCACGGGCACGCGGTCAGATGGCCGCTGTGGTGGTGCTCCGGCACGTCGGCACACCGCACGGCGGCCGACCGTGCCTCGTCCAGCGCCTCCAGCCAGGCCGCCGACGAGGGCCGCCGCCGAGGGTCCCGGATCCCCGGGCCGAACGCCCTGCGCGCCAGCTCCACCAGCCGCGGCGGCAACACCTCGGGCGGCAGCAGCTGCGCCGGTGTCCGTACCCGGGCCGGGTGGACGAGGAAGGACGTTCCGGTCTGGATGTTGTCCTTGCGGGTCGCCTCGGCGAGACCCTGCAGCGGAGCTCCGTCGAACGGGTGGTTTCCGGCGCTGAGCAGCTGGTAGATGAGCACGGCGAGCGCGAAGTCGTCCGAGTGCCGGGTGGGCGGCTCCCCGGAGTACCGCTCGGGACCCGCGTAGTCGTCCGTGAACACGTCGCTGCCGAAGGACTCACCGGTCAGCGCGTCGGTGAAGGCGAACGAGTCGCAGTCGAGGAAGGTGACGAACCCGTTCGGGTCGACGACCGCGTTGGCGCTCGACAGATCGCCCACGACGAAGCGCTGCTGATGCAGCTCCGCCGTCATGTAGGCGAGGTTCGAGGCCACCCCGAGCAGGAACTTCCAGTGCGCCCTGCCGTCGAACCTGCGCAGTCGCGCGTTCTTCTGCAGCAGCCCGTTCAGCGGGGTGTGCACCGCCGGGTCCAGGAGCGGCATCCCGTAGCCGACCGGCCGCCCGCCGGCCACGACCAGGTCGACCGGCCACACCAGCATGGGCGGCTGGCCGGGCGCCAGCCGCTCCCCGGCGAGCGGGTCGGCCCGCAGCATCGCGGCGAGCCGACGCAGCTGGGCGTCGTCGGGAGCGCTGTTGTAGATCTTGGCGACGAGGTCGGCGCGTTCGTCGAGTGTCCAGACACTGCCCTGGCCACCCGTACCCAGCGGTTTCGGGCCCCGGGTGACGCGCGTGCCGTCCCCGAGCGCGAGGACGGGGTCGTGCAGGTGGTCGGCGCCGTCGGTGCCGTCGTTGTTGTCAGCCGCAGTCATGTCCGTATCGCCCACAGGAGAGTCTTGTCGTCCCCGGTCACCCGGGTGATCTGGTCCGAGTCGAGAAAGGCCTTGAGCCGCCGCTCCTCCTCGTCGTGGTCGTAGTCGGACCGGGCGAGCCGGTCGAAGAGATGGCCGAGGAAGGCGTCGTGCGGCAGGGGAGGACCGGCGGGGGCCCGCCTGAGCAGCGCGTGGGTCAGGCCGTCCGTGGACAGCAGCACCCCGTCGATCGCGTCGTCGCGGACACAGTCCACCCGGAGCTGCGCGAGCGCGGTGGGCGAACCCACGAAGACGGTCTCGTTCGCGTACTCGCTGCCGGTGTGCGCGCGGGGCAGCAGATGGTACGAGGCGGAGCCGGCCGCGCTCGTGTCGGCGCGGACGAGGACGAGGCCGTCGCCGACCGACAACTGCCCGAGCCAGCCCCGGGCGAGGACCACCACCGTCAGCGTGGTCGCGAAGAGGCCGGGGGGACCCTGGCACCACTGCAGGAACGCGGCCCGCACCTCACGGAACGCCTCGGTCAGCTCCTCCTTGCGCGCGTGGGCGTCCGGCAGGCGCTCCCACGGGGCGACCAACGGCAGGAACGCGCGCATCGCGAGCTGCACGGCCGCCCAGGCGCCCTCCCGGGAGTGCGGCGCGCTCCCCGCGCCGTCAGCGACCGCCAGGACGAGCCCCGACGCGGTCTCCTCGAACGCCCACGCGTCCTGGCAGGGCGTCCCCTCCCGCGTGTGCCGGTAGCCCGTGGCGCTCGTACCGTGTACCCGCCAGCCGGCGGCCGGCCGGTCCGCCGGCCTCACGCCGGAACCTGCCCGCCGCCGCGCCGGCGCTTCAGCCGGGCGAATATCTCCTGGAACTCGGCCTCCGCCGCCCCGCCCTGGGTGGCCTTGGCGCTGTGCGACATCGCGGTGAGCAGCTCCGCGAACGGGAACCCGTCCAGCCAGGCGTTGTAGTGCGGTGCCAGTTCCTGCAGCACCTCCTCCGCGCCCGAGTGCCGCTCGCCGACCCCGACCGCGAACAGCCGGAAGCGGCGTTCCTCCTCCGCCTTGCGCAGATCGGGCAGGAGCTCGCGGTACGCGTACGAGAAGGTGCCGCGTTCGTCGCTGGGCAGGCCGTCCGTCACGACGCAGATCTGCGGGCGGTAGTAGGTCAGGCCCTCGGTGCGGAGTCCCGCCTTGTAGTCGGCGACGACCTCCATCGCCAGCCGCAGCGCCCGGTCGAGGAGCGTCACACCGTCGGCGCGCAGCAGCGGCGGCCGGAACTCGTGGGCCGGTACGAACGGACTGTGCGGCCACTCCGGCGCGGTGGCGCCGAGCGGGGTGCCCCCCTGCCAGACGGTGATGCCCTCGCCCCCGCCGAAGGTGATCAGGGCGACGTCGACGGCGGCGCTGAGCGCCATGTCGTCGACGAGGCTCGCCGCCCACCCGGTGAGGGCGGAGTTGAGCGCGTCGATGGCGCGGTTCTGGCCCAGGGAGCTTGAGGTGTCCAGACAGAGCAGCAGCGGCAGCCGCTGGGCGCTGTCGAACTCGAAGCCCATGTACGGCACCGGGAGCGGGGCTTCTTCGGGCTGAGGCGTGGGAAACACGGCTACTCCGTGGAGCGACGGGGACGGATGGGCATGCGTCGTGGGGGGTGTGGTACGGAGTGGGGGACGTTCAGTCGAGCGGGCGGGCCCGGAGCAGCGGAGGTTCCGAGTCCGGCGTCACCGTCACGCGGACCAGGTCACCGGGACGGGGATACGCCGACGCCGGGCCCTGCCAGTGGGCGCGGCACAGGGCGCCGTCCCACTCCACGTAGCCGTCGGGGCGCAGCCAGGTCGCCGCGGTCACCACGAACCGTCGGCCTCCGCCGAGTGCCACGGTGTCGAGATCGGGATCCCGTTCGGCGCGGCCGGGGAGAGCGGAGCGAGCGACGACTCCGGCCGGGGGCAGGGCGGACGGCTCCTCGTGGGGCTGGGGGACCGGTGCCTCGTGGCCTTCGGCGGGCTGCTCGGCGCGCGGCAGGGCGTGAGGTGCGCCCCCGGCGCCGGTGGGGACGCCGGAGTGAGGCGCGCCGTGCGGCACATGAGGCACGGGAGGGGGCTCGGCACGCGCTGTGCGAGGAGGCTCGGTACGCGGGGCGTGAGGGAGCTCGGGACGCGGCGCGCGTCGGGGTTCGGTACGCGATGAGGAGTGGGGTTCCGAGCGCGGTTCGGCGTGCGGTACGTGGCCGTCGGCGCCGCTCTCGGGGTGCACGCCCTCCGGGGGCCGCTGTGCGGACGGGGCCTCGTGGGGCTCCGGCCCGGTGCGGTGAGGCAGGACGAATCCGGCGCCGTCCAGCAGCGCGCGCGTGGCGTCGGCCAGCCGTTCGAGGTGGTCCCGCAGGCGGGGCGGCGGGGACGGGACGCGGTGCCCCGGCTCGCCGCCCCGGTCGGACCCGTGGCGCTCCGGGGCCCCGGCACCGGGGGGCGTGCGCCCGGGATCCCGCCGGGAGTCGGGCGCACGACGGTCGTCGGCTTCCCGCCGGGGGTCGGACCCACCGCGCCCCTGTGATCCAGCGTGGCGCTCGGACCCCTGCGGCCCCTCGGGCCCACGGCGCTCGTCGGAGGCACGGCGCCCATCGGCTTCCGGGCGCCGCTCGGCTTCCGGGCGTCGGTCGGACGCGCGCCGCCCTTCCCGCGCACGTCGCCCCTCGGGCTCCCGCCCGGGGCCGGGCCCGCGCCGCCGGTCGGCTTCCCGCCGGCCCTCGGGCTCCCCTTGCCCCTGGGGACCCTGGGGCCCCTCCGGCCCCCGCGATCCCGACCGCCAGGACGCCGTGCTGGCCCACATGATGGCGAGTGCCGCCGCCATGGGCAGCACCGTGACCGTCAGCAGGACGATGGCCCATTCCATCCGGTCACTCCCGCGTGGTGAGGTCATCGGTGTTCCGCAGGACGAATCCGAGGTCGTGGCATTCGCGCAGCAGCCGGAGCGCCGCGTCGAGGAGGGCGTCGAGGGTGGACGCGAATCCGTCGGCCGAGAGGTGCGCGGCCAGCGGCAGGGCGAGGACGGCGGAGAGCAGCGGTGCCTCGCTGCGCTCGTCCCCCAGGATCGCCGTGGGGGTCACCTCGCGGGAGTTCCAGGCCGTCGCGGCCGCCGCGGTGGGCGCGAGCCGGTCCGAGGGGACCAGCGTCCCGTCGGTGACCGCCACCACGAGCGAACCCGCCGCACGGCTGATGTCCACGGTGAGCCGGGGTCCGGTGGGGCCGCCCACCGTGGTCTCCAGGTACAGGGCGCCGTCCTCGCGGGCGACGGGTTCGCCGCGCCGGCGGGCCCAGTCCCGTACCAACGGCTCCCAGCCGTCGCGTAGTTCGACGACGTGCTGGAGGGGTTCGGCGCGTTCAGCGGGCATGGTGCAGAGCCGCCTTCCGGACGAGGGAACGGGTCAGCCCCGCATCGAGGAGCCGGGCGGCGAACGGACGTAACGCGCACGGGTCACCGGCACCGGGCGCCGCCGGCGCATGGCAGCGGTGCGGGGGATCGGGCACCGGCACGGTGGGCTGCCGGGGCCCCGCGGCGGCGGATCCCCCGGGGGCGGGGGCGGGGGCGGGGGCGGGAGCAAGGAGCGCGCCGAGCGCGGCCGTCATCCGGGCGGGCAGCGGCCGTTCGGCCGGCGCGGTGGCCAGGCAGTCGGCGATCAGCCCGGCGAGCGGCGCCGGTACGCCGGCCAGCCGGGGCGGCAGGCGCCGGAGGATCCGTATGCTCGCGGTCTGCCCGGTTCCGAACGGCGGCCGGCCCGTCGCCGCGTAGGCGAGGACGGAGCCGAGCGCGAACATGTCGACCGCGGGCGTCGGCTCCCGGCCCAGCAGTTGTTCGGGGGCCATGTAGCCGTGGGTGCCGAGTGCCGTGCCGGGGAGGGTCAGCCCCTTCCTCCCCGCGGCCGTACGGGCGATCCCGAAGTCGATGAGCCGTGGTTCGCCGTTCTCCAGGATGATGTTGCTCGGCTTGACGTCACGGTGGATCACCCCGCGCGCGTGGACCTCGGAGAGCGCCTCCGCGAGCATGGCGCCGAGTTCCGCCACCTGCCGCAGGGACAGGGGCCCTTCCCTGACGACCCTCGCCTCCAGCGTGGGTCCCGCCACATAGCGGGTGGCGAGCCAGAGGGGCGGTGTGACCGTCTCCGCGGCGTAGACCGGGACGGTGTAGGGGCTGTGGACGTCGAGCAGGGCGTTCACCTCGCGGGCGAACCGCTCTCTGATCTCGTGGATGCCGGCCAGTTCCCCGCGGATCACCTTGACCGCGACCCGTTGCCCGGCGGGTGTCCGGCAGAGGAAGACCTTGCCCATCCCGCCGTTGCCGAGGACGCTCACGACGTCGAAGGGCCCGATCCGGTCCGTACCGTCGTGCGCGCTCATGCTTCCTCCCCCGAGGTCCCCCCGACAACGTAGTGGACGAGCCCCGCCCCGGTGGCGGTTTCGCACCGAAGACCTCGTGCCGAAGGCAGTTCGGGCAGCGGCTCGGGCAGGTGTCCGGGAAACGCCGAAGGCCGCGTCCCCGAGGGGGAACGCGGCCTTTCGGTACGGGCGCCGGGGGACAGCTACCGCAGGCGGGCCATGAGGGCGTGCTCGACCAGGGTGATGAGCGCGCTCTTGGCGTCGGCGCGGTGCCGGGCGTCCGTGGTGATGATGGGGGTGTCCGGACCGATCTGGAGGGCCTCGCGGACCTCCTCGGGCTGGTACGGCTGGTTCCCGTCGAAGCCGTTGAGGGCGATGACGAACGGCAGGCCGCTGTTCTCGAAGTAGTCGACCGCGGGGAAGCAGTCGGCGAGGCGGCGGGTGTCGACCAGGACGACGGCACCGATGGCGCCGCGGACCAGGTCGTCCCACATGAACCAGAAGCGGTCCTGACCCGGCGTACCGAAGAGGTACAGGATCAGGTCCTGGTCCAGGGTGATGCGGCCGAAGTCCATGGCGACGGTCGTCGTCGTCTTGTCGCCGGTGTGCGTGAGGTCGTCGATGCCCGCGGACGCAGACGTCATGACGGCTTCGGTACGCAGCGGGTTGATCTCCGAGACGGCGCCGACGAACGTGGTCTTGCCCACGCCGAAGCCACCCGCCACCACGATCTTCGCGCTGGTGGTTGAACGGGCCGCGCCGCCGCTAGAGCTTGCGAAGTCCACTGAGCACCCTTTCGAGCAGTGTCACGTCTGGCTGACCGCCGGCGGCCTCGTCGCCGCCCGGCTGGTGGATGGCGACGAGCCCGGCCTCTGCCAGGTCGGCCACGAGGATTCGGGCGACGCCGAGGGGGATGGAGAGAAGGGCCGAGATCTCGGCGACCGACTTGATCTCGAAGCACAGCCGGCAGATCCGCTGGTGCTCGGGCAACTGCCCCTGCAGCCGGGACGGATCGGCGGTCGTGCTGACCAGCGCCTCGATGGCGAGCTGGTAGCGCGGCCGGGTCCGGCCGCCGGTCATCGCGTACGGACGCACCAGCGGGTTGTGCGTGCCGCCGGAGCTGCTGGAGCCTGCGGCGGACTGGGCACGCGAGGAGCCCTGCGCACCCGCGGGCTGGGCGTGAGGCTGCCGATAGGGCTGCGATACGCCCTGTCTGCTCGGGGTGGAGGGAAAGTTGAACCGGTTCTGCGCGGTCTCGCCGAGCGGCGCCTGGTGCGCGTCATAACCGTTGTAGGGGCTTGAGCCCGGTGGTGTTCCCACGTCTCCTCCTCCGACTGCCTCGCGGTCCATGTCCCTTGGAACCGCGCCACCGCACCTTACGGGGCGGTGGCGCGAAACGCACTGTCTGTCTGTTAGTTGAGAAGACTTCCCTGAAGCTCCGCCCGGAGGTCAGGAGTCAGGACGGTGCCCGCGCGGTCCACGAGCAGTGCCATCTCGTAGCCCACGAGACCGATGTCCGCCTCGGGGTGCGCGAGCACGGCCAGCGAGGAGCCGTCCGAGATCGACATGATGAAGAGGAAGCCGCGCTCCATCTCCACCACGGTCTGATTGACCGCACCACCCTCGAAGATCCGGGACGCGCCCGCGGTCAGCGAGGTCAGTCCGGAGGCGACGGCCGCCAGCTGGTCGGCGCGGTCCCGGGGGAAACCCTCGGACATCGCCAGCAGGAGTCCGTCGGCGGAGACCACCACCGTGTGCGACACCCCGGGGGTGTTGTCCACGAAGTTGGTGATCAACCAGTTCAGATTCTGCGCCGCCTGGCTCATGCTCACACTAACGCTCCTGGTTGTAGGTACTGCCCGGGCCGAGGCCCGATCCGTTCGTGTCCGTTCCCGCGCTGCGTCCCTGCTGGACGCCGCGGCGCAGGTTGCTCAACCTGCCCCGTACGTCCTCGGGTGCGCGGGAGACCTGGGGGCCGCCCTGCGGGGTCTGCTCAGCCGTGCCCTCGACCAGGTTGGCCTTCGGGACCCGGCGGGGAAGACCGGACGAGGTGACCCCGCCCGCCTTCGGGTCCTTGAGCTTCCCGGCCCGCTGCCAGCGCTCGTCGTTGGCCGAGCGCCAGTCGTCGGTGGGGTCGGCGTCGTTCTGCTGCTGCTCCTGCGCCGGCTGCGCGGGCTTCGCCTGCTGCGGTGCCTGCTGCTGCGGCGCCTGCTGGGTCGGCGAGGCGACGCTGCCGCGGCGCGGCAGTCCGGCGTCGGTCAGCGCGTGACCGGCGTCCGGGGCGGCACTCGGGGTCGGACCCGGACGGTCGAAGCCTACGCGGTCGGGGGCCTGTTCGGGAGCGCTCGGAGCAGATTCCGATTCCGCTCCGAACGGCTGCTGGTAGCCGCCCTGGTAAGCGCTCTGATCCTGCCAGTCTCCCTGGTGGGACTGGGTATCGAACGCATTGCCGTACTGCTGGTGTTCGGTTCCCGGGGTCTCGTACGAAGCTTCCGCATAACCCTGCTGCGGGTAGGCCTCGTAGCCCTGCTGCGGGTACGCGTAGCCGTCCTGCTGCTGCGGGAATCCGGCCGCGTACTCCTGGCCGTATCCCTGCGACTGCTGAGACTGCTGCTGCCCGTACTCCTGCGCCGGGGCGTACTGCTCGGCCGGGTACTCCTGACCCTGCTGCTGCCCGTACTCCTGACCCTGGCCGTACTCCTGGCCCTGCGGCTCGCCCTGCCCCGCGTACTCCTGGCCCCGCAGGCCGTACTCGTCCGGCTGCTCCGCCTCGTCGCGGAAGAGCGGCCGGTCGCCGGTCTGCGCCTGGGCCTCCAGGGCGGCACGCCGCCCCTCGCGCTTCAGCGAGCGGTTGACCGGGTCGAGCTGACGCTCCTCCTCGGCCGGCTGCTCGTAGCGGGAGTCGTCGAAGCCGAGGTCGGCGGCGGTCAGCATCGGCTGCTGCTGCGGGGCGCTCTCGAAGGCGTTCGGCTGCTGCTGCTGCTGCGGAATGATCTGCGAGACCGTGAAGTCGTCCTGGATCGGCTGCTCGCCACCGCCACCGTGCGTGATCGCGTCCGGCAGCATGACCAGCGAGGTCGTACCGGCCTGCTCGCCCGAGGGGCGCAGCTGGACCCGGATGCCGTGGCGGTCGGCGAGCCGGCCGACCACGAACAGGCCCATGCGCTGCGAGACGGCCGCGTCCACGGTCGGCGGGTTGGCCAGCTTGTGGTTGATGTCCGCGAAGTCCTCGGCGGTGAGGCCGATGCCCTTGTCGTGGATCTCGACCATCACACGGCCGTCGGGGAGACGGGTCGCGGTGACGCGGACCTTGGTCTGCGGGGAGGAGAACGTCGTGGCGTTCTCCAGGAGCTCGGCGAGCAGGTGCACGAGGTCGGTCACGGCCTGGCCGTGGATCTCGGCCTCCGGCACGCCCGCCAGCTCGATGCGCTCGTACTGCTCCACCTCGGAGGAGGCGGCGCGCATGACGTCGACCAGTGGGACCGGCTGGTCCCAGCGGCGGCCCGGCTCCTCGCCGGCGAGGACGAGGAGGTTCTCGCCGTTGCGGCGCATACGGGTGGCCAGGTGGTCCAGGCGGAAGAGGTTCTCCAGCTGGTCCGGGTCGGCCTCGTTGTTCTCCAGGTCGGTGATGAGGGTCAGCTGGCCCTCGATCAGCGACTGGTTGCGGCGCGAGAGGTTGGTGAAGATCGCGTTGACGTTGCCCCGGAGCATGGCCTGCTCGGCGGCGAGCCGGACGGCCTCCCGGTGGACCTGGTCGAAGGCACGGGCGACCTCGCCGATCTCGTCCTGCGTGTCGATCGGGATCGGCTGCACGCGGGTGTCGACGCGGCCGGGCTCGGTACGGGACAGCTGGTCGACCAGCATCGGCAGACGCTGCTCGGCGATGCCGAAGGCGGCGGTGCGCAGCTGCTGCATCGCGCGGCTCATCTGGCGGGCCATCATCCCGGCGAGGATGAAGGCGGCGAGCAGGGCGACGACGACGATGCCACCGATCACCCAGGCGTCCGTCTTGGACTCGTCGGAGATCCGGATGGCCTCGGCCACGGCCTTGTCGACGAGCGCCTTCTCGACCTCGGAGTAGCCATCGAACTTGGCGGTGGCGACGGCCATCCAGGTCTCGGGGGTGATGCCCTTGGCCTTCAGGGCGGCGAGGGCCTCGGGAGTCTTGGCGGAGCCGATGGCGGACGCGACGCCGGAGTAGACGGAGCCGTCCTTGCCCTTGGGCAGGTCGACACCGGCGGCCTGCATCTGCTTGGCGCCCTCGGTGGCCTTGCCCTTCATGACCTTCTTGAGCAGCTCGACGTCCTCGGGCATACCACCGGAGGAGAACTCGCCGAGGGCGATCTGCTCCAGGTAGTTGTACGAGTTGAAGGCCACGGACTGCTGGGCGAAGACGGCTTCGGTCCGGCTGGGCCGGACCAGGAGCTGGGTGCCGATGGAGCGCTGGAGGGACTCGGCGCCCTTGGCCAGCTGGACGGCGTAGACGCTGCGGCCGTAGGCCGTGACGTTGCCGGTGCCGAGGCCGAGCTCGTTGGAGAACTCGGTGAGGTAGTGCTGGACGCCGGTGTAACCGCGCTGGGTCTCCACCGGGTCGAGGGAGCGGCTGTACGCGACCTTGCGCAGCGCGTCGAGCTTCGGCTCCTCCTCCCGGAAGAGGTTCAGCCGCCGCTCCAGGCCCTGGCCCGAGGGCATGTCCTTGACGGCCTCGTCGAACCTGACCTTGCTGGCGTCGGTCGCGGCGTACGCCTTCGTGACCTCGTCGCTCTTGCGGTCCTCGGGGGTCTTCGCGACGAGCAGGGGACCGGCGGTCAGGTCACGCTCGTTGAGGAGGGCGGTGCTGTACTCCGAGGCGGCGCGCACGATGAGCGCCGTCTTCTCGGCGTCCTGCGCCTCCTGCCACGTGTCGATCGCTCCCTTGACCTGGAAGCCGCCCATGACGAGGCCGACCAGCACGGGTATGCAGAGGATCGCGTTCAGCCTGGTGGGCACCCGCCAGTTGCGGGGCGAGAGCTTGCTGGAGCTGCCCGGGGTGGCGGCCACGGCGGGCTGCGTCACGGGCACGTCCGCGGGCGCCATCGCCATGCGCGACGGCGGGGTGAAGTTGCCCCGTGTCTCCTGCTCCGCGGAGCTTTCCTTGCTGCGCCTCACTCGACCAACAACCTCTCGGCGTCGGCACCTACGTTGTGCCGGTGTTTCGTTCAGGGCCGTACTACTCGGGAGTTCATGAATTGCAGCACGTGAAGGGGGTCGGTTCCAAACAGTGGGACGCCGCCGGTTTCACGGGCTTACGCCTCGTATAAAACGGGCATAAAGAGCGAGCCCCGTCAAAAGACGGGGCTCAGGTGAGCGCAGCGGCACCGATCGGATGCGTCGGGTGTCCGAGGCGCCCCAATTCTCTGTCGAAATGTTATGAACGCGCGGGCGGCCGTGTCGAACGACACAGACCGCCCCTGGCGGTGGCATATGACGACCGCTCCGGCCGTCCGACTACTTGAGCCGGGCCATGAGGGCGTGCTCGACCAGGGTGATGAGCGCGCTCTTGGCGTCGGCGCGGTGCCGGGCGTCCGTGGTGATGATGGGGGTGCCCGGACCGATCTGGAGGGCCTCGCGGACCTCCTCCGGCTGGTACGGCTGGCTCCCGTCGAAACCGTTGAGGGCGATCACGAACGGCAGACCGCTGTTCTCGAAGTAGTCGACGGCCGGGAAGCAGTCGGCGAGACGACGGGTGTCGACGAGCACCACGGCGCCGATGGCGCCGCGGACCAGGTCGTCCCACATGAACCAGAAACGGTCCTGACCCGGCGTACCGAAGAGGTACAGGATCAGGTCCTGGTCCAGGGTGATGCGGCCGAAGTCCATGGCGACGGTCGTCGTCGTCTTGCCACCGGTGTGCGTGAGGTCGTCGATGCCCGCGGACGCGGACGTCATGACGGCCTCGGTACGCAGCGGGTTGATCTCGGACACGGCGCCGACGAACGTGGTCTTGCCCACGCCGAAGCCACCCGCCACCACGATCTTCGCGCTGGTGGTCGACCGAGCCGCACCGCCGCTAGAGCTTGCGAAGTCCACTGAGCACCCTTTCGAGCAGAGTCACGTCCGGCGTGCCGCCGGTCTCTCCGTTGCCCGGCTGGTGGATGGCCACCATGCCGGCCTCCGCCAGGTCGGCGACGAGGATGCGGGCGACACCGAGGGGCATCGACAGCAGCGCCGACACCTCGGCCACCGACTTGACCTCACGGCACAGGTGGCAGATCCGCTGGTGCTCCGGGAGGAGAGTGGCGAGGTGCGCCGGGTCGGCCGTGGTGCTGACCAGCGCCTCGATGGCGAGCTGGTAGCGCGGCCGGGTCCGGCCGCCGGTCATCGCGTACGGACGCACCAGCGGCTGGTCGCCCTCATGTCCGTACTCGTCGACTGAGTTGCCGTACGGATCGTGAGAGGCGGGGGGCGGGGTCATGAATCCTCCGGGCGTGACGGCAAACCTTCTGCCGTCTGATGGGGCCGGTGGGGGGCCGGGTGGGGCGGCCGGACGGATAACGGTGCCAGGGCGGTACGGAGGGGCGTACCGCCCTGTCGGTCGGTGGTGCGGTGGGGTTTTTCCGTGAGGCAACCGGCTAGTGGAGCAGGCTGCCCTGGAGCTCCGCGCGGAGATCCGGGGTGAGGACACTGCCGGCCCGGTCGACCAGCAGCGTCATCTCGTAGCCCACGAGGCCGATGTCGCACTCGGGGTGCGCGAGCACGGCCAGCGAGGAACCGTCGGACACCGACATGAGGAAGAGGAAGCCGCGCTCCATCTCCACCACGGTCTGGGCGACGGGGCCCCCCTCGAAGATCCGGGACGCACCCGCGGTCAGCGAGGTCAGTCCGGACGCGACCGCCGCCAGCTGGTCGGCACGGTCGCGGGGGAATCCTTCGGACATGGCCAGCAGGAGTCCGTCGGCGGAGACCACCACCGTGTGGGACACCCCAGGGGTGTTGTCCACGAAGTTGGTGATCAACCAGTTCAGATTCTGCGCCGCCTGGCTCATCGCGTTCAACTAACGCTCCTGCTGATGGTTCGGACCGAGGTGGTGATTACCCGTGGTCGAGTTACCTGCCTGACGGCCCTGCTGGATACCGCGGCGCAGATTGGTCAGCCGGCCGCGGACGTCATCGGGTGCACGCGAGACCTGGGGGCCGGCCGTGTGGGCCTGCTCCTGTGCGGTCCCGGGTACGAGGTTGGCCTTCGGCACACGCCGGGGAAGACCAGAGGTGGTGACACCGCCGGCCGCGGGCTTGCGCACCCGCTCGGCCTGGCGCACCAACTCGTCGTTGGGCGAGGTCCGCCAGGCGGCCCCGCCGTTCTGGCGGCCGTCGGCCGGGTCACCGGCCGGACGCTGCGCCGGAGCGGACGGCTGCGGCGCGACCGGGGTCTGCGCCTGCTGCTGCGTCTGCTGCTGGGCCTGCTGCTGTGCCTGCTCCTGGTGGAACCAGTTGGTCTCGAGCGTGTCGTACAGCGGCGTACGGCCGTCGCCCGCGCCCGCCGGCGGCAGCGCCTCCGGACGGCGCGGCTGCTGGAGCTGCGGCTGACGCTGCTGCGGCTGGACCGGCTCCGGGCGCTGGGCCCCGAAGTCGCCGCCGGTGCGCTGGCGCGGGGCCGGCGGCTGCGGGGCCTGCTGCTGCGCCTGCGGTACGAAGGGCTGCCGGCCGAACTGCTGCTGCTGGCCGCCCTGGTAGCCCTGCGGCTGAGGGGCCTGCTGCGGCGCCTGCTGCGGGCCGCCGACGTCGGGCCGCGCGAACTGGCCGGTGGAGCCGGGGCCCTGCGGGGCACCGAAGTCGGGGCGCGGGAACTGCGCCGTCGACGCCGGGTCCTGGACACCGCCCTGGTACACCTGCGGGGCCTGCTGCTGCGGGGCCTGCTGCGGGCGGCCCTGCGTGCGCTGGGGCGCACCGAAGTCCGGACGCGGGAACTGGCCCGTGGAACCGGGGCCCTGGGGCGCCGGGGCCGCGAACGAGCCGGTCGTCTCCGGGTCCTCGTGACCGCGCGGGGCGTCCAGCGGGGACATCTCCTGCTGCGGGCGGCGGACCGGCTGCTGGGCCTGGTCGTTGCCCCAGCTCGCCGCCTGCGGGCGCTGCGCCTGGGGGTTGCCCCCCGGCAGCTCGGCGCGCGGGAACTCGTATCCACCGGTCTGCTGGGCACCCGGGCCCTGACCCTGACCCTGGCCGCCCTGCGGTGCGTGCTGCGGGGCGCCGGGTCCGGCCTGCGGGGAGCCCTGGCTGCCCCACACGTCCGTACGGGACGGGATGGCGCTCGCGGCACCGCCGATGAGACCGCCGCCACCGGGGCCCGGCCGCAGCGGATCGCCGCTCTGCGGTGCCTGCGGAGCCTGGGGCAGCTGACCGGTCCGGTCGAGCGAGGCGTTCTGCGGCTGCGGGGTACGGGACTGCGGGGCGCCCTGCGGGCCGCCGCCGAGCGGCGCACCGTCACGGGCGGGCAGCGCGGCCCGGGGACCGCTCGTACCGACCTGGCCGCGCGGAGCGCCGCCGCCGAGCAGGCCGCCCGAGGGCGCACCGCCCTGGCCCGGACGTCCACCGGGGCCACCGGCCGCGCCGGGACCGGCGGGAAGCCGCCCGCCCGGGGCGGAGGCACCCGGCGGCATCGCGCCCTGGCCACCGGCACCCGGCTTGGGCATCGGCTTCTTGCCGCCCTGGGCGACGTCGACCGGCAGCATGACGAGTGCGGTGGTGCCGCCCGAGTCGGAGGGGCGCAGCTGGATGCGGATGCCGTGTCGCAGGGACAGGCGGCCGACCACGAAGAGACCCATGCGGCGGGAGACGGAGACGTCCACGGTGGGCGGCGAGGCGAGCCGCTCGTTGATCGCGGCGAGGTCCTCGGGGGAGAGGCCGATGCCGGTGTCGTGGATCTCGACGAGCACCCGGCCGTCGGGCAGCGCGTGACCGGTGACCCGGACCTTCGTCTGCGGCGAGGAGAACGAGGTGGCGTTCTCGAGCAGCTCGGCGAGGAGGTGGACGAGGTCGTTGACGACCCGGCCGGCGACCTCGGTCGCGGGGACCGAGGCGAGTTCGATGCGCTCGTACTGCTCCACCTCGGAGGCGGCGGCACGGAGCACGTCGACCAGCGGGACCGGGCGGGTCCAGCGGCGGCCGGGCTCCTCACCGGCGAGGACGAGGAGGTTCTCACCATTACGGCGCATGCGCGTCGCGAGGTGGTCGAGCTTGAAGAGCGAGGACAGCTGGTCCGGGTCGGCCTCGCGCGACTCCAGTTCGGAGATGAGCGAGAGCTGACGCTGGATGAGGCCCTGGGAACGGCGCGAGAGGTTGGTGAACATCGCGTTGACGTTGCCCCGGAGGAGGGCCTGCTCTGCGGCGAGACGGACGGCCTCGCGGTGCACGTCGTCGAAGGCCGCGGCCACCTGGCCGATCTCGTCCCGGGAGTGCACACCGACGGACTCGACGGAGGTGTCGACGTCCTGCGGGTCGGACTCGGAGAGCTGCTTGACGAGCTCGGGCAGGCGTTCCTGGGCGACCTTGGTCGCGGTGTCCTGGAGCCGGCGCAGCGAGCGGATCATGGACCGGGCCACGACGAAGGCGCCGATGAGCGAGACGCCGAGGACGAGGAGGATCAGCGCACCGTTGACGATGGCGTCCCGCTGCGACTCCTGGCGGAGCTCACGGGCCAGGCTCTCCATGTCGCCGAGCAGACCGCGCTCGATGCGGTTCATGGTGGCGATCTTGGTGCCGTACTCGTCGGTGAAGTTGAGGTGGCCGCGCCGGGGGCCGGTCTTCATGGCGTTGTCCATGTTGAGGACACGCTCGGCGTACTTCTCGGCGGCGGTGATCGACGGGTTGCCGGTGTTCAGGGACGCGAGCCGCTCGGTGGCGTCGCCCCCGGTCGACTCGTAGATCGCCTGGAAGGACTGGAGCTCGCGGCCCTCGGAGTTGAGCGCGGCCTCGGCGTAGAGGCGGTCACCCTGCTGGATGTCGCCGGAGGTCCGGTCGCTCGGCGGCAGCGCCGCGGCGATGATCGCCTGCTGGATGGAGGCGTACTCCTTGGCGGACGAGAACGCGGCGAGCGCGCGGGTCCGCTTGATCATCTCGGGGTTGCTGGTCGCCTGCGCCATGTCCTGGGACAGGCTGAGCAGCGAGCGGATGAGACGGCTGTACGCCTCGACCGTCACCGAGTGGGAGACGTCCTTCTCGTAGGCGTTGCTCCGGATCGTGTGCAGACCGCTGACCTGCGAGGCGATCTGGTTGACGTTCTGCCGGATGCTGCGCAGCGCCTCGTCGCCCTCGGTGGCCGGGATGGCCTCCGTGGCCTGGAGGAAGGCCTTGTACTCGAGGTCCGTCTTCCGGCGCGGGTTGGCGACCTGGTAGTCGCTGACCGGGCGGCTGTTGGCGAGCGGACCCGCGGAGAGGTCGCGCTCGGACTGGAGGGCCTGCGCGAGGTCGGTGGCCTCTCGGGTCAGCTTGGTGAGCAGCTGCATGTGGTCGAGCTGCTCCATGTCCTGGAGCGACTCGCTGATGCGGATGCCGCCCAGGGTGGTCGCGGCGACCACGGGGAGGGTGAGGAGCGCGACCAGGCGCGTGGAGATGCGCCAGTTGCGCAGGGCTATTCGAGGGCCGACCTCGTTCTCGGCCCGGACCTTGGGGGGCGCGTCGGACGACTCGGCGGACGAGGCCGCGGCGCTCGTGCGCCTGCCTCCGTCATCGCCCTCGCCGGACGGGCCCTGACCCTGGTTCGGGGTGTGCGAGGCCGAGGGACCGCGGTCGGTCCCGGCACGCGGTTCCTGCTCCGCCGGAGCATCCGCTCGGCCCTGACGGGCCTGGGGAGACCCCGAGCCATCCCTCTTGAAACGTCCCTGCACTAGCGTCGCAACCTCTGGACCAGGCGTCCTTCCGGATGAACGGAGAGGACGGTGTCGGCGTCAATCGGGGTGCGTGGAGGGCACCCCAGGTGGTCGTCGGTGACCGGCGCAGTTCCCCCTTCCCCGCCACTAGGCCGGCGCTGCGTTGCGCCCCCTGCGCGCCGGCTTGAAACCCGCGGCGGTGCGTGGAATTCCAGCACAGTGCCGGACCTCCAACAAGGGCCGCGTGTCGCACCGGGGGGGTCATGACAACCCGTGCGCACAGCGTCACCCCATGTAGAAGATGATCACGGAGGATTCGGACTTTTCCTCTCCAATGACTGCGCGTACCCGTGTGTCCCAGTCGCCATGATCAGGAGCGGAATAGAGCATTCAGTGGCGGAATGTCCCTTTCCGTGGCGACAGGCGACGGTCCGTAATGCCCGGAATGTGTCGCCCGTGGTGAGCAAACTCACACGATGATCGATGTCTTAGCCATGCATTCGAAGGGAATCGCATGTTTAGCCTGACGCATTACACCCCCTCGCGCCCGAACGCGGCGCCCGTTCCGGAACAAGGTCAGATCACCGCGATGAAGACGACGACGCCCGGCACCACGGCCAACCCCCGCCGTTCCACCCTCGTCCACCTCTCGGACGCCGCAGAGCTCGGCCGGGTCGCGCTGCCCGAGTACGCGGTCGAGCTGCCGGCGAAGACGGCCAACCCGCGCCGCACCGTCCTCATGCAGCCCCCGGCCCCGTACCAGCCCCAGCCGTACGCCTCCGCGTCCCGCTGACGCCACCCCCGGAGCCACCCGCGTCATCCTTGTCACGGGCCCGGTGACATCGCCGGTCGGCCGCCCCGCGCCGCGTTAGCCTGGAGCGTCAGACTCCAGCCAGCACCAAGTGAGGGGCGACAGCACTCGTGCGCATCGCCAGATTCTCCATCGACGGCAACGTGGCCTTCGGCGCCGTCGAGGGCGAGGGAACCGTCGAGTCCGGCGGCCTCGTCCTCGACATCATCAAGGGCATCCCGTACACCGACTTCGAGCTCAGCGGCACCAAGGTCCCGCTGAGCAAGGTACGGCTCCTGCCGCCCGTGCTCCCCAACAAGGTCGTGGCCATCGGCCGCAACTACGCGGAGCACGCAGCCGAACTCGGCAACGAGGTCCCCGACGTCCCCGTCGCCTTCTTCAAGCCCACCACCTCGGTGATCGGCCCCGGCGACGCCATCGAGTACCCCTCCTTCTCCAACGAGCTGCACCACGAGGCCGAACTGGCCGTGGTCATCGGCCGTATGTGCCGCGAGGTGCCCCGCGAGCGCGTGAAGGACGTCATCTTCGGCTACACCTGCGCCAATGACGTCACCGCCCGCGACGCCCAGCAGCGCGAGAAGCAGTGGGCCCGCGCCAAGGGCTTCGACACCTCCTGCCCGCTGGGCCCCTGGGTCGAGACGGACCTGAGCATCGCTGCCGCGAGCGACCTGACCATCCAGGCCACGGTCAACGGCGAACAGCGCCAGCTGGGTCGGACGAGCGACATGATCCGCTCCATCGAGGACCTGGTCGTCCACATCACCGAGGCCATGACGCTGCTCCCCGGAGACGTCATCCTCACCGGCACCCCCGCCGGGGTCGGCCCCCTCAACGTCGGCGACGAGGTCGCCGTCACCATCGAAGGCATCGGCACTCTCACCAATAGGGTGATCAAGCGTGGCTAACGCGAACATCCGCGTCCGTTTCTGTCCCTCGCCGACCGGCAACCCCCACGTGGGCCTGGTCCGCACCGCTCTCTTCAACTGGGCCTTCGCCCGGCACAACGAGGGCACCATGGTCTTCCGCATCGAGGACACCGACGCTGCGCGCGACTCCGAGGAGTCGTACAACCAGCTGCTCGACTCCCTGAAGTGGCTCGGCCTCGACTGGGACGAGGGTCCGGAGGTCGGCGGCCCGCACGCGCCGTACCGCCAGTCGCAGCGGATGGACATCTACAAGGACGTCGCCGACAAGCTGCTCGCCGGCGGCTACGCGTACCCCTGCTACTGCACGACCGAGGAGCTCGACGAGCGCCGCGCCGCCGCCCGCGCCGCCGGCCGCCCCTCCGGCTACGACGGCCACTGCCGCGACCTCACCGACGAGCAGAAGGCCGCGTACGTGGCCGAGGGCCGCGCGTCGATCGTCCGCTTCCGGATGCCCGACGAGCCCATCACCTTCACCGACCTGGTCCGCGGCGAGCTCACCTTCACCCCGGAGAACGTGCCGGACTACGGCATCCTCCGGGCCAACGGCGCCCCGCTCTACACCCTGGTCAACCCGGTCGACGACGCCCTGATGGAGATCACCCACGTCCTGCGCGGCGAGGACCTGCTCTCCTCCACCCCCCGCCAGGTCGCGCTCTACAAGGCGCTCATCGAGCTGGGCGTCGCCAAGGAGATCCCCTCCTTCGGGCACCTGCCGTACGTGATGGGCGAGGGCAACAAGAAGCTCTCCAAGCGGGACCCGGAAGCCTCCCTCAACCTCTACCGGGAGCGCGGCTTCCTCCCCGAGGGCCTGCTGAACTACCTCTCGCTCCTCGGCTGGTCCTTCTCGGCCGACCAGGACATCTTCACCATCCCCGAGATGGTGGCGAAGTTCGACATCGCCGACGTCAACGCCAACCCGGCGCGCTTCGACCTCAAGAAGGCCGAGTCGATCAACGCCGACCACATCCGCATGCTGGACGTGAAGGCGTTCGCCGAGGCGTGCGAGCCCTGGCTGCGGGCCCCCTACGCCAACTGGGCTCCCGAGGACTTCGACCGGACCGCCTGGGAGGCCATCGCGCCGCACGCCCAGACCCGCGTCACCGTCCTCTCCGACATCACGGCCAACGTGGACTTCCTCTTCCTGCCGGAGCCGGTCTTCGACCAGCCCTCGTGGGACAAGGCGATGAAGGGCGAGCCCGCGGCCCTCCTCACCACCGCCCGCGAGAGGCTCGAAGGCGCCGACTGGAGCGACCCCGAGTCCCTCAAGAACGCCGTGCTGGCCGCCGGCGAGGCCCACGGCCTCAAGCTCGGCAAGGCGCAGGCCCCGGTCCGCGTCGCCGTCACCGGCCGCACGGTCGGCCTGCCGCTCTTCGAGTCCCTGGAGATCCTGGGCAAGGAGAAGACCCTGACCCGCATCGACGCGGCTCTGGCGAAGCTGTCGGCCTGACGGCTTCCGGATGCGACAGCGAGGGTCGGCGGCCGCGGAGGCCGCCGGCCCTCGTTGTCGTATCCGCCCCCTAGGGTGGGCCCATGACCTCGACCCCACCGGACTGCACCCGCTGGTTCACGCCGGGAGTCGCCGCCCCGCCCGGGAGTGGAGGCGCCGTCTTCACCGTGACGGAGCTCGGCGAGCTCGGCCTTCCCACCGGGCGGCTGGTGGCCTGCGACCCGGTCGTCCACCTCGGGGACGACGACGAGCGGCCCGCGCCCTTCACCGTCACGGTCCCGCCCGGGCGCTACCCGGTCCAGACCGTCGTGGCCGAGGTCGATCACCCCTTCCGGAACCGTGTGATCGCCGCCGCCCGGCTGGTGCTCCGGGAGGCCCCCGCCGTCCGCTGGGAGCCCGCTCTGGTCCCCGGCCAGGACCCGGCGGAGCTCGCCGACGGCGACTTCTTCGGCTACGGCGTGGACGCCGGCGTCGGCTGCTTCATGGACGCCTCCGCGCACCACGCCTTCCCCGGCACCCAGGACGAGGAGGGCGTCGTCTGGGAGGCGATGGACAGCGGGCAGCCCGGGCCGACGGCCTTCCTCGCCGAGGGCGTGGAGGGCCACACCGTCGCCGTCTTCGGCTCGGGCTGGGGCGACGGCTGCTACGCGACCTGGATCGGCCGCGCCGCCGACGGCGGGGCCGTCTGCTTCGTCACCGACTTCCGCGTCTTCCGCTTCGCCCCCGCCTGACCGCCGCCGCGCGGTACGGTCGGGTCATGACCATCCGCGCGGTGCTGTGGGACGTCGACGACACGATCTTCGACTACGCCCGCGCCGACCACGTCGGCATGAGCGCGCACCTCACAGCCGAGGGCCTGGTGGACGGATACGCATCCGTCGACGAGGCCCTCCGTCGTTGGCGGGAGCTGACCGCGCTCCACTGGCGGCGCTTCGAGGCCGGCGGGGTCGACTTCCAGGAGCAGCGCCGGGAGCGTGTCCGGGACTTCCTGGCGGAGCCGGGCCTGACCGCCGCGGAGGCCGACGGCTGGTTCGAGCGGTACGTCTCCCACTACGAGGCGGCCTGGGAACTCTTCCCCGACACCCTCCCCGTCCTGGACCTGCTGGCCGATGACTATCGTCACGGGATTCTGTCCAACTCCAGCCTCCACAACCAGGACCGGAAGCTGCGGGTCCTGGGCGTGCGGGACCGCTTCGAGGCCGTCCTGTGCGCGGCGGAGCTCGGGGTGGCCAAGCCGTCCCCCGAGGCCTTCCACGCCGCCTGTACCGCCCTTGACCTGCGCCCGAGCGAGGTGGCGTACGTGGGGGACCAGCCGGACATCGACGCCAGGGGCGCCGTGGAGGCGGGGCTGCGGGGCATCTGGCTGGACCGCGCGGACACCGGCGGCCGCCCCGAGCTCAAGCGGATCACGAGCCTCCGCGAGCTTCCGGCCCTGCTGGGAGGGCATACCCGTTTTGGAGCACCGTCCACCTTCGGGTAATGTTCTTCCTGCGCCGAGGGGAACAAGCCGAAAGGCAAGAACCCGGAAAGCGCAAGCCGAGCAAGATCCTCCCTGGTGGGGAAGTTGCCCCGGTGGCCTATGGTGTAATTGGCAGCACGACGGTTTCTGGTTCCGTTAGTCTTGGTTCGAGTCCAGGTAGGCCAGCTCGCAGAGCTTTATCTGCAACCTGTGGATGGCATCCACAAAGCCCCCGTTGTGTAGCGGCCTAGCACGCCGCCCTCTCAAGGCGGTAGCGCCGGTTCGAATCCGGTCGGGGGTACTGATCCATCCTGTAGGTCACCTGGGTAGCTCCCGGTGGATCTACGGTGACATCACCCGGCTTCGGCCGGGTGGGATCGCTAGGGCCCCCGTTGTGTAGCGGCCTAGCACGCCGCCCTCTCAAGGCGGTAGCGCCGGTTCGAATCCGGTCGGGGGTACGGTGCAACCACCATGGCCTATGGTGTAATTGGCAACACTACGGTTTCTGGTACCGTCATTCTAGGTTCGAGTCCTGGTAGGCCAGCTCGCAGAGCTCATCTGCACCGCGGATCTGATCCGCAAGGCCCCCGTTGTGTAGCGGCCTAGCACGCCGCCCTCTCAAGGCGGTAGCGCCGGTTCGAATCCGGTCGGGGGTACAAGACGAAGAAGCCCTTCCCTTCGGGGGAGGGCTTCTTCGCTGTTCACTGTCGTACGCACGGACAACTCCGGCCCACCGCTGCGGCGTTGAAGCGGTGGGCCGGGACGAACAGGGAACGGGCCGGAAGGTCAGCCGGTGCGGCGGAGCGCCTCGGAGAGACGGGCCGCGGCGTCGATGACGGCCTGGGCGTGCATACGGCCCGGGTGGCGCGTCAGGCGCTCGATCGGACCGGAGACCGAGACGGCGGCCACCACGCGGTTCGACGGGCCGCGTACGGGCGCGGAGACGGACGCGACGCCCGGCTCCCGCTCACCGATCGACTGGGCCCAGCCGCGGCGTCGCACGCCCGACAGGGCCGTCGCCGTGAAGCGGGCGCCCTGGAGGCCGCGGTGGAGCCGCTCGGGCTCCTCCCAGGCCATCAGGATCTGCGCCGAGGAGCCGGCCTTCATCGTCAGCGTCGAGCCGACCGGGACGGTGTCCCGAAGGCCCGAGAGCCGCTCGGCGGCCGCCACGCAGATGCGCATGTCGCCCTGCCGGCGGTAGAGCTGGGCGCTCTCGCCGGTGACATCGCGCAGATGCGTCAGAACCGGGCCCGCGGTCGCGAGCAGGCGGTCCTCGCCGGCCGCGGCGGCGAGCTCCGCGAGGCGCGGTCCGAGGATGAACCGGCCCTGCATGTCACGCGCCACCATCCGGTGGTGTTCCAGTGCCACGGCCAGTCGGTGTGCCGTGGGTCGTGCGAGTCCCGTCGCCGCGACCAGTCCTGCGAGGGTGGCCGGACCGGACTCCAGGGCGCTCAGGACAAGGGCTGCCTTGTCGAGAACGCCTACGCCGCTAGAGTTGTCCATGCAACGATATTCGCGTCTCACTCTGTGAAACGCAAGTTCAATTTCCTGCGGAACTTGTCACTCTGGTGAGGCGGCCGCACAACGGCCCGCGAAACGGGTCTCTAGTTGTGCCGGCGTAGACGTCGGCCGGAGGGAAAGCGATGGGTAGGACACTCGCGGAGAAGGTCTGGGACGACCACGTCGTCCGGCGCGCCGAGGGCGAGCCCGACCTCCTCTTCATCGATCTGCACCTGCTGCACGAGGTGACCAGCCCCCAGGCCTTCGACGGCCTGCGCCAGAACGGCCGGCAGGTGCGGCGCCTCGACCTCACCATCGCCACCGAGGACCACAACACCCCGACCCTCGACATCGACAAGCCGATCGCCGACCCGGTCTCCCGCGCACAGCTGGAGACCCTCCGGAAGAACTGTGCCGAGTTCGGCGTCCGGCTGCATCCGCTGGGCGACGTCGAGCAGGGCGTCGTCCACGTGGTGGGACCGCAGCTGGGCCTGACCCAGCCGGGCACCACCGTGGTCTGCGGCGACTCGCACACCTCCACGCACGGCGCCTTCGGCGCGCTGGCGTTCGGCATCGGCACCAGCCAGGTCGAGCACGTGCTCGCCACCCAGACGCTGCCGCTGGCCCGCCCCCGGACCATGGCCATCACGATCGACGGCGAGCTGCCCGAGGACGTCACCGCCAAGGACCTGATCCTGGCGATCATCGCCAAGATCGGCACCGGCGGCGGCCAGGGCTACATCCTGGAGTACCGCGGCTCCGCCATCGAGAAGCTCTCGATGGAGGCCCGGATGACCATCTGCAACATGTCGATCGAGGCCGGCGCCCGCGCGGGCATGATCGCCCCCGACGAGACCACCTTCGCCTATCTGAAGGGCCGCGCCCACGCCCCCGAGGGCGAGGACTGGGACGCCGCCGTCGCGTACTGGAAGACCCTGAGGTCCGACGAGGACGCGGCCTTCGACGCCGAGGTCGTCATCGACGCCGCCTCCCTGGCGCCGTTCGTCACCTGGGGCACCAACCCGGGCCAGGGCGCGCCGCTTTCGGCGAACGTCCCCGACCCGGCTTCGTACGAAGACGCTTCGGAGCGCCTGGCCGCCGAAAAGGCCCTGGAGTACATGGGGTTGACCGCCGGACAGCCGCTGCGCGACATCAAGGTCGACACCGTCTTCGTAGGCTCCTGCACCAACGGCCGCATCGAGGACCTGCGCAACGCCGCCGCCCTGCTGGAGGGCCGCAAGGTCGCCGACGGCGTCCGCATGCTGGTCGTTCCCGGCTCGGTGCGCGTCGCCCTGCAGGCCGTCGAGGAGGGCCTGGACAAGGTCTTCAAGGAGTCCGGCGCCGAATGGCGGCACGCGGGCTGCTCGATGTGCCTGGGCATGAACCCCGACCAACTGGCTCCCGGTGAGCGCTCCGCGTCCACCTCCAACCGCAACTTCGAGGGCCGGCAGGGCAAGGGAGGCCGGACCCACCTGGTCTCGCCCCAGGTCGCCGCCGCCACCGCCGTCCTGGGCCATCTGGCCTCCCCGGCCGATCTGTCCGACGTCGCCACCACCGCGGGGGTCTGAGGAACCATGGAAGCTTTCACCACGCACACCGGCCGGGCCGTCCCGCTGCGCCGCAGCAACGTCGACACCGACCAGATCATTCCGGCGCACTGGCTCAAGAAGGTCACCCGCGACGGCTTCGAGGACGGTCTCTTCGAGGCCTGGCGCAAGGACGAGCAGTTCGTCCTCAACCGCCCGGAGCGGCAGGGCGCCTCGGTTCTGGTCGCCGGCCCCGACTTCGGCACCGGCTCCTCCCGTGAGCACGCCGTCTGGGCGCTCCAGAACTACGGCTTCCAGGCCGTGATCTCGGCCCGCTTCGCCGACATCTTCCGCGGCAACTCGCTGAAGAACGGCCTGCTCACCGTGGTCCTGCCGCAGGAGACGGTCGACGCGCTCTGGGAGCTGACCGAGGCCGACCCGACCGCCGAGGTCACCGTCGACCTGGAGCGGCGGAAGGTCCTGGCCGCCGGGATCGACGCCGACTTCGAGCTCGACGAGAACGCCCGCTGGCGGCTCCTGAACGGTCTCGACGACATCAGCCTCACCCTTCAGAACGAAGCCGACATCGCGGCATATGAGGCGTCACGACCGGCCTTCAAGCCCCGTACAATTACGGTCTGAGCAGCGCTTTTCCAAGACTGCGCCCCCCACCGCCCGGTGGGGGGCGCAGTCGCTTGTTGAGACCCTGTCGGGCGACAACTCGCCCTAGATGGCACAATCGGTGCATGGAACGCGACAGCCAACTCGAGCTCTACGAGTCAGTCGCCGCCCGATTGAAGGAAGCGCACACAAGAGTGCGCTCACTGCAAGTCCCGGAGGGCGTAAGGATGGCGCTGTCCCGGAAGCTGCTGGTCGTGACGGCCGCGGCGAAGCACGATCTCAAGGACGCGGCAGCGCGTCTGGACCGGTTGATGAAGGACCTCGACGAGGGCCGATTCCCAGAGGACGACTGACACCAAGAACTCCGCAGCGGATCTTCCGCGTTGCGGCACTAGGGTGATTAGCCCGTTTCGTGTTTGATTTGCGGTATATACATGCCTAACGTGCGAAAAAGCTTGAACACTTTCGTTCTGGCAATGTCTCCGAAGGGGAAGACGTGAACAAGGCGCAGCTCGTAGAAGCGATTGCCGACAAGATGGGCGGTCGCCAGCAGGCCGCCGAAGCCGTCGACCACGTGCTCGACGCCATCGTGCGTGCCGTGGTCGGTGGCGACCGGGTCTCGGTGACGGGTTTCGGCTCGTTCGAGAAGGTCGACCGTCCGGCCCGCTACGCCCGCAACCCGCAGACGGGTGAGCGGGTGCGGGTCAAGAAGACCTCGGTCCCGCGCTTCCGTGCCGGTCAGGGCTTCAAGGACCTGGTCAGCGGCTCGAAGAAGCTCCCCAAGGGCGGCGAGGTCTCCGTCAAGAAGGCCCCCAAGGGCAGCCTGACCGGTGGCGCCTCCGCCACCGTGAAGAAGGCCGCCGCCAAGAAGGCGACCACCGCCAAGAAGGCCGCCGCGAGGAAGGCGACCCCGGCGAAGAAGGTCACGGCGGCCGCCGCGAAGAAGGCGACCCCCGCGAAGAAGACCACCACGGCCGCCAAGAAGGCGACCCCGGCCAAGAAGGCCACCACGGCCGCGGCGAAGAAGACCTCCGCCGCCGCCAAGAAGACCACCACGGCCGCCGCGAAGAAGGCCACCAAGGCCACGGCCAAGAAGACCGCGCCGGCCGCGAAGAAGGCCACGGCGACGAAGGCGCCCGCCAAGAAGACCACGGCGCGCAAGACGACCGCCAAGAAGACCGCCGCCAAGAAGTAGGACGAGCGGTAGACACCCGCCGGGCCGGGCTCCCACCAGGGAGCCCGGCCCGCGGCGCGTCCGGGCCCCCGCCTGCGGGGACCGGGCGCGTCAGAACGTCTGGAGCGTCACCAGGGTGATCCGCAGGCCGGCCCCGGACGTGCCCGGCTCCGCCTCGATCCGGACCCGCTGCCCCGGCCGCAGCAGCCGCAGCCCGCCCGCCTCGAAGGCCTCCGCCCCGAACTCCACGGGGGTGCCGTCGTCGAGCAGCACACTGCCGCTGCGGGTCTCGGAGTCGTACGTGAACGCGGTCGCCTGCATGGACCGCAGCCTATCCGGCCGCCGACAGCCACCGGGCGGCCGTCCGCGGGCCGAGCCCCAGCGCCCCGGCCGCCGCCAGATCCTCACCGGTGTCCACGTCCCGGCGCACCGAATCCACCCCCGCCAGCAGGATTTCCACCGCGCCCGAAGACAAATGCCGGAGCCGCGACGCACCCCCGAATGCCGGTTCCAATTCCACCCCCGGACCCGCCGAGAGGAATGTCGTACCTATTTCGGCGGCATCCGCGAGAAAAGCCCTCGGAAATTTCCCGGCCACCTCCAGGACCCGGGCCAGCTCCGCGGGCCGCAGCGCCGGCAGATCCGCGTTGAGCGCCGCCACCCGCGCGGCCGGCCGCCGGGCCCGTACGGCACGGACCCCGTGCGCGAGCGCGGCGTTGAGCCCCGCCGCCGGGGTGTCCGGTACGATCCGCGCGCCCAGGGCGGCGAGCGCCTCGCCGGCCGCCGGATCGTCCGTGACGACCACCACATCCCGTACCCGCGGGCAGTTCAGCACCGCCCCCACGGTGTCCTCGGCGAACGCCAGCGCCAGCCGCGGGCGCAGCCGGGAACCGGCCGCCGCGGCCAGTCTGCTCTTCGCCAGGGCAAGGGGCTTCAGGGGTACGACCAGGGACCAGCCGTCGTCCGCATGCGTGTTCATCGCGGCCCATTCTGTCCCGCCCACGCGGTCCCCAGGAGGGCCCGGGGCGTACGGTGTCACTCGACAGAGCAGGAGCATGGGGCGACACTTGACCCTCTGCCAGCCAGTCCCGGAGAAAGGTGTACGAGTGCCCCGCCGCAGAATCGGCTTCTGGTACCGCCTCGCGGCGGTCATCGCCAAGCCCCCCCTGGTGGTTCTGTTCAAGCGGGACTGGCGCGGTATGGAGCACATTCCGGCCGACGGCGGTTTCATCACCGCGGTCAACCACAACTCCTACCTGGACCCGCTGTCCTACGCGCACTACCAGTACAACACCGGCCGGGTCCCGCGCCTCCTCGCCAAGGCGGCCCTCTTCAAGGCCCCCTTCGTCGGGATGATGCTGCGCGGCACCGGCCAGATCCCCGTCTACCGGGAGACGACCAACGCGCTCGACGCGTTCCGCGCCGCCGTCGACGCCATCGAGCGCGGCGAGTGCGTCGCCTTCTACCCCGAGGGCACCCTCACCCGGGACCCCGACATGTGGCCCATGGCGGGCAAGACCGGTGCCGCGCGCGTCGCGCTGCTCACCCGGGCCCCCGTCATCCCGGTGGCCCAGTGGGGCGCCAACCTGGCGATGCCGCCGTACGCCAAGGAGAACAAGCTCAGCCTGTTCCCCCGCAAGACGCTGACCGTCCAGGCCGGTCCGCCCGTCGACCTCTCCCGCTTCTACGGACTCGAGCCCACGCCCGAGGTGCTCCGCGAGGCGACCGAGGTCATCATGGCGGCCATCACCGCGCTCCTGGAGCAGATCCGCGGCGAGCAGGCGCCCGCCGAACCGTACGACCACCGCAAGGCGCGCCTGGAGCAGCGGCGCAGGGCCGCCGAAGGGGGCACCAAGTGACCAAGGCAGCCGTCTTCGGAAACGGATCCTGGGGCACCGCGTTCGCGATGATCCTCGCCGACGCGGGCTGCGAGGTGAGCCTCTGGGGCCGCCGCGCCGAACTCGCCAAGGAGATCAACGCCTCCCGGGTCAACCCGGACTACCTGCCGGGCGTCGAACTCCCCGCGGCGATCACGGCCACCGCCGACCCGGCCGAGGCGGCCCACGACGCCGACTTCACCGTCCTCGTCGTCCCCTCCCAGACCCTCCGCGGCAACCTCGCCGGCTGGGCCCCGATGCTGGCACCCGACACCGTCCTCGTCTCCCTGATGAAGGGCGTCGAACTCGGCACCGCCAAGCGGATGAGCGAGGTCATCACCGAGGTCGCCGACGTGCCCGCCGAGCGCGTGGCCGTCCTCACCGGCCCCAACCTGGCCAAGGAGATCGCCGCCCGGCAGCCCGCCGCCGCCGTCGTCGCCTGCGTCGACGAGACCGTCGCCCAGCGCCTCCAGACCGCCTGCATGACCCCGTACTTCCGCCCGTACACCAACACCGACGTGGTGGGCTGCGAGCTCGGCGGGGCCGTGAAGAACGTCATCGGCCTCGCCGTCGGCATCGCCAACGGCATGGGCCTCGGCGACAACTCCAAGGCCACGCTCATCACCCGCGGCCTCGCCGAGACCACCCGCCTCGGCCTCGCCATGGGCGCCGACCCGCTCACCTTCTCCGGCCTCGCGGGCCTCGGCGACCTCGTCGCCACCTGCTCCTCGCCGCTCTCCCGGAACAACACCTTCGGCACCAACCTCGGCCGCGGGATGACCCTCCAGGAGACCATCGCGGCCACCAAGCAGACCGCCGAGGGCGTCAAGTCCTGCGAGTCGGTGCTCGATCTGGGCCGCCGCCACGGCGTCGACATGCCCATCACCGAGACGGTCGTGTCGATCGTCCACGACGGCAAGCCGCCGGTCGTCGCCCTCAAGGAACTGATGTCGCGCAGCGCGAAGCCCGAGCGCCGGTAGCCGCCACCGGGCGGTGCCGGTCAGGGACCCACGCGTCGCCGGGCCGCGCTGGGCCGGACGCGCGAGGGGAGCGGGGCCGCAAGGCCGTTCGGGACGCGCAAGGTACGCTCATCGCGATATGAGCGAGAACACCCAGAGCCCCCGCAAGCCGCGCGTGGCCGTCGTCTTCGGCGGACGCAGCTCCGAGCACGCCATCTCCGTCGTCACGGCGGGCGCCGTCCTGAGCGCCATCGACCGGGACAAGTACGACGTGCTGCCCATCGGCATCACGACGGACGGGCGCTGGGCGCTCACCGCCGACGCCCCCGAGCGCATGGCCATCGCCGACCGCGCCCTGCCGAACGTCACCGACCTCGCCGAGTCCGGCGAGGGCGGCGTCGTCCTCTCCGTCGACCCCGCCAACCGCGAGGTCGTCCTCACCGAGCCCGGCGCCGTGCCGAGGGCCCTCGGCGAGGTCGACGTGGTCTTCCCGATGCTCCACGGCCCCTACGGCGAGGACGGCACCCTCCAGGGCCTCCTGGAGCTCTCCGGCGTCCCCTACGTCGGCGCGGGCGTCCTCGCCTCCGCCGTCGGCCAGGACAAGGAGTACATGAAGCGGGTCTTCGTCTCCTTCGGCCTCCCGGTCGGCCCGTACGAGGTCATCCGGCCGCGCGAGTGGGACCAGAACCCCGCGGCCGCCCGCAAGAAGATCGTCGAGTTCGCCGCCGAGCACGGCTGGCCGCTCTTCGTGAAGCCGGCCCGCGGCGGCTCCTCCATGGGCATCACCAAGGTCGACGACCTCTCCGGCCTGGACGAGGCCATCGAGGAGGCCCGCCGCCACGACCCCAAGATCCTCGTCGAGTCGCTGCTGCGCGGCCGCGAGATCGAGTGCGGCGTCCTGGAGTTCGAGGACGGGCCGCGCGCCAGCGTGCCGGCCGAGATCCCGCCGGTCACGGACCACGACTTCTACGACTTCGAGGCCAAGTACATCGACTCGGCCTCCGGCATCGTGCCCGCCCCCATCGGGGACGAGGCCACCGCCGAGATCCAGCGCCTCGCCGTCGCCGCCTACGAGGCGGTCTCCTGCGAGGGCCTGGTCCGCGCGGACTTCTTCCTCACCGAGGACGGCGAGTTCGTCATCAACGAGATCAACACCATGCCGGGCTTCACGCCGATCTCCATGTACCCGCGCATGTGGCAGGAGAGCGGCGTGAGCTACCCCGAGCTCGTCGACCGGCTCATCCAGGCCGCGCTGACCCGCTCCACGGGCCTGCGCTGACCCGCTCCACGGGCCCGCGCTGATCCCCTGGGGCCCGTCCCAGCACCCCGGAAGGCCGTGCCGCCGCCCTCAGAGGCTGGACGGCACGGTCTTCCGTACGGGATCGGCGAGATCCGCGAGCGGCGTCATGTCGTGCGTGTACTGCTCGCCGAGCGTGACCTCGACGTATGTCTTCCGGTACGTCGTGGTGAAACGGGGCCCGCTGCCCTCGGGACGCTCCAGCATCCAGTTGACGCCGTTCGCCTCGACGCCCTGCGCCTTGGGATCGCTCATCTTTTCGGGCCGGGGCACCCCGCAGCGCAGTACGATCGCACCGTCACCCCAGCCGGCGGTCAACTCGGAGCCGGGCTCCGGGTCACTCCGTTCCAGCCCCACCACGGTGCCGGGAAGCTCCTTCGCCAGGTCCTGGCAGAGGGCGGCCTCCGCCGCCGGGGGGCTGGGGACCTCGACGGACGCCGCGGCGTCCGGCGAGGAACAGCCGGCGGCGGCCAGTAGCAGCACGGCTGCCGTGACGGCGGCGGGCAGGCCGAAGGGCCGGTGGGAAGACTTCACCGGCCAAGCGTAGACGGGGGCTACAGATGAACGACCGGGCAGGTGAGGGTGCGCGTGATGCCGTCCACTTGCTGGACCTTCGCGACCACCATGCGGCCGAGCTCGTCGACGGTGTCCGCCTGCGCACGCACGATGACGTCGTACGGACCGGTCACGTCCTCCGCCTGGAGCACCCCCGGGATCTTGGAGATGGTGTCGGCGACGGTCGACGCCTTGCCCACCTCGGTCTGGATGAGGATGTACGCCTGAACCACGGAACCTCCAGGGCGACCACGAGGATCTTGTGGGAGAAAGGGACGCCACGGTACCGCGTCGCCGCGGGCCGCGGGGAGACCTGCGCGTCCCGAGGCGCTCGCGGGGTGGCGTACGCAGGACAGAAGTTGACGGTCTACTTGACGGTACCCAGCACGGTGACGGCCCGCGACCCGCGGCGCGAACAGACGCGCCCCCGCCCGCCGGCCGGCACGAAGACACGAGGTGAGGCGCGGTGAAGGGCACAGTCGGAGAGCTG
The DNA here is from genome assembly GCF_044752965.1 of Streptomyces sp. NPDC088553. Classification (NCBI taxonomy): domain Bacteria; kingdom Bacillati; phylum Actinomycetota; class Actinomycetes; order Kitasatosporales; family Streptomycetaceae; genus Streptomyces; species Streptomyces sp. NPDC088553. The sequence continues at coordinate 170,333 of NZ_JBIVMG010000011.1, read as the reverse complement.
GGCGAGTTCGGGCTCATCAAGGAGCTCACGTCCCGGCTCACCTCCACCCCGGCGGTACGGATCGGGCCGGGCGACGACGCCGCGGTCGTCTCCGCGCCCGACCGGCGCGTGGTGGCCAGCACGGACATCCTTCTCGAAGGACGTCACTTCCGCCGCGACTGGTCGACGGCGTACGACGTCGGCCGCAAGGCCGCCGCACAGAACCTCGCCGACATCGCCGCCATGGGCGCGGTCCCCACCGCGCTCCTCCTCGGCCTGGTCGTCCCGGCCGAACTGCCCGTCACCTGGCCCACCGAACTCATGGACGGCCTGCGCGACGAATGTCAGGTCGCGGGCGCCGCGGTGGTCGGCGGCGACGTCGTCCGGGGCGACACGATCATGGTGTCCATCACCGCGCTCGGTGATCTGCGCAACCACGACCCGGTCACCCGGGGCGGCGCCCAGCCCGGCGACGTCGTCGCCTACACGGGCTGGCTCGGCTGGTCCGCCGCCGGCTACGCGGTGCTCTCCCGCGGCTTCCGCTCCCCGCGCGCCTTCGTCGAGGCCCACCGCAGGCCCGAACCGCCGTACCACGCGGGTCCCGCGGCCGCCGGTCTCGGCGCCACCGCCATGTGCGACGTCAGCGACGGCCTCATCGCCGACCTCGGCCACATCGCCGAGGCCAGCAAGGTCCGCATCGACCTGCGCTCCGGGCTCATCGACATCCCGACCCAGATGAACGACATCGGCCAGGCCGTCGGCGTCGACCCCATGCAGTGGGTGCTCACCGGGGGAGAGGACCACGCCATCGTGGCCACCTTCCCGCCCGACGTGAAGCTGCCCGCCCGCTGGAAGGTCATCGGCGAGGTCCTCAACCCCTCCGCGCTGCCGCAGGTCACCGTGGACGGCGCGCCCTGGCACAGCGTGGGCGGCTGGGACCACTTCGGGGAGACCGAGTGACCTCCGCGCCCCCGCCGGTGCTGACCGTCGCCGGATCCGACTCCGGCGGCGGCGCCGGCATCCAGGCCGACCTGAAGACGATGCTCGCGCTCGGCGTCCACGGCATGAGCGTGCTCACCGCCGTCACCGCCCAGAACTCGCGGGGCGTCCAGGGCGTCTGGGAGCTGCCCGTGGAGGCCGTACGGGCCCAGTACCGGGCCGTCGTCGACGACATCGGCGTCCAGGCGGTCAAGACCGGCATGCTGGCCTCGGCCACCCTCGTGGAGACCGTCGCCGAGCTGCTCGGCGACACCGGAGCCCCGGTCGTCGTCGACCCGGTCGGCGTCTCCAAGCACGGGGACTCCCTGCTCGCCGAGAGTGCGCTCGACTCCGTCCGTACGAAGCTGCTGCCCCGGGCCACGGTCGCCACCCCGAACCTGGACGAGGTGACACAGCTCACGGGCGTCCACGTCGTCCACGAGGCCGACATGCGGGTCGCGGCCGAGGCGATCCTGTCGTACGGACCGGAATGGGTCCTGATCAAGGGCGGGCACCTGCCCACCGGCCGGGAGGCCGTGGACCTGCTCACGGACGGCTCCGAGGAGCACTGGCTGCGCGCACCGCGCCACGACAACCGGCACACCCACGGGACGGGCTGCACGCTCGCCTCCGCGGTGGCGTCCGGGCTCGCCAAGGGGCTCCCGGTGCCGGAGGCGGTACGGCAGGCGAAGGACTATGTGACGGGGGCCATCGGCGCCGGATTCGCGCTGGGCGCGGGCATCGGGCCGGTCGACCACGGCTGGCGGTTCAGGGACCGAGGGAGCCGTCGGTGATCACCGGCGGCCCCGCCGTCGCCGGCTTCCGTTTCCGGGCAAGGCAAAAGGCCGGTTCACCTAGGTGAACCGGCCTTTCAAGGCAACCGCAGGGGCTGCGCTACGACAGAACACGTCGCAATTAGCGCGAGACCTTGCCGGCCTTGATGCACGAGGTGCAGACGTTGAGCCGCTTCGGCGTCCGACCGACCACGGCACGCACACGCTGGATGTTCGGGTTCCAGCGACGGGGCGTACGGCGGTGCGAGTGCGAAATGTTGTTGCCGAAGCCCGGCCCCTTGCCGCAGACGTCGCAGTTGGCAGCCACGGGTCACTCCAAAGACTTCAGATTTACAGTGAAATCCGGCGCACCGGAATCAGGAGTCTGAAGTGGCTTGCCGGGGGATTGGCCCGGTGTGAACCAGGCAACCGAAACAGCATACAACGGCTGGCTCGGTGGAACGAAACTACCATGGTCTCGGCGGACCTCGCCCCGGGCCCAGGTCACCGGGGGTCCCCCTGCTCGAGCGAAGCCGAGAGCTTGGGGGAGGGACACCTCGGGTCTACCCTGCGGTGAGCTCACCGCCGAAGGAGGACCCCCCGTTGTCGCGAGCCCTTCACCCCTTCGAGGAGCTCGACGAGCTCGACGCCGAAGCGGTCAGGTCCTGGTGCGCGCGCTCGCTGGACGCGCTCGGCCGGGAGCGCGAGGAGATCGACGCGATCAACGTCTATCCCGTGGCGGACGGGGACACCGGCACCAACCTGTACCTGACGGCGGAGGCCGCCCACCAGGCCGTCGAGGCCGTCTTCGCCGCCTCCGCGCCCACCCCCGACACCGCCGAGACCGTACGGGCCATGGCACACGGCGCGCTCCTCGGGGCCCGCGGGAACTCCGGCACCATCCTGTCCCAGCTCCTCCGCGGCATGGCGGGCGTCCTCGCCGACGGCTGTGACGGTGATCACCTCGCCCGCGCCCTCGGCGAGGCCGCGAGCGCGGCCCGCCGGGCCGTCGCCCACCCCGTGGAGGGCACCATCCTCACCGTGGCGAGCGCCGCGGCCGAGGCCTGCGCCGCCGGCGGCGGGCTCGTCGACGTGGCCAGGAACGCCCACGAGGGGGCCAGGACCGCCCTCGCCGCCACCTCGGGGCAACTCGACGTCCTCGAACGCGCCGGAGTCGTCGACGCGGGCGGCAGGGGCCTCGTGACGGTCCTCGGCGCCCTCCTGGAGACCGTGACCGGACAGGCCCCGCCGCCGGTGGACGAGACGTGGGCCACGCCCGCACCCCCGGAGGACTGCCCCACGGAGGACGGGCCCGCCTACGAGGTGATCTACCTCCTGGAGGCCGGGGACGAGGCCGTCGAGCTGCTCAGGTCCCGGCTGGACGCCCTGGGGGAGTCCCTCGTCGTCGTCGGCGGGGACGGGCTGTGGAACGTCCATGTGCACGTCGACGACGCGGGCGCCGCCGTCGAGGCCGGAGTCGAGGCCGGACGGCCGCACCGCATCCGGATCACCCACTTCGCCGCCGACTCGTCCGCCGCCTCCGCGCGCGGGGAGCGCGCCCAGCGCGCGGTCGTCGCCGTCGTCCCCGGCGAGGGCCTGGCCGGGCTCTGCGCCGAGGCGGGCGCCACGACCGTACGGACCCTGCCCGGCGAACAGCCCGCCGGCGACGACCTCCTCGACGCGATCCGGCGGGCCCACGCGCGCGAGGTGGTCCTCCTGCCCAACGACACCGACCTGCGGCAGGCCGCGGCGGCCGCCGCCGAACGCGCCAGGGCCGAGGGCATCCGCGTCGCCCTCATCCCGACCCGGGCCGCCGTCCAGGGCATCGCCGCCCTCGCCGTCCACGAACCCGACCGGCGCTTCGACGAGGACGTCGTCGCCATGACGGCCGCCGCCGGAGCCACCCGCTACGCCGAACTCGCCGTCGCCGAAAGGCAGTCCTTCACCTCGGCGGGCGTCTGCCAGGCCGGTGACATCCTCGGCCTCATCGAGGGCGACGTCGCCGTCATCGGCGCCGACCTCACCGAGACCGCCCGCACCGTCCTGGACCGGATGCTCTCGGCCGGCGGCGAACTCGTCACCCTCGTCGTCGCCGACGACACCCCGCCCGGACTCGCCCCCGACCTGGAGGCCCACGTCCGGCGCGGCTACCTGGCCGTCGACACCACCACGTACCACGCGGGCGCGGGGGCGCCGCCGCTGCTCATCGGGGTGGAATAGGGGTTTTTCCCGGTGGTTGTCCACAGCCTCCGGGACGACTGTCGGTCGCGTGGTGTGCAATGGAACGCGTGCCCGCGCTCGACGAACCACTCAAGAAGTCCCTCGGCCCCGCCACCGCCAAGGTCATGGCCGAGGCACTCGACCTGCACACGGTCGGTGACCTGCTCCACCACTACCCCCGCCGGTACGCCGAGCGGGGGGAGCTGACGACCCTCGCCGACCTGCCGCTCGACGAGCACGTCACGGTGGTCGCGCAGGTCGCCGACGCCCGAGTGCACACCTTCAACGGCTCCAAGGGGCGCGGCCAGCGCCTCGAAGTGACCATCACCGACGGCAGCGGCCGCCTCCAGCTGGTCTTCTTCGGCAAGGGCGTGCACAAGCCCCACCACGACCTGCTGCCCGGCACCCGCGCGATGTTCGCCGGCAAGGTCTCGCTCTTCAACCGGCGCCTCCAGCTCGCCCACCCGTCGTACGAACTCCTCCGCGGCGACAGCGAGGAGGCCGTGGACGTCTGGGCCGGGGCCCTCATCCCGATCTACCCGGCCACCACCAAGCTGGAGTCCTGGAAGATCGCCAAGGCCGTCGACGCCGTCCTGCCCAGCGCCGTCGACGCCGTCGACCCGCTTCCCGACGCCCTGCGCGAGGGCCGCGGTCTCGCCGAGCTCCCCGACGCCCTCCGGCTCATCCACCGGCCCCGCACCAAGTCCGACATCGCCACCGCGCGCGAGCGCCTCAAGTGGGACGAGGCCTTCGTCCTCCAGGTCGCCCTCGCCCGCCGCCGGCACGCCGACACCCAGCTCCCCGCCGTCGCCCGCCGGCCCGTCCCCGAGGGCATCCTCGACGCCTTCGACGCCAAACTCCCCTTCACCCTCACCGACGGCCAACGGAAGGTCTCCAAGGAGATCTTCGACGACCTCGCCACCGACCACCCCATGCACCGCCTCCTCCAGGGCGAGGTCGGATCGGGCAAGGCGCAGCCCCTGGACTCCCTCGTGTTGACCTCTGTGGGATTCCGACGGATGGGCGACATGCGGGTCGGGGACGAGGTGATCGTGCCCACGGGAGAGACCGCGGTCGTCGACGGAGTCTTTCCGCAAGGGGAGCGCGAGGTGTGGCGGATCCTCCTCTCGGACGGAACCGCCGTGGAGTGCGACGACGAGCATTTGTGGATCGTGGGAACGAGCTGCGCATGGCACCGCGGCCAGGCCCCCGAGGTGCTGACCACAAGGGAGATCCGGCATGACCTCTTGAAGGCGAACGGCTCTTCGAAGTGGTACATCCCCGCCGCCGCCCCGGTCGACCTGGGAGACGGGTCCACACTGCCGCTCGATCCGTATCTGCTCGGTGTGCTCCTGGGCGACGGCTCGTTCCGGCACAACTTGCGGCTCTCCACGACCGACGCCGAGATCCATGACGCCGTCGCGATGTCCGTAGAGCCGGACTGCAGGCTCACCCCCGTGGTCGGCTCGCGTTGCGACTACACGATCCAGCTCGTCCGGCGTGCGGGCGGCGCGCGGAATCCCGTCATCCAAGCGCTGCGCGACCTGGAGCTGTGGGGTGCCACATCGCATGACAAGTTCATCCCCGCGCAGTTCAAGAACGCCACGATCAAGGACCGTCTCGCGGTCCTCCAAGGGCTCCTGGACACGGACGGCACCGTGCACCAGGACGGCATGAGCGTGTCGCTCTGCTCCGCTTCGCGCTTGCTCGCGGAGGACGTGGCGTGGCTCGTACGCTCGCTCGGCGGGCGAGCGCGGGTTCTGCCGAAGAAGACCGCCTTCAACGTCTCGGTGGCTCTGCCCGACGGGTACCCCCCGTTCCGGCTCACCCGCAAGGCCGAGCGGATGCGTCCGAGGCCCAAGTACAACACCTTCCGGCGTGGCATCCGTGCCGTGGAGTACGTCGGCCGGAAGGCCGTGCAGTGCATCAGCGTCGCGCATGCCGACCACGCTTATGTGACTGATCACTTCACCGTGACGCACAACACGATGGTGGCCCTTCGCGCCATGCTCGCCGTCGTCGACTCCGGGGGACAGGCCGCCATGCTCGCCCCCACCGAGGTCCTCGCCCAGCAGCACCACCGCTCCGTCACCGAGATGATGGGCGAGCTCGCCGAGGGAGGGATGCTCGGCGGCGCCGACCGGGCCACCAAGGTCGTCCTGCTCACCGGCTCCATGGGCACCGCGGCCCGCCGGCAGGCCCTCCTCGACCTGGTCACCGGCGAGGCCGGGGTGGTCATCGGCACCCACGCGCTGATCGAGGACAAGGTCCAGTTCCACGACCTGGGCCTGGTCGTCGTCGACGAGCAGCACCGCTTCGGCGTCGAGCAGCGCGACGCCCTCCGCGGCAAGGGGAAGCAGCCCCCGCACCTGCTGGTGATGACCGCCACCCCCATCCCGCGCACGGTCGCCATGACCGTCTTCGGCGACCTGGAGACCTCCGTCCTCGACCAGCTGCCCGCCGGACGCTCGCCGATCGCCACCCATGTCGTGCCCGCCGCCGACAAGCCGCACTTCCTCGCGCGCGCGTGGGAACGGGTCCGCGAGGAGGTCGAGAAGGGCCACCAGGCGTACGTGGTCTGCCCGCGCATCGGCGACGAGGAGGACCAGAGGAAGAAGGCGAAGGCGTCCGCCGAGGACGAGGCCGAGAAGCGCCCGCCGCTCGCCGTCCTCGACGTCGCCGAGAAGCTCCGCGCCGGGCCCCTCGCCGGACTCCGGATCGCCGTCCTGCACGGCCGCATGCACCCCGACGACAAGGACGACGTCATGCGCCGCTTCGCCGCGGGCGAGCTCGACGTCCTCGTCGCCACCACCGTCATCGAGGTCGGCGTCAACGTCCCCAACGCCACCGCCATGGTGATCATGGACGCCGACCGCTTCGGCGTCTCCCAGCTCCACCAGCTCCGCGGCCGCGTCGGCCGGGGCTCGGCACCCGGCCTCTGCCTCCTCGTCAGCGAGATGCCCGAGGCCACCCCCGCCCGCCAGCGTCTCGCCGCCGTCGCCGCCACCCTCGACGGCTTCGAGCTCTCCCGTATCGACCTCGAACAGCGACGCGAGGGCGACGTCCTCGGCCAGGCCCAGTCCGGCGTCCGCTCCTCCCTGCGGGTGCTGACCGTCATCGACGACGAGGAGGTCATCGCCGCCGCCCGCGAGGAGGCCACCGCCCTCGTCCTCGCCGACCCCGACCTCGCCGCCCACCCGGGGCTGCGCACCGCGCTCGACGCCCTGCTCGACAAGGACCGGGAGGAGTACCTGGAGAAGGGCTGACCACGCGGCGCGGGCCGCGGTCATATCCTGAGACGTACGCACTGGACGACGCAGGACGAGGACACCGATGACTCGCGTGATCGCCGGCACCGCCGGCGGGCGCCGCCTGGCCGTGCCGCCCGGCAACGGCACCCGCCCCACCTCCGACCGGGCGCGCGAAGGCCTCTTCTCCACCTGGGGCGCGTTCCTCGGCACCCTCGACGGTGCCAGGGTCGCCGACCTGTACGCCGGCTCCGGCGCCGTCGGCCTCGAAGCGCTCTCCCGGGGAGCCGCCCACGCCCTCCTCGTCGAGGCCGAACCGCGCGCCGCGCGCACCATCCGCGAGAACATCTCCTCGCTCGGCCTGCCCGGCGCCGAACTCCGCACCGGCAAAGCCGAGCAGATCGTGACGGGACCGGCGCCCGCCGACCCGTACGACCTGGTCTTCCTCGACCCGCCGTACGCCGTCACCGACGAGGATCTTCGCGAGATACTCCTCACACTCCGCTCGGGGGGCTGGCTCGCGGACGACGCCCTCGTCACCGTGGAGCGCAGCACCAGAGGCGGAGAATTCGGCTGGCCGGCCGGTTTCGAACCACTGCGGGCCCGTCGTTACGGCGAGGGAACGTTTTGGTACGGTCGCGCCGCCTCTACGTGCGAAGACGCACGATGACCGGACCGGAGAGCGAGGGACCCAAGTTGCGCCGCGCCGTCTGTCCGGGGTCATTCGACCCCATCACCAACGGACACCTCGACATCATCGCCCGCGCCTCCAAGCTGTACGACGTCGTACACGTCGCGGTGATGATCAACCAGTCGAAGAAGGGCCTGTTCACGGTCGACGAGCGGATCGAGCTGATCCGCGAGGTGACCGCCGACTTCGGCAACGTCGAGGTGGAGTCCTTCCACGGACTGCTCGTCGACTTCTGCAAGCAGCGCGACATCCCCGCGATCGTCAAGGGACTGCGCGCGGTCAGCGACTTCGACTACGAGCTGCAGATGGCCCAGATGAACAACGGCCTCACGGGTGTGGAGACCCTCTTCGTCCCCACCAACCCGACCTACAGCTTCCTGTCGTCCTCGCTGGTCAAGGAGGTCGCGGCCTGGGGCGGCGACGTCTCCCACCTGGTGCCCCCGGCGGTCTTCGGCCGGCTCACCGAGCGCCTGGCGCAGAAGTGACGCGCGGCCACCATCACTGACGCTCCGTCACCCGGTGTCGGACGGGCGCCGACTGCCCTTACAGTCGTCCCGTCCGTCTCCATCCAGCTGTAGAGAGTGGCGAGCACCCGGTGGACGTACAGAAGAAGCTCGACGAGATCGTCGCGACCGTGCAGGGCGCCCGCTCCATGCCCATGTCGGCATCCTGCGTGGTCAATCGCGCCGAGCTGCTCGCCCTGCTCGAAGAGGTGCGGGAGGCGCTGCCCGGCTCCCTCGCGCAGGCCCAGGAGCTGATCGGCGGCCGCGAGCACATGGTCGAGCAGGCCCGCCAGGAGGCGGAGCGGATCATCGAGGCCGCCCACGCCGAGCGCGGCTCGATCGTCTCCGACACCCAGGTCGCCCGGCTGTCGCAGGAGGAGGCCGACCGGATCCTCTCCGAGGCCCGCCGCGAGGCCGAGGAGGTCCGTGCCGAGGCCGACGACTACGTCGACTCCAAGCTCGCGAACTTCGAGGTCGTCCTCAACAAGACGATCGGCTCCGTCGACCGGGGCCGCGAGAAGCTCCTCGGCCGGGGCCCCGGCCTCGACCAGAACGGTTATGCGGACGAGGACGCCCCCGAGTACAGCGCCGACCCGCAGACCCTGATCCAGCGGGCCGACGAGTACGTCGACGCGAAGCTCGGCGCCTTCGAGGCGGTGCTCAGCAAGACCCTGGAGGCCGTCGGACGCGGCCGGCAGAAGCTGCACGGCCGGATCGCCACCGACGCGCTGGGCGAGCACATGGCCGCCCAGGAGGGTCTCGGCGGCTCCGTGCACACCAGCGACTCCGACTACCTGGCCGGACTCGCGGAGCTCGCGGACCCGGAGCCGGTCCAGATCCCCGCCCCGCAGCGGTCCCAGCCCCAGCCCGACCCGTACGCGGCCTACCAGCAGGTGCAGCAGCAGCCCGACCCGTACGCCGGCTACCAGCAGGTCCAGCAGCAGCCCGACCCGTACGCGTACCAGCAGCAGCCGCAGCACGCCGACCCGTACGGCTACCAGCAGCAGGACCCGTACGCGTACCAGCAGCCCGTCCCGCAGCAGGGGCACCAGCAGCAGGGCGCCGCGCTCGACGAGACGAGCTTCTTCGACACGAGCATGATCGACCTGGAGCAGCTGCGCCGGTACGAGCAGGGGCAGTAGAGGGGGGTCGGTACGACCTCAAGGCCCGGATTGGGCCCTGAGCGAAGCGTCCAGTATCCTGGCTCTTCGGTCGCGCGTATCTCCGCGATCCACGCTGCCCACGTCAGGCAGCCTCCTCGACGCAGCACGATTCGAAAGCAGGAAGAGCCCTGAGCACGCGCCTCGACCACCGCAACCCCCTCGTGTTCGACACACACGAGCTGGGGCGGCGTCCTGGTGCCCTCCAGCGGCTCTCGCGTTCGATCGAGGCCCCCAGGGACCTGGGCGTCGAAGGAGTGATCGGAGTGCCCGAGGGCGCTCCGGTGGAAATCGATCTCCGTCTTGAGTCGGTCATGGAAGGGGTGCTTGTCACAGGCACCGCCCGTGCATCGGCCGAGGGGGAGTGCGTAAGGTGTCTGGAGCCCGTCGAGCTGGAGCTCGATGTGGACTTCCAGGAGATGTTCTCGTACCCCGACTCCGACGACCGGGGCCGCTCCAAGGCGGCCGCGGACGACGAAGCCGAGGCAGACGAGGACATGATCCCCCTCGAGGACGGCATGTTCGACCTCGAACCCGTGCTGCGTGATGCGGTGGTGCTCGCACTGCCGATGCAGCCGGTGTGCCGGGAGGACTGTGCGGGTCTGTGTTCCGAGTGTGGAACCAACCTGAACGAGAACCCGGACCACCACCATGACGCCGTCGACATTCGTTGGGCGGCACTGCAGGGACTCGCCGGTTCGCTGGGAACCGATGAGAAGGACAACATGAGCGGCAAAGCCTCTGACGGGGACGTCCGAAGCGCCGCCGAGAAGCAGGAGAAGTAGCCGTGGCTGTTCCGAAGCGGAAGATGTCGCGCAGCAACACGCGCCACCGCCGGTCGCAGTGGAAGGCTGCGGTCCCCACCCTGGTTTCGTGTGAGCGTTGCCAGGAGCCGAAGCTGCAGCACATCGCGTGCCCGAGCTGCGGCACCTACAACAAGCGCCAGGTCCTCTCGGTCTGATTGGGCTGGTGAGAGGCGCAATGTCTGAGTCCCGCAAGACGGACGACAAGACGGACCATGCCTCGTCCCACACGCTTCTGGAAGGGCGGCTCGGCTATCGGCTCGAGTCCGCCCTTCTGGTGCGTGCGCTGACCCACCGTTCGTACGCGTACGAGAACGGCGGTCTGCCCACCAACGAGCGGCTGGAGTTCCTCGGGGACTCCGTGCTCGGCCTGGTGGTCACGGACACGCTGTACCGGACCCACCCCGACCTGCCGGAAGGCCAGCTGGCCAAACTGCGGGCCGCGGTGGTCAACTCGCGTGCGCTGGCGGACGTGGGACGCGAACTCGAACTCGGCTCCTTCATCCGGCTCGGCCGGGGCGAAGAGGGCACGGGCGGCCGGGACAAGGCGTCCATCCTCGCCGACACCCTTGAAGCGGTGATCGGTGCGGTCTATCTCGACCAGGGCCTCGACGCGGCGTCCGAGCTGGTGCACCGGCTCTTCGACCCGCTGATCGAGAAGTCCTCGAACCTCGGTGCCGGCCTGGACTGGAAGACCAGTCTCCAGGAGCTCACCGCGGCCGAGGGTCTGGGCGTTCCGGAGTACCTCGTCTCCGAAGAGGGCCCGGACCACGAGAAGACCTTTACTGCTGCCGCCCGCGTCGGTGGTGTCTCGTACGGCACCGGCACCGGCCGCAGCAAGAAGGAAGCGGAACAGCAGGCGGCGGAGTCCGCGTGGCGCGCGATTCGCGCGGCCGCGGACGAACGCGCGGCGGCGGCGAAGGCCGCGGCCGAGGCGGGAACGGGAGAGGTCGCCGACCCCTCTCCGACCGCCCACCGGGCGTCGGCCTGACGGCCGCACCCTCGCTTCCCGAGAACCCCGCCCACGGGCGGGGTTCTCGCCTTTTCCCCTCCTCTTCTCCTTCCTCCTCCCGCCCTTCCCCGGGGGCCGGCCCCCGGTAGGGTTGAACCGCTGTCGAAGTCGTACGTCCGGAGGAGTCCCGTGCCCGAGCTGCCCGAGGTCGAGGTCGTACGGCGGGGTCTGGAGCGCTGGGTCGCCGGACGGACCGTGACCGAGGTCGAGGTGCTGCACCCCAGGGCCGTACGGCGTCATCCGGCGGGCGGCGAGGACTTCGCGGCCCGGCTGAAGGGGCAGCGGTTCGGGGTGGCGCGCCGCCGCGGCAAGTACCTCTGGCTGCCGCTCGCCGATACCGGCACCTCCGTCCTCGGACATCTCGGCATGAGCGGGCAGCTGCTCGTCCAGCCGGAGGACGCCGCGGACGAGAAGCACCTCCGGATCCGGATCCGCTTCTCCGCATCCGACAGCGACTCCGTCACGGGCGCGGCCGGCACCGAGCTCCGCTTCGTCGACCAGCGCACCTTCGGCGGACTCTCGCTCCACGACCAGACCCCCGACGGACTGCCGGACGTCATCGGGCACATCGCCCGCGACCCGCTGGATCCCGAGTTCGACGACGCCGCCTTCCAGAGCGCGCTGCGGCTGCGCCGTACGACGGTCAAGCGGGCGCTGCTCGACCAGTCGCTGATCAGCGGCGTCGGCAACATCTACGCCGACGAGGCGCTCTGGCGATCTCGGCTGCACTACGACCGGCCGACCGCCACCCTCACGCGCCCGCGCTCGGCCGAACTCCTCGGGCACGTCCGGGACGTGATGAACGCGGCCCTGGAGGTCGGCGGCACCAGCTTCGACAGCCTCTACGTGAACGTCAACGGCGAGTCGGGCTACTTCGACCGCTCGCTCGACGCCTACGGGCGCGAGGACGAGCCCTGCCACCGCTGCGGTACGCCGATGCGGCGCCGCGCGTGGATGAACCGCTCCAGCTACTTCTGCCCGCGCTGCCAGCGACCGCCGCGCGCGAGTGCCTGAGGCGTCCGAGGATCAGGCGCCGACCGGGGCCGCCCGCTCCGCGTCGTAACTCTCCCGCGCCGCTTCGACCTGGGGCATCCGCCCCTCCACCAGCTCGATCAGACCGATCAGCCGCTCCGCGATCTCGCGGCCGAGCGGGGTGAGCCGGTAGTCGACCCGGGGCGGATTCGTCGGCTGCGCCTCGCGATGGACGAGTCCGTCGCGCTCCAGCGCGTGCAGGGTCTGCGACAGCATCTTCTCGCTCACGCCGTCGACCCGGCGCCGCAGTTCGTTGAACCGGAACGTCCCGTCGTGCAGGGCACCGAGGGTCAGGCTGCCCCAGCGGCCCGTCACGTGCTCCAGCGTGCCGCGCGAGGGGCAGGCGCGCGCGAACACGTCGTAGGCGAGGTCGTCAGTCATGTTCTCCACCGTACTCCCGCACAGCGCTCACTACCAGTGGTGCGCTAACCAATGGGTTGCGCTGTCGAAAAGTTAGTGCTCTACTTCTGGACGTCCCCACAGACCTGTTCCCAGACCTGTCCTCAGGTCTGTTCGCGTTCGAGGAGCCCCTTGTGACCACCCCCGTCGTCTCCATCGCCTACCACTCCGGCTACGGCCACACCGCGGTCCTGGCCGAGGCCGTCCGCGACGGCGCCGCCGACGCGGGCGCCACCGTGCACCTGATCAAGGTCGACGGGATCACCGAGGCCGAGTGGGAACTGCTCGACGCCTCCGACGCGATCGTCTTCGGCTCCCCGACCTACATGGGCACGGCCTCCGGCGCCTTCCACCAGTTCGCCGAGGACTCCTCGAAGCGCTGGTTCGCCGACGCCTGGCTGGACAAGCTCGCCGCCGGCTTCACCAACTCCGGCTCCAAGAGCGGCGACAAGCTGCACACCCTGCAGTACTTCCAGATCCTCGCCGGCCAGCACGGCATGCACTGGATCAACCTCGGCCTCAAGCCCGGCTGGAACACCAGCGAGGCCTCCGAGAACGACATCAACCGCCTCGGCTTCTTCTCCGGCGCCGCCGGCCAGACCCCGGCCGATCTGGGCCCCGAGGGCGTCCACAAGGCCGATGTCGCCACCGCCGAACACCTCGGCCGCCGCGTCGCCCTGACGGCCCGCACCTTCGCGGCGGGCAAGGCCGCCGCCTGAGGCTCCGTGCCATGACGTACGCGAAAGGGCCCGTCACCGGGAAGGTGACGGGCCCTTTCACGTAAGGGACATGCGGGGAGCGCCGGCTCAGTAGCCGAAGTCCTGGGTCCACCAGGGACCGCCGTCGGCGAAGTGGACGCCTACGCCCAGCGTGGTGAAGTCGCAGTTCAGGATGTTGGCGCGGTGGCCGTCGCTGTTCATCCAGGACTCCATCACGGCCGCCGCGTCGGCCTGGCCGCGGGCGATGTTCTCGCCGCCGAGGCCTGATATGCCCGCCTTCTCGGCGCGCGCCCACGGGGTGGCCCCGTCCGGGTCCGTGTGGTCGAAGAAGCCGCGGGCCGCCATGTCCGAGCTGAACGCCCCGGCCAGTGCCGCGAGCCGGGCGTCTGCGGTCACCGGGGAGCAGCCCACCTTGGCGCGCTCGACGTTGACCAGCCGGACGACCTCCGCCTCGGCGGCCACGCCGCGGTCGGCGGTGGAGGGCGCCGCGGTCGTCTCGACCGGAGCCTCGGTCGTCGGGTCGGGCTTCGGCTCCGGCTTCGGCGCGGGGGCCTTCGTGGTGGGCGCGGCCGTGGTCTTCCGCGGGGCCGGCGGCTTGGCCGGGGCCTTCGTCGGGGCCTTGGTCGGCGCCTTCGACGGGGTCGGCGTCGCCTTCGGGGTCGGCTTGGTGGACGGGGTCGCCGACGGCGAGGCCGCCTTGCCCTTGTCCGTGCCCGCGCTCGCCTTCGTGCTCGTCCGCGCGCTGCCCGGGTCGCCGGCCGGGGTCTCGGTGGACCCGCCCTGCGTCGTCAGCTCCGGCGTCTGCCGGGACTGGCTCGGGCGCTCGCTCGTGCCGGCGCTGCCGACCGTGAAGGTGTCCCCGCCGGGCAGCAGGCCCGAGGCGACGGCGATGGCGCCCACCGCGACGGCGGCGGAGGCTCCGAGCAGGCCGGTGCGCACGGGGGCGCGCCGCTTGCGGCGGGTACCCCGGTGACGGCGGTCCGAACCGTCCGCGTAGTCTTCTGCGGCGGGTGCGGCTCCGGCGCGACGGTGGCGTCCCATCTGGTCTGCCTTCCTCTTGCTGGTCCTGCTGTGGTCCTGTGCCGGCCCTGCGGCCTTTGCTGATCTTTGCTGTCGGTACCGTTTCGGACCGGCGGTCGAACAGGGCGGGTCCGAACGGGTGAGGCGTGTTCGGTCGGGACTGTAGTCCATGCGGGCCGGGGGCGATGTGCTCATCTGGCAATCCGCCCGTTAGCGTGCAGGCATGAGTGACGACGTTCGGATGACCGCCTGGGTACGCGGCCGGGTACAGGGAGTGGGCTTCCGCTGGTTCACCAGGGCAAACGCTTTGGAGATCGGCGGCCTGGTGGGCTTCGCCCTGAACCTCGACGACGGCCGGGTGCAGGTCGTGGCCGAAGGGGCGCGTGAGAATTGCCACCGTCTGCTCGCCTGGCTCCACTCCGCCGACACACCCGGGCGGGTGGACGGCGTCACTGAGATCTGGGCCACCCCGCGCGGCGGCTACGACGGGTTCGCCATCCGCTGACGATCACTCTCCGACACCCTCTCCGGTGACCGAGCGGGGCCTCGAAAGGACGCGCGGTAACAGCCGGGTGGCGGGGAAACCGCCTGGTGGTTGCCAAGGAGCGCCCGTCATGGAAGGCTGCCGGGTAAGGATGATCGCGACGCCCTGAGGCACCGAGTTCATGAGGCCCCGCCGCCCGCTGAGCGGCCCGGGACTCCTCGGTAGGCCTTCAAACGGGGCGTGATCGTGTTGACCGTCAAACTTTTTGGTGAGACTCTGGAAGCCCCGCGCACCTTAGCTGTTTGGCAGTGGAACCGGCACGACAAGCAGTACTGCCGAGCACCGCGGGTGCGAAATCCCTCACGACCCAACCGCTTCGGTCGGTCACTCATTGTGGAGGACCATCCATCATGGCAAAGGCGCTTCTCGGTTACGTCGGCGGCTCCGACCCGCGACTCCTCGCCGAGATGCGACGGCTTCAGCAGCGCGTCCAGGACCTGGAATCCGAGCTGGTACGGATCCAGTCCGAGAACGACTCGCTTGCCGCTGCCGCCGCTCAGCACCAGGGAGAGTCACTGCTGAACAGCATCGACCTCGACGTACCCCAGGCGGAGCCTGCGCTCACCTGACAACCCAGCCCCGAGGGGCCAGGTGGGAACCACTCACGCCGGCACAGCCGCATGGATACTCATGTCGGCCGAGCCAACTGGAACACTCACGCCGGCAGAGCAGACATGCAAGGGGCGCTTCGGCGTCCCTTCTTTCTTTCACCCGCCGTTCCCCTCCCGTCCCACCCCTCCTCACCCGAGGATCTGCCCTACACCTTCGCGGGTGAAACGCGCGAGCCCCGGTAGAGTCCCGGGCGTGCACCTCAAGGCCCTGACCCTCCGCGGATTCAAGTCGTTCGCCTCGGCCACCACGCTGCGGTTCGAACCGGGAATCACCTGTGTCGTGGGCCCCAACGGATCGGGCAAGTCCAATGTCGTGGACGCCCTGTCCTGGGTCATGGGCGAGCAGGGCGCCAAGTCGCTGCGCGGCGGCAAGATGGAGGACGTCATCTTCGCCGGCACGACCGGGCGCCCCCCGCTCGGCCGTGCCGAGGTGTCCCTCACCATCGACAACTCCGACGGCGCGCTGCCCATCGACTACGCCGAGGTCACGCTCACCCGCATCATGTTCCGCGGCGGCAGCAGCGAGTACCAGATCAACGGCGACACCTGCCGGCTGCTCGACTTCCAGGACCTGCTCTCCGACTCCGGCATCGGACGCGAGATGCACGTCATCGTCGGCCAGGGACAGCTCGACTCCGTGCTGCACGCCGACCCGATGGGCCGCCGTGCCTTCATCGAGGAGGCCGCCGGGGTCCTCAAGCACCGCAAGCGCAAGGAGAAGGCGCTGCGGAAGCTCGACGCGATGCAGGCCAATCTCGCGCGCGTGCAGGACCTCACCGACGAACTGCGCCGCCAGCTCAAGCCCCTCGGCCGGCAGGCCGCCGTCGCCCGCCGCGCCGTCGTCATCCAGGCCGACCTGCGCGACGCCCGGCTCCGCCTCCTCGCCGACGACCTCGTCCAGCTCCAGCGGGCCCTCACCGCGGAGGTCGCCGACGAGGCGGCCCTGCTCGCCCGCAAGGAGGCCACCGAGGCCGAACTGCGGACCGCGCTCGCCCGCGAGGCCACCCTCGAGGCCGAGGCACGCGCGCTCGTGCCCCGTCTCGAACGCGCCCAGCAGAACTGGTACGCCCTCTCCCAGCTCGCCGAACGCGTCCGCGGCACGGTCTCCCTGGCCGACGCGCGCGTGAAGAGCGCCACCGCCGCACCCGCCGAGGAACGCCGCGGCCGCGACCCGGAGGACCTGGAGCGCGAGGCCGCCCGCGTCCGCGAGCAGGAGGCCGAGCTGGAAGCCGCCCTGGAGGCGGCCGAGCGCGCCCTGGAGGACACCGTCACCCACCGCGCCGAGCTCGAACAGGCCCTCGCGTCCGAGGAGCGCCGCCTCAAGGACCTGGCCCGCGCCCTCGCCGACCGGCGCGAGGGCCTCGCCCGCCTCCACGGCCAGGTCAACGCCGCCCGCTCGCGCGCCGCCTCCGCCCAGGCCGAGATCGACCGGCTCGCCGCCGCCCGCGACGAGGCGGGGGAGCGAGCGGTCACCGCCCAGGAGGAGTACGAGCAGCTCAAGGCCGAGGTCGACGGCCTCGACGCCGCGGACACCGAGCACGGCGAGCGCTACGAGGCCGCCCGCCGCGAGCTGGCCGACGCGGAGGCCGCGCTCGGCGCCGCCCGCGAGGCCGCCGCCACCGCCGAACGCCGCCGCGCCGCGACCCAGGCCCGGCACGAGACCCTCGCCCTCGGACTGCGCCGCAAGGACGGCACGGGCGCCCTGCTGACCGCCGGACTCAGCGGACTCCTCGGCCCCGCCGCCGAACTCCTCGCCGTCACCCCCGGATACGAGATCCCCGTCGCCGCCGCCCTCGGCGCCGCGGCCGACGCGGTCGCCGCCACCGGCCCCACCGCCGCCGCCGAAGCCCTCCGCCTGCTGCGCAAGCAGGACGCCGGCCGGGCGTCCCTGCTCCTGACCGGCGCCCCCGAACCCGACCGCTCGGGAGAGACCGGGGCCCCCGCGACCGGGGGGCACCCGAACGCCGCCGACTTCGTCCGGGGACCCGACGAACTCATGGGAGCCGTCCGCCGGCTGCTCGCCGGGGTCGTCGTCGTCGACGACCTGGACCAGGCCGCCGAACTCGTCAGGACCCGGCCCGCGTCCACCGCCGTCACCCTCGAAGGCGACCTGCTCGGAGCACACTTCGCCCAGGGCGGCTCCGCAGGAGCGCCCAGCCTCCTCGAAGTCCAGGCCTCGGTCGACGAGGCCGCCGCCGAGCTCGACGAACTCGCCGTACGCTGCGAGGAGTTGGCGGCAGTCAAGAGCCGGGCCGACGAGCGGCGCCGTACCGCCGCCGCGCTCGTCGAAGACCTCGACGCCCTTCGCCGTACCGCCGAACGCGAGAAGTCCGCCGTCGCCCAGCAGCTCGGCCGGCTCGCCGGCCAGGCCAGGGGAGCGGCCGGGGAGGCCGAGCGGACGGCGGCCGCCGCCGCCCGCGCCCAGGAGGCCCTGGAGAAGGCGACCGCCGAGGCGGAGGAACTCGCCGAACGACTCCTCGTGGCCCAGGAGGCCGCGGCCTTCGGGGAGGGCGGGGACGAGGAACCCGACACCGCCACCCGCGACCGGCTCGCCATCGACGGATCCAACGCGCGCCAGACCGAGATGGAGGCCCGCCTCCAGGTCCGTACCCATGAGGAGCGGGTCAAGGGGCTCGCCGGGCGGGCCGACTCGCTCGACCGGGCCGCCCGTGCCGAACGGGAGGCACGCGCGCGCGCCGAGCAGCGCCGCGCCCGGCTCCGCCACGAGGAGCGGGTCGCGGGCGCCGTCGCCGCCGGCGCCCGGAGCCTCCTGGCCCACATCGAGGTGTCGCTCGTCCGCGCCGAGCGGGAGCGGGTGGTGGCGCAGGCGGCGCGGGCCGACCGGGAGGAGGGCCTGACGGCCGCCCGGACCCGGGGCCGCGACCTCAAGGCCGAACTCGACAAGCTGACCGACTCCGTGCACCGGGGCGAGGTCCTCGGCGCGGAGAAGCGCCTGCGGATCGAGCAGCTGGAGTCGAAGGCCCTGGAGGAGTTCGGCGTGGAGGCGACCGCGCTGGTCGCCGAGTACGGCCCGGACCAGCCCGTGCCGCCGTCGCCGACGGTCGGGGGAGCGGAGTCGGCGGACTCCCCGGAGGGCGTGGACTCCAAGGCCACGGACTCCCCGGAGGCCGACGAGCCGCGCCCCTTCATCCGTTCGGAGCAGGAGAAGCGGCTCAAGGCCGCCGAACGGGCCTACCACCAGCTCGGCAAGGTCAACCCGCTGGCCCTCGAGGAGTTCGCGGCCCTGGAGGAGCGGCACCGCTTCCTCTCCGAGCAGCTGGAGGACCTGAGGAAGACCCGGGCCGACCTGCTTCAGGTCGTGAAGGAGGTGGACCTGCGCGTCGAGCAGGTCTTCACCGAGGCCTACCGGGACACGGCCCGTGAGTTCGAGGGCGTCTTCTCTCGGCTCTTCCCGGGCGGCGAGGGCCGGCTCGTCCTCACCGACCCCGACAACATGCTCACCACCGGCGTCGAGGTGGAGGCCCGCCCGCCCGGCAAGAAGGTCAAGCGGCTCTCGCTGCTCTCCGGCGGCGAGCGCTCGCTGACGGCCGTGGCGCTGCTGGTCTCGATCTTCAAGGCCCGGCCCAGCCCGTTCTATGTGATGGACGAGGTCGAGGCGGCGCTCGACGACACCAACCTCCAGCGGCTGATCCGGATCATGCAGGAGCTCCAGGAGTCCTCGCAGCTGATCGTGATCACCCACCAGAAGCGGACCATGGAGGTCGCGGACGCGCTGTACGGCGTGTCCATGCAGGGCGACGGCGTCTCGAAGGTGATCAGCCAGCGACTGCGCTGAGCGCGACACACCTTCACCATCTCTTCAAGTGTTGAACTCAAGCCATCTGATAGTGCTGATTAAGTCACATGACATCGCCTATTGACTTAGAAACTTGAAGGCATAGTCTCTGCAACGTTGCTTTTACCTTCACGTGGTGGGCGGCGTGATGTTGTGCGCCACTGGAAGGGCTTGCCCCCCACCGAGGAGTCCATGTGACCAACACCGCGCAGGCGCCCACGCCGCCGCCTTCCGAAGGCCGAGCCGCCCACCCGGACCACCTCGGCCACGTCATCTTCATCACGGCCTCCGCCGCGATGGGCGGTTTCCTCTTCGGATACGACAGCGCCGTCATCAACGGCGCCGTCGAGGCGATCCGCGACCGCTACGACATCGGCTCCGGCACCCTCGCCCAGGTCATCGCCATCGCCCTGATCGGCTGTGCCATCGGCGCCGCCACCGCCGGCCGGATCGCCGACCGCATCGGCCGCATCCGCTGCATGCAGATCTCCGCGACGCTCTTCGCCGTCAGCGCGGTGGGCTCGGCCCTGCCCTTCGCCCTCTGGGACCTGGCCTTCTGGCGCGTGATCGGCGGCTTCGCCATCGGCATGGCCTCGGTCATCGGCCCCGCGTACATCGCCGAGGTCGCCCCCGCCGCCTACCGCGGCCGCCTCGGCTCCTTCCAGCAGGCCGCGATCGTCATCGGCATCGCCATCTCCCAGCTGGTCAACTACGGCATCCTCCAGCTCGCCGACGGCGACCAGCGAGGCGAGATCGGCGGCCTGGAAGCCTGGCAGTGGATGCTCGGCGTCATGGTCGTCCCCGCCCTCCTCTACGGCATGCTGTCCTTCGCGATCCCCGAGTCCCCGCGCTTCCTCATCTCCGTCGGGAAGACCGCCCGGGCCAAGGAGGTCCTCGCCGAGGTCGAGGGGCACGGCGTCGACCTCGACCACCGTGTCGCCGAGATCGACGCGGCCATGCGCAGCGAGCACAAGTCCACCTTCAAGGACCTGTTCACCGTCGGCTCCCGCTTCAAGCTGCTGCCCATCGTCTGGGTCGGCATCGGACTCTCGGTCTTCCAGCAGCTCGTCGGCATCAACGTCGCGTTCTACTACTCCGCGACCCTCTGGCAGTCCGTCGGCATCGACCCGTCGAGCTCGTTCTTCTACTCGTTCACCACGTCGATCATCAACATCATCGGCACCGTGGTCGCGATGGTCCTGGTCGACCGCGTCGGCCGCAAGCCGCTCGCCCTCGTCGGTTCCGTCGGCATGGCGATCGCCCTCGCCTTCGAGGCCTGGGCCTTCTCCGCCGACCTCGTCGACGGCAAACTGCCCGAGACGCAGGGCGTCGTGGCGCTCGTCGCCGCCCACGTCTTCGTGCTCTTCTTCGCCCTCTCGTGGGGCGTGGTGGTCTGGGTCTTCCTCGGCGAGATGTTCCCCAACCGGATCCGCGCCGCCGCGCTCGGTGTGGCCGCCTCCGCCCAGTGGATCGCCAACTGGGCCATCACGGCCAGCTTCCCGTCCCTCGCGGACTGGAACCTCTCCGGCACCTACATCATCTACACGGTCTTCGCCGTGCTCTCGATCCCCTTCGTGCTCAGGTACGTCAAGGAGACGAAGGGCAAGGCGTTGGAGGAGATGGGCTAACCCCCGCTGCCCCTCTCCTCACCCACGGAACTGCCCCGGTCCGAGGCTCCACGTCTCGGACCGGGGCAGTACGCCGTGGCCCCGCGCCGGTGCCGCAGGCCGTGGCCCCCGGACCGCGAGCCGGTGCCGCAGGCCGTGGCCCGCGCGCCCGGACCCGCACCCACCGCCCTCAGACCGTGAGCCGGGGCAGGACGGCGTCGCAGAACAGCCGCACGCTCCGCCATCCCTCCTCCACCGGCATCCCGCCGCACAGCGGATGCAGCACCAGGCTCTCCAGACCGAGCGCCAGGCACTCCTCCGGGGTGACGACCCGGTAGACCCCCTCCGCGCGCAGCTCCGCCACCGTCGTCGCCGCCGACCGCACCGCCGAGCGGATGTCCTTCGACTGCCAGGAGGCGTACGTCCGCGCCTCGTGCAGGAAGTGCTCCCCGTACTCCGCCCAGGTCCGGTCCGGGTCCTCCGACATGTGCAGCAGCGGCGTCACCTCGGCCGGCATCATCGTCCAGCCCTCAGTGCCGTACTCCGCGCACCGCTCCCGGTAGTACGCCTCCAGCTCCGGCAGGTGCGCGCTCGGGAAGAACGGCAGCCCGAGCCGGGCCGCCCGCCGCGCCGCCGCCCGCGACGAGCCCCCGACCAGAAGCATCGGATGCGGCCGGGTGAAGGGCCGCGGGGTGACCCGTACCGTACGGCCCTGATACGTGAACGGCTCCCCGCTCCACGCCGTGAGCAGGGTCTCCAGGAGCAGGTCCTGGAGCTTCCCGCGCCGCCCCCAGTCGACCCCCCGCTCCTCGTACTCCTCCGGGCGGTAGCCGATCCCCGCCACCGTCACCAGGCGTCCGCCGCTCAGCAGGTCGAGTACGGCGATGTCCTCGGCGAGCCGCAGCGGGTCGTGCAGCGGCCCGATGATCGCGGAGACCGTGACCGCGATCCTCCTCGTCGCGCCGAAGACCGCCCCGGCGAAGGCGAAGGGGGACGGCAGCCAGTTGTCGTCGACCCCGTGGTGCTCCTCGGTCTGCACGGTGTCGACCCCGTGCGCGTCGGCGTACGCGGCCATCTCGACGGCGGCCCGGTAGCGGGCGGAGAGGGACTCGGGGGTCGCGCGGGGATCGACGAGGTTGAACCGTACGACGCTGAACGGCATGGGAAGTCCCCCTCCGCTGGTGGGATACCGGCGAAGGGGGACGTTATCTGACGTGGCGTCAGATGGAAACGGTCTCGCGGTCCTCGACGGACTCCGCGGGCTCGACCGGCTCCTGGGCCGGCGTACGCGGCAGTACGGCGTACAGCGCGCCCGCCACCAGGATCGTCGCCGCCCAGCCGAGGCCGTTCTCGCCGATCCAGGAGGAGGCGAGCGGACCGGAGAACCAGTCGACCTTGGTGAAGAGGAGCCCCACGAGCAGCGCGACCGCCCAGGCCGTCATCGCCTGCCAGGCGAAACCGCCCCGGTACCAGTACGCGCTGGTCCGGGTCGTGTCCATGAGCGCCGCCGCGTCGTACGACCGGCGCCGCAGCATGTCCACGCCGAAGACGCCGATCCAGGCCGAGAACGCCACCGCGAGCAGGGTCAGGAAGGAGATGAACGAGCCGATGAAGCTGGTCGCCACCACCATGAGCAGGAAACCGAAGATCAGGCTGATCAGCGCGTTGACGCTGACCGCCGCGGCACGCGAGACCTTGATGCCCAGCGTCTGCGCGGTGAACCCGGCCGAGTACATCGACATCGAGTTGATCAGCAGCATCCCGATCAGGGCGATCACCAGGTACGGCACCGAGATCCACATCGGCAGCAGCTCGCCGATGAAGGACACCGGGTCCTGCGCCGAGGCCAGGTCCGGCGTCGACACCGCCATGACCGCGCCCATCAGGACCATCGGCAGGACGACGATCCCGGCGCCGCCGACCGTGGAGCCGACCATCGCCTTCGACGAGGCCGTACGGGGCAGGTAGCGGGTGAAGTCGGGACCCGAGGGGACCCAGCTGATGCCGCCGGCCGCGATCGTGCCGATGCCCGCGATCATCATCGCCGTCGAACCGGCCGGCTTGTCGAAGACCGCCGACCAGTCGGTGTTCGCCACCAGATAGGCCAGGACGAGCACGGAGAAGGCGCCGAAGAGGTAAGTGGACCACTTGCTGCACACCCGCAGCGCGTTGATCCCGAGCCCCGAGACGAGGAAGGTGCAGGTGACGAAGAGGAGCAGCGTCACGACGATGAGGAACGTGTTCGACCTCACGCCGAAGAGCAGGTCGAGCACGGTCAGTACCGCGTAGGCGCCGGTGACCGCGTTGATGGTCTCCCAGCCCCACCGGGCCACCCAGATCAGCGCGCCGGG
This sequence comes from Streptomyces sp. NPDC088553, assembly GCF_044752965.1. NCBI lineage: Bacteria > Bacillati > Actinomycetota > Actinomycetes > Kitasatosporales > Streptomycetaceae > Streptomyces > Streptomyces sp. NPDC088553. The sequence continues at coordinate 146,887 of NZ_JBIVMG010000011.1, read as the reverse complement.
AAAAAGGTTTCCGCGCTGACCGAACACCGCGCGCGACAGCGCCATCCCCGGTGCGCCGCCCCGCTTGCCGGCGATCGAGATCAGGCCGACGATCCCGTACGAGAGGACCGGCGCGGCGACCGCCACGGCCAGGACCTGCCAGAAGTTCAGGCCGTTGAAGACGATCAGGCCGGCGCCCATCGTGAGCAGCAGCACACTGATGTTGGCCGCGACCCAGGTCGGGAACAGTTCGCGGACCCGGCCGGTCCGCTCGGCGTCGGGGACGGGCTCGAGACCGCGGGTCTCCATCGCGCCGTCGTGCGTCGCGCCTGCGGCTTCGGAGGCGTCGTGGGGCATGGGGGTACTCCGTACGAAGGTGTGGGGGTCCGAACATCGTACATTCGCGCCCTAACGAGCAAAGGGTGCGTCAGACCGCAGAAGGGGCTGCCGCCCCCTCCAGGAGCGCCTCGCGCACCCCCACCCCACCCATCCCGGGCGGGCGGTGACCCCGCCGCCGAGGGGCTTTCCGCCGGCGTGCGGCCGAACGGCGGACCGGCCCGGCCCGGAGGGGCACGCCCTCGCCGCGAGAACGAGGGGACGCGGGCGAGGTCACGCCATACTGGTCGGGTTATGGAACTCATCCTTGCTGTAGTCATCGCTCTGGTCGTCGCGGTCGCCGTGACGAGCGGGCTCGTGATCAGCGGTCGCAAGAAGAAGCAGCTGCCGCCGGCCGAGCCGCCGTCCACCACGCCGACCATCACCGCTCCGCCCGCCGAACCGCATGTCGGCGAGGAGGCGGAGACGCCGCGGGAGGAACCACGCCGCACGGTCGAGGAGGTCGAACTCCCCGCCGAGGAGGCCGTCGAGACCCCGGCCGCCGTCGAGGACCCCGTCGTCGCCCCGCCCGCGGCGCCCGAGATCGAGATCCCGGAGCCCACCGCCGGCCGTCTCGTACGGCTCCGTGCCCGGCTCGCCCGCTCGCAGAACTCGCTCGGCAAGGGGCTGCTCACGCTCCTGTCCCGCGAGCACCTCGACGAGGACACCTGGGAGGAGATCGAGGAGACCCTTCTCACGGCCGATGTCGGCGTCGCTCCCACCCAGGAGCTCGTCGAGCGGCTGCGCGAGCGGGTCCGGGTGCTCGGCACCCGCACCCCGGAGGAGCTGCGCGCGCTGCTCCGCGAGGAGCTCGTCACCCTGCTCGGCCCCGACCTCGACCGCACGGTGCACACCGAGAGCCCCTCGGACGTGCCGGGCGTGGTCATGGTCGTCGGCGTCAACGGCACCGGCAAGACCACGACCACCGGCAAGCTGGCCCGTGTCCTCGTCGCCGACGGCAAGTCCGTCGTCCTCGGCGCGGCCGACACCTTCCGCGCCGCCGCCGCCGACCAGCTCCAGACCTGGGGCGAGCGCGTCGGCGCCCGGACCGTCCGCGGCCCGGAGGGCGGCGACCCGGCGTCGATCGCCTTCGACGCGGTCAAGGAGGGCATCGCGGAGGGCGCCGACGTCGTCCTCATCGACACCGCCGGCCGGCTCCACACCAAGACCGGCCTCATGGACGAGCTCGGCAAGGTCAAGCGCGTCGTCGAGAAGCACGGCCCGCTCGACGAGATCCTGCTCGTCCTCGACGCCACCACCGGCCAGAACGGTCTGATCCAGGCCCGTGTCTTCGCCGAGGTGGTCGACATCACCGGCATCGTGCTCACCAAGCTCGACGGCACCGCCAAGGGCGGCATCGTCGTGGCCGTCCAGCGCGAGCTGGGCGTCCCGGTCAAGCTGATCGGCCTGGGCGAGGGCCCGGACGACCTGGCGCCCTTCGAGCCGGGCGCCTTCGTCGACGCCCTGATCGGCGACTGACGCCTCGAACGACACGCGGAAGGGCCCTCGCCGTCCGGCGAGGGCCCTTCCGCGTACCGGGGCTCAGAAGTGCGTGCGGTGGCAGATGTACGCGAGCGTGCCGAGCAGCAGTCGCGCCTGCGGCGGCGCGCCCGCCGTGTCCAGCGTCGGGGGCCGCAGCCAGCGCACCGGACCGAGCCCGCCCAGGTCCGACGGGGGAGCGGTGACATGGGCGCCGGGCCCCAGACAGTGCAGATCCAGATCGGCGTCGTCCCAGCCCATCCGGTAGAGCAGCTGCGGAAGCTCCGCCGCCGCTCCGGGCGCCACGAAGAACCGCGCCCGGCCGGTGGGCGTCGCGCAGACCGGGCCCAGCGGCAGCCCCATGCGCTCGAGCCGGACCAGCGCCCGGCGGCCCGCGGCCTCGGCGACCTCGATCACGTCGAAGGCCCGGCCCACCGGGAGCAGCAGCGCCGCGCCGGGGTACTCCGACCACGCCTTGGTCGCGTCGTCGAGGCCGGCGCCCGCCGGGACCGGTTCCGCGAAGGAGAGGGGGTGCGCGCCCGGGGCCGTGCACGCCGGATCCCCGCAGGAGCACTGGCCGGAGACGGCCCGCGCCCCGGGCACCACGTCCCAGCCCCACAGTCCTGTGTACTCGGCCACCGCTGTGCACTCCGTGGTGCGAACGCGGCGGCGTGCGCCGGACCGCATCTCACGAATGCCGCCGATCGTGAAACCCATGTCCCCTCCAACGGGTCGAGCGCGCCGGTGGTTACGACCCGGAGCACCGTCGTCACCCTTCGTCACGATCCGTCGCCGAGGGTGGCGCGCGGTCGTGTGCGGGGTGGTGCGGGCCGGTGCGCGCGCCTCTCCGCGCATCCGTCCGCCGACTGCCGGTTCGTCGCATGTCAAGTGAATCGCGTTCCACGGGCGGCGAGTTCATTCGAAGGGGTGGCGAATGGTGGCGTTTCTTGAATCGCCCTCGTGGAGGGGTGATCGTAGGATTACTTTCGGTACTCGAAGCCCGGGGTCGCTTGCGCACGCGGGTATGCCGGAGGCAACCCGGTTTCCAGTTCGAAGGAGTACGAACGCCGGACGGGTGCCGCGAGACGCGGCATTCTGGTAGGGGTTCACATGGCAGGCAATCAGGTGGATGGGGGCGTTCCAGTGGGCGGCAACGGCGCAGACGGTACGACTGCCGGCAAGCCCGCGGACGGCGCGACCGCCGGCAAGCGCCCGAACGAGCAGCTGGGCTCGTGGTTCGTGCGCAGCGGCTGGTCGAAGGGCGAACTCGCGCGCCAGGTGAACCGCCGGGCGCGCCAGATGGGCGCGCACCACATCTCCACCGACACCTCGCGCGTCCGTCGCTGGCTCGACGGCGAGCAGCCGCGCGAGCCCATCCCGCGGATCCTCTCCGAGCTGTTCTCCGAGCGCTTCGGCTCCGTCGTCGCCATCGAGGACCTCGGCCTGCGCACCGCCCACCAGTCGCCCTCCGTCTCCGGCGTCGACCTGCCCTGGGCCGGACCGCAGACGGTCGCCCTGCTCGGCGAGTTCTCCCGCAGCGACCTCATGCTCGCCCGCCGCGGCTTCCTGGGCTCCTCCCTGTCGCTCGCCGCGGGACCCGCCCTCATCGAACCGATGCAGCGCTGGCTCGTCCCCACCCCCGCGGGCGACCTCGAGCGCCCCGACCCGCTCGCCGACGCCCGCCGCCCCAACCGGCTCTCCGAGATCGAGCTCGACCTCCTCGAATCCACCACCGCCATGTTCCGCAAGTGGGACGCCCAGTGCGGCGGGGGACTGCGCCGCAAGGCCGTCGTCGGCCAGCTCCACGAGGTCACCGACCTCCTCCAGGAGCCCCAGCCGGCCGCCACCGCCAAGCGCCTCTTCACCTGTGCCGCCGAACTCGCCGAACTCGCCGGCTGGATGAGCTACGACGTGGGCCTCCAGCCCACCGCCCAGAAGTACTTCGTGCTCGCCCTGCACGCCGCCAAGGAAGCCGGCGACAAGCCCCTCGGCTCGTACATCCTGTCCTCGATGAGCCGCCAGATGATCCACCTCGGCCGGCCCGACGACGCCCTCGAACTCATCCATCTCGCCCAGTACGGCAGTCGGGACTGCGCCACCGCGCGCACCCAGGCCATGCTGTATGCGATGGAGGCCCGCGCCTACGCCAACATGGGGCAGCCCTCCAAGTGCAAGCGGGCCGTCCGGATGGCCGAGGACACCTTCGCCGACGTCGGCCTCGACGGCGAGCCCGAGCCCGACTGGATCGGCTTCTTCTCCGAGGCCGAACTCAACGGCGAGAACTCCCACTCCTACCGCGACCTCGCCTACGTCGCGGGACGCTCCCCGACGTACGCCTCGCTCGCCGAACCCGTCATGGAGCGGGCCGTCGAACTCTTCGAGAAGGACCCCGACCACCAGCGGTCGTACGCGCTGAACCTCATCGGCATGGCCACCGTCCACCTCCTCAAGCGCGAGCCCGAGCAGTCCGTCGTCCTCGCCGAGAAGGCCCTCGGAGTCGCCCGCAGCATCCGCTCCGAGCGGGTCAACACCCGACTTCGCAAGACCGTCGACCACGCCGCCCGCAACTACAGCGACGTCGCCGAGGTCGTCCACCTCACCGACCGGCTCACCCAGCTGCTCCCCGAGGCCGCCGAGGCGGTCTGACCCACCCGGCGCCCCGGCGCCACCCGTACTCCGGCCGCGCCGGACGTCCCGTACTGCCCGACTCGGCTCCCCCGCCGCAAGGTCACACGGACGCCAGGCGCGGCCGGTCCTCTTTTTGCGCCTGAACCGGCGCCGCTCTCGCGGACGTGGCTGCTCGCCGTCGTGGCTCGCCCGTCGATGGTTGCCGTAGCCACGGGTGAGGCTTCACAGGAGCGGGGCGTTACTTGGCCGTGACCCGGCCGTTCACGGTCGCGTAACACGCCCCACCCCTTCGTCACCGCTGCGAAACATCGAGCGGCATCGGCGGAAACCGCCCTGCGCGAATCTCTGGCCCATAACCGGCCACCCCTCACGGCCGCAGCCGCCCGCCGGCCCCGCCCCCGCACAGGCCGCATTCGACGACGAGGAGACGCCGATGGCACCAGCCATCACGACCCTGGCAGCAGACGCCCCCGAGCTGTCCGCCGCCAACACCGGGTTCATGCTCATCTGCTCCGCCCTGGTCATGCTGATGACCCCGGCACTCGCCTTCTTCTACGGAGGCATGGTCCGCGTCAAATCCACCCTCAACATGCTGATGATGAGCTTCATCAGCCTCGGGATCGTCACGATCCTGTGGGTGCTCTTCGGCTTCAGCCTCGCCTTCGGCACCGACTCGGGCTCGATCATCGGCTGGTCCTCCGACTACGTCGGCCTCAGCGGCATCGGCGTCACCGAGCTCTGGGACGGCTACACCATCCCGGTGTACGTCTTCGCCGTCTTCCAGCTGATGTTCGCCATCCTCACCCCCGCCCTGATCAGCGGCGCCCTCGCCGACCGCGTCAAGTTCACCGCCTGGGCCCTCTTCATCACCCTCTGGGTCACCGTCGTCTACTTCCCCGTCGCCCACTGGGTCTGGGGCGCCGGCGGCTGGCTCTTCGAGATGGGCGTCATCGACTTCGCCGGCGGCACGGCGGTCCACATCAACGCCGGCGCCGCGGCCCTCGGCGTCATCCTCGTCATCGGCAAGCGCGTCGGCTTCAAGAAGGACCCGATGCGCCCGCACAGCCTCCCGCTGGTCATGCTGGGCGCCGGTCTCCTCTGGTTCGGCTGGTTCGGCTTCAACGCCGGCTCCTGGCTCGGCAACGACGACGGCGTCGGCGCGGTGATGTTCGTCAACACCCAGGTCGCCACCGCCGCCGCCATGCTCGCCTGGCTCGCGTACGAGAAGATCCGCCACGGCTCCTTCACCACCCTGGGCGCCGCCTCCGGCGCGGTCGCCGGCCTCGTCGCCATCACCCCGTCCGGCGGCGCCGTCAGCCCGCTCGGCGCGATCGCCATCGGCGTCATCGCCGGTCTCCTCTGCGCCATGGCCGTCGGCCTCAAGTACAAGTTCGGCTACGACGACTCCCTCGACGTCATCGGCGTCCACCTCGTCGGCGGTGTCCTCGGCTCCCTCCTCGTCGGCCTCTTCGCCACCGGCGGCGTCCAGTCCGACGCCAAGGGCCTCTTCTACGGCGGCGGCCTGGATCAGCTCGGCAAGCAGGCCGTCGGCGTCGTCGCCGTCCTCGCCTACTCTCTGATCGCCTCCGCGATCCTCGCGCTCCTCATCGACAAGACGATGGGCATGCGGGTCAGCGAGGACGACGAGGTCTCCGGCATCGACCAGGTCGAGCACGCCGAGACCGCGTACGACTTCAGCGGAGCCGGCGGCGGCGCGTCCTCGCGCTCCACCGCCGCCCTCGCCCCGGCCGTCACGGAGAACAAGAAGGTGGACGCATGAAGCTCATCACCGCGGTCGTGAAGCCGCACCGGCTCGACGAGATCAAGGAGGCCCTCCAGGCGTTCGGCGTCCACGGCCTCACCGTCACCGAGGCCAGCGGCTACGGCCGCCAGCGCGGCCACACCGAGGTCTACCGGGGCGCCGAGTACACGGTCGACCTGGTCCCCAAGATCCGCATCGAGGTCCTCGTCGAGGACGAGGACGCCGAACAGCTCATCGACGTCGTCGTGAAGGCCGCCCGAACCGGCAAGATCGGAGACGGCAAGGTGTGGAGCGTGCCGGTCGAGACCGCCGTACGCGTCCGCACCGGCGAACGCGGCCCGGACGCCCTGTAGACAGCGGTCCGGACGCACCGTGAGCAACGAAGGAGCCGCCGGGTGACGAGCCTCGAAGTCAGCGAAGAGACCGAAGATTCGGGACCCGGCGGTTACGCGGCGGCCCGGCTGCTCCTTCTCCACGAGAAGGAGCGGTCCGGGCCGTCGCGCCGTGCCGCGCTCGCCCGGCTCACCGACGACTGGCTGGCCGCCCTCTTCGCGGCCGCCGCACCACCCCGCGGGGTCGCCCTCGTCGCCGTCGGCGGCTACGGGCGCGCCGAACTCTCCCCGCGCAGCGACCTCGACCTCCTCCTGCTCCACGACGGCAGCGCCGACAAGGCCGCGATCGCCGCCCTCGCGGACCGCCTCTGGTACCCCGTCTGGGACCTCGGGCTCGCCCTCGACCACTCCGTCCGCACCGCCGCCGAGGCCCGCGCCACCGCCGCCGACGACCTCAAGGTCCACCTCGGCCTCCTCGACGCCCGGCCCCTCGCCGGCGACCACGGACTCGTCGCCGCCCTGCGCACCACCGTCCTCGCCGACTGGCGCAACCAGGCCCCGAAACGCCTCCCCGAGCTCGACGCGCTCTGCCGCGAACGCGCCGCACGCATGGGCGAGCTGCAGTTCCTCCTCGAACCCGACCTCAAGGAGGCCAGGGGCGGCCTCCGGGACGCCCAGGCCCTCCGTGCCGTCGCCGCCTCCTGGCTCGCCGACGCCCCCCGCGAAGGCCTCGACGGCGCCCGCCGCCGCCTCCTCGACGCCCGCGACGCCCTCCACCTCACCACCGGCCGCGCCACCGACCGGCTCGCCCTCCAGGAACAGGACGCCGTCGCCGCCGAACTCGGCCTCCTCGACGCCGACACCCTGCTCCGCGAGGTGTACGAGGCCGCCCGGACCATCTCGTACGCCACCGACGTCACCTGGCGCGAGGTCAACCGCGTCCTCAAGGCCCGCTCCGCCCGGCCCCGCCTCCGCGCCCTCCTCGGCGGCCGCGGCGGCGCGGGCCGGACCGCCACCGGGAAACCGCCCGTCGAGCGCACCCCGCTCGCCGAAGGCGTCGTCGAGATGGACGGCGAGGTCGTCCTCGCCCGCACCGCCAGGCCCGAACGCGACCCCGTCCTGCCCCTCCGGGCCGCCGCCGCGGCCGCCCAGTCCGCCCTGCCGATCTCCCTGCACGCGGTACGCCGCCTCGCCGCCACCGCCACCCCGCTGCCCGTGCCCTGGCCCGCCGAGGCCCGCGAGGAACTCGTCACCCTGCTCGGCGCCGGCGAGGCCACCGTCCCCGTCTGGGAGGCCCTCGAAGCCGAGGGGATCATCACCCGGCTCCTGCCCGACTGGGAACGCGTCCGCTGCCGCCCCCAGCGCAACCCCGTCCACACCTGGACCGTCGACCGCCACCTCGTCGAGACCGCCGTCCGCGCCTCCTCGCTCACCCGCCGCGTCGGCCGCCCCGACCTCCTCCTCGTCGCCGCCCTCCTCCACGACATCGGCAAGGGCTGGCCCGGCGACCACTCCGTCGCCGGCGAGACCATCGCCCGCGACCTCGCCACCCGTATCGGCTTCGACCGCGCCGACGTCGTCACCCTCGCCACCGCCGTCCGCCACCACCTGCTCCTCGTCGAGACCGCCACCCGCCGCGACCTCGACGACCCCGCCACCGTCCGCGCCGTCGCCACCGCCGTCGGCACCGTCGGCACCCTGGAGCTCCTGCACGCCCTCACCGAGGCCGACGCCCTCGCCACCGGACCCGCCGCCTGGTCCGCCTGGCGCGCCTCGCTCGTCGCCGACCTGGTCAAACGGGTCGCCGGCGTCCTGGCGGGGGAGACCCCGCCGGACCCCGAGGCCGCCGCGCCCAGCGCCGAACAGGAACGGCTCGCCATCGAGGCCCTGCGCACCGGCGAACCCGTCCTCGCCCTCCACACCGAACCGGTCGCCGCGGAACCGGAGGAACCCGAACCGGTCGGCGTCGAACTCGTCATCGCCCTGCCCGACCAGCCCGGGGTCCTGCCCGCCGTCGCCGGCGTCCTCGCCCTGCACCGGCTCACCGTCCGCGCCGCCGACCTCCGCGCCGTCGAGCTCCCACCCGTCCTCGGCGCCGGATCGGGACCCGTGCTCGTCCTCGACTGGCGGGTCGCCGCCGAATACGGCTCCCTGCCCGAGGCCGCCCGGCTCCGCGCCGACCTCGTCCGCGCCCTCGACGGCTCCCTCGACATCCCCGCCCGCCTGGCCGAGCGCGAGGCCGCCTACCCCCGCAGGCGCGGCCTCACCGCCCCGCCGCCCCGCGTCACCGTCGCCGCCGCGGACTCCCGCCTCGCCACCGTCATCGAGGTCCGCGCCCAGGACGCGCCCGGCCTGCTCCACCGCATCGGCCGGGCCCTGGAGGGCGCGGCGGTACGGGTACGGAGCGCGCACGTGTCGACGCTCGGCGCCAACGCCGTCGACACCCTGTACGTGACCCGCCCCGACGGCTCCCTGCTGCCCGACGAGGAGGCGATCGACCTGGCGCGGACGCTGGAGTCGGCGCTCCGCTGAACCCCGGTCCGCACCGCCCCCGCCCGCCGGATCCGGCGGGCGGGGACACACACTTCGAGCGGCCCGATACCCTGGAGGGCAGTCCGACCGCCCCCGACACCGAGGATCCGCGACCGCCGTGTTCGATACCCTCTCCGACCGCCTTGCAGCGACCTTCAAGAACCTCCGCGGCAAGGGCCGTCTGTCCGAGGCGGACATCGACGCCACCGCACGCGAAATCCGTATCGCGCTGCTCGAAGCGGATGTCGCCCTGCCGGTCGTCCGGTCCTTCATCAAGCAGGTCAAGGAGCGCGCCCTCGGCATCGAGGTCTCGCAGGCCCTGAACCCGGCCCAGCAGGTCATCAAGATCGTCAACGAGGAGCTCATCGGCATCCTCGGCGGCGAGACCCGGCGCCTGCGGTTCGCCAAGACCGCGCCCACCGTGATCATGCTCGCCGGTCTCCAGGGTGCCGGTAAGACCACCCTCGCCGGAAAGCTCGGCCTCTGGCTCAAGGGCCAGGGCCACTCCCCGCTGCTCGTCGCCTGCGACCTCCAGCGCCCCAACGCCGTCACCCAGCTCGGTGTCGTCGCCGAGCGCGCGGGCGTGGCCTTCTACGGCCCGCAGCCGGGCAACGGCGTCGGTGACCCGGTCCAGGTCGCGAAGGACTCGATCGAGTTCGCGCGGACCAAGATGTACGACGTCGTCATCGTCGACACCGCCGGCCGCCTCGGCATCGACCAGGAGCTGATGCAGCAGGCCGCGGACATCCGCGACGCCGTCAGCCCCGACGAGGTCCTCTTCGTCGTCGACGCCATGATCGGTCAGGACGCGGTCAACACCGCCGAGGCGTTCCGCGACGGCGTCGGCTTCGACGGCGTCGTGCTCTCGAAGCTCGACGGCGACGCCCGCGGTGGTGCCGCGCTCTCCATCGCGCACGTCACCGGCAAGCAGATCATGTTCGCCTCCAACGGCGAGAAGCTGGACGAGTTCGACGCGTTCCACCCGGACCGCATGGCGTCCCGCATCCTCGGCATGGGCGACATGCTCTCCCTCATCGAGAAGGCGCAGCAGACCTTCGACGAGGAAGAGGCCGCCAAGATGGCCTCGAAGCTCGCGTCGAAGAAGGGCCAGGAGTTCACGCTCGACGACTTCCTGGCGCAGATGGAGCAGGTCCGCAAGATGGGCTCCATCTCCAAGCTCCTCGGCATGCTCCCGGGCATGGGCCAGATGAAGGAGCAGATCGCCAACATCGACGAGAAGGATGTCGACCGCACGGCCGCCATCATCAAGTCGATGACGCCGGGCGAGCGCCACGACCCGACCATCATCAACGGCTCGCGCCGCGCCCGTATCGCCAAGGGCTCCGGCGTCGAGGTCAGCGCGGTCAAGGGCCTCGTCGAGCGGTTCTTCGAGGCCCGCAAGATGATGTCCCGCATGGCCCAGGGCGGCGGCCTCCCCGGCATGCCGGGCATCCCCGGCATGGGAGGCGGCCCCGGCCGGCAGAAGAAGCAGGTCAAGCAGGCCAAGGGCAAGCGCAAGAGCGGCAACCCGATGAAGCGGAAGGCCGAGGAGCAGGCCGCCGCCGAGAAGCGCGACCAGGCGCAGCAGGGCGGGGCCTTCGGTCTGCCGGCGCCGGGGCAGACCCCGAAGGACTTCGAGCTGCCGGACGAGTTCAAGAAGTTCATGAGCTGACGAGCCGACCGGGCCCCGCGCCCGGCGAGCTGACGGCCCGACCGGGCCCCGCGCCCGGCGAGCTGACGGCTTCACCGGGCCGCGTGCCCGGTGAGCCGATGACCTGACCGGGCCGCGCGCCCGAGGACGGCGTGAGGGGCCCGGGGCGGTGCGAAACCGCCCCGGGCCCCTTTTCATCCCTCCGGACCGTCCGCGATGCCGCGTTCGTCCCGCTCTTCGATACTGGGGCCACAGCCGCCCCGAGGAGAGCCACGTGGCCAACCCTGTACCCCCGCGCGACCGGACCGACCAGCCCTGGCGCTCGGAGGGGGCACCGCCGCCACCGCCCGCGAGGAAGAAGATGCCCGGCGGCTGGGGAGGGCTCATCCTCACCGCCCTGGTCGTCTATCTGATCGCCAACCTCGTGCTGTCGTTCTTCAACCGGGGCGACGAGCCGACGATCTCGTACACCGAGTTCAGCAAGCAGGTGACCTCCGGGAACGTCACCAAGATCTACTCCAAGGGCGACGCCATCCAGGGGGAGCTGAAGAACAAGCAGCCCCTGCCCAACGGCGACAAGGGCGACTACAGCAAGTTCGTCACCCAGCGGCCCGCGTTCGCCGACGACAACCTCTGGGGCGAGCTGACCTCGAAGGGCGTCACCGTCACCGCGGAGCCGGTCGTCCAGGAGCGCAGCTTCCTCGCGAACCTGCTCATCTCGCTCGCGCCGATGCTGCTGCTCGTCGTGCTGTGGATCTTCATCGCCCGCCGGATGAGCTCCGGCATGGGGGGCGCGGGCGGCATGCTGGGCCGCAAGGCCCCGCCCAGACCCGTCGAACTGGAGGCCGGGGCCAAGCGCACCACCTTCGCCGACGTCGCCGGCATCGACGAGGTCGAGGGCGAGCTCAACGACGTCGTCGACTTCCTCAAGAACCCGCAGGCCTACCGCGAGATGGGCGCCAAGATGCCGCGCGGTGTGCTCCTCGCCGGCCCGCCCGGCACCGGCAAGACCCTGCTCGCCCGCGCCGTGGCGGGCGAGGCCGGGGTGCCGTTCTTCTCCGCCTCCGCGTCCGAGTTCATCGAGATGATCGTGGGCGTCGGCGCCTCCCGGGTCCGCGAGCTGTTCGCCGAGGCCCGCAAGGTCGCCCCCGCGATCATCTTCATCGACGAGATCGACACCATCGGCCGGGCCCGCGGCGGCGGCTCCGGGATGGGTGGCCACGACGAGCGCGAGCAGACCCTCAACCAGATCCTCACCGAGATGGACGGCTTCACCGGCTCCGAGGGCGTCATCGTCCTCGCCGCCACCAACCGCGCCGACGTCCTCGACCCCGCCCTCACCCGCCCCGGCCGCTTCGACCGGATCGTGCACGTCAACCCGCCCGACCGGGGCGGCCGCGAGGCCATCCTCAGGATCCACACCCGGGAGATCCCGCTCGCCAAGGACGTCGACCTGGAGCACGTCGCCCGCACCACCCCCGGCATGACCGGTGCGGAGCTCGCCAACCTCGCCAACGAGGCGGCCCTCCTCGCCGTGAAGCGCGAACAGAAGGCCGTCACCCAGTCGGACCTCTCCGACGCCCTGGAGAAGGTCCAGCTCGGCGCGGAACGGCCGCTCGTGATGCCCGCGGAGGAGCGGCGCCGGACCGCGTACCACGAGAGCGGCCACGCCCTCCTCGGCATGCTCCAGCCCGGCGCCGACCCGGTCCGCAAGATCACCATCGTGCCCCGGGGCCGCGCCCTCGGCGTCACCCTCTCCACCCCCGACGCCGAACGGTACGCCTACACCGAGGAGTATCTGCGCGGCCGGATCATCGGCGCCCTCGGCGGCATGGCCGCCGAACAGGTCGTCTTCGGCGTCGTCACCACCGGCGCCGAGAGCGACCTGGAGCAGGTCACCAACATCGCCCGGGGCATGGCGGGACGCTGGGGCATGAGCGAGCTCGTCGGCCGCCTCACCGCCATCCCCGGCGACGCCCAGCAGGCGTACGGACTCTCGGCGGCCCCCGCGACCCTCGACACCGTCGACGCGGAGATGCGCCGCATCGTCGACGAGTGCTACGAGAGCGCCGTACGGCAGCTCCACGAGCACCGCGACAAGCTGGACGCGCTGGCCGCCGCGCTCCTGGAGAACGAGACCCTGGAAGAGGCCGACGCCTACCGCGCGGCGGGCATCACGCGCGCGGCACGGGAGGACTGAGCCGGCGTCACGGCCACCGGAGTACGGGCCACGAGGGTCCGGGGCACCGGCGTACGGGCACCGGCGTACGGGTCACGAGGGTCCGGGGCGCCGGCGTACGGGCACCGGCGTACGGGTCACGAGGGTCCGGGGCGCCGGCGTACGGGTCACGAGGGTCCGGGGCGCCGGCGTACGGGTCACGAGAGCGCAGGCCACCGGCACGGGGGTCACACCCCCCTACGGCACCCGGGCGACGACGTACCGGAAGACGTTCGGCATCCACACCGTGCCGTCCGCGCGCACGTGCGGGGCGAGCGCCTCCTCGATCTCCTTCTCGACCTGGGAGAGCTCCGTCGCCCGCACCGCCTCGTCGAACGCACCCGTCGACAGCAGCCCGCGCACCGCGCTGCCCTCGTCGGCGTACCCGAAAGGACAGGCCACCCGCCCCGAACCGGCCGGCCGCAGCCCCGCCCCGGCCACCAGCCCCTCCAGATCCGTGCGGAGGCCCGGCCTGCGGTCCGCGAGCCGGGCCGCGACCCGCAGCACCGCCTCCGTGGAACACCGCTCCGGCGGCCCCCAGCCGGCGAGCACGACCGTCGCGCCCGGTTGGGCCGTACGGGTGAGCGCCGCCAGCTCCGGCAGGAGCGCGTCCGTCGTGTGGAAGGCCGTGATCACGTCGTACGTGTCGCCCTCGGGGGGCTCCTCCGTGACGGTCACGCCCTCGGGGAGCCGTTCCCTCGCCAGCTCCACGCGCGCGTGGTCCCGGTCCACGCCGGCCACCCGGGCGCCCCGCGCCGCCGCCATGAGAAGCGCCAGGCCGGAGCCGCAGCGGAGGCCCAGGACCCGGGTCCCGGCGCCCACGCCGAGGCGGTCGTACACCGCCTCGTAGAGCGGGACGAGCATCCGTTCCTGGATCTCGGCCCAGTCACGCGCGGGGTGGTGCGGGACGAGCGTAGGTGTCATGGAAAAGTGCCCCAATCCGTGCTCGGACGACGACCCCCCGTAGCCAGGGAACTGCGCATCCCGTGCCGCGTCCAGTGCTCGCACCGCACCGATTCGTCCGGAAGAGAGGCGACCCGGTAATGTCCCTGCCACGCTTCGCGGCCCGCCCGGGAGCCCGTTCCCCGAGGGGCGCGCGCACCGCGGCTACACGCCGGGGCGTATGCGCCACTACGCACCAGCTTGACGCCCCCTGCGTGGCTCCTCCGCAGATCGGCGCACTGGCCCTCGTCACGACACATCAACGGCAACTGACGGGTACGTGCAAAATATTTGGGATGCCCCGGAATGGAACCCGGGGGCACTTCGGCTCGTTGTACGCGACGTGAGCACGACACCACCTGTTCTCGCCGCAGAGCTGGCACAGGCGTGGGCCGACATTCAGCGGCACCACCCCGAGCTGCCCGATCTTGCCGCGCCCGAGTCCCTGATCGGAGAGTCCTCGTCCGCCTGCGGCGCCGAACTCTCCTTCGAACGACTGCTCCACGAGGCAGTCCACGGCATCGCAGCCGCCCGGGGTGTCCGCGACACCTCCCGCGCCGGCCGCTATCACAACCGCAGATTCCTGGCGATCGCCGAGGAGATGGGCCTCGACCACCCCGAGGAGCCGCACGCCAGCAGCGGCTTCTCGCTGGTCACGCTCAACCCCGAGGCGAGGCGGCGCTACCGCCCCACCATCGAGCGGCTCCAGCGCGCCCTCAAGGCCCACACCGTCGCCACGGCGGCCGACACCAAGCGCTCCTTCCGCGGACCGGCCGCCCGGCACGGCTCCTCGGGCGGCGGCGTCCGCGTCAAGGCCGTGTGCGACTGCGGACGCAACGTGCGCGTGGTGCCCTCGGTGCTCGCCCAGGCCCCGATCGTCTGCGGCGGCTGCGGCAAGCCCTTCCGCATCCCGGAGACGGTGGGCGCCGCGAGCTGACCTCGCGGTGTGTGGCACAATGGCTAGCTGTACTCGACAGTCGCACAGGACCCCTCTCTCCTCCGGCTGACGCGTCCATCGGGCATCCGAGTACCGCAACCCCACGTGGCATCTCAAAGTGCCCAACCACGTCAAGACCAGGAGACACCACTCCAGTGGCAGTCAAGATCAAGCTCAAGCGCCTCGGTAAGATCCGCCAGCCGCACTACCGCATCGTCGTCGCCGACTCGCGCACCCGCCGCGACGGTCGCGCGATCGAGGAGATCGGCCTCTACCACCCGACGTACAACCCGTCGCGTATCGAGGTCGACTCCGAGCGTGCGCAGTACTGGCTGTCCGTCGGCGCCCAGCCGACCGAGCCGGTTCTCGCCATCCTGAAGCTCACGGGCGACTGGCAGAAGCACAAGGGCCTCCCGGCCCCCGAGAAGGCTCTGCTCGTCCCCGCGACGAAGGAGGCCAAGCGCGCTTCGTTCGACGAGTTCGCGAAGGCCCTCGAGGGCGGCGACGACAAGGGTGAGGCCATCACCCCGAAGGCCAAGAAGGCCGACAAGAAGGCTGACGAGGCCGAGGCCGCGTCCACCGAGTCGACCGAGGCCTGATCATGCTCGAGGAGGCTCTCGAGCACCTCGTGAAGGGCATCGTCGACAACCCCGACGACGTGCAGGTTGCCTCGCGCACCCTGCGCCGCGGCCGCGTGCTGGAGGTCCGGGTCCACCCGGACGACCTCGGCAAGGTGATCGGCCGCAACGGCCGCACCGCACGCGCGCTGCGTACCGTCGTGGGCGCCATCGGCGGCCGTGGCATCCGGGTCGACCTCGTCGACGTGGACCAGGTCCGCTGAGCAGGCCGGCAGCATCACCTTAGTTGTGCCGGCACGGGCCGGGGAGGGCTTACGAGCCCACCCCGGCCCGTTGTCGTTCGCGTCGTACGAGCTGTGTGACAGGAGAGTGTGGAGCAGTGCAGTTGGTAGTCGCGCGGATCGGCCGCGCCCACGGGATCAAGGGCGAGGTCACCGTCGAGGTACGCACGGACGAGCCCGAACTCAGGCTCGGCCCCGGTGCCGTACTGCGCACCGACCCGGCCTCCGCCGGGCCGCTGACCATCGAGACCGGCCGGGTGCACAGCGGCCGTCTGTTGCTGCGCTTCGAGGGCGTCCGCGACCGCAACGCCGCCGAGGCCCTGCGCAACATCCTCCTCATCGCCGAGGTCGACCCCACGGAGATGCCCGAGGAGGAGGACGAGTACTACGACCACCAGCTCATGGACCTGGACGTGGTGCTCGCCGACGGCACCGAGATCGGCCGCATCACCGAGATCTCCCACCTGCCGTCCCAGGACCTCTTCATCGTCGAGCGCCCCGACGGCACCGAGCTGATGATCCCGTTCGTCGAGTCGATCGTCACCGAGATCGACCTGGAGGAGCAGCGGGCCGTCATCGACCCGCCGCCCGGCCTGATCGACGACCGCGCCGAGATCGTCTCCTCCCGCGACGAGGCGGGCTCCGACGACGCGGCGGGCTCCGACGAGGAGACCGCCACCGGCGAGGAGACCGGCACCGGCGAGGCGACGGCATGAGGCTCGACGTCGTCACGATCTTCCCCGAGTACCTCGAACCGCTGAACGTCTCCCTCGTCGGCAAGGCCCGCGCGCGCGGACAGCTCGACGTCCACGTCCACGACCTGCGGGAGTGGACGTACGACCGGCACAACACCGTCGACGACACCCCGTACGGCGGCGGTCCCGGCATGGTCATGAAGACCGACCCCTGGGGCGACGCGCTCGACCAGACGCTCGCCGACGGCTACGAGAGCGGCGCCCACGGCCCCGTCATCGTCGTCCCGACGCCCAGCGGCCGGCCCTTCACCCAGGAGCTCGCCGTCGAGCTCTCCGAGCGACCCTGGCTGATCTTCACCCCGGCCCGCTACGAGGGCATCGACCGCCGCGTCATGGACGAGTACGCGACCCGGATGCCCGTCTACGAGGTCTCCATCGGCGACTACGTCCTGGCCGGCGGCGAGGCGGCCGTCCTCGTCGTCACCGAGGCCGTCGCCCGCCTCCTGCCCGGCGTCCTCGGCAACGCCGAGTCCCACCGGGACGACTCCTTCGCCCCCGGCGCCATGGCCAACCTCCTCGAAGGCCCCGTCTACACCAAGCCCCCCGAGTGGCGCGGCCGGGGCATCCCCGACGTCCTCCTCAGCGGGCACCACGGCAAGATCGCCCGCTGGCGGCGCGACGAGGCCTTCCGCCGTACCGCCGCCCACCGGCCCGATCTCATCGAGCGCTGCGACCCGGCCGCCTTCGACAAGAAGGACCGCGAGATCCTCTCGATGATGGGCTGGGCGCCCGAGCCCGGCGGCCGATTTTGGCGCAAGCTCGACGACGTGGAAGAATAGGCCGCTGTCGTCCGTCCGGCGCGCGCCCCTGCCACAGGGGGAACGACGCCGCCAGGAACGGACGATCTTCCGAATCACTTCGAACGTACCGCTGATGACCTGTGGCATCAGCGAGGAAAGAGACCTCCATGGCCTCCCTGCTCGACCAGGTCAACGCGGGTTCGCTCCGCTCCGACCTCCCCGCCTTCCGCCCCGGCGACACCGTGAACGTCCACGTGCGCGTCATCGAAGGCAACCGCTCGCGTATCCAGCAGTTCAAGGGCGTCGTCATCCGTCGCCAGGGTTCGGGCGTCAGCGAGACCTTCACGGTCCGCAAGGTCTCGTTCTCCGTCGGCGTCGAGCGCACCTTCCCGGTGAACAGCCCGATCTTCGAGAAGATCGAGCTCGTGACCCGCGGTGACGTCCGTCGCGCCAAGCTCTACTACCTGCGTGAGCTGCGCGGCAAGGCTGCCAAGATCAAGGAGAAGCGCGACCGCTGAGCTCAGGCTCCCGGCACGCTCGACGCTTCCGAGCCCTCGCACAGGCAGTCCGGATAGGCTCTGCCACCGATGGACACCGAAGCACAGCACACGGAGCGCGACCCCTCTTCCGGTACGGAGGACGGGTCGCGCTCCGCGCGCGTTTCCGAGGACACGAGCGACGCCCAGGACGCGGGGGACGCGGCAGACGCGGCGGCGGACGCCGGGAGTACGAGGAGCACCTCCTCCTGGCGGCGCACGGCCTTCGTGGGCGCCGCCTGCGTGACCTTCCTGCTGCTCCTGAGCCACTTCGTGATGCAGCCCTTCCTGATCCCCAGCCGCTCCATGGAACCGACCCTCCAGGTCGGCGACCGGATCCTGGTCAACAAGCTGGCGTACCGTTTCGGCAGTGGGCCGGGCCGGGGCGACGTCGTCGTCTTCGACGGCACCGGATCCTTCGTACGCGAACAGCCCCGGGGCAATCCCGTCACCGGTCTCCTGCACGACGGGGCGGCCGCCCTCGGGCTCGCCGCACCCGACGAGACCGACTTCGTGAAGCGGGTCGTCGGCATCGGCGGCGACCGGGTCGTCTGCTGCGACAGGAACGGCCGGCTCACCGTCAACGGCGTCCCCGTGGAGGAGCGCTACGTGATGTTCGGCGACCAGCCGTCCAGCGTGCCCTTCGACATCGTCGTCCCGCGGGACAAGCTCTGGGTCATGGGCGACCACCGCAGCCAGTCCAGCGACTCCCGCGACCACCTCGGCAACCCCGGCGGCGGCATGGTCCCCGTCGACAAGGTCATCGGCCGCGCCGACTGGATCGCCTGGCCCTTCGGCCGCTGGTCCACGGTCCAGGAGACCGACGCCTTCGGTGCCGTGCCCGCGGCACCGGCCGGCGGACACGGGACGGCACCCCATGGGTAGCCGGGGACGACCGCCGGGCGGGCGCACCCCCGATCACGGCCCCGATCAGGCCCCGCCCCTGCCGGGCCGGGCCGAGCGGCGCCGGCTCGCCCGCAAGGTCAAGCGGCGCAGGCAGCGCTCCGCGATCCGCGAGATCCCCATCCTGATCACGGTGGCCGTCCTCATCGCGCTCGTCCTGAAGACCTTCCTGGTCCAGGCGTTCGTCATTCCCTCCGGCTCCATGGAACAGACGATCCGCATCTCCGACCGGGTCCTCGTCGACAAGCTCACGCCCTGGTTCGGATCCCGCCCGCAGCGCGGCGACGTCGTCGTCTTCAAGGACCCCGGCAACTGGCTCCAGCAGGAGACCACCCCGCCCGCCGACGACCCGGTCGGCGTCAAGCAGGCCAAGCAGGCCCTCACCTTCATCGGGCTGCTGCCCTCCGCCGACGACCGGGACCTCATCAAGCGGGTCGTCGCCGTCGGCGGCGACACCGTCCGCTGCTGCGGCAAGGACGGGCGGATCACCGTCAACGGCGTACCGCTCGACGAGCCGTACCTGCACCCGGGCAACGAGCCGTCGACCATCCCCTTCGAGGTGAAGGTCCCGCAGGGCCGGATCTTCGTCCTCGGCGACCACCGCTCCGACTCGGCCGACTCCCGCTTCCACCTCGACGAGAAGGACCACGGCACCGTCTCCGAGGAGCAGGTCGTGGGCCGTGCCGTGGTGATCGCCTGGCCCGTCGGACACTGGCGCGGCCTGGAGGAACGCCAGACGTTCGCCGCCGTGCCGGACGCCAGTGCGAGTTCCGAGTCCGCGCTCGGTCCGTCGCATAGTGTGTCCCAGCGGAATCTCAACGGATTCCCCGGGCTCCCGACCCCTGCGGAACTTCTGCTCGTTATGGGAGTGGTGGGCCTGTCCCTGTTCCGGGGCAGGCGATCGCACGGACTGAGGAGTGGATGTGGGGGATTTGGCCGTCGGCGCACGATCCGGACACGATGAGCCCGACAAGAGGGCCGGCGGGGCCTTCGGCGATGACACGACGGGTGACGACGTGACGGATGACGGGCAGGCGCAGCCGCCGAGTGGCGGGGCACCGGACGGTGGGACGCCGGACGACGGCGACGAGACGACGGGCGGCCCCGGCCGGGACCCCAAGAAGCCGCGTTCCTTCTGGAAGGAACTGCCTCTCCTCGTCGGCATCGCGCTCGTCCTCGCCCTGCTGATCAAGACCTTCCTGGTGCAGGCGTTCTCGATCCCCTCGGAATCGATGATGAACACCCTCCAGCGGGGCGACCGCGTCCTCGTCGACAAGCTGACCCCCTGGTTCGGCTCCGAGCCCGAGCGCGGCGAGGTCGTCGTCTTCCACGACCCGGGCGGCTGGCTCGAGGGCCAGCAGACGCCCACGCCCAACGTGGTGCAGAAGTTCCTCAGCTTCATCGGCCTCATGCCGTCCGCCGAGGAGAAGGACCTCATCAAGCGGGTCATCGCCGTCGGCGGCGACACCGTCTCCTGCAAGGAGGGCGGCAAGGTCGTCCTCAACGGCGTGCCGCTGGACGAGACCTCGTACCTCTACCCCGGCTCCGTCCCCTGCCAGGACTCCTTCGGCCCGATCAAGGTCCCCGAGAACCGCATCTGGGTCATGGGCGACAACCGCCAGAACTCCCTCGACTCCCGCTTCCACCAGCAGCTCCCCGGTGGCGGCACCGTCTCCAACGACGAGGTCGTGGGGCGCGCGGTCGTGATCGCCTGGCCCGTCACCCGCTGGGCCACCCTCCCGGTGCCCGACATCTTCGACAACCCCGCGCTCAACAAGGCCCTGAGCGCCGCCCCGCTCGGCGCGGCCGGTCTCGCCGGAGCGCTCCCGCTGGTCCTGTGGCGCCGGAAGAAGGTCGCCGCACGGCATACCGCCGAGTAGTGACCCGCAGGTAGGGTGCCGTCCCGGACCGTCGACAGACCAACGGTCCGCCGACAGACCTACGGGGTGCGCACATGAGCGGAAACATACGGACCAAGGGCGGCCACGGCCGCCTCGGCAGCGCGCTGTCGGGGCTGGCCGTGGCCGTCGGCTGTGTGCTCTTCCTCGGCGGCTTCGTCTGGGGAGCCCTGCTCTACCAGCCGTACTCCGTCCCCACCGACTCCATGACCCCCACCCTCGACGTCGGGTCCAAGATCCTCGCCCAGCGCGTCGACGGCGACGAGGTGCGGCGCGGAGACGTCGTCGTCTTCACCGACCCCCTCTGGGGCAACGCGCCCATGGTCAAGCGTGTCGCCGCCGTCGGCGGCGACACCGTCGCCTGCTGCGACGCGGACGGCCGCCTCACCGTCAACGGCAAGCCCGTCGACGAGCCCTATCTGCGGCCCGGACCGGGCGGCCGGACCATCGCTTCCGGCACCGAGTTCTCCGTCTCCGTCCCGGCCGGCAACCTCTTCCTGCTCGGCGACGACCGGCACACCTCGCTCGACTCCCGTACGCACATGGAGGAAGCCGGACAGGGCTCCGTGCCCCGCTCCTCCGTGGTCGCCAGGGTCGACGCCGTGGTCTGGCCCGCCAAGGGCCTCCTGGACCGCCCCACGGGCTTCGCCGCCCTTCCCGGCGGGATCTCGGAGCCCGGGCCCGTCATGCCCCTGCTGGGCGCGATCGCGGCCGGAGCCGTGCTGGTCCTGGCCGGGGGAGCGTACGGGCCGGTGGTACGGCGGGTGGGCCGGCTGACGAAGCGCCGACCGGCGGGCACGTCTCCCGGGGCGCGGGAGAAGGTGGGTACATGACGGACTCCGCCGCACGCCGGACGCAGGGGCCCGGCGCCGAGCCGGCCGGTGAGCCCGGTGGCGGTCCGGGTGCAGGCCCGCGGGTGGAGGTGCGGCGGGTCGCGCGGGTCGTCCTGCTCGACCCCGACGACCGCATCCTCCTCCTGCACGGGTACGAGCCCGAGCACCCCGAGCAGACCTGGTGGTTCACGCCCGGCGGCGGCCTGGAGGGCGCGGAGACCCGGCAGGAGGCGGCCCTGCGCGAGCTCGCCGAGGAGACCGGCATCACCGACATCGACCTCGGGCCCGTGCTCTGGACGCGGTACTGCTCGTTCCCCTTCGACGGGCGCCGCTGGGACCAGGACGAGTGGTACTACCTCGCCCGCACCCGGAGGACCGAATCCGCGCCCCGGCCCCAGGCCCTCACCGAGCTGGAGAACCGCAGCCTCGCGGGCCTCAGATGGTGGACCTCCGCCGAACTGTCGGCGGCCCGTGAGACGGTGTACCCGACCAGACTCGCCGAGCTGCTGCGTACGCTGCTCGACGAGGGACCTCCGCGTGCACCGGTGGTTCTCGCCCCGGAAATCGTTTAGGGGCGCGTCCGCCTGGCGCACAATAGGGGGACGCACGGCTGAAGGGGAACATGCCATGAGCGCCGAGGACCTCGAGAAGTACGAGACCGAGATGGAGCTGAAGCTCTACCGGGAGTACCGCGATGTCGTCGGGCTGTTCAAATACGTGATCGAGACCGAGCGACGCTTCTACCTCACCAATGACTACGAGATGCAGGTGCACTCGGTCCAGGGCGAGGTCTTCTTCGAGGTCAGCATGGCCGACGCCTGGGTCTGGGACATGTACAGACCGGCCAGGTTCGTCAAGCAGGTCCGTGTCCTCACCTTCAAGGACGTGAACATCGAGGAGCTCAACAAGAGCGACCTCGAACTCCCCGGCAGCTGAGCCGACCTCACCCGCAAGGGTGAGCAGGTTTTCCACAGATCCCCGGCCGTCCACAGCGCCGCACGCGGTCCCACCCGCTCCGTCACAGTCGGTGACGGAGGTGGTACCGCATGAACAGGACCCAAGCACTCGGACGGTACGGAGAAGAGCTGGCCACCCGCCTGCTCACCGCGACCGGCATGCACATCCTCGCCCGCAACTGGCGCTGCGGCCGGACCGGCGAGATCGACATCGTCGCCCGCCAAGGCGACACCCTCGTCATCTGCGAGGTCAAGACCCGGCGCGACGGCGCGTACGAACACCCGATGGCCGCCGTCACACCCCGCAAGGCGGACCGGCTCCGCCGCCTCGCCGCCTGCTGGCTCGACCGCAACGGCGTCCCGGCACCCCTCGGCGGCGTCCGCATCGACCTCATCGGCATCGTCCTGCCCCGCCGCGGCGCCGCGCTCCTCACCCACGCCCAGGGGGTGGCCTGAGATGGGATTCGCCCGCACCTGCTCCGTCGCCCTCGTCGGCGTCGAAGGCGTCGTCGTCGAGGTCCAGGCCGACCTCGAACCCGGCGTCGCCGCCTTCACCCTCGTCGGCCTCCCCGACAAGAGCCTCACCGAGAGCCGTGACCGGGTCCGCGCCGCCGTCGTAAACTCCGGCGCCGAATGGCCCCAGAAGAAGCTCACCGTCGGACTCAGCCCCGCGTCCGTACCGAAAGGCGGGTCGGGTTTCGACCTCGCCGTCGCGGCGGCCGTGCTCGGCGCCGCCGAGCGCATCGACCCGCGCGCCATCGCCGATCTCGTCCTCATCGGCGAACTCGGCCTCGACGGACGCGTCCGGCCCGTCCGCGGCATCCTCCCCGCCGTCCTCGCCGCCGCCGACGCCGGGTACCGCCAGGTCGTCGTCCCCGAACAGACCGCCGGCGAGGCCTCCCTCGTCCCCGGGGTGTCCGTCCTCGGCGTCCGCAGCCTCCGCCAGCTCATCGCCGTCCTCACCGACGAACCGGTGCCCGAGGAGGAACCCACCGAGGCCGGCCGGCCCGACGCCATGCTCGCCGGACTCCTCGTCCCCGGCGCCGGCCTCGGCACCGGACTCGCCGCCGACCCCGCCGAAGGCCCCGACCTCGCCGACGTCGCCGGCCAGCACCGCGCCCGCCGCGCCCTCGAAGTCGCCGCCGCGGGCAGTCACCACCTCCTGCTCTCCGGACCGCCCGGCGCCGGGAAGACCATGCTGGCCGAGCGCCTCCCCGGCATCCTCCCGCCCCTCACCCGGCAGGAATCCCTCGAAGTCACCGCCGTCCACTCCGTCGCCGGCATCCTCCCGCCCGGCGAACCCCTCGTCCGTCGCGCCCCCTACTGCGCGCCCCATCACTCCGCCACCATGCAGTCCCTCGTCGGCGGCGGAAACGGACTGCCCAGGCCCGGCGCCGTCTCCCTCGCCCACCGGGGCATCCTCTTCCTGGACGAGGCCCCGGAGTTCTCCGGAAAGGCCCTCGACGCCCTCCGCCAGCCCCTCGAATCCGGGCACGTCGTCATCGCCCGCGCCGCCGGAGTCGTCCGCCTCCCCGCCCGCTTCCTCCTCGCCCTCGCCGCCAACCCCTGCCCCTGCGGACGCCACACCCTGCACGGTGCCGGCTGCGAATGCCCCGCCGCGCTCGTCCGCCGCTACCAGGCACGCCTCTCCGGACCCCTCCTCGACCGTGTCGACCTCCGCGTCGAGGTCGAACCCGTCACCCGCTCCGACCTCCTCGGCCAAGGAGGCCGCGGGGAGAGCACCGAGGCCGTCGCCGCCCGCGTCCGCGAAGCCCGCGACCGCGCCGCCGCCCGCCTCGCCGACACCCCCTGGAACGTCAACAGCGAGATCCCCGGGCACGAACTCCGCACCCGCTACCTCGCGGCCCCCGGGGCCCTCGCCACCGCCGAACGCGACATCGAACGCGGACTCCTCACCGCCCGCGGCCTCGACCGGGTCCTCCGCGTCGCCTGGACCGTCGCCGACCTCGCCGGACACGACCGCCCCGACAGCGAGGACATCGCCCTCGCCCTCGAACTGCGCACCGGCATCGCCCGCGGCGTGCCCGTCGGAGCGGGGGACCGCGCATGACCACCCCCGACCCCCACCCCGGCACCCCCGGCACCCCCGGCACTCCCGCCACTACCGGCTCCGCGTCCCTCGACGAGCGGCTGGCACGGGCCACGCTCAGCCGCGCCGTCGAACCCGGCGACGAGCACGCCGGCCGCTGGCTCCGGCGCTACGGAGCCACCGGCTTCCTCGACCGGCTCCTCGACACCGCCCCCGCTCCCCGCGCTCCCCGGGGAGACGGGGACGCCGACCCCTTCCCCGGCACCGGAGCGAAACGCGTCGCCTCCTGGCGACTCCGCGCCACCGCCGCCGACCCCACCCGCGACCTCGCCACCATCCGTGACCTCGGCGGACGCTTCCTCGTCCCCGGCGACACCGAATGGCCCCGGCAGCTCGACGACCTCGCGGACGCCCGCCCCCTCGGCCTCTGGGTCCGGGGCCCCGCCGACCTGCGCACCTGGGCCCTCCGCTCCGTCGCCCTCGTCGGCGCCCGTGCCTGCACCCCGTACGGCGCCCACACCGCCGCCGAACTGGCCACCGGCCTCTCCCGTCAGGGCTGGGTCGTCATCTCCGGAGCCGGTTCCGTTCTGTACCCAGTGACAGTTGTTGCTAGGTATGGGTGCGGGTATCGAGCATGCAGGTCAGACGCATGTCGAGGGAATCTCCCATTTACTCACCTGGCGGCTTGCCAGACGCCTATGCTCCTCGCTGAGGCACAACGTGATCCCGCAGGATGCGGCACGTGCGGCCGCTCTGGTACCTGGGGGGACTGTGCAGATTTCCAGAATCAGCGTGAAAAACTTTCGCAACCTGATGGATGTGGATATCCCGCTCGGATCCGCCAATGTCGTGGTCGGCGAGAACCGAGCAGGGAAGAGTAATCTCGCTCATGCGCTGCGAATCCTTTTTGATCCCTCCTTGTCCAGCAGCGACCGGCAGCTCCGGCGTGAAGATTTCTCGGATGGTCTTGCTCAGGGAAGGAAGGACTGGGATCCGAAGAAGGAAGGCATAGAGATCTCGATTTCAGTTGAGATCGTTGCATTCGAGTCCGATGCAAGAGTCAGTGCCATCTTGGCCGACGCGATCGTCGCTCGTGACCCTATTCGGGCCCGCCTAACCTACAAGTATGCGCCGCGTGTCATGCCGGGGCGCGAGGATGAGCCCGTCTACGGCTGGTTTATCTTTCGTGGAGAAAACGAAGAGAGCCTGATGCCGGCGGAGCATCGAGGCTATCTGTATCTGGCATTCCTTCACGCGCTGCGTGACGTGGAAACTGATGTGGCTGGGTGGCGCAGGTCGCCCCTGAGGCAGCTACTTGAAGCAGCTGCCGAATCCGCCACTGCAGCCGAGCTCGATACGATCGCGCAGTCCGTTGAAGCGGCCAACGGTCAGGTTGCTCAACTCGATTCGGTGCGCCAGTTGAGCACGTCGATCACTGAGCTCATGTCAGAGATGGTGGGAAACTCTCAGGCGATGCAGGCGGATCTCGGTGTGGCATCAACCGACCCGTTGCGGCTGATTCGAACTCTTCGCGTCTTCGTCGACGGTGATTCCAAGCGCCCGCTATCCAGTGCAAGTCTTGGGACGTTGAACGTTCTGTACTTCGCCCTGATGGAGCTGGGCCTCCAGCAAAAGCTTTTGAAGGAAATCGCGCATTTCATCCTTGCGATTGAGGAGCCGGAAGCGCACCTGCACCCACATTTGCAGCGACTTATCTTTAAGAGGCTGCTGGCGTCGGCGCGCGACGATCAGACGGTATTCATTACAACACAGTCCCCTCATGTAGTGAGCACTGTCGGTCCTCGAAACCTGATCTTGCTTCGAGACGTCGAGGGGTCAACCGTAGCGCGTGCCGCCGCGAATGCTGACCTGAGTGAAAACGACTGGGACGACATCAGCAGATATATTGACGCTACGCGAGCGGAGATTGTCTTTGCGAAGCGTGTACTGCTCGTGGAGGGATACGCCGAGCAGGTCTTGATTCCCGCCCTTTCCGAGCATTCAGGAATCGACCTAGACAAGCATGGCATCAGCGTCTGCGCTATCCACGGGACGCATTTCCTTGCGTACTTGAAATTCTGTAGGGCCCTGGGGATTCCATGTGCCGTGATCACCGACGGGGACATCCAGAAGGACAAACTCGGCAACGATCGCTCCGCTGGTGCCGCCCGTGCGCAGCGGTACATGACTGCGCTTGGAGAGGCTGGAAACCCTGAGGAATCCGGAATCTTCGTCGGTGAATCAACTTTCGAATACGACTTGCTGCTGACCTCATCAGGTAACCTGGATGCCGGAATTTCCGCCCTCCTTGACATCGCCGTCAACCCCAAGACGCGTAAGGATATTGAGAGTTGGGGCAAAAGCGATCCGGGATATGACGCATACCTGGGCATGATCAAGAAGGTTGGAGGTAAGGGGCGATACGCTAATAGCCTGGTCTCACGTCGGCTGGACGTACCCTTGTACGTACTCAACTCGATCAACTACCTGGTGCAGCAGTGAGCAGGCTGGCAGCGTCAATCGAAGAATTGAAGCGAAACGAACGCCAGTGGGAAGCCTTCAACACTCCGGGCAACTGCGTAGTGATGGCACCCCCCGGCAGCGGCAAAACGAAGCTGCTGTCCACCCGGATAGCGTCTGATCTTCAAGCGATCACGCCACCGCAGGGCGCTGCTGGAATCACGTTGACGAACGCTGCGGCAGCAGAATTGCGACGGCGCGTACTCGAACTAGGGGTTCCCCCGAGAGCCAATCTCTTCCTCGGTACGGTTCATAGCTTTGCGATGAGGCAGATCCTCTCCCCATTCGCGGGCGTGTGTGGGCGCGGCGAGCTGCTAATGCGTCGAATTGCGACGAGTCGAGAGAAGACAACTGCGTTCAAGGCCGCTATCAAGCAGGTCTATCCGCCGAACTCGGACACGAGAAATGTTCGGTCCACAGTTGAGCGTCACCGGAAGATGATCGCAAGTGAAGACGAATGGAACCTTGCTGGTCCGAGGGTCGTAGCTGTTTCTCAGGCGTATGAGAGGGAGCTTGCGTCCGAGGGCCTCGTGGACTTCGAGATCCTCGTTACCGCGGCGGTCGAGTTGGTGGAGGGTTTCGATTTCATCCCGACCCTCCTCACCGCGAAGAATCCCTCGATTTACGTCGATGAGTACCAGGACCTTTCGCCGGGGCTGGACCGAATTATTAGATCGCTTTGTTTCGACGGAACGACGCGATCCCTACTCTTTGCGGTTGGCGACCATAACCAAGCAATCTACGGGTGGACCGGAACCCGGCCTGAATTGTTGGATGAGGTTAGTAGGCACCCGACGGTCTCGCGAATTGAGCTGACCAAGAACTATCGATCGGCTCGTGAGATCATCGATCGAGCCAGTCGATTGCTGGGCCTGCGCGGAATCGAGGGTATCTCAGACGGCGGTCTCGTCGATGCCATGTATTGCCGTGCCGGCATCAAGAGTCAATGCCAGGAGGCCGGGAAGCTGGCTGCCCGATTGATCTCCGAAGGGTATCCAGCTCACGAAATTGGTGTTCTAACACCCACTAACAATCATGCGGAACTCGTCGTGGAGGAGTTCCGAAAGCTCGGTGTGCCGGTGAGTGCTAATGCAAGTCCTTACCCGTCGACCCCCGCCACCAGCTTGATTGAGAAGCTTGCCGTATGGGCAACTCGGCAAGACCGACCGGACGGAGAGTTCCGACTCTCGGACTTGCTGTCCGAGTGGCGATCTATTCTTCGTTCCGAACTTGGTGATCTGTCTGCAGACCTCGCGCTCATCGATGCCATTAAACGGTCGGTGAATAGCGAAGAACGGGCTGCACTGTTTGTTGAACGGATCCTCCAGAGTGGTATGGATGCCGCCCTCCGTGACCCTTTGCGGGGAGAGGACTCTGCAGCAGTTTCTGATCTTCTGGAGCTCGTCGACAATGGTCAGCTGTCAGACTGGACGGTGCAGACCCTGGCCGACCGAGGGCGCCGAACTGGTCGCGTGGGTGTTTACACCATGTCGTCCGCCAAGGGCCTCGAATTCGATGCAACACTCATCCTCGGGGCCGACCAGGGGCAAATTCCGCATTTTTTGTCTACTTATAACTCAAAGGACCTTGCGGAAGACCGAAGGAAGTTCTACGTCGCCGTCACTCGGTCGAGGAAAAGGACTTCCATCTTCTATTCTGGCTTTGTCCAGTGGCAGTCAGGGAAAATCGGCCATAATGGACCCAGTCAATTCCTCCGAGAGATGGGTCTGACTGAGTAGGGCGTTCCTCGCTGCCGGACCCATCCAGCCGTGATATCTGAGCCGCGGCGAGGGTCCTGTGACTGCAGCTGCTGATGCTCGTTGTCACCCATGTGGCGGAGTTGGAATCGAGTGCCCGGTGTTGGCAGCTTCACAGGTACGTCCCGAGTCATACGGCGGATGCCGTGGCCGAGTTGCTCGGCGAGGTCTTGCCCGGCCGTGCTGGTCGCACGGGAAAGTCGGACGTACAGGACGGTCAGCGGTTCGTGATCGGCCCTGACGGCCGGCCTGATCTGCGGGTGAACTGGTGCCTGGGCTCGGCGAAGTGGCGGCGGATGGCCTGGCGCACGCAGCGGGACTACGCGTACTCGTTGTTGGTGTGGTTGAACTACCTGATCACCGTGGGCGTGAGCTGGTGGGATGCCGACGACGAGGTGGCGTCCGAGTTCCTGTTCTGGCGGGTGACGGATCCCGCGAACGAGGACACGGTGGAGACGGGGACTTTCGCCCGGGACCTGGCCGGGCTGAAGAAGTTCTACACGCTGGCCGCGCGGTTCGGGGTCCTCAACCCTTTCGCGGAAATGGACGCGCCCAGCATCGTCCGGCACGCGGACGTCAAGTGGCTCGACCCGGGCGGTTACGCCCGTTGGGTTGATCTGGGCATCCGGGGCTTCGACCTCCAGGGCCGACCGGACCCGTGGTGGAAGGGCCGCAACGATCAGCGGGACCGAGCGTTCTGCGACGGCCTCTACGGCAACGGCCTGCGCGTCTCGGAGTGGGCCAGCGTGGTGCTGCCCGAGCTGCCCGCCTATGACCGGAGGCGGGGCTTCTTCACCTGCGAGCTCGCCGAGGCCTGCGCGAAGGGCGGCTACGGGCACAAGTACTGGATGCCCAGGTCAGCCCTGCGTGGGGTTCTGAGTTACGTCGAGGGCGCCCGGGCGGCAGCGGTCCGCCGGGCGCAGGCTGCTGGCCGCTACGAGCGGATTATCGGCCGGCGCACGGTGCTGGCTCTTCACGGCATGCACTCGGTGACCATGTCCTCGGCTGACGGCGGTTCCCGGAAGGAGGAGTGGAACGATGTCGGGCCGCAGACCCGGAAGCTGCTGTTCCAGCAGACCGACCAGGGGCTGGAGCCGGTGGCTCTGTGGTTGAACGAGGACGGCCTGCCCCGCGACGGCGGCGGCTGGGAGCACACCTTTGACGTCGCGAACAAGCGGATCGAGTCGCTCGGCCTGGAGAACTTCAGCTGCACCGCCCACATGCTGCGGCACTCCTTCGCGCTGAGGTGGTACTCGGTCGGCAAGCTGATCAAGTACTCGCGGCTGGGGCACCTGACCGAGGACGAACAGCGCGACTTCCGTGAGGAGGTCGGCAACACATGGCATCTGGTCCAGACGATGCTCGGGCACCGCAGCGTCGAGACGACCAAGAACGTCTATCTCGGGCCCTTCAAGACACTGGAGGTGGAGGTCCTGCTGGCCCACGCTGACGACTTCCCGGTCGCCTCGTTCATGGCCAATGTGTTCGCCGAGCACCCCTGGGTCCGCACCGATCCGCTGGCGGTGGCCAAATGAGCCGGCGGGGACGGAAGGCATCCCTGCCGAAGGGGATCAGGACCCGCCACGGCCTGATGACAGCCGAGGACGGCCGCCGGATCGTCCGCTGCTACAGCCAGGACGGGGAGGAGCGCGCTGACTACGACGTGTCGAAGTTGGCCATGCCCGGGCCCCTGCGCGAGGCGATGATCGCCGCTCTGGTCGCCCGCACCACTCCCGGCGAGGGACTGACCTCTCACCACTCCTTCAACAAGTCCTACCGGTCCCTGGTGGAGTTCGACCGCTACCTCACGGCTCTGGAGACGGCGCCGCAGAGTGCAGCCGAGATCGCTCCCAAGCAGTTCGACGGGTTCTACGACCACCGCAAGGCGGAAGGCATCAAGACCGCCCGCCATGAACTGGTGGAGGTGCGGCAGCTACTGCTGCGAACCGCGGGCATCAGCGACGCTCTGGCGGGCCGACTGGCCGGCGCGATGCCGTCAAGACCCGACAGCGAGCCGTCTCACAGCTACAGCCGGGACGAGCTGAAGAGGATCGCGCAGGCAGCACGGACCGCGTTGCGGGCCGCGGAGGCCCGCATCCGCGGCAACCGCGAACTGCTGGCCCAGTTCCGCGCGGGAGACCTCGACGTCAGCGACGACATCCATCTGCGGCGACGCCTGCAGATCCTCGACCATCTCGACCGTGCTGGTGACGTCCCCCGCCGGATGCGCAAGACCGCCGGCAGGGTTCAGTTCGCCCCTGAGACCTGGGTGATGTCGAAGGGCACGATCCCGGACGTCGTCGGATGGCTCTATCTCAAGCCGGAGGAGATCGCGGCCGCGGCGGTGCTGTTCGGCGTCATGACCGGCCAGAACCCGGAGCCGATCTTGAAGATGACGGCCGCCCACCACCGGGCCGACGGCGGTGTCGGACCGGGCACCGCGATCGTCGGCCTGCGCAAGCCACGTCGGCAGAGCCGGGCCTACATGGATGTGGCGTTGTCGGAGGTCCCGGACTGGATCAGCATCCCGGAGAAGCCGGACGAGCTGGCCACCCGGGACATCCTGCACACCCCCTTCGGCCTCTACGTCCTGGTCCACGACCTGACGGCACAGGCCCGGCGCTTCGCCGGCGGCAACCGGCTCCTGGTCGCCTACATGTCCAGCGGCGGAGGCCGCAGCGGCAAGGGCCGGGGCTGGCGCCCGATCCCGACGGACGGAGCCTTGATCAGCAAGCTCGGCAGGACCTGGAACCTGCCCTCGGACGAGACGGACGACGAGGACACTCCGCTACCGATGCAGCCGCTGAGGCTGGAGACGCTGCGGATCACCTACATCGAGCTCCACCAAAAGCCCGTCGCCCACACTGAGCGGACGGCCGCGACCCGCTACCTGGTCCGCAACCGCGGCAACATCAACGAATACCGCAAGGTCGTCGCCGCGACTTTGACCTCCGAGGTCGCCAAGGCCAGGGCCCGCTCCAAGATCATCACGATGACCGCCGAGCAGGTGGCCGACGCCCAGGCGAACCTCGAGGAGACTGCCGCCGAGATGGGACTGGAGCCGGCCGTGCTCAAGCGGATGCTCGCGGGAGAGCTGGACACCGTGCTGGGAGCCTGCACCGACAACACCGGCGGCGCCTACAACCCGGGGGAGCCCTGCCGGGCCTCGTTCCTGCTCTGCCTGGACTGCGAATGCGCCAGGGCCCTGCCCCGCCACCTTCCCCTGCAGGTCCTCGTCCACGACCGGCTTGCCGAGCGACGCGAGCAGATGGACCCCCTGCAGTGGGCCGGCCGGTTCGCCGGCCCACACGCGCAGCTGGCCGACCTGCTGGACCAGGCCGATGAAACTGCCGTCGAGGACGCCCGCAAGGCGGCCGGGCCAGCCGAACACAAACTCGCCGATCGCCTGCTGAACAGAGAGCTCGACATCCGATGACATCCCCCGCCCCGATCACGCTCAGCGAGCCCGAAGGGCTCCCGGAGGGCACCATCTGGCCGGGCTCGGACACGCTCGTGCTGATGAACCGCCAGATCAGGCAGGACGCCGACCCGGTCCGGCTGTCCCGGTTCGCCGACAACCGCTGGGAGCTCAATGAAGGGATCTTCGAGGACCATGCACGTTCCCAGTCCCTGAACTTCGAGATCGTCCCAGAGCCGCTGCGGCTGGCGACGAAGCACTACGTCTGGCAGTTGATCAACCATCCGAAGGCTCGCACGCTGCGGCGTTCGAAGAAGGGTCGGGTGGCCCTCCACTCGATCGAGATCTGCTTCTACGGCGCCCTGCAGCATGTTCTGAAGTGGTTCGCGGCCCAAGGGATCACCGAGTTCTGCCAGGTCACCGACGAGATGCTCTGGGACTACCTGGACGCACTCGACGCGGACGACGTCGCTACTAGTAAGCGCTACCGGCGCATCAACGAGGTGAGGCGGCTCTGGATCCAGCGCGACCTGCTGCCGTTCTTCCTGCGGCTTCCCGAGGCACCGCCCTGGGACGGCGAGGACACCCAGGTCCTGCTGGAGAAGACCCGCGGCGACCGGGAGAACCGCACGAAGCGGATCGGCGAGCACACCATGCAGGCCCTGCTGCGATGGGCCGTCCGCTTCCTGGAGGACTTCAGCGAGGACATCCTGGCCGCCTGGGACGAGCACCGGACGCTGATGGCCCGGCGCCCCGAGCACATGCGAGGCAAGCGGCGCCGACGACAGGCCGGTGAGCTGCAGGCCGACGTCGCCGCCTACATCGACCGGCTCCGGAGCCGCGGCGAGAGCCTGCCCGGCACCCGACGGGACGACGGGACCCTGGAAGTCGCCTGGCGACACATCGCATCCCAGCTGAACTGCGCGCACTCGTTCGAGATCACGGCATCCGGACGCATGATCATGGAATCAGGGCTGCCCATCGGCGAGGGTGTCCATCTCGACACCCCCGTCACCGCCGAGCTCGACGGGGAGCCCTGGCATCCGCGGATTTCGTTCGAGGAGGTTCCGCGGCTGGCCCGGCTGCTGAGCACGGCCTGCTTCATCGTCGTCGCCTACCTTTCGGGCGCCCGTGTCGGGGAGGTCCTCAACCTGCGGCGGGGTTGCATCCGCCTCGACGAGTCCACCAGCCTGTGGTTGATGGAGGGGCTCTACTTCAAGGGCGCCGAGGACGAGGACGGCAACAAGATCCCGGAGGGAACCGTCCGCGAGGACCCCTGGGTGGTCATCGAGGTCGTCGCCCAGGCGGTCGGGATCCTGGAGCGGCTGCACGAGAGCCACCTGCTCTTCCCGAACCGGCTCAAACCGATCAAGCAGACGCCCGGCAAGGAACCCAAACGCCGTGGTGAAGCCCGCTCGGACCGGACCATCGCCGAAGATCTGGCCAAGTTCACCACCTGGGTCAATGAACGCTGCCGGCAGATGGGCCGCAAGGACAGCATCCCGGCGGACCCCGGCGGAGCGATCGCCCCCAGCCGTTTCCGGCGGACGCTGGCCTGGTTCATCCGGCGCAAGCCCCGCGGTCTGATCGCCGCGTCGGTTCAGTACGGACATACCTACACCAGGATGCTCCAAGGCTATGCGGGCTCTTACGAGGCCGGATTCCTGGATGACTACGCGTATGAGGACTGGCTCTTCCGGATGGAGGGCATCGCTGAGGACGAACGACGCCTCCTCGAGGGAGAGCACGTCAGCGGGCCCGCTGCCGACGCCTACCGCTACCGCGTCCAGGCCGCCAGCCGCGAGTTCGCCGGCCGCGTCCTCACGAGCGAACGGCAGGCCCGAGACATGCTCGGAAACCCGCTGCTGCAGATCCACCACGGCGAGGGCATGACCTGCGTCCTCAACCCCGCCGTCGCAGCCTGTCAGCTCAGAGGATCCGCGGACGACCCCATGGTCACTCCCGACGTCGACGACTGCCGGCCCAACTGCCAGTGCCTCGCCCGCACCGACCGCGACATCGAGATCAACAAAGAACGCGCCGCCGAACTCGCCGAGATCGTCGCCGACCCCCTCGCCCCAGAGATTCGTCACGCGCGTGAGCAGCGCGAACTCGACCGGCTCCTCACGATCATCGAACACCACGAGCTCGGAGCCCGCACATGACCGTCCTCCCGCTCGACGGCGAGCACGACCCCGTCCGTCGCGACATCATCGCCGCCATCAACCGCCTCCTCGCTGGCACCCCACACCGATCGAACGGCCGCCTCAACGTCAGCCAGCTGGCGGTCGAGGCGGACGTCAAGCGCTGGCACCTCACCCACCAGCACACCGACCTCAAGGACCGGTTCCAGGCCGAGGCCGCCCAAGAGGAAACCAAGCGGACAAAGGTCGCCCAGACCGGTGACGCCATAGAGGAGCTGAAGCGGGAGAACGCCGAGCTCCGCCAGCACTGCCGACACCTCGAGAGCCGCCTGGAGGTCTACGCGACGGCCCTCAACCAGCTCGCGATGGAACACGCAGCCCTCTCTGGCCGCGATGCCGACGCTGCCAAGGTCAGGACGCTGCCGCGACGTCGCCAGCCCCTGCCCTGACCTGTGAGCTAATCCGGAAATCAGCACCCAGGTCACGGTCCGAGACATTACCGTGCGTCACGTGATCATTGTTGACAGCAATCAGATCAGGTTCGTGTTGCCTCACAGCCCGGCCTTGAAGCTCTTCTCCGCAGTCGCGCGACGGGCAGGACATACCCTCGCCATCACGGATATCGTCCTCCGCGAGGTCGTCAGGCAGCACCAGGATGCATTGACCTCGGCGGTCAACGGGTATCGCGAAGCCCATCGCGCGCTCAACGAGCTACTGCCGCCGGACCAGCGCGTCCACAGCACCCCCCGCATCCCACAAGATGGGCGCATGCGGAAGGGCTTCATCGCCCGGGGCGTCAAGCGATTCGAGGCGGACATTCGCGACAGCTTCCTCGTGTTGTCCACCACGCCGGAGGATGCGCTGGCCGCGTTGGAGATGGAAGCGGACCACAAGGAGCCGGGCCTGAACGGGGCGGGAGCCAGGGACGCCTCGATCTGGCTCACGGCTGTTAGGGCGGCCGCCACTCGCGAAGCCGACAGCACGGGGCGGCGGATGCCCGTCATCTTCGTCTCTTCGGATGGCGACTTCACCGCTCCGGGCAAGAGCCGTGACCTGGCTCCGCAACTGATGAACGATGACACCCGGAAGGGCAGGTTGATCCTTAAGTCGACAGTCGTCGACGCCATGGATGCCTTTGGCTATCCGCATCAACTTGTCGATGGTGAAGGGATCACCCGGCGTGATGACTTCCAGCGGGCGCTGATAGATGCGGCTATCACCTCGGGGGACCTGCCTAGCCGGCAGCTGGACAAGATAGCCGAAGCTGAAGTCAACGTGTCGCTGATCAGTGGCCAGAAGGGCCGCCGCTGCAGCGGTGACGGCACGACCCTCACGACGATCTCCGGCACATGGGCAATCCGATTCGTCTTCGAGCGAATGCCCCGCCGCCCCGACGGCTTCGGAGGGGGCTACAGGGGGGTCGCAATGCAGATCGAAGGCATGGCTCTGATCGTCGAAGAACGCGAGCAGGAAGCGGCCATCGAGTTTGCTCCTCAGATGATCAGCATCCACGGCAGGGACTTGCGAGTCTTTTGACCTCAAGGCCCACTCGTGGCTTGAAGGCGGGCGAAGCGTGATCTCAAGCAGGAGCGCATGCTGCAACAGTCCTGTTGCATGCCTTGCCCGCCCTTCGGTGAGGATCTCCCCTGCATGGAACCAGGGTCACGAGAGGAGGAAGGGCGGCGTCACGCCAGTAGAACTGGCGGAAGAACCTACGGCATCGACGGGGCCGCCCACCGCGGCGCACTCGCCGCGGGCGGAGCCACCGTCGCCGTCCTCGCCTGCGGCGTCGACACCCCGTACCCCCGCGGCCACGACCAACTCATCCGCCGCGTCGCCGAACAGGGCCTCGTCGTAGGGGAGTTGCCGCCAGAGAGTCACCCCACCCCCAGCCGCTTCATCCTCCGCAACCGGGTCATCGCCGCCCTGACCCGGGGCACCGTCGTCGTCGAGGCCCAGCACCGCAGCGGTTCGCTCGTCACCGCCCGCGCCGCCGCCCGCCTCGGCCGCCACACCATGGGCGTCCCCGGCCCGGTGACCAGCGCACTCTCCGCCGGCGTCCATGAACTCCTCCGCGGCGACGCGACCCTCGTCACCGACGCCGACGAGATCATCGAACTCGTCGGCGACATGGGCCAGCTCGCCCCGGCGCGCCGGGGACCCGTCCTCCCGCGCGACCTCCTCGCCCCGGCCGCGGCGCACATCCTCGAAGCGATCCCCGCCCGCGGCCCCACATCCGCCACCGTCATCGCCCGTCGCGCCGGAACCACCCCCGACGACACCCTCGCCAAGCTGTACGAACTCCACTCCCTCGGCTTCGTCGAACGGCACGGAGAGGGCTGGCAGTTGACGAACGCGACGACAACCGCGTCGAACGCGCGGCGAGGCGGTACTTGACCTGGAGCATTCGGGTGAAAGGGTGATGGCGATGAACAATCGAGTTCTCTCGGCCGCACCCGAGGGGCCGACACGCGCCACGGCCCGGGTTCGAAGATGTGGCCGACGGCGTCCACCCGGAGCGGCGCGATCCACCGATGTTCGCGCACCGCGACCGCGCACTCACGCTACGCTCACCAGGATTCCGTCCAGGACACCCACACCGACACACCCGACAGCAGAACGGCTCAAGGCAACGCATGCCCCAGCACACCTCCGGGTCTGACCGCGCTGCGGTGCCCCCAGCAGCCCGGGGCGCCGTGCGACCACCCGCACCGACCTCCCTCGACGAACTGTGGCGGTCGTACAAGGACACGGGAGACGAGCGGCTGCGGGAACAGCTGATCCTGCACTACTCGCCCCTCGTCAAATACGTCGCGGGACGCGTCAGCGTCGGACTGCCGTCCAATGTGGAACAGGCCGACTTCGTCTCCTCCGGCGTCTTCGGCCTCATCGACGCCATCGAGAAGTTCGACGTCGAGCGCGCGATCAAGTTCGAGACGTACGCCATCACCCGCATCCGCGGCGCCATGATCGACGAACTCCGCGCCCTCGACTGGATCCCGCGCTCCGTCCGTCAGAAGGCCCGCAACGTCGAGCGCGCGTACGCCACCCTCGAAGCCCAGCTCCGGCGCACCCCCTCCGAGACCGAGGTCGCCGCGGAGATGGACGTCACGCTGGAGGAACTGCACGCGGTTTTCAGCCAGTTGTCCTTGGCGAACGTCGTCGCCCTCGAAGAGCTGCTGCACGTCGGCGGCGAGGGCGGTGACCGGCTCTCCCTGATGGACACCCTCGAGGACACCGCCGCCGACAACCCCGTCGAGGTCGCCGAGGGCCGTGAGCTGCGACGGCTGCTCGCCCGCGCCATCAACACGCTCCCCGAGCGGGAGAAGACCGTCGTCACCCTCTACTACTACGAGGGCCTCACCCTCGCCGAGATCGGCCACGTCCTCGGCGTCACCGAGAGCCGCGTCAGCCAGATCCACACCAAGTCCGTCCTCCAGCTCCGGGCCAAGCTGGCCGACGTCGGACGCTGACACGGCGCGAGCCGGTCGTACAGTGGAGCCGTGCCCAGGATTCGAGCGGCCTCGGTGGCCGAGCACCGGACGATGCAGCGCGGCGCCCTCCTGGACGCCGCGCGCGCCCTGCTGTCCGAGGGCGGTACGGAGGCGCTGACCTTCCCCGCACTCGCCGAGCGCACGGGCCTCGCCCGTTCCTCGGTGTACGAGTACTTCCGGTCCCGCGCGGCTGTCGTCGAAGAGCTGTGCGCCGTCGACTTCCCCGTCTGGGCGGCCGAGGTCGAGGTCGCCATGGACGGCGCGGACACCCCGCAGGGGAAGGTCGAGGCCTATGTCCGCAAGCAGCTGGAGCTCGTCGGAGACCGCCGGCACCGCGCGGTCGTCGCGATCTCGGCCAGCGAGCTCGACGACGGCGCCCGCGAGAAGATCCGCGCGGCCCACGGCGGCCTCGTCGCCATGATCGTCGAAGCCCTCGCGGCCCTGGGCCAGCCCCAGCCCCGCCTGGGCGCCATGCTCCTCCAGGGCGTCGTCGACGCCGCGGTCCGCCGCGTCGAGCTCGGCGCGGCCGAGAACCCCGGGGAGATCACCGAGGCGGCGGTCACGATGGCGCTCCACGGGGTCAACGGCACCCAGGCCTGACCCGCTCCGACCGGCAGCAGGCGGGACGGGGCGCGTGGGGTCAGCAGCAGCGGGTTCAGGTACCGGTCGCCTCTGAGGAGGCCCCAGTGGAGGCAGGACTCCGGACAGTGCGTGCCGGGGGCGACCCGGGCGATCGGGGTGCCGGCCGCGACCCGCGTACCGGTCTTCACCAGCGGAGTCACCGGGGTGAAGGTGGTCCGCAGCGGGGGAGTGCCCGAGTGGGGCGGGGTGAGGGTGAGGACCCCGCGCCCGCCGACGGGGCCCGCGAAGGTGACCGTGCCCGCGATCGGGGCCACGACCGGGGTGCCCGGTGGCGCGGCCAGGTCGACGCCGCGATGGCCGGCCGCGTACGGCCCCGGCGGCGGCTGCCAGCCACGGAGGATCTCCGGGAGCGGCGGGCCCACCGGCCACAGCAGGCCGAGGGTCAGGATCAATGCCGTGAGGTGCATGGGAGAACGCTCCCCGGCACCTCCGGTGCGTAGGGGTCCCGGACGGTTTCTGTGGACTACCCGCCGGTTGTGGACAGCGCCGTCACCCGCTGCTCCCGGGGTCCCGTACACTTCCTATGGCGACCCGGGTCACCGGGTCGACTTCGCACGCCCCGCCACTGCCCTCACAGGCCGTGGCAGCGCCTTTCGGTCCCTCGCGGGCATGGCGCGTCGGGGCGTCAGGAACATAACCGAGAAACTCAAGGAGATACGGCCATGGCCGTCGTCACGATGCGGGAGCTGCTGGAGAGCGGCGTCCACTTCGGTCACCAGACCCGTCGCTGGAACCCGAAGATGAAGCGCTTCATCTTCACCGAGCGCAACGGCATCTACATCATCGACCTGCTCCAGTCGCTGTCGTACATCGACCGCGCCTACGAGTTCGTCAAGGAGACCGTCGCGCACGGCGGCTCCATCATGTTCGTCGGTACGAAGAAGCAGGCCCAGGAGGCCATCGCCGAGCAGGCGACGCGTGTCGGCATGCCGTACGTCAACCAGCGTTGGCTCGGTGGCATGCTCACCAACTTCTCCACCGTCTACAAGCGTCTGCAGCGCCTCAAGGAGCTCGAGCAGATCGACTTCGAGGACGTGGCCGCCTCCGGCCTCACCAAGAAGGAGCTCCTGGTCCTCTCCCGCGAGAAGGCCAAGCTGGAGAAGACCCTCGGTGGTATCCGCGAGATGCAGAAGGTGCCGAGCGCCGTCTGGATCGTCGACACCAAGAAGGAGCACATCGCCGTCGGTGAGGCGCGCAAGCTCCACATCCCGGTCGTCGCGATCCTCGACACCAACTGCGACCCCGACGAGGTCGACTACAAGATCCCGGGCAACGACGACGCGATCCGCTCCGTCACCCTGCTCACCCGCGTGATCGCCGACGCCGTCGCCGAGGGCCTCATCGCCCGTTCCGGCGCCGCGACCGGCGACTCGAAGCCGGGCGAGAAGGCCGCCGGCGAGCCCCTCGCCGAGTGGGAGCGCGACCTGCTCGAGGGCGAGAAGAAGGCCGACGACGCCGAGGTCCAGACCTCCGCCGAGACCGAGAAGGTCGCCGACGCAGAGGCCGCCGAGGCCCCGGCCGAGGCTGCCGCCGAGGCTCCGGCCGCGGACGCCGAGCAGGCCTGACCCTTCAGGACCTTCGGGTGACGACGGCGGGGGCCCACGAAGCCCCCGCCGTCCACCCGTGGACCCGCCCGATCTTTCAGACTTCGAGAGAGAAACAGACTCATGGCGAACTACACCGCCGCTGACGTCAAGAAGCTCCGCGAGCTCACCGGCGCCGGCATGATGGACTGCAAGAAGGCCCTCGACGAGGCCGACGGCAACGTCGACAAGGCCGTCGAGGCCCTGCGCATCAAGGGCCAGAAGGGTGTCGCCAAGCGCGAGGGCCGCTCCGCCGAGAACGGCGCCGTGGTCTCCCTCATCGCCGACGACAACACCTCCGGCGTCCTCGTCGAGCTGAAGTGCGAGACGGACTTCGTCGCCAAGGGTGACAAGTTCCAGGCCGTCGCCAACCAGCTGGCCGCGCACGTCGCCGCGACCGCCCCGGCCGACCTGGAGGCGCTGCTCGCCTCCGAGATCGAGGCCGGCAAGACCGTGCAGGCGTTCGTCGACGAGGCCAACGCCAACCTCGGCGAGAAGATCGTCCTGGACCGCTTCGCGCAGTACGCCGACGGCTTCGTCTTCGCGTACATGCACCGCACGATGCCGGACCTCCCGCCGCAGATCGGTGTCCTCGTCGAGTTCGACAAGGCCGACGCCGCCGTTGCCAAGGGTGTCGCCCAGCACATCGCCGCCTTCGCGCCGAAGTACCTCACCCGTGAGGACGTTCCGGCCGAGGTCGTCGAGACCGAGCGTCGCGTCGCCGAGGAGACCACCCGCGCCGAGGGCAAGCCCGAGGCCGCGCTCCCGAAGATCGTCGAGGGTCGCGTGAACGGCTTCTTCAAGGACGCGACGCTGCTCGGTCAGCCGTACGCCCTTGACAACAAGAAGTCCGTCCAGCAGATCCTGGACGAGGCCGGTGTCACCCTGAAGCGCTTCACCCGCATCAAGGTCGGCATCTGAGTCCGTACGCGAACGCGACGGACACCGGACCCCGGTAGGGTCTGAGGCAGTCGACCGCGCACGCGCAGGACGACCGCAGATCTGACGAGGAGGCCATTGCCGTACGGGAAACCGCGAGGACCCAAGGCAATGGCCTCCTTCGTATGTGCACGAGGAGATCTCCATGAACCAGGGCGCCGTACAGGGCGACGACAACAACGGCAAGAAGGCCGGCCGCTACATGCTGAAGCTGTCCGGAGAAGCCTTCTCCGGCGGTACGGGCCTGGGCGTCGACCCCAATGTCGTGCACGCCATCGCGCGTGAGATCGCGGCCGTCGTCCGCGACGGCGCGGAGATCGCGGTGGTGATCGGCGGCGGCAACTTCTTCCGTGGCGCCGAGCTCCAGCAGCGCGGCATGGATCGGGCCCGCTCCGACTACATGGGCATGCTCGGCACCGTGATGAACTGCCTCGCCCTCCAGGACTTCCTGGAGAAGGAGGGCATCGACTCCCGCGTCCAGACCGCCATCACCATGGGCCAGGTCGCCGAGCCGTACATCCCGCTGCGCGCCGTGCGCCACCTGGAGAAGGGCCGTGTGGTCATCTTCGGTGCGGGCATGGGCATGCCGTACTTCTCCACCGACACCACCGCCGCCCAGCGCGCCCTGGAGATCGACGCCGAGGCGCTCCTGATGGGCAAGAACGGCGTGGACGGCGTCTACGACTCCGACCCGAAGGCCAACCCCGACGCGGTCAAGTTCGACGCACTGGAGTACGGCGAGGTGCTCTCCCGCGACCTCAAGGTCGCCGACGCCACCGCCATCACCCTGTGCCGGGACAACAACCTCCCGATCCTCGTCTTCGAACTGCTCACCGAGGGCAATATCGCTCGCGCGGTGAAGGGTGAGAAGATCGGCACGCTCGTGAGCGACCAGGGCACCCGGGCCTGACCCGAACCGGGGAACCGCCCCGCAAGGGGATGGACAGAGCCCTGCCGGTCGTACACCGTGCAGGACACAACGCGACGACACGCAGGAGCATGTGGTGATCGAAGAGACCCTCCTCGAGGCCGAGGAGAAGATGGAGAAGGCCGTCGTGGTCGCCAAGGAGGACTTCGCCGCGATCCGCACCGGCCGTGCGCACCCGGCGATGTTCAACAAGATCGTGGCGGACTACTACGGTGCCATCACCCCCATCAACCAGCTGGCGTCCTTCTCCGTCCCGGAGCCGCGGATGGCCGTGGTGACCCCGTTCGACAAGAGCGCGCTGCGCAACATCGAGCAGGCGATCCGGGACTCGGACCTCGGCGTCAACCCGAGCAACGACGGCAACATCATCCGGGTGGTGTTCCCCGAGCTGACGGAGGAGCGCCGCCGGGAGTACATCAAGGTCGCCAAGGGCAAGGCCGAGGACTCGAAGATCTCGATCCGCTCGGTCCGCCGCAAGGCCAAGGAGACCATCGACAAGTTCGTCAAGGACGGCGAGGTCGGCGAGGACGAGGGCCGCCGCGCCGAGAAGGAGCTCGACGACACCACCGCGAAGTACGTCTCGCAGGTGGACGAGCTGCTCAAGCACAAGGAAGCCGAGCTCCTCGAGGTCTGATGAACGACTCTTCCTGGGGTGCCCCGGCCGGTACCGGCCGTGGCGGACCCGACCAGGGGCCCGTCCCGGCGGGTCC
Organism: Streptomyces sp. NPDC088553; assembly: GCF_044752965.1. Classification (NCBI taxonomy): domain Bacteria; kingdom Bacillati; phylum Actinomycetota; class Actinomycetes; order Kitasatosporales; family Streptomycetaceae; genus Streptomyces; species Streptomyces sp. NPDC088553. Next base: position 104,387 of record NZ_JBIVMG010000011.1, on the reverse strand, counting down.
CGCATACGATCGGCAGCAGGCGGCGCAGACTCGGCCCATGCCCATCGTGCCCGACGTTCCCGCCGGCGGATTCCAGGACGGTCACGGCCGGGGGGCCGCTCACCAGAGCGGTCCCCTGTTCCGTGACGAGACGCCGCACGAGCACCCGCAGGAGCCCATGCCCAGCCCCACCCCGCCTCCGCCGCCCGCGCCGTCGGCGCCACGGCCGAAGAAGAGCGCGGGGCGTGATCTGGGCGCGGCCATAGGGGTCGGGGTCGGTCTCGGGGCCGTCATCATCGCCTCGCTGTTCATCTGGAAGCCGGCGTTCGTCGGGGTGATAGCGGTCGCCGTGGTGGTCGGGCTCTGGGAGCTGACCTCCCGCCTCCAGGAGCGCAAGGCGATCAAGGCGCCGCTGGTCCCGCTCGCGGTCGGCGGTGCGGCGATGGTCGTCGCCGGCTATGTCCGGGGGCCCGAGGGCGCCTGGGTGGCCATGGCGCTCACGGCGCTCGCGGTACTCGTCTGGCGGATGACGGAGCCTCCCGAGGGCTATCTGAAGGACGTCACGGCGGGTGTGTTCGCGGCGTTCTACGTGCCGTTCCTGGCGACGTTCGTGGCACTGATGCTCACCGCCGACGACGGTCCGCAGCGGGTGCTGACGTTCCTGGTGCTCACGGTGGTCAGCGACACGGGTGCGTACGCGATCGGCTGGCGCTTCGGCAAGCACAAGCTGGCGCCGAGGATCAGTCCCGGAAAGACCCGTGAGGGTCTGTTCGGGGCGGTGGCCTTCGCGATGGCGGCGGGTGCGCTGTGCATGCAGTTCATGATCGAAGACGGCGTCTGGTGGCAGGGTCTGCTGCTGGGTCTCGCGGTGGCGACGAGTGCGACGCTCGGCGACCTCGGCGAGTCGATGATCAAGCGTGACCTGGGCATCAAGGACATGGGCACCCTGCTGCCGGGGCACGGCGGGATCATGGACCGGCTGGACTCGCTGCTGCCGACGGCTCCGGTCGTGTGGCTGCTGTTCGTGATCTTCGTCGGTTCGGCCTGATCCGTACGCGTGTGCCGTAAGGGCCCGTCACCCTCCAGGGTGACGGGCCCTTACGCATGGGCGCGGCAGGTGGGTGCAGCCGCCGAGCCGAAAACCCCCCGCATGGGGAGAATGCGGTCATGACACCCAAGGCAGGCGCCGGCGGCGCACCCGCGGGGGCGCGTCTCGTCCTGCTGACGCTCGCGGCGGGCCAGTTCCTCATGGCCCTCGACAGTTCCGTCATGAACGTGGCGATCGCGACCGTGGCCGACGACGTGGGCACGACCGTGACCGGGATCCAGGGCGCCATCACCGCGTACACGCTGGTGATGGCGATGTTCATGATCCCCGGGGGCAAGGTCGGCGTGCTGATCGGTCGCCGGCGCGCGTTCATGATCGGCTGTGTGATCTACGGCTGCGGCTCGCTGACCACGGCGCTCGCGCCGAACCTGCCCGTGCTGCTGTTCGGCTGGTCGTTCCTCGAAGGCATCGGGGCGGCGCTCATCCTGCCGTCGATCGTGGCGCTCGTGGCCGGCAACTTCCCCACGGAGGGCCGGGCCGCGGCGTACGGCATCGTGGCGGCGGCGGGTGCCGTGGCCATCGGGCTCGGACCGCTCATCGGCGGCATCGCCACGACGTACTTCTCCTGGCGCTGGGTCTTCGCCGGCGAGGTCCTGGTCGTGCTCGTCATCCTTGTGTTCGCCCGCCGCATCGCCGACGCCGGCGACGAGGCGCACCCGCGCATCGACCTCATCGGCGCCGTCCTGTCCGCCGCCGGGCTCGGGATCTTCGTCTACGGCGTCCTGCGCTCGGACGAGTGGGGCTGGGTCCAGCCGAAGGCCGACGCGCCCGCGTGGCTCGGGGTGTCGCTGACCGTGTGGCTGATGATGGCGGGCCTGCTCCTGGTGTATCTGTTCCTCCGCTGGGAGGCCCGGCTCGTCGAGCGGGGCCGGGAGCCGCTCGTCGACCCGGCCATGCTGCGGAACAAGCAGCTCACCGGCGGTCTGACGATGTTCTTCTTCCAGTACCTCGTGCAGATGGGCGTCTTCTTCGTCGTCCCGCTCTATCTCTCCGTGGCCCTCGGTCTGTCCGCGCTGCAGACGGGCGCCCGGATCCTGCCGCTCTCGCTGACGCTGCTGGCCGCGGCGGTCCTCATTCCGCGCTTCCTCCCCGACGTCTCGCCGCGGCGGGTGGTCCGGATCGGGGTGGTGGCGCTCCTCGCCGGTGCGGTCGCCCTGATGGCCGCGCTGGACGCGGACGCCGGAGCGGAGATCGTCACCGTCCCGCTGCTGCTGATCGGCTTCGGGATGGGAGCCCTGGCCTCCCAGCTCGGATCGGTCACGGTGTCCGCGGTCCCGGACCGGCAGAGCGCGGAGGTCGGAGGCATCCAGAACGCCGTCACCAACCTCGGCTCCTCGATGGGCACGGCACTCGCGGGCTCCCTGATGATCGCCGCGCTCACCTCGTCGTTCCTGGGCGCCGTGGAGCGCAACGAGGCCATCCCGGCCGAGGTGAAGAGCCAGGCCGCCGTCGAGCTGCAGAGCGGTGTCCCGTTCCTCTCGGACGCCCAGCTGACGACCGCCCTCGACGAGGCGGGCACCAGCGAGGAGGTCACCGAGGCCGCCCTGGAGGCGAACGCCGCCGCCCGCCTGGACGGCCTGAAGGCGGCCCTCGCGATCCTGGCCGGCGCGTCCGTCGTGGCGCTCTTCTTCACCCACCGCATCCCCCGGACCCAGCCCCGGGCCCCGGCACCCTGAGCCGGCGAACCGGGCCACGCGCGCGCGTCTGCGACACTGGTACCACCATGCCCAAGCCCGGAGAACTCACTTTCGTCGCCCCCCGCGGAGCCAAGAAGCCGCCGCGGCACCTGGCCGACCTCACGCCCGCCGAGCGGAAGGAGGCCGTCGCCGCGATCGGCGAGAAGCCGTTCCGCGCCAAGCAGCTGTCCACCCACTACTTCGCGCGGTACGCGCACGATCCCGCGGAGTGGACGGACATTCCGGCCGCCTCGCGGGAGAAGCTGGCCGGGGAGCTGCTGCCCGATCTGATGTCCGTGGTGCGGCACATCTCGTGCGACGACGACACCACCCGCAAGACCCTGTGGCGGCTGCACGACGGCACGCTCGTCGAGTCGGTGCTCATGCGCTACCCGGACCGGGTGACGATGTGCATCTCCTCGCAGGCCGGCTGCGGGATGAACTGCCCGTTCTGTGCGACGGGGCAGGCCGGGCTCGACCGGAACCTGTCGACCGCCGAGATCGTGCACCAGATCGTGGACGGCATGCGGTCGCTGCGGGACGGGGAGGTGCCCGGGGGACCGGCGCGGCTCTCCAACATCGTGTTCATGGGCATGGGCGAGCCGCTCGCGAACTACAAGCGGGTCGTCGGTGCCATCCGGCGCCTCACCGACCCCGAGCCGGACGGTCTCGGGCTCTCGCAGCGCGGGATCACCGTCTCCACCGTCGGGCTCGTGCCCGCGATGCTGCGGTTCGCCGACGAGGGCTTCAAGTGCCGGCTCGCGGTCTCGCTGCACGCCCCGGACGACGAGCTCCGGGACACCCTGGTGCCGGTCAACACGCGCTGGAAGGTGCGTGAGGTCCTCGATGCGGCCTGGGAGTACGCGGAGAAGTCCGGCCGCCGGATCTCCATCGAGTACGCGCTCATCCGGGACATCAACGACCAGGCGTGGCGCGGTGACCTGCTGGGCCGGCTGCTCAAGGGGCGTCGGGTGCACGTCAACCTGATCCCGCTGAACCCGACGCCGGGTTCGAAGTGGACGGCCTCGCGTCCGGAGGACGAGAAGGCCTTCGTGGAGGCCATCGCCCGCCACGGCGTGCCGGTGACGGTGCGGGACACCCGGGGCCAGGAGATCGACGGTGCCTGTGGACAGCTGGCGGCCGCCGAGCGCTGACCTTGTACTCTGAGGTCGAACACATCTCCATATTCCGACAGGGGAGCGCCACAGCGCTGAGAGTGCGGTCACCGTAGGACCGCAGACCCTCTGAACCTTGCCCAGGTCATTCTGGGTAGGAAGTTCGGTCGTTAACTCAAGCTGTTGCGCCCTGCCCGCGTCCGGTCCCGCCGGTCGTGGGCAGGGCCGCGTCTCTTCCTGGTCATACCCAGGAGGAATCTCAGTGAGCACCACTCCGGTGAGCATCAAGAAGGCCGCCGCCGCCGCGCTCGTCGCGGCGCTGGGCGTCACCACCCTCGCCGCCTGCGGCACGGATGACGTCCGCGAGGCCGGCGGCAAGTCCGGCGCGCCCGCGCCGAAGACCGTGACCCTCGTGAGCCACGACTCGTTCAACGCCTCCAAGGAGGTGCTGGCCGACTTCACGAAGCAGACCGGCTTCACCGTCAAGGTGCTGAAGAGCGGCGACGCCGGCGAGGCCGTCAACAAGGAGATCCTGACCAAGGGCTCCCCGCAGGGCGACGTCTTCTTCGGCGTCGACAACACCCTGCTGTCCCGCGCCCTCGACAACGGCATCTTCGTGCCCTACGCGGCGAAGGGCCTGGACCGCGTCCCGGCCGCGTACCAGCTCGACAAGGAGCAGCGGGTCACGCCGGTCGACTCCGGTGACATCTGCGTCAACTACGACAAGAAGTACTTCGCCGACAAGAAGCTGGCGCCGCCGGTGACCTTCGACGACCTGGCGAAGCCGGCGTACAAGGACCTGCTCGTCGTCGAGAACCCCGAGCGGTCCTCCCCGGGCCTCGGCTTCCTCCTCGGTACGGCCGCGAAGTACGGGGACGAGGGCTGGCAGGACTACTGGACGAAGCTCAAGGCCAACGGCGTGAAGACCGTCGACAGCTGGGAGCTCGCCTACAACCAGGAGTTCTCCGGCTCGGCCGGCGGCAAGCAGGCCAAGGGCGACCGGCCGCTCGTCGTGTCGTACGCCTCCAGCCCGCCGGTCGAGGTGCTCTACGGCGAGCCGCAGCCGAAGGTGGCCCCCACCGGGGTCTCCACCGGCACCTGCTTCCGGCAGACCGAGTTCGCGGGCCTGCTGAACGGCGCGAAGAACCCCGAGGGCGGCAAGGCGCTGATCGACTTCCTGATCTCCAAGAAGTTCCAGGAGGACATGCCGCTCCAGATGTTCGTCAACCCGGTGGCGAAGGACGCGGCCCTGCCCGAGCTGTTCACCCGGCACGGTGTGGTCGTCGACAAGCCGGAGACGATGGCGCCGGAGAAGATCGCCGAGAAGCGTGACCCGTGGATCCAGCAGTGGTCGTCGCTCGTTCTGAAGTAGTCCCCGACCGCCGGGGAAGCGCGGCGCGGCTCGGCCTGATGGCCGTGCCCGTCGCCTTCTTCGTGCTCTTCTTCGCCTGGCCCGTCGTCTCGATCGTCGAGCGCGGGCTCCGGGTCGACGGCGTGTGGCGGTTCGGCCGGTTCGGCGGGACGCTGAGCCGGCCGGAGATCCTCGACGTCCTGTGGTTCACGCTCTGGCAGGCCCTCGCGTCCACCGGTCTCACCCTGCTGATCGCGCTGCCCGGCGCGTACGTCTTCGCGCGCTTCGAGTTCCGCGGCAAGGGCCTGCTGCGCGCGGTCGTCACCGTGCCCTTCGTGATGCCGACCGTCATGGTCGGCACGGCCTTCCTGGCGCTCGTCGGCCGCGGCGGGCTCCTCGACGAGCTGTGGGGCGTACGGCTCGACACCACGGTCTGGGCGATCCTGATCGCCCATGTGTTCTTCAACTACGCCGTCGTCGTACGAACCGTCGGGGGCCTGTGGGCGCAGCTCGACCCGCGCCAGGAGGAGGCGGCCCGGGTCCTCGGCGCGTCCCGCTGGAAGGCGTGGCGGACCGTGACCCTGCCGGCGCTCGCCCCGTCCGTCGCGGCGGCGGCGCTGATGGTCTTCCTGTTCACCGCGAGCTCCTTCGCCGTCGTCCAGATCCTCGGCGGATCCACGTACTCCACCCTGGAGACGGAGATCTACCGGCAGACCGTCGTCCGCTTCGACCTGACGACGGCGGCCGTCCTCACGATGGTGCAGTTCGTCGCCGTCGGCGTCGTCCTCGCCGTGCACGCCCGGACGGTCCGCCGCCGGGAGACCGCCCTGCGGATGGTGGCGCCCGAGGAGACGGCCCGCCGGCCCCGGGGCGCCGGCCAGTGGGCGCTGTTCGCGGGCGTCCTGCTCTCCGTCGCCCTGCTGATCGTGCTGCCGCTCGGGGTGCTCGTCGAGCGGTCCTTCGCGACCTCCCACGGATACGGGCTCGACTACTACCGGGCCCTGCAGACCCCCGACCCGTCCGGCACGTTCCTCGTGCCGCTGCTCGACACGATCGGGAACTCGCTGCGGTACGCCGTGGTCGCCACCCTGATCGCCCTCGTCATCGGCGGGCTCGCCGCGGCCGCGCTGACCCTCCCCCGCTCCCGGCTTCGCTCGCGCGGGGGGACCCCCGTCGCCGGACGGCTCGTCCGGGGCTTCGACGCGCTGCTCATGCTGCCGCTCGGGGTGTCGGCCGTGACCGTGGGCTTCGGGTTCCTCATCACGCTCGACGAGCCGCCGTTCGACCTGCGGGCCAGCTGGATCCTCGTACCGCTGGCGCAGGCGCTGGTCGGAGTGCCCTTCGTCGTACGGACGATGCTGCCGGTGCTGCGGGCGGTGGACGAGCGGCTGCGGGAGGCGGCGGCCGTGCTCGGCGCCTCGCCGTGGCGGGCCTGGCGGGAGGTGGACCTGCCGCTGGTGCGGCGGGCGCTGCTGATCGCCGCCGGGTTCGCGTTCGCCGTCTCGCTCGGCGAGTTCGGCGCGACCGTCTTCATCGCCCGCCCCGACAGCCCGACGCTCCCGGTGGCGGTGGCCCGGCTCATCGGCCGGCCCGGCGAACTCAACTACGGCCAGGCGATGGCCCTCTCGACGATCCTCATGGTGGTGTGCGCGGTGTCCCTGCTGCTGCTCGAACGGCTCCGGACCGAACGCACCTCGGGGGAGTTCTGATGCTGGTGCTCGACGGGGCGACCGTACGGTTCGGGGAGCGGGCCGCGCTCGACGCCGTGGACCTGGAGGTCGCCGACCACGAGATCGTGTCCGTGCTCGGGCCGAGCGGCAGCGGCAAGTCCACGCTGCTGCGGGCCGTCGCCGGGCTGCAGGCCCTCGACGGCGGGCGGGTGCTCCTCGGCGGCGCCGACCAGCGCGGGGTGCCGGTGCACCGGCGGGGCGTCGGCCTGATGTTCCAGGACCACCAGCTGTTCCCGCAGCGGGACGTCGCCGGCAACGTCGCCTTCGGGCTGCGGATGCGCGGGGCAGGGAAGGCCGAGCAGGCCGAGCGGGTGGCGGAGCTGCTCGACCTCGTCGGCCTGCCGGGTGCCGGGCGGCGGTCCGTCGCCGCGCTCTCCGGCGGCGAGCAGCAGCGGGTGGCGCTGGCCCGCGCCCTGGCGCCCCGGCCCCGGCTGCTGATGCTCGACGAGCCCCTCGGGCAGCTCGACCGGGGACTGCGGGAGCGGCTCGTCGTGGAGCTGCGGGAGCTCTTCGGGCGGCTCGGCACGACGGTGCTGGCGGTGACCCACGACCAGGGCGAGGCGTTCGCGCTGGCCGACCGGCTGGTGGTCATGCGGGACGGGCGTATCGCCCAGTCGGGTCCACCCGTCGAGGTGTGGTCGCGGCCGGCATCGGAGTTCGTGGCCCGTTTCCTGGGGTTCGACAACGTGGTGGCGGCGCGGGTGACCGGTCCGGTCGCGGAGACCGCCTGGGGGAAGGTCCCGGTGCCGGACGGCTCGCCGCAGGGCGAGCGGCGGCTCCTGGTCCGGCCGGGCGGGGTACGGCTCGTGCCCGTGGAGGAGGGGCCGGCCTGGACGGTCGAGTCCCGGACCTTCCGGGGCAGCCATGTGGCCGTACGGCTCCGCCCGGTGGACGGACCGCCGCTGGACGCGGAGCTTCCGCCGCGGGAGGTGCCGGGGGAGGGCGCCGCGGTGGGGGTGGAGTTCCGGGCGGAGGACGTGGTGGTGCTGGGGGACGACATTCCGTAGCGGGTGCGATGAGTTTCCCGGTCCGGTGGAGTCTCCTGGGTGTTCGTGATGCCTGTGTCGACCACCCGGGAGGAACCCCATGGGCCAGCTGCTCAGAGTCCAGAACTTCATGGTCTCGTCCGACGGATTCGGTACGGGGGAGGGCCAGAGCCTGGAGCATCCCTTCGGGCACGCGGATCCCGGGGCCATGTTCTCCTGGGCGGGTGCCACGGCGAGCTAGCCCAACCGGACCGAGCCGGGGGGCAGCCGCGGCCTCGACGACTACTTCACCCGGGACTTCTCCCGGAACATCGGCGCCGAGATCATGGGCCGCAACAAGTTCGGCCCGCAGCGCGGTCCCTGGCAGGACTTCGACTGGCAGGGCTGGTGGGGTGACGAGCCGCCGTTCCACACCCCGGTGTTCGTCATGACGCACCACCCGCGTCCCTCGTTCACGCTGTCCGACACGACGTTCCACTTCGTCGACGGCGACCCGGCGAGCGTGCTGGCGCGGGCGAAGGAGGCGGCGGACGGCAAGGACGTCCGGCTCGGCGGCGGGGCCACCGTCATCCGCGAGTTCCTCGACGCCGGCCTCGTCGACACCCTGCACATCGCGGTCGCGCCGGTGAAGCTCGGTTCCGGGGTACGGCTCTGGGAGTCGCCCGACGAGCTCCTCGACCGGTTCCACCGCGATGTCGTGCCCAGCCCGGGCGGTGCGGTGACGCACCACCTCTTCTGGCGGAAGTGACCCGGGGCCGTCTTCAGCAGCGGTCGCAGGCCCTGCGGGCCGCCCGCTGGTACAGGAGCGTGGCGCGGCCCAGCGCGAGGCCGTAGAGGGAGAAGCCCCCGTAGGCGACGGCGACCACCCACGGGGCGTGGTCGGCGACGCCCGAGCCGGCCGCCCCGGTCCAGGCCAGCACACCGACCGCGGCCAGGAAGGCCCCGAACGGGGCGAGCGCGCCCGCCCCGGCCCAGCCGAGCGCGAGCAGCGGCAGCCGGGGCAGGCGGCGCCCCCAGGGGCGGGTCAGCGCGAGCGCGAGGACCATGCCGAGGACGGCGAGGACCGCGGTGACGTCGACCCCGTGGTCGTACAGCCACAGGCCCAGGTCGCTGGTGTACTCCGGGTCGGCGCCGGGACGGCCGGTGCCGGTGAAACCGGGGGTGAGGCCGAGCGCCCAGGCCGTCTTCAGGGCGGCGTACGGGACGAGGGCGGCGACGGCGACCAGGCCGGCGCGGGTGCCGCCGCCGAGTGCCGCCGGGGCGGGGGCCCGCCCGCCGCAGTGGAGGCAGGTGCCGCGCGCCCCGCGGCGGTGGGCGAGGGCCGCGTACCCCCACAGGACCGCGCCGAGGACGGCGACGCTCTGGTTCGCCAGGGCCGCCCAGTCGATCGGCGGCTGGTTGCGGGACAGGAAGAACAGCAGGTGGACGGGGCTGAGGAGGGCGGCGAAGCCCGAGGTGAGGCAGAGCGCGACGACCGCCCACGCCGCGCGGGACAGTCCCCTCGCGTCCGGGCGGCGGAGCAGCGCGTACGCGAGGACGGCGGCGGCCCCGTACAGCACCGCCGCCGTGGCCTCGGCGGTCGTCCCCGTCGACCTGGTGAGGAGCGCATAGCCGAACGCGGGCCCGGTGAGGGCGGCGAGGGCCGCGCCGGCGGCGTACAGCAGCGACCAGAGGAGGGCGGCGCGACCCGCCCAGGAGGGCCGTTCGGCCAGGAGTCTCTTCGGCGTCATGCTCCGAGCCTTCCGGCGCCGGGACCTGGCGGCGTCGGCCCTGAGGCTGGTCCCACTCCGTTGTGCGGCGGAGCCCGGCTACGTCTTCGTGAGGCGTTCCAGGGCGTCCGGGGCCTCGTCGATCGAGTCCACGAGGGCGATGCGGGCCGCCATCGGCCGGCCCGCCGCCAGGGCCTCCAGGAGGGGCCAGGCCGGGAGGCGTTCCGTCCAGTGGGCGCGGTCGACGAGGACCATCGGGGTCGGCGGGCCCTCGGACGGGTAGTAGTTCGGGGTCGCGTTGTCGAAGATCTCCTGGACCGTGCCCGCCGCGCCCGGAAGGAAGACGACGCCCGCCCCGCAGCGGGAGAGGAGGCCGTCCTCCCTGGTGGCGTTGGCGAAGTACTTGCCGATGTGGCCCGCGAAGGCGTTCGGCGGCTCGTGGCCGTAGAACCAGGTGGGGATGCCCACCGAGTCGCCGCCGTGCGGCAGGCGGGCCCGTGCCCGGAAGGCCGCGCGGGCCCACTCCGTCACCGAGGGCTCGAAGGACGGGACCGTCGCGAGCTGGGCGAGGGCCTCGGCCAGCGCCTCGTCGGTATGCGGTGCCACGTACGCGCCGAGGTTCGCGGCCTCCATCGCGCCGGGGCCGCCGCCGGTCGCCACGGTGAGCCCGGCGCGCGCCAGCGCTCTGCCGAGCCGGGCGGCGCCCGCGTACGCCTCGGTGCCCCGGCCCATCGCGTGGCCGCCCATCACGCCGACGACCCGGGCCCCGTCGAGGTGTTCGTCGAGGGCGTCGGAGACGGCGTCGTCGTGGAGCGAGCGGATCACCGAGGCGAGGATGTCGCCGTCGGTCCGGGTCCGTCGGAACCATGCGTACGCGAGGGCGTCCGGCGTTCCCCCGTAGCCCGTGTCCGCGAGTCCGTCGAACAGCTCCTCGGGGGAGTAGAGCGCCGCCCGGTACGGGTCGAAGGGCAGATCGGGCAGGGGCGGGAAGACGAGCGCGCCGGCGGCGCGGACCTTCACGGACGCTTCCGGCTGCATCGGGCAGCCGAGGAAGACGGCGTCGGTGGTGACGGCGGTCAGCAGGGCGAAGGTCCGGTCGGTGAGGTCGACCGACTGCACGCGGTACCCGGCGAGCGAGCCGGGCCGGGCGACCGCCTCGTCGAACGCTTCGAGCGTGTGGATCTCGCGGCCGTGTCCGCGCGGTCCGGGCGGCCGGTGTGCCGGGGGAAGGGTCGCCATGGGCCCACGATAGGGGCGGCACCGGGGTGCCGCCCCTGGAGGCGTCGCGCCGGTCGGTCCGGGGTCCGGCCCGACCGGCTGAGACACCGCGTCGGTGTCTCAGCCGGTCAGCGGCAGCGCCGCCAGTTCCGCCACGGCCCACGTCAGGGGGAGGAAGACCACGAGCAGCACGCCGGCGCGCATCAGGGCCGCCGAGCGGAGGACCGTGGGCGGGGCGCCGATGCGGAGGAGGGCCTCGGTGGTGTGGGCGCGGCACTGCTTGGACTCCAGGGCCGCGGTGAGGAGGGTCGCCGTCGTGCAGGCCAGGATGAGGGCGGCGCCCAGGCCGGTGAGCGGGCCGAAGGCACCGGGGCCGGTGCCCGACTCGTGCAGGGCCGCCGCCGCGAGCGTTCCGGAGACCACCGCGCTGACCACGCCCAGGGGGCGGCCGATACGGCGGGACTCGTCCATCAGGACGCGGCCGGCGAGCAGCCGTGTGGCGCCGGGCCTGACGGACTGGAGGAGGCGGCCGCAGCCGTGGACCAGAGCGGGGCCCGCCATCGCGAGGCCGACGGCGGTGAGGGCCCAGCCGGCCAGGACGCCCGCCGGGTTGCCGTCGAAGCGGCCCGGCAGGGGGAGTCCCTCGGCGGCGCCGCTGCGGCCCGCGTACGTCTCGATGGCGAGGCCGACCGCGACCAGGGCGATCCCCCACGGCAGCCCGGACGGCACCGGCTTCTCCGCGCCCTCCGGTGCGGCGGGCGCGGTGCGCGGCCGCAGGGTGAGGCCGGCGGCCGTGGCCGCGACGACCGGAAGGACGGCGAGCAGGGTGAGGGCGGCGGCGAGCGGGATCGGCTGGTCGGCGGCGAGGAGGTCGGCGGCGGCCCCGTCGAAGGGCAGGCCGGTGATGTCGCCGCGCAGGTGGAGGTAGAACAGCAGCGCGACCATCGAGCCGAGCGTGCAGGCGACGGCCGTCGACGCGGCGGCGATCGCGGTGAGACGGGCGGGGCCGAGGCCGATCGCGGAGAGCCCCGGGCGCGGGCGGGTGCTGGGGTCGGTCCGGGCCACCGCGACCGCGAACTGGACGGTCGCGGCGAGCGGCAGGACGCACCAGAGCAGCCGCAGCACGGACGCCGAGGACCGCTCGGGGTGCCCGACCGCGTAGCCGAGGGTGCAGAGCAGGAGGAAGCCCACCCCCGCCGCCGCGACGGCGACGAGGAGCCGGCGCGTCTGGACGAGGGGGTGGGCCCCGCGGGCTAGACGGAGAGCGAGCACGCCGCGACGCCCTCCGCCCCTGACGCCGGGGGTACGGTGCCGACCCGGCGTCCGTCGAGGAGCGCGACCGTGCGGTCGGCGAGCGCCGCGACCTCGGCGTCGTGGGTGGCGAGGAGCACGGTGATGCCGTGCGAGCGGGCGGCGGCGGTCAGGGTGCGCAGGACCTGGGCGCCGTCGGCCCGGTGCAGGGTCGCGGTGGGTTCGTCGGCGAACAGCACCGACGGGGTGGTGACCAGCGCGCGGGCGATGGCGACGCGCTGGCGCTGCGCGTGGGTGAGGGCGTGCGGGCGCTTGCGGGCGCAGGCGCCGATGTCGAGGCGCTCCAGCCACTCCACGGCGGCGGTCTTCGCGGCCCGGTGGGAGGTGCCGCGGAGCAGCAGGGGCAGGGCCGCGTTCTCCCAGCCGGTGAGCTCGGGGACGAGGCCGGGCTCGGGATCGATCCAGCCGAAGCGGTCGCGTCGGAGCCGCTCGCGGTCGGCGGGGCCCAGGGTGTGCACGGGGCTGCTGTTGAACCAGACCTCGCCCTGCTGGGCGAGGAGCTGGCCGGACAGGCACCGCATGAGGGTGGTCTTGCCGCTGCCGCGCGGGCCGACGACGGCGAGGATCTCGCCCTCGCGGACGCCGAGGGAGACGCCGCTGAGGGCGTCCGAACCGCCCAGGGCGCAGTGCAGGGAACGCGCCCAGAGCACGTCGTTGTCCGGTGGGGCCATCGCGTACACCTCGATGTCGGATCCGATCTGTGTCCCCCGTCCGGGGGAACGAAGGGACGGGCCTGTCGGTCACTGGGCACCGTAAGTATTCGGATCCGTTTGTACGGACAGCACGCGGCCCGGGCCGCCGCCATCCACTCGGATGGCGGCATGCCCGGGCCGGGGTCACGCCGTGAGGGCGGCGTGATGTCGTGTGCCTCGCGCGGCGGGGACCTTAGAGCTTGGTCCAGGCCTCGGTGAGCACCGAGCGCAGGATGCCTTCGATCTCGTCGAAGGTGCCCTGGTCGGCGATCAGCGGCGGGGCGAGCTGGATGACCGGGTCGCCACGGTCGTCGGCACGGCAGTACAGACCGTTCTCGAACAGCGCCTTGGAGAGGAAGCCGTAGAGGACCCGCTCGGTCTCCTCGTCCGTGAAGGACTCCTTGGTGACCTTGTCCTTGACGAGCTCGATGCCGTAGAAGAAGCCGTTGCCGCGGACGTCGCCGACGATCGGGAGGTCGTGCAGCTTCTTCAGGGTGTCGAAGAAGTTGCCCTCCTGGTCGAGGACGTGCTGGTTCAGGCCTTCCTTGTCGAAGATGTCGAGGTTGGCGATGGCGACCGCCGACGACACCGGGTGGCCACCGAAGGTGTAGCCGTGGAGGAAGGTGTTGTCGCCCTTGTAGAAGGGCTCCGCGATGCGGTCCGAGACGATGCAGGCGCCGATCGGGGAGTAGCCCGAGGTCATGCCCTTGGCGCAGGTGATCATGTCCGGCACGTAGCCGAACTTGTCACAGGCGAACATCGTGCCGAGGCGGCCGAAGGCGCAGATCGTCTCGTCGGAGACGAGGAGCACGTCGTACTGGTCGCAGATCTCGCGGACGCGCTGGAAGTAGCCGGGCGGCGGCGGGAAGCAGCCACCGGCGTTCTGCACCGGCTCCAGGAAGACGGCCGCGACGGTGTCGGGGCCCTCGAAGAGGATCTGCTGCTCGATCTGGTCGGCGGCCCAGCGGCCGAAGGTCTCGGGGTCGTCGCCGTGGATCGGGGCGCGGTAGATGTTGGTGTTCGGCACCTTGTGCGCGCCGGGGACCAGCGGCTCGAAGGGGGCCTTGAGGGCCGGCAGGCCGGTGATGGACAGGGCGCCCTGCGGGGTGCCGTGGTAGGCGACCGCACGCGAGATGACCTTGTACTTGGTGTGCTTGCCCTGCAGCTTGAAGTACTGCTTGGCGAGCTTCCACGCGGTCTCGACGGCCTCGCCGCCACCGGTGGTGAAGAAGACCTTGTTCAGGTCGCCCGGCGCGTAGTCCGCGAGACGCTCGGCGAGCTCGACGGCCTTGGGGTGCGCGTACGACCACACGGGGAAGAACGCGAGCTCCTGGGCCTGCTTGTACGCGACCTCGGCCAGTTCCTTGCGGCCGTGTCCGGCGTTGACCACGAAGAGACCCGCGAGACCGTCGAGGTAGCGCTTGCCCTTGTCGTCGAAGATGTAGGTGCCCTCACCACGCACGATGGTGGGAACGGGCGAGTTCTCGTACGACGACATGCGGGTGAAGTGCATCCACAGGTGGTCGTACGCGGTCTTGGAGAGGTCCTGGGTCACGATTATCGAGTTCCCCACATATAGGTCTGCTTCTTGAGCTTGAGGTAGACGAAGCTCTCGGTGGAGCGCACGCCGGGGAGGGTGCGGATGCGCTTGTTGATCACATCCAGCAGGTGGTCGTCGTCCTCGCAGACGACCTCCACCATCAGGTCGAAGGAGCCCGCGGTCATCACCACGTACTCGCATTCGGCCATGGCCGTCAGGGCTTCCGCAACCGGATCAAGGTCACCCTCGACGTTGATGCCGACCATCGCCTGCCGCCGGAAACCCACGGTGAGCGGGTCGGTGACGGCGACGATCTGCATGACGCCCTGGTCGAGCAGCTTCTGGACGCGCTGCCGCACGGCGGCCTCGGAGAGGCCCACGGCCTTGCCGATCGCCGCGTAGGGGCGGCGACCGTCCTCCTGGAGCTGTTCGATGATCGCCAGGGAGACGGCGTCGATCGTCGGGGACGAACCGGTTCCGGTTCTGGGTTCTGTGCTTCGACTGGCCACGGGTTCACTGTGCACCGAGAATGTCGGTCTTGCAACCCCAGAGCGATGTAATTCGTTGTCGAGGGCCTCGAATCTCACGGAATCCGAAGTTGGAGAGGGTTGGGCCTGTTGAAAGCGTCAGCCGAGCGACTAGGCTGAGGTGTCTCGCCCATCGGGACACCGCACAAGGACGTGCGACGACAGAACGTGACAGGAGGGGTGGCAAGTGACCACCGAGCTGCGCCGGCTGCGTAACTACATCAACGGGGAGTTCCGCGACGCGGCCGACGGCCGCACCATCGAGGTGGTCAACCCGGCCACCGGCGAGGTGTACGCCACCTCCCCGCTCTCGGGCCAGGCCGACGTCGACGCCGCGATGGAGGCCGCCGCGGCCGCCTTCCCCGCCTGGCGTGACAGCACGCCGTCCGAGCGCCAGAAGGCGCTCCTCAAGATCGCCGACGCCTTCGAGGAGCGTGCCGAGGACCTCATCGCCGCCGAGGTCCAGAACACCGGAAAGCCCGTCGCCCTCACGGCGAGCGAAGAGATCCCGCCGATGGTGGACCAGATCCGCTTCTTCGCCGGTGCCGCCCGGCTGCTCGAGGGCCGCTCGGCCGGCGAGTACATGGAGGGCATGACCTCCATCATCCGCCGCGAGCCCGTGGGCGTCTGTGCCCAGGTCGCGCCGTGGAACTACCCGATGATGATGGCCGTGTGGAAGTTCGCCCCGGCGCTCGCCGCGGGCAACACCGTCGTCCTCAAGCCCTCGGACACGACCCCCGCGTCGACCGTCCTGATGGCGGAGATCATCGGCCAGATCCTCCCCAAGGGCGTCTTCAACGTCGTCTGCGGCGACCGCGAGACGGGCAAGGCGATGGTCGAGCACCCGACCCCCGCCATGGCCTCCATCACCGGCTCCGTACGCGCCGGCATGCAGGTCGCCGAGTCGGCGGCCAAGGACGTCAAGCGCGTCCACCTGGAGCTGGGCGGCAAGGCCCCGGTCGTGGTCTTCGAGGACACCGACATCGACAAGGCCGTCGAGGACATCTCCGTCGCCGGCTTCTTCAACGCCGGCCAGGACTGTACGGCCGCGACCCGTGTCCTCGTGCACGAGTCCATCCACGACGAGTTCGTCGCCGCGCTCGCCAAGGCCGCCTCCGAGACCAAGACCGGTCAGCCGGACGACGAGGACGTGCTCTACGGCCCGCTCAACAACGCCAACCAGCTGAAGCAGGTCACCGGCTTCATCGACCGCCTCCCGGCGCATGCCAAGGTCCAGGCCGGCGGCCACCGGGTCGGCGACAAGGGCTACTTCTACGCCCCGACCGTCGTCTCCGGCCTCAAGCAGGACGACGAGATCATCCAGAACGAGGTCTTCGGCCCCGTCATCACCGTCCAGTCCTTCACCGACGAGGCGCAGGCACTGGAGTTCGCGAACGGCGTGGAGTACGCCCTCGCCTCCTCCGTCTGGACCAAGGACCACGCGCGCGCGATGCGCATGTCCAAGTCGCTCGACTTCGGCTGTGTGTGGATCAACACCCACATCCCGCTGGTCGCCGAGATGCCCCACGGCGGCTTCAAGAAGTCCGGCTACGGCAAGGACCTCTCCGCCTACGGCTTCGAGGACTACACGCGCATCAAGCACGTGATGACCTCCCTGGGCTGAACCCCCGCCTGAACGCCACGCGGCCCCGGCACCCCGGTCGACAGGGTGTCGGGGCCGCGCCGCGTCGCTCGACGGAGCGTCCATTGCCCCGGCACGCGGCCTGCCGCGATGCTGCACGGGTGAGAGCGACAGCCAGGAACAACATCTCCCGCCGGTCCCTGCTGCGCGGCATCGGCGGTGCCGGGGCCGCGAGCCTGCTCGCCGCCGGCTGTGGGGTCCCCGCCGCCTACGTCGACGAGGGCGACCGGGCCGGCCGCGACCTCTCCGCCCGGGACCGGACGCTCGACTTCGCCAACTGGCCCCTCTACATCGACACCGATGACGAGGACGCCAGGAAGCGCCCGACCCTCGACGCGTTCAGGAAGCGCACCGGGATCTCCGTCCGGTACACCGAGGAGATCAACGACAACGACGAGTTCTTCGGCAAGATCAGCCCGTCCCTGATGAACCACCAGGAGACCGGCCGCGACCTGATCGTCGTCAGCGACTGGATGGCCGCCCGCTTCGTCCGCCTCGGCTGGGCCCAGGAGATGAACCGCGCCACCCAGCCGAACGTCACCGAGCACCTCGACCCGCAGCTCCGCTCGCCCGCCTTCGACCCGGGCCGGCTGCACACCGTCCCCTGGCAGTCCGGGATCACCGGCATCGCGTACAACCGCAAGAAGCTCGGCCGGGAGCTCCGCTCCACCAAGGAGCTGTGGGCCGACGACCTGCGCGGCAAGGTCACCCTGCTGTCCGGGCTCGACGAGTCCTTCGCGCTGCTCATGATGGGCAGGGGCGTCGACGTCACCCGGTGGACCGGGGACGACTTCCACGGCCTGTGCGAGCAGATCGAGGGCCTCGTGAAGAAGCGGCACATCCGCCGCTTCACCGGCAACGACTACATCAAGGACCTGTCGACCGGCGACGTGCTGGCCTGCCAGGCGTACTCGGGCGACGTCATCCAGCTCCAGGCCGACAACCCGGACATCGAGTTCGTCGTCCCCGAGGAGGGCGCCGAACTGTGGGCCGAGTCCCTCATGATCCCCAACCTCGCGCACCACAAGGCCAACGCCGAGAAGCTCGTGGACTACTACTACGAGCCCGAGGTCGCCGCCGAACTCGCCGCCTGGGTCAACTACGTCTGCCCGGTGCCTGCCGCGCAGAAGGTCCTCGCGGACTCCGGCGACGAGGAGCTCGTGGCGCTCGCGGAGGACCCGCTGATCTTCCCGGACGCGGACATGCGGGGACGGCTCGAGATCGCCCGGGACATCACCGCGCAGGAGCGGCAGGACTTCACGAAGCGGTGGAACGCGATCGTCGGCCTGTGAGTTGAGCCGGATGTGACCACATCCCTGCCCACATCCTCATCCCACCCGAGCGCGCTCGCCACCTACGGGCTGTTCCTCGCCTGGGCCGTCCACGACGCCGAGGAACTGGTCCTCGGACCCCGCTGGCTGCGGGAGAACCTGCCGATGCTGCGCGAGCGGTTCCCCGGTGTGCCGGAGGCGGTCTGGAAGGCCGCCGAGTCCGTCGACGAGCGTGAATTCGCCCTGGCCGTGGGGGTGATGGCGACCATCGTCGGTGCCGCCGCCGTGGCCGGGGCCCGTACCGGCGGCCGGTCCGCCTTCTACCAGGGGGCGTTGAACGGCTTCGGACTGCACGGCCTCGTCCACCTCGCGCAGGCCGCCGCCGTGCGCGGGGTGACACCCGGCTCCGTCACCTCGCCGCTCGTGGTCATCCCCTTCACCCTCTGGGCGCGCGGCCGGCTGCGCCGCGCGGGCGTGCTCCGCCCGGCCGGACTCCGGGGCACGGTGGCCGGCCTGGGGGTGGCGGCGGCCGCCACCGTCGTCGCACACGCGGTGGCACGCCGACTGGCCCCCCGTTTCTGAACGCGTTCAAGAAGGGCGTACGCTGCCCTCATGAGCGACTCGAACGGGCCGAGAGCCCTTCTCACGCGCATCCGCGTCTGGCTGATCGTCTTCGTCGCCTGCCTGGTCCTGAGCGGGATCACCGCGTTCCCGCTCGTCACCGAACTCCGGCTGCTGGACTCCTCGCTCGACGGGTGGGCGGCTCCCGTGGCCGACCTCCTTCCCGGGCTCGCCGAATGGATCGACCGGGTGCGGGGCGGCCTGGAGACCGCCGACGAGCAGGCCCCGTACCTGCTCTACGGCACCGACTGGCTCGCCTTCGCCCACCTCGTCATCGCGGTCGCCTTCTACGGCGTCCACCGCGACCCCGTCCGCAACGTGTGGGTCGTCGAGTTCGGCATGATCGCCTGCGTCGGCATCATCCCGCTGGCCCTGATCTGCGGACCCCTCCGGGGCATCCCCTTCTGGTGGTCGGTCATCGACATGTCCTTCGGCGTCGTCGGGATCCTGCCGCTGCTCCACGTACGCCGGCTGATCAAGCGGCTCGAAGCCGCCGCGGCGCCGACGCCGGCGTCGGTGACGGGGCCCGAGCCGGCCGGCGCCCGCTAGTCCGGCAGGCCGTACGCCGCGACCATGACGTTCAGGGCGGTCGGGTTCATGTCCTGGCCCTTCGCGTCCGTGGAGTTGACGCTGTAGACGAGGGTGCGCGCGCCGTCGCGGGTGGAGGCGATGGCCGTGTTGTACCCCCAGCGGCCGCCGGTCTTGCCCCAGACCTCGCGGCCTCCGAGCCTCTTCATCGACAGACCCGCCGAGTACGCGGCCGGCTCGCCGGACTTCAGGTCCGCGACCTTCGGCAGGGTGAACATCTCCTCCAGGAGCGGACCGCGCACCACCCGGCCCGCGAACAGCGCCCGGGTGAAACGCTCCAGGTCGGCCGTGGTCGAGACCAGGTCACCGGCCGCCCAGCCGTCCGTCGCCGCCCACACCGAGACGTCCCGCAGGCCGGTCGTCCCGTCGTCCAGCCGCATGGTCTGGTAGCCGTGGTTGTACGGGCCGACGAGCTCGGCCGCGTCGCCCGGGAGATAGGTGTCCCGCAGGCCCAGCGGGCGCAGGATCCGCCGCTCCACCTGGTGCTCGTACGAGTCGCCCGTCACCCGCTCCACGATCAGACCGGCGATCGTGTACCCGATGTTGAGGTAGTGCTGCTTCGTGCCGGGCCGGAACTCGCGCGGCTTCGCCGTCGCCGAGCGGACCATGGCCTCCGGGTCGTGGACGTCGAAGCGGTGGGCGTACCACTCCTCCACCGTGTCGCCGACGGCCAGTTCGGGAGCCGGGACGCCGTGGGTGTGGTTCAGGAGCTGGCGCACGGTCACCGTGGCGTACCGGCCGGGGATCAGCTCCGGCAGGTACGAGCGGGCCGTGCGGTCCAGGTCGATCCGGTGCTCGGACGCCAGCTGGAGGACGGTCGCCGCCGTGAAGACCTTCGTCACCGATCCGGCGCGGAAGCGGGCGGCCGGGGCGGCGGGGGCGCCGGTCGTCAGGTCGTGGACCCCCGCGCTGCCCTGCCAGGAACCCTCGGTGCCGCCGACCCGGACGAGCGCGGCCGTGGCGTCGGCCCGGGGGAGCCCGGCG
Source organism: Streptomyces sp. NPDC088553 (assembly GCF_044752965.1). Classification (NCBI taxonomy): domain Bacteria; kingdom Bacillati; phylum Actinomycetota; class Actinomycetes; order Kitasatosporales; family Streptomycetaceae; genus Streptomyces; species Streptomyces sp. NPDC088553. The sequence goes on along the minus strand of NZ_JBIVMG010000011.1, from coordinate 84,339 downwards.
ATCACCGTGCTCAGGTCCGGGCCGGTCGGCCGTGCGGTCGACACGACCGCCGGGGATACCGCGGAGGCCTGGGGCGTCGCGAAGGCCGGGGTCAGCGCCGGGCCCGCCGCGACCCCCAGGACCAGGGCGGCGGCGAGCAGCGTGCGGGTGGACGTCCTCATGGTCAACTCCGGTGATGTGAGCCGTTGTTCTCGATGGCTCCATCCTGCTGACCAGCGGCGACCGGCGGATCGCCCGCACCGGCGGTCTTCCGCCGGTCAGTTCCTCGCCGACACGGGGGAGGGGCCGGGCCCCTCGCCTCCCCCGGGCGGGGGAGAGCCCGCCGCGACCAGACCCGTCTCGTACGCGCAGATCACCGCCTGGATCCGGTCCCGCAGGCCGAGCTTGGCGAGCACGTTCCCCACGTGGGTCTTCACCGTGTGGTCGCTGACCACCAGTTCCGCCGCGATCTCCGCGTTGGAGAGACCGCGCGCGAGGAGCAGCAGGGTCTCCCGTTCCCGGGCCGTCAGCACGTCGAGCCGGGGGTCGGGGGCGGTCCTGCGCGGGCCGCCCGCCGTGTACTGCTCCACCAGACGGCGGGCCACGGACGGGGCGAGCAACGAGTCGCCCGCCGCCACCACCCGTACCGCGTGCACCAGATCGTCCCGGCGCACGTCCTTGAGGAGGAAGCCGCTCGCGCCCGCGTGCAGCGCCTCGTACACATACGCGTCGGTGTCGAAGGTCGTCAGGATCACCGTCCGGCATCCGGTGTCCGCGCTGATCGCCCGGCAGGCCTCGATGCCGTCGGTGCCGGGCATCCGGATGTCGAGCAGCGCCACGTCCGGGGCGTGCCGGCGCACCGCCTCGACCGCCTCGGCGCCGTCCCCGGCCTCCGCCACGACCTCGATGTCCGGCTGTGCGTCGAGGATCATCGCGAAGCCACTGCGGACCAGTTCCTGGTCGTCCGCGACCACCACCCGGATCGTCGTCATCTCCCCACCTCCGCCGTGGAGGGTACGGGGAGCAGGACCCGCACCTCGAACCCCCGGCCGCCCGGTCCCGGGCCGGTCGTCGCCGTCCCGCCGTGCGCGGCGGCCCGCTCGCGGATGCCGGTGAGGCCGTGGCCGCCGGAGCCGCGCCCGGCCGGCACCGGAGCGGGGCCCGGCCCGTCGTCCGTCACCGTGACGCGCAGGACGCCGTCGGCGTGGGCGAGCCGGACGTCGGCCCGCCGGGCGCCCGCGTGCTTGACGACGTTCGTCAGGGCCTCCTGCACGATCCGGTAGGCGCTCGCGCCGGTCGCCGCCGGCAGCGCCCGTACCCCGCCCTCCGTCGTGTACTCCACGAGCAGACCGCCGGACCTCACCCGCTCCACCAGCGCGGGGATCCCCGAGAGGTCCGGCTGCGGCTCGCGGGGCGGTGCCCCCTCGGGCCCCTCCCGCAGCAGCCCCAGCATCTGCCGCAGCTGGGTCATCGCCTCGCGGCCCGTCTCCGAGATCGCCTCGAACGCCGCCTCCGCGCGCTCCGGCGCCGTGCGCACCGCCACCGGGCCCGCCTCCGCCTGCACGATCATCAGGCTCACCGCGTGCGACAGGATGTCGTGCATCTCCCGTGCGATCCGGGCCCGTTCGCGTGCGGCGGCCCGCTCCGCCTCGATCAGGTGCGCGCGCTGCCGGGCGTCCTGGAGCCGGCCGAAGACATAGGCGGCGCCGAACACGAAGAGCGAGAAGGTCAGTTCACGGGCCGACCGGGTGTTGAGCCAGACCGAGGCGGGCACGGCGACGACCAGGAGCACGGCCGTCGCGAGCCGCTTCGCCGGCGGGGAGACGTGCGCGATCGTGTAGACGATGACGAGCCCGGTGTACGGCAGCGGCTGGCCCGGACCCTCCAGGGCCAGGACGTACAGCGTGCTCGTCGCCAGGATCGCGAGGAGTACGGCGACCGGCGCCCGCCGCCGCCAGACGAGTGGGACCACCGTGAGCGTCGTCAGTCCGTACGCGGCCCAGGTCGCCGGTTCGAGTTCCGGCCCGCGCGGCACCACGAACGGCATCGTCATCGCCGCCTGGACGAGCAGCGCGATCCCCAGGTCCACCGACCACGGGTTCGCCGCGCCCCAGGTGCGCGCCCGCTCCCACCGGCCGCGGACCTTCCCCCTCGGTGCCATTACGGCTTGCGGCCCACCGCGCCGAACTGCGCCACCACGGGGGCGTTCTCGGCCGTCGCCCGCCAGCGCGAGCAGGAGAGGATGCCCGGCTCCAGGACGTCGAGGCCGTCGAAGAAGGAGGCGAACTCGGAGCGGCTGCGGGCGGTGATCGGCGGGGTCGCGTTCTCGTTCCAGAAGGCCATGGCGGCCTTGTTGCCCTCGCCGCCGAGCTCCGGCTCCAGGGTGGGGTGGGTCAGGACCAGGTGGCTGCCGGAGGGGACGGCGTCCATCAGGGTGCGGACGATCGACCGGGCCTCGGTGGTGTCCAGGACGAAGTTGAGGATGCCCAGCATCATCACGGCGACCGGCCGGGAGAGGTCGAGCGTCGCGCCGGCCGCCGCCAGGATCTTCTCCGGGTCATGGGCGTCGGCGTCCACGTACTCCGTGACGCCCTCCGGCGCGCTGGTCAGGAGCGCGCGGGCGTGGGTGAGGACGATCGGATCGTTGTCGACGTAGACGATCCGGGCGTCGGGCGCGGCCCGCTGGGCGACCTCATGGGTGTTGTCGGCGGTCGGCAGGCCCGTACCGATGTCGAGGAACTGGCGCACCCCGGCGTCCGCGGCGAGGAAGGTGACGGCGCGGCCGAGGAACGCCCGGTCCGCGCGGGCCACTTCGCCGATGCTCGGGTAGAAGCCGGTGACCTGGTCGCCGACCGCGCGGTCGACCGGGTAGTTGTCCTTGCCGCCCAGCCAGTAGTTCCACACCCGGGCGTTGTGGGCGATGTCGGTCCGGATCCGGTCGTTCATGCCTGGGCCTTTCGCAGGACGGCGGAGAGTGCGTCGACCCGGTTCGTGGTGATCGAGTCGACCCCGTTCTTGATCAGCTTACGCATGGTGCGGGAGGTGTCAGCCGTCCAGGCCGAGACGAGGAGACCGTCCCGGTGCACCCGGTCGGTCAGGGCCCGACTCACCAGTCCGAAGCGGTAGTTGAGCCAGCGGGGCCGGACCACGTCGAGCAGGATCGGGCGGGGCGGGGCGAGCGAGGTCCAGGTGAGGGCGATCTCGGCGGCCGGGTCGGCGGCGCGGACCTGGAGCATGGCGACGGCCCCGGCGCAGTAGTAGACGCGTTCCCCGGCGCCGCACTCGCGGACCGTACGGACGATGGCGCGGACCGAGTCCTCGTCGCCGCCGGGCAGGTCCAGCATCAGCCGCTTCTCGCCGGCGGTGAGCAGCGCCTCGCGCAGGGTCGGGACCCCGCGGTACGTCAGCTCCTGGACCTGCTCGTACGAGAGCGCGGAGAGCGGGCGGTCGTGGCCCCACAGGCGCTTCAGGGTGTCGTCGTGGAGGAGGACGGGCACGCCGTCCTTCGTCAGCCGGACGTCGACCTCGACCGCGTCCGCCCCCCGCTCGATCGCCGAGGCGATCGAGCCGAGGGTGTTCTCGCGGACGCGGTACGGGTCGCCGCGATGGCCCACGACGGTGACGGAGGCCGTGGCCTCCGCGGCTTTCACGACGGCGGTCGGGTCCATGGCGGTGTCGGAGTCCATGGGCCCATTCTCGCTGTCGTGGGCGCGGGAGCCAGTCGTCAGCGCGCGAGCCAGGTGTCGGTGTACGCGTCGATCTCGGCGGCGATCCTGGCCTTCCCTGCAGCGTCGAGGAACGAGGCCTCCACCGCGTTCTTCGCGAGGGCGGCGACACCGCGCTCGTCGAGGCCGAGGAGCCGGGCGGCCACCGCGTACTCGTTGTTGAGGTCGGTGCCGAACATCGGCGGGTCGTCGCTGTTGATCGTGACGAGGACGCCGGCGTCCACCATCTGCCGGATCGGGTGCTCGTCCAGGGTGGCGACGGCCCGGGTGGCGATGTTCGAGGTCGGGCAGACCTCCAGGGCGATGCGGTGCTCCGCCAGGTGGGCGAGGAGCGCCGGGTCCTGGACCGAGCTGGTGCCGTGGCCGATGCGCTCGGCGCCCAGGTCGTTGATCGCGTCCCAGATCGTCTGCGGGCCGGTCGTCTCGCCCGCGTGCGGGACGGAGTGCAGGCCGGCCGCCCGCGCCTGGTCGAAGAACGGCTTGAACTGCGGGCGCGGCACGCCGATCTCGGGGCCGCCGAGGCCGAAGGAGACCAGGCCCTCGGGGCGCAGCCCGTCGGTGGTGGCGAGGCGGGCGGTCTCCTCGGCGGAGATCAGGCCGGCCTCGCCCGGGATGTCGAAGCACCAGCGCAGGATGGTGCCGAACTCGGCCTCGGCCGCCTTGCGGGCGTCCTCGATGGCGGCCATGAAGGCACGCTCGTCGATGCCGCGGCGGGTGGAGGAGTAGGGGGTGATGGTCAGTTCGGCGTACCGGATGTTCTGGCGGGCCATGTCACGGGCGACCTCGAAGGTCAGCAGCCGGACGTCCTCGGGGGTGCGGACCAGGTCGACGACCGAGAGGTAGACGTCGATGAAGTGCGCGAAGTCGGTGAACGAGAAGTAGTCGGTCAGCGCCTCCGGGTCCGTGGGGACCTTGGAGTCGGGGTGCCGGGCGGCGAGCTCGGCGACGATCCGGGGCGAGGCGGAGCCGACGTGGTGGACGTGCAGCTCTGCCTTGGGCAGGCCCGCGATGAAGGGATGGAGATCGGTCATCCCGTCATCGTAGGCCGGACGGTTCCCCCTCAGGGGTGAGGCCGTAGCATGGCGGGACCATGATGGGGGAGGCCCATGTCTGACAACCAAGACCAGTCGCGGGGCGGGTACGACCCGACGGACCCGTGGGCTCCGCCGAACCGCGACGGGGTGGAACTGAGCAAGCCGGCGACGCCGTCGCCGTCGCCGGTGCACGACCAGCAGACCGTCACGTCCGTTCCGCTCGCCCAGCCCGGCCCCCACGACGTGCCGCCGCCACCGGTCGCACCCGGTGGGCCCGCGGCCACGCCCGGCGCGTACGGCTACCCGGCGGCGGACACGTCCGGCGGATACGGGTACCCGTCGGCGGTGACCCCGCAGCCCGCCCCGACGAGCTCCGGGTACGGCTATCCCGGCTATCCGGCGCCCGGCGGCTACCCCGGCCAGACCGGCTGGCAGCAGTCCCCGTCCAACGGCATGGGGACGACCTCGATGGTGCTCGGCATCATCGCGGTGGCGGGTTTCTGCATGTACGGCCTGGGCGTGATCCTCGGCATCCTGGCGCTGATCTTCGGCATCATCGGCATCAAGAAGTGCGGCCGGGGCGAGGCGACCAACCGGGGCATGGCCATCGCGGGCATCGTGCTCGGCGCCATCGGCACCCTGGTCAGCGCCGTCTTCCTGGGCTTCCTGATCTGGGCGATCAGCCAGGACTCGTCGTCCTTCGAGGACTCCGGCTACGACGACGACCCGTTCGCGTCGAGCCTGGTGGTCGAGAGCGGCAGCCGCTGAACGACCCCGCGGTCGCCCGGGCGGTCCCCTCCTGAGCGAACCACGGCCACCCCGGAGCGACCCGCGGTCCCGTCCGGAGCGGCCTGCCGTCCTCTCCGGAGCGACCCGCGGTCACCCCGGCTGATCCCACGGTGAAGGGCCCCGCACCTCATGAGGTGCGGGGCCCTCGCGTGTGTCAGGCGGCGCGCAGCCGTTCCCGCGCCTCCATCAGGGCGAAGCCCAGGAGGTTGTCGCCGCGCCAGCGCGCCGGGTCGTGGGCGCGGGGGTCGTCGGCCGCCAGGCCGATGCCCCAGACGCGGTCCACCGGGCTCGCCTCCACCAGGACCCGGGTGCCGGTGCCGAGGAGATAGGACCGCAGGGCCTCGTCCGAGGAGAACTTGTGGACGCTGCCCTCGACGACGATCCCGAAGCGCTCCCGCGCCCACACCGTCTCGTCGAAGCCCCGGACGAGCCGGCCCGCCTTCTTGGCCTCGGCCGGGGTACCGGCGGACAGCGCGGCCCGCTCCGCCTCGGCGTCCTCGAAGAGCCGGGCCTTGGCCGCCATCATCCAGTGCTCGGCCGTCGCGTACGACACGCCGCCGACCACGAAGGGCGCCGGCCACCACTGGCTGAGACAGCTCGCCGAGAGGCGGCCGTCCGGGTGTGGGCGGTGACCCCAGAAGTGCAGCCACTTCACCCGGTCACCCCTGTTGACCTGCTGTGTCAGTGTCTCGATCGCGCTCATGCACGCGAGTGTGGCATCCGCCACGGACACTTAGTACGGAGATGATCCGGCCGCCTCGACACATGGTCGACCGATTCCGTCGCGTAACCAAAAGGCAACAACGGAATCCCTTGTTGGGCCATCATCCCTCTGTCAGGATCGGCACTCAATTCGAGCTGGAACAACGGAGAGCGTCATGGGCAACCGCTTCCAGGCGACGGACCGCTTCGCGGACGGCGCACAGTACATCGGCGGGCGGCTCCGCCCCGGAACCTCCGGTCAGGAACACAGCGTGATCGATCCGGCGACGGGGGAGAGCGTGTACACCTACACGCTCGCCTCCACCGCCGACGTGGACGAGGCCGTCGCCGCCGCCAAGGCCGCCTTCCCCGGCTGGGCCGGCGCCACCCCGGGCGAGCGCTCCGACGCGCTCCACCGCTTCGCCGGCGTCCTCGCCGAGTGGGCCGAGGACCTCGCCCGCGCCGAGTCCCTCCAGTGCGGCAAGCCGCTCAAGCTCACCACCGAGTTCGACGTGCCCGGCACCGTCGACAACACCGCCTTCTTCGCGGGGGCCGCCCGTCACCTCCAGGGTCAGTCCGCCGCCGAGTACAGCGGCGACCACACCTCGTACATCCGCCGCGAACCCCTCGGCGTCGTCGGCTCCATCGCCCCCTGGAACTACCCGCTCCAGATGGCCGCCTGGAAGATCCTCCCGGCCATCGCCGCCGGCAACACGATCGTCCTCAAGCCCGCCGAGCTCACCCCGCTGACCTCCCTGATGTTCGCGCAGGCGGCGAAGGAGGCCGGCATCCCCGACGGTGTGGTCAACATCGTCAACGGCGCCGGGAAGACCGTCGGCGAACACCTCGTCGGCCACCCCGACGTCGTCATGACCTCCTTCACGGGCTCCACCCCCGTCGGCAAGCGGGTCGCCGAGATCGCCACCGCCACCGTGAAGCGCCTCCACCTCGAACTCGGCGGCAAGGCACCCTTCGTGGTCTTCGACGACGCCGACCTGGAGGCCGCCGCCCACGGCGCCGTCGCCGCCTCCCTCATCAACAGCGGCCAGGACTGCACCGCCGCCACGCGCGCGTACGTCCAGCGCCCGCTCTTCGACGCGTTCGTCGCGCGCGTCGCCGAACTGATGGAGACCGTCCGGCTCGGCGACCCCTTCGACCCGGCCACCGACCTCGGTCCGCTCGTCAGCCACCGCCACCGCGACAGCGTCGCCGGCTTCGTGGAGCGGGCCCGCGGCTACGCCACCGTCGTCACCGGCGGGGAAGCCCCTGGCGGAGACCTCAAGGACGGTGCGTACTATCGTCCGACCCTGATCACCGGAGCCGCGCAGGACAGCGAGGTCGTGCAGTCGGAGATCTTCGGCCCGGTCCTGGTGGCCCTGCCCTTCGACAGCGACGACGAGGGCATCCGGCTCGCCAACGACACCCCGTACGGCCTGGCCGCCTCCGCCTGGAGCCGGGACGTCTACCGGGCCAACCGCGCCACCCGGGACATCAAGGCCGGCTGTGTCTGGGTCAACGACCACATCCCGATCATCAGCGAGATGCCCCACGGCGGCACCAAGGCATCGGGCTACGGGAAGGACATGTCGGCGTACTCCTTCGAGGAGTACACACAGGTCAAGCACGTGATGTTCGACAACACCGCGGTCGCCGCGAAGGACTGGCACCGCACGATCTTCGGGGACCGATAGCAGCTCGCCGCCCGACCGGCGGCCCACCCATCCCGAAAGGGCACAGCGCATGGAGCAGTACGAGCCCGACAGCCTCTCCGCCGCCCAGACGGCGGCGATACGTCGCAGCCTGACGAGCGGCCGGGGCGCCCTCACCCGCCGTTCGATGCTGCGGGCGGGAGGTGTCGGAGCGCTCACCGTCGGAGGCCTCGCCTCCCTGAGCGCCTGCGGCATCCCGCCGGCCAAGCGGGAGGGCCAGGGGCCCGCCTCCACCGACGTGTCGGCCCAGGAGAAGACCCTCGCCTTCTCCAACTGGACCGAGTACATGGACGTCAGCGAGGACGAGAAGGCCCGCCCGACCCTGGAGGCGTTCACGAAGCGCACCGGGATCAAGGTCAAGTACACCGAGGACATCAACGACAACGTCGAGTTCTTCGGCAAGATCAAGCCGCAGCTCGCGGCCGGCCAGGACACCGGCCGCGACCTGATCTGCGTCACCGACTGGCTCGCCGCCCGGATGATCCGGCTCGGCTGGGCCCAGAAGCTCGACGCCTCGAACCTCCCCCACGCGTACGCGAACCTCTCCGCCCAGTTCCGCAGCCCCGACTGGGACCCCGGCCGCGCCTACTCGTACCCGTGGACCGGCATCTCCACGGTCATCGCGTACAACGTCAAGGCGACCGGCGGCAAGAAGGTCGACTCGGTCACCCAGCTCCTCGACGACCCCTCGCTCAAGGGCCGGGTCGGCTTCCTCACCGAGATGCGCGACTCCGTCGGCATGACGCTGCTCGACCTCGGCAAGGACCCCGGCAGCTTCACCGACGCCGACTACGACGCGGCGATCGGACGACTCCAGAAGGGCGTCGACAAGAAGCAGATCCGCCGCTTCACCGGCAACGACTACACCTCCGACCTGGACAAGGGCGACATCGCCGCCTGCCTCGCCTGGGCCGGCGACATCATCCAGCTCCAGGCGGACAACCCGGACATCAAGTTCTCCATCCCGTCCGCCGGTTACATCACCTCCAGCGACAACCTGCTCGTCCCCGCCCAGGCCCGGCACAAGACCAACGCCGAGAAGCTCATCGACCACTACTACGAGCTTCCCGTCGCCGCCCAGCTCGCCGCGTACATCAACTACGTGTGCCCCGTCGACGGGGTGAAGGACGAGCTCGCCAAGATCGACCCCGAACTCGCGAACAACACGCTGATCCTCCCGGACAAGGCCATGGCCAAGAAGTCGCACGCCTTCCGCTCGCTCACCAGCGCGGAGGAGACGGCGTACGAGGAGAAGTTCGCCAAGCTCATCGGCGCCTGAGGCCCCCGTCGTCCACCTCTCTCACTCCCCCGGGACCACAACCCATGACTGACAAGACTGCTCACACCGGAAAGAACACTGGCGGCGGCGACGTCCGTCTCACCGGGATCAGCAAGTCGTACGGCTCCTTCACCGCCGTCCACCCGCTCGACCTGACCGTTCCTCAGGGCTCCTTCTTCGCCCTCCTCGGCGCCTCGGGCTGCGGCAAGACCACCACCCTGCGGATGATCGCCGGCCTGGAGGACCCCAGCACCGGCACCGTCTTCCTCGGCGACAAGGACGTCACCGACCTCCCGCCGTACAAGCGGCCGGTCAACACCGTCTTCCAGTCCTACGCGCTCTTCCCGCACATGGACATCACCGAGAACATCGCCTTCGGCCTGCGCCGCCGCGGCATCAAGTCGGTGAAGAAGCAGGTCGACGACATGCTGGAGCTCGTCCAGCTCGGCGACAAGGCCCGGCACAAGCCGCACCAGCTCTCCGGCGGCCAGCAGCAGCGCGTCGCCGTGGCCCGCGCGCTCATCAACCACCCGCAGGTGCTGCTCCTCGACGAACCGCTGGGCGCCCTCGACCTCAAGCTGCGCCGCCAGATGCAGCTGGAGCTCAAGCGCATCCAGACCGAGGTCGGCATCACCTTCGTGCACGTCACCCACGACCAGGAGGAGGCCATGACCATGGCCGACCAGGTCGCGGTGATGAACGGCGGCCGCGTCGAGCAGCTCGGCGCCCCCGCCGACCTGTACGAGAACCCGCAGACCACCTTCGTCGCCAACTTCCTCGGCACCTCCAACCTCATCGAGGCCGAGGTCCTGGAGACGGGCTCCTCCGGCGCCGACGTGCTGGTCACGGCCGGCGGCGGCAAGCTCCGCGTCCCCGGCGACCGCTGTACCTCCGCCGTCCGCCAGGGCGGCAAGGTGCTCGTGGGCGTCCGCCCCGAGAAGATCTCCCTCACGCACGCCGACGACGCCGGCTCGATAGCCGACGGCCGCAACCGGGTCACCGGCCGGATCGCCGACTCCTCTTTCATCGGCGTCTCCACCCAGTACGTGGTGAACAGCCCGGCGGGCGCGGAGCTCCAGGTGTACGAGCAGAACATCGAGCGCGACACCCGCCTGGTCCCCGGAGCCGAGGTCGTCCTGCACTGGAACCCGGCGCACACCTTCGGTCTGGACGCCGCCCAGGACATCGACGCGGGCGTGGAGACGGTGGAGGACGCCGGATGACCACGTCCACGCTCCAGAAGAAGGAGGACGCGGCACCGGTCGAGGAACCGGTTCTGCGCAAGCCCTCCACCCGCAAGCGGCTCGTCCCCTACTGGCTGCTGCTGCCCGGCATCATCTGGCTGATCGTCTTCTTCGCGCTGCCGATGGTCTACCAGGCCTCGACCTCGGTCCAGACCGGCTCGCTCGAAGCCGGCTTCAAGGTCACCTGGCACTTCCAGACCTACTGGAACGCCTTCCAGGAGTACTGGCCGCAGTTCGTCCGCTCCCTGCTCTACGCCGGGACCGCGACCCTGCTCTGTCTGCTGCTCGGCTACCCGCTCGCGTACCTCATCGCCTTCAAGGCCGGCCGCTGGCGCAATCTGCTCCTCGTCCTCGTCATCGCGCCCTTCTTCACCAGCTTCCTCATCCGGACGCTGGCCTGGAAGACGATCCTCGCCGACGACAGCCTCGTCGTCGACGCGCTGAACGCGCTGCACGTCCTCGACGTGACCAGCTGGATCGGCTGGACCGAGGGCGACCGCGTCCTCGCCACCCCGATGGCGGTCGTCTGCGGTCTCACGTACAACTTCCTGCCCTTCATGATCCTGCCCCTCTACACCTCCCTGGAGCGGATCGACGGCCGGCTGCACGAGGCCGCGCAGGACCTGTACGCCTCCCCGGCGACCACCTTCCGCAAGGTGACCTTCCCGCTGTCGATGCCCGGCGTCGTCTCCGGCACCCTGCTCACCTTCATCCCGGCGAGCGGCGACTACGTCAACGCCGAACTGCTCGGCTCGACCGACACCAAGATGGTCGGCAACGTCATCCAGTCGCAGTTCCTGCGGGTCCTCGACTACCCGACGGCGGCCGCGCTCTCCTTCATCCTCATGGCGATCGTGCTGATCATGGTCACCGTCTACATCCGCCGAGCGGGAACGGAGGACCTGGTCTGATGCGTTGGATCCGTCGGAACCTCGTCGTCATCGCGGGCCTGCTGACGCTCGCGTACATGATCCTGCCGAACCTCGTCGTGATGGCGTTCTCCTTCAACAAGCCGAAGGGGCGCTTCAACTACTCCTGGCAGGAGTTCTCGCTCGACGCCTGGAAGGACCCCTGCGGCGTCGCCGACATGTGCGAGTCGCTCTCCCTCTCGCTCCAGCTCGCCGCCTGGGCGACGGTCGGCGCGGTCGTCCTCGGCACGATGATCGCCTTCGCGCTCGTCCGCTACCGCTTCCGGGCCCGCGGCGCGATCAACTCGCTGATCTTCCTGCCGATGGCGATGCCCGAGGTCGTCATGGCCGCCTCGCTGCTCACGCTCTTCCTCAACATGGGCATCGAGCTCGGCTTCTGGACGGTCCTGATCGCCCACATCATGTTCTGTCTGTCGTTCGTCGTGACGGCGGTCAAGGCCCGGGTCATGTCCATGGACCCGCGTCTCGAGGAGGCCGCGCGCGATCTCTACGCGGGGCCGACGCAGACCTTCCTGCGCGTGACCCTGCCGATCGCGGCCCCCGGCATCGCCGCCGGCGCCCTGCTCGCCTTCGCGCTCTCGTTCGACGACTTCATCATCACCAACTTCAACGCGGGCTCCACCGTCACCTTCCCCATGTTCGTCTGGGGCTCGGCACAGCGAGGAACCCCCGTTCAGATCAACGTCATCGGCACCGCGATGTTCGTCCTCGCGGTACTGGTGGTCGTGGCCGGGCAAATCATTACGAACCGGCGCAAGAAAACAGCAACGGCCTGAGCAGAACGCAGCTCAGGCACCGAAGGAGTTGGAAACCATGGCCCCAGTCGCCATGCGTCTCGCTGCACAATCTCTCTCCGACGCCCAGCCCGTCCCCTTCTGGCTGGAAGACCCCGGCAAGCCCGGCGCCCTGCCCGCCCTCACCGGCACCGAGAAGTGCGATCTCCTCGTCGTCGGCGGCGGATACAGCGGACTGTGGACCGCGCTCCTCGCCAAGGAGCGCGACCCCGCCCGGGATGTCGTGCTGATCGAAGGCCGCGAGGTGGGCTGGGCCGCCTCGGGCCGCAACGGAGGCTTCTGCGCCGCCTCCCTCACCCACGGCTTCGGCAACGGACTCGCCCGCTGGCCGGGCGAGCTGCCGAAGCTGGAGGAGCTCGGCGAGCGCAACCTCGACGGCATCGAGGAGGCGGTCGCCCGCTACTCCCTGGACTGCGACTTCGAGCGCACCGGCGAGATCGACGTCGCCACCGAGCCGTACCAGCTCGACGAACTCCACGAGATGTACGAGGAGATCGACCGGCTCGGTCTCGCGGACGGCCTGGAACTCCTCGACCAGGACGCCGTCCGGGCCGAGGTCGACTCGCCGACCTTCCTCGGCGGCCTCTGGGACCGCCGCGGCGTCGCCATGCTGAACCCCGCCAAGCTGGCCTGGGGCCTGAAGCGGGCCTGCCTGGACCTGGGCGTACGGGTCTACGAGAACACCCCCGGCCTCGACCTCGTCTCGGTCGGCGCCGGCATGGGTGTCCGCACCCCCTACGGCCGCGTCCTGGCCCGCCGGGTCGCCCTCGGCACCAACGTCTTCCCGTCGCTGGTCAAGCGCGTGCGCGCGTACACCGTCCCGGTCTACGACTACGCCCTGATGACCGAGCCGCTCAGCCCCGAGCAGCTCGCCTCCGTCGGCTGGAAGAACCGGCAGGGACTCGGCGACTCCGCCAACCAGTTCCACTACTTCCGGATCACCGCCGACCACCGCATCCTCTGGGGCGGCTACGACGCGATCTACCCCTTCGGCGGCAAGGTCAGCGCCGAGATGGACCACCGCCCGGAGACCTACCTCAAGCTCGCCGAGCACTTCTTCCGCTGCTTCCCGCAGCTGGAGGGGCTCCGCTTCAGCCACGCCTGGGGCGGCGCGATCGACACCTGCTCCCGCTTCTCGGCCTTCTTCGGTACGGCGTACCAGGGCAAGGTGGCGTACGCGGCCGGGTTCACCGGCCTCGGCGTCGGCGCCACCCGCTTCGGCGGCGACGTGATGCTGGACCTGCTCGCGGGGGAGCGGACCGAGCGCACCGAGCTCGAGATGGTCCGCCACAAGCCGCTGCCGTTCCCGCCCGAGCCGATCGCCTGGGCCGGCATCGGCATCACCAAGTGGGCGATGGCGCGCGCCGACGAGAACGGCGGCCGCCGGAACCTGTGGCTGAAGGCGATGGACCGGATGGGCCTCGGCTTCGACAGCTGAGCCCCAGGCTTCTGATGTGACCTACATCACAACTGATGGGTAGCTGAAACCGCGTAAGAGCAGCCGCCCGAATCGCTCTCTCCGTACGGACACCGTGTCCACGCGGAAGGAGACCGTTGCGATGACTGGTACGGGGGCCTCGGGCGCCAAGAGCGCGGTGGAGTGGCTGGTTTCGGTCGCGCCCGATCCCGACGCCTGCCGGTGGGAGTGGGAGCGCAACCCGCACGGGGTCGCGCTGCTGCCCGCCGGCAGGCGCTGGGACGTCCTGATCCTGCCGGCGGAGCTCGGCTACCCCACCCTCGACGTCCTGACCCGCCTGGTCGGCCGGCCGGGCCCGGTCCTCGCCGACTTCGGCGACGCCCGGATGGGCTTCTTCGTCCCGCCGGGCACCGCGACCCGCTGGCTCGGCACCGGGGTGCGCGGCGCGGGCGCCGGGACCTGGATCGTGGTCCCGTACCCGGGCCGGGTGACCGGTGGGGTGCGTTGGCTGGTGGCGCCGGACGGCGCGGGCACCCTCACCGACGCCGCGGTCCTGGAGCTGGCGATGCACGAGGCGGCGGGACAGATCGGGCGCGCGGGAGGGACGCCGTAGCCGGGGCGGCCCGCACGGGCCGGGCGGGAGGAACGGGGCCGTACGAGGGCCGGGCCGGAGGGGAGTGGTCCCTGCGATGGGCGGGCCGGAGGTCTGCGGTCCGTGCGGTGGGCGGGCCGGAGGTCTGCGGTCCGTGCGAGGAGTGGGCCGGAGGGGAGTGGTCCGTGCGAGGGGTGGACCGAAGGGAGTGGTCCGTGCGCTGGGCGGATCGGTTCGTCCGTCGTGCGGACGCCGCGTACAGAGGTCTTGACCACTCGATTGGTCTGGACCATGCTGTGGCGCGCTCCCACCTCGATTCCCCCACCCCCGGAGGCAGTTGTGGACCGCGCCAGACCTCTCACCCTGCTCCTCGCGGGCGCCCTCGCCGCCGGAGGACTCGCCGCCCTCGGCCCCGCCGCCCAGGCCGCCGACGCCGAACTCGCCCGCAACGGCGGCTTCGAGGCCGGCCTCGACGGCTGGACCTGCACCGCCGGCAGCGGCGCCGTCGTCTCCACCCCCACCCACAGCGGTACGAAGGCACTCCAGGCGACCCCCGCCGGCAGCGACAACGCCCGCTGCTCCCAGACCGTCACCGTCAAGCCCAACTCCTCGTACACGCTGAGCGGTTGGGTGCGCGGCAGCTACGTCTACCTCGGCGCCACCGGTACGGGCACCACCGACGTCTCCACCTGGACGGGCTCCGCCCCCGACTGGCAGCGGCTCGCGACCACGTTCACGACGGGCGCCTCGACGACCTCGGTCACGATCTACACCCACGGCTGGTACGGCACCCCCGCCTACCAGGCCGACGACCTCTCCCTCTTCGGCCCCGGCGGCGACCCGGTGCAGCTCCCGGCCGCCCCCACCGGCCTCGCGGCGGGCTCCCCGACCTCCACCACCGTGCCGCTGACCTGGTCCGCGGTCTCCGGTGCCACCTCGTACAACGTCTACCGGGGGACCACCAAGGTCCAGACGGTCAGCGGCACCTCGGCCACCGTCACCGGACTCACCGCCTCCACCGCGTACACCTTCCAGGTCAGTGCCGTGAACAGCGCCGGCGAGTCCCCGAAGTCGGCCACCGTGAGCGCGACGACGACCAGCGGGGGCAACCCGGGCAACCCCGGCCTGCCCGCGCACGCCCTCGTCGGCTACCTCCACGCCAGCTTCGCCAACGGCTCCGGCTACACCCGGATGGCCGACGTCCCCGCCTCCTGGGACGTCATCAACCTCGCCTTCGGCGAGCCGACCTCGGTGACCTCGGGCGACATCCGCTTCAGCCTGTGCCCGGCGACGGAGTGCCCGAACGTCGAGTCGGCCGCCGACTTCAAGGCGGCCATCAAGGCCAAGCAGGCCGCCGGCAAGAAGGTCCTGATCTCGATCGGCGGCCAGAACGGCCAGGTGCAGCTCGCCACCACCGCCGCCCGCGACACGTTCGTCTCCTCCGTCTCGAAGATCATCGACGAGTACGGCCTCGACGGCCTCGACATCGACTTCGAGGGCCACTCGCTGTCCCTCCAGACCGGCGACACCGACTTCCGGAACCCGACCAGCCCGGTCATCGTCAACCTGATCCAGGCGGTCAGGACCCTCAAGGCCAAGTACGGCCAGAACTTCGTCCTGACCATGGCCCCGGAGACCTTCTTCGTCCAGCTCGGCTACCAGTACTACGGCTCCGGCCCCTGGGGCGGCCAGGACCCGCGCGCCGGCGCCTACCTGCCGGTCATCCACGCCCTGCGCGACGACCTCACCCTGCTGCACGTCCAGGACTACAACTCGGGCTCCATCATGGGCCTCGACAACCAGTACCACTCGATGGGCGGCGCCGACTTCCACATCGCGATGACCGACATGCTGCTCACGGGCTTCCCGGTCGCGGGCAACACCGACCGCGTCTTCCCGGCGCTCCGCCCCGAGCAGGTCGCGATCGGCCTCCCGGCCTCCACCCAGGCGGGCAACGGCCACACGGCCCCGGCCGAGGTGAACAAGGCGCTGGACTGCCTGACGAAGAAGACCAACTGCGGCACCTACCAGACCCACGGCACCTGGCCGGCCCTGCGCGGCCTGATGACCTGGTCGATCAACTGGGACCGCTACAACCAGTGGCAGTTCTCGAACAACTTCGACGCGTACAACTGGAGCTGACCGCGAGGATCAGCAACGAGAGGCAGAGGCTGGCCAGCACGTCGAGCGGCCAGTGGAAGCCCCGCAGCACGAGGCCGGTCCCCGTCACCGCCGTCAGCACGGCGGCGACGGGGATCAGGCGGTTCGAGACCAGGAAGGCCGCGCCGAAATAGGCGACGGCGGCCGTGGCCGTGTGGCCCGAGGGGTAGTAGCCGTGCGCCCAGGGCTCCAGCGGGCCGGGGCGGGCCGTCCACTCCTTGAGTGGGATCACGAGCAGGGGCACGGCGGCCATGGCGAGCCCCGCGTACAGGGCGGCGAGCCGCCGGCCGCGCCACACCGCGTACGCCATCGCGCAGGCGAGGACGGGGAGGGCGACGGTCATGTTGCCGAGGTCGGCGGCGAGTTCGGAGAGGGGCCGGGGGACCGAGTCCACCAGGGCCCGGGACACCCGCTCGTCGAGCCTGGCCAAGGGGCCGTGGACGAGCACCTGCCAGGTCACGACGGCGAGGGCGACGAGCGCCGAGAGGAGAGCCGGCCGCCCTGGAACAGGGGGGGTGGTTCCAGAGCGGCCGAGAGGATCGGATCGCCGCACGCCCCGGGGGGTGTGGGGCGGGCGGCCGTCCGATCGGTGAGGAGTTCCGGAGCACGAGGCTCCAGGGGTGTGCGCGACGGCACGGTGTGGACGGGGCTGGGGAGGCTCCGCCCGGGGTGTTTCTCTCATCTGCAGAAACCGTACGTCAGAGAAGGGGGGACCGACAGCAGGAAACGCGTCCCGCCATCGGCCCCCCACACAGTCTTCACACGGAGTGTCAGATCCGGGGCCGGACCCCAGGTCGGATCCGAACTCGGGTCCCACTTCGCACCCGTGTCCGGAGCTGCTGTCGGAGCCGCTTCCGGATGTGCCGTCAGATCTGGGCGAACGCGTTCTCGATGATGTCGAGGCCCTCGTTCAGCAGGTCCTCGCCGATGACCAGCGGCGGCAGGAAGCGCAGCACGTTGCCGTAGGTGCCGCAGGTCAGGACCAGCACGCCCTCGGCGTGGCAGGCCTTCGCCAGCGCGGCGGCGGCCTCGGCGTACGGCTCCTTGGTGTCGCGGTCCTTGACCAGCTCGATGGCGATCATGGCGCCGCGGCCGCGGATGTCGCCGATGGCCGGGAACTTCTCCTGCATGGCGGTGAGGCGGGCCTTCATGACCTCCTCGATGCGCTGCGCCTTGGCGTTGAGGTCGAGCTCCTTCATCGTCTCGATGGAGCCCAGCGCGGCGGCGCAGGCCACCGGGTTGCCGCCGTAGGTGCCGCCCAGACCGCCGCCGTGGACGGAGTCCATGATCTCGGCGCGGCCGGTGACGGCGGCGAGCGGCAGACCGCCCGCGATGCCCTTGGCGGTGGTGATGAGGTCCGGGACGATGCCCTCGTCCTCGCACGCGAACCACTGACCGGTACGGCAGAAGCCGGACTGGATCTCGTCGGCGACGAAGACGATGCCGTTGTCGTTGGCGAACTTCACGATCGCCGGCAGGAAGCCCTTGGCCGGCTCGATGAAGCCGCCCTCGCCGAGGACCGGCTCGATGATGATCGCGGCGACGTTGTCGGCGCCGATCTGCTTGGTGATGTTGTCGATCGCCTGGGCGGCGGCCTCGGGGCCGCAGTTCTCCGGACCGGTGGGCCAGCGGTAGCCGTAGGCCACCGGCACGCGGTAGACCTCGGGCGCGAACGGACCGAAGCCCTGCTTGTACGGCATGTTCTTCGAGGTCAGCGCCATCGTGAGGTTCGTACGGCCGTGGTAGCCGTGGTCGAAGACGACGACGGCCTGGCGCTTGGTGTACGAACGGGCGATCTTGACCGCGTTCTCGACGGCCTCGGCGCCGGAGTTGAACAGCGCGGACTTCTTGGCGTGGTCGCCCGGGGTCAGCTCGGCGAGCGCCTCGCAGACCTCCACGTAACCCTCGTACGGCGTCACCATGAAACAGGTGTGGGTGAAGTCCTGGAGCTGCGCGGAGGCGCGGCGCACGACGGCCTCGGCGGAGGCGCCGACCGAGGTCACGGCGATGCCGGAACCGAAGTCGATCAGGCGGTTGCCGTCGACGTCCTCGATGATGCCGCCACCGGCCCGCTTGGTGAAGACGGGGAGCGTGGAGCCCACGCCACCGGCGACCGTGTCGAGACGGCGGGCCTGAAGCTCCTGCGACTTCGGACCGGGGATGGCGGTGACGACGCGCCGCTCCTGCGGGACAGCGTTCATGCGGGGCTCCTGGGGGTGTTCTGGACGCACTTGCGGGTTTCCTCCGCAGGCTAGGCGCGGGGGAGGGACGGGGGCATGCGCCGATCGGGAGTGGTGGGGGGTGTGTCGTTGTCCGGGATGGATAGGGCGGGGGTGGGGGCGGGGCGTGGGGGAGGCCTATGGCGTGTCGTGGCCAGGACCTGGAGGAGTCGGGCCTGGACCAGTCGCCGCAAGCCGGGGTCTCGGCCGTACGGGTGGTCGAATCCCCTCCCGGGGGCTCCGGGCCCACTAGATTGACGGTGGCACAGACGCGGCGACCTGGCTGGTCAGGGGGCAGGGGTTCATGGAGACCGACGGCACGTACGAGTCACGCGACACGGAGGGGGGCGCGGTGCCGCGGTCGGCGGGGCCTCCGGTGGGCACACCCGCCCCCGAGGTGCCCCCCGCTCGAAGGGTCGGCCCGGGACTCGGACCGACGCCGCCGAGCGTCCCGCCTTTGCCGTCCCGGGCTCCTGCGCAGGCCGCGGCGCCGGTTTCCTCACCCGTCGTCGAGTGGCTGGACGCCCCGAGGCCGGAGGCGGGCCTCGGTGTCTGGCGGCTTCGGCATGTTCCGCCGCCTGCGGAGGTCACGAGCATCAGGCCCATCACCTTGCTCGGGATGCTGATCCCCCTGATGGTCGGCCTGTTCATCTGGTTGGCCTACCGCAATGACAACCTGCCGTACGCGGCCTTCGTGATGAGGACCTTCACCCCGAACGACTGGTGGAGCGGCCTCGGCGCCACGGCGAAGGACTGGCAAGGCGTCGCAGTCCACACGATCTTCGACGCTGTCGTCTTCTTCGGCCTCGTGTGGCTGGTCGGCGTCCTCGGCTCCTGGGGCAGGATCGTCCATTACTACCTCGATCGGTGCCGGCCGCCGGTGCGCGCCGCGCTCGCGGGTGTGGGGGCCCTCATCGGTCTGGCAGCCGTCTTGCCCGAGGCCCTCCACCTCGGCTGGTCGGCGGTACCGGTCGTCAACCCGATCCTCTACCTCATCGCCCTTGTCACCGGCGGCTGGCACATCGCCGGCTCGCCGTTCGTCATCTATGCCGTGTACGTACTGAGCGCGGCGCTGGTCGTCTGGCCGTGTGCGCGGGTCGGTGACTGGGAGAGCCTCTTCCGGCAATGGCGTATCGGGCGCGCCCTCGGCGCCGCCCCGGCCCCCGCCCCTCCGAGCAGCCCGGGCATCCCCCGCTCGCAATGGCCCGAGCTGCGGGCCGTGGGTGAGCACCGAGCTGCGGACATGCTCACCGGCGAACTGGCCGCCGGCCGGATGAACGACGTCGACTGCGCACGGGTGCGCCGCCTCTGGGAGGCCCGTGATCGGGATGCCGTCCGTCCGGCCGCCTTCGTCGACGTACTCCTCCGCCAGGGCGCCGCGGCCGGCGCGCACCCGTCGGGCGACCGCGATCTGCCGAACCGTTCGGCTTCCCACGACCTGCTCCTGGGCCAGGTACGAGTGGGCAAGTGGGTGGCCGCAGAGCGCGGCTCACGTGACTATCACGGCGCGGGTCTTGCCCTCGATCCCGAGCTCCTCGGTACCTCGCTCCTGGCGGTGGGCCCCTCCGGAGCGGGCAAGACCCGGTCCCTGGTCGCTCCCGTGGTCGAGTCACTGTGCCTCCAGGCCCTCACCGGCGCGTGCGCCGTCGTCGCTGTCGGCTCGGCCGGAACCCGGCTCGGGCCCGACGGGGCGTACGACGTCGTGATCCGGCTAGGCGACCCCACCTCCCGGTACGACCTGGACCTGTATGCCGGAGCCACGGACCCGGACGAGGCCGCCGCTTGCCTGGCCGAAGGGCTGGTCGGTGACATGGAGGGCATGGAGCCGCGACGAGCCGCGACCGTGCTCGCCCAGATCCTGGGCCCGTACCGGGTCGCCTACGGGCGCTTCCCGACCGTGCCGGTCCTGCGGGAGCTGCTCGAGGCCCGCCCTGAAACCCTGCGGGCGCTGCTCGACCTGCTGCCGGCCGACGGCGCCCAGGCGATGCGCCGCGAGCTGGAGTCCCGGCTCCGCCAGGTCGGCACCACGAACGACCTGGGGCCCGTGCTCGCCGATCGGCTTGCGGCCCTCGACCGGCCCGTCTTCGCCGAGTTCTTCGGCGGAGGGGAGGAGACAAGGTCCTTCTCTCTGCGGGCCGTCGCCCAGCATCCGATCCGGGTGCGGGTCAGCCTGCCGGATGGTGGCCATGAAGAGGCGGAGCGCCTGCTCAACCGGCTGTTGCTCGCCCAGTTCCAGCACATCACACGAGGACGTGCGGGACGGGGGAACTTCGCGTGTCTGGTGCTCGACGACGCGGCGGGCGCAGTCACTCCCGGCACGCTGCGGGCTCTTCAGCGGCTGCGCACGCAGAACGCGGGTGTCGTGCTTGCCCTCCGCACTCTCGCAGAGGTGCCTGAAGCACTGCACGGGCCGCTCCTCGCGATCGTCGGCTGCCGGATGGCCTTCTACGGGCTCCCCACGTGGGACGGGAGGGCCTTTGCCGAGGCATGGGGCACCGAACGCGTGGAGATGACCGAGGTGGCCCATCACACCGTCTTCGCCGACCAGCCGATGACGAGGGCCATCCACGCCCTGCGCAAGCTGGTGACGGGCAAGGCCGTGACCACCGAGGCCGTCACCGTACGAGAGGTGGAGAGGCAGCGCTGGTCGGCCTCGGACCTCGCCCACGCCGTACCTCCCGGCCATGCCGTGCTCTCCCTGAGCCATGTGCGCGGCGAGCAGGTGCCGCCCATGCTCGTCGACCTGCGAGGCTGAGCGGCCGTCCCGCCGCCCTGGCACAATCGGGGGCGCCGCTCGGCTGAGCGGCGCCCCCTCGCTCAAAGGTCCGACGGTCCCCAATGCCGCCCACCCTCGCCTCGCTCGTCCAGCACTCCTCCCTGAAGCTCGTCGTCCGGGCGGGGGAGGACCGTCTGGACACCCCCGTCCGCTGGGCGCACGTCAGCGAGCTCGCCGACCCCGTCCCGTACATGGAAGGCGGCGAGCTCCTCCTCACCACCGCGCTCACCCTCGACGCGGAGGACCTGGAGGCGATGCGCCGCTACGTGCGGCGGCTGCTCGGCGCGGGGGTCGTCGGGCTCGGCTTCGCCGTCGGCGTCAACTACGACGAGATCCCGCCCGCCCTCCTCGACGCCGCCCGCGACGAGCACCTGCCCCTCCTCGAGGTACCGCGCCGGACCCCCTTCCTCGCCATCAGCAAGGCCGTCTCCGCGGCCATCTCCGCCGACCAGTACCGCGCCGTCACCGCCGGCTTCGAGGCCCAGCGCGAGCTGACCCGCGCCGCGCTCGCCGAAGGCCCCGAGGCCGTCGTCGCCCGGCTCGCCGCCCACGTCGACGGCTGGGCCGCCCTCTACGACACCTCCGGCACCGTCGTCGCCGTCTCGCCCGAATGGGCGGCACGCCGGGCCGCCCGCCTCACCCCCGACGTCGAGCGGCTGCGCGACCGGCCCGCCCCCGCCAGCGCCGTCGTCGGCGGTACGGACGACCGCGTCGAGCTCCAGTCGCTCGGCACGGGACGGCGCGTCCGAGGCGCCCTCGCCGTCGGCACCGGCGCACCCCTGGGGACCGCCGAGCGGTACGCCGTGCACTCGGCGATCGCCCTGCTCACCCTCACGACGGAACGCTCCCGTTCGCTCCAGGCCGCGGAACAGCGCCTCGGCGCCGCGGTCCTGAAGCTGATGCTCGCCGGCCAGCCGGACCACGCGCGCGCGGTGGCCGGTGATGTGTACGGCGGGCTGCTCGACGCCCCCTTCCGGCTCCTCGTCGCCGAACCCGCCGGAGGCGACCCCACCGGCGAACCGGCGCTCCAGGTCCTCGCCGAGGCCCTGGAGTCGGCGGCCGCACGCGCGGGCGAGGCGGTGCTCACCGTCCCCGAGAGCGAACAGCGGCTCGTCGTCCTCGCCGCGGACGCCGGCGCCGTCGTCGCCGCCTGTGAGGGGTACGCCGAACGGGACGCCGAGGACGCCGGCCTCACCATCGGCCTCTCGGCCCCCGCCGGCCCGATCACCGCCGCCGCCGCGTACAAGCAGGCGGAGCAGGCGCTCTCGGTGGCGAGGCGGCGCGGCAAGGCGCTCGTCGAGCACGAGGACCTCGCGGCGGGATCGGTCCTGCCGCTCCTCGCCGACGACGCCGTCCGTGCCTTCGCCGACGGGATGCTCCGCGCCCTCCGGGACCATGACGCGACGGGCCGCGGCGACCTCGTCGCCTCCCTGCGCGCCTGGCTCTCCCGGCACGGCCAGTGGGACGCGGCCGCGGCCGACCTGGGCGTCCACCGGCACACCCTGCGCTACCGGATGCGGCGGGTGGAGGAGATCCTCGGCCGTTCGCTCGACGACCCGGACGTACGGATGGAACTGTGGCTGGCGCTGAAGGCGACGGGGGAAGGCGCCGCAGAGTAGTGGGGAGCGGGGAGCGGGGAGCGGGGAGCGGAGAGCGGGGCCGGTGATCCCGGTCCTCGTGCTCGTAGGTCTCCCGCCCCCGGTCCTCAGGGGTCTCCCGCCGCGCGTCGTACGGTGTCCGCCCCCCCCGGCGCACCCAGCGCCCCCGGGCGTCTCCGCCCCCTTGCCGCCGGGGCTCTAGTCGCCCCCGCCACCGCCGTCGTCCCCGCCCCCGATGCGCCTCCGTCGGTTGCCGCTGCGCACCACGCTCCCGAGCGCCAGGGTCACGGCGGCGATCCCTCGCACCCAGCGGGGCCCGCCCCGGGCGGCCCACACCACGCAGACGCATCCTCCGACCGCGAGTACCAGGACGCCGGTCAACGCGAACATGATCATGCGATTCCCCCTGTTCCTTCCTCTCCCTCGACCGCTTCCGCGGTGGGGTCCGGACATCCTGTCATTCCCCGAAAACGGTCTCCACGCGCCCGCGTACCGGCCTCCGCCTGCCCGATTACGGGCAATTCTCTTGGTCGTGGGGCCTTTTACTCCTTACTCTCCTGCTCATGACAAGCCCCGCCGTCGATCCGGCCCCCGAGACGACCAGCGCCGGCGCCCCCGCCGCGACCGCCACCACCGTTCCGACCCGCCGGATCACCGGGGCCGTATGGGCCGCGCTCGGCATCGTGTACGTCGTCTGGGGCTCCACGTACCTCGGCATCCGGATCGCCGTCGAGACGATGCCGCCGTTCCTCTCCGCGGGCGTCCGCTTCGTCACCGCCGGCCTGCTCCTCGCCGGGATCATCGCCTGGCGCCAGGGCCCCGCCGCCCTCAAGGTCGACCGACGGCAGCTCGGGTCGGCCGTGCTCGTCGGTCTGCTCCTGATCCTCGGCGGCAACGCCCTCGTCGTCCTCGCCGAGACCTCCATCCCCTCCGGCCTGGCCGCCCTCCTGATCTCCGTCGTCCCGGCCTGGGTCGTGATCCTGAAGGCCGCCACCGGGCAGCGGCCGAGCCTCGGCGGACTCACCGGAGTGCTCCTGGGGCTCGTGGGACTCGCCGTGCTCACCCTGCCGGGGATCAGCGGCGAGGTGAAGGTCGGCGGGGTCGTCCTCGTCGTGGTCGCGACCCTGCTGTGGTCCGTCGGCTCGTTCTCCTCCGCGCGCCTCCCGATGCCCCCGAACCCGTTCACGGCCAGCGCGTACGAGATGGTCGCGGGCGGTCTCGCCGGTGTGGCCCTCGGCCTGTTCCGGGGCGAGCAGCACGGCCTCGACCTGGCCGAGATCTCCACCCGGTCGTGGGTCGCGCTCGCGTATCTGATCGTCTTCGGTTCGCTGATCGCCTTCACCGCGTACGCGTGGCTCCTGCAGGCCGCACCGCTCTCGCTCGTCGCCACCTACGCGTACGTGAACCCCGTCGTCGCGGTCGCCCTCGGCGCCCTCGTCCTGAACGAGGCGCTGTCGTGGCCCATCGTCCTCGGCGGTGCGATCGTCGTCGGCGGAGTCGTTCTCATCGTCTCGACGGAACGACGCGGCTGACCTCTTCGGCCAATTCGGACAGAGGTCCTGACTCATCACTCCACACCGGACAAGCCCACGCCCGCCGCCCCGGCCCTAACGTGTCACGAGAGCAATCGCTCGCACCCCCCGATACGGAAAGGGCCGGGACGCAATGACGACCACCCACGCCTTCTGGCTCGCCGGCCGCGAGGCCACCGGCGAGGCCACCTTCGACGTCACGAACTCCTTCGACGGACGTCTGGTCGGCAAGGTCAGCGTGCCCACCGAAGCCCAGGTCGAGGAGGCCGTCGCCGCCGCGCACGCCGTCGTCGACGAGTTCGCCGCGACCCCGGCGCACGTCCGCGCCGCCGCCCTCGACCACGTGTCGAAGCGGCTCGCCGAGCGCACCGAGGAGATCGCCCTGGTGATCTCCGCCGAGAACGGCAAGCCCATCAAGTGGGCCCGCGGCGAGGTCGGCCGTGCCGTCTCCGTCTTCCGTTTCGCCGCCGAGGAGGCCCGCCGCTGGAACGCCGGCGAGGCCCAGCGCCTGGACACCGAGGCCGGTGGCGCGGGCCGCCTCGCGCTGACCCGCCGTATTCCCAAGGGTGTCGTCCTCGGCATCGCGCCGTTCAACTTCCCGCTGAACCTCAGC
The DNA here is from genome assembly GCF_044752965.1 of Streptomyces sp. NPDC088553. Taxonomy (NCBI): domain Bacteria; kingdom Bacillati; phylum Actinomycetota; class Actinomycetes; order Kitasatosporales; family Streptomycetaceae; genus Streptomyces; species Streptomyces sp. NPDC088553. The sequence goes on along the minus strand of NZ_JBIVMG010000011.1, from coordinate 59,248 downwards.
GCCCACAAGGTCGCCCCGGCCATCGCCGTCGGCGCCCCGATCATCCTCAAGCCGGCGCCGTCGACGCCGATCTCCTCCCTGATCCTGGGCGAGATCCTGGCCGAGACCGACCTGCCGGCCGGCTCCTGGTCGATCCTGACCGTGCCGAACGACCGCATGCCCGCCCTCGTCAAGGACGAGCGCCTCCCGGTCATCTCCTTCACCGGCTCCGACACGGTCGGCTACGCCATCCAGCAGTCGGTGCCCCACAAGCACTGCACCCTGGAGCTCGGCGGCAACGCCGCGGCCGTCGTCCTCCCCGACTGGTCCTCCGAGGAGGACCTGGACTGGGCGGCGAGCCGTATCGCCACCTTCTCCAACTACCAGGGCGGCCAGTCCTGCATCTCCGTACAGCGCGTGATCGTCGACTCCTCCGTCCACGACCGCCTGCTGCCGAAGATCGTCGCCGCCGTCGAGGCGCAGGTCACCGGTGACCCGTCCGACGCCGCCACCGACGTCGGCCCGCTGGTCGACGAGGCCGCCGCGAAGCGCGTCGAGTCCTGGGTGGACGAGGCCGTCGCCGCCGGCGCCAAGCTCCTCGCGGGCGGCAAGCGCGAGGGCGCGACCTACGCCCCGACCGTGCTCACCGAGCTCCCGGCCGACGTCACGCTGGCCCGCGCCGAGGTCTTCGGCCCGGTTCTGACCATCGCCAAGGTCGACGGCGAGGCCGAGGCCTTCGCCGCGGTCAACGACTCCGACTTCGGCCTCCAGGCCGGTGTCTTCACCCACGACCTCCAGGCCGCCTTCCGCGCCCACCGTGCCCTCGAGGTCGGCGGCGTGATCGTCGGCGACGTCCCCTCGTACCGCGCCGACCAGATGCCGTACGGCGGTGCCAAGCGCTCCGGCGTCGGCCGTGAGGGCGTCAAGTACGCCATGGACGACTACACCTACGAGCGCGTCCTCGTCCTGACGGGCCTCGCCCTCTAGGCATACGGCGTACGGCGCGAGGGGTACGGCACAGCCCGTACCCCGTACGGCCCACGTCCACGAGACCAGGCGGTCCGAACCCACTGTGCGGGGGTTCGGGCCGCCTTTCGCCGTACGGCCGGGTCTCCGGCCGGTCTCCCGCCTGTCCGTACCCGCGGGAATCGGGTACGACGGACAGTGAGACCGAGGAGGTGTCCATGTCCGCCCCCACCCAGCGGCCCAAGGTCACCGCACACGAGGCCCGGCAGACCGCCGAGGCCGCACGTGAGCGGGACTGGCACAAGCCCAGCTTCGCCAAGGAGCTCTTCCTCGGCCGGTTCCGGCTCGACCTCGTCCATCCCCATCCGCTCCCCGCCGAGGAGGACGCCCGGCGCGGCGAGGCCTTCCTGGCCACCCTGCGCGCGTTCTGCGAGACCCGGATCGACGGCGCCCGCATCGAGCGCGAGGCCCGCATCCCCGACGAGACGATCGCGGGGCTCAAGGAGCTCGGCGCGCTCGGGATGAAGATCGACCGGAAGTACGGTGGTCTCGGCCTCACCCAGCTGTACTACAACCGGGCCCTCGCGCTCGTCGGCTCCGCGAGCCCCGCGGTCGGCGCCCTGCTCTCCGCGCATCAGTCGATCGGCGTACCGCAGCCGCTGAAACTCTTCGGCACCCAGGAGCAGAAGGACGCCTTCCTGCCCCGGCTGGCCCGTACGGACATCTCCGCGTTCCTGCTGACCGAGCCGGACGTCGGCTCCGACCCGGCGCGGCTCGCCACCACGGCCGTACCCGACGGGGACACGTACGTCCTCGACGGCGTGAAGCTCTGGACCACCAACGGCGTCATCGCCGACCTGCTCGTCGTCATGGCCCGCGTGCCCGCCTCCGACGGACACCCCGGCGGCATCACCGCCTTCGTCGTCGAGGCCGGCTCGCCCGGCATCACCGTCGAGCACCGCAACGCCTTCATGGGCCTGCGCGGCCTCGAGAACGGGGTCACCCGCTTCCACGGCGTCCGGGTCCCCGCCGAGAACCGCATCGGCCCCGAGGGCGCCGGCCTCAAGATCGCCCTCACCACCCTCAACACCGGCCGGCTCTCGCTCCCCGCCGCCTGCGCGGGCGCCGGGAAGTGGTGCCTGAAGATCGCCCGCGAGTGGGCGGGCGTCCGCGAGCAGTGGGGCGGACCGGTCGGCCGGCACGAGGCCGTCGGCACCAAGATCTCCTTCATCGCGGCCACCACCTTCGCCCTGGAGGCGGTCGTCGACCTCGCCTCCCAGATGGCCGACGAGGACCGCAACGACATCCGCATCGAGGCCGCCCTCGCGAAGCTGTACGGCTCCGAGATGGCCTGGCTCATCGCCGACGAACTCGTCCAGATCCGGGGCGGCCGCGGCTACGAGACCGCCGACTCGCTCGCCGCCCGCGGCGAACGCGCCGTCCCCGCCGAACAGGTCCTGCGGGATCTGCGGATCAACCGGATCTTCGAGGGCTCGACCGAGATCATGCACCTGCTGATCGCCCGCGAGGCCGTCGACGCCCACCTCTCCGTCGCGGGGGACCTCATCGACCCCGGGAAGTCGCTCGCCGACAAGGCGAGGGCGGGCGCGCGGGCGGGCGGCTTCTACGCCCGCTGGCTGCCGGGACTCGTGACGGGCCCGGGGCAACTGCCCTCCTCGTACGCCGAGTTCGGCGAGCTGGCGGTGCATCTGCGGTACGTGGAACGGACCTCGCGCAAGCTCGCCCGCTCCACCTTCTACGCGATGTCCCGCTGGCAGGGCCGGATGGAGCTCAAGCAGGCCTTCCTCGGCCGGATCGTCGACATCGGCGCGGAACTCTTCGCGATGAGCGCGGCCTGTGTACGGGCCGAACTGCTGCGCACCACCGGCGACCACGGCCGGGAGGCGCAGCAGCTCGCGGACGCGTTCTGCCGGCAGGCCCGGCTGCGGATCGAGGAACTGTTCGGACGGCTCTGGTCCAACGCGGACGAGGTCGACGGGCGGGTCGCGGAGGGGGTCCTCGCGGGGCGGTACGTGTGGCTGGAGGAGGGGATCGTGGATCCGAGCGACGAGGGCCCCTGGATCGCGGACGCGACACCGGGCCCCTCGACGGAGGAAAACGTCCACCGCCGAGTTCCTTAGCCCACGGAGGTCCGGCCCCGGCCACGGGCACGCCGGGGGCACCCGCCCCCGCCCACCCGCGTGGTGGGCCTTCGTTCCGCCGGGCGGGTCCCCCGGACGGAGTCTGGGGGAGGGACGATTGCCCACCACGGCGGGCGGCACCGCCCCGCGAGACGCAGCCGCACGCCCCGCACGGGGAACCGCCCCCACGCGCCCCGGCACGGGGAACCACCCCCACGCGCCCCCGCACGGGGAACCCACCCCCACGCGCCCCGGCACGGGGAACCGCCCCCCACGCGCCCCCGCACGGGGAACCGCCCCGCACGGGTGACCGCGCCGCCCCCGTCCACGCTGCGGACCCCCGCGCCATCGCCCCCTCCCGCACGGCAGGATGGGCGCGTGACCGTCATCCACATCCCCGGCTCCAAGTCCGTCACCGCCCGCGCGCTCTTCCTCGCCGCCGCGGCCGAGGGCACCACCACCCTCCTCCGGCCCCTCGTCTCCGACGACACCGAGGGGTTCGCGGAGGGGCTGGCCGCCCTCGGGTACGCCGTCCGCCGGGAGAGCGACGCCTGGCACATCGAAGGCCGCCCCGCCGGCCCCGGCGCGGACTCCGCCGACGTCTACTGCCGTGACGGCGCCACCACCGCCCGATTCCTGCCGACCCTCGCCGCCGCCGGCCACGGCACGTACCGCTTCGACGCCTCCGCGCAGATGCGGCGGCGTCCCCTGGGCCCGCTCGCCACCGCCCTGCGCGAGCTCGGCGTCGACCTGCGGCACGGCGGGCAGGAGGGGCATCACCCCCTCGACGTCCACGCCCACGGCGTGAAGGGCGGCGCGCTCACCCTCGACGCCGGCCAGTCCTCCCAGTACCTGACGGCCCTCCTCATGCTGGGCCCGCTCACCGCCGAGGGCCTCGACATCACCGTCACCGACCTGGTCTCGGAGCCGTACGTCGAGATCACCCTCGCGATGATGCGCGACTTCGGCGCCGAGGTCAGGGAGGAGCGCGGCCCGGACGGGGCCCGTACCTACCGCGTCGCCCCCACCGGCTACCGCGCCCGCACCTACGGCGTCGAGCCCGACGCCTCCACCGCCAGCTACTTCTTCGCCGCCGCCGCCCTCGAACCCGGCCGCTCCGTCACCGTCCCCGGTCTCGGCACCGGCGCCCTCCAGGGCGACCTCGGCTTCGTCGACGTGCTGCGCCGCATGGGCGCCGACGTCGAGATCACCGGCGCCGGGACGACGGTCCGCTCCACCGGCGTCCTGCGCGGACTCACCGTCAACATGCGGGACATCTCCGACACCATGCCGACCCTCGCCGCCCTCGCGCCCTTCGCCGACGGTCCGGTCCGCATCGAGGACGTGGCCAACACCCGGGTCAAGGAGTGCGACCGCCTCGACGCCTGTGCCGAGAACCTGCGCCGCCTCGGCATCACCGTCGAGACCGGCCCCGACTGGATCGAGATCCACCCGGGCGCGCCGGCCGGACCCGTCGAGATCGCCACCCACGGCGACCACCGGATCGTCATGTCGTTCGCGGTCACCGCCCTGCGCACGCCCGGCGTCACCTTCGACGACCCCGGCTGTGTGAAGAAGACGTTCCCCGACTTCCACCGGGTCTTCGACACGTTCGTCCACACCCCGTGAAGACCGCGCGGCGTTTGCGGCAAGAATGGGGGGCATGAGCGACCGCCCCTCTCCTCTCGCCGACCCGCATATCGCCTTCGACGTCTCCGAAGGACGCCGGGACATCGTCGTCCTCGGCTCGACCGGGTCCATCGGCACGCAGGCCATCGACCTGGTGCTGCGCAACCCCGACCGCTTCCGGGTCACCGCCCTGGCCGCCTCGGGCGGCCGGGTCGCGCTGCTCGCCGAGCAGGCGCACCGGCTGAAGGTCGCCGCGGTCGCCGTGGCCCGCGAGGACGTGGTGGAGGAGCTCCGTACGGCCCTGAAGGCGCTGTACGGCTCCGAGCCGCTGCCCGAGATCCTCGCCGGCCCCGACGCGGCCACCCAGCTCGCCGCCTCGCCGTGCCACACCGTCCTGAACGGCATCACCGGCTCCATCGGCCTCGCGCCGACCCTGGCCGCCCTCGAAGCCGGCCGTACCCTCGCCCTCGCCAACAAGGAGTCGCTGATCGTCGGCGGCCCCCTGGTGAAGGCGCTCGCGAAGCCCGGTCAGATCATCCCGGTCGACTCCGAGCACGCGGCCCTCTTCCAGGCGCTCGCCGCGGGCACCCGCGCCGACGTCCGCAAGCTGGTCGTCACCGCCTCGGGCGGCCCGTTCCGCGGCCGTACGCGCGCGCAGCTCGCCGACGTCACCCGCGAGGACGCGCTCGCCCACCCGACCTGGGCCATGGGCCCGGTGATCACGGTGAACAGCGCCACCCTGGTCAACAAGGGCCTGGAGGTCATCGAGGCGCACCTCCTCTACGACATCCCGTTCGACCGCATCGAGGTCGTCGTCCACCCGCAGTCGTACGTGCACTCGATGGTCGAGTTCACCGACGGCTCCACGCTCGCCCAGGCCACCCCGCCGGACATGCGCGGCCCGATCGCCATCGGCATCGGCTGGCCGGAGCGGGTCCCGGACGCTGCCCCCGCCTTCGATTGGAGCAAGGCCTCCACCTGGGAGTTCTTCCCGCTCGACACGGAGGCGTTCCCGTCGGTCGGGCTGGCCCGGCACGTCGGCGAGCTGGGCGGCACGGCCCCCGCCGTCTTCAACGCCGCCAACGAGGAGTGCGTCGAGGCGTTTCTCGCCGGACGGCTGCCGTTCAACGGAATCATGGATACGGTCACAGCGGTCGTCGCGGAGCACGGCGTTCCCGTCGCGGGAACCTCCCTCACCGTGCCGGACGTCCTCGAAGCGGAGACCTGGGCGCGCGCCCGGGCCCGAGAGCTCGCAGCGAAGGCAACAGCGGAGGCCCGCGCATGACCGAAATGCTCCTGTACGTCCTGGGCCTCGTGCTGTTCGCCCTCGGCCTCCTCGTCTCCATCGCCTGGCACGAGCTGGGCCACCTCTCGACGGCCAAGCTCTTCGGCATCCGCGTGCCGCAGTACATGGTCGGCTTCGGCCCCACGATCTGGTCGAAGAAGCGCGGCGAGACCGAGTACGGCATCAAGGCCATCCCCGCCGGCGGCTACATCCGCATGATCGGCATGTTCCCGCCGGGCGAGGACGGCAAGATCGAGGCCCGCTCCACCTCGCCCTGGCGCTCGATGATCGAGGACGCCCGGGAGGCCTCGTACGAGGAGCTCAAGCCCGGCGACGAGACCCGGCTCTTCTACACGCGCAAGCCGTGGAAGCGCGTGATCGTGATGTTCGCCGGACCGTTCATGAACCTGGTCCTCGCGGTGGCGCTGTTCTTCGGCTCGATGATGACGCTGGGCATCGAGGGCCAGACGACGCAGGTCGCGGGCGTCCAGAAGTGCGTGATCGAGCAGGACGAGAAGCGTGACAAGTGCGCCGCGGGCGATCCCGTCTCCCCGGCCTTCAAGGCCGGCCTGAAGGACGGCGACAAGATCGTCGCCTTCAACGGCACGCCGGTGAGCGACTGGGACACCCTCTCCGACCGCATCCGCGACACCATCGGCCCCGCGACGATCACCGTCGAGCGGGCCGGGCAGCGCGTCGAGCTGCACCCCGACCTCGTCGCCAACAAGGTGCTGGCGAAGGACGAGGACGGCAAGGTCGTCCAGCCGGTCAGGTACGTCGACGCCGGCTACCTCGGCTTCGCCTCCAAGACCGAGGTCGCGCCCCTGAGCTTCGGCGAGACCACCGACCGCATGGGCGACCTCCTGGAGAACGGCGTCCACTCGGTCATCGCCCTCCCGGGCAAGATCCCCGGCCTGTGGGACGCCACCTTCGGCGACGGCGAGCGCGCGGACGACTCGCCGGTCGGCGTCGTCGGCGCCGCCCGCATCACCGGTGAACTGATGACCGTCGAGGCCCCGCCGACGACGATCCTCGTGATGTTCATGAACCTGCTCGTCGGGTTCAACGTGTCGCTGTTCCTGTTCAACATGCTCCCGCTGCTGCCGCTCGACGGCGGTCACATCGCGGGTGCCCTGTGGGAGTCCGTACGCCGTCACACGGCCCGGATCTTCAAGCGCCCCGACCCGGGCCCCTTCGACGTGGCGAAGCTGATGCCCGCCGCGTACGTGGTGGCCGGAGTCTTCGTCTGCTTCACGCTGCTGGTCCTCGCCGCCGACCTCGTCAACCCGGTGAAGATCACGTAGCCCACAGGGGGGCCGGACCCGGTGGTGTCCGGCCCCCCGCCCCCGGGGCGGTAACCTCGGAGACCTGAGCCCGCCGACGCACAACCTTGAGGTTGCACAAAAGATGACCGCGATTTCTCTCGGTATCCCGACCGTCCCGACCCGGCTCGCCGAGCGGCGCAAGAGCCGCCAGATCCAGGTCGGCAGCGTGGCCGTCGGCGGTGACGCACCCGTCTCCGTGCAGTCGATGACCACGACCCGCACGTCCGACATCGGCGCCACGCTGCAGCAGATCGCCGAGCTGACGGCCTCCGGCTGCCAGATCGTGCGCGTGGCCTGTCCCACCCAGGACGACGCCGACGCCCTCGCGGTCATCGCGCGGAAGTCGCAGATCCCGGTGATCGCCGACATCCACTTCCAGCCGAAGTACGTCTTCGCGGCGATCGACGCCGGCTGCGCGGCCGTCCGCGTCAACCCCGGCAACATCAAGCAGTTCGACGACAAGGTCAAGGAGATCGCCAAGGCGGCCTCCGACGCCCGCACCCCGATCCGCATCGGCGTCAACGCCGGATCGCTCGACGCGCGCCTGCTCAAGAAGTACGGCAGGGCCACCCCCGAGGCGCTCGTCGAGTCCGCCCTCTGGGAGGCGTCCCTCTTCGAGGAGCACGGCTTCCGCGACATCAAGATCTCGGTCAAGCACAACGACCCGGTGATCATGGTCGAGGCCTACCGCCAGCTCGCCGCCCAGTGCGACTACCCGCTGCACCTCGGCGTCACCGAGGCGGGCCCGGCCTTCCAGGGCACCATCAAGTCGGCCGTCGCCTTCGGCGCGCTGCTGTCCCAGGGCATCGGCGACACCATCCGGGTCTCCCTCTCCGCGCCGCCGGCCGAGGAGATCAAGGTCGGCATGCAGATCCTGGAGTCGCTGAACCTGCGCCAGCGCCGCCTGGAGATCGTCTCCTGCCCGTCCTGCGGCCGCGCCCAGGTCGACGTCTACAAGCTCGCGGAGGAGGTCACCGCCGGCCTCGACGGCATGACCGTCCCGCTGCGCGTCGCCGTCATGGGCTGCGTCGTCAACGGCCCGGGCGAGGCCCGCGAGGCCGACCTGGGCGTCGCCTCCGGCAACGGCAAGGGTCAGATCTTCGTGAAGGGCGAGGTCATCAAGACCGTCCCCGAGTCGAAGATCGTCGAGACCCTCATCGAAGAGGCCCTCAAGATCGCCGAGCAGATGGAGAAGGACGGCGTCGCCAGCGGCGAACCGTCGGTCGCCGTCGCGGGCTGAGCGTCAGCTCCTCCCACGGCCCCGGCTCCTCCCACGGCCCCGGCTCCTCCCGCAGCCCCGGCTCTTCACGAAGCCCCCTCCTCCCGCCCGGGAGGAGGGGGCTTCGTGCGCGAGGAGGGCCCCGCCACAGGCGAGAGGGGTAAAGTGCGGAGACCACGTAGAACCGTACGGTGAGGCCCCCTCGTGCTGACACAACCCGCCACCCGGGTCCTCGAACCCGCCGACCTCGGCGCCGCACTCGCCGTCCTGGAGAGCGCCCCCGTCGAGAACGCCTTCGTGACCGCCCGCGTCCAGGTCGCCGGGCTCGATCCCTGGCGGCTCGGCGGCGAGATGTGGGGCTGGTACAGCGAGGGGCGGCTGCGGTCGCTCTGCTACTCCGGTGCCAACCTCGTGCCGCTCTGCGCGACGCCCGAGGCCGTGCGCGCCTTCGCCGACCGGGCCCGCAGGACCGGCCGGCGCTGTTCCTCGATCGTCGGGCCCGCCGAGCCCACCACCGAGCTGTGGCGGCTTCTGGAGCCCAGCTGGGGCCCCGCGCGGGACGTCCGCGCCCGGCAGCCGCTGATGGTCGCCGAGGAGCCCTCAGTGACCGTCGCGCCCGACCCGCTCGTGCGCCGCGTCCGCAAGGACGAGATGGAGGTGATCATGCCCGCGTGCGTGGCCATGTTCACCGAGGAGGTCGGGATCTCCCCGCTCGCCAACGACGGCGGACTGCTCTACCAGGCCCGGGTCGCCGAGCTGGTCGGCTCCGGCCGTTCCTTCGCCCGCATCGAGGACGGCAAGGTGATCTTCAAGGCGGAGATCGGCGCCGCCACCCGCCAGGCCTGCCAGATCCAGGGCGTCTGGGTCGCCCCCGAGCACCGCGGCAAGGGCCTCTCCGAGTCCGGCATGGCCGCCGTCCTCCAGTACGCCCTGGCGGACGTCGCACCCGTCGTCAGCCTGTACGTGAACGACTACAACACCCCGGCGAGGGCCTCGTACCGCCGTGTCGGCTTCCAGGAGACCGGTGCCTTCATGAGCGTGCTGTTCTGAGGCCCCGGCCGCTTGTAGGGTGCGCCGCATGGATGACGCAGAGGTCATGATCGGACCGGTCAATCTCGCCGCCCGGGTGGACGAGGCACTCGCCGTGCAGGCGCTCGCCTTCGGCCTGGACGAGGACGAGATCGCCGTACGCCGCCACATCGTGCTGCGCCACCTGCTGAACCCCGGCGCACAGGCCTACGGGGCCACCACCCCCGAGGGGAAGCTCGTCGGATTCGTCTACGGGATGCCCAACGACCGGAGCCACTGGTGGTCCACCGTCGTCGAGGCGTATCTGCGCGCCACCGGCACCGTCGACTGGCTCGACGACTCCTTCGTGATCACCGAACTCCACGTCCACCCGGCCCACCAGGGGCGCGGCGTGGGCCGCGAGCTGATCACCACCATCACCGACGAGTCCGCCCAGCCGCGCTCGATCCTCTCCGCGATCGACACCGACAGCCCGGCCCGCGGCCTCTACCGCTCCCTCGGCTACCAGGACCTCGCCCGCCAGGTGCACTTCCCGAGCGCGGTCCGCCCGTACGCGGTCATGGGCGCGTCCCTGCCGCTCAAGCGCCGGAACTGATTTCTCCGACCCGGGGAGGCCCGGCTAATCTCGGGGCCATCATCCTTACCCGGCAGGAGTACGAGAACCATGGCCAACGCACCGGTCCAGCGCATGTCCCAGTTGATGGCGAAGACGCTGCGCGACGACCCGGCCGACGCCGAGGTCCTCAGCCACAAGCTCCTCGTCCGGGCCGGCTACGTGCGCCGTACCGCCGCCGGCATCTGGAGCTGGCTGCCCCTCGGCAAGAAGGTCCTCTCCAACATCGAGCGCATCGTCCGCGAGGAGATGGACGCGATCGGCGCGCAGGAGGTCACCCTCCCCGCGCTGCTGCCGCGTGAGCCGTACGAGGCGACGGGCCGCTGGGACGAGTACGGCGCCGAGCTCTTCCGCCTCCAGGACCGCAAGGGCGGCGACTACCTCCTCGGCCCGACGCACGAGGAGATCTTCACGCTCCTGGTCAAGGACCAGTGCTCCTCGTACAAGGACCTGCCGGTCATCCTGTACCAGATCCAGAACAAGTTCCGTGACGAGGCCCGCCCCCGCGCCGGCATCCTGCGCGGCCGTGAGTTCCTCATGAAGGACTCGTACTCCTTCGACACGGAGGACGAGGGCCTCGCCCAGTCCTACGCCCTGCACCGCCAGGCCTACCAGCGGGTCTTCGAGCGCCTCGGCCTCGACTACCGCATCGTCGCGGCCACCGCCGGCGCGATGGGCGGCTCGAAGTCCGAGGAGTTCCTGGCCCCGGCCGAGGCCGGCGAGGACACCTTCGCCGACTGCCCGAACTGCGACTTCGCGGCGAACACCGAGGCCGTGCACCAGGCGGTGAAGCCGGTCGACGCCACCGCGGTCCCCGCCGCCGAGGAGATCCCGACCCCCGACACCCCCACCATCGAGACGCTCGCCGCCTCGCTGGGCGTGCCCGCCTCCGCCACCCTGAAGAACCTCCTGGTGAAGGTCGACGGCGAGATCGTCGCCATCGGCGTCCCGGGCGACCGCGAGGTCGACATGGACAAGGTCGAGGAGCACTTCGGCCCGACGGCCACGGTCGAGCTGGTGACCGAGGAGGACTTCGCGCAGCGCGCGGACCTCGTCCGGGGCTACGTCGGCCCGCAGGGCCTGGAGAAGGTCACGTACATCGCCGACCCGCGCGTGGCGCCGGGCACCGCGTGGATCACCGGTGCCAACAAGGACGGCATGCACGCGAAGAACGTCGTCGCGGGCCGTGACTTCGAGGTCGAGGAGTACGTCGACGTCGTCGTCGTGCAGGAGGGCGACCCGTGCCCCGCGTGCGGCACCGGCCTCAAGCTGGACCGCGCCATCGAGATCGGCCACATCTTCCAGCTGGGCCGCAAGTACGCCGACGCCCTCAAGCTCGACGTCCTCGGCCAGAACGGCAAGCCGGTCCGCGTGACCATGGGCTCGTACGGCATCGGCGTCTCGCGCGCCGTCGCCGCGCTGGCGGAGCAGACGGCCGACGAGAAGGGCCTGTGCTGGCCGGCCGAGGTCGCCCCGGCCGACGTCCACGTCGTCGCCGCGGGCAAGGCCCTCCAGACGGAGCTGGCCCTGGAGGTCTCCGACAAGCTGTCCGCCGCGGGTCTCCGCGTCCTGGTCGACGACCGCGCGGGCGTCTCGCCGGGCGTCAAGTTCACCGACGCGGAGCTCATGGGCGTCCCGAAGATCCTGGTCGCCGGCCGCCGCTCGGCCGAGGGCATCGTGGAGCTGAAGGACCGCCGGACGGGTGACCGCGAGGAACTGACGGTCGACGAGGCGCTGGCCCGCCTGACCGCCTGACCGCCTGACCGCCTGACGGCGGGAGACCTGACAGGAGGGGCGGGGGCCCGAGGCCCCCGCCCCTCCTGTCAGGGGACGCTCAGGCGCCCTCCGGCGGTGCGGGTGCCGGTTCCACCGACGCCCCCGTCAGGTCACCCACCGGCTCCACCCCCTCCGCCGCATGGGCCGCGCCCTTCAGGTACGCGTCACTGACCGACGGCGTCGACGGGGCGTGCGCCACGGCCGGCCCCGCGGCGGACGCCTCGGTGGCGGGGGCCGAGGGCCCCACCGTCGACCGCTCCAGGAACCGCAGCAGCTCCACCGGGAACGGCAGGACCAGCGTCGAGTTCTTCTCCGCCGCGACCGCCACCACCGTCTGCAGCAGCCGCAGCTGCAGCGCCGCCGGCTGGTCGGACATGACCGCCGCCGCCTCCGCCAGCTTCTTCGAGGCCTGGAGCTCCGCGTCCGCGTTGATCACCCGCGCCCGGCGTTCCCGGTCCGCCTCCGCCTGCCGGGCCATCGAGCGCTTCATCGTCTCCGGCAGGGAGACGTCCTTGATCTCGACCCGGTCGATCTGCACGCCCCAGCCGATCGCGGGGGAGTCCAGCATCAGCTCCAGGCCCTGGTTGAGCTTCTCCCGGTTCGACAGCAGGTCGTCGAGATCGCTCTTGCCGATGATCGACCGCAGGGACGTCTGTGCCATCTGCGAGACCGCGAACTTGTAGTCCTCGACCCGGATCAGCGCCTCCGCCGCGTCGACGACCTTGAAGTAGACGACCGCGTCGACCCGCACCGTCACGTTGTCCCGGGTGATGCCCTCCTGCGCGGGCACGGGCATCGTGACGATCTGCATGTTCACCTTGTGCAGGCGGTCCACACCCGGAACGATCATCGTGAAGCCGGGCGTGCGCACGTCGTCACGCAGCCGCCCGAAGCGGAAGACGACGCCTCGCTCGTACTGCTTCACGACCCGCGCGGCCGCACCCGCGTACACGGCGATCGCCGCCGCCGCGCCGGCCGCGGCCACCAGAAGCTCTTCGATCATCACGGCCCCCTGGATTGAGCCGAACGGTACAGAAAGGGTATTCCCCTACAGCCAGCTCGCGAACTCCAGGAGCAGCTCGGCATCCTGCCGGCGCCCCGCGGTCAGCGCCCGGGTGCCCGACTCGACCGCGCGGAACAGCGTCCAGCCGCGCAGCCGCTCCCGGTCCAGGTCCAGGGAGTCCGCCAGCTTGTTGACCCGCCGCCGGGCCGCCGAGGCGCCCGAGGACGCGGCCACCAGGTCCTCGACCCGGTCCCGTACGAGCCGGGCGAGGTCGTACGCCCGCTCACCGACCAGCGGCTCGGGGCCCACGGCCAGCCAGGGCGCCCGGTCACCGCCGAGCACCTTGCCCTGCCGGAAGTTCCCGTGCAGCAGCAGCGTCTCCGACGAGCCGGTCACCAGCTCCTCGCGCGCCGCGAGCGCGGCCGTCGTCAGCTCGGCGGTCGCCGCCCCGTTCAGATGGGGGGCCATCGCCTCCGCCTGCCGGGCGGTCCGCTCGGCGACCGTCTCGAAGCCGTGCTCCGCCGCCGGCTCGACCCACAGCTTGCGCACGGTCCCGGCGGCCTCCAGGAGGGCCTTCGCCTCCGGGAGCGAGCGCAGCGAGACCTCGGGGTGCAGACGTTCGAGGACGAGCGCGCCCTCCGCGGCCTCGTCGAGGAGCTGGACCGCGCCCCAGCCGTTCCAGTGCGCGAGCGCGTCCCGCTCCAGGTCCGGCCGGGCGAACGCGGGCGCGATCTTGAGCGCGGCGGGGGAGCCGTCGGACCGCCGGACGAGCACGACCAGGCTGCTGCGTCCGCCGGGTGCCATCACCCGTTCGCTGTCCAGGGAGGCGCGGTCGAGCACCTGACCGGCTAGCTCGGGCAGCCTTCCGAGCCACTCGGCCGCCGCGGCGTCCCCGTACGTCTCACCGAGCGTCCTGGTCAGTCGCTGCGGCGGTTCGAAACCCATGCGTACGTTGTTCCTTCGGTCGGGGCGGGGCTCAGACCCGCTCGGCGAGCCCAGGAAAGGTTACGTCGCTGCCGCGCCAGCGGACCGCGCGTACCGCCGCCTCCCGCAACGCGGCGGCCGCCTCGCGGCGCCGAGGGCCCTCGGTGGCCCGGACGAGGTCGGAGTAGACCCAGGCCACCCGGTCCTCCAGGACGGCCGCGAGCCGTACGGCGCCGGCCGGGTCCGCGACCCGGAAGGGCAGCTCGTACGCGGCCGCCGCCGCCACCGGAGTACCGCCGAGGTCGCGCACGCTCCGGCGCAGCGTGTCCCGGCGTGCCCGGTGCGCCTCGTACGCGGCGGTGGCCTCGGCCCGCCGTTCCGCACCGATCCGGCCGCCGACGACCCCGTACCCGTACACCGCCGCGTGTTCGGCGGCCAGCGCGGCCTGGGTCGCGTCGAGGGCGCTCATGCCCGGGCTCCTTCGGTCAGCAGATAGGCGTGGGCGGCGCCGGCGGCGGCGACGGAGGCCAGCAGCCGCGCGTACTCGGGCGGGGCGGTGACCAGGGCGGCGGTGTGGGCGTCGGAGGCCGTGCGTTCGGCGGCCGCGAGCTCGTTCAGGGCCGCCCGGGGGTCGGCCGCGACGGGCACGGGGGGAGGAGTGGGCCGTGCGGAGGCGGAGGCGGAGGCGCCGGCGGAAGCGGTGGCGGAGGGTGACGGTGTGGCCGTCGCCGGGCGCACCGTCGTACCGCCCTCGCCGAGCGCCTCGGCGTGCGCCGCCACGGAGCGTCGCAGCGGGGTCAGCCGGGGCGCGAGGGCCGGGTGGGCGGCCAGCGCCGCGTCGTAACGTTCCAGCAGGGCCCTGGAGGCGGTCACGGAGCGCAGCCGCAGCGCGGCCTCGGCGCGCGCCACCCGTTCGGCCTCCACCTCGGCCGCGCCCGGCTTCCGGGGACCGGGGTCCTCGGCGGTGGTGCAGCCCGCGAGCGCCGCCGCGGCGGCGGCCGAGACCCCCGCCGTCAGGAGTGCGCGCCTGCCCGTCGTCGTCACGCTCTCTCCCTCAGCTGTGGTACGTCGTCGAAGATCGTCGGGATCACCGCAGGCGAGCGTACCCGCGGGCCCCGGGGCGGTGGACGGCAACACCCTCCCGGACCGGATACCCTTTGGTCTGACACGCGAGGAAAACGCGACGAACCCACAACAGCACACGCGGCCGAGGAGTCACCCGGATGAGCACCACCCAGAGCGACAGGCTGCGCGGACTCGTGGAGCCGCTCGTCCACGCGAGGGACCTGGATCTCGAGGAGATCGAGGTGTCCCGGGCCGGCCGCCGCGGACTGCTGAGGATCGTCGTCGATTCGGACGAGGGCGTGGAACTGGACGCCTGTGCCGAGCTGAGCCGCGCGATCTCCGAGAAGCTCGACGAGACCGACGCGATGGGCGAGGGCGAGTACGTCCTCGAAGTCAGCTCCCCCGGCGCCGACCGCCCGCTGACCGAGCACCGCCACTACGTACGGGCCACCGGCCGCCTCGCCAAGCTCCAGCTGACCACCGACGGCGCCGCCGAGGAACTGGTCGCGCGGATCATGGCCGTGGACGAGGACGGCCTCGACCTCGAAGTGCCGGGCGTGAAGGGGCGCAAGCCCACCGCCCGCCGGGTCGCGTTCGCCGACATCGCCAAGGCGCGTGTCGAGATCGAGTTCAACCGCAAGGACAAGAAGGAAGAGGAGGCGTAGCCGTGGACATCGACGTGAAGCTGCTCAAGGGCTTGGCGAATGAGAAGGAGATCTCCTTCGACCTGCTGGTCGAGGCGATCGAGTCGGCCCTCCTCATCGCTTACCACCGCACCCCCGACGCCCGCCGCCACGCCCGCGTGGAGCTGAACCGGCAGACCGGTCACGTGACGGTGTGGGCGAAGGAAGACCCCTCCGACCTGGAGGAGGGCCAGGAGCCCAAGGACTTCGACGACACCCCGTCGGACTTCGGCCGGATCGCGGCGAGCACCGCCCGCCAGGTGATCCAGCAGCGTCTGCGGGACGCCGAGAACGACGTGACGTTCGGCGAGTACGCGCGCCGCGAGGGCGACGTCGTCGCCGGTGTCGTGCAGCAGGGCAAGGACCCGAAGAACGTCCTGGTCCGTCTGGACGACAAGCTGGAGGCCATTCTTCCGGTGCAGGAGCAGGTGCCGGGCGAGGACTACACGCACGGTCTGCGGCTGCGGACGTACGTCGTCCGGGTGGCGAAGGGTGTCCGCGGTCCGTCCGTCACCCTTTCGCGTACCCACCCCAATCTGGTGAAGAAGCTCTTCGCCCTTGAGGTGCCGGAGATCGCCGACGGCTCGGTCGAGATCGCGGCGATCGCCCGTGAGGCCGGTCACCGCACCAAGATCGCCGTTCGTTCCACCCGTTCGGGCCTGAACCCCAAGGGCGCCTGCATCGGCCCGATGGGCAGCCGTGTCCGCAACGTGATGGCGGAGCTGCTCGGTGAGAAGATCGACATCGTCGACTGGTCGGACGACCCGGCCGAGATGGTGGCGAACGCGCTCTCCCCGGCGCGGGTGTCCCGGGTCGAGGTCGTCGACATGGCGGCCCGTTCCGCCCGTGTGACGGTGCCGGACTACCAGCTGTCGCTGGCGATCGGCAAGGAGGGCCAGAACGCCCGCCTCGCCGCGCGCCTCACCGGCTGGCGGATCGACATCCGTCCGGACACCGAGCCGAGCGGTCCGGAGGACTGAGACCGTTTTTGGCCAACAACTGTTCGATTCTTGCCCCAAACAGGTGAGGTCGGTACGGGGAGGTAGACTTAATCGTGTCTGGCCGGACGCATGCCCGCGCGTGCCCTGAGCGAACCTGTGTGGGATGCCGGGTGCGAGCGGCCAAGAGCGATCTACTGCGGATCGTGGTGAACAAGGACGAGTGCGTTCCTGATCATCGCGGTACGCTGCCCGGCCGGGGTGCGTACCTGCACCCCGCCGTGGCTTGTCTCGACCTGGCGGTCCGCCGCCGAGCGTTCCCGAGGGCCTTCAGGGTCCAGGGCCCGCTCGAAACAGCGGAACTACGTCACCACGTCGAACGGCCGGCACCGCAGTGAAGAAGTACGGCACGGAACACCGTGCGGTCAGGTACCTCGCGAGTTGGAAGTAGGTCGAGATTGCGATGAGCACTCGATGAGTACGCGATGAGTACGCCCATGAAGTAGCGACGGTCCGGCGGTAACCCGGACCTCAAAGGAGCGATGTGGCTAAGGTCCGGGTATACGAACTCGCCAAGGAGTTCGGCGTGGAGAGCAAGGTCGTCATGGCCAAGCTCCAAGAACTCGGTGAATTCGTCCGTTCGGCGTCCTCGACGATCGAGGCGCCGGTCGTGCGCAAGTTGACTGACGCTTTGCAGGGTCCCGGCGGCAACGCCGGCAAGACCGCTGCCAAGCCTGGCGCGCCTCGCAAGGCCGCCCCCTCCAAGCCCGCGGCGCCTTCTCCGGCCGCCGCGGCACGTCCCGCTGCTCCCAAGCCCGGCGCCCCGGCCCCCAAGCCGGCTCCCGCCGCGCCTGCGGCGCCGGCCCCGGTCACTCCGGCCGCGCCCGCGAGCAGCACCCCCTCTCCGGCTCCGGCCGCCTCGGGCCCCCGCCCGGGCCCGAAGCCCGCGCCCAAGCCGGTCACCCCGGCTCCGGCCGCCCCCGAGTTCACCGCGCCCCCGTCGGCTCCCGCCGCCGGTCAGCGCCCCGGTGGCGCCGCCCAGGGACCCCGTCCCACCGGCGACCGCCCCGAGCGTCCGGCCCGTCCGGGTCAGGGCGCACCGCGTCCGCAGGGCCAGGGCGCCCCGCGTCCGCAGGGCCAGGGCGCTCCCCGTCCGGGCGGTGCCCGTCCGGCCGGACCGCGTCCGGGCAACAACCCCTTCACCTCGGGTGGCTCCACCGGCATGGCGCGTCCGCAGACGCCCCGTCCCGGTGGCGGTGCTCCCCGTCCCGGCGGCCCCGGTGCCGCTCCGGGCGCCCCGCGTCCGCAGGGTGGCCCCGGCGGCGCCCCGCGTCCGCAGGGTCAGGGCGGCGCGCGTCCCACTCCTGGTGGCATGCCTCGTCCGCAGGCTCCCCGTCCGGGCGGCGCGCCCGGCGGTAACCGTCCCAACCCGGGCATGATGCCGCAGCGTCCCGCTGCCGGCCCGCGTCCCGGTCCTGGCGGCGGTGGCCGTGGTCCCGGTGGCCCCGGCGGCCGTCCGGGTGGTCCCGGCGGTGGCGGCGGCGGTCGTCCCGGCTTCGCCGGTCGTCCGGCCGGTCCCGGCGGTGGCGGCGGCGGCTTCGCCGGTCGTCCCGGTGGTCCCGGTGGCGGCGGCGGTCGTCCGGGTGGTCCCGGCGGCGGTGGCGGCGGCTTCGGCGGTCGTCCCGGTGGCTTCGGTGGCCGTCCCGGCGGTCCGGGTGGCCGTGGTGGCACGCAGGGCGCCTTCGGTCGTCCCGGCGGTCCCGCGCGTCGCGGTCGCAAGTCGAAGCGTCAGAGGCGCCAGGAGTACGAGGCCATGCAGGCCCCGTCCGTGGGCGGCGTGATGCTGCCTCGCGGCCACGGCGAGACCATTCGCCTGTCGCGCGGTGCCTCCCTCACCGACTTCGCCGAGAAGATCGGCGCCAACCCGGCGTCGCTCGTCGCGGTGATGATGAACCTCGGTGAGATGGTCACGGCCACGCAGTCCGTCTCCGACGACACGCTGACGATGCTCGGCGAGGAGATGAACTACACCGTTCAGATCGTCTCGCCGGAGGAAGAGGACCGCGAGCTCCTCGAGTCCTTCGACATCGAGTTCGGCGAGGACGAGGGCGGCGAAGAGGCTCTGGTCTCCCGTCCGCCGGTCGTCACCGTCATGGGTCACGTCGACCACGGTAAGACCCGACTTCTCGACGCGATCCGCAAGACGAACGTCGTCGCGGGCGAGGCCGGTGGCATCACCCAGCACATCGGTGCCTACCAGGTGGGTACCGAGGTCAACGGCGAAGAGCGTCGCATCACCTTCATCGACACCCCGGGTCACGAGGCGTTCACCGCCATGCGTGCCCGTGGTGCGAAGTCGACCGACATCGCGATCCTCGTGGTCGCGGCCAACGACGGCGTCATGCCGCAGACGATCGAGGCGCTCAACCACGCCAAGGCCGCCGGCGTCCCGATCGTCGTCGCGGTCAACAAGATCGACGTCGAGGGTGCGGACCCGACCAAGGTCCGCGGTCAGCTGACCGAGTTCGGTCTGGTGGCCGAGGAGTACGGCGGCGACACGATGTTCGTCGACATCTCCGCCAAGCAGGGTCTGCACATCGACTCCCTGCTCGAGGCCGTCGTCCTCACCGCCGACGCCTCGCTCGATCTGCGGGCCAACCCGAACCAGGACGCGCAGGGTATTGCGATCGAGTCCCACCTCGACCGTGGTCGCGGTGCCGTCTCCACCGTCCTGGTCCAGCGCGGAACGCTGCGCATCGGCGACACCGTGGTGGTCGGCGACGCGTACGGCCGTGTCCGGGCGATGCTCGACGACAAGGGCAACAACGTCGAGGAGGCGACCCCGTCGACTCCCGTCCTGGTCCTGGGTCTCACCAACGTCCCGGGTGCCGGCGACAACCTCCTGGTTGTCGACGAGGACCGTACGGCCCGTCAGATCGCCGAGAAGCGCGCTGCGCGTGAGCGCAACGCCGCCTTCGCCAAGCGCGTCCGCCGGGTGTCCCTCGAGGACCTCGACAAGGTGCTCAAGGCCGGTCTCGTCCAGGAACTCAACCTCATCATCAAGGGCGACGCGTCCGGTGCGGTCGAGGCCCTGGAGGCCTCGCTGCTCCAGCTCGACGTCGGCGAAGAGGTCGACATCCGCGTCCTGCACCGCGGTGTGGGTGCGGTGACCGAGTCGGACATCGACCTGGCCATGGGCTCCGACGCCATCGTCATCGGCTACAACGTCCGTGCGGCCGGCCGTGCCGCGCAGATGGCGGAGCGCGAGGGCGTCGACGTCCGGTACTACTCGGTCATCTACCAGGCGATCGAGGAGATCGAGGCGGCGCTCAAGGGCCTCCTCAAGCCGGAGTACGAAGAGGTCGAGCTCGGTACGGCGGAGATCCGCGAGGTCTTCCGCTCGTCCAAGCTGGGCAACATCGCCGGTGTCCTCATCCGCTCCGGCGAGGTCAAGCGCAACACCAAGGCGCGCCTCGTCCGCGACGGCAAGGTCATCGCCGAGGACCTCACGATCCACGGTCTGCGCCGCTTCAAGGACGACGTCACCGAGATCCGCGAAGGCTTCGAGGGTGGTATCAACCTCGGAAACTTCAACGACATCAAGATCGACGACGTCATCGCGACGTACGAGATGCGCGAGAAGCCGCGCGCCTGATCGCGTCCGATCGCAGCAGTGAGCCGGGGCCGGTCGGCGGAAACTATTCCGTCGATCGGCCCCGGCCGTTGCGTGTACGGTTTCGGATGTCCCCGCCGAGCGGTCGGCGGGCACACCGAACCCGAACCGGCGGGACATCCGGACATACATGTACGTGGGGACGCTGTCCTTCGATCTGCTCCTCGGCGACGTTCGTTCGTTGAAGGAGAAACGCTCCGTCGTCAAGCCGATCGTCGCCGAGCTCCAGCGGAAATTCGCGGTGAGCGTGGCGGAGGTCAGCGGCCAGAACCTCCATCGACGGGCCGAGATCGGCGTCGCGATGGTGTCGGGGGACCCGGGACACCTCAGCGACGTACTGGACCGGTGCGAGCGGCTCGTCGCCGCCCGCCCCGAGGTGGAGCTGCTGTCGGTGCGCCGCAGGCTCCACACTGATGAAGACTGATGTTGAGCAAGGCAAAGAAGGAGAAGGACCAGTGGCCGACAACGCGCGGGCGAAGAAGCTGGCAGACCTCATCCGGGAGGTGGTCGCCGAGAAGCTGCAGCGCGGCATCAAGGACCCCCGCCTGGGCACGCACGTGACCATCACGGACACCCGCGTCACCGGCGACCTGCGGGAGGCCACGGTCTTCTACACGGTCTACGGCGACGACGAGGAGCGGGCGAGCGCCGCCGCCGGCCTGGAGAGCGCCAAGGGCATCCTCCGTTCGGCCGTGGGCCGCGCGGCGGGGACCAAGTTCACGCCGACCCTGGCCTTCGTGGCCGACGCCCTCCCGGAGAACGCCAAGACCATCGAGGACCTCCTCGACAAGGCGCGGGCCTCGGACGAGCAGGTGCGGGAGGCGTCCTCGGGCGCCACCTTCGCCGGTGACGCCGACCCTTACAAGAAGCCGGGCGAGGACGAAGCCGCCGAATGAGCAACGCAGCAAAGGTGCCCGACGGCCTTGTCATCGTCGACAAGCCGTCGGGCTTCACCTCGCACGACGTCGTGGCCAAGATGCGCGGGATCGCGAAGACCCGCCGGGTCGGCCACGCCGGCACGCTCGACCCCATGGCCACCGGCGTCCTCGTCCTCGGCGTGGAGCGGGCGACCAAGCTCCTCGGTCACCTCGCGCTGACCGAGAAGGAGTACCTGGGCACCATCCGCCTGGGCCAGACGACGATCACCGACGACGCCGAGGGCGAGATCACGGCCTCCGTCGACGCCTCCGAGGTGACCCGCGAGGGCATCGACGCGGGCGTCGCCGAGCTGACCGGCGCCATCATGCAGGTGCCGTCGAAGGTCTCCGCGATCAAGATCGACGGCAAGCGCTCGTACGCGCGCGTGCGCGGCGGCGAGGAGTTCGAGATCCCGGCCCGCCCGGTCACCGTCTCCTCGTTCCAGGTGTACGACGTCCGTGAGGCGACCGCCGAGGACGGCACCCCCGTCGTCGACCTGGTCGTCTCCGTCGTCTGCTCCTCCGGTACGTACATCCGGGCGCTCGCCCGGGACCTCGGCGCCGGCCTCGGCGTGGGCGGGCACCTGACCGCGCTGCGCCGCACCCGGGTCGGGCCGTACAAGCTGGACTCGGCGAAGACGCTCGACCAGCTCCAGGAGGAGCTCACGGTCATGCCGGTCGCGGACGCGGCCACGGCGGCGTTCCCCCGGTGGGACGTCGACGAGAAGCGGGCCAAGCTGCTGCTCAACGGCGTCCGCCTGGAGATGCCGGAGTACCCGGCGGGTCCCGTCGCGGTCTTCGGGCCCGGGGGGACACTCCTTGCGCTCGTGGAGGACCAGCGGGGCAAGGCCAAGAGCCTCGCCGTCTTCGGCTGATCCGAGAGGTTCGGAGCCCGTCGTCGGCTCACGTGAGGGCGGGCACGCACGCGTGCCCGCCCTCACGTGTTTCCCCCTGTGCCTCCCCCTGCGAGAGCCTGTCCGGCAGAACGCCGAAGAATCACCCGATCAGGGAGGCGCTCGGAGTGAAGGGGGGAGTGCCAGGGGGCGCGTTCCCCTTTGGTGGTCCTCCGTGTGATCACCGGCGACCTACCGTCGACCCCATGGGACGCGGGGACCTGGCGACGCTGGTGCGGATCTGCGATCTGGCGGGCCGGCCTCGCGGCACCGGATTCCTCGCCGACCACCACGGAACGGTCGTCACCAGTCACGAAGCCGTCGACGGGCTCAGCCGTGTCGTCCTGCACGCCCCCGGCGACCGGACCTGGCTCGCCGAGGCCGAGGCCGTCACCCCGCTGCCGGAGAACGGCCTCGCGCTCGTACGGACCGAAGGCCTCGGCGTACGGCCCCTGCCGCTCGCGACCCGGACCGAGATCGAACCCGGCACCTACGTACGGATCGCCGCCCACGGCTGGCGCGAGGCGCGTGTGCTCGGCCCCACCGGCGTCACGTACACCGCCACCGACCGCTTCCACGCGCTCGCCGACGCCCTCGAACTCGCCATCGGCACCGAGGGCGCCGAAGCCCTCCGACTCGGCGGACAGGCCGCCGGCGGCCCCGTCCTCGACACCACCACCGGCACCGTCCTCGCCGTCCTCGGCACCGCCCTGCACGGCGGCCGCCCGGCCGCCGGATACGCGGTGCGACTGCGCCCCGAAGGCCCCCTCGCCGCTCTCCTCCGGCTCAACGCGGCCACCGTCCCCGCCTACGGCCCCGACCTCAACCTCGCCGGAATCCTGGAACTCACCGCCACCTCCACCGGCCCCGTACGGGACCCCGCCCCCTGGCCCGAGCCCGTCGAACGCCCCGAGTGCGTCCGCGAGTTCGCCCGCTTCAC
Source organism: Streptomyces sp. NPDC088553 (assembly GCF_044752965.1). Lineage (NCBI taxonomy): Bacteria > Bacillati > Actinomycetota > Actinomycetes > Kitasatosporales > Streptomycetaceae > Streptomyces > Streptomyces sp. NPDC088553. The sequence continues at coordinate 36,250 of NZ_JBIVMG010000011.1, read as the reverse complement.
GGCGGGCGAGGCGCCGGTCCTCGCCCTCGTCGGCACCCCCGGCACCGGCCGCACCACCGCCCTCGCCGCCCTCTGCGCCCGCCGCGCCCGGGGCGTCGCGCCCGCCCCCACCGTCCGGCTGCGCGGCGCCGACCTGCGCGCCGGGGACCGCTCGCTCGCCGACGCCGTCGGCCGGGCACTCCAGCAGGCCGGCCGGATCGTCGCCGCCTCCGGGGCGCTCGGCGACACCACCACCGCCACCCCCGAACGGGCCGCCGCCCTCGCCCACGAGGCGGGCCGCCCGCTCCTCGTCGTCCTCGACGGCCCCGAGGAGATGCCGCCGCACCTCGCCCACCGGCTCGCCGACTGGACCACCGCCACCGAGGACTGGCTCCGTGCCCACCACGTCCACCTCGTCACCGCCTGCCGCCCCGAGCACTGGGAAAGCGCGGGCGCCCTCTACCGGCCGGCCGCGCTGCACCGGCCGGCGGAGGGCCGCCGGGGCGGAACGCCCGGCGGACTGCCGGCCGCCCTCGTCCTCGGGCCGTACTCCGCGGCCGAGGCCCAGGCAGTGCGCGAGGGGTACGGGCTCGGGGAGACCGACCTCGCCGAGGCCGACGCCCGCCACCCGCTGGCCCTGCGGCTGCTCGCCGAGGTGCGGGCCGCGCTGCCGGCGGACGTTCCCGGACGGCCGGGGCGCGAGGAGATCTTCACCGCCTACCTCGACCTGATGTGCCTGCGGATCGCCGTCCGGATCGCCGCCGGCTCCCGGCCCCTGCCCTCGGGCACCGCCGTACGCCGCCTCGCCGCCCGCGTCACCGGCCAGGTCCACGAGGCGGCCCGCCGCTGCCTCGGCCCCGGGCACGGCGTCCTCGACCGCGCCTCCTTCGAGGAGCTCTTCCCCTGGCGCGAGGGCTGGGCCTCGGCGGTCCTCACCGAAGGCCTGCTCGTCCCGGCCGGCTCCGGCTACCGCTTCGCCCACGAGGAGCTGGCGGACTGGGTGCAGGCGTCCCACCTGGACCTGGACGGTGCCCTGGAGGCGCTGCTCTCCCTGGGGCTGGGGTCCCTCGCCGGTGCCGAGGACGCGGCCGGTTCCACCGACCTCGCCGACCCCCTCGCGCCGCCCTCCGTCCCCCGGCAACGGACCCCCGACGAGGCGCCCCCGCCGGTCCCGCGCCATCGCATCGGCCCCGTCCTCCAGGCGCTCCTGCTGCTCCACCGGGAGCACGGCCCGGCCGCCCTCGCCCCCCGGCTCGCCGTGCTCGCCGAGGCCCTCGGGCGGTACGCCGACGAGGAGGGCGGAGCCTCCGGCGACGGGCCCTGGTGGGCCGCCCGGCTGTTCGGCGAGAGCGTACGGAGGCTGGCGGACCCCCGGCCGCACCTGCCCGTCCTGCGGCAGCTCGCCGACCGGATCGGGGCAGGCGCCCACCGGAGCGACGCCCGCGGCGGGCGGCACGCGGTGTTCGCCGCGTTCGGACCCGCGTTCTGGCTGGGCCTGCCGCTCGGGGAGGACGAGCGCATCGATCTGCTGCGCCGGCTCGTCCCCGCCGACCCACCGCCGGGCGAGAAGCGCGGCGAGGACCGCCACGAGGACCGCCACGAGGACTGCGACGAGGGCCGTGACGAGGGCCGTGGCCAGGACCCCGGCGAGCACCCCGGTGCCGAGCGGGCCCTCGCCGCCGTCGCCGGGATGCTCGCCGCCGACCCCCGGGGCGTGCAGCCGCTGCTCTGCCGCTGGTTCGGCGACGACCGCGCCCTCCCCGCCGCCCCCGGCGCGACCGTCGCCACCGCCGCCCAGGCCCTCCTGCACACCCATCGGGCGCTCGCCGTCGACGATCTGTGCGAGGCGCTCGTCGCCACCGCCCACCCGCTCGCCGACGGCCTCCTCGCCGCCCTCGCCGAGGACGAGCCCTCCGCCGTCTGCCGGGCCGTCGACCGCTGGGCCCACGACGACGGGCGCCCGGAACGACGCGTCGCGGCCGCCACGTACGGGCATCTCGTCGCCGGTCACGCCACCCGCCCCGCCGACCGGGAACTCCTCCGCTTCGCCGCCCTGGCCCTGCTCGCCCGCCCCGGCGACCAGAGCCTCCACGGCGCCGCCCTCGGCCTGCTGATCCGTGACCCGCACACCCGGGACCGCCACCTGCCCCGCGCGCTCGCCGAGCCCCGGGTGCCCGCGGGCGCACTCGTCGAAGCCCTCGCGGCCGACCCCGGACCGGTCCTCGCCGCCCTCGGGGCCCGGCTGGACGGCACGGGCGAAGCGCCCGCCGCCGCCCTGCGGGCGCTCGCCGACGTCGACGCGCCCGCGCTCGCCCGCCGGGTGGCCTCCCTCGTCCGCGGCTACGTCGCCCGCCACCCCGAGGGCGCCGGGCACGTGGCCGACTTCGTCGACCGGCGCTTCGAGTACGGCCCGGCCGCCCGGGCCGTCCTCTTCCCGCTGGTCTCCGGCCTGATCCGGGGCCGCCCCGCGCCGGTCCGCCGCGCCCTCGCCCCCGTTCTCGCCGCGCCCGGAACCGGCGCCTCCCGGCATCTGCGGGCCGAACTCCTCGACGTACTCCTGGAGCACGAGCGGTACGAGGCCGAGACGGGGGAGTTCACCGTCCTGGCCGCCCTCCTGGAGGCCGCCGCGGAGGGCGCCGAGCGGCGCAGCGAGCCGCGCACCCGGGCGCTCACCCACCGGGTCGGCGCCCTGTGGGCCCGTACGCCCGAAGGCACGAGGCTGCTCGACCCGGCCCTCGCGGGACACGTTCGCGCGCGGCCCGCGTTCGCCACCCTGCTCGCCCGCTGGACGGTCGGCGACCCCGCCGCGTGGGCGCCGCTGCTCGGTCCTGAGACCCTCCGGGCGCTGCGGAGCCACGGCACTTCCATGCCGATGCGAACCGATGGCCGTGGGCATGGCAGTCTTAGACCTGCGTAATCGGCGAACAGGCGGACGAGGAGCGGTCACAGTGCAGCGCTGGCGTGGCTTGGAGGACATCCCCCAGGACTGGGGGCGCAGCGTCGTCACCATCGGCTCCTACGACGGTGTGCACCGCGGGCACCAGCTGATCATCGGGCGGGCCGTCGAGCGCGCCCGGGAACTCGGCGTCCCCTCCGTGGTGGTCACCTTCGACCCGCACCCCTCCGAGGTCGTGCGGCCCGGCAGCCACCCGCCGCTGCTCGCCCCGCACCACCGGCGCGCCGAGCTGATGGCCGGCCTCGGCGTGGACGCGGTGCTCGTGCTCCCGTTCACCGCCGAGTTCTCCCAGCTGTCCCCGGCCGACTTCATCGTCAAGGTGCTCGTCGACAAGCTGCACGCGAAGGCCGTCATCGAGGGCCCCAACTTCCGCTTCGGGCACCGGGCCGCCGGAAACGTCGCCTTCCTGTCCGAGCTCGGCGCCACCTACGACTACGAGGTCGAGGTCATCGACCTGTACGTGAGCGGCACGGCGGGCGGCGGCGACCCCTTCTCCTCCACCCTCACCCGCCGGCTCGTCGCCGAGGGCGACATGGCCGGCGCCGGCGAGATCCTCGGCCGTCCGCACCGGGTCGAGGGCATCGTGGTCCGCGGCGCGCAGCGCGGCCGCGAACTGGGCTTCCCGACGGCCAACGTCGAGACCCTCCCGCACACCGCCATCCCGGCCGACGGCGTCTACGCCGGCTGGCTGACGGCCGACGGGGAGCGGATGCCCGCGGCCATCTCGGTCGGCACGAACCCGCAGTTCGACGGCACGGAGCGGACGGTGGAGGCCTACGCGATCGACCGCGAGGGCCTCGACCTGTACGGGCTGCACGTGGCCGTGGACTTCCTCGCGTACGTCCGCGGGATGCTGAAGTTCGACACCCTGGACGACCTGCTCGAAGCGATGGCCGGCGATGTGAAGCGCTGCCGGGAGCTGACGGAGGCGTACGACCGGGAGCACCTCCAGGCCGGCTAGCCCCTCGCAGGGCGCCGGCCTGCCGCCGGTGGGAGGCGTGCACCGCCTCCCGCCGGCTCAGAGCACCGCCTCCCGCGACGCCACCCAGTGGCAGGCCACCTCCTGCTCCCCGCCGCCGCCCAGGACGGGCAGGCTCTCGCCGCGGCAGCGGTCCGCGACCGCCGCCGCCCCGCCCGAGGCGAGGACCTGGCAGCGGGCGTGGAAGCGGCAGCCGGACGGGATGCGCGACGGGTCCGGCGGCTCACCGGTCAGCACCACGGGCGTCCCCCCGGACTCCGGAAGCACCGACAACAGCGCCTGGGTGTACGGATGCTGGGGCCGGGTCAGGACGGACTCCACCGTGCCGGTCTCCACGACCCGGCCCAGGTACATCACCGCCACCCGGTCCGCGATGTTCCACGCGAGACCCAGGTCGTGCGTCACCACCAGGGCGGACAGGCCGAGTTCGTCCCGCAGGCGAAGCAGCAGCGCCAGGATCTCGCCCCGTACGGAGGCGTCCAGCGAGGCCACCGGCTCGTCGGCGACCATGAGTTCGGGCTCCAGGACCAGCGCGCCCGCGATGACGACGCGCTGCCGCTGCCCGCCCGACAGCTCGTGCGGATAGCGCAGGAAGAAGCGCTCCGGCGGGCGGAGCCCGGCCCGCGCGAGGGCCCCGGCGACCGCCTCCCGCTCGTCACCGGTGTATCCGTGGATCCGCAGGCCCTCCGCCACCGCGTCGTACACCGTGTGCCGAGGGTTCAGCGAGCCGCTCGGGTCCTGGAGGACCAGCTGGGCCCGCTTCCGGTACGCCTTGAGGGCCGCGGCGCCGTAGCCGAGCGGCTTCCCGTCGAAGGAGACCGTCCCCGACGTGGGCCGGACCAGGCCGAGGAGCGACCGGGCCAGCGTCGTCTTGCCGCATCCCGACTCCCCGACGAGGGCCACGATCTCGCCCGCGCCGATGTCCAGGTCCACGCCGTCGACCGCCCGCGCGGGCGGCGCGCCCCGCCGCCCGGGGAAGGTGACGTGCAGCCCGCGCGCCGACAGCAGTGACGCCGCCTTCGCCTCCGTACGCACGGCCGTCTCCGTACTCATGACGCGCTCCCCACATGGACGCAGGCGGCCCGGTGGTCCGCGCCCGCCTCCCGTAGCTCCAGATCGGCTTCCCCGCACGCGTCCACCGCCACCGGACAGCGCGGATGGAAGGTGCAGCCGCCCGGCAGGTCCGCCGGGTCAGGCGGGTCGCCCGGCAGCCCGCGCGGCGCACGCCGGGAGGCGAGGTCCCCGACGCGCGGGAAGGCCGAGGACAGCGCCCGGCCGTAGGGGTGCCGCGCGGACTCGTACACCGCCCGGGCCGGCCCCTCCTCGACGACCCGGCCCGCGTACATCACGGCAAGCCGGTCGCAGGTGTCGGCGAGGACCGCGAGGTCGTGGCTGATCATCAGGAGGCTGATGGACTGCTCGGCGACGAGCCGCTCGATCAGCCGCAGGATCTGCGCCTGGATCATCACGTCGAGCGCGGTCGTCGGCTCGTCCGCGACGATCAGCTGCGGATCGCAGGCCAGCGCCATCGCGATCATCACGCGCTGCCGCTGTCCACCGGAGAGTTCGTGCGGATAGGCGGCCGCGCGCGCGGCGGGCAGACCGACGTGTTCGAGCAGCTCGCCGGCCTTCCTGCGGGCCGCCGCCGGGGTCGCCCGTCCGTGGACGAGCAGCGGCTCGGCGATCTGGTCCCCGATCCGGTGCACGGCGTTGAGCGAGTGCATCGCGCCCTGGAAGACGATCGACGCCCCCGCCCACCGCACGGCCCGGAGCCGACCCCACTTCATGGCGAGGACGTCGTCGCCGTCGAGCAGGATCCGCCCCTCGATCCGCGCCGACGCCGGAAGCAGGCGCAGCAGCGCGAGGGCGAGCGTGGACTTGCCGCAGCCGGACTCGCCCGCGACACCGAGCTTGCGGCCCGGCTCCAGGGTCAGGTCGACCCCGCGCACGGCGGGCACGGCGGCCGCGCCCGACCCGTACGTCACCCTGAGGTCCCGTACCTCCAGGAGGCTCATCGCCCCACCCCCAGCTTCGGGTTGAGCACGGACTCCACGGCCCGGCCGCAGAGCGTGAACGCCAGCGCGACCAGGGCGATCGCGATGCCGGGCGGGGCCAGGTACCACCAGTGTCCGGAGGAGACGGCGCCGGCCTCGCGGGCGTCCTGGAGCATGCCCCCCCAGGAGACGACCGTCGGGTCGCCGAGCCCGAGGAAGGCGAGCGTCGCCTCGGTGAGGATGGCGGTCGAGATGCCGAGCGTGGTCTGCGCGAGCACCAGCGGCATCACGTTCGGCAGCACGTGCTTGCTCATGACGTGCCCGTGGCCGCCGCCGAGCGCGGTCGCCCGTTCGATGTACGGGCGGGACTCGACGGCGATCGTCTGGGCCCGCACCAGGCGGGCCGTGGTCGGCCAGGAGGTCACCCCGATGGCGATGACGACCGTCCACATCGACCGGGACATGACGGTGGCGAGCACGATCGCGAGGACCAGGGTCGGCATCACCAGGAACCAGTCGGTGATCCGCATGACGACGGTCGAGAACCAGCCGCCGTAGTGCCCGGCGATGATCCCCACGAGCGTGCCGATGGCGACCGAGAGCGCCGCCGCGAGGAGTCCGACGAGCAGCGAGATCCGCGCTCCCCAGATCAGCAGACCGAGCAGCGAGCGCCCGAACTGGTCGGTGCCCAGCGGGAACTCGGCGCTCGGCGACTCCAGCGCCGTGCCCGGGGCCTGCGTCACGGACTGCACGTCGGCGCCGACGGTCCACGGGGCGGTCAGCGCGAGCAGCGCGATGAGGGCGAGCCCGGCGAGGCCGTAGAGCCCGGCGCGGTGGGTGCGGTACGCCTTCCAGAAGCGGGACACCGAGCTGCGGCGGCGTTCCCACCGCAGCGAGGCCGCCGACGGCAGCGTCGGCTCGGTCGAGGTCATCGGCCCACCCTGGGGTCGAGCAGCGGATACAGCAGGTCGGCGATCAGGTTCATCAGGATCATCGCTCCGGCGAAGACCACGAACAGGCCCTGGACGAGGGGCAGATCGGGCACGCTCAGGGCCTGGTAGAACAGCCCGCCGAGCCCGGGCCAGGAGAACACCGTCTCCACCAGGATCGAACCGGCCGCCACATGGCCCAGGTTGATGAAGATCATGGTCACGGTCGGCAGGAGCGCGTTCGGCACGGCGTGTCGGCGCCGCACGTCGTCGTCGCGCAGCCCCTTCGCCCGCGCCGTCGTCAGATAGTCGCCGCCCATCTCGTCGAGGAGCGAGGAGCGCATCACGAGCAGGGTCTGCGCGTATCCGACGGCCACGAGCGTGACGACCGGAAGCACGAGGTGGTGGGCGACGTCGAGGACGTACGCGAAGCCGGTCTCGCCCGTGCCCGACTCCATGCCGCCGGTCGGGAAGAGCCCCGGGATCGGGCCGATGCCGACCGAGAACACGATGATGAGCAGCAGTCCGAGCCAGAAGGAGGGCACCGACCACAGGGTCAGCGCGATCCCGGTGTTCAGTTTGTCGCCGAGCCCGCCGTGGCGCCAGGCCGAGCGGGTGCCGAGCCACAGCCCGAGCGCCGAGTAGATCACCACGGCGACGCCGGTGAGCAGCAGCGTCGCGGGCAGTTTCTCCGCGATCAGGTCGCCGACCGGGGCGCGGAACTGGAACGAGGTGCCGAGGTCGCCGCTCAGCGCCTTGGCGCAGTAGTCGGTGAACTGCTGCCACAGCGGCAGATCGAGCCCGAACTGGCGGCGCAGCGTGGCGAGTTGTTCGGCGGAGGTGGGCACGCCGTGCGTCATCGCCTTCACCGGGTCGCCGGGGATGATCCGGAACAGGAAGAAGCTGGTGACGAGGACGGCGAAGAGGGAGACGAGCGCGCCGCCCAGCTTGCCCGCCGCGTGGCGGAGATAGCCGAGGGAGGAACCGGTGCGGGGTGCGCCGTCCGTGGCGCGGGCCTCTTCGGCCCGCACCACGTCGGCGGGGGTGCTCGCTGTCGTCACGGACTACTCGCGGTCGTCGGCGGTGGTGCGACGGCGACGGGCGGTCCAGACGCCCACGGCGACGAGGACGAGCGCGACGGGGCCGAGGATCAGCCAGAGGGTCGTCGAGGAGCCGGAGCTGTCGCCGTCGGACGCGGAGGCGGTGGGCGTGGCCGACCACCAGCTCCAGTAGCCGTCCTGGCCCCACAGGTTTCCGGCGGCCTCGGGCATGGTCGTGATGGACGCGATCTGGTCCGTGCGGTACGCCTCGAGGGCGTTCGGATAGGCCATGATGTTCATGTACCCCGTGTCGTACAGCCGGGACTGCATCCGCTTCACCAGATCCGCCCGCTTGGCGGTGTCGTACTCCACCGCCTGCTGCGCATAGAGCCCGTCGAACTCCTTGTCGCAGATGAAGTTGTCGGTGGCCCCGGAGTCCTTCGGCGTCGCGGGGAGCGTGCCGCAGGTGTGGATCGACAGGACGTAGTCCGGGTCGGGGTTGACCGACCAGCCGTCGAACGCGAGGTCGTAGTCACCCTTCACCCACGGGTCCGAGACGCTGTCCAGGCACTCGACCTTCAGGCCGATGCCCAGCGCCCCCCACCACTCCTGGAGGTACTTGCCGACCGCCTTGTCGTTCGGGTCGGTGGCGTGACAGAGGATCCGGAACTCCAGCGGCCTGCCGTCCTTGCCGATCCGCTTGCCCTCGGCGTTCTTCCGGTAGCCGGCCGCGGTGAGGGCCTTCTCCGCGGCGACGGGGTCGTACGTCCGCTTCTGGGCGTCCTCGGGCTTCCAGAAGTACGAGCCGAAGCGCGGCGGGATGTAGCCCTCGCCCTCGACCGCGTGCCCCTGGAAGACCTTGTCGACGAGGGTGGTGCGGTCGACCGCGAGGAAGAGCGCCTTGCGGACGGCCGGGTCGAGCAGCGCCTTGTGGCCGTTGCCGAAGGTCTTGCCGTCCTGGGCCCTCGCGCCGGGGTTGGTGGCGATGGCGTAGAAGCGGCGGCCGGGGGCGTCGTTGACCCTGACGTTCTTCTGGGTCTTCAGCGCGGCGGCCTGGGCGGGCGTCAGATTCGGTACGAAGGACACCTCGCCCTTCTGGAGGGCGGCGACGGCGGCGTCGCCGTCCTTGTAGTACTTGAAGACCAGCTCGTCGAACTTCGGCGCGCCCCGCCAGAACGTCTTGTTCGGCTTGAGCTTGATGTACTGGTCGACCTTGAAGTCCGTGATGACGAACGGACCGTTGCCCACGATGGGGAACTGCTTGTCGTTGTTGAACTTCGAGAAGTCGCCGACCTTCTCCCAGACGTGCTTGGGCACGATCGGCACGTCGAGCGCGGTCATCGTGGCCTGCGGCTTCTTCAGGCGGATGACGAGCGTCTTCGGGTCGGGTGCGGTGACCTGCGCGAAGTTGGCCGTGAAGCTGCCGTTGGCGGTGGCGGCGTTCGGGTCGGTCATCATCTTGTTGAAGGTCCAGGCCGCGTCCTCGGCGGTGGCCGGCTTCCCGTCGGACCACTTCGAGTTCTCGCGGATCGTGTACGTCCACGTCAGCTTGTCCGCCGAGGGGGTCCACGCCGTCGCCAGGCCCGGGATCGTGCGGGCGTCCTTCGCGTCGTAGTTGGTGAGGTACTCGTACGCCAGCCGGTGGATGCTGGTCGAGGTGAGCTTCTGGGCGAGGAACGGGCTCAGCGAGTCGATGCTCTGCGAGACGGCGACGGTGAGCGTGGTCCCCGCGGACTTGTCGTCCTCCGCGGCGGCGGTACCGGGGACGGCCACGAGCGAGACGGCGGTGACACCGGAGGCGAGCAGCAGACGGAGCGCCCGGTGAGTGGGGGCGTGACGGGGTGGAACCTTCGTGACCATGACCATGGGACGTGACCTCGCGTCGGGGGATCTGTCGTGGATCTTGGGCTGACGGTGAGTGAAGCGAAGGTTTATCAGCGGTGGTCTGCCGTCGTCAACGATCCCTCAAACCCCTTGTGGGCTGCGGGAATGCCAAGAGGCCCCGTACCGGTGAACCGGTACGGGGCCTCATTGGTCTACTCCTGTGACGCCTTACTGCTGAGGGGCTGGCGGAGCCTGCGGAGGCTGCTCCTGCGACCAGTTCGGCGGCGGGACCTGCCCCTGTCCCTGGTCATGGCCCTGCGGCTGCCCGTGACCGTGATCCTGCGGATCGGCCTGCGGAGGCAGCGGCTGGCCCGGCTGCGGCTGCTGCCAGCCCTGCGGCATACCGGGCTGGCCGGGAGGCGCGCCGAACGGCTGTCCGGGCGCGGGCTGTGCTCCGTACGGCTGACCCGGCGCGGGCTGCCCGGGCATCGGCTGCTGCCCCGGCATGGGCTGGGCCCCGTACGGCTGTCCGGGCGCGGGCGGCGCGCCGTACGGCTGTCCCGGCGCCGGCTGCTGACCGTACGGCTGCTGCGGCGGGTACGCCTGACCGGGCGGCTGCTGAACGGGCATCGACTGGCCGGGGACCGGCTGTCCGGGCATCGGCTGTCCGGGGCTCGGTTGGGCGCCGTACGGCTGCCCCGGTACGGGCTGTCCGGGCGCGAACTGCCCCGGCACCGGCTGACCGGGCAGGGGCTGTCCCGGCATCTGCTGACCGGGCATCGGCTGTCCGGGCATCGGGTGGCCCGGCATCGGCGGGGCCATGTGCGGCGGCAGTGCGCCCTGGCCGTCGCCGGTCCACAGGCCCTGTGCCTGCTGCGCCCGTGCGAAGTCCTCGGCCACCATCGCCGAGAGGTGGAAGTACGCCTCCCGGGTCTTCGGCCGCATCATGTCGAGGTCCACCTCGGCACCGGCCGACAGGTGCTCGTCGAAGGGCACGACCACGACACCGCGGCAGCGGGTCTGGAAGTGCTGCACGATGTCCTCGACCTTGATCATCTTGCCGGTCTCGCGGACCCCGGAGATGACCGTGATGGAGCGCTGCACCAGGTCCGCGTAGCCGTGCGCGGAGAGCCAGTCCAGCGTGGTCGACGCACTGGACGCGCCGTCCACGGAGGGCGTGGAGATGATGATCAGCTGATCGGCGAGGTCGAGCACCCCGCGCATCGCGCTGTACAGCAGACCCGTGCCCGAGTCCGTGAGGATGATCGGGTACTGCTTGCCCAGGACGTCGATCGCCCGCCGGTAGTCCTCGTCGTTGAACGTCGTCGAGACGGCCGGGTCCACGTCGTTGGCGAGGATCTCCAGACCGGACGGCGCCTGCGAGGTGAACCGGCGGATGTCCATGTACGAGTGCAGGTACGGGATCGCCTGCACCAGGTCACGGATGGTCGCCCCGGTCTCGCGCCGCACCCGGCGCCCCAGGGTTCCGGCGTCCGGGTTGGCGTCGATCGCCAGGATCTTGTCCTGCCGCTCGGTCGCGAGCGTCGCGCCCAGCGCGGTGGTCGTCGTGGTCTTGCCGACACCGCCCTTGAGCGAGATGACCGCGATCCGGTAGCAGGAGAGGACGGGGGTCCGGATCAGCTCCAGCTTGCGCTGCCGCTCCGCCTCCTCCTTCTTGCCGCCGAGCTTGAAGCGGGCGGCGGCGCCGCCGGGCGTCCGGCTGGACTTGGGCTTCTGCTTGTTGTTCCGCAGCAGGCGGTCGGAGGACAGCTCGACGGCCGCGTTGTAGCCGAGCGGGGCGCCCGGCACGGACCGCTCCCGCTGATCGTGCGTCACGGGCGAGGGCCAGGCGGCCCCGGTCCGCGGATCGACGGGCTGCCCGTCGTGCGGCGGCTGGGGGGCCGGGGCCTGCGGGGGTACGGCGGCGGGGTGCGGGTAGCCGTAACCGCCCTGGGCCTGCGGCGGCACGCCACCGGGGGGCTGCTGCGGGTAGCCGTAACCGGCCTGCTGCGGAGGCGTCCCGGGGTGCGGGAAGCCGTAGCCGCCCTGGGGGGCGGGAGCCGGGGGCTGGGGCTGCGGGGCCTGCGGCGCGTGGGGTGCCTGGGGGTAGCCGTAACCGCCGGGCGCCTGGGGCTGGTCGTGCGGTGCCTGCTGGGCGTGCGGCGGCTGCGGGGCCTGCGGCGGCTGCGGGTAGCCGTAGGCGCCGGGTGCCTGGGGCTGCGGCTGGGCCTGCGGCGGTACGGGGCCGGGCGCACCGGGAGTGCCGGGCGGCGGCCACGCGGCGGCGGGCGGCAGCGGCGCGGCCTGGGGCTGCGGCTGGGCGCCCGGCTGCGCGGGCCACTGCTGGGCGGGCCCGGGAGCGGCCGGCTGGAACGACGGCGGCAGCGGCGGCAGGCCGGCGCCGGCCTGCGGTCCGGCGGCAGGGAAGGGCTGCCCGGGCGCGGGAGTCGGAGTCGGAGCGGCACCGGGGAAGGGGCCGGGAGCCGCGTCGGGACCGAGGCCCTGCGGCGCGGCGTCGGCCGGCGGGTAGGGGACGGGCGCCATCGGCTCCGTCAGTGCTTCGGGAGCGACCGGGACGGCGTGCGGAAGCGCGGCGTCGGCGGAGGGGTCCGCGGAGGCGTCCGCGGGTACGGCGTCGGTGACCGGTCCGGAGTTCGCGTCGGAGTCCGCCTCGGCGCCCTCCGGGCTCGTGCTCGCGCTGGCGCTCGTGCTCGCCACGGCGTCGGCGGCCTGGTCGGGCGCGGCCTCGTCGTGCGCTTCCGGCACCTCGGCCGCTTCGGGCGCCTGCGCCTCGGACACCTCGGGTGCTTCGGCGGAGCGGGCGTCCTGCGTGCCGGACTCCGTCACGTCCGCCGCCTCGGCGCCGGCCGCTTCGGCCTCGGCCGGCGCGCTGTGGTCGGTGGTCGCGTTCGGCTCCCCGGCCCCGGCCCCGGGCGTCGCCGAGGCGGCCGGGGCGGCCGCGGTGGCCTCCGCGGCGCGCTCCGCGATCTCGCGCTGGAGCGCGGCGGGGGAGAAGCGCATGGTCGAGCCGCTCTCGACGTCCCCGCCTCCGAACGGCGCCGCGGGCGCGGGCACCGAGGCGCCCGGCAGCGGGGTGGGCGGCGGGAAGGCACCCGGCAGCGAGGCGTCGGGAGCCGCGACGGCGGGAGCCGCGACGGCGGGAGGCGTGACGGCGGGAGCCGCGACGGCGGGAGGCGTGACGGCGGGAGGCGTGACAACAGGGGGAGTGGCGATCGGGGGAGCGGCGACCGGAGGCGTCGCAGAGGGAGGCACGGCAGCCGGAGGCCCGGCCACGGGAGGCAGCGCGACCGGAGGCACGTGCCCGGCAGCCGGAGGCGTACCCGTCGCGGGTCCACCCACCACGGGCGCGCCCGCCACAGGAGTACCCGCCCCAGGCGTGCCCCCGGCAGGCGTCCCCGCCGCCGGAGTCCCCGCGGTCCAGCCCGGTTCGAAGCCGCTGCCCGCCGGAAGGCCCGGGACCGGGACCGGCGCTCCGCTCGGTGGCGGGGGAGTGGCACCGCCGGCCCCCGCACCGCCCGACGCGTTCTGCGTGTACCAGGCCGGCGGGGTGTAGTCGATGGTGAACTCACCCGTCATCTCGGCGGGATCCGCGTCGGACTGATCGTCGGCGGGCGGACTCCAACCCCCGTGGATCTCGTCGCGATCGCCGTTCACTTTGCCTCCTGGTGTGGTCGAGCACCCTTGTGCCGTTGTGGGCGGGGCTCTTCCACCCTAATCGGCGCGGGCAACCCCCGGGCAGGCCCGACGGCCCCTCCGCGCCTGTCCCCATGACCTCGTCCGGTCACCAAGTGACCTGACCACGTCGCAGAGTGAGAACCCCGACCGTTCAAAATGATGCAAAAGCGGACGTACTTGAACGACTTCGTGCCGTTCCGTGCCCTTCAGTCCATCCTGCGCGCGGCGCCCAACAATCCGGTCTCGGCGTCGGTGCCCTGCGTCATGACGAACTGGCGATCGCTCGGCGTGCACCAGAGCGTCACTCCGTCCGCGAGCGTGGAGAGCGCCTCGTACTCGTGGCGCGGCAGGCTCATGATGCGGCCGATCTGTGTGGCCTCGTCGGGGGAGACCCGCTGGACGCCGACCAGCGAGGACTTCTCCAGGAGCCGGGGCGCGACCGGGCTCAGATAGGGCAGCAGTGTGAGCACCGACTGCCAGGGCGCCGACACGACGCGGCCGCGCGGCGGCCGCATCCCGCAGTCGCGGATCACGACCACGGGGCTGCCCGCGGACGCGCCCTGCGGCGGCACGCGCCCCACGTCGTGCAGCGCGATGCACGGCTGGCCACCGCCGGCGGCCTGCGCGAGCGCCGTCCAGGCCTGCGCGCGGCCGGTCTCGACCGCCACGCGGGCGCCCGTCGCGGCGGCCCTGAGGGCCAGCACCTGCGCGGTCCACAGACCGCCGATGAGCGTGATGTCGTACGGGACGGGCCGGTTGATGCCGAGCACCGCGGGCCGGCTCTCGGCGTCGACGCCGATCACCATGCCGTCGTCGCCCACCGGCAGGGCCAGCGCCTCGAGTTGGTCGAGGGGGACGGAGTGCCGGTCGCGGCGCGGCCCGACGAGCCCGAAGCCGAAGCGGGGCTTCGTGCCCCGGCCCGTACCCCGGGAGCCGGAGCCCCGGGAGGCGGCCCGGCCGGTGCCACCGGTGCCCGGACGGGCCGGCGTACCGAAGGAGGGAGAGGAGGCGGCGTGGGACATCAGCGCGCACCCCCCAGCGGAAGCGTCGCGAGGATGCCCGGCACCTGTTCACGGTCGAGTCGCACGAGTCCCGTCCTCACCCCGCGCGCAGCGCGCTCCAGTTCGTGCCGCGCGGCCACCAGTTCCTCGTCGCTGCGCCCGGTGATCCGTACGTGTCCGGTCACCGTCACCTCCTGCCGGTCCCCGCCGCTCAGCGTCAGGCTGAACGTCGTCGCGAGCGCGGGCAGCGAGGTCAGCAGGGCCACCAGCTGCGGCATCGAGGCCCCCGAGCCGCCCTGCCCGCCGAGCTGGGGCCAGCGCCCCACCCAGTACGTCGTGTGCCGCCGGTCGTCCACCCGCCAGGTCCGCGCGGTCTCCTGGGTCCGGCGTCCTTGCGTCTGCCCCCGGCCCGCCTGCGCTATCGCCATCTGGCTGGCGCAGGTCGAGGTGGCGAGCGCCGAGACGAGTTCCTGCTCCGTCAGCACGCTCGCCGCGAACCCTGCGCCCGCGAGCCGGCTCGCCAGCTGGTCCGCCGCCCGCACCACGCACTTCTGCGCGCCCTTGAGGCCGCCGCCGCGCGCGGCGACCGCCTCCGGGCAGAGCTCGGGGTCGAGCTTGAGCGCGATCCAGGTGATCCGTACGGCGGGCGAACCCGTCTGCGCCTGGAGCGGCCCGTAGTTGCGCGCGGCCATCGACTGCGCGGGCAGGTGCGGCGCGGGAGCGGGCTGCGTGTGCTGCACGATCTGCGCCGACTCCAGGCGGATGCCGTCCACGCTCAGGACGTCGCGGACGAGACCGACGGGCAGCGGCGCGGCCGCACGGTCCGGGCGCAGCGCCGTGCCGTCCGCCTCGACCCGCAGGACCGCGGTCAGGAAGGTGCCGTCGCCGACCATGCCGACCGGTCGCCGGTCACGATCGCTGTACGCGTACGTCCGCAGGGCCGGGTCGCACTCCACGACCGGCGCGAGCCCCGGCTCGGTGCCCTCGGGCACCGTGAACGAGGACGCCTTGCGGGTACGCGTCCGCAGCGCGAGGAACGTTCCGAGCCACTCGGGAAGGGAGCGGCGGTGCCGGCGGACGACCGCCATGAGCACGAGCACGACGGCGACCACGCCCGCGGGCACCATCAGCATCGGCTCGACGACCCAGGCGACGAGCATCAGCGCCGCCGCCACCTCGATCAGTACGAGCTGTTGCAACTGGAACGAACCGAAGTGTCCCGGGCGCGCCTGGAGCTTCGGCGAGACCGAGGAAACAGGCCCCGTGGACGGGGGTGCGGAGGCGGTGGCCGCGGCGGGCCGCGTCCGCGTCGCGGAAACCATGATGGAGAATCCCCCTCAATTCATCCCGATCACCCTGGCCCGCCAGGGCTTTGGCGGCCGGATCACCCTACCCGCCCCACGAACCCCACGGGACAGCAGGCATAGTAGGGGGCCGGTCCGACGGCCGGGGCCCGGGTGTCACCTCCCCCGGCTCCCGCGCGAAGATCGCGCCTGACGAGAATGGGGACTCATGGCATCGCGGCGGGATGAGCTCAACGCGTACACCTTTGCGAAGAAGCGCACGGTGGCGGCATTCCTCCAACCCTCGCCCTCCGGCACGGAGGAGGGGGCACCGAAGCCGCTGCGCGCGATCCTTCCCGGATTGATCGTCGCCGCGCTCGTGGTGGCCGGCTTCGGCGCCTGGGGCATGTTCAAGCCGCAGGCTCCCAAGGGCTGGGACACCCCCGGCACCCGGGTCATCGTCGGCAAGCAGTCGACCACGCGGTACGTGATCCTTCAGACCGGCAAGGACAAGGACGCCAAGACCCTGCTCCACCCCGTGCTCAACCTCGCCTCCGCGCGTCTCCTCCTCGACCCCGACCAGTTCCAGGTCGTCCAGGTCGCCGACGAGACGCTCGACAGGGGCAAGGGCACGCCGCCGCGCGGCCCGATCCTGGGCATCCCGTACGCCCCCGACCGGCTGCCCAGCGCGGACGAGGCGGGCAAGGCGAAGCGCTGGGCGGTCTGCGAGCAGCCTGGTGGCGGCACGGGCGCCAGCGTCCAGAAGGCCACCTTCCTCTTCGCCGAGCGGGACGAGGCCCTCACCACGGGCGGCAACCAGCTCAAGGACGGGCAGGTCCTGTACGTCAAGGGGCAGACCGGCGCGGCCCAGTTCCTGGTCGACCACACCGGCACCAAGTACCCGGTGAAGACCGAGACCACCGGACTGCTCACCGCGCTCGTCGGCCTCCACAAGGAGCCGCAGGCGGTCACCGACGACTGGCTCGCCACGCTGAAGACCGGCGACGCGATCGACTTCCCGCGTATCGAGAGCGACCAGGTCGGCCGCCCCACCGAGATCCCCGGTGCCACCCTCTCGGAGACCGAGAGGCGGATCGGCAACGTCCTCCTCGCGCCGACCGGCTCCGGGCCCCAGCACTACGTCGTCCTCCCCGGGAAGGTGCAGCCGGTCACGCCGTTCACCGCCTGGCTGCTCATCAACTCCCCGCAGACCAGCTCCCTCGACATGGACGGCGATCCGACCCCCGCCAACGCCTCCGACTTCGTGCCGGACCCGACGGTCTTCCACGGCGGCGCGAACTGGCCGAAGGCGAGGTCCTTCGTGGTCAACTCCGGCACCGGCGCGAACCCCCGCGACACCGTCTGCAACGTCCTCACCCACGTCGGCGAGCAGGGCCAGACGACGCTCACGACCTGGGCCGGCACCGAGTACCCCGCCGACATCACCGCGGGCGGCAGCAGCACGTACGTCACCCCCGGCACCGGCCTGCTGTACACCCAGATCCAGGGCAAGCAGACGAGGCCCGGCGGCTCGCTGTTCCTCGTCACCGACACGGGCCTCCGCTACGCGGTCCAGGCCAACGGCGACAGCGATTCCGCCCGTTCCGAGATCGGCACCGGGGCCAAGGAGAAGCCGACCGACGGACGCCCGGAACCCAGCGACGCCCAGAAGCGTCTCGGCTACGAGAAGGTCGTGCCGGCCCGCGTCCCCATCGAATGGTCAGAGTTCCTTTCGAAGGGCCCCCGGCTCGACGCCAACAGCGCGCGTCAGCCGCAGGGCTCCTAGGGGGTGGCACCGGTGACGAAGAACCACCGCACGACGCCCCGAGGGGCGTCCCGCACGGCCGCGCTGCTGGCCGCCGGCACCCTCACCGCCCTCCTCGCGGCCCCCGGCGCGGCCTCGGCCGCGCCCGCCGCCCCGGAGCGCGGCGACGGCCCCGGCCCCCTTCCCGGCCCCGTCCTCGACGGCAGCGGCGAGTGCACCTTCCCCATGAAGAAGCAGATCGCCGACACCCCCTGGCCGCTCCAGCGGGTCCTCCTCGACGAGCTGTGGCAGGACACAAAGGGCAAGGGCGTCAGGGTCGCGGTCATCGACACGGGCGTCGACGACGTCAATCCTCAGCTGCGTGAGGCCGTCGACGCCAAGGCGGGCAAGGACTACCTCAAGCCCGACAAGGAGAACCCCGGCTTCGGCGACGAGCAGCGGGGCAAGACCGACGGCACCGTCGACCAGGTCGGCCACGGCACCAAGGTCGCCGGCATCATCGCCGCCCGCCCCCACGACGGCACCGGATTCGTCGGGCTCGCGCCCGAGGCGACGATCATCCCGATCCGGCAGAACGACGAGAAGAACAGCGGCAAGTCCGACACGATGGCGGAGGCCATCAAATGGGCCGTCGCCAAGGGCGCCCACGTCATCAACATCTCGCAGGACACCACCCAGCCGCTCAGCCCCGAATCGCCGATGGGCAAGGCGGTGGCCGAGGCGATCAAGCGGGACGTCGTCGTCGTCGCCTCCGCCGGCAACGACGGCATGGACGGCGCCTTGAAGAAGACCTACCCGGCCGCCTTCCCCGGTGTCCTCGCCGTCGCCTCCTCCGACCGGAACAACGAGCGCGCCGCGTTCTCCCAGGCGGGCCCCATGGTGGGGGTCGCCGCCCCCGGCGTCGACATCGTCTCCACGGTCCCCGGCGGCGGCCAGTGCGTCGACAACGGCACCAGCTTCTCCGCGCCGTACGTCGCCGGTGTCGCCGCCCTGCTCCGCGCCGAGCACAAGGACTGGAGCGCGGCCCAGATCGTCGCCCGGATCGAGCAGACCGCCGTCCGCCCGGTCAACGGACGCGACAACTACATCGGTTGGGGGGTGGTCGACCCGGTGCGGGCGCTCGCCGACGTCCCCGGGCCGCCGCCCAGCGCGCCCAGGGCCGACCCCGGGCCGCCCAAGCCGCCGGCTCCCGAGCCGGCGCGTCTGGCGCTGTCGGAGACGCCTCAGGAACGCTCCGAACGGCTCGCCACCTACACGTTGGGGATCGGTGTCGTCCTGGTGGCCGTGGTCGCCGGGACCGCCACCGTGATCCGCGACAGCCGACGCGGAAGGGGGGCCCGTTGACCGGCGTATCGGTCAAGTATCCCGACTCCCCTTTGCAGTTGGAACTGCCGCCGTCAATGGCTAAAGTGACCGCGGGGCGCACGGCAGTGCGATCCCAGCACGGGGGCGGCATCAGAAGATTCCCGTCCGCATCACGACCGGATGGCCCGACGGCCCAGCCGTCGACGTCACCGAAGGAAGAAGGGGCAAGATGTCGAAAGACCTGAACGTAACCAGTGCCGAACAAGTCAAGCTCGCCGGCCGGATCCAGGACTTCTCCGACGAGCTCCAGTCCCGCATCACCTCGCTCAACAGCGTGGTGGACCGCGTCCAGGCGGGCTGGCAGGGTGCTGCGAGCAAGGAGTACGACCGGGTCCAGAACGACCTGAACCAGCGCCTGCGCAGCATGCGCCAGGAGCTCTCCAACCTCGAAGAGATGATGCGCATGAGCGCCGACGGGTTCTCGCGCGAGGAGGAGGACCGTCTGCGGTCCTTCCGTTCGATGGACACCAGCGGCGGCGCCGGCGGCGGCGGCAACTCGAGCGCCATCCTCGGCGTCTGAGCCACTCGACCAGTCCACCGGGCAACTCTCACTCCAGGAGTCAACACCATGACCACTGCGGTCAATTACGACACCGTGACGCAGGCGGCGGCCGACACCCGGCTGACCTCCACCACCCTCACGCAGAAGCTCGACGACCTCATGGCCGAGGTCAACCGCGTCGCCAGCAACTGGGAGGGTGAGGCCAAGATCGCGTACCGCGAGACCCAGGACCGCATCACCCGCGACATGGCCGGCATGAACCAGGACCTGGCGCGCATCGCCCAGCTCCTCGACGAGTCGGTCGTGGGCTACCAGGACACCGACAAGGGCAACGCCGCCCGGTTCCGCATGATGTGAGACCCGGCGAGCACGCGTGAGGGGGTGGCCCGTACGACGGGCCACCCCCTCACGCATGTCCGCGGGTCACCGCAGGTCGAACTCGCCGTCCCTGGCCCCGAGGACGAACGCGTCCCACTCGGCCTTCGTGTACCGCAGCACCGTGTCCTTGTCGAGCGACGAACGCATCGCCACCGCCCCCTCGGGGAGCCGGGCGATCTCCACGCGCTCCTCGTCCGGACTCGTCCCGGGAGCGCCCTCCCACGCGACGCCCGAGATGTCGAGCGCGTACAGCTCGTCCTTCTGGCGCTGCTTCTCGGCGGCCAGAGCGGCGTCGGCGGCGCTGTCGGCGCTGGTCGTGCTCGTGTCTGCGTCGGTCATCGGCGCGTTCCCTTCGCGGTGGTACGGCGGTCCCTCCCACAGTAGTGGGACCGCCGTACCCGATCAGCGGGAATTCCCGCGCCCGTCACCGCCCGTCAGTGGGTCTCGGGCAGCCAGCCCAGCTGCACCAGCGGCGCGCCCCGCTTCCGCGACACGAACGTGCCCCGGCCCGGAGGCATCGGCCGCGCCCGGACGTTGCCCAGGATGTCGCCCTCCTGCGGGTCGCCGGAGAGGATCACGCCCTGCGCGCCCAGCTCCTTCACGCGCTGCATGAACGGCTCGTACATCGCGCGGGAGGCGCCTCCGGAGCTGCGCGCCACGATGAACCGGATGCCGACGTCCCGCGCGAACGGCAGGTTCTCCACCAGGACCGCCAGCGGGTTCCCCGAGTTGGTGGCCACCAGCTCGAAGTCGTCGACCAGGACGTACAGTTGCGGACCCGTCCACCAGCTGCGGTCGCGCAGCTGCTGCGGTGTGATGTCGGGCTTGGGCGCCCGCTTCGTCATCACCGTGTTGATCGCCTCCATGTGCATCTGCATGGCGGAGGCCATCGGCGCGTACTCCAGGAGGTGCGAGGGCGCGACCGCCTCCAGCATCGTCCGCCGGTAGTCGCCCACCACGATCCGCGCCTGCTCCGGCGTGTACCGCTCGCACAGCTGCTTGGCGATGAGCCGCAGCAGCGCCGTCTTGCCGGACTCGCTCTCGCCGAAGATCAGGAAGAACGGGTCCGACTCGAAGTCGACGAACACCGGCTCCAGGTTCGTCTCGTCGATGCCGATCGCGACGCCGTGCTGCGGGTACTCGAAGCCCTTCGGCAGCCGCTCCGCCGGCAGCTTGCGCGGCAGCAGCCGCACCGCGGGGGCCGGAGCCCCGGTCCAGGACGCCTGCACCGAACGTACGAACGCGGCCGTGCCGTCCGACAGGTCGGCCGCCGAGCTCGATCCGTCGATCCGCGGCAGCGCGCCCATGAAGTGCAGCTTCTCGGGCACCTGGCCGCGGCCCGGCACGCCGGGCGGCACGTTCGCCGCGACCTTGCGGTCGAACTCGGAGTCCATGACGTCACCGAGCCGCAGTTCCAGCCGGCCCAGCATCTGGTCCTTCAGCGCCGCACGCACCTCCATGTACCGGGAGGCGGTGATCACCACGTGGATGCCGTAGCCGAGACCGCGCGCGGCGATGTCGGAGACGATCGGCTCCAGGACGTCGTAGTCGTTGCGGAAGCCGCCCCAGCCGTCCACGATCAGGAAGACGTCGCCCCAGGCCTCGCCGGGCAGCTCGCCCGCGGCCCGCTTGCGCCGGTAGGTCGCGATCGAGTCGATGGAGTGCGAACGGAAGAACTCCTCGCGCCGGTTCAGCACGCCCATCACCTCGGCGACCGTACGCCGCACCCGCTCCGGGTCCAGCCGGGACGCCACCCCGCCGACGTGCGGCAGATCGGCGAGCGACACCATGCCGCCACCACCGAAGTCCAGGCAGTAGAACTGCACCTCGGCCGGGGTGTGCGTGAGCGCGAACGACGAGATGAGCGTGCGCATCATCGTCGACTTGCCGGACTGCGGACCGCCGACCACCATCATGTGGCCCGCCGCGCCCGAGAAGTCCCGGTACAGCACCTCGCGCCGCTGCTCGAACGGCTTGTCGATGAGGCCGAGCGGCACCGTGAGACCGCCCTGGCGCGTGTACTCGGTCGCCGTGAGCCCCCGGTCCGCGGTCTGCGCGAGACCCGGGAGCAGCTGGTCGAGCGACGGCGCCTGGTCGAGCGGCGGCAGCCACACCTGGTGCGCGGGCACGCCCTGGCCCTCCAGACGGCGCACGATCACGTCGAGGACGGTGTCCGCGAGCGCCTCGTCCTCCTCCGCGCGCTGCTGCGCGAGGTAAGCCGGGTCCGGCGCCGCGTACACGACGGGCACCGGCGCCGCCGTGAACAGCGCGGGACGCCGCTCCACCGGCATGTGCCCGATCTCCAGACGCGGCCCGCCCGTCCGGTACGTGCCCGAGACGTACGCCGCCTTGAAGCGGGTCATCTCGTCCGTACCGAACTTCAGATAGCCCGAACCCGGCACCGAGGGCAGGTGGTACGCGTCCGGCACACCGATCGCCGTCCGCGACTCCGCCGCCGAGAAGGTCCGCAGACCGATCCGGTACGAGAGGTACGTGTCCAGGCCGCGCAGCTTGCCCTCCTCCAGGCGCTGCGAGGCGAGCAGCAGATGCACACCCAGCGAGCGGCCGATGCGGCCGATCTGGATGAACATGTCGATGAAGTCCGGCTTGGCGGTGAGGAGTTCGGAGAACTCGTCGATCACCAGGACCAGCGAGGCGAGCGGTTCGAGCGGGGCGCCCGCCGCGCGCGCCTTCTCGTAGTCGTGGATGTTGGCGTAGTTGCCGGCCGACCGCAGCAGCTCCTGACGCCGCTGCAGCTCACCGCGGATCGCGTCGCCCATGCGGTCGACGAGCGTCAGGTCGTCCGACAGGTTGGTGATGACCGCCGCCACGTGCGGCATCTGCGACATGCCCGCGAAGGTCGCGCCGCCCTTGAAGTCCGCGAGGACGAAGTTCAGCGTCTCCGAGGAGTGCGTCACCGCCAGGCCGAGCACCAGCGTCCTCAGGAGCTCCGACTTTCCGGAACCCGTGGCGCCCACGCACAGACCGTGCGGGCCCATGCCCTCCTGCGCGGCCTCCTTGAGGTCGAGCATGACCGGCTGACCGTCCTCGCCGACACCGATCGGCACCCGGAGGCGCTCGGCCACCGAACGGGGCCGCCAGGTCCGCGCCACGTCCACCGACGCCGCGTCGCCCAGGTTCAGCAGATCCGTGAAGTCCAGATTGGCGAGCAGCGGCTCGTCGTCGTCCCCGCCGCCCATCCTCAGCGGGGCCAGCTGACGGGCCAGCGCCTCCGCCGCGGGCAGCGAGATGCCGTCCGGCAGACCCTCGTACGCGAAACCGCCGCCCGACTCCAGCCGCAGCCGGCCCGGCCGTACGACCACGGACAGACCACCGCGCGGCTCGTCGAGGTCACCGGAGACGACCTCCACGATCGTCACGCCCTGCAGGCCCTCCGCCGCCGCGAGCAGGGAGTCCGGCGGAACCAGACCACCGCGGGTGGAATCGGAGTCCAGGACCACGACCACGTGCGGCTGGTCGAGCACCGGCTGGTTCTCCCGGGAGAACCGCGGCCGGCCGTCCAGTTTCGAGCGGACCAACTGCTCCAGCTCACCGAGGTCGTCGCCGAACAGACGCTTCGTGCCCGCCCCGTCGACCTGCCCCGGCACCTGCGTGTGCGGCAGCCACTTCGTCCAGTCCCAGCGCTCCTGCGCCGGTCGGGCGGCGACCACCGCGAGCATCAGGTCCTCGGGGGAGTGCAGGGTCACCAGCTGCGCCACCAGGGCACGCGCCGCCGCCTGCGCCGACTCCGGCTCACCGGACACCGTCACGTGGTAGAACGCCCGCATCGAGACCGCCATCGGCAGTCCGTCCAGGGTGCCGTGCACCGCCAGGAACTGCTGCATCGCACCCGCGCACAGCGGCTCCAGCTCGTCCACCGGAGCCGTGTCCGGCGCCACGAGCGGCGTCGCCAACTGCTGGGCCCCGAGCCCTATCCGCGCCTGCCCGAAGTCATGGTCACCGACCCGGCGCTCCCACACCCGCGAGCCCTCGGCCACGACCGACCACAACTGCTCGGGGGACGGGTGCAGATACAACTGCGCGTCCCGCTGCTTGTGCGCCGTGCGCCGGACCGTACGTCGGGTCTGCGCGAGGTATTTGAGGTAGTCGCGGCGGACATCGGACATTTGCCCCTGCGTACCGCGACGGAATCTCACGAACTGGGCGACGGCCATCGCGACCGTCGAGGCGAGCATCAGCGTGCCCATGATCCGCATGATCGGCGACGGCGTCATGAAGAAGAACACCACCGAGGAACCCATGCCGAGCATCGGCAGGAGCTGCATCAACGCCGACTCCTGTTGTCCCCGCGGGAGTTCCGGCGGGGACTCCAGGACCAGTTCCCCACCGGGCACTTCCGGCGGAAGAGACCTCGGCGGGCGTTTGACGACGATCTGGCTCACCGGCGCATCAATCCCTCGTTGGAGGCGGGCTCGTGGCGGGAGCATCCGCCCGGCACCCCTGTCGGCAGCCGGGCACACGGACTTCCCCCATGGGACGGCGATCCTACTTGCAGCCCTCACCCGCCGTCCCCGGTAGGGTGGCGCGCGCATCGTGCGCAACCGCGAATCAGGGGGTCCAGACACGTGAGTACGACCGCAGCGACCGGTTTCTGCCGCGTCACCGTCGTGGCGCCGGACAGCCGCATCGACGTCGCGCTCCCCGAGGACATCGCCGTCGCCGACGTCTACCCGGAGATCCTGCGCCTCACCGGACAGACACAGGCCGCCGGTACGCCCACGGGCTACCACCTGGTCCGCCGGGACGGATCCGTCCTCGACGGGGCCCGCACCCTCGCGGCCCAGCAGGTCCTCGACGGCGAGGTGCTCTCCCTGCGCCCGTTCGCCCAGTCCCTGCCGCCGGCCGTCTACGACGACGTGTCCGACGCCGTCGCCTCCGCCGTCACCCGCGACCGGCACCTGTGGGGCGACGAGCTGCTGCGCGGCGCCGGACTCCTCGGCGGCGTGCTGCTCCTCGTCCTGATGGGCTTCGTGCTCTGGTTCGCCGACCCGATCCGGCACGACATGCACAGCCTGCCCGGGATCATCGCGGGCGCCGCCGGATTCCTCCTCACCGCCTTCGCCGGAGTACGCGCCCGCGTGTACGGCGACCGGGCCACCGCCGTCGCCCTCGGCCTGGGCGCGCTGCCGCTGCTGCTCATCGCCGGCTCCGGCATCATCGGCCCCGACGCCGGCCAGGGCCCCGGCCGCCTCCAGTTCCTGCTCGGCTGCGTCACCGTCCTGGTGGCCTCGGTGGCGCTCGTCGCGCTCACCCCCAGTGGCGACGCGCCCTTCGTCGCCGCCACCTTCCTCGCCACCGTCGGCACCCTCGCGACCTTCGTGGCGATCCTCACCGAGTCGACCGCCACCGAGACGGCAGCCGCCTGCGCCCCTGTCGCCATCGGCCTCGTCGCCTTCCTGCCCGGCCTCTCCGCCCGCTTCGCCCGGCTCCCCATCGGCTACGCCGCCCCCCGCAGCGCCGCCGGCGACGAGTTCCACGGCGACCCGCAGCAGCCGGCCGGCGAGGACCACCAGCCCGTCGACGGCGAGCGCATCGCGCTCCAGGCCCGCCGCGGCCACGAGATGCTCCTCGGCCTGGTCGGCGGGTGCGCCGCGGTCGTCGTCGGCTCCGCGGCCGTCCTCGGCTTCGCCGGAAACATGTGGGGGCAGCTCCTCGCCCTCGCCTCCGGCCTGGCGATGCTGCTGCGCGCCCGCCTCTTCCGCTACACCTCGCAGGTCGTCTGCGTCCTGGTGGCCGGCATCGCCGCCATCGCGCTGCTCGTCCTCGGGCTCTCCCTCAACCCGCCGGCGGACCTGGTCAAGGACCTCCTCATGTACGGCGACCGGGGCGGCCTCGACATCCGTACGATCTGGCTCACCGCGTCCGTCGCCGCCGGAGCGGCGCTGATCACCGCGATCGGCCTGATCATCCCGAGGAAGGGCCTCTCCCCGTTCTGGGGCCGCCTCCTCGACCTGGCCGAGGGCTTCGTCCTGCTCTCCCTCGTCCCGCTCTGCCTCGCCGTCCTCGACGTCTTCTCCATGGTCCGCTCCTTGACCAGCAAGTAGCCGTCTGCTCCGGGGGCGCTCCGGCGAGCTGGTACGCTGTGTGACGGCCGTTTGTGTACGCGCTCCCGGAATCCTCTGGAAGCTGCGCCCATCGGACCTTCGCCCGTCGAGTCACGGAAGCTTCCCCTGAGATCAAGACCAGGGGCACTCACGGGCGCACGAACACCTAAGAGGAGATCCGCGTGGCTCTCGACGCCGCTGTCAAGAAGCAGATCATGGCCGAGTTCGGCACCAAGGAGGGCGACACCGGCTCCCCCGAGGTCCAGGTCGCGATGCTGTCCCGTCGCATCTCGGACCTGACCGAGCACCTCAAGCAGCACAAGCACGACCACCACTCCCGTCGTGGTCTGCTGATCCTGGTCGGCCAGCGCCGCCGCCTGCTGCAGTACCTGGCCAAGAAGGACATCGCGCGCTTCCGTACGCTCGTCGACCGGCTCGGCATCCGCCGCGGTGCGGCCGGCGGCGCCAAGTAAGTCGCCGTTGAGGGAGCGGTTCCCCCTTTCAGGGGGCCGCTCCCTTTGCTGTACGTGCACAAAGTGCGCATCGGCCCGTAGGCTGGTCGCACAACCCCCATAACGACGAGCGAGGAGCCGCCGGCTCGCCGCCGGTCCTCGGTAGTGGCCCCCGGAACGAAACCCCGGGTGCTTCGATCGAAGACCGGCCAGCACCCGAGGCGTGCTTCTCCGCCCCCGTCGCACACCGTCCCCGGCCACACGGGCCCCGGACGCAAAGACGAACACGTAGGAGAAACCGCTAGTGGAGAACGAGACCCACTACGCCGAGGCCGTCATCGACAACGGCACCTTCGGCACCCGCACCATCCGCTTCGAGACCGGCCGCCTCGCCAAGCAGGCCGCCGGCTCCGCCGTCGCCTACCTGGACGACGACACGATGGTCCTCTCGGCGACCACCGCCTCGAAGCGTCCCAAGGACCAGCTCGACTTCTTCCCGCTGACGGTGGACGTCGAGGAGCGGCAGTACGCGGCCGGCAAGATCCCCGGCTCCTTCTTCCGCCGTGAGGGCCGTCCCTCCGAGGACGCGATCCTCACCTGCCGCCTGATCGACCGCCCGCTGCGCCCCTCCTTCAAGAAGGGCCTGCGCAACGAGATCCAGATCGTCGAGACGATCATGGCGCTCAACCCCGACCACCTGTACGACGTGGTCGCGATCAACGCCGCCTCCGCCTCCACGATCCTGGCGGGCCTGCCCTTCTCCGGCCCCATCGGCGCCACCCGCGTCGCCCTGATCAAGGGCCAGTGGGTCGCCTTCCCGACGCACACCGAGCTCGAGGACGCCGTCTTCGACATGGTCGTCGCCGGACGCGTCCTGGAGGACGGCGACGTCGCGATCATGATGGTCGAGGCCGAGGCCACCGAGAAGACCATCGAGCTCGTCAAGGGCGGCGCCGAGGCGCCGACCGAGGAGGTCGTCGCCGCCGGTCTCGAGGCCGCGAAGCCCTTCATCAAGGTCCTCTGCAAGGCCCAGTCGGACCTCGCCGCCAAGGCCGCCAAGCCCACCGGCGAGTTCCCGGTCTTCCTGGACTACCAGGACGACGTCCTGGAGGCGCTGACCGCCGCCGTCAAGGGTGAGCTCACCAAGGCGCTCACCATCGCCGGCAAGCAGGAGCGCGAGGCCGAGCTCGACCGCATCAAGGAGCTCGCTGCCGAGAAGCTGCTCCCGGCCTTCGAGGGCCGCGAGAAGGAGATCGGCGGTGCCTACCGCGCGCTGACCAAGAAGCTGGTCCGCGAGCGCGTCATCAAGGACAAGGTCCGCATCGACGGCCGTGGCCTGACGGACATCCGTACGCTGGCGGCCGAGGTCGAGGCCATCCCGCGCGTGCACGGCTCGGCGCTGTTCGAGCGTGGCGAGACCCAGATCCTGGGCGTCACCACCCTCAACATGCTCCGCATGGAGCAGCAGCTGGACACCCTCTCCCCGGTGACCCGCAAGCGCTACATGCACAACTACAACTTCCCGCCGTACTCCGTCGGCGAGACCGGCCGCGTGGGCTCGCCCAAGCGCCGCGAGATCGGCCACGGCGCCCTCGCCGAGCGCGCCCTCGTGCCGGTGCTGCCGACCCGCGAGGAGTTCCCCTACGCGATCCGCCAGGTGTCCGAGGCTCTCGGCTCCAACGGTTCGACGTCGATGGGCTCGGTCTGCGCCTCCACCATGTCGCTGCTGAACGCCGGCGTGCCGCTCAAGGCCGCCGTCGCCGGCATCGCCATGGGTCTGATCTCCGAGGAGATCGACGGCCAGACGCACTACGTCGCCCTCACCGACATCCTCGGTGCGGAGGACGCCTTCGGCGACATGGACTTCAAGGTCGCCGGCACGAAGCAGTTCGTGACCGCGCTCCAGCTCGACACCAAGCTGGACGGCATCCCCGCGTCGGTCCTGGCCGCCGCGCTGAAGCAGGCCCGCGACGCGCGTCTGCACATCCTCGACGTGATGAACGAGGCGATCGACGTTCCGGACGAGATGTCCCCGAACGCGCCGCGCATCATCACCGTCAAGATCCCGGTGGACAAGATCGGTGAGGTCATCGGCCCCAAGGGCAAGATGATCAACCAGATCCAGGAGGACACCGGCGCCGAGATCACGATCGAGGACGACGGCACCATCTACATCGGTGCCCAGCAGGGCTCGCAGGCCGAGGCCGCCCGCGCCACGATCAACGGCATCGCCAACCCGACCATGCCGGAGGTCGGCGAGCGCTACCTGGGTACGGTCGTCAAGACCACCACCTTCGGTGCCTTCGTCTCCCTGCTCCCGGGCAAGGACGGCCTGCTGCACATCTCGCAGATCCGCAAGCTCGCCGGTGGCAAGCGCGTGGAGAACGTCGAGGACGTGCTCGCGATCGGCTCCAAGGTCCAGGTCGAGATCGCCGAGATCGACCAGCGCGGCAAGCTGTCCCTGATCCCCGTGATCGCGGACGAGGACGGCGCCGCCGACGACAAGGGCGACACCGACCAGTGACGTCCCGTAGTTCCCGCGCGACGGCCCGCCCCTCCTCGGAGGGGCGGGCCGTCGCCCGTACCCAAACGCTTCTCCCGGGCAAGGACGGCATCGGCACGGTCCGCCGCACGACCCTCCCCGGCGGCCTCCGGATCGTCACCGAGACCCTTCCCTCCGTGCGCTCCGCCACCTTCGGCATCTGGGCGCACGTCGGATCCCGCGACGAGACCCCGGCGCTCAACGGCGCCACCCACTACCTGGAGCACCTCCTCTTCAAGGGCACCCACAAGCGGTCCGCCCTCGACATCTCCGCCGCGATCGACGCGGTCGGCGGCGAGATGAACGCCTTCACGGCGAAGGAGTACACCTGCTACTACGCCCGGGTCCTCGACACCGACCTGCCGCTGGCGATCGACGTCGTCTGCGACATGCTCACGGGCTCGCTCATCCTCGGCGAGGACGTGGACGCCGAGCGCGGTGTCATCCTCGAAGAGATCGCGATGACCGAGGACGACCCCGGTGACGTCGTGCACGAGCTCTTCGCACAGACCATGTTCGGCGACACCCCGCTGGGCCGCCCGGTCCTCGGCACCGTCGACACGGTCAACGCGCTCAGCCGCGGCCAGATCGCCCGCTTCTACAAGAAGCACTACGACCCGACCCACCTGGTCGTCGCCGCCGCGGGCAACGTCGACCACGCCACGGTGGTACGCCAGGTCCGCCGCGCCTTCGAGAAGGCCGGCGCCCTCACCCGTACCGACGCCGTCCCCGTCGCCCCGCGCGACGGCCTGCGCACCCTGCGCGCGGCGGGCCGCGTCGAGCTCCTGAACCGCAAGACCGAGCAGGCCCACGTGGTCCTGGGCATGCCGGGCCTGGCCCGCACCGACGAGCGCCGCTGGGCCCTCGGCGTGCTGAACACCGCCCTCGGCGGCGGCATGTCCTCCCGCCTCTTCCAGGAGGTCCGCGAGAAGCGCGGTCTGGCCTACAGCGTGTACTCGTACACCTCGGGCTTCGCCGACTGCGGGCTCTTCGGCGTGTACGCGGGCTGCCGCCCGGGCCAGGTCCACGACGTCCTGAAGATCTGCCGCGACGAGCTCCACAAGGTCGCCTCCGACGGCCTCACGGACGACGAGATCGCCCGCGCCGTCGGCCAGCTCTCCGGTTCGACCGTGCTCGGCCTCGAGGACACCGGCGCGCTGATGAACCGCATCGGCAAGAGCGAGCTGTGCTGGGGCACCCAGATGTCGGTCGACGACATGCTGGACCGGATCGCCGCCGTCACCCCGGACGAGGTCCGGGAGGTCGCACGCGATGTACTGGACCAGCGGCCCTCGCTCTCGGTGATCGGCCCGCTGAAGGACAAGCAGGCGGACCGCCTCCACCAAGCGGTCTCCTGACCCCCGAGTCCCCTAAGGAAGAGCAATGAGCAAGCTGCGCGTGGCGGTCCTCGGTGCACAGGGCCGTATCGGCTCCGAGGCCGTGAGGGCCGTCGAGGCCGCCGAGGACATGGAACTGGTCGCGGCCCTCGGCCGCGGCGACAAGCTGGAGCGCCTCGTCGAGGCGGACGCCCAGGTCGTCGTCGAGCTGACCACCCCGGCCTCGGTCATGGAGAACCTCGACTTCTGCGTGCGCCACGGCATCCACGCGGTCGTCGGCACCACCGGCTGGACCGAGGAGCGCCTCGCGCAGCTGCGGACCTGGCTCGCCGCCTCCCCGGAGACCGGCGTCCTCATCGCTCCGAACTTCTCCATCGGCGCGGTCCTCACCATGAGGTTCGCCCAGCTCGCGGCCCCGTACTTCGAGTCCGTCGAGGTGGTCGAGCTGCACCACCCGCACAAGGTGGACGCCCCCTCCGGCACCGCCACCCGGACGGCCCAGCTGATCGCCGCCGCCCGCGCCGAGGCCGGCCTCGGCGCCCAGCCGGACTCCACCGCGACCGCCCTGGACGGGGCGCGCGGTGCCGACGTCGACGGCGTCCGCGTCCACTCCGTACGCCTGGCGGGCCTCCTGGCCCACCAGGAGGTGCTGCTCGGCGGCGAGGGCGAGACCCTGACGGTCCGCCACGACTCGCTGCACCACTCCAGCTTCATGCCGGGCATCCTTCTGGGCGCCCGCCGTGTCCCCAGCACTCCGGGCCTCACCTTCGGCCTGGAGCACTTCCTGGACCTGGGCTGACGGCCATGGGCGGAAAGATCACGTACGTCTTCCTCTCCACCGTGCTCGTCCTCGTCTTCGGCGTGGTGGCGATGGAGGGCGTGCTGCTCCTCCTCACGGGCGAGCCGGCCGCCATGGGCATGGGCGCGGTGGCGTTCCTGCTGCCCGCGGTCGGCGGCTGGTTCCTCTGGCAGAACACCCGGTTCGCCCGCCGGGCGAACCGCCTCGCCACCGAACTGGAGGCGGAGGGCGGCCTGCCCGTCGACGAGCTGAAGCGCACCGAGGGCGGCCGCATCGACCGCGACTCGGCCGACGAGGTCTTCGCCCGGCGCAAGGCCGAGACGGAGGACACGCCGGACGACTGGCGCTGCTGGTTCCGGCTCGCGGTCGCCTATCACGACGCCCGCGACACCCCGCGGGCCCGCAAGGCGATGCAGAGGGCCATCGCCCTCCACGAGGGGCGTCCGGTCAGCGCGTAGCGGCCGGGGCCACGCCGTACTCGGCGTTCCAGGCCTCGACCGTGTCGGCCGCCCGGTCGAAGGCCTCGACCCGGGAGAGGAAGTCGGCGTTGTGGTCGGTGAGCAGCATCAGCTGCTCACCGCCGCGCCGGCCGAGCACCAGGGCCTGACCCTGGACCGTGCGGGGGAGCCCCAGCCAGCGCACCGGCTGCTGGACGGTGCGGACGGAGGTCACCTTCGCCCACGGCACGGTGACGGTCGAGAAGAAGGCCACGCGGCGGATGCCGGCGCGGCTCACCCAGGTGCCCATGCGCAGCATCCGCAGGGCGGCCAGGATGACGAGTACGGCGGTGGCCAGGGTGGCGGCCCCACCGCTGAATCCTCCGGCCGCGGTGATGATCACCGCGGCGAGGAGGACGAACGAGGCCAGCAGCAGCGCGAGCGCCGCCGCCCCGAC
The DNA here is from genome assembly GCF_044752965.1 of Streptomyces sp. NPDC088553. Taxonomy (NCBI): domain Bacteria; kingdom Bacillati; phylum Actinomycetota; class Actinomycetes; order Kitasatosporales; family Streptomycetaceae; genus Streptomyces; species Streptomyces sp. NPDC088553. The sequence goes on along the minus strand of NZ_JBIVMG010000011.1, from coordinate 4,470 downwards.
CCGCCAGGACCCGGGCCGGTACGGACGGCGCCACTGGTCGTGGTCGTCGAACGGCAGGGCGACGTGGTCGGTCGTGTCAAAAGCACGGTCGGCCGTCAGAAAGGGCAGGGGCACGACAGGTCCTCACTCACAAGCACGCTCGAAGGGGCGGTGCCCGGTGAGGCTACCTCAGCGGTTGTCGGAGGCTTCGGACTGCTGCTGACGAGTGGCGGAGTCGCCCGCCTGAAGCGACGGCATCCCGAAGATCAACGAGCCCACGAGGCCGGCCACGACGGTCAGCCCCAGCAGGGTACGGCCCACGATCTGCGAGGCGCCGAGGCGCTCCCGGGGTGGTGGAGTGACGTTACTGCGAAAGTGGTCGGCCTCCGCGACGAACGCGAACGGTACGGCCTCTTTCCGGCTGAACATCAGAGCCACTCTCCTCGGGTCGTCGTCATGCTTCACAAGGAGAGACGACAGAACCGTGGTTTTGGTGCCCTATTTCACCAAAGCAGCCGAATCTCATCCTCCGGTAGGACGTCGTTAGAGTGGGCGACTGCAACAGCCGATTGGAAGGACCGCTGGTGACCGACAGCCCCACCGAGAACGTGAAGATCGACTTCCGGAGCGACGTCACCGTCGAGCTGGTCAAGAGCGCGGCGGCCGACTCCGACGTCCTCTGGGCAGCCCGGGTCTCCACGGCGGGCGAGCAGTCCCTCGAAGAGCTCCAGAAGGACCCGGAGCGCTCCAAGGGCCTCATCAACTACCTGATGCGGGACCGCCACGGCAGCCCCTTCGAGCACAACTCGATGACCTTCTTCATCAGCGCCCCGATCTTCGTGTTCCGCGAGTTCATGCGACACCGCGTGGGCTGGTCGTACAACGAGGAATCGGGCCGCTACAGGGAGCTCCAGCCGGTCTTCTACGTCCCGGACGCCTCCCGCAAGCTCGTCCAGGAGGGCCGCCCCGGCAAGTACGTCTTCGTCGACGGCACCCAGGAGCAGCACGACCTGGTCAGCCGCACGATGGAGGACTCGTACCGCCAGGCGTACGCCACCTACCAGGAGATGCTCGCCGCCGGCGTCGCCCGCGAGGTCGCCCGCTCGGTCCTCCCCGTCGGCCTGTTCTCCTCGATGTACGCCACCTGCAACGCTCGCTCGCTGATGCACTTCCTCGGCCTGCGCACCCAGCACGAGCTGGCCGCGGTCCCGTCCTTCCCGCAGCGGGAGATCGAGATGGTCGGCGAGAAGATGGAGGAGCACTGGGCCCGGCTGATGCCGCTGACCCATGGAGCCTTCAACAAGAACGGCCGTGTGGCCCCATAGGGCACAGATGTCCGAACCACCCGCGCGAAGTGTCCGTATTGCGACGTTTCACGAAGTTCATCTAGGCTGATCAAACGGACCCGGCGCTGCCTGAACCCCCGAGCAGGCAGCGCCGGGCTCCCTTTCTCCTGTCCCCCTAGGGGACACCCGGCGCTGAGCAGCGAGTAGCGTGTTACCCATGGCTCCGATCTCCACTCCGCAGACCCCCTTCGGGCGGGTCCTCACCGCCATGGTCACGCCCTTCACGGCGGACGGCGCACTCGACCTCGACGGTGCCCAGCGACTGGCCACCCATCTGGTGGACGCAGGCAACGACGGCCTCGTCATCAACGGCACCACCGGCGAGTCCCCCACCACCAGCGACGCGGAGAAATCGGAGCTGGTACGAGCGGTACTGGAGGCGGTCGGCGACCGCGCCCACATCGTGGCCGGCATCGGCACCAACGACACCCACCACTCCATCGAGCTCGCCCGCACCGCCGAGCGCGACGGCGCACACGGTCTGCTCGCCGTCACGCCGTACTACAACAAGCCCCCGCAAGAGGGCCTCTACCGGCACTTCTCGGCCATCGCCGACGCCACCGAGCTCCCGGTGATGCTCTACGACATCCCCGGCCGCAGCGGCGTCCCGATCGACACCGAGACGCTCGTCCGGCTCGCCGAGCACCCGCGCATCGTCGCCAACAAGGACGCCAAGGGCGACCTCGGCCGCGCCAGCTGGGCCATCGCCCGCTCCGGCCTCGCCTGGTACTCCGGCGACGACATGCTCAACCTGCCCCTGCTCTCCGTCGGCGCCTGCGGCTTCGTCTCCGTCGTGGGCCACGTCGTCACCCCGGAGCTCCGCGCCCTCCTCGACGCCCACCTGGGCGGCGAGATCCAGAAGGCCACCGAGATCCACCAGAAGCTGCTCCCGGTCTACACCGGGATGTTCCGCACCCAGGGCGTCATGACCACCAAGGCCGCCCTCGCCCTCCAGGGCCACCCGGCCGGCCCCCTGCGGCTGCCCCTCGTGGAGCTGTCCCCCGAGGAGACCGAGCAGCTCAAGATCGACCTGGCCGCCGGCGGGGTAGAGCTCTGACAACGGACTTCACAACTGAACACTGACAACAGCAAGTGCACGAATGTCATGCGCGCCACGTGCCAAGGGGTACGTGGCGTGCGTGGTGAGGAGAGTCTTTTGAGTCATCCGCATCCTGAACTCGGTGCCCCGCCGAAGCTGCCGAAGGGCGCCCTGCGCGTCATCCCGCTCGGCGGGCTCGGCGAAATCGGCCGGAACATGACGGTCTTCGAATTCGACGGCCGTCTGCTCATCGTCGACTGCGGCGTCCTCTTCCCCGAAGAGGAGCAGCCCGGTATCGACCTGATCCTCCCGGACTTCACCATCATCCGGGACCGCCTCGACGACATCGAAGGCATCGTGCTCACGCACGGCCACGAGGACCACATCGGTGCCGTCCCCTACCTGCTCCGGCTCAAGCCGGACATCCCGCTGATCGGCTCCAAGCTGACCCTCGCCCTGATCGAGGCCAAGCTCCAGGAGCACCGCATCCGCCCCTACACCCTTGAGGTGAAGGAGGGCGACCGGGAGGTCCTGGGCTCGTTCGACTGCGAGTTCATCGCGGTCAACCACTCCATCCCGGACGCGCTCGCGGTCGCGATCCGCACCCCCGCGGGCATGGCCGTCGCCACCGGCGACTTCAAGATGGACCAGCTCCCGCTGGACGGCCGCCTCACCGACCTCCACGCGTTCGCGCGGCTGAGCGAGGAAGGCATCGACCTCCTTCTCTCGGACTCCACGAACGCCGAGGTCCCGGGCTTCGTCCCGCCGGAGAAGGACATCTCCAACGTCCTGCGCACGGTCTTCGCGAACGCCCAGAAGCGCATCATCGTGGCCAGCTTCGCCAGCCACGTGCACCGCATCCAGCAGATCCTCGACGCCGCCCACGAGTACGGCCGCCGGGTCGCCTTCGTCGGCCGCTCGATGGTCCGCAACATGGGCATCGCCCGCGACCTGGGCTACCTCCGGGTCCCGGCCGGCCTCGTCGTGGACGTGAAGACCCTCGACGACCTGCCGGACGACGAGGTCGTGCTGGTCTGCACGGGTTCCCAGGGCGAGCCGATGGCGGCCCTGTCCCGCATGGCCAACCGCGACCACCAGATCCGGATCGTCCCCGGCGACACCGTGATCCTGGCGTCGTCCCTGATCCCGGGCAACGAGAACGCGGTCTACCGCGTGATCAACGGCCTGACCCGCTGGGGCGCGAACGTCGTCCACAAGGGCAACGCCAAGGTCCACGTCTCGGGCCACGCCTCGGCCGGCGAGCTGCTGTACTTCTACAACATCTGCCGCCCGAAGAACCTCATGCCGGTCCACGGCGAATGGCGCCACCTCCGCGCCAACGCCGAGCTCGGCGCGCTGACGGGCATCCCCAAGGACCACATCGTCATCGCCGAGGACGGCGTCGTCGTCGACCTGGTCGACGGCCGCGCCCGGATCACCGGCAAGGTCCAGGCCGGTTACGTGTACGTCGACGGCCTCTCGGTCGGCGACGTCACCGAGACCTCCCTCAAGGACCGCCGGATCCTCGGCGAGGAGGGCATCATCTCGGTCTTCGTCGTGGTCGACTCCTCGACGGGCAAGATCGTGGGCGGCCCGCACGTCCACGCCCGCGGCTCGGGCATCGACGACTCCGCGTTCGACGCGGTGCTCCCGAAGATCGACCAGGCCCTGAACAAGTCGTTCCAGGACGGCGTCGTGGAACCCCACCAGCTCCAGCAGCTGATCCGCCGCAGCGTCGGCAAGTGGGTCTCCGACACCTACCGCCGACGCCCGATGATCCTTCCGGTCGTCGTGGAGGTCTGACAGGTCTGACGGCCTGACCAGCGCAGCACCGGAGCGGGGCCCCTCGATTTGCATCGGGGCGCCCCGCTCCAGTACGTTTACGGCTCCGCCAGAACGGGAAGCCCCGGCGCCGACGTGCGCCCGAACGCTTCACCGGGAGGCGGAAAAACCGACTCAGATCTTCTGATAAAGTCGGAACCGCCGAAAGGCCCCCGGAGTGAAAACAAAAGGGACCGGAAAGCACCGAGGAAATCGGATCGGAAAGATCTGATAGAGTCGGAAACGCAAGACCGAAGGGAAGCCCGGAGGAAAGCCCGAGAGGGT
>NZ_JBIVMG010000010.1:0-288718 GCF_044752965.1 Streptomyces sp. NPDC088553 | reverse complement strand
CCGCCCCCGCCCCCGGCGCCCCCCCCCCCCGCGGTGGCCCCCCCACCCCCCCACACACCCCCCCACCCCGCCCCCGCCCCCCCCCGTGGTCCCCCCCGGGGGGGGGGGGGCCCCCCCCCCCGCCCCCCGCCCGTCCACGCGCGGTTAATCCGTTGCCCGGGGCAGCAGGTCCGTTCAGACTGCCCCGGTGAAGATCGAATCCGTCGCCACCGCGCGGCTCCTGCTCCAGCCGCTGACCGTTTCCGAGGCCGAGCGCATCGTCGCCCGGGAGTCCGGGACCAGGGATCTGTGGGCCGAGGGCTATCCCGGCGACGGGGACGTCCGCTCGGCCACCGGGTTTCTCCGGGGGGTTGCCGAGCGGGGCGAGCCGGGGGTGTTCCGGCCGTACGCGATACGGCTCGCGGAGAGCGGCGTCACCGTCGGGGGCATCGGGTTCCACGGGCCGCCCGACGAGATCGGGGTCGTCACCGTGGGGTACGGACTCGTTCCCGTGGCGCGCGGCAACGGGTACGCCTCCGAGGCGCTGCGCGCCCTCGTCGAGATCGCCCGCCGGGCCGGTGTCTCCGGCGTGAAGGGCGACGCCGACCTGGACAATCCGGCATCCCACCGGGTGATGGAGGCCGCCGGGATGCCGTGCGTGGCGGAGGACGAGCGGCTCCGGCACTTCTATCTGGGGTTCTAGGGAGAACGGTCCGTCCGCGCTAGCGTCGGGTTCCATGCCGGAAACCCGTCCCCGCGTCTGGTACGCCGCCTACGGCTCCAACATGCACGCCGACCGCCTCGACCGCTATCTCGCCGGAGGCAGGCCGGACGGGGGCGCGCGGGAGTTCCCCGGGTGCCGGGACCCGCGGGGCCCCGAGCGGTCCGTGCCCGTCGAGCTGGACGGGCAGGTGTACTTCGCGACCGAGTCGGCCGTGTGGACCGGGGGCCGGGCGTTCTACGACCCGGACGCGGACGGCACCGCCTGGGGCGTCGCGCACCTGCTGACCGCCGGGCAGCTCTCCGACATCGCCGCGCAGGAGATGTACCGGGAGCCCGGCGCCGACCTCGACCTGGCCGAGGTCCTCGCCACCGGCCGCTGCGCCCTCGGGCCCGGACGGTACGAGACCCTCGTCTGCCCGGGGCACCTCGACGACATCCCCGTGATCGCCCTCACCGCACCCTGGCCGATGCCGTCGCCGGACGGGCTCCGCCCGCCCTCCGCGGCCTATCTGCGGCAGCTCGCGGCAGGGCTCCACGAGGCCGGGGCGTGGCGGCCCGCCGACGTGGCCGGCTACCTCGCCTCCCGGCCCGGCGCGGCGGGGCACTGGACGCCGGAGGACGTGGCCGCCCTCAGCGTTCCGAGAGCTCCGACGGCGCCTCCTGAACCACCCAGCCGTTTCCGTCCGGGTCCGCGAAGGTCATGAAGGAGTTCCACGTGCCGCCCTTGCCGGCCTCCCAGCCCTTCTCGCCCACGTGCTGGATCGCCGAGACCTCCACTCCGCGCCCGACGAACTCCGCCCGGGCCGCCTCGATGTCCGTCACGCAGAACTGCAGGCCCTGGAGGGTGCCCGGGGCCATCTCCTTCGTGCCCGGCATCGGCGGCATCCCGCTCAGCAGCGCGAGCGAACAGCGCGAGCCCGGCGGCGTCAGCTGGATGATGCGCACGCCCGGCGCCACCTCGTCGTCCAGGTCGACCGCGAAGCCGCACTTCCCGGCGTAGAACTCCTTCGCACGGTCCATGTCGGTGACGGGGACCGGGACGACTTCCAGTGTCCAGTTCACAGGGGCTCTCCTCAGAAACGCCAGCGGGTCTGTCCGAAGGGGTCGCCCTTGGCGAAGCCGAAGGCCGTGCGAGGCGCGACCGCGAACACCAGGGCCGTACCACCGTCCCCCCGGAATGCCCCGTCGCGCACCTCGAAACGCCAGTCCTCGCCGTACTTGTCGACCCACGCCCCGGCGAGCGCCGTCAGCCGGGCCTCGTCCGTCACCCGCGCCGCCTCGCCCTCGACCACGAGGTCGAAGCCCTCGCCGAGCGCGGGCGTGCCCGTCGTCAGGACCACCGACGCGTTGCCCTCCAGGTTGCGGGCCTTGCGCTCGTCCGGGCCGGTGCAGAAGTGGAGCGCGCCCTCCGACCAGACGGCGATCAGCGGGGTCACATGAGGGCGGCCGTCGGGGCGTACGGTCGTCAGCCAGAAGACCTCGGCCGCCGCGAGCCGCGCCTCGGCCTCGGACCAGGGGACCGGGCCCGCCTTGTCGTCGCTGTACCGGGGGTCGAGGACCGTCTGCGGGGTGCGGGGGGTCTGCGGGCTCTGCGGGTTCATTGCCGTTCCCTTCGTCGCCTGTGCCGCTGCGCGCGCGTGTTCAGCGGTGTGTACAGGTGACGACCGGACCGGGCCGCGAAACTCATCGGCGCGCGCCGGGCCTCACCGCGAGCGGAGGCTCACCCGGCTCATCCGCGCACCACGACCCATCCGCCCGCCGCGGCTCATCCGCGCACCACGACCCATCCGCCCGCCGCGGCTCATCCGCGCACCACGACCCACCCGCCCGCCGCGGCTCATTCGGCCGCCGCGACCGCCCGCCCGGCCGGCACGCCCGGCTTCGCCGGCGTCCAGTGCAGACGGCCGTCCAGGCCGATCGCCGCCACGCCGTCCGCCCCCGCGTCCGGCGCCCCCGCGAACAGGTACTTCTCCAGCTTCCACGCCGGTCCCGCCGCCCCCGTCCTGCCGTGCGGGGCCGTCGCCAGGAAGCCGGTCCGGGACCGGACCGCGAGGAGTCCGTCGCCGCCGCTCACCGGGCCGAAGCCCGCCACCCCGCCGGGCAGCTCGGTGACCCGGGAGATCGGGCCGACGCCCGAGAAGTCCGCGCTGCGCAGATCGCCGGAGGCCGGCTTGCGGAACCAGAGCCGTACGCCGTCGCCGTTCGGCGCCGGGCTCGCGCTCAGCGCCAGCGTCGTCGGCGGGAGCGCGGTCAGCACCGGACCCGTGAGCGGCCCGCCGGGCACGTGCTGCGCCCAGACGAGAACGGTCTTCACGGTGCTCGCGAAGACGTACCCCCGGCCCTTCCCGTCCGTCGCCGCGACCGGGTCGCCGACCACGTCCACGCCGCCGAGCACCCGCCACGGCCCCCAGCCGCCGTCCGCGCCCTGCTCGCGGGCGGTCAGCCGGCGCAGGCTGTCGCGCAGGACCAGGGTCGCGCGGCCGTCGGCGCCCACCGTCACGGCGGGCGCGCTGATGTCCGAGGTGCCGGTCGAGTCGCTCCGCTCGGGGGTCCCGAGCGAGCGCCACGGGCCGAAGGCGCCGCCCGGCGCCGTCTGCTCGGTGCTCACGACCTCCCGGCGGTAGCCGGCCGGGCCGCCCGCCAGAAGCGTCCGGGTGCCGTAGACCGCGATGCGGCCGTCGGGCAGCGACACCGACGTGACCCCGGTGTCCATGCCGCCGCCGGGCAGCAGCGTCGGGCCGCGCCACGCGCCGCCGCCGGCCGGCTTCCGCCAGGCCGCGAGCTGTCCGTCGAGGACGGAGAAGGCGTGCAGCCCGCCGTCCCGGTCCCGCTGCACCCAGGACGTGGAGGTGCCCCGGGCGTACCGCACGGTCGCGGTCCAGCCGCGACCGGCGGGCCGCGCGGCCACCTTCAGGTCGCCGCAGCCGGCGGGCGTCCCGCAGTCGTTGACGCCGTCCAGCCAGGCGTAGGTCTTCAGGGTCTTCAGCTTGTCGCCCGCCGTCTCGGGGTCGAGCGTGTGCGGCAGGACGCTGGTGGGGTAGCCGAGGTAGTTCTGCACGCCGACCCGCGGACGGCCGGGCAGCTCCGCGTACCGGGCGAGCGCGGCCTGGGCGAACCGCGCCCCGTACAGGTGGTCCTGGTGGTCGCGGATCTTCCCGGTCTTCGGGTCGGTGCCGGGGCTGGGGTCCTGCATCCGGACGAAGGTCGGCCGGAACCGGTCGAGCAGCCCGGCGATGGTGGCGACGACCTCGTCCTTCGTGTACCTGAAGTCGGCGGCGACCGGGGTGCCCGAGGAGCGCTGCGACTCCAGCGTGCCGATCAGCCCGTGCCAGAGGCCGTTCAGGCTGTGCGGGCGGTAGAGGTTGGTCGACCCCGCCTCGCGTATCTGCAGCCACACCAGCTTGACCTTCGGGTTGGCGCGCAGGGTGTCCAGCTCGGCGAGCCCGCCGCCGGCCGTGGGGATCGCCACCCGGTCCCAGGGGCTGGTCCGGCTGCCCGTCGCCATCTCGGAGTACGCGGCGCGTATGCCGTTCTGCCGGGCCTCGGCGTATCCGGCCTTGTCGGCCTTGGCGTCGGCGGCGTCGCGGGGGCGCGCGTTGACGCCGTCGGACTCGCCGGCCGTCAGGTACACCGCGGCCAGCGGGGTGCCGGAGCGGATCGTCTGGGATATGTCCGGGTTCATGAAGAACAGGTCGTCGTCCGGGTGCGCCACGATCTGCATGACCGAGGTGGCGGAGTCCGCCCCGGACACGGTGGTCGCCGGGGGCCGCGGGGTCCGCCCGGGCGTGCCGGGGTCCGACGCCGGGTCCTGGGCGTCCGGGCCGGTGGCCATGGGGACCGGCGAGGGGGCCGAGGCACGGGGCGGCGTGGCCGGGGCGAGGGTGGTGGGCACCTTCCCGTCCGGCGCCGCCGTCTGCGCCGCGGCCGTCCTCGGCGCACCGGTCACCGACAGGAGTCCGGCGAAGGTGCCGCCCACCAGGACGACCGTGACCGCGGTGGAGACGGCCCGGCGGCGGGACAGGGGAAGACGACGGCGGAGGCGTACGGGCATGGTCGGCGGCGCGCTTTCAACAGGTCGGGCAAGGCGGGTCGGTCCCCGTGCTCGCGCACGGATGCGGTCCCGCACTCGCGTACGGGGTCGGTTCAGGGGTCGCCTGATCGGGCTCGGGCAGGCGCGGTGGTCCCGCGCATGCGGTCGGGTCCGCGTCAGGGTCGCTTCGGCGGGTCGGGCAGGCGCGGGGTGGTCCGCCACCAGCAAGACGGACTTTCAAGGAATACGGTTCATCGCCCTCGAAAAGCCATCGATGTGCGGGACATCACGTGTGATCCGCTGCGAACCGAAGGCCTGAACGCCCCCGTCCCCCGCTCCGGATAGGCTCGATCCGCCCGGGTTCCGGCCCGGGGTGAGCCCTGGGGTCGACCCCGGGGCGGACGTGCTCGGAGGGAGCGGCGGAATGACGGTGCCGGGACGCAGGAGCAGCACGTTCTCACGTCTGCTGCGGCACGGATTCACCGACCCGTCGGGGGCGGAGCGGCTCCTCGACGTGCCCGAGCTGTCCGCGCTGCGCGGCGACGACGTCCTCCTCGACGCCCTCGGCGCGACCGCCGACCCCGACCTCGCCCTGCGGGGTCTCGTCCGCCTCGTCGAGGCGCAGCCCGAGACCGAGCGGCAGACCTTCACGACCACCCTGCTCGCGGCCAAGCCGTTCCGGGACCGGCTCCTCGGGGTGCTCGGCGCCTCCGAGGCGCTCGCCGACCACCTCGCCCGGCACCCGCGCGACTGGGAGTCCCTCGTCACGTACGAGGCCGCCGACCTGCACCCGGGGGTCGCCGAGTTCGAGCGGGGGCTCGCCGAGGCCGTCGACGCGGTCTCGCTGCGGGTCGCCTACCGCCGGTGTCTGCTGGCCATAGCGGCCCGTGACGTGTGTGGCACCATCGACGTCGCCGAGACCGCCGCCGAGCTCGCCGACCTCGCGACGGCGACCCTGCGCGCCGCGCTCGCCATCGCCCGTACGGCCGCGCCCGACGACGCCGCCCTGTGCCGGCTCGCCGTGATCGCGATGGGCAAGTGCGGCGGTCACGAGCTGAACTACGTCTCCGACGTGGACGTGATCTTCGTGGGGGAGCCGGCCACCGAGGTCGGCGACCGGGAAGGGGGCGAGGCCAAGGCCATGCAGGCCGCGACCCGGCTCGCCTCGCACCTCATGCGGATCTGCTCGGAGACCACCGTCGAGGGCACGATCTGGCCGGTCGACGCCAATCTGCGCCCCGAGGGCCGCAACGGCCCCCTCGTCCGTACGCTCTCCTCCCACCTCGCGTACTACCAGCGCTGGGCGAAGACCTGGGAGTTCCAGGCGCTGCTGAAGGCGCGCGCGGTGGCCGGCGACCCGGAGCTGGGCGCCCAGTACATCGACGCCGTCTCCCCGCTGGTCTGGCAGGCCGCCGAGCGCGAGAACTTCGTGCCCGACGTGCAGAAGATGCGCCGCCGGGTCGTGGACAACATCCCCGCCGCCCAGGTCGACCGCGAACTCAAGCTCGGCCCCGGTGGCCTGCGCGACGTCGAGTTCGCCGTCCAGCTCCTCCAGCTCGTGCACGGCCGCAGCGACGCCGGACTGCACAGCGGCACCACCCTCGACGCGCTCGACGCCCTCGCCGCCGGCGGCTACGTCGGCCGGGCCGACGCCGCCCAGCTCGACGAGGCCTACCGCTTCCTGCGGGCCATGGAGCACCGCATCCAGCTGTACCGGCTGCGCCGCACCCACCTCGTCCCCGAGGACGAGGCGGACCTGCGCCGTCTCGGCCGCTCGCTCGGACTGCGCACCGACCCGGTCGCCGGTCTGAACAAGGAGTGGAAGCGGCACGCGGCCGTCGTCCGCCGCCTGCACGAGAAGCTCTTCTACCGGCCGCTGCTCGACGCCGTCGCCCAGCTCGCGCCCGGCGAGATCCGGCTCAGCCCGAAGGCCGCGGGACAGCGGCTCGAAGCGCTGGGGTACGCCGACCCCGCCGCCGCCCTGCGCCACCTGGAGGCCCTGGCCTCCGGGGTCAGCAGGAAGGCCGCGATCCAGCGGACGCTGCTCCCGGTGCTGCTCGGCTGGTTCGCGGACTCGGCCGACCCGGACGCCGGCCTGCTCGGCTTCCGCAAGGTCTCCGACGCACTCGGGAAGACCCCCTGGTACCTGCGGCTGCTCCGTGACGAGGGCGCCGCCGCCGAGAACCTCGCCCGGGTCCTCTCCGCCGGACGCCTCGCCCCCGACCTGCTGCTGCGCGCCCCCGAGGCGGTCGCGCTGCTCGGCGACCCGGAGGGGTTGAAGCCGCGCGGCCGGGACCACCTGGAGCAGGAGGTCCTGGCGGCGGTGGGCCGCGCGTCCGACGCCGAGCAGGCCGTCGCCGCGGCCCGCGGGGTGCGCCGCAGGGAGCTGTTCCGGACCGCCGCGGCCGACCTCATCGGCTCGTACGGCACCGAGGACAGCCCCCGCGAGCCCGACCCGGGCGCGCTGGTCGACCGGGTGGGGGAGGCGGTCACCGACCTCAACGCGGCGACGATCGCGGGCGCCCTGCGGGCCGCCGTCCGCGCCGAGTGGGGCGACGAACTGCCCACCCGGTTCGCCGTCATCGGCATGGGCCGCTTCGGCGGTCACGAGCTGGGGTACGGCTCCGACGCCGACGTCCTGTTCGTGCACGAGCCGCGCGAGGGCGTCGACGAGCAGGACGCGGCCAGGGCCGCGAGCAAGGTGGTCGCCGAAATGCGACGTCTCCTTCAACTCCCCACCGCGGACCCGCCGTTGCTGATCGACGCGGACCTCAGGCCGGAGGGCAAGAGCGGCCCCCTGGTCCGCACCCTGAAGTCGTACGCGGCCTACTACCACCGCTGGTCCCTCGTCTGGGAGAGCCAGGCGCTGCTGCGCGCCGAACCCATCGCGGGTGACCGTGAGTTGGGGGAGCGGTTCATCGAGCTCGTCGACCCGCTGCGCTACCCGGCCGAGGGCCTCGGCGAGGACGCCGTCCGAGAGATCCGCCGCCTCAAGGCCCGGATGGAGTCCGAGCGGCTGCCGCGCGGCGCCGACCCGACCCTCCACGCCAAGCTGGGGCGCGGCGGCCTGAGCGACGTCGAGTGGACGGTCCAGCTGCTTCAGATGCAGCACGGCTGGGTGGAACCGGGGCTGCGGACGACCCGTACCCGCGCGGCACTGCGGGCGGCCCACGCGGCCGGCCTCATCCCGACGGAGGAGGCGCAGACCCTGGACGAGGCGTGGGTCCTCGCCACCCGCGTCCGCAACGCGGTGATGCTGGTGCGCGGCAGGTCCGGCGACACCTTCCCCTCGGATCCGCGCGAACTCGCGGCGGTCGGACGGTACTTGGGGTACGAGGCCGGCCATGTCGGCGAGATGGTCGACGACTACCGGCGGATCACCCGCCGGGCCCGCGCCGTCGTCGAGGAGCTGTTCTACGGGGCGTAGGCCCTGGGGCGGTGGTGCGGGCGGGTCATGGCCGCGCCTACGCCCCGTCCGGCATGCCCCGGATGTGGGTCAGATAGCCGGCCAGGGCCAGTTCGAAGGCGGTGTCCGTGCGACCGCCCTCGGGGAAGGCGGCGAGCGCCCGCGCGAGGCGCGGGGTCGCCGTGTCGTCGGCCAGCTCCCACATCGCCTCCGGGGCCGCCATGTCGAGGGCCGAGCCCAGGACCAGGTTCTCCAGGGCGATGATCACCGGCATCACGTCCGGGAGGGCGAAGCCCGCGTCGAGGAGGAGGGCCACCGCCTTCTCGTACTGCTCCAGGACCCGCGGGGCGCGCACCGGTGAGGTGGTGAGCAGCGGGATCGCCTTCGGGTGGGCGGCGAAGGCGGCCCGGTAGGACCGCGCCCAGGCGGCGACGGCCGCGTCCCACGGCCGTCCGTCGAGGGTGCCGCCGTCGATGGCGGCGCAGATCCGCTCCCGCAGCAGCTCCACGATGCCGTCCCGGCCGTCCACATGGTGGTACACCGAGGCCGTCTGCACGCCGAGTCGCCTGGCGATCTGGGGGACGCTGAAGTCGCCCTGTTCGTCGACGAGTTCCAGTGCCGTGGTGGTGATGCGCACCCGGTCGAGCAGGGGCTTGTGCGGCCGGCCCATGGACGTTCTCCCGCTGTTCAGGTCTTCCCGAATCGTTGGACACGAGGCTACATTGCGCCAACCGAAAGCCTTTAGGTTTACGAGAAGGGCTTCTCCCGCATGTCCTCCAGCACGTCCGACAAGCCGCCCGGCCTGCGCACCGGCACCCTCGGCACCGCCGACATCTCCTTCTTCGTCGTCTCCGCCGCCGCCCCGCTCACCGTGATGGCAGGCGTCGCCCCCCTCGCCCTCGTCCTCGGCGGCATCGGAGCCCCGGCCGGCTACCTCCTCGCCGGCATCACCCTGGCGGTCTTCGCCGTCGGCTTCACCACCATGAGCCGCCATATCCGCAGCGGCGGCGCCTTCTACGCGTACATCGCCCAGGGCCTCGGCAAGCCGCTCGGCATCGCCGCCGCCCTCGTCGCCATGGTCGGCTACAACGGCATGGAGATCGGCGTCTACGGACTCCTCGGCTCCGCCACCGCCGACACCGCCGGCGCCCTGGGGGGCACCGACCCGCCCTGGCTCCCGATCGCCCTCGCCGGCCTGCTGGTCATCTGGTACGGCGGCTACCGGTCCATCGACTTCGGCGCCAAGGTCCTCGGCGTCCTGCTCGTCGCCGAGACCGGCATACTCGTCCTCCTCGCCGGCGGCGTCCTCCTCAAGGGCGGCGCGAACGGGCTCTCCCTCGCCTCCTTCGCCCCCGGCAACGTCCTCGTCCCCGGCACCGCGGCCGTCCTGGCCTTCGCCTTCTCGGCCTTCACCGGCTTCGAGTCCACCGTCATCTACCGCCGCGAGGCCCGCGACCCGGCCCGCACCATCCCCCGCGCCACCTACATCGCGGTCGGCTTCCTCGGCCTGTTCTACGCCTTCGTCGTCTGGACCGTGATCCAGGCCTTCGGCGACGACCAGGTCGTCGCGGCCGCCGCCGGCGACACCGGTGGACTCTTCTTCGCCGTCATCACCACCTACGTCGGCCCCTGGGCCGCCGACCTGATGCACGTGTTCATCGTGACCAGCATCATCGCCTCGCTCCTCGCCTTCCACAACGCGATCAACCGCTACGCCCTCGCCCTCGCCGAGGAGGGCGTCCTGCCCGCCGCCCTCGGCCGGATCCACCCCCGCCACCGCTCCCCGTACGTCGCCGGCCTCGCCCAGAGCCTGCTCGGCGCGGGCGTCGTCCTCGGCTTCGCGGCCGCCGGCGCCGACCCGTACACCCAGCTGCTGCTCTGGGTGAACACCCCCGGGATGCTCGGGCTCATGGCGCTGATGCTGCTCGCCGCCCTCGCCGTCGTCCGCTACTTCCGGCGCGTCCCGCACCGGGAGGGCGCCCTGCGCACCCTCGTCGCCCCCGCCACCGCGGCCGTCCTGCTCGCCGTGGCGATCTGGCTGGTCGCCTCCAAGGTCGCGCTGTTCACCGGCGCCTCCCCGACGGTCAACACGGTCCTCGTCGCCGTCGTCCCCGCCGTCCTCGTCCTCGGGCTCCTCCTCGCGTACCGGCTGCGCCGCACGCGCCCCGAGGTCTACGCCCACTTCGCCGAAGAACCGCCCACCGACCCGCACGCCGAGCCGCCCGGCACCGCGAACCCCCACCCGAACACCGACCCGCACGCCGAAGGAGCCGACCCCTCGTGTCCGCAGCCCCCGACCTCCTCCTCGTCGACGCCCGCGTCCGTACCCCCGAACCGAGCGGCCACACCACTGTCGCCGTCCGCGACGGACTGATCACCGCCCTCGGCGACGCCACCGACGCCCGCGCCTGGCGCGGCCCCCGCACCGAGGTCGTCGACCTGGCCGGCGCCACCCTCACCCCCGGCCTCACCGACGCCCACAGCCACCCCGTCTGGGGCCTGGAGATGTTCACCGGCACCGACCTGTCCGGCGTCACCGACCTCGAAGGACTACGGGCCGCCCTCCGGGACGCCGAGCGCCGCGACGGCTGGATCATCGGCTTCGGCCTCGACCACAACGTCTTCGGCGGCCGACCCGTCCACCGCGACCTGATCGAGGACGTCCTCGGCGGCGCCCCCGCGTACCTCCGCCTCTACGACGGACACTCCGTCCTGGCCGGCGCGGCCGCCCTCAAGGCCGCCGGCATCGACGGGCCCCGCGCCTTCGCCCAGCTCTCCGAGATCGTCTGCGACGCCGACGGACACCCCACCGGGCATCTGGTCGAGCACGCCGCCATGGACCTGATGACCCCGGTCCTGCCCACCCAGCCGTACGCCGAGCGCCGCGACCGGCTCGTCGGGCTGCTCACCGGCATGGCCGCCACCGGACTCACCTCCGCCCACGTCATGGACCTCGGCGGACCCGACGTACCCGGCCTCCTGACCGTCCTGGAGGAGGACGGCGAGCTGCCGCTGCGCCTCCGGCTCGCACCCTGGTGCATGCCGGGCGTCGACGAGGAGGAGCTGGACGCGTTCGTACGGCTCCAGGGGCGGGCCGGGCGCATGTGGGCGATCGGCGGCGTGAAGTTCTTCATGGACGGCACCGTCGAGGGCGGCACCGCCTGGCTGGAACACGCCGACTGCCACGGCCGGGGCACCGACGCCTTCTGGCCGGATCCGGCCGCGTACTCCGCCGCCGTGCGCCATCTCCACCGCGCGGGCGTCGGCACCGCCACCCACGCCATCGGCGACGCCGCCGTACGGCACGTCCTCGACACCGTGGAAACCCTGGGCACGGGCGGTCCCCGCCATCGCGTCGAGCACATCGAGACGGTCCCCGACGACCAGCTGGGGCGGTTCGCCGCGCTCGGTGTCGTCGCCTCGATGCAGCCCCCGCACACCGCGTACACCCGCGCCGACCACACCGACGAATGGTCCAGGCGGCTCGGCGAGGAGCGCGCGGCCCGTGCCTGGCGCTGCCGTGACCTGCGGGAGGCCGGCGCGTACCTCGCGCTGGGCTCGGACTGGCCCATCGCCCACTACGACGCCCGGCAGGTCCTCGCCACCGCGCGGGCCCCGCGCGGCGCGGCCTCGGCCCGGCACGGGCTGACGGGTCTGATGGCCCTGGAGGGGATGACCACGCACGCGGCGGTCGCGGCGGGGGAGGAGCGGATCGCGGGCCGGATCGCCCCGGGCCACCGGGCCGATCTCACCGCCTTCGCGGTGGACCCGGTGGAGGCCCCGGCGGACGAGACGGAGAACGCCCCGATCCGCCTCACCGTCGCCGGTGGCCGGATCACCTACCGGAGCTGACCGAGCGCTCCGTATCGGCCTTCTCGGCCACATCCGTCCCGGCGGCCACCTCGGTCGACGCGACGGCGTCGGCCTTCTCGTCCTCGCGGTCCGCCTCCGCCTTCGGAGGCGGACCGCTCCGCGTCACCGCGCCGGGCATCGGCTCGATCAGCTTGGGCAGGCGGTGCGGGCGGGAGCCGTACCAGAAGTAGGAGACGGCGAAGCCGAAGGCGAGGCAGATCATGCCGCCGACCGCGTCCAGCCAGAAGTGGTTGGCGGTGGCGACGATGACCACGAGGGTCGCCACCGGGTAGAGCAGGCCCAGGATCCTCGCCCAGGGCGCCTTGGCCAGGAGGAAGATCGTCAGGCCGCACCAGAGGGACCAGCCGATGTGCATCGACGGCATCGCCGCGTACTGGTTCGACACGTGCTTGAGGTTGCCCGAGGCCATCGAGCCCCAGGTGTGGTGGACGAGGACCGTGTCGACGAAGTTCTGGCTGGTCATGAGCCGCGGGGGCGCGAGCGGGTACAGGTAGTAACCGACCAGTGCCACACCGGTGGTGGCGAACAGCACGGTGCGGAACGCCCCGTAACGGCCCGGGTGCCATCGGTACAGCCACACGAGCACACCAATGGTCACGATGAAGTGCAGCGTCGCGTAGTAGTAGTTCATCGACACGATCAGCCATGTCACCGAGTTCACGGCATGGTTGACGGCGTGCTCGAAGGCGAGGCCGAGGGACTGCTCGGTCTCCCAGATCCAGTCGGCGTTCTTGAAGGCCTGGGCCTTCTGCTCCGGCACCGCGTTGCGGATGAGCGAGTACGTCCAGTAGCTCACCGCGATCAGCGCGATCTCGAACCAGATCGTGGGGCGCCGCGGCGCGCGCGCACGGAGGCGCGCGAACCTGCCGTCGGCCACGGTGGGTGACGACGGGGTCGTCCGGTTGTCCAAACTCTTCACGGTCGTTTCACCCATAGGGAGAGAGTCTGCCAGATCCCTTCCCCCCGACCGATCATCCCTCCGACGGGTTCGGTGCGCACCCGGTCCACCTCAGGAAGGAGTGCGCGCGGATGACGGCGCCGAGGCCGTCGACCCGCGAACCACCAGCTCAGGCATGAAGACGAACTCGGAGTGCGGGGCCGGAGTGCCCCCGACCTCCTCGAGCAGCGCGCGGACCGCGGCCTGCCCCATCGCCTGCACGGGCTGCCGAATGGTGGTCAGCGGCGGATCGGTGAACGCTATGAGGGGAGAGTCGTCGAAGCCGACGACGGAGACGTCCCTGGGGACGTCGAGCCCCTGCTGCCGTGCGGCCCGGATCGCGCCGAGCGCCATCATGTCGCTCGCGCAGACCACCGCCGTGCAGCCGCGGGAGATCAGCGCCCCGGCCGCGGCCTGGCCGCCCTCCAGGGTGTAGAGGGAGTGCTGGATCAGCGCCTCGGACTCCTCGAAGCCGAGGCCGAGCCGCTCCTCCATGCCCTGCTGGAAGCCCTCTATCTTGCGGAGCACCGGCACGAACCGCTTCGGTCCGACGGCGAGCCCGATCCTGGTGTGCCCGAGCGCGGCCAGGTGCGTCACCGCGAGCCGCATCGCGGCCCGGTCGTCGGGGGAGACGAAGGGCGCCTGCACCTTGGGGGAGAAGCCGTTGAGGAGGACGTACGGGACGCCCTTGCCGCGCAGCTGGTCGTAGCGCGTCATGTCGGCGGTGGTGTCGGCGTGCAGTCCGGAGACGAAGATGATGCCGGCGACGCCCCGCTCGACCAGCATGTCGGTGAGCTCGTCCTCGGTGGACCCGCCGGGGGTCTGGGTGGCGAGCACCGGGGTGTATCCCTGCCGGGTCAGGGCCTGTCCGATGACCTGCGCGAGCGCGGGGAAGATCGGGTTGTCCAGTTCGGGGGTGATGAGGCCGACGAGGCCCGCGCTGCGCTGGCGCAGTCGTACGGGCCGCTCGTAGCCGAGCACGTCGAGCGCGGCAAGGACGGACTCGCGGGTGGCCCCGGCCACACCGGGCTTGCCGTTGAGCACGCGGCTGACTGTGGCCTCACTGACCCCCGCCTGGGCTGCGATGTCGGAGAGCCGCGCGGTCATGAGGATGGACTGTACCGGTCACGGGGCGTATTGCCCACCGCACGGGTGAGGTGCGCGTGATGCAAGCCACTCCGCAAGCTCTTGCAGGTTTTGCGGGGCGTGCGTGGTGCGCTCGGGGCGTGCGCGCGGGGTCGTACGGCGCACGAGGGGCGTGTGTCAGCTGCTGTCAAGCGATTCAACGGCAACCTTCGGGACACGTGGATGTAACGATCCCCGGCCCTTGCAGAAAGTTCTCGCAAGGTCTTTCGGCTCGTTTTCATCCCTGTTACGTTCCTGGCAACCCGGAGCGCCGCGAGGGAGCGGTCGCATGAGGAAGGTTCCAGCCCCTCGTCCCCCCGGGATCAGTTGAAGGAGTTCACATGCGGCGTGGCATTGCGGCCACCGCGCTGGTCGCGGCCCTGGGCGTGACCCTGGCGGCGTGCGGGAGTGACAGCGGTTCCGACGGCGGCTCGAAGAGCTCGGGCGAGCTCTCCGGAACCGTGACCTGGTGGGACACCTCGACCGTCGGTTCCGAGGACAAGGTCTTCAAGAAGATCGCCGAGGGCTTCACGAAGAAGCACCCGAAGGTCACCGTCAAGTACGTGAACGTGCCGTTCGGTGAGGCGCAGAACAAGTTCAAGAACGCCGCGCAGTCCGGCTCCGGTGCCCCCGACGTCATCCGCTCCGAGGTCGCCTGGACCCCGGACTTCGCCAGCCTCGGCTACCTCCAGCCGCTGGACAAGACGCCGGCCCTGAAGGACGAGGGCGACTTCCTCCCGCAGGCCGCGGCCTCCACGAAGTTCGACGGCAAGACCTACGCCGTGCCGCAGGTCATCGACTCCATGGGCATCTTCTACAACAAGAAGATCTTCAAGGAGGCCGGCGTCGAGGCCCCCAAGACCATCGCCGAGCTCAAGTCGGTCTCCGCCAAGATCAAGGAGAAGACCGGCAAGACCGGTCTCTACCTGCGCGGCGACGACCCGTACTGGTTCCTCTCCTTCCTGTACGGCGAGGGCGGCGACATGGTCGACGCCGCCGGCAAGACCATCACGATCGACGACGCCAAGGGCGTCAAGGCGCTCGCCACCGTGAAGGACCTGGTCGACTCGAAGGCGGCGATCACCGACGCCACCAACGGCTGGGAGAACATGCAGGCCGCCTTCAAGGACGGCAAGGTCGCGATGATGATCAACGGCCCGTGGGCCGTCACCGACACCTACGCGGGCAAGGAGTTCGCCGACAAGGCGAACCTGGGCATCGCCCCGGTGCCGGCCGGCTCGGCCGGTCAGGGCGCCCCGCAGGGCGGCCACAACCTCGCGATCTACGCGGGCTCCAAGAACCTGGACGCCTCCTACGCCTTCACCGAGTACATGACCTCGGTCGAGACGCAGACGCAGATCGCCAAGGAGCTCAGCCTGCTCCCGACCCGTCAGTCCGTCTACATCAAGCCGGACGTCGCCACCAACGAGATGATCGGCTTCTTCAAGCCGGTCGTCGAGAAGGCCGTCGAGCGCCCCTGGATCCCCGAGGGCGGCAGCCTGTTCGACCCGATCAAGGTGGAGTACGCGAAGGTCCTCACCGGCCAGACCACCCCTGAGCAGGGCGCCAAGGCCATCGGTGACTCCTACCGCAAGCTCCTGAAGGACTGGAAGTAGAAGGAAGGCAGGCCGGCTGATGGCTGTTGACACCAGCAGCCAGTCGGTGGCGAAGGCCGCGGGCGACCATGTCGCCCGCGGCCGGAGCCGCGGTACTGGCACCTCCCGGGGCCCGCTGAGGCGCTCCCTCTCCACCCACTGGTACGCCTGGGCGATGGTCGCCCCGGTGGTGATCGTGATCGGCGTGATCATCGGCTATCCGCTGGTCCGCGGCATCTACCTGTCGCTCACCGACGCCAACGAGCGCAACGTCGCACGCTCCATCGGCGTCAACGAGATCCCCGCGACCTACGAGTTCGTCGGCCTGGACAACTACGTCGACGCCCTCACCGGCGGCCAGTTCCTCGCCACCCTCGGCTGGACCCTGCTGTGGACGGTGGCCTGTGTCTCCGTCACCTTCGGCCTCGGCCTCGCGCTCGCCAACATCCTCAACCGCAGGATCGCCGGCCGCTCCTTCTACCGGATGCTGCTGATCCTGCCCTGGGCCGTGCCCGGCTTCGTGTCGGTCTTCGCCTGGCGCTTCCTCTACGACGAGCGCCGCGGCCTGCTCAACCAGATCCTCGGGGGCGTCGGCGTCGACGCCCTGCCCTGGCTCAACGACCCCACCTGGGCCAAGTTCTCCGTCATCACGGTCAACGTGTGGCTCGGCATCCCGTTCATGATGGTCGCCCTGCTCGGCGGACTGCAGTCCATCCCCGGTGAGCTCTACGAGGCCGCCGAGATGGACGGCGCCGGCGCCTGGCAGCGCTTCCGGCACATCACGATGCCCGGTCTGCGCTCGGTGTCCACCACCGTCATCCTGCTGAGCACCATCTGGACCTTCAACATGTTCCCGGTGATCTTCCTGCTCACCCGGGGAGGACCGGGCGAGGCCACCCAGATCCTGGTCACCCAGGCGTACAAGTTCTCCTTCGAGATCAGCCCGCGGGACTTCGCCCAGTCGTCGACCTGGGGCGTCCTGATCCTGGTCCTTCTGATGATCTTCGCCGCGGTCTACCGGCGAGTCCTCCGCAAGCAGGGAGAAGTCTGGTGACCACCGCCACCAACGCCCCGATCCGCGGCCGCCGTTCGCCGCTCGCCTCGGTCGGGCTGCACGCCACCCTGATCGTGGCCTCCGTGATCGCCGTCTTCCCGGTGCTGTGGGTCCTGCTGACCTCGCTCAAGCCCGCCAAGTACGCGACCACCACGGACTTCGTCAAGGAGACGACGTTCGAGAACTACACGAACCTGCTGAAGGACACCCCGTTCCTCACCTGGTTCGGCAACTCGCTGCTCGTCGCCGGCCTCACCACCCTCCTCGGCGTCTTCATCGCCTCCACCACCGGCTACGCCGTCAGCCGCTTCCGCTTCCCCGGCAAGCGCGGCCTGATGTGGACGCTGCTCATCACCCAGATGTTCCCGGTCGCCGTCCTGATCGTGCCGATCTACAACATCATGGCGTCGATGGGCCTGCTCAACCAGCCGGTCGGCCTGGTCATCACGTACCTGACCATCGCCGTCCCGTTCTGTGCGTGGATGATGAAGGGCTTCTTCGACACCATCCCGCGCGAGATCGACGAGTCCGGCTACGTCGACGGCCTCACCCCGTTCGGCACGTTCTGGCGGCTCATCCTGCCGCTCGCCAAGCCGGGCATCGCGGTCACGGCCTTCTACTCCTTCATCACCGCCTGGGGCGAGGTCGCCTACGCCTCCGCCTTCATGGTCGGCGACGAGAACCTCACGCTCGCCGGCGGACTGCAGAAGTTCGTCAACCAGTACGGCGCCCAGTGGGGGCCGATGTCCGCGGCCTCCGTCCTGATCGCCGTCCCGGCCGCGCTGGTGTTCCTCTTCGTCCAGCGGCACCTGGTGACCGGCATGTCCGCCGGCGCCGTCAAGGGCTGACGGCCCTGAGCACCCCGCCCGAACGCACCTCCTTACCTCCCAGGGAAGACATGACCCAGCATCTCGCCACCCCGGCCGACGCCCCGACCACCGGCACGCACACGGGCTGGTGGAGAGACGCGGTGATCTACCAGGTCTACCCGCGCAGCTTCGCCGACGGCAACGGCGACGGCATGGGCGACCTGGAGGGAATCCGCAGCCGGCTGCCGTACCTCAAGGAACTGGGCGTCGACGCCGTCTGGCTCTCCCCGTTCTACGCCTCGCCGCAGGCCGACGCCGGCTACGACGTCGCCGACTACCGGGCCATCGACCCCATGTTCGGCTCGCTCCTCGACGCCGACGCCGTGATCCGCGACGCCCACGCCCTGGGCCTGCGCATCATCGTCGACCTGGTCCCCAACCACTCCTCCGACCAGCACGAGTGGTTCCAGCGCGCGCTGCGCGAGGGCCCCGGGTCGGTCCTGCGGGAGCGCTACCACTTCCGCCCCGGCAAGGGCGAGAACGGCGAACTGCCGCCCAACGACTGGGAGTCCATCTTCGGCGGCCCCGCCTGGACCCGCACGGAGAACCCGGACGGCACTCCCGGCGACTGGTACCTCCACCTCTTCGCCCCGGAGCAGCCCGACTTCAACTGGGAACACCCCGCCGTCCGCGACGAGTTCCGCTCGATCCTGCGCTTCTGGCTCGACATGGGCGTCGACGGCTTCCGCGTCGACGTCGCCCACGGCCTCGTCAAGGCCGAGGGCCTGCCCGACCTCGGCGCCCACGACCAGCTGAAGCTGCTCGGCAACGACGTCATGCCCTTCTTCGACCAGGACGGCGTCCACGAGATCTACCGCTCCTGGCGGAACGTGCTCTCCGAGTACGACGGCGAGCGCGTCCTCGTCGCCGAGGCGTGGACCCCGACCGTCGAGCGCACCGCCCACTACGTGCGCCCCGACGAGATGCACCAGGCCTTCAACTTCCAGTACCTGGGCACCCACTGGGACGCCGCCGAGCTGCGCCGCGTCATCGACGACTCGCTGGAGGCGATGCGCCCGGTCGGCGCGCCCACCACCTGGGTGCTGTCCAACCACGACGTCACCCGGCACGCCACCCGCTTCGCCAACCCGGCGGGCCTCGGCACCCAGCTCCGCGAGCCGGGCGACCGCGAACTCGGCCTGCGCCGCGCCCGCGCCGCGACCCTGCTGATGCTGGCGCTGCCCGGCTCGGCGTACGTCTACCAGGGCGAGGAGCTCGGCCTGCCCGACGTCACCGACCTGCCCGACGAGGTCCGCCAGGACCCGTCGTTCTGGCGGGCGTCGGGCCAGGACGGCTTCCGCGACGGCTGCCGGGTCCCGATCCCGTGGACCGTCGAGGGCGGCTCGTACGGCTTCGGTGCCGGCGGCTCCTGGCTGCCGCAGCCCACCACCTGGGGCGGCCTGAGCGTCGAGGCGCAGACCGGCGACCCCGGCTCCACCCTGGAGCTGTACCGCAGCGCCCTCGCCGTGCGGCGGGCGCAGCCCGGACTCGGTGCGGGCGAGGCCGTCGAGTGGCTGGAGGCACCCGAGGGTGTGCTCTCCTTCCGCCGCGAGGGCTTCGCCTGCATCGCCAACACCACCGGCCGGGCCATCTCCGTCCCGCTGCCCGGCCGGTTCCTTCTCTCCAACGAGGAGATCTCGATCGTCGACGACGAAGCGGTCCTGCCCGCCGACTCGACCGCCTGGTGGGCGGTGTGACGATCCCCCTGCCGCGGGGCGCCGGGAACGGCGCCCCGCGGCTCGCGGACATCGCGGCCCAGTCCGGGGTCAGCGAGGCCACCGTCAGCCGCGTGCTCAACGGCAAGGCGGGGGTGGCCGGCGCGACCCGGCACAAGGTGCTCGCGGCGCTCGACGTGCTCGGCTACGAGCGTCCCGTACGGCTGAAACGGCGCAGCGCGGGCCTCGTCGGGCTCGTCGTGCCCGAGCTGACCAACCCGATCTTCCCGGCGTTCGCGCAGGTCGTCGAGCAGGTCCTGGCCGGGCACGGCTACACCCCCGTGCTCTGCACCCAGATGCCCGGCGGCGCCACCGAGGACGAGCTCGTCGAGCAGCTCGTGGAGCGCGGGGTGGCCGGCATCGTCTTCCTCTCCGGGCTCCACGCGGACGCCTCCGCCGACCCGGCCCGCTACGCCCGGCTGACCGCCCGGGGCGTGCCGTACGTCCTCATCAACGGCTACAACGAGCACATCGACGCCAACTTCGTCTCCCCCGACGACCGGGCCGCCGCCCGGATGGCCGTGCGGCACCTGGTCGAGCTGGGGCACGAGCGCATCGGCCTCGCCATCGGCCCCACCCGCTACGTTCCCTCGCGCCGCAAGGCCGAGGGCTTCACCGCCGAGCTGTACGAGCTCCTCGGCGTCGAACGCGCCGACGCGGAACGGTTCATCAGACCCACGCTCTTCGGTGTCGAGGGCGGACACGCGGCCGCCGACATCCTGCTCCGCGAGGGCTGCACCGGCATCGTCTGCGGCTCCGACCTGATGGCGCTCGGCGTGATCCGTGCCGTCCGCGCCCGGGGCCTCGACGTACCTGGGGACGTCTCCGTCGTCGGCTTCGACGACTCGCCGCTGATCGCCTTCACCAGCCCCCCGCTGTCCACCGTGCGCCAGCCCGTCCAGGCCATGGCGACGGCGGCCGTCGGGGCGCTCCTCGAGGAGATCGAGGGGAACCCGGTGCAGCGCACGGAGTTCGTCTTCCAGCCTGAGCTGGTGGTCCGCGGCTCCACGGCGCAGCCGCCCGCCGCCCGCGCCGCGCTGCCGCAAGTCCTTACGTAACAACTTGCGTTGCGGTGTCCGGAGGGTTGACCGGGCGTCGGGGCACTCGTACGGTCACGGCTGAAAACAGTTGCTGAAGTTTTCGGCAACTTCTTGCGACAGTGAAGTCAGCAGGAGGAATCATGGCCAGCAGAACCGTGGCCGCTGCACTCGCCCTCGTGGCGGGAGCTGCCGCTGTGGCCGTCACGGGAAACGCCCCGGCGCAAGCCGCCCCGCCCGGCGAGAAGGACGTCACCGCGGTGATGTTCGAATGGAACTTCGCCTCGGTGGCCCGGGAGTGCACCGCCCGCCTCGGCCCCGCCGGATACGGATACGTCCAGGTCTCCCCGCCCCAGGAACACCTCCAGGGCGGCCAGTGGTGGACCTCGTACCAGCCGGTCAGTTACAAGATCGCCGGACGTCTCGGCGACCGCACCGCCTTCAAGAACATGATCGACACCTGCCACGCGGCCGGCGTCAAGGTCGTCGCCGACTCCGTCATCAACCACATGGCGAACGGCTCCGGTACGGGAACGGGCGGGACCCCGTTCTCCAAGTACGACTACCCGGGCCTCTACTCCGGCGCCGACATGGACGACTGCCGTTCCTCGATCTCCAACTACCAGGACCGGGGCAACGTCCAGAACTGCGAACTGGTCCAGCTCCCCGACCTCGACACCGGCGAGGACCACGTCCGCGGGAAGATAGCCGGCTACCTCAACGACCTGCTCTCCCTCGGCGTCGACGGCTTCCGCGTCGACGCCGCCAAGCACATGCCGGCCGCCGACCTCGCCAACATCAAGTCGCGGCTCACCACGCCCGGCGTGTACTGGAAGCAGGAGGCCATCTTCGGTGCCGGCGAGGCCGTCTCCCCGAGCGAGTACCTCGGCAACGGAGACGTCCAGGAGTTCCGCTACGCCCGCGACCTCAAGCGCGTCCTGCAGAACGAGAAGCTCGCCTACCTCAAGAACTTCGGCGAGGCCTGGGGCTACATGCCCTCCGGCCAGTCCGGCGTCTTCGTCGACAACCACGACACCGAGCGCGGCGGCGACACCCTCTCCTACAAGGACGGCGCGAACTACACTCTCGCCTCCGTCTTCGCGCTCGCCTGGCCCTACGGTGCCCCGGACGTCCACTCCGGCTACGAGTGGACCGACAAGGACGCCGGGCCGCCCAACGGCGGCCAGGTCAACGCCTGTTACGTCGACGGCTGGAAGTGCCAGCACGCCTGGCGCGAGATCTCCTCCATGGTCGCCTTCCGCAACACCGCACGCGGCCAGGCCGTCACCGGCTGGTGGGACAACGGCAACAACGCGATCGCGTTCGGCCGCGGCACCAAGGCGTACGTGGCCATCAACCACGAGACCTCGGCGCTCACCCGCACCTTCCAGACCTCGCTGCCCGCCGGCACCTACTGCGACGTCCAGTCGAACACGCCCGTGACGGTGAACGGATCCGGACAGTTCACGGCCACCCTCGGCGCCAACACCGCCCTGGCCCTGCACGTGAACGCCACGAGCTGCGGAGGCGGCGGCTCCACCACGCCGCCCGCCACCTCGGGCGCCTCGTTCAACGCCACCGCCACCACCGTGTCCGGCCAGGACATCTACGTCACCGGCAACCGCGCCGAACTCGGCACCTGGTCCCCGGCCGCCGCCCTGAAGCTCGACCCGGCCACGTACCCCGTCTGGAAGCTCACCGTCGGCCTGCCCGCCGGAACGGCCTTCGAGTACAAGTACCTCCGCAAGGACGCCGCCGGAAACGTCACCTGGGAGTCCGGCGCCAACCGCACCGCGACCGTCCCCGCCTCGGGCCAGATCGTCCTGAACGACACCTTCCGCAGCTGACCTCCCCTCCCCTCCAGGACCGCCCCGCACCGGGGCGGTCCTCCCACCCGTACCCGTACACCCGTCCCTCCTCCAGGGAGCACCCCCGTGACACGCAAGAGAACGGCGGTCGCACTGGCCGCCGCCCTGTGCGCCGCCCTCGTGCCGGCCGTCCCCGCGGCCGCCGCGCCCAGGCCCCCCGCCCCGCCCTCCGACCGGGCGCTCGCGGCCGAGCCCGCCCGCCAGGACCTCACCCGCGAGCAGTTCTACTTCGTCCTGCCCGACCGCTTCGCCAACGGCGACACCTCCAACGACCGGGGCGGCCTCACCGGCAGCCGGACCCAGACCGGCTTCGACCCCACCGACAAGGGCTTCTACCAGGGCGGCGACCTCAAGGGCCTCACGGAGCGGCTCGACTACATCAAGGGCCTCGGCACCACCGCCATCTGGATGGCGCCGATCTTCAAGAACCGGCCCGTGCAGGGCGAGGGCAAGGACGCCTCCGCCGGCTACCACGGCTACTGGATCACCGACTTCACCCAGGTCGACCCGCACTTCGGGACGAACGAGGACCTGGAGAAGCTGATCGCGGCCGCCCACCGCAAGGGCATGAAGGTCTTCTTCGACGTCATCACCAACCACACCGCCGACACCGTCGACTACGCCGAGCAGAAGTACGGCTACCGCCCCAAGGGCGCCTACCCGTACCTGGACGCCTCAGGACGTCCCTTCGACGACCGCGAGGCCATCGGCAAGGTCGACCGGGACTCCTTCCCGTACACCCCCGTCACCTCCACCGAGAAGGCGGACACCAAGGTCCCGGCCTGGCTCAACGACCCCACGATGTACCACAACCGGGGCGACTCCACCTGGGCCGGCGAGTCCGCCGAGTACGGCGACTTCGTCGGCCTCGACGACCTGTGGACCGAGCGCCCCGAGGTCGTCGACGGCATGCGGAAGATCTACGAGAAGTGGGTCCGCGACTTCAAGATCGACGGCTTCCGCATCGACACCGTCAAGCACGTCGACCTCGACTTCTGGACCCAGTGGGCCACCGCCCTCGACGCCTACGCGAAGAAGCAGGGCCGCGAGGACTTCTTCATGTTCGGCGAGGTGTACTCGGCCGACACCACCGTCACCTCCCCGTACGTCACCCGGGGCCGGCTCGACGCCACCCTCGACTTCCCCTTCCAGGACGCCGCCCGCGCCTTCGCCTCCCAGGGCGCCGGAGCCGACCGCCTCGCCAAGGTCTTCGCCGAGGACTACCGGTACACCACCGACAAGGCCAACGCCTACGAGCAGGTGACCTTCCTCGGCAACCACGACATGGGCCGCATCGGCACCTTCCTCAAGCAGGACAACCCGAACGCCTCCGACACCGAACTCGTCCGCCGGGCCACCCTCGCCAACGAGCTGATGTTCCTCTCCCGCGGCAACCCGGTGATCTACTACGGCGACGAGCAGGGCTTCACCGGCCCCGGCGGCGACAAGGACGCCCGCCAGACCCTCTTCGCCTCCCGGACCGCCGACTACCTCGACGACGACCAGCTCGGCACCGACCGCACCCACGCCACCGACGCGTACGACCCCACGCACCCGGTGTACACGTCCGTCGCCGCGCTGTCGAAGCTGACCCGCGACAACCCGGCCCTCCGCGACGGCGTCCAGCAGGAACGGTACGCCGAGGGCTCCGTCTACGCCTTCTCCCGTACGGACGCGAAGACGCGCACCGAGTACCTCGTCGCCACCAACAGCGCCACCACCGCGAAGACGGTCACCGTCCCCGTCGACTCGGCGAACTTCCGCGCCCTGTACGGAAGCCAGGGCGCCGTCACCGCCGTGAACGGCAGGGTCACCGTCACCGTGCCCGCCCTCTCCTCCCTGGTGCTCAAGGCCGACAAGCCCCTCCCGGCCCCCGCCGTGAAGCCCTCCGTCAGCCTCAAGGCCCCCGCCGCCGGAGCCACCGGCACCGTCGAGCTCACCGCCGACGTCAGCGGCGGCGGCCTCAACCGCGTCGTCTTCGCCGCCCAGACCGGCAACGGCCGCTGGCAGACCCTCGGCACCGCCGACCACGCCCCCTACAAGGTCACCCAGCACGTCACCGCGCCCGCCGGCACCGCCCTGCGCTACAAGGCCGTCGTCGTCGACAGCACCGGCCGCACCGCGAGCGCCACCGCCGCGAGCACCGCCGGACAGGCCCCCGCGCCCCAGAAGCCGGTCGCCGTCGAGCGTGCCCACGCCGTCGTCCACTACCGGCGCGAGGACGGGAACTACGACGGCTGGACCCTGAAGGGCGCCGGCCAGGAAGCCGCCTTCACCGGCCGCGACGCCCACGGCGCCTTCGCCTGGGTCAAGGTCCCCGAAGGCGCGTCCACCATCGCGTACACCGTCGAGAAGAACGGCACCGCCGACGGCCCGCAGCGCAGCGTCGACCTCGGCCGCACCGGCGAGGTCTGGATCACCCAGGGTCAGGACGGGCAGTCCGACACCAACCCCGCCCCCACCACCCCGGACAAGACCAAGGCCGTCCTCCACTACCAGCGCCCCGACGGGAACTACGAGGGCTGGGGCCTCCACACCTGGACCGGCGCCGCCCAGCCCACCGACTGGTCCAAGCCCCTCATGCCGACCCGGACCGACGCCTACGGCGCCGTCTACGAGGTCCCGCTCACCGACGGCGCGAGTTCCCTCTCGTACATCCTCCACAAGGGCGACGAGAAGGACCTGCCCACCGACCAGTCCCTCGACCTGGCGACCCTCGGCCACGAGGTGTGGCTGCTCTCCGGACAGCCCAAGTACCTGCTCCCGACCGTCGGCGGCGCCCCGAACCTCGACCTCGGCAAGGCCGAGGCCCAGTGGATCGACAGGAACACCGTCGTCTGGAAGGTCAAGGCCACCGAGGCCACCAGCCAGCAGCTCGTGTACGCGAAGGACGGCGGGATCACCGTCACCGACGGTGCCCTGAACACCGAGGGCCAGTGGCTCCGGCTCAACCAGACCGCCCTCACCGACGCCCAGAAGGCGAAGTACCCGCACCTCAAGGACTACCCGGCCTTCACCGTCGATCCGCGCGACACCGACCGTGCCCGCGACTCCCTCCGCGGACAGTTGATCGCCACCCAGCGCGCCGCCAACGGCGCCCTGCTCGCCGCCACCGGTGTGCAGACCGCCGGAGCCCTCGACGACCTGTACGCGAGGAAGGCCACCGGCGCCGCCCTCGGCCCCGTCTTCCGCGGCGGCAAGGTCGGCCTCTCCGTATGGGCCCCCACCGCGCAGTCCGTGGCCCTCGAACTCGACGGCCGCACCGTGCCCATGCGGCGCGACGACACCTCCGGCGTCTGGTCCGTCACCGGCCCTCGCGGCTGGGCGGGCAAGCCGTACCGGTACGTGGTGAAGGTCTGGGCGCCCAGCGTCCAGAAGGTCGTGGTGAACAAGGTCACCGACCCCTACTCCACCGCCCTCACCACCGACTCCGCCCGCAGCCTCGCCGTCGACCTCGCCGACCCGAAGCTCGCACCGGCCGGCTGGAGCGGACTCAGGAAGCCGGCCGCCGTGCCGCTGCGCGACGCCCAGATCCAGGAACTCCACATCCGTGACTTCTCCGTCGCGGACCCCACGGCGAAGGCCGACCACCGGGGCACCTACCTCGCCTTCACGGACAAGGCGAGCAAGGGCTCGAAGCACCTGCGCGAGCTCGCCGCCTCCGGCACCTCCTACGTCCACCTCCTCCCGGCCTTCGACATCGGCACCATCCCCGAGAAGAAGTCCGACCGGACCGAGCCCGCCTGCGACCTGAAGGTCTACGCCCCCGACTCCGAGGAGCAGCAGGCCTGCGTGGCCGCCGCCGCGGCCGAGGACGCCTACAACTGGGGCTACGACCCCCTGCACTACACCGTCCCCGAGGGCTCTTACAGCACCGACCCCGAAGGCACCCGCCGCACGGTCGAGTTCCGGCAGATGGTCCAGGCCCTCAACGGCAACGGCCTGCGCACCGTCATGGACGTCGTCTACAACCACACCGTCGCCGCCGGACAGTCCGACAAGTCCGTCCTCGACCGGATCGTCCCCGGCTACTACCAGCGCCTCCAGGCCGACGGCACCGTCGCCACCTCCACCTGCTGCGCCAACACCGCACCCGAGAACGCGATGATGGGCAAGCTCGTCGTCGACTCCCTCGTCACCTGGGCCAAGGACTACAAGGTCGACGGCTTCCGCTTCGACCTCATGGGCCACCACCCCAAGGCCAACATCCTCGCCGTGCGCAAGGCCCTCGACGAGCTGACCGTCGCCAAGGACGGCGTCGACGGCAAGGCGATCATCCTCTACGGCGAGGGCTGGAACTTCGGCGAGATCGCCGACGACGCCCGCTTCGTCCAGGCCACCCAGAAGAACATGGCCGGCACCGGCATCGCCACCTTCTCCGACCGGGCCCGCGACGCCGTCCGCGGCGGCGGCCCCTTCGACGAGGACCCCGGCGTCCAGGGCTTCGCCTCGGGCCTCTTCACCGACCCCAACACGTCCACCGCCAACGGCACCCCGGAGCAGCAGAAGGCCCGCCTCCTCCACTACCAGGACCTCATCAAGGTCGGCCTGACCGGCAACCTCGCCGACTACTCCTTCACCGACACCTCCGGGCGTACGGTCACGGGCAGCCAGGTCGACTACAACGGCGCCCCCGCCGGATACGCCGCCGCCCCCGGCGAGGCCCTCGCCTACGCCGACGCCCACGACAACGAATCCCTGTACGACGCGCTCGCCTTCAAGCTCCCGGCGGGCACGCCGGCAGCGGACCGGGCCCGGATGCAGGTCCTCGCCATGGCCACCGCGACCCTCTCGCAGGGGCCGGCACTCTCCCAGGCGGGCTCGGACCTGCTGCGCTCCAAGTCCCTCGACCGCAACTCCTACGACAGCGGCGACTGGTTCAACGCGATCCACTGGGACTGCGGAGACGGCAACGGCTTCGGCCGCGGACTGCCCCCGGCGGCCGACAACAAGGCCAAGTGGGGCTACGGAAAGCCGCTGCTCGTGAATCCGGACCTGACGGTCGGCTGCGCGCAGATCGACGGCGCCTCCGCCGCCTACCGCGACCTCCAGAAGATCCGCACCACCGAGCCGGCCTTCTCCCTCGCGACCGCGGGCCAGGTGCAGGACACCCTGTCCTTCCCGCTCTCGGGCCGCGAGGAGACCCCCGGCGTGATCACGATGCGCCTGGGCGACCTGGTGGTCGTCTTCAACGCGGGCACGCGGAGCGCCACCCAGCAGGTCCCCGGCCTGGCCGGGACGTCGTACGCCCTGCACCCGGTGCAGGCGAACGGCTCCGACACGGTCGTGAAGACGTCGTCCTACGAGCCGGGTTCGGGCACTTTCACGGTCCCGGCGCGGACGGTGGCGGTCTTCACGAAGCGGTGATCACCCGCTCCATCAGGGTCACCCCGTAGCGCGTGCCGTCGGCGGCGAGCTTTCCCGGCTCCTCGCCGACGGCACGATATCCCGCGGCCTCGTAGTACGTACGGAGCCGCGGGTTGTTCGACAGGCAGTCCAGCCGGGCGACCGACCGCCCACCGGCCGCGACCCGGCCCTCCGCGTGCGCGAGCAGCGCCCGCCCGGTCCCGGCGGGGGCCGAGTCCCGGACCGTCATCAGCCGGTGGACGTACCCGGCGACCGGCGGCTGCGGACCCCAGGCCTGTTCGTCCTCCCACCACAGCTCGTACGCGCCGACGGCCAGGCCGCCGTGGGACGCCAGCCACACCTCACCGGCGGCGACCCGCGCGCGGAAGTGCTCGGCGCTCTTCCCGCCGGGCTTCCACTGGTCGATCCCGCTCCGCAGCATCCACCGGGCCGCGCCGTCGTACATTCCCACCAGCAGGTCCACATCACCGGCGTCCGCCTGCCGGAAGGTCACTTGTGCCGTCATGGCGATCACCGTAAAGGTGTGGCCAGACAACCGACAGCCGTATCCCTCTGGCCGGGAGTGCCCATGCCGCAGATCACCGTCGACCACTCCGCGCCCCTCGACCGGCGCGGCTTCGCGCTCGCCCTGCACCCGCTGGTCGTGGAGACGGTCGACACGACGCTCGACGCCTGCAAGACCCGGTTCCGCGAGGTCGACGAGGCGGTCGTCGGGGACGGCTCGGCCGAGGACGGCCTCGTCCACGTCGAGATCGCCCTGCTGCCGGGCCGCCCGGACGAGCTCAAGGGGCGCCTCGCGGAGGCGGTCCTCGCCCTCCTCCCCGAGTACCTCAAGGCGACCGACGGGGTCCGCCTCTCGGTCGAGATCCGCGACCTGGAAGCGTCCTACCGCAAGCGCTGATCGGGCACGGAGGGCGCCTCGGGTGAGGCCGTCGGCACCAGCGCGACGAGCCGGGCCACCAGCTCCCCGAAGGGGCCGTCGGCCGGCTCGTCCGCGAGGATGCCGACCAGGATCTCCGCCATGTCCGCGTCGTACGCGGCACTCACCGCGGCGAGCGCCCCGAAGTCGTGCACGAGCTGCAACTCCAGCTCGGCGCGCGGGACCCGGCGGCCGTCCAGCCAGATCAGCGCCGTCGACTCGGCGAGCGACACCCAGGACCGCACGACCAACTCCAGCCTGGCCGAGGGCTTCTCGACCTGGAGATGGGCGAGGATCTGCACGTACGCGGCGTGCCGCACCTCGTCGATCATCGCGTTCGTCGTGGAGGAACCCACCGCGGGCCCGCCCCGCATCAGCGCCGCGAACCCCGGCCCGTGGTCGTCGACGAAGTCGAAGAACCGGCCCATCACCCGCAACAGCCGCGCCCCCAGCGGTCCCTGCGGCGGCTCCACGAACCTGGCCGCCAACTCGTCGGCCGCGCGCCGGAGCGCCGCCTCGTAGAGGCTCTGCTTGCCGGGGAAGTAGTGGTAGACCAGCGGCCGCGAGATCCCCGCGGCCGCGGCGATCTCGTCGATGGAGACCTCGTCGGGAGAGCGGTGGCTGAAGAGTTCGAGGGCCACCCCGATCAGCTGCTGCTTGCGCTCCTCGACGCCCATCCTGCGGCGTACCCCGGTCGTCATACGAACAGCCTAACGTCGTCCGATACGCTCCTGCCCCATGAGCGCTTCCGACCAGGACACCCCGGCCGTCAAGGCCACCAAGGCGCCGGAGGCCCCCGAGGCCGAAGAGGCCGACGCCGTACGCGAGAAGACCTCCGCCGAGGGTCCGAAGGCGGCCGCGGCCGACGAGGCCGCCCGGGACGCGGCGGACGAACGCGACGAGGTCGACGCGGACGACGAGGTCGACGCGGACGAAGGTGACGAAGAGGGCGGCGAACGCGACGAGGACGGCGCGGACGACGACGCCACCGACGAGGACGGCGACGCCGCCGCTGACGGCCTCACGCCCAAGCAGGCGCGGCGCATCCGCGTCGCCGTCGCCTCCGTGCTGCTCGTCGCGATGGCCGTCGTCCTGGTGATCCGGCTCGCGAGCCGGACGTCCGTCCTGGTCGTCGGCGTGTACGGGCTCGCGATGATCCTCTGCGGGATCGTGATCGAACTCTCCCGCAACGGCCGTACGCGGCTCGGCACCTGGCTCCTGGTGGGAGGCCTCCTCGCCGCGCTGGCCCTCGACTGGCTCGTCCTGCCGTAACCCCTGACTCCTAGAGGTCGAGGACCAGCCGCTTCCCCGCGCAGCGCGAGACGCAGATCAGCATCGAGTCGTCCCGCTCGGCGTCGGTGAGCAGATCGTCCCGGTGGTCGATCTCGCCCTCCAGGACCCGCTGTCGACAGGTCCCGCAGAAGCCCTGCCGGCAGGAGTACATGAGGCCCGGGACCTCCTCGCGGACCGCCGCGAGGACCGACTGGTCGGCCGCCACCCGTACCGTACGTCCGGAGCGGCGCAGCTCGACCTCGAAGGCCGTGCCGCCGGTCGTCGCGGCGGCCGAGAAGCGTTCGAGGCGCGGGGCCACGCCCTCCGGCATCGCCGCCGCCACGGCGTCCATGAGCCCGTCGGGGCCGCAGCAGTAGACGGCGGTCCCGGCCGGTACGCCGGCGAGGAAGCCCAGGTCGGGGTAGCCGGACTCGTCCTCGGCGACGACGGTCACCCGGCCGCCGGCGCGGCCGAGGGACTCGATCTCCGCCAGGTACGGCATGGTGGCGCGGCTACGGCCGCAGTACACGAGCCGCCAGTCCGCCCCGGCCGCCTCGGCGGCGCGCAGCATCGGCAGGACCGGCGTGATGCCGATGCCGCCGGCGACGAAGACGTACGCGGGGGAGTCGATGAGCGGGAAGCGGTTGCGCGGGCCCCGGATCTCGATCTCCACGCCCTCGTGGAGCTGCTCGTGGACTTCGCGCGAGCCGCCCCGGCCGCCCTGCCCGGTCTCGATCAGCCGGGTCGCGACCGTGTACGTGGCGGGGTCGGCCGGGTCGCCGCAGAGCGAGTACTGCCGGACGAGCCCGGAGGGCAGGACGAGGTCGATGTGCGCGCCGGGCTGCCAGGCGGGCAGTCCGCGTCCCTCCAGGCGCAGTTCGACGACGCCATCGGCCGGTGTGGCGCGCGAGGTGACGAGGACCTTGCGGGGGACGGTGCTGCCCCGGCCGTAGCCGGACACGGGCTCGTCGAGGGCGGGCATCGGCCACAGCGGGGCGGTCGTCATGCGGCTGCGGACGGCGCGGCGGACGAGCAGCGCGGCCCCGGCGACGAGGGCGACGGTGGTGAACCGGGGCATCAGTGGCCTCCGTTGGCGCCGGGGGAGGAGGCCAGGTAGGCCATCGCCTGCGCGGTGTCACCCTCCTGGGACGGGTGATAGGCGCGGCTCAGGTAGCGGGGTATCGAGCGCAGCATGTCCGGGGTGGAGGGCAGCACGCCCTGCCGGCCCTTGCGGACGAACTGGCCGAAGGAGGCCTTGCCGTCGAGGAGGGTGGGGTCGTTCTCCATGAAGAAGCGGACGCCCCGCTGCCAGAGGAAGACGAGCGCGGAGAACGCCAGCGCCCAGGTGCGGGCGCGGCGCCGGTAGCCGCCGTCGAGGTGCATGAACAGTTCGAAGGCGACCGAGCGGTGCTCGACCTCCTCCGCGCCGTGCCAGCGCAGCAGGTCGAGCATGGTGGGGTCGGCGCCGACCCGGTCGAGCTCGTCGGCGTTGAGCACCCAGTTGCCGAGGAAGGCGGTGTAGTGCTCGATCGCGGCGATCAGCGCGACCCGCTCCATCAGCCACCAGCGGCGCGGCCGGCCCGGCGGCAGGGTCCGGTCCCCGAGGAGCTTCTCGAAGAACCAGTCGACCTGCGCGGTGTACGGGGTCGGGTCGAGTCCCTGCTCCCTGAGGTGGGGCAGGACGTCGTCGTGGGCCTGGGAGTGGATGGCCTCCTGGCCGATGAAGCCGATGACGTCCGCGCGCAGCCGGTCGTCGGTGATGTACGGCAGCGCCTGCTGGTAGACGTGCACGAACCAGCGCTCGCCGGCCGGGAGCAGCAGGTGCAGCACGTTGATGGTGTGGGTGGTGAAGGGATCGCCGGGTACCCAGTGGAGCGGAGTCTCCTCCCAGTCGAAGGAGACCTTTCGGGCCTTGAGCTCGACGTGCTCCGACGCCACCGGTGCAGGCTGCGTATTAGACATGGCGTCAATGTACTGAGGGGTAGGCGGTGGCGACAGAGGTGTGCACGCTCTTTTTGACCGGCGGGGGAGGGGAGGCCAGGAGGAGGTCCCGACCTCCCCCACCCGGCTCGGGCATCACCTCAACGCGCGCACCCGCGTCCCGTCCGGCAGGGTGCCGTCGAGGTCGGCGCGGGCCCCGGCCGCGGCCTTCACGGCCAGCAGAGGCCCGTCGGACCGGCCCTTCACCCCGCCGGAGGTCTCCAGGGCGGTGAAGTCCGGACTCCCGGCGGCCAGTACGTACCAGCCACCGCCGGGCGCCTGCCAGAGCACCCCGGCAAGCACCCGGGGATCGCGCACACCACAGGCGGGCGACCCCTCGGAACGGGCCGCGAGCGCGGCGGGCACGGTGGGCGACGGGACCAGGAACTGGGCGAGGACCCGGCTGCCCGTGCCGCGCCAGGTCTCCGCGCGGGTGCACAGCCAGGTGCCGCGCCCGGCGCCCTCGGGCAGCGGCTGCCGGGCGAACCGCCAGGCGTTCACGGACCGGACGCCGTGCGCCCGTACCGCCGTCAGCTGGCACGCGGTCCGCGCCCACGCCTCGCGCGCCTCGGCGGTCGTGGCGTCGTCGGGCGCGGCGGGCGGCCCCCAGAGAAGCCGGGCGGGCACGAGCTCCCCGAGATCGGCGAGCATCCGGAGCCCGGAACCGTCCCGCACCTGAAGGGCGTTCCAGCGGGTGCAGCCCTTCGCGAGCGCGGGGCTGGTCATCGGCTCGGTCACCCCGCCGGCGTCGCGCCCCAGCGGCCTCGCGTCCTCGCCGGGCGCGAGGAGATCCCGTACGGCGGTCTCCTTCACCCAAGGGGCCGTCAGGTAGCGGACGTTGCCGGCCGCGCGGGACAGGACGAGCGCGGCCGAGCCGACGGTGTCGGCCCCGTCGGTCCGCGCGAAGTCGAGCGCGGCACCCGCCGTACCCCCGACCGGCTCCGCGTACCGCACGGCCCGCAGCCCGTCGTGGAGGAGCACCACCCGGGCCCCGTCGACCACCCCGGCGAAGAGCAGCTGGGGCGGCCCCATGGGCGGCCCGACCGGCGTCCCGGGCGTGGCGGAGGACCGCACGGACGCGCCGGGCCGCGCCCACACGGCGAGCGCCCGCCGCAGCAGCGCGCGGTCCCCGGTGAGCGCACCGCGGGCGGGCCAGACGGAGAAGTCCTGCCGGGTGGACCCGGGCCAGACGGCCGGGCCGACCCGCTTGAGGGCCGCGGGGTCGAGCGCGGCCTCGGCGGCGGGGTTACGGGCGTACGAGGGCGCAGCAGCACCGTTTCTGCCCCACCCGTCCCCGGGCAGCCCGAGCAGCGCCCCGCACACGAGCAACGCGGCGACGGCGACGATCCCGGCCCGCGCGTGCTGCCGCCGCCGCAACAGATCGGTGGGCCGCGCCTGCAACGCGCAGGGATCGAACTCGTCGGATTCGAGCAGGGCGACACCACTGCGACGCCGGCCCGGGGGGACGGCAGGGGGGCGCTTGCCGACTGCGGGGTCGGCGTCACGGCCGGTGGGGGCTCCGCCCGTGCCTCCGAACGCACCTGCGCCGGCCCCTGCTCCTGCTCCTGCTCCCGCGCGTCCGCCCACGCCCTGGGCCGCGCCGGGCCGGCCCTCCGTACCGTCCGCGCCGACGGGGCCCGTGGGTCCGTCGGGCCCGGTCGGCGCGCCGGTGCGCCGACCCGTGTCACCGAGGCCCGTGAGGTCCGTGCGACCCGCGCGGCCGGACGCGCCGGGCCCCGGCCGGTCGCCGCGCGTGCCTCCGGCTGCGCCCCGCCCGGGGCCGGGCTGTTCGCCCACGCGGTCGCTGCGGCCGTACGAGCCCGTACCCGTGGCGCCGAGGCGGTGCGCGGAACCGGCACCGGCCGGGCCGCCCGGTGGGGCAGGCGTCCCGTCCGCTCCCTCGCCCGGGGCCTCCGGCCCGTCCTCCAGCGCGTCCGCCTCCGCCAGCGCCGACGCCGGGTCCTCCACCCCCGCCGCCGCCAGCACCCGCAGGACCTCCGCGTCGCCCTGACGCTCCAGGCCCCGCAGGACGTACGCCGCGCGGCCCGGGCCGGAGAGCCGGGACAGCCGCTGGTCCAGGGCCAGTTCGTCCGCGCCCCCCACCCGGGGGAACAGCCGCAGCCCCCACACGTGCGGCAGCAGCGGCGGGAACTGCGCCCGGCGCGGCAGCGCGAGGCGTCGCAACGGCAGCCCCGCGACGAGCGCCTGCCGCAGCACCTCGCCCCGTACGTACGCGTAACCGGGATCGACCGCGTCCTCGGCGAGCCGCGGCTCCGGCACGGCCGGACCCGCGACCCGGCGGCGCGGCAGCGAACGCTGGACGAGCGCGTGCGCGGTCAGCACCCGGCGGTTGCGGCCGAGCGACGGCGGAAGCACGAGGTAGGCGATGCGGACGAGACGCGGATAGCGCTCGACGAGCGCGGCCTCGGCCTGCTCGACGTCGACGGGGCCCACGGGCGAGGGAACGAGATCCTTGGTGCTCACGTTCAGCAGAACGAGCGATTCTTCCGATGGTCACCCCGGCGGCCCGGACGGCGACACCACGGCCTACGCCACGGCCGACACCCCGGGCCGACACCACGTCCGACTCCGCAGCCGACGCCACAGCAGACGCCACGTCCGACCCCGCAGCCGACTTCCCGTCGACTCCCCGCCGGCTCAGTCCGTGCGTACCGTCAGCCGCTCACGGATCCGCTCCGTCACCTCGTCCGGGACGCCGAGCCCCTCCCGTACGTACCGCTCCATCGAGCCGTGCCGGACCGCCACCTCGTCGAGCGCCGCGTCCAGGTACTGCGGCAGGACCCCGATCAGATCGAGCGCGAGATCGGGATCGCCGCCCTGCGCCGTGAACCCCTCGATCATCGGCGCGAACGCCTGCCGTACGGCCGTGTTGACCGAAAGGTACTCCTCCCGCACGGTCTCCTCGTCCGCGCCGAGCAGCGACAGGACGACCGTCGCCGCCCACCCCGTCCGGTCCTTCCCCGCCGAACAGTGGAAGAGCAGCGGACCGGCGTCCGGAGCGCCCAGCTCGGTGAGGAGGGTGCCGTAGGCCACGCGGGCGGACTCGCCGGAGACGAAGGTCCGGTACGTCCGGGCGAAGGCCGCCCGGACCCGGCCCTCGCCGAGGTGCTCCTCGGCGAGCGCGGGGTCGGTGAGCAGCGCCTTGAGACGGGCGGCGGGCGGCAGCCCGCTGACGGCCAGATGGTCGGCGAGCACGTCCGCGACGAGGCCCCGGGCGTCGGAGGGAAGCCGGTCGGGCCGCTCGGCGCGCTCGGTCTCCGTACGGAGGTCGACGACCGTACGGATGCCCAGCGCGGCCACGACCGGCTCGGCCGGGTCGAGCCGGTCGAGCTGGGCGGACCGCAGGGCGAGCCCCGGACGGACGGAACGCCCGGCGGCGAGCGGCAGACCGCCCAGGTCACGGAGGTTGGCGACGGAGGTGGCGGGGATGGCGGGCATGACGTCGACTCCTCCGGTACGTACGCGTTCGTGTCGACCGTAGTGGATCAACCCGATACGAGCAGTTCCGGACGTTTCGGACGCCTGTGCCCCGGCCCCTCCCCGCCGCCGCGCCTCACCCCTCCGCGAGCGCCGCCAGCACCTCCGCCTCGCGCTCGGGGGAGAGGCCGACCTGCGGCCGGTCCGGGCGCTGGGGGGCCGTGCCGCCGACCGATTCCAGCCACGCCCACGTGTCCGCGACCGTCTCCGCCGCCGACCGGCAGCGCAGCCCCGCCGCGAGCGCGCGGGAGACGTCGGCGGCGTGCATCGCGTCGTACATCTCGCCCGGCGGCAGCCACACGGGCAGCTCCGACCACGGCGCCACCCCGGCCTCGACCAGCGCCTCCGGCGCGGTCCAGCGGAGTTCGGCACCGGAGCCGGTGACCCGTACACACGCGTCGAGCAGATCGCCCATGGTCACGTGCCCGGGCGGCGAGACGAGGTTGTACGGCCCCGAGAGCCCCGCGGCCACCGCGTCGAGCGTCCACTCGGCGAGGTCCCGCACGTCGACGTACTGGACCGACAGCGAGGCGGGCCCGGGGGCGAGGACCGGGCCGCCGCGGGCGATCCGGCCCAGCCACCAGGGGAGCCGGCCCACGTTCTCGTACGGGCCGAGGATCAGGCCCGCGCGGACGAGCAGCGTCCGGTCCGCGCCGAACGCGGCGGTGGCGGCGAGCTCGCCGCCCCGCTTGGCCTCGGCGTACGGCACGTCCCCGTCGTCGGCCGAACCCTCCACCAGCGGGCCGTCCTCGTCGAGCCCGGCCGCCGCCGGCCACGCGTACACCGAACGGCTCGACACGTACGCGTACCGGCCGACCCGGTCGGCGAGCAGCCGCGCCACGTCCCGCACCGCGGACGGCGCGGCCGACCAGGTGTCCACCACGGCGTCCCAGGAGCCGGTGGCGAGCGCGGCGAGACCCTCGGGGCCCGTCGTGCGGTCACCGATGAGCGAGGTGACCCCCTCCGGCGCCGCGTGCCGGCCGCGATGGAAGACGGTCACCTCCCAGCCCCGGGCGAGCGCCGCCTCGACGACCGCGCGGCCGACGAACTCCGTACCTCCGAGCATCAACAGTTTCATGATCAGAGCGTGCCGGGCGGTACGCCGGCGGACCAGGACTTTTCGCTGCCGGAGGATTCCGCCGAGGGAGGAAGGTCATCGGTCCGGGAGGAACGTCATCGGTTCGGGAGGGGGGTCTCGTGCGCCTTCTGGCGGGGTGGCACCATGACGGGCGATGACGAATGCCCGGTCGCCCCTGCGCGCAGTGCGAGCCGCCCTTTTCGCGGTGGTGTGCGTGACCTTGGCAGCCATGGGGCATTCGTCCATGTCTGCGCACCAGCTTCCGGCGCTCGCGCTGCTCGGCGCCTTCGCCGTGACGGCCGCCGCCGCGTGGGCCGCCGCGGGCCGGCGCCGGGGCGCCCCGACGATCGCGGCCGCGCTGTTCCTCCTCCAGGGCGCACTGCACCTGCTCTTCTCGCTGGCCGGTTCCCTGGCGGGGGACACGGGCCACCCGGCGGCGACGCCCCCGCACGGCATGACCGGCACGCCCACGACGCACGGCACGCACGCGATGCACGGGATGACGGGCGCCGACGGCGCGCCCGGCATGACCGGCCCGCACGACATGAGCGGCGCCACCGCGATGTTCCTGGACATGAGCACCGGCATGCTCGCCGCCCACCTCCTCGCCGCGCTCCTCTGCGGCCTCTGGCTCGCGCACGGCGAGGCCGCGTTCTTCACGCTCGCCCGAGCCGCCCTCGCGTACGCCTTCACCCCCCTGCGGCTGCTCCTCGCGCGCGTGCGGGTCCCCGACGTCCGACGTCGCCCCGTCCGGCGCGCACGGCGGAGCGCCCACCGCCCCCACACCGTCGTCCTCGCCCACACCCTCTCCCGGCGCGGTCCGCCCCGGCTGTCCGCACCCCGCGCCACGACCCTCGGAGCACACGTCTGACCCGGGGGTCCCTTCCCCCTGTCTGCATCGACTCCAAGGACAGTCCCAGCGATGACCATCGACGATCCCGTACGCCCGGAAACGCCCGAGGCGCCACCGTCGGACCCCACCCCCGCCGCCCCCACCACCCCGCAGAAGGCGGGAACCTGGAGCGCCCTGCGCCCCCTCGTCCTCCGCCTCCACTTCTACGCGGGCGTGCTCGTCGCCCCGTTCCTCCTCGTGGCCGCCGCGAGCGGTCTGCTCTACGCGCTCTCCTTCCAGGCCGAGAAGGTCGTGTACGCGCACGAGCTGCAGGTCCCCGTCGGCGACACGACCCTGACGCTCTCCCAGCAGGTGAACATCGCCCGCGAGGCCAACCCGAACGGCACCGTCACCGCCGTCTGGCCCGGCGCCGAACCCGGCGCGACCACCCGCGTCCTGATGGCCGACCCGGACGTCCCCGAGGACACCTCACTGGCCGTCTTCGTCGACCCGTACACCGGGGCCGTGCGTGGGCAGCTGCCCAGCTACGGCAGCTCCGGCGCCCTCCCGCTGCGCACCTGGATCGACGGTCTGCACCGCGACCTGCACCTCGGGGAGACCGGCCGCAACTACAGCGAGCTGGCGGCGAGCTGGCTCTGGGTCATCGCCCTCGGCGGTCTCCTGCTGTGGCTCGGCCGGCGCCGCAGGAACCGCCGCGCCCTGTTCGTACCGGAGGGCGGCCCCGCCTCGCGCCGCCGCACGCTGTCCTGGCACGGCTCGGTCGGTCTGTGGACGGTGACCGGACTCGTCCTGCTGTCGGCGACGGGCCTGACCTGGTCGAAGTACGCGGGCGAGAACATCGGCGTCGTCCAGGACGGCCTCGGCGGCGCCACGCCCACGCTCACGGCGACCGTCGGCGGCGCGGCCGGCGGCTCCTCGGAACACGAGGGCCACGGCGGCGGCCACACCGGCGGCACCGCCGCCCAGGGCCCGGACATCGGCCTCGACAAGGCCCTGGAAGCGGCCCGCGCGGCCGGCATCGACAGCCCGAGGATCTCGGTGATCCTGCCGAGCGAGGGCAAGGGGTACGTGGTCAAGGAGACGGACGCCCAGTTCCCGCTCCAGCTGGACTCGGTGGCGGTGGACCCGGCGGACGGCGAGGTCATCGACCGGCTCGCCTTCGCCGACTACCCGCTCCTCGCGAAGCTCACCCGGATAGGCATCGACGCGCACATGGGCGTGTTCCTGGGCCTGTTCAACCAGCTGGCCCTCGCGGTCCTGGCGCTCGCCCTGATCCTGCTGATCCTGTGGGGCTACCGCATGTGGTGGCTGCGCCGCCCGGGCCGCCCGGCGGCCCGCGGTGCCTGGCGGAAGGTCCCGGTGACGATGCTGCTGCCGCTGCTCGCGGTGACGGGCGCCGTGGGGTGGTTCGTCCCGCTGCTCGGCGTCAGCCTGCTGCTGTTCCTGACCGCGGACCTCGCCCTGGGACTGGTGTCCAGGGCGAGGAGCAGGGCGCGGACGAACTGACCGGACCGGCCGGCCCGGCCGAACCGCCCGGTCAGGGCGTGTACTTGTAGCCGACCCGCCGCACGGTCTGGATCGTGTGGCGGTGCTCGGCGCCCAGCTTCCGGCGCAGCCGGGCCACGTGCACATCGACGGTGCGTCCGTCGCCGACGTGGCCGTACCCCCACACGGTGGTGACCAACTGGTCGCGGGTGTGGACCCGGTGGGGGTGCGCCACCAGATGGGCGAGCAACTCGAACTCGAGATATGTCAGGTCGAGCGCCTGGCCGTCCACGACGGCGATCCGCTGGACGCCGTCGATGGCCACGGGCCCCTGGTCCTCCACCGCGGCGGCGACGGGCGCGGGCGCGGGAGCGGCGACGGGCAGCCGCGGCTGCTGATCCGCCGGTACGAGCACGAGGTACCCGACCATCGGCGGCCGGCCCGGCAGCGTCGGCAGGGTGTGCGGGGGAGCCGGCAGCAGGGTGGCACCGGGCGGCAGGAAGTCGGCGACCTGCGCGAAGTCGACGACCTCGTTGGGATCGACGGCACGCAGTCGATGACGGCCGGGACGAACGGCGGTGGGGGTGCTGTGAGCGGTCTGGGCCATGGTGAAGTCAGCTCTTTCGCGCGGAGGAACGGACGGACAGGAGTCGTACGTCATACGTCGTGCGCGTCGGCCGAAGGCCGTGGATCGGACCGTACCGATCGGGGCTTTAGAGGGCCGACGCGTTCCTCGCGCGGCAACACACCCGGTCGAAGTCGTGGTGCTGCCGGGAAGGCCAGAACGGCTC
Source organism: Streptomyces sp. NPDC088553 (assembly GCF_044752965.1). Classification (NCBI taxonomy): domain Bacteria; kingdom Bacillati; phylum Actinomycetota; class Actinomycetes; order Kitasatosporales; family Streptomycetaceae; genus Streptomyces; species Streptomyces sp. NPDC088553. The sequence goes on along the minus strand of NZ_JBIVMG010000010.1, from coordinate 249,264 downwards.
GAGGTCGTGACGACCCGTCGCGGTGTCGTTCTGTGTGATGGCCATATCCCTATTGAACCAGAAGGGAATGCCCCCGACGACCCCTTCGCCGGCCAAACCCCGTGTCGTCCTTCCCACATGCCGGGAGAGCCGCCCCCGGCCGGCAACGGAAAGAGGCGCCCACCGTGGCCGGTGGACGCCTCTCGTCAGGGAGCTTCGCGGATCAGACCTGGCCGGCCTTCGCGAGGGCCTCGCAGCAGGTGTCCACCAGCAGGCGGGTCACCGTGTAGGGGTCCACGTTCGCGTTCGGGCGGCGGTCCTCGATGTAGCCCTTCTGGTCCTGCTCGACCTGCCACGGGATGCGGACCGAGGCGCCGCGGTCCGAGACGCCGTAGGAGTACTGGTCCCACGGGGCGGTCTCGTGCAGGCCCGTCAGACGGTCGTCGATGCCGGCGCCGTAGTTCTTGACGTGGTCGAGCGGCTTCGAGCCCTCGCCGAGGGACTCGGCGGCGGTGATGATCGCGTCGTAGCCCTCGCGCATCGCCTTCGTCGAGAAGTTGGTGTGCGCGCCCGCGCCGTTCCAGTCGCCCTTCACCGGCTTCGGGTCCAGCGTCGCGGAGACGTTGAAGTCCTCGGCCGTGCGGTACAGCAGCCAGCGGGCGATCCACAGCTGGTCGGAGACCTCCAGCGGCGCCAGCGGGCCGACCTGGAACTCCCACTGGCCGGGCATGACCTCGGCGTTGATGCCGGAGATGCCGAGACCGGCCTTGAGGCAGTTCTCCAGGTGCGCCTCGACGATCGGGCGGCCGAAGATCTCGTCCGCGCCGACACCGCAGTAGTAACCACCCTGAGCGGCCGGGAAGCCGTTGACCGGGAAGCCGAGCGGGCGGGTGCCCTCGAAGAACGTGTACTCCTGCTCGATACCGAAGATCGGCTCCTGAGCGGCGTACTTCGCGGCGACCTCGGCCAGCGCGGCACGCGTGTTGGACTCGTGCGGCGTCATGTCCGTGTTGAGGACCTCGCACAGCACCAGGACGTCGTCGCCGCCGCGGATCGGGTCCGGGCAGACGAAGACCGGCTTGAGGACACGGTCCGAGGCGTGGCCCTTGGCCTGGTTCGTGCTGGAACCGTCGAAGCCCCAGATCGGCAGCTCGCCGAGCGTGGCGCCCCCGCCCACGATGATCTTCGTCTTCGAACGAAGCTTCGCGGTCGGCTCGGTGCCGTCGATCCAGATGTACTCAGCCTTGAAGGTCACTGGCCTCATCCTTTGGGCGTGCTGCTGCGGGTGTCGCGGCGGCTCGCGGCGCTGCGAGAAGCTGCGGTGTCTGTGTCCGGTCGCAGCTTCGCAACACGGGATTTCCCGTCGGTTGCCCGAATGTGAACCCCGTGTTACTCAGCTTTCCCGATCTTCGCGGAGCCGCTGTGCGACGACGTGGGCGTTCAGGAGCGTGTCGAGACCCGCGCTCCCGATACGCCGTACGACCTCCGTGTACGAGGTCCCCAGGGCCTCCGCCGTCCGCCCCAGGTGCCAGTCGCAGTCGGCCAGTCGCCGCAGCAGATAGCCCTTCCGGATCTGGTTCTCGGAGAGCCGGAACGTCTTCAGATAGGCCGTCCGTCCCTTGCGGTCGGTGATCAGCTCCCCGATGTGCTGCTCCCGCCCGCCCCGCTCGAACGGCGGCAGGAACCGGTGCAGATCGAAAGGGCCGGCCCGGTGGACCCGCTCGAAGGCGTACGAGGTCTCCAGGAGGTCCCGCGCCATGATCCCGTCGTGCGCCGCGGCCCAGGCCCGCTCCTGCTCCCGGGCCGCCGCCCGCAGGTCCGCGAGGGTACGGATGCCACCGGCCCCGTCCCGGATCCGCGCCGTGAACTCGGGCACCGGGCCGCCGTAGTACGCGTACTGGTGGACCAGCTCCCCGTACAGGTCCTCGACGAGCGTGGGGTGCAGCAGGCGGTAGTCGTCCGGGTGCGGCACCACGAAGGCCGCGGCCAGCGCGTCGGCCACGTACAGGAGCAGCCCGCACTGGCCCGGATGGACCTCGAAGATCCGCAGCGCCTCCGTGAGCCCGGGCACGCTCCACCCCGCGTACGCCGCCTCGGCACGCGGCGAGAGGCCGTGCCGGACCGCCTCGCGGGACCACTCGTCCCAGACGATCGAGGGACCGCCGAAGTGCAGCGCGAGATAGCCCTCCAGGGCGAGGTGCAGCGGCAGGAAACGGAGCCGCGACCCGGCGCGGCCCTCCTTGTCGCGCCGCCGCTTGGCCATCCGGTGGATCCGCCGCACGGGCATGCGGTCCGTAGCCCCGTCGTGGCCACCGCCTCCGCGCTCGCCGCCTCCTCCGCCGCCGAGCCGGGTCCCGTACGCGGCGGACTCCCGGCCCGCCCCCGGGGCCGGCTCGGCCCCCGTCCAGTCGGCGACGAACCCGTGCGGCACGTACGAGGTGTAGGTGGTGCGGTCGGTCAGGTCCACCGCGCCGAGACCGCCGTACACCTCCCGGTGCAGCCGCAGCCCGGGAACCGGCTCGGACCGCACCAGCGGCACCAGCCGTACCCCGCCCCACACCTGCGCGGGCCGGACGTCGAGCCCGGTCAGATCGATCCGGGTCATGCCCGTCCCCCTTCCTCCGCCGCCTTCAGGAACAGCTCCACCCGCCGGTCCAGATAGGCCCGCAGCTCCGCGAACCCCGTCCGCCCCTCGGCGAACTGCGCGATCTCCACCAGCGCCGCCAGATCCTCCGCGTCCCGGATGCCGGCGGCGGGCACGCTCGGCGCGATCCGGCGTACGTCGAAACCCTGCGCGTCGTATACGGGGTTCAGGTGCACCACGCTCGTCCGGCGCTCCGGATCCAGCCGCGACCGCCACACCCGCAGCACCTCGCCCGCGAGCCCCGGCGGAGCGTTGTCCCAGCCGTCCGAGACGATCACGAGCCGCTCCGGGCCGGTCTCCAGACCGTCCAGGATCCGCAGGCCCAGCGGGGTCGGCCCGTACGGCCGGACGAGCAGCGGGTCGTCGCCGCCCGAGGTCCACAGCGGGGTGTACGCCCCCGGCGCCGCGAGGGCCTCCAGGAGGAAGTGGCAGCCGAGGGCGACCGCCAGCGGACGGCGCCGCTTCACCGCCGAACCCGAGGAGGAGAAGCTGTCGTCGAGCACGGCCGTGACCCGCCCCCAGCTCCCCGCGTACGGCCCCGCCGCGCGCCGGCCCGCGGCCCGCAGCGCTCCCGTCAGCTCGGCCCGCCGCTCCACGCGCTCGGCGAACGGCAGCGAGAGGACGTACAGGGCGAGCCGGGTCAGCGGCATCACGGACAGGTCGGCGGCCCGCTCGGTCCTGAGCTGTTCGAGCCGGGTCATCCGGGGCGCGATCCGCTCCAGGAACACCGCGCGCGGCACGCCGTGCTTGGCGGCGAAACCCTCGGCGACGGTGAACGGCAGCTCGTACAGCGCGCCCTGCTCGTGACGGGCGCGGCGGAACGCGTCGAGCGTCGGGTTCTCGTACCGGACCCGGCGTCCCGGCGCGAAGAGGAAGTCCCCGGTCTCGGGGTCGGGCAGCCGCCCGTGGACGTGCCGGAGGGTGGCCTTCAGACCGCTCCGGTACTTCACCGCGTCCAGGGCGGGATCGGGGCGGGCCGCGAGCCACGCGCGCACGATCGCGCGCGTGCGCCGGTTGTTGACCCCGGCGGCGCGCAGCGTCCGGAACAGCCGGTAGACCCGCTGCGGCGGCAGCAGTGCGAGCCGGGCCGCGATCAGCCGGCCCTCGGCCCGCTTCTCCTCGGGCCCGCCCGCCTCGTCGGCGGTGCGCAGGAGCTGCTCGACGACGAGGGCGGCGTTGTGGTGGTTGATGTCGAGCGCGAGGGCGGCCGCGTACACGGGCCGGTAGTTGACCCGTACGTACTCGTGGACGAAGTGGAGCGAGAACCGCTGCTCGGCGGCGGAGGAACGGAACTCGCGCTGGCCGGTGGCGGTCACGGCGGCGTTGACGAAGAGGAGCACGTCCTCGGCGGCGACGAGCTCGGACAAGGCTCACTCCTTCTCGTGCCGCGTGGGTGCCGGCCGGGGAATGAGGGCACGAACAGCGAAGACGTTGCTTCAGAGGCAGGTTCCGGAAGTCGCACCGAAGTCCCGCGGCCGGCCCGGAAACGCTAACACCGGGCGGGGGGAGGGACGCGAGCGGATTTCGGGGAGGGGCCGAGAGGGGCGAGCGGGGCGGGGAGGCCGGGGAGGCCGGGGGCGGACCCGCGGCGGCCCGATGTCGGAGGCACCCGGCAGACTGGGAGCATGGCGAAGCAGCTGGGCGCGAAGCCCCGAATCGGACTCCTCGGCACCGGCCCCTGGGCCGGTCGCACACACGCGCCCGCGTTGGCCGGGCATCCGGGGATCGAGTTCAGCGGGGTGTGGGGCAGACGCCCCGAGGCCGCGGCCGCGCTCGCCGCCGCGTCGGGCACGCGCGCGTACGACGACGTGGACGCGCTCTTCGAGGCCAGCGACGCCGTCGCGCTCGCGCTCCCGCCGGACGTCCAGGCCCCGCTGGCGGTCCGGGCCGCGGCGGCCGGCTGCCATGTCCTCCTCGACAAGCCGGTCGCGACGACGGTCGCCGGGGCTCGGGAGGTCGCCGAGGCGGTGGAGGCCGCGGGAGTGGCCTCGGTGGTCTTCTGCACGCTCCGCTTCGCGGAGCCGACGGCCCGCTGGATCGAGGAACAGACGGCGGCCGGCGGCTGGTTCCTGGGCGAGGCGCACTGGCTGGGCTCGCTCTACGGGACCGGTTCGGCCAGCGAGTACGCGGCCTCCCCGTGGCGCCGCGAGAAGGGCGGCCTGTGGGACGTGGGCCCGCACGTCCTGTCGGTCTACCTCCCGGTCCTCGGAGACGTCACGGAGATCACCGCGGCGCGGGGCCCGGCGGACACCCACCACCTGGTGCTCCGGCACACCTCGGGCGCGAGCAGCACCGCCACCCTCACCCTCAGCGCACCGCCGGAGGCGGCCGAGGCGGCCCTCAGCCTGTACGGCACCCGGGGCCGGGCCGAACTGCCCCGCTGGGACGGGGCTCTGGGGGCGTTCGGCGCGGCGGTGGACGCCCTGATCGGCGCGGCCCGCACGGGAGAGCCCGACGCCTGCGACGCCCGCTTCGGCCTCCGCCTGACGGAGATCCTGACGGCGGCGGAGGCGATGGCGGCGGAGGGTGCCGTTCAGGACCCGAGCGCCTCGGACAGCCCTTCGCACAGTGCCTCCAGCGCACGCGGGTACAACCGCTCCGGCGGCGTGGCGTAACCGACGACCAGGCCGTCCGGGCGGTCCGGGCGGTGCGGATCGTCGGGGTGGGCCGGGTCCTTGGCGTCGGGATGGCGATAGGGGGCCAGGCCCTCCACCACGACCCCGCGCCGGGCCGTCGCGGCGAGGGCCGCCCGTTCCGTGCCGGGGGGCAGTTCCAGGACGGCGTGCAGCCCCGCGGCGATGCCCGTCACCCGTACCGCCGGGAGCCGTTCGGCGAGCAGTGCCGTCAGCCGGTCGCGCCGCCCGCGGTGCCGCTGGCGCATCCGTCGGACGTGCTGGTCGTAACCGCCGGAGGCGAGGAAGTCCGCCAGGGTGAGCTGGTCCGTCGCGGAGGCGTACGGCTCGCGTTGGCCCTTCGCCGCGACCACCGGGTCCACCAGCGCGGACGGCAGGCACATCCAGCCGATCCGCAGGGTGGGGGAGAGGCTCTTGCTGACGGAGCCGATGAGGACGGTCCGTTCCGGGTCCAGGCCCTGGACGGCTCCCACGGGCCTCCGGTCGTAACGGAACTCCCCGTCGTAGTCGTCCTCGATCACCAGTCCGTCACAGGCCCGCGCCCACTCCAGGACCCAGGCCCGGCGCTCGGGGTGCAGCGGCCCGCCGGTGGGGAACTGGTGGGCGGGAGTCAGCAGTATCGCGCGTGCGTGGTCCGGGATCTCGGCGACCCGCGCCCCGTCCTCGTCGACGGCCACCGGCAGCGTGGTGACCCCGGCCTCGGCGAGGAGCCCGCGGTGGAACGGCAGCCCGTACGCCTCGACCGCCCAGGGTCCCGCGGGGCCGAGCACGCGCGCGAGGAGCCGGAGCGCGTGCGCGGCGCCGGAGCAGACCACGATCCGGTCCGGGGTGGTGCGGACGCCCCGCACCCGCGCGAGGTACTCGGCCAGCGCCAGGCGCAGTTCGGTCCGGCCGTGCGGGTCACCGATCCCGAAGGCCTCGTGCGGCGCGGCCGTCAGGGCCCGCCGGCCCGCCGCCAGCCAGGCGGCGCGGGGGAAGGCGGCGGGGTCGGGCTTGCCCTGGACGAGGTCGTACGGGAGCGGGGGCGGCGCTGTCGTCCGTACGGGCCGGGGGGCGGGGGCGGCGACCCGGTCGGCGACACGGGTCCCGGAGCCCTGGCGGGAGGTGAGCCAGCCTTCGGCGACGAGCTCGGCGTACGCGTCGGCGACGGTGTTCCGGGCGATGCCGAGGTCGGCGGCGAGCGAGCGGTAGGGAGGCAGCCGGGTCCCCGGGGCCAGCCGCCCGCCGCGTACGGCCTCGCGCAGGGCGGCGATGAGCACGGCCCGACGCCCGCCGGCGGCGCTCAGCTCCAGGTGCAGATCGACCCCGAGCCCGTCGTTGCCCGATGCGGTCACGATTCCTCCCCGTCGCTCGCGTCGCTCACGTCGCTCATGAGGTCCCGTACGCCGGTCAGGAACCGCCGTACGGCCTCCCTCTCGCCCTCCTCGAACCCGCCGAGCAGGGCCACGGCCCCTTCGACGAGGGGACCGAAGTGGGCACGCCCCAGCTCCTTCGCCCGGTCCTCCACGGTGAGGAGGACCCGCCGCCGGTCGCGGGAGTCGCGGACGCGGGCCACGTGGCCGAGGCGTTCGAGCCGGTCGACGACGGCGGTCGTGCCGGCCGAGTTGAGGCCCAGCCGCTCGCCGAGCCACCCGGCGGTGGCGTCGGTGCCGGCGCGCTCGGCGTCGAGCAGGCAGATCAGGGCGCGGACGTCGGTGGGGTGCATGCCGTTGCGGGCGGCGAACTCGCCCTGCCGGAGGCCGTATTCGACGGTGACCTCGCGGAGCAGATGAAAGATGAGCATCTCGGGTGACTCGGCCACCGCGTCCTCCTATTATCTCGCTGAGCGAGATTATCGCCGAACGAGAGGACCAGGAGATGCCCGAATCCCGAACCTCCGACTCCGCCTCCGCCTCCGCGTACGACTCCGCCTTCGAGTTCGCGTACGACGAACTCCTCGCGACCTGGCCGCACCCCACGACGACCTCGGAACTCCCCACCCCCTACGGCACCACGCACCTCCTGCACCACGGCGCCGAGGAAGCCCCGCCGGTGCTCCTCCTGCCGGGCGGCGGGTCGACCGCCGGCTCCTGGCGCACCACGGCCGCGGCGCTCGGCGCGACGCACCGGGTGCACGCCGTCGACCTCGTCGGCGGCCCGGGCCGCAGCCGGACGGCCGGCCGCCCGCTCCGTACGGCCGCCGATCTGACGGCCTGGCTGGACGCCCTGCTCGACGGCCTCGGACTGACCTCGGCGGCCTTCTGCGGCCACTCGTACGGAGGGTGGATCGCGCTCCGGTACGCGCTGGCGGCCCCCGACCGGACCGACCGCCTCGTCCTGCTCGACCCGACCGGCTGCTTCGCCGGCTTCCGCCCCGCCTACCTGCTGCGGGCGCTGCCGACGCTGCTGCGCCCGACGGCCGCGCGGACGGCGGCGTTCCTGGCGTGGGAGACGGCCGGCGCGGAACACGACCCCCGGGTGCGCCGCGTGGACACCCTGGCGGCGGAACTCCCGCGCCTCCGCCCGGTCACGGGCCCCCGCCCGACCGCCACCGAACTCGCGGCACTGCGCCCGCCGGCCCTGGTCCTCCTGGCGGAGGGCAGCCGGACGCACGACGCACACGAGGCGGCGATGAGGGCGACGGCTCTGGGCCTGCGGACGGAACTCGTCCCGGCGGCGACCCACCACACCCTCCCGGCCACGCTGCCGCCGAGGACCCTGACCGCCCTCACGGACTTCCTGGCGCCTTAGGAGGAGTCCCGCACTCGCCCTAGGAGGTGTCTTGCCGATCATGCCGGGCTCGCGACGCCTGGCACCGCCCCTCGCCGCGTCGTCGTCGGTCGTCAACGCTCCGCGTGGACTCCCTCCTCCGCCTTGAGAGGCGTCCCCTCGGCCCCAACGGGCCTGGGGGGACCCCATGCACCAGACGCCGCTCCCTGATCCGGCCTGATCGACACGACACCCCCTAGCGGGAGAGCGCGTCCCGCACGGCCTCCTCGGACCGGCCGACGACGGCCGTGCCGTCCTCGGCGGTGATGATCGGCCGCTGGATGAGCTTGGGATGCGCGGAGAGGGCCTCGATCCACCGCTCCCGGCTCCCGGCGTCGCGGGCCCACTCCTTCACCCCGAGCTCCTTGGCGACGGCCTCCTGCGTCCGCGTGATGTCCCACGGTTCGAGCCCGAGCCGGTCGAGCACCTGCCGGATCTCGTCCGGGGAGGGGACGTCCTCCAGGTAGCGGCGCACGGTGTAATCGGCGCCCTCGGCGTCGAGAAGGGTGAGGGCGCTGCGGCACTTGGAACAGGCGGGATTGATCCAGATCTCCATGCCCCCACGGTACCCCCCAGAGCCCTCTCCACCACCCCCCAAACCCCCTCTGGCCAGGGGCGATTGTCAGTGGGGGCCACTAAAATGGGGGGTGAAGGTGAGGGTCCCGGGGAGGGCTCGCACCCCGCCGTTCGCCAGGAGGTAGCCCATGGCTCTCGCCGTGATCCGGACACCGTCCCTCGAACCCTGGAAGCCGCTCCGGAAGAAGCCGCTCCCCGCGGGCCGCCCCCGCGAGTGGTACGTGACGCACAACCGCCGACTGAAGGCCATGCGCCTCGCGATCGCCCTCCTCGACGCCGGCGTCTACGTCCCGTCGAAGGCCACGAACGCGACGATACGCACCACGGCCGACCACATCGGCATCCACCCGCCCTCGGACACCACCTGCCGCATGGTGCGCGCCATGATCCGCTACGGCCGCTGACGGCGGAGCGGCGCTGCCCGGCCCCGGCCGGGCAGCGCCGTCGTCGGACCCCGCCCGCTACCAGGCCACCGGCAGCCGCTCGGGGAGCCGCTTCATGAAGTTGGTGCGCCACACCAGCTGTTCGACCGGCACCGCGAGCCGCAGCCCCGGCAGCCGGTCGAGGAGCGTCTCCAGGGCGATCTCGGCGTGCCGCTTGCCGAGGGCGGTGGCCGGGCAGTAGTGCCGGCCGCCGCCGAAGGAGAGGTGGTCGGCGGCGTTCTCCCGCCCGGGCCGGAAGACCAGCGGATCGGGGAAGTGGTCCGCGTCGTGGTTGGCCGCCTCCACCAGGACGAGCACCAGCTCTCCCGCCCGTACGAGCACGTCACCGAGGTGGACGTCCTCAAGGGCGAGGCGCGGCAGCCCGTCCCCGATCGACAGGTTCACCCGCAGCAGCTCGTCCATCGCCCCGGCGACCCCGTGCGCGCCGGTGCTCAGGGCCTCCCGCACGTCCGGCCGGGTCAGCACCGACACGAGCGCCATCGTCAGGAACCCGGCGGTGGAGATCACCCCGGCCCCGAACAGCGTCACGCCCACCGTCGCCAGCATCTCGTCCGTCAGATGCGCGTAGTCGGGGTCCTCGCGCAGCGCCGCGAGCTCCGCCATCAGCCCACCCGTCGCCGGATCGTCGAGGCGCTCGGTCATGTACGCGATGTCCCGGTCCCAGTGGAGCCGGGCCGCCTCGATCTCGTGCGGGGCGTTCATGAAGGCCACGTCCAGACTGCGCAGCAGCCGCGGCCCGTCCTCCTCCGGGATGCCCAGCATCCGGCAGTGCAGACCCGCCGAGTACGGATCGGCGTAGGCGCCCCGCAGCTCACCGGGTGCCCCCTCGTCGACCAGCGCGTCCACCAGGGCACCGGCCCGCGCCCGCAGCCACTCCTCCAGACCGGGCGCCTTCGGGTTGATCGCCTTCATGACGGCCTTGCGCAGCCCGGCCCCGGTGATGTTGCCCATGTTGTTCACCACGTGCGGCGGGATCGTCAGCGCGTACTGGCGCGGGGCGCCCGGTGCCGAGGTGTCCTTGAGGCTGAACCGCGGGTCCTCCAGGACCTGCCGGCACAGCTCGTACGAGGAGACCAGCCAGGCCTCCGCCCCGGCGATCGTCCGCACACGCCGTACGGGTTCGGCGCGGAGCGCCTCGACCTCCGCGGGCAGCCGGGTCCCGTCCCAGTCGAAGGGGAACGCGGGCAGTTCGTCCGTCATGACCACGGTCATCGCGAATCTCCTTCGACAGGCGTGAGGATGCCGTGCCCCTGGTTGCGGGAGGCACGCAGCCCGGTGCCCCGGGCGTAGAGCAGATCGGCCAGGGGCAGGGCCTGGTGGTAGCAGTTGAGCGAGGACGGCACCCCGAGGATCGCGGGGGTGTCCAGGAAGAGCGGCACCTCGGCGCTGATGTACGCCCGGCACACCTCCTTCTGGAGCCCGTTCGCCTCCTGCCCCGGCGCCAGCTTCCCGGCCAGGAAGATCCCGGTGAGCGCGTCGCAGGTCTCCCGCACGACCGGATCCCCGTCGACGGCCGCCACGACCTGGCGGTGCAGCTCCTGGTACGCGGGCAGGGCCTGGAACTCCGACATGCCCCGGGCCCGTACCCGTACCCCCGCGGGATCGGCCTCGGCCACGGCGGCCCCGACCTTCGCCCGCACCCCCCGCAGGTTCTTGACGGCCTTCCGCCGTGCCTCGTCGGCCCCGTACCCGAGCGCCTCGTACATGTCGGAGACATGCAGATCGGTGTAGACGAGATCGACCTGGTCGAAGTGGTCCAAGCCCCAGCGCGTCAGCTCGCGCAGCCGCTGGGCGGTGAAATAACTGTTTCCCGGAGAGACGCCGATGACCACGTGCGCGCCCTCGTCGGCGATGACGCGGCAGTGATCGGTGTACGGCTGGAGTCGGAGCGTCTCTGCAGGGGCGATAGCCGCCTGAGTCACGTCGGCAGTCCTCATCGCGCCAGCTAGTCCCAGCGGAGCCCTGTGCTCCGGGTGTGGCGGCGGCGACGACCACACGCTATCGATCAGTCGCGGAGCGTGAACCCTCTACTCGTAGGTACGGACGAGAGTTCGTCACCTGTTCGCACTCCTGTGATCTCGACAGGAAACGACGAGACCCGCCGCCCCCTCGAAGGGGACGACGGGCCTCGGCGGAACCTCGCTCGCGCGGTACGGCTTAGAGGTCGAAGTAGAGCTCGAACTCGTGCGGGTGCGGGCGCAGCTGGATCGGGGCGATCTCGTGGGTGCGCTTGTAGTCGATCCAGGTCTCGATCAGGTCGGACGTGAAGACGCCGCCGGCCTGCAGGTACTCGTTGTCCGCCTCGAGGGCGTTGAGCACGGCCTCCAGGTTGGTCGGGACCTGCTGGACGTTCGCGTGCTCCTCGGGAGCGAGCTCGTAGAGGTCCTTGTCGATCGGCTCCGCCGGCTCGATCTTGTTCTTGATGCCGTCGAGGCCCGCGAGGAGCAGCGCCGAGAAGGCGAGGTACGGGTTCGAGGACGGGTCCGGCGCGCGGAACTCGACGCGCTTGGCCTTCGGGTTCGAGCCCGTGATCGGGATGCGCATGGCGGCGGAGCGGTTGCGCTGCGAGTACACCATGTTGACCGGGGCCTCGAAGCCCGGGACCAGGCGGTGGTACGAGTTCACCGTCGGGTTGGTGAAGGCGAGCAGCGACGGGGCGTGCTTGAGGATGCCGCCGATGTAGTAGCGGGCGGTGTCCGAGAGGCCCGCGTAGCCCGTCTCGTCGTAGAACAGCGGGTCGCCGTTCGCCCACAGCGACTGGTGGACGTGCATGCCCGAGCCGTTGTCGCCGAAGATCGGCTTCGGCATGAAGGTCGCGGTCTTGCCGTTGCGCCAGGCGACGTTCTTCACGATGTACTTGAAGAGCATCAGGTCGTCGGCCGCGGCGAGCAGCGTGTTGAACTTGTAGTTGATCTCGGCCTGGCCGGCGGTGCCGACCTCGTGGTGCTGGCGCTCGACCTGCAGGCCGACGTTCTCCAGCTCCAGGGAGATCTCGGAGCGCAGGTCGGCGAAGTGGTCGACCGGCGGGGCCGGGAAGTAGCCGCCCTTGTAGCGGACCTTGTAGCCGCGGTTGTTCTCCTCCGCACCGGTGTTCCAGGCGCCGGCCTCGGAGTCGATGTGGTAGAAGCCCTGGTTCGCCGAGGTCTCGAAGCGCACCGAGTCGAACACGTAGAACTCGGCCTCGGGGCCGAAGTACGCGGTGTCGGCGATGCCGGTGGACGCGAGGTACGCCTCGGCCTTCTTCGCGATGTTCCGCGGGTCACGGCTGTACTGCTCGCCCGTGATCGGGTCGTGGATGAAGAAGTTGATGTTCAGCGTCTTGTCGCGGCGGAAGGGGTCCACACGGGCCGTCGACAGGTCGGCGCGGAGCGCCATGTCGGACTCGTGGATCGCCTGGAAGCCGCGGATCGACGAACCGTCGAAGGCGAGCTCCTCCGACGGGTCGAACGCCGTCGCCGGGATCGTGAAGTGCTGCATCACGCCCGGAAGGTCGCAGAAGCGGACGTCGACCATCTTGACGTCGTTGTCCTTGATGTACTTCTTGACCTCGTCGGCGTTCTGGAACCCGTGCGTCTCGGACATCCCACTCCTCCTACTCCCGGCCCGGGGAGGGGCGGGGTTTGCAGCTGGTTCGTGCGGCCAGTGCGGTGGCACACGCTGGACCCGACCATAGGCAGACGGGATTTCTCAAGCATGACCCAATTGTTTCGTCGAAGTTAACCGAGGTGGGTGCTGCCGCGCCGGTCGGGACCCTTCGCCTACCCGGGCCGAAGTGATCAAAAACGGGCGCAGTACCGTGGTCGGGTGGACAACAGGCAAGCACTCGGATCTTGGCTCTCCGGCCCCCGCGCGGCGGCCGAGGACGCAGGCGTCGACTTCGGCTACCGCGGTCAGCAGCTGGGGCTGCCCGAGGAGGGCCCCGGTTCGATCGCCCGCCCCGGGCGTCGTCTCGGCGCCCTCGCCGTCGACTGGGCCCTCTGCACGCTGATCGCATACGGCCTGATCACCGACGGCTACAACCAGGCGACCGGCAACTGGGCCCTCGTCATCCTGCTCGTCCTGAGCGTGCTGACCGTGGGCACCATCGGCTCCACCCCCGGCAAGCGCCTCTTCGGCCTCGGGGTCGTCTCCGTGAACGGCGGCCGCCTCGGCCTCCCGCGGGTGGCGCTCCGCTCCCTGCTGGTCTGCCTGGCGATCCCGGCCCTCATCTGGGACCGCGACGGCCGCGGCCTCCACGACCGCCTCTCCGGCGCCGTACAGGTCCGCATCTGACCGGCGCGCACGCATGACGAAGGCCCCGGACCGTCCCACGGTCCGGGGCCTTCGTCATGAAGCAGTTCTGGAAACAATCGCTTCCGGTCGGGCGCGTCAGCGCATCTTTCCGCCCCGCGGCATCCGCATGCCCTTCGGCATCGGACCCTTCGGCAGCGGCATGTTGCTCATCAGGTCACCCATCGCCCGCAGCCGGTCGTTGGCCGCCGTCACCTGCGGGCCGGTGAGCACCCGAGGCAGCTTGAGCATGGTCGTACGGACCTTCTTGAGCGGCACCTGGCCCTCGCCGTCGCCGACGATGATGTCGGTCACCGGCACGTCCACCACGACGCGGTTCATCCGCTTCTTCTCGGCCGCGAGCAGAGGCTTCAACCGGTTCGGGTTGCCCTCCGCCACCAGCACGATGCCGGCCCGGCCGACCGCCCGGTGCACGACGTCCTGGCTGCGGTTCATCGCGACCGCGGGGGTCGTCGTCCAGCCTCGCCCGACGTTCTGCAGGACCGCCGCGGCGGCGCCCGGCTGGCCCTCCATCTGCCCGAAGGCCGCGCGCTCGGCGCGCCGCCCGAACACGATGGCCGCCGCCAGGAGCGCCAGGACGAATCCCAGGATGCCCAGGTAGACCGGGTGACCGATCAGGAAGCCGATCGCGAGGAGGACACCGAGTACGACGATGCCCACGCCTGCGACGACAAGTCCGACCTTCGGGTCAGCCTTTCGGGTCATCTTGTACGTGAGGGCGATCTGCTTGAGCCGCCCCTGGTTCGCAGCGTCAGCGCTGCCCGTGTTTGCCTTCCTCGCCATGTCCTGAAGTTTACGTGGCCCGGGAAGTCCGGCCCGACGCGACCTCCATCACGTGCTGGGCCTCGACCCGGTCCTTGGCGCGGCGGCGGTCCTCCAGGACGGAGTTCCAGGCGTTGCGCCGGGCGGTGCGCTGCCCGGCGCCGAGGAGCAGTGCCTCCACGGCCTTCAGGGCGTCGGTGACGGACGGGATCGCGGTGACGCGGACGTGCGTCGATGCGGCCGGCATGTCGGGGTCCTCCCTCGATTGCGGATGAGACGAGGCGGGGGGTACGAGCGGGGATGTGAGCGAGTCGTGGCGGTGAGTGCATCCAGGCTCACAGACTGGTGTTACCAGGGCGTGACCCGGTGGTCAAACACTGATGAAACGTTGATGCGGCCATGTGGAGGGCACGGGAAACGCCGACGCGGCCCGTACATCCCCGCTGAGCTGCGGGGCCGTACGGGCCGCGTCCGATCCGGCCATTACCGGCCAGTAACTGCTTGTGCTCCGATTCACACGGCCTGGGTGGCGTTGTCCACCGCGCCGCGCTTCTCGATCGCCTGCTGGAACAGGCGCCCCGCGCGGTACGACGAACGGACCAGCGGGCCCGACATGACACCGGAGAAGCCGATCTCGTCGGCCTCTTCCTTCAGCTCCACGAACTCCTGCGGCTTCACCCAGCGCTCCACGGGGTGGTGCCGGACGGAGGGGCGCAGGTACTGCGTGATCGTGATCAGCTCACAGCCCGCGTCGTGCAGCTGCTGGAGTGCCTCGCTGATCTCCTCACGGGTCTCGCCCATGCCGAGGATCAGGTTCGACTTCGTGACCAGACCGTAGTCACGGGCCTGCGTGATGACGTCGAGCGAACGCTCGTAACGGAATCCCGGACGGATCCGCTTGAAGATCCGCGGCACGGTCTCCACGTTGTGCGCGAAGACTTCGGGGCGGGAGGCGAAGACCTCCGCCAGGAGCTCCGGCACCGCGTTGAAGTCGGGCGCGAGCAGTTCGACCTTGGTGCGGCCCTCGGCGCGCTCCGCCGTCTGCTGGTGGATCTGGCGCACGGTCTCCGCGTACAGCCAGGCGCCGCCGTCCTCCAGGTCGTCGCGCGCGACGCCGGTGATGGTGGCGTAGTTCAGGTCCATCGTGACGACGGACTCGCCCACACGGCGCGGCTCGTCCCGGTCCAGCGCCTCGGGCTTGCCCGTGTCGATCTGGCAGAAGTCGCAGCGCCGGGTGCACTGGTCACCGCCGATGAGGAAGGTCGCCTCGCGGTCCTCCCAGCACTCGAAGATGTTGGGACAGCCCGCCTCCTGGCAGACCGTGTGCAGCCCCTCGCTCTTCACGAGGCTCTGCATCTTCGTGTACTCGGGCCCCATCTTCGCCCGCGTCTTGATCCACTCGGGCTTGCGCTCGATGGGGGTCTGGGCGTTCCGGACCTCCAGGCGCAGCATCTTGCGTCCGTCGGGTGCGACTGCGGACACATCGGCTCCTGTAGCTTCGATTCTTCGGCGCACACCAGGGTACGCCGTTGCTTCCCATGCCTTACTACGTCAGGCCAACCTCTGGCCAGCGCCCTGCATTCCTGCGGGCCCTCCTCAGACCGAGGTCGTCTCCACCGGACGCTCGATCTCCCGCGGCTTCAGCTCCGCGTTCTCCAGGACGTCCCGCAGGTGCTTCTCCACGACCGGGAGCACCTCCTCGATGGTGAGGTCCCGGCCCAGCTCGTTGGCGAGCGACGTCACGCCCGCGTCGCGGATGCCGCACGGGATGATCCGGTCGAACCAGGCGTTGTCCGGGTTCACGTTGAACGAGAAGCCGTGCATCGTGACGCCCTTGGCGACCCGGATGCCGATGGCGGCGAGCTTGCGGTCCTCGCGGCGCTGGCCGGCGTTGGACGGGGCGTACTCGGGGCCGTTCAGGCGCGGGTCGAACTCGTCGTCGGTCAGCCGCGGGTCGAAGTCGAGGGAGAGCCCGCCGATCGCCGGGCGCTGCTCGACCGGGTCGCCGAGGACCCAGACGCCGCTGCGGCCCTCGACCCGCGTGGTCGCCACGCCGAACTCGGCGGCGGTGAGGATCAGCGCCTCCTCGAGCCGGCGCACGTGCGCGACGACGTCCACCGGACGGGGCAGTTTCATGATCGGGTAGCCGACGAGCTGGCCGGGGCCGTGCCAGGTGATCTTGCCGCCGCGGTCGACGTCCACCACGGGCGTCCCGTCGAGCGGGCGCTCGTTCTCCGCCGTACGCCGGCCGGCCGTGTAGACCGGCGGGTGCTCGAGGAGCAGACAGGTGTCGTCGATCTCGTCGGCGAACCGCGCGGCGTGCACCTCGCGCTGCTTGTCCCAGGCCACCTGGTAGTCGACGGCTTCCTCGCCGAACCCAAGGCGGACGAATCGCAGCTCACTCACGGCCATGCCTCCTCCTGGGTGCCGGGGCCGGAATCCGGGGATCATCCCGGGCCGGTGCGGCACCATGCGTCATTCGCGCCCATGCCACTGTACGGCGGTGCCGGGGACGGCCCTCCGGCAGGTGGACGGGGACCGGGTCCGGCAGGTGGCTGGGGACACCTACGTCAGCGATGCCGTCAATCCTCACACGATCGGATGAATGTGGGGCGAAGGTGGCGGTACGGGCCGTGAGGACCGCTAAATTCGCGCCGTTCCATGAGGGTCCGACGGGGCTGCCGCCCGGACCCGGAAGGCAGGAGACCGCACAGCTGATGACGGAACGACCACCGCAGCGCATCCCGAACCGCCAGCTCGCCGCGCTCATCGCCGAAGCCGGGTTCTCCCATGCGGGTCTGGCGAGACGGGTGGACCAGCTCGGTCTGGAACACGGTCTCGACCTGCGGTACGACAAGACCTCGGTGACCCGCTGGCTCCGCGGCCAGCAGCCGCGCGGCACCACGCCCGCGCTGATCGCCGAGGTCTTCACCCGTCGCCTCGGCCGCCGGCTCTCCGCCCAGGACCTCGGCCTCGACGCCTGCGCGCCGGTCTACGCGGGCCTGGAGTTCGCGGCGACTCCCGAGGAGGCGGTCGACATCGTCAGCGGGCTCTGGCGGAAGGACTCCGGCAGCCACGCCGAACTCCGCAAGATCGCCTTCACGCCGGCGGGCCTGGTCGTGCCCAGCCGCGACTGGCTGATCGGCCGTGCGGACGACCGGGTGGCGCGGGGGGACGCGCCGCAGGGTCCCCGGGCCACGGCGGCGTCGGGCGCCGCGGCGGCGGCCGGAGCCACGGCCACGGCCGGCGTCACGGCCACGGCCGAGGCCCGTCTGGCGCACGACCCGCGCCCGGCCCACGACCCCCGGCTCGCGCACGACCCCAGGGTGCCGCCCCAGGGCCGCTTCTCCGTGCCCCGGCAGCGCGGTACGGACAGGGGGCCCGGCCAGCGGGTCTCCAGCGGGGACATCGCGGCCCTGCGCTCCGTCGGCGAGCTCTTCCGTACGCTCGACCACGCCTACGGCGGCGGGCACGCCCGGCAGGCCCTCGTCCGCTACCTGGAGCACGAGGCCGAGCCGATGCTGCGCGGCACGTACGGCGAGTCCGTGGGCCGGCGCCTCTTCGCCGCGGCCGCCGACCTCACCCGGCTCGCCGGATGGACCTCGTACGACATCGCCGCGCACGGCCTCGCCCAGCGCTACTTCGTCCAGGCGCTCCGGCTCGCCCAGGCGGCCGGGGACCGGGCGTACGGCTCGTACGTGCTCCTCACCATGAGCTGCCAGGCCGTCTACCTCGGCCACGGGCGGGAGGCCGTGCAGCTCGCCCGCGTCGCCCAGCAGGGCGTCGGGCCGGCCGCGCCGCCGGTCGTCCAGGCGATGCTGCACGCGGTGGAGGCGCGGGGGCACGCGGTCCTCGGCGAGGCGCGGGTGTGCAGTGCCTCGCTCGTACGGGCCGAGCGGGCCCTGGAGGCGGCGCGGCCGGGCGACGAGGTGCCGTACTGGGCCCGGATGTTCGACGAGGCCCAGCTCGCCGACGAGCTCGGGCACTGCCACCGCGACCTCCAGCAGTACCGGCCGGCGGCCCAGCACGCCGAACGCGCCCTCCAGCTCAGGGCCCCCGGCTTCGCCCGCAGCCGCCTCTTCTGCCGGGTGGTCCTGGCGACGTCGCGCCTCGCCCTGGGGGAGCTGGACCAGGCGTGCGCGCTGGGCGCGGAGGCCGCGCAGCAGGCCTCGGAGATGCGGTCGGCGAGGGCGGTGGAGTACGTACGCGACTTCGAGCGCCGCCTGGAGCCGTACCGGGACGCGGCGGCGGCCCGCACATACAGGGACCGAGTAGCCGCCATCGGCTGACCCCCGGCCCCTGGCCGCCCGTCCGGGCTGCGCCCGCCACCCCCCCCGCCCACCTCCGTGTGGGCCTTCGTCCCGCTGGGGCGTGGGGGACCCCCACGCCCCAGCGGAACGAAGGCCCACAACCGCGGGGGCGCAGCCCGTGGCGCGCGTGGGGGAGCCCCGGGGCCCGGGCCCGTGCGGGTGGCGCGCAAAGACCCCGTCAACCCCCTACGCCGCCTCCTCGGCCCCCTCGTCCACCCCCCGCCGCAGTCCCAGGTCCCTCAACAGGGACACCGCCGCCCGGCGGCCCGAGGACAGGGCCCCCTGAGGGTTGCTCGTCGCGCGGTGGTCGCCGCAGACGTACAGGCCCGCGAGCAGCCGGACCGAGCGGTGCGCGTCGTGCGGTGGGGGCATCGAGGGGACGGCGTCCGGCGTGTGCCGCAGGGCCAGCAGCTCCCACTCGTCCGTCGACGTGCCGTACAGCGTCGCGAGGTGCTTGCGGACCCGCCGTTCCGTGTCGTCCGGCGGCGTTCCGAGCACCGTCGAGGTGATCAGCGTCCGGCCCGACGGCGCCCGCCCCGGGTCCACCGCGCTCATCACCGCCGTGTGGGCCACCGGCCCGCCCGGGTCCGCCTCCAGGAGCAGCGTCGGGTCGGCCGTCGGCGCCACCGGCGCCGTGTGGTGCAGCACCGTCACGGAGTGGAAGGCCGGCCGACGCAGGCCGGGCAGCAGCTCGGCGGCCGTCCGCGCCCCCGTCGCGAGGACGACCGACCGGCACCGGAACACCCCGTGCTCCGCCGTCGTCACCCGTGAGATCGACGTCTCGGTGACCCGGACCCCCGTCCGGACCGTGCCCGGCGGCAGCGCCGCCGCGAGCCGCTCGGGGAGCGCCGCCGCCCCGCCCTCGGGCACCGCGAGCCGGCCCCGGGCGAAGGCGCGCAGCGCCAGGTCCGCGCGGCGGCTCGACATGCCGAGGTCCGGGTCGCCGAGGAGCGCCGCGAGCAGCGGCCGCAGCACGCCCTGGACGGTCCTCGCGGGCAGCCGCGCGGTCAGCGCCTCGCGCGCGGTCCGTTCGGGGCGGGCCAGGATCCGCTGCGCCGGGGTCGCCGCGAGCCGGACGAGGGAGGCGCCGAGCCGCGCCTGGTCGAGCGAGGCGGCCGGATGCCGGGGGGCGCTCGCGAGGGCGCGCGCCACGCTGAACGCTCCCCCCACGCTTCGGTGCCCCGCGCTCCGGGGCCCCCCGGCCGTCCGGCGCGGGTGCGGGGCGCCCCACCGCGCGTACCGGCCGTCGCTGTGCACGAGCACCCCCGGCGCGAACGGCCGCAGCACCAGGCCGTCGAGGCCCGGAACGGCCCGGAGTTCCTCGTACGACAGGGTGAGCAGCGGTCCCACCCGGTCGAGCAGGAAGCCGTCGACGGCCTCGGTCGCCATCCGGCCCCCGACGCGGGGTTCGGCCTCCAGGACGACCACGGAGAGCCCCGCGTCGGTCAGCCGGCCGGCCGCGGCCAGTCCCGCGACCCCGGCTCCCACGATGACGACGTCGACGGTGTGCGCGGTGCCGAGGTCGACATCGACGTCGCTGTCGACGTTCGTACGCTGTGCGGTCCTTGCGCTGTCTGCGCTGTTGAGCACGTGCCCCTCCCCAGGTCGGCGCGGCCGGTGGGAGGCCTATGCCCCCAACGGGCCTCCGGAATGCCCGAGTTCGCCGTTCTCGTCGAGCCTAGGCAGCGCTCCCACCGGTGCCAGCCGCGCGCACCGGGGTGCGTGTGGCACGGGGGAGCACGGAGGGGGAGTGCGGGAGGGGGAGCGGTACGGGGTTCAGCGCGCGGCCGCCCGGATCGAGTCGTCGATCGTCGGGAACGCGAAGTCGAATCCGGTCTCCAGCAGCCGCCCCGGCAGCACCCGCTGACTCCCCAGCACATCCTGTGCGAAGTCCCCGAGGACCACCTTCAGCGCGGGCGCGGGCACGGTGAAGAGGGTCGGCCGGCGCAGGACCCGGCCCATCGCCGCGGTCACCTCGCGGTTGGTGACCGGGTCGGGGGCGGTCAGGTTCACCGGGCCCGAGAGCGCCGGGGTGTCGATGAGATGGCGCAGGGCGGCCACCTCGTCGTGGAGGGAGATGAACGACCAGTACTGGCGGCCGTCGCCCATCCGTCCGCCGAGTCCGGCCCGGAAGACCGGGAACAACCGTCCCCACGCCCCTCCCTCGCGCGCCACCACCAGGCCGGTGCGGGCGTAGGTGACCCGGATGCCGGCCTCCTCGGCCGGCGCCGCGGCGGCCTCCCACTCCACGCAGACCTCGGGCAGGAAGCCCGTGCCCGCCGGGGCGCTCTCGTCGACCGCGCGGCTGCCGGTGTCCCCGTACCAGCCGAGCGCCGTGCCGCACACCAGGCTCTCCGGGGGCTCCGCGAGGGAGGCGAGGGCCTGGGCGATCGCCGTCGTGCCGAGGACGCGGCTGTCGCGGATCTCCCGCTTGTACGCCTCGTTCCAGCGGCGCTCGCCGACCCCGGCGCCCGCCAGGTGTACGACGGAGTCCACGCCGACGAGCCCGGCGGCGTCCACGTACAGCCGCTTGGGGTCCCACTCGACCTCGTCGGCGGTCCGGGCGGGCCGGCGCACGAGCCGGACGACGTCGTGGCCGTCGGCGCGCAGGGAGTGGACGAGGGCGGAGCCGATGAGCCCGGAGGCACCGGTGACGGCGACACGCTTGTGAGTGGCGGAACGCTGCATGGAGCCATCCTGCCCTCCCGGGCGGGCGCGTGGCACAGTGGCCGCCATGATCGTGCCGGAGACGCTGATACGTACCGCCGAACGCGCGGACGACGCCGCCCTCGCCGAGCTCGACCGGGCCGCCTGGTCGACCCTGCACGCGGTGCTGCCCGCCCCGGTCCCGCCGTACGAGCCCTTCTTCGACGACCGCCACCTGCCGGGGGATTACCTCCTCGCCGTGCGCGCGGGCGTGATCGACGGCTACGTCCGGGTGGTGTCGCCGACCCCGCTCGCGGCCACCGCCCACGTGCGGCAGATCCAGGGCCTCGTGGTCGCCGAGGCCGCGCGGGGGCGCGGCGTGGCGCGGGCGCTGCTGCGGGCGGCGATGGACCGGGCCCGGGCGGACGGCGCCGTACGCATGACCCTGCGGGTGCTCGGCCACAACGCCCCGGCCCGCGCGCTCTACGCCTCCGAGGGCTTCGCGGTGGAGGGCGTGCTGCCGGGGGAGCTGTTCCTGGCCGGGGAGTACGTGGACGACGTCCTCATGGGCCGGTCGCTGACCCTCCGCTGACGTCCGGGTTCAGCAGCCGCATCCCGCCCATCAGTTCGCGCAGGCACCGGACCGCGAGCTCCGCCGGGGCGCCCTCGCCGCGCACCGGCGCGTCCGTCTCCGCCCAGCTCTCCAGGGCGATCCGGATGGCGTCCGTGGCCGCCGCGGCCGCGAGCCGTACCTCCAGCGGGTCCGCACCCGGCCCCGCGAGGCCGGCGACGACCTCGCGCAGCCGCTCCTCCGACTCCTGGTTGACCCGGTACCAGACGGCCCGCAGCGCGGGGTCCTCGGCGGCCGCGCGCAGCAGCCCGCGCGTCCAGCGCAGCCCCTCCTCGGCCGCCGCGTCCGTCGGGGTCAGTGAGGCGGCGATCGAGCGTTCCAGGGCCTCGGGCAGCCCCGCGCCCGGTTCCGAAGGGCCATCGGCGGTCGTCGCGGCCGTCGCGGCGAGGAGTTCGCGCCAGCGGTCGCCGCCGCCCGCGAGGAGCGGGGCCACGGCGTCCTGCTTGGAGCGGAAGTACCGGTAGAAGGTGCGCAGCGCGACCCCGGCCCGCAGGGCGATGTCCTCGGCCGTGGTGCCGTCGGGGCCGTGCTCGGTGAAGAGCTCGGCGGCGGCGCGTGCGATGTCCAGCTGGGTCGCGGCCTTGCGGCGCTCCGTCAGCGTCCGGGTGGGGGGCGTGGCGCCCTCGGGCTTGGTGCTCACCGTACGAAGCGTACGCCCGCGACTGCCGACGGTGCACGTCGTGCAGCTATGGCAAAACGTGCCACTTGGGCGTACGGTGGCAGCATCCCCGGGAAGCTCTGACGTCCCGGAAGCAGGATTCCCGGAAGCTCGACATCGAGAGGTTGCCGCCATGAACCAGCTGACCCGTTACGAAGGACGCCGCGCGCTCATCACCGGCGGAGGCTCCGGCATCGGCCAGGCCACCGTCCTGCGCCTGCTCGCCGAGGGTGGCCGGGTCGTCGCCGCCGACATCAGCGAGGACGGGCTCAAGGACACCGTCGCCAAGGCCGGCGACGCCGCCGACCGCCTCACCACCGTCGTCCTGAACGTCGCCGACGAAGCCTCCGTGCGCGCCGGTGTCGCCGCCGCCGTCGAGGCGCTCGGCGGCCTGGACGTCCTGGTCAACGCGGCCGGCATCCTGCGCTCCTCGCACACCCGTGAGACGAGCCTCGACTCCTTCGAGCAGGTGATACGGATCAACCTCACCGGCACGTTCCTGATGATCCGCGAGTCGATCCCCGCGCTCCTGGAGGGCGACGGCTCCGCCGTCGTGAACTTCTCCTCCACCTCCGCGATGTTCGCGCACCCCTACATGGCGGCCTACGCGGCCAGCAAGGGCGGCATCCAGTCCATGACCCACGCGCTCGCCGCCGAGTACGCCAAGCAGGGCATCCGCTTCACCGCCGTCCAGCCCGGCTCCATCTCCTCGGGCATGACCGACGGCACCGGCGCCAGCCGTCAGAGCGTCGGCCCCGGCATCCCCGAGGACGCCGACTGGTCCCTCTTCGGGAAGCTCGCCCCCGCCCTCGGCCAGGGCTTCGCCGGCCCCGAGACCGTCGCGGGCGTCGTCGCGATGCTGGCGTCCGAGGACGGGAAGTTCATCACCGGCACCGAGGTCCGCATCGACGGCGGCACGCACTTCTGAGCGGTGGGGATGTCCCCGAAGGGCGGCACACCGCCCTTCGGGATCGGATCCCGGGGCTTCCGCCGGGATCCGCGCTACGTCGTGCCGAAGCGCTCCCACAGCCGGGGGAAGCGCTCCGCGAGGACCTTGTCGTCCTCCAGGTCGAACGGCGCTCCCAGCGGCTCCCCGCCCGGCATCGGGATGCCCAGGTCCGGAGTCTCCGCGCCGGTCAGCTGCTCGTACGCCTCGTCCGCCGCGAAACCGATCTCCTCGCCGTCCCCGTCGATCTCCACGTCGAAGTCGCCGAGCAGCTCCGCGAGCGCGTCGGGATCGTGCACCGCGCCCTCGTACACCTCCCGGCCCTGGCCGATGAGCCAGCAGCGGAACGAGTCGAAGGTCTCGTCGCCGGCCCCGTCGAAGAGCACCGCCGCCGCGCCCCACAGATCCCAGAGGTACGCGCGGTTGTAGCGGGCCTCGAAATGGCGTGCGTAGTCGAGCACGGAGTCGGGGTCCAGCCGGGTCAGCCGTTCCACGAGCAGGTCGGCCTGTTCCTCGGGGTCGCCCTCGGCGTCCTCGCGGCTGGCGTCGATGATCTCCCAGAACTCCGTCTCGTCCATCACGGGACCAGCATCCTGGTTCGGGAGGTGCGACGCACCCGGAAAGCCCGAAATGAATCCAGACAGAAGATGTCGTACTTTCCTGCGAGTCTGGTGCGCATGACGACGGAGACGAACGAGACGAACCAGACGAACAGCCTGCGCGGACGGATCTGCCTGGTCGCCGGGGCCACCCGGGGCGCCGGACGCGGCATCGCCGTCCAGCTCGGCGCGGCCGGGGCGACGGTGTACGTCACCGGGCGGACCACCCGCGAGAAGCTCAGCGAGGTCGGCCGGGCCACCGAGACCATCGAGGAGACCGCCGAACTGGTGACGGCCGCAGGCGGCGAGGGCATCGCCGTCCCCACCGACCACCTGGAGGTCGACCAGGTGAGGGCGCTGGTCGACCGGATCGACCGGGAACAGGGGCGGCTCGACGTCCTCGTGAACGACGTCTGGGGCGGCGAGCACCTCCTCGTCTTCGGCGGGAAGACCTGGGAGAACGACCTCGCCGGCGGCCTGCGGATGCTGGAACTCGGAGTGCGGACGCACGCCATCACCTCCCACACGGCGATCCCGCTGCTCATCCGGAACCGAGGCGGCCTCGTCGTCGAGGTCACCGACGGCACCTCCGAGTACAACGGCACCCGCTACCGCGAGAACCTCTTCTACGACCTCGCCAAGAACGCCCCCATCCGGATGGCCTTCGGCCTCGGGAAGGAACTCGCGGAGTACGGCGGCACGGCGGTCTCCGTCACCCCCGGCTGGCTCAGGTCCGAGCAGATGCTCACCGCGTTCGGCGTCACCGAGGAGAACTGGCGCGACGCCGTCGAGAAGATCCCCGGCTTCGCGATCGCCGAGTCCCCGGTGTACGTGGGCAGGGCGATCGCCGCGCTCGCGGCCGACCCCGACCGGCACCGCTGGAACGGCCGGTCGCTGTCGAGCGGTCAGCTCGCGGGGGAGTACGGCTTCACCGACGCGGACGGCTCACGGCCGGACGCCTGGGGCTTCATGCTCGCCGACGAGAAGGGCAACCCGGACGTGAACGACTACCGCTGACCCTCACGCGTACCGCGAGGCCATCGCCCGGGCGGCCGCGCCGAAGCGCTCGCGCAAGGAGGCCGGGGCCAGCACCTCGGCCTCCGGGCCGAGCGTGAGCAGCTGGGAGAACGCGACCTCCTCGCTCTCCACCGGGAGGACCACCCGGAGCCCGCCGTCCTCGGGCACCGCCGCCGCGAGGGCCTCCTCGGCGGCCGCGCGGTCCGTCACGTACGGCAGCCGGCGGGCACCCGCCTCCGTGAGCCGTACGACGACCTCGGCGCGCAGGATCGAGCGGGCGAACTCCGCCGCGCGCTCGGCCCAGAAGGCGGACAGGCCGAAGGACTCGTCCCGGTCGAAGCGCTCCACGGCGAGGGCGACGGAGACGAAGCGGTCGACCCGGTAGGTGCGGAACGCCGTACCGGACCGCGCGCACAGGTACCAGACGCCGGCCTTCAGGACGAGGCCGTACGGGGCGAGCTCGCGCTCCACCTCGCGGTCACCGCGCCGGTAGCGGGCCGAGACCATCCGGTCGTCCCACACCGCCTCCGCGATCGGCGCCAGCAGCTCCGGGGTCTCCGGCTCCTGGTACCAGCCCGGCGCGTCGAGCAGAAAACGCTGCGCCACCGAGTCCGGGGCGTCCCGCAGCGAGGGCAGCAGCGCCGCGGACACCTTCAGCCGGGCCGCCGACGCCGCGTCCTCCAGGCCCATGTCCCGCAGCGCGCCCGGCAGTCCGGACAGGAACAGCGCCTCTGCCTCGCCGCGCGCCAGGCCCGTGAGCCGGGTGCGATAGCCGCCGACGAGCCGGTACCCGCCGGACCTGCCCCGGTCCGCATACACCGGAACCCCCGCCTCCGAGAGGGCGAGGGCATCGCGGGTGATGGTGCGCTCCGACACCTCCAGCTCGGCGGCGAGCTCGGCCGCCGTCATCGAAGGACGGGACTGGAGGAGCAGGACCATCTTGATCAGCCGGGCGGCGCGCATGAACCCATCATGCGCGCCCGCACCGACAACAGGGCAGGGCCTACAGGCCGTAGCGCTCGCGCGCCTCCTTCACGGCCGAGGCCGGGACCTCGCCGCGGCGGGCGAGCTGCGCGAGGGCCGCGACGACGATCGACTGGGCGTCGACACCGAAGTGGCGGCGGGCCGCGTCACGGGTGTCCGAGAGGCCGAAGCCGTCGGCACCGAGCGAGGACCAGTCCTGCTCGACCCACTGCGCGATCTGGTCGGGGACCTGGCGCATGTAGTCGGAGACCGCGAGGACCGGGGACTCGACGCCCTCCAGGGCCCGGCGGATGTACGGCACCTGCTCCTCGCCGCGCAGCAGCGCCGCGTCGGCCTCCAGCGCGTCGCGCCGCAGCTCCGTCCAGGACGTCGCGGACCACACGTCGGCGCCCACGCCCCACTCGGCGGCGAGCAGCTTCTGCGCCTCCAGGGCCCAGTGGATGGCCGTACCGGAGGAGAGGAGCTGGATGCGCGAGGCGTTCGCCGGGAGGTCGAGGCCCGCGGACTCCGCCGTGTTGAAGCGGTAGAGGCCCTTGACGATGCCCTCGTCGACGCCGGCCGGCTTGGCGGGCTGCGGCATCGGCTCGTTGTAGACGGTGAGGTAGTAGAAGACGTTCTGGTCCTCGCCCTCGGCGGCCTCGCCGTACATCCGGCGCAGACCCTCCTTGACGATGGCCGCGACCTCGTAGGCGAACGCCGGGTCGTAGGTCAGCGCCGCCGGGTTGGTCGCCGCGATCACCGGCGAGTGGCCGTCGGCGTGCTGCAGGCCCTCACCGGTCAGGGTCGTACGGCCCGCGGTGGCGCCGACGAGGAAGCCGCGGCCGAGCTGGTCGCCGAGCTGCCACATCTGGTCGGCGGTCCGCTGCCAGCCGAACATCGAGTAGAAGATGTAGAACGGGATCATCGCCTCGCCGTGCGTGGAGTACGCGGTGGAAGCGGCGATGAAGTCGGCCATCGAACCGGCCTCGGTGATCCCCTCGTTGAGGATCTGGCCGTTGACGGCCTCCTTGTAGTACATCAGCTGGTCGCGGTCGACCGGCTCGTACGTCTGGCCCTTCGGCGAGTAGATGCCGAGCGACGGGAACAGCGACTCCATACCGAAGGTACGGGCCTCGTCCGGGACGATCGGGACCCAGCGCTTGCCGGTCTCCTTGTCGCGGATGAGGTCCTTGACCAGACGGACGAAGGCCATCGTGGTCGCCATCGACTGCGCGCCGGAGCCCTTGTCGAAGGCGGTGAAGGCCTTCTCGGCCGGGGCCGGCAGCGGGGCGATCGCGTGGGTGCGACGGGCCGGGGCCGGACCGCCGAGCGCCGCGCGGCGCTCCTGCAGGTAGCGGACCTCGGGGGAGTCGGCGCCGGGGTGGCCGTACGGCACCTGGCCGTCGGCGAACTGCGCGTCCGAGATGGGCAGTTCAAGAAGGTCACGCATGTTCTTGAACTCGTCGTTCGAGAGCTTCTTCATCTGGTGGTTCGCGTTCTTCGACGCGAAGCCCTCACCGAGGGTGAAGCCCTTGACGGTCTGCGCGAGGATGACCGTCGGCGCGCCCTTGAACTCGACGGCGGCCTTGTACGCGGCGTACACCTTGCGCGGCTCGTGGCCACCGCGCGAGAGGTGGAAGCACTCCAGGATCTTGTCGTCGCTCAGCAGCTGCGCCATCGCGACGAGCGCCGGGTCCTTGCCGAAGAAGTCCTGGCGGATGTAGGCGGCGTCGCGGGTCTGGTACGTCTGGACCTGCGCGTCCGGCACCTCGCGGAGACGGCGGACGAGGGCGCCGGTGGTGTCGAGCGCGAACAGCTCGTCCCAGGCGTTGCCCCACAGGGACTTCACGACGTTCCAGCCGGCGCCGCGGAACTGGGCCTCCAGCTCCTGCACGATCTTGAAGTTGGCGCGGACCGGGCCGTCGAGGCGCTGCAGGTTGCAGTTGATGACGAAGGTCAGGTTGTCCAGACCCTCGCGGGCGGCCAGGGCGAGGGCCGCGGTCGACTCGGGCTCGTCCATCTCGCCGTCACCGAGGAACGCCCACACGTGCGAGGCGGAGACGTCCTTGATGGCGCGGTTGGTCAGGTAGCGGTTGAAGCGCGCCTGGTAGATCGCGGAGAGCGGGCCCAGACCCATGGAGACGGTCGGGAACTCCCACAGCCAGGGCAGGCGGCGCGGGTGCGGGTAGGAGGGCAGACCGTTGCCGCCGGACTCCTGCCGGAAGTTGTCGAGGTGGGCCTCGTTCAGGCGCCCGTCCAGGAACGCGCGGGCGTAGATGCCGGGCGCGGCGTGACCCTGGATGTAGAGCTGGTCGCCGGAACCGTCGGCTTCCTTGCCCTTGAAGAAGTGGTTGAAGCCGGTCTCGTACAGCCAGGCGGCCGACGCGAACGTGGCGATGTGACCGCCGACGCCGTACTTCGAGCCGCGGGTGACCATCGCGGCCGCGTTCCAGCGGTTCCAGGCGGTGATCCGGCGCTCCATGGCCTCGTCGCCGTCGAAGGCGGCGCCCGTCGGCTCGGCGGAGGTCGGGATGGTGTTGACGTAGTCCGTCTCCAGCAGCTTGGGCAGGGCGAGGCCCGCGCCCTCGGCGTGCTGGAGCGTGCGGCGCATCAGGTAGGCGGCCCGGTGGGGGCCGGCGGCCTTGGTGACGGCGTCCAGGGAGGCCGCCCACTCGGCGGTCTCCTCGGTGTCACGGTCCGGGAGCTGGTCGAGCTCGCTCGGAATCTTGCCTACGGGATCGGTCATGATCGCCGCCTTCCGGACAGGTGGGGGTGGAGAAGGGGTGCCTTGTCTGGCAGGACAGGGCGAAGGGCCGGGTAGCGGCCCGCCGAAGACTGTAAACCGGCGATCGATGATCGATCAAAGGGTTGAAGGGGAAAACCTCTTCAGATCGAGAAAGTCGGCACAGGGTGCCGCGAAACGGGGCACCCGGTGCCTTGTTTTCGCAGGTGAGGGCGGGGAGAGGTCGCTCACTGAGGACATGCGCGCACGAATGAGCGGGCCCACCCGAGGGTGGACCCGCTCACCGTCCGTGACGAGAAAAGAGGGTCAGGCGCGCGGCGCGCAGCCCAGCACATGCGCCTTCACCAGCGCGCCGATGTTCGGATCGCCCCGCCGGAAGGCCTCCACCAGCTCCTGGTGCTCCTCCGCGTACGACTTCTGAACCGTGCCCAGCCAGCGGATCGACAGGGCCGTGAAGACCTCGATGCCGAGCGTCTCCCAGGTGTGCAGCAGGACGGCGTTCCCCGCGGCCTTCACCAGCTCCCGATGGAAGGCCACCGTGTGCCGCACCTGGGCCGTTCCGTCGGAGGTCGCGTCCGCCTCGTACAGGGCCGCCACGTGCGGCTCCAGGGCCGAGCAGTCGGCCGCGAGCCGGCCGGCCGCCAGCTCGGCCGCGATCTGCTCCAGACCGGCCCGAACGGGGTAGCTCTCCTCCAGGTCGGCCGCGGTCAGATTGCGGACCCGGACGCCCTTGTTCGGCGCCGACTCGATCAGCCGCAGCGATTCCAGCTCGCGCAGCGCCTCGCGCACGGGCGTCTGGCTGACCTCGAGCTCGGTGGCGATCCGGCGCTCCACGATGCGCTCGCCCGGCTTCCAGCGGCCGCTGACGATCCCCTCCACGATGTGCTCGCGGATCTGCTCGCGCAGCGAGTGGACGACGGGGACGGTCATGAAGCGGCTCCTCGGGGAGTGTTGACTCTAAAGACAATACGGCGGCGCCCCCGTCCGGAAACACTTCCGGACGGGGGCGCCGCAGGTGAGGCTCGTTACGTTGCCTCGGCGTATGCCTTTCGGCGTACTGCCTACAGGCCGAGGTCGTTCTCGAACTCGCCGGCCTCGAGGATCGCCTTGACCGAGGTCAGGTAGCGGGCGGCGTCGGCGCCGTCCACCAGACGGTGGTCGTAGGACAGCGCGACGTACGTCATGTCGCGGATCGCGATCGTCTCACCCAGGTCCGGGTGGTTGATGACGACCGGACGGCGCACGGTGGCGCCGATGCCCAGGATGGCGACCTGGTTCGGGGGCACGATGATCGTGTCGAAGAGCGCGCCGCGCGAACCGGTGTTGGAGATGGTGAAGGTCGCGCCGGCCAGGTCGTCCGGGGTGATCTTGCTGGCGCGCACGGCGCCGGCCAGCTCCGCGGTCTTCTTCGAGATGCCGGCGATGTTGAGGTCGCCCGCACCCTTGATGACCGGGGTCATCAGACCCTTCTCGGAGTCCACCGCGATACCGATGTTCTCGGTGTCGAAGTAGGTGATCGTGCCCTCGTCCTCGTTGATCCGGGCGTTGATGACCGGGTGGGCCTTCAGCGCCTGGGCCGCAGCCTTCACGAAGAACGGCATCGGGGAGAGCTTGACGCCCTCACGGGCGGCGAAGGCGTCCTTCGCGCGGCCGCGCAGCTTCATCAGCTTGGTGATGTCGACCTCGACGACCGAGGTCAGCTGGGCCTGGCCGTGCAGCGCCTTCATCATGTTGTCGCCGATGACCTTGCGCATGCGGGTCATCTTGACGGTCTGACCGCGCAGCGGGGAGACCTCCAGGGCCGGAGCCTTGGCGGCGGCCGGAGCGGCCGCGGCGGGGGCAGCGGCGGCGGCCTTCTTCGCCTCGGCGGCCGCGAGGACGTCCTGCTTGCGGATACGGCCACCGACGCCCGAACCCTTGACGGCCGCGAGGTCGACACCGTTCTCGGTGGCGAGCTTGCGGACCAGCGGGGTCACGTACGCGCCGTCCTCGGCGGGGGCGGCCGCGGGGGCCGCCGGAACCGGGGTGACGACCGCGGGGGCGATCGACGGGGTCTGGGCGACCGGCGCCGGAGCGGCGACCGGGGCGGCGACCGGGGCGGCCGGAGCCGCCGGAGCGGGGGCCGGGGCGGCCGGGGCCGGAGCGGCCGGGGCGGCGGCAGCGGGGGCCGGGGCGGCGGCGGGGGCCGCCGGGGCCGGGGCGGCCGGCGCGGCCGGAGCCGCACCCGCGGCACCGATGACGGCGAGCTTGGCGCCGACCTCGGCGGTCTCGTCCTCGGCGACGACGATCTCCAGGAGAACGCCGGAGGCCGGGGCGGGGATCTCGGTGTCGACCTTGTCCGTGGAGACCTCGAGCAGCGGCTCGTCGGCCTCGACGGTCTCGCCGACCGACTTCAGCCAGCGGGTCACGGTGCCCTCGGTGACGGACTCGCCGAGCGCGGGCAGCACGACGTCGGTGCCGGTCGCACCGCCGGCCGGAGCGGCCGGGGCGGCGGGAGCCTCGGCCTCGGGGGCCGGAGCGGCCGGAGCCTCGGCGGCCGGCGCCGGGGCCTCGGCGGCCGGGGCCGCGGCGGGCTCGGCGGCCGGAGCCGGAGCGGCGGCCGGGGCGCCCGTGCCGTCGTCGATGATGGCCAGCTCGGCGCCGACCTCGACCGTCTCGTCCTCGGCGACCTTGATGGAGGCCAGGATGCCCGAGGCGGGGGCGGGGATCTCGGTGTCGACCTTGTCGGTCGAGACCTCGAGCAGCGGCTCGTCGGCCTCGACACGCTCACCCTCGGCCTTGAGCCAGCGGGTGACGGTGCCCTCGGTGACGCTCTCGCCGAGCGCCGGCAGGGTTACGGAAACCGACATGGTTTCAGTTGCTCCTAACGAATTGCGGGAAGTGGTCGTCGCGCCCTGTGATGACGTGAGCGTCAGTCGTGGGAGTGCAGGGGCTTGCCGGCCAGGGCCAGGTGGGCCTCGCCGAGCGCCTCGTTCTGCGTCGGGTGGGCGTGGATGAGCTGCGCGACCTCGGCCGGCAGCGCCTCCCAGTTGTAGATCAGCTGCGCTTCGCCGACCTGCTCGCCCATGCGGTCACCGACCATGTGGACGCCGACCACGGCACCGTCCTTGACCTGGACGAGCTTGATCTCGCCCGCGGTCTTGAGGATCTTGCTCTTGCCGTTGCCCGCCAGGTTGTACTTGAGGGCGACGACCTTGTCCGCGCCGTAGATCTCCTTGGCCTTGGCCTCGGTGATGCCGACGGAGGCGACCTCGGGGTGGCAGTACGTCACCCGGGGCACGCCGTCGTAGTCGATCGGGACGGCCTTCAGGCCGGCCAGGCGCTCCGCGACGAGGATGCCCTCGGCGAAGCCGACGTGCGCGAGCTGGAGCGTCGGGACGAGGTCGCCCACGGCCGAGATCGTCGGCACGTTGGTACGCATGTACTCGTCGACCAGGACGTAGCCGCGCTCCATCGCGACGCCCTGCTCCTCGTAACCGAGACCGGCGGAGACCGGGCCGCGGCCGATGGCGACCAGCAGCACCTCGGCCTCGAAGGTCTTGCCGTCGGCCAGGGTGACCTTGACGCCGTTGTCGGTGTACTCGGCGGACTGGAAGAAGGTGCCGAGGTTGAACTTGATGCCGCGCTTGCGGAACGCGCGCTCAAGAAGCTTCGAGCTGTTCTCGTCCTCGACCGGGACCAGGTGCTTCAGGCCCTCGATCACCGTGACGTCGGTGCCGAAGGACTTCCACGCCGAGGCGAACTCGACGCCGATGACGCCGCCGCCCAGGATGATCGCGGACTCCGGGACGCGGTCCAGGGTCAGCGCGTGGTCCGAGGAGATGATCCGGTTGCCGTCGATCTCCAGGCCGGGGAGGGACTTCGGCACGGAACCGGTGGCCAGGAGGACGTGACGGCCCTCGACACGACGACCGTCGACGTCGACGGAGGTCGGGGAGGACAGGTGGCCGGTGCCCTCGATGTAGGTCACCTTGCGGGAGGCGACGAGACCCTGCAGACCCTTGTACAGGCCCGAGATCACGTCGTCCTTGTACTTGTGCACGGCCTTGATGTCGATGCCCTCGAAGGAGGCCTTGACACCGAACTGCTCCGCCTCGCGGGTCTGGTCGGCGACCTCGCCGGCGTGGAGCAGGGCCTTCGTCGGGATGCAGCCGTTGTGCAGGCAGGTGCCGCCGAGCTTGTTCTTCTCGATCAGTGCGACGTCCAGGCCCAGCTGCGCTCCGCGCAGCGCCGCGGCGTAACCGCCGCTACCGCCGCCGAGGATCACTAGGTCGAAAACGGTGCTGGCGTCGTTCGCCACGTCACGTCCTCCATGCATGTGCGCTCGTCGCCGGTCCCCTCGTTCCCCTTTCGGGTGAGGACCGGTCGGTCGGCTGGTGTTCGGCCGCTTATTTTCGGCCCTGTGGTGGGGGCCCTGTCCTGCCGAGAACCCATCTTCGCACTTGTTGACGGATGGCGGGACGCGGGGCCGTGCTCTGAGACGGCCGATCGTCCGTACGGCGGGCGGACCAGAGCGTACGAACCTACGGATTTCGTCGCGGGCGAACGGCGACGGCCCCGGGCACGCAGCCCGGGGCCGTAGCCGTCACACGAGTGCTCAGACCTCGCCGGCCGCCGTCAGCTCGGCCAGCCGCACCAGGGTGCGGACCGAGGAGCCGGTGCCGCCCTTGGGGGTGTAGCCGTACGGGGCGCCCTCGTGGAAGGCCGGGCCCGCGATGTCCAGGTGGGCCCAGGTGATGCCCTCGCCCACGAACTCCTGGAGGAAGAGACCGGCGACCAGGCCGCCGCCCATCCGCTCACCCATGTTGGCGATGTCGGCGGTGGGGGAGTCCATGCCCTTGCGCAGGTCCGCGGGGAGCGGCATCGGCCAGGACGCCTCGCCGACCTCCTCCGCGATCTCGTGGATCGCGGAGCGGTAGTCGTCGTCGTTGGCCATGATGCCGAAGGTGCGGTTGCCCAGCGCCAGGACCATCGCGCCGGTCAGGGTCGCCACGTCGACGATCGCGTCCGGGTGCTCCTCGGAGGCCCTGGTCAGCGCGTCGGCGAGGACGAGCCGGCCCTCGGCGTCGGTGTTCAGGACCTCGACGGTCTTGCCGCTGTACATGCGCAGCACGTCACCCGGGCGGGTGGCGGAGCCGGACGGCATGTTCTCGGCGAGGGCCAGCCAGCCCGTGACGTTGACCTCGAGGCCGAGGCGGGCCGCGGCGACGACGGTGGAGAACACGGCGGCGGCGCCGCTCATGTCGCACTTCATCGTCTCGTTGTGGCCGGCCGGCTTCAGGGAGATGCCGCCCGAGTCGTAGGTGATGCCCTTGCCGACCAGGGCGAGGGTCTTCTCCGCCTTCGGGTGGGTGTAGCCGATGCGGACCAGGCGCGGCGGGTTCTCGGAGCCGACGCCGACGCCGAGGATGCCGCCGTAGCCGCCCTTGGTGAGCGCCTTCTCGTCGAGGACCTGGACCTTGAGGCCGTGCTCCTTGCCGGCGGCCTGGGCGGCGGCGGCGAAGGCGGCCGGGGTCAGGTCGTTCGGCGGCATGTTGATCAGGTCGCGGGCGCGGTTGATCTCCTCGGCGACGGCCTGGGCGCGCTCGGCGGCGGCCTTGTGGGCCTTGTCGCGCGGCTTGGCGCCGAGCAGGGCGACCTCGCCCAGCGGCTTCTTCGCGTCCTTGGCATCCCCCGACGTCCTGTACTGGTCGAAGGCGTACGCGCCGAGCAGGGCGCCCTCCGCGATGGCGGCGGCGTCCTCGGCGGCGTCGATCGGCAGCGCGAACGCGGCCTTCTTCGAGCCGGTCAGGGTGCGGGCGGCGACACCGGCGGCCCGGCGGAGGGTCTCGGCGGCGTAGGACGCGCCGTCCTCGGGGGCGGAGCCCAGGCCGACGGCCAGGACGACGGGGGCCTTGAGGCCGGCGGGGGCGGGCAGCTTGGTCGCCTCACCCTCGGCACCCGAGGCACCCAGCGTCTCCAGGACGGCGGCGAGCCGACCGTCGAAGGCCTTGTCGACGGCCTCGGCGCCCGGAGCGACGACGAGCGTCTTCCCGGACTTCGCGACGCCGATGACGAGGGCGTCGGCGCGGAGCGTCGCCGCGCCGGCAGTGCTGAGAGTGAGAGCAGTCACGGTGGTGAAATCTCGCTTCCATTGAGTTCTGTGGCGGTCGAGGGATGGGCCGACCGTGCCCGCCGCATCGTATTTCGGCCCGGAGAGCGCCGAGAACGAGCCTACGCTCGCTCACCCGGTTCGCTCACGGCGGCGCTGATTCACTCATCCGTGGTGTCTCTTTCATGTTTACCGTTCAGGCTCGGAGCGCTCGTTCACACTCGCCTCAGTCACGCAAGGACGACCCACTCGTCTTCGCACCATCTGCAACATCTCCACAGGTTCGCCGCCCCGGCCCCCGGTGCGCGGGGACCTGCAGAGGGGGGACACCACCTGATGGACTCCGGCCGGATTCGTACGCCCAGAAGCGCGCCCCGCACCCGTGGCGGCGCCCGCACCGCGCCCCGTACCGCCCGCGTCGCGGCCCTCGCCGCCGCCGCGCTGCTCGCCACCGTCGTCCCGTCCGCGCAGGCCCTCGCGGCCCCCGTGCCCCGGGTCGACCTCACCGTCCTGGTCGTGGACGACGGCGGCAGCGCGGTCGGGGCGATCACCGCCGAGCTGAAGGGCTCCGGCGTGCCGTACCGCAGGATCGACCTGAACGACCCGAACCGGCCGGTTCTCGACACGGCCTTCCTCAGCGACACCCTCGACGGCCGCCCCCGCGCCAAGTACCAGGGCGTCGTCCTGCCCCACGAGAGCGCCTTCGGCCCCGACTCCGCCGAGCACACCGCCCTCCAGACGTACGAACGGACCTTCGGGATCCCGCAGGTCGACGCCTACACCTGGTCGCACCCCGGCGTCGGCCTCGACTACACCAACGAGGGCGGCTGGTCCGGCGTCCTCGACGGGACCACCGCGGGGATCACCGCCGCCGGGAAGGCGGGCCCCTTCCGGTACCTGGCCGGCGCGGTCACCTTCGAGGACAACGACCCGTCGATCGCCGAGAGTTACGGCTACGCGGGCCGCCCCCGGGCCGGCTACACCAGCTACGTGGACGTGCCGGTCGACGGCGGCGGCCGGGCCAGCCTCGTCGGCGAGTACACCGCCGACGGGCGCCGCGAACTCGTCGTCACCTTCGCCTACAACCAGTACCAGCGGCAGTTCCGGGCCCTCGCCCGCGGCATCGTCGAATGGCTCACCCAGGGCGTCCACCTCGGCCAGAGCCGCAACTACCTCTCCGTGCACGTCGACGACGTCTTCGCCCCCGACGCCCGCTGGGACACCGGACTCGACTGCACGCCCGGCGACTTCGACTGCGTCGGCGACGACGGCGAGGGCGCGAACCCGATCCGGATGACGGTCGCCGACGCCCAGTACGCCGCCGCCTGGCAGAAGTCCTCCGGCTTCACCCTCGACATGGTCTACAACGGCGGCCAGGGCGAGCAGTGGAAGACCGAGCACGCCGGCGCCGACCCGCTCACCGACCGGCTCGTCGCCGACCGCGCCCAGTACCGGTGGATCAACCACACGTACACCCATCCCTTCCTCGGCTGCGTCCAGGACAACGCCGTCGTCCCCTGGCAGTGCGCCAAGGACACCAAGGGCAACACCCTCTGGGTCAGCCGCGCCGAGCTGTCCGCCCAGATCCGAGACAACCACGACTGGGCCGTCCGCAAGGGCATCTCCGTCGACCGCTCCGAACTCGTCACCGGCGAGCACTCCGGCCTCAGGACCCTGCCCCAGCAGCCCGTCGACAACCCGAACCTGGCCGGCGCCCTCGCCGACAACGGCGTCAAGTGGACCGGCAGCGACAACTCCCGCGAGCCGCAGCAGCGCACCATCGGCACCGCGTCCGGCGCCGCGAAGACCGTGCCCCGCCATCCCATGAACGTGTACTACAACGTGGGCACCGCCGCCGAGATGGCCGACGAGTACAACTGGATCTACACCTCCCGCGCCGACGGCGGCAGCGGCATCTGCGAGTCCAACCCGGCCTCCACCTGCCTGCCCGCCCCGCTCCCCACGGCCACCGGCTACGCCGACCACATCGTGCCGCAGGAGGCCCGCACCGCCCTCTCCCACGTCCTCGGCAACGACCCCCGGCCGCACTACGTGCACCAGTCGAACCTCGCCGAGGAGCGCCTGCTCTACCCCGTCCTCGACCGGGTGCTCGCCGACTACCGGGGCCTGTTCGCACCCAGCGCGCCCCTGGTGAACCCGGCCCAGCGGGACGTCGGCACGGAACTGACCCGCCGCGCCGCCTGGGACCAGGCCCTCGCCGCCGGAAAGGTCACCGCCTACCGCATCGGCACCGCGGTCACCGTCAAGGCCCCCGCCGGCCTCACCGTGCCCGTCACCGCTCCCGAGGGGACCCGCAAGCGCCTCCTCCTCGGCACCGCCGTCTTCGGCACGCCGTACGCCGGGACCCGCTCCGCCTGGACCGCGCCCGAACTGCTCCAGACCAGCGTCACACTCACGCTCCCGACCGCCTGACCAGCACGTTCTGGGGGGAACCGCACATGCCGAGCAGTGGCCGTCATGTCACCATGCTCACCGAAGGCACCTACCCGCATGTCCACGGCGGCGTCAGCACCTGGTGCGACCAGCTCGTCCGCGGCATGCCCGAGGTCGACTTCGAGATCCTCGCCCTCACCGGCAGCGGCCGCGAACCCGTCACCTGGGAGCTGCCGTCCAACGTCACCCGGCACACCGCCTACCCCCTCTGGGGACTCCCGCAGGGCCCGACCGCGCCCGGCCTGTTCGCCGGAGCGCGCCGGACCCTGCGGGGGCGTGAGCGCCGCCGCTTCCTCGACACCTACGAGCGCCTGCTCCTGGCCCTCCTCGACCCGGAGGCGGGCTACGACTTCGGCACCAGCCTGTACGAACTCGCCGAACTCGCCCGGCAGGGCCGCCTGACCAACGCCCTGCGCTCCGAGGCCGCCCTGCGCTCCCTGATGTGGATCTGGACCATGCCGCATCTGCCGACGCTCGCGGCCCGGCCCACCGTCCACGACGCGCTCACCGCCACCGACCTGCTCGAACACGCCCTGCGGCCGCTGGCCGCCCGGATATCCACCGACGGCGTCGCCCACGCCGTCTCCAGCGGCCTCGCCACCCTGCCGGCGCTCGCCGCACAGCACTTCGAAGGGGTGCCCTTCCTGCTCACCGAACACGGCATCTACCTCCGCGAGCGCTATCTCGGCTACCGCACCGAGGCGCAACGCTGGCCCGTCAAGGCCCTCATGCTCGGCTTCTACCGCGAGCTCAACACCCTCGGCTACCGCAAGGCCGACCTCATCACCCCCTGCAACCAGTACAACCGGCGCTGGGAGGAGCGCGGCGGCGCCCCCGCCGACCGCATCCGCACCGTCTACAACGGCGTCGACCCGGCCCTCTTCCCCGAGGCCGGTCCCGAACCCGAGACGCCCACGCTCAGCTGGTGCGGCCGCGTCGACCCCATCAAGGACCTCGAAACCCTGATCAGGGCATACGCCATCTGCCGGGCCGAACTGCCCGCGCTGCGGCTCCGGTTGTTCGGCCCGGTCCCCGCCGGGAACGAGGACTACCTCACCCGCCTGGAGAAGCTCGCCGCCGAACTCGGCGTCACCGACGGGATCACCTTCGAGGGCCGGATCTCCGACGTGCCCAGCGCCTACGCGGCCGGCAGCGTGGTGATGCTCTCCTCCATCAGCGAGGGCTTCCCGTTCTCCCTCATCGAGGCCATGTCCTGCGGCCGCGCCACCGTCTCCACCGACGTCGGCGGGGTACGGGAGGCCGTCGGCGACACCGGGATCGTCGTCCCGCCCCGCGAACCGGCCGTCATGGCCGCCGCCATTACCGAACTCCTCCGCGACGGGGCCCGCCGCGCCGAACTCGGCCGGCTCGCACGGCAGCGGGTCGTCGACCGCTTCACCCTGCACCGCTCGGTGGACGGATTCCGCCAGATCTACCGCGAACTGGCGGGCGACCGGGTCCTTCCCGCGCCACGCCCCCAGGTCCGGCCCAAGCCCTGGCCGGCCCGTCTGCCGGCCCCGCGCCGCATCACCCCGACCCTGGTGGCGGGAGGTACTCCGGCATGAGCGGCTCCCTGTGGCTGAAACCCCCGAGCACCGAAGCCCCGCTGCCGGCGATCCCGCGCCCGCGGCGGGAGAGCGCCCCGGGCCGGCCGCCGGGCCGGGGCCCCGGAACGGCGACCACGGCCGGGGACCCGGACTCCGGCATCCCGGCCGCGACCGCCGCGTCGGCCGTCCCCGCGGCCGTCGCCCCGCCCGGGCCGGCCGCCGTCCCCGACACCTCGCCGTACCCCGGCGAAGGCCCGTCGCACCCCGCCGGAGGCGAGTTCGCCGACGATCCGCTCGACGAGCTCGCCGAACGGCTCGGGGGACTCGTCGCCGTCGCCGTGCACCCCGACGAGATCGCCGCCGTCCTCGAGTCCGACGGCATGACCGACGACCACATCCGGCTCACCTACGGCCGCGCCGACTCCTTCGAGCTCGCCGAGGACCTCTACGCGCGCGTGGAGCGCCGCCACCCCGCCCCGGAGGCGCCGCCCGGAGACTCCTGGCACACCGGGCTCGCGGGCTGTCTCCTGCGCGGACTCGTCTTCGCGCTGCCCGGCCTCGCGTACGTCCTCGCCGCGCCCCTGCTCGCCGGGGAGCAGGGCCGGTTCGGGCTCCCGGGCGGAACGGTTCCGCTGCTCGCGGGCGCCGTCACCGGCTGGGTCTGGAACCAGACCCTCGCCCATCGCGCGTACACCTGGCTGGGCCTCGGCGACC
Organism: Streptomyces sp. NPDC088553; assembly: GCF_044752965.1. NCBI lineage: Bacteria > Bacillati > Actinomycetota > Actinomycetes > Kitasatosporales > Streptomycetaceae > Streptomyces > Streptomyces sp. NPDC088553. Next base: position 209,870 of record NZ_JBIVMG010000010.1, on the reverse strand, counting down.
GGCCCGCCGCCGCCCGCGCCCTGCTCCTCGGGGCCCCGGCGGGCGCCCTCGCCGGTACGGCCGTCGCCCTCGCGGCCGCGGCTCCCGGCGAGACCCCGGCGGCCCTGTTCGCCGCCGGGCAGTCGGTCTACCTCGCCGCCGCGACCGTGCTCCTGGTCCTCGGCCGCGAACGGGCCCTGCTCTGCGCCCTGGCGCCGCTCGCCGGAGCCGTCCCCGCCTTCCGCTGGGACCTGCCCGACCTCCTGCGCGCCGGCCTCCTCCTCACCGCGCTCACCGCGAGCGTCGCCTTCGCCGGGCTCGTCCTCCGGCCGGGCGCCCGGCGCGGCGCGGCGGGACGCGGCGGACCCCCGCGCGCGGCCTCCCTCCCGTACGGCCTCTTCGGCCTCGGCAGCGGTCTGCTCGTGCTCCACGCGGGCATCGGCGACACCCTGGTGAGCGGGGCGGGCGCCGTCATCGCGCTCACCCTCTCCATGGGGCCCGCCGAGTGGCTGCTGCACCGCTTCCGGGACGGGAGCCTGACCCGGCTGCGGACCCTGGCCACCGCGCGCGAGTTCCGCCGCGCGGTCACCGGCACCCTCGTGCTCTGTCTCGGCGGCTACCTCGGCGTCCTCGTCACCCTCACCGTCGCCGTGACCCTGGCCTGGCCGGGGGCGCCCTGGCCGACACCGCCGCGGCTCGTCACCCTGCTCCTGATCGGGACGGTGCTCTGGCTGGGGCTGCTGCTCCAGGCCTTCGGGGCGGTGCTCAGCGCGGCCGCCGTCTGTCTGCTCGCGGCGGCGGCGCAGACGCTGGAACCCGCGGCGGGCCCGGTGGCGGCCGGGGGAGCGGCGGCCGTGCTCGCCGTCCTCACCTGTGTCCTGCTGGTACGACCGACCGCCCACCGCGTCTAGGGAACCCGGCCCGTGAATCGTTTCCTCCTGGTGCCGTTCTACGAGCACCCGGCCGACCGGCCCGAGGCCTGGTCGGCCCTCGTCGACGCGGCGCCGTCCCTGTACGGCGTCGTCGTCAACCCGGCGAGCGGCGCGGGCGAGGCCCCCGACGCGGCCTTCGCGGCGGCCGCCGACCGGCTACGGGCGGCCGGGGTACGGCTCCTCGGCTATGTGGACACCGCCTACGGGCGCCGCCCGCACGCCGAGGTCGTCACCGAGCTGCTCCGCCACCGCGACTGGTACGGCACCGACGGCGCCTTCCTCGACCAGGTGTCCACGGCGCCCGCCGCCCTCGCCCACTACCGCAGGGTCGCGGTCGCGGCCCGGTCCGCCGGGGCGGCGACCCTGGTGCTCAACCACGGCGCCCATCCGGACCCGGGCTACGAGGAGTTCGCCGACCTCCTCGTCACCTTCGAGGGCCCCTGGGACACGTACCGGACGCTCGACCTGCCGGTCGCCGCCCACTACTGCCACCTCGTGTACGCGGCTCCGCCCGGCGTCCGTCCGGTCACCCCGGTGCACTGCGCCGTCCCCGGCGCGGGCGCCCACCCCTGGGGCACCCTCCCGCACCTCCCGGAGCCCGCCCGCTGAACCTGCCGGACGCGCGGGGCACGGCACGATCACCCCAGGGCGAGGGCCACGAGCGCCGTCGTCGTCGCGGTCTCCTCCACCGCCCCGAACACGTCTCCCGTCACGCCGCCGAACCGTCGTACGCACCGGCGCAGCAGCGCCGCCGCCGCGCCCAGGGCCGCACCCGCCGCCAGGACGTTGTGCACCGCGTCGTACGGGGAGAACAGCAGCCCGGAAACGGCGCAGAGGACCAGGACGACCGCCGTCGAGAGGGTCGCGGACCGGACCGGGACGGTCGCGGCGACGATCGCGCCGAGGCCCTCGGGGCGGGCCGCGAGGACGCCCTGGCGGGAGGCGTGGGTGAGGGCGAGGCGGGCGACGGTCGCGGCGAGGGCGGCGCCGACCGCGCCGTGCGCCCAGCTCTCCCCGTACAGCTCGAAGAGCGCGGCGACCTGGGCGAGCAGCACGAGGAGCAGCACGATGACGCCGAACGGGCCGACGTCCGACTGCTTCATGATGCGCAGCGCGTCCTCGGCGGGCTTGGCGCTGCCGAGGCCGTCGGCGGTGTCGGCGAGGCCGTCGAGGTGGAGGCCGCGGGTGAGGACGGCGGGCACGGCGGTGGAGACGACGGCGGCGAGCAGCGGGCCCGAGCCGAGCGCGAGGAACGCGCCGCCGAGCCCGGCGGCGAAGAGCCCGACGACCAGACCGGCCAGCGGGGCGCAGAGCATGCCGGCCCGCGCCGCGTCCCGGTCCCAGCGGGTGATGCGGGCGGGGAACACCGTGAGGGTGCCGAAGGCGAAACGCAGGCCGTCCATCCGGGCAGGGTAATCGCCGCTTCCGGACGGTAGATTGCGCATACCGCGCAAATCGGAACGGGGTGGCATGGGTCACTGGTTCTCCCGCAACATCGTCGAGCCGGGCAAGCTCCCGATGCTTCTCGCGCTGACCTCGTTCATCGTGACGTTCCTGGTCACGAGGACCATCGTCCGTCTCATCCGGGCGGGGAAGGGGCCGTTCGGGAACGTCTCCTCCGGCGGGCTCCACATCCATCACGTCGTACCCGGCGTGGTCCTCACCGTCATCGGCGGCTTCGGCGCGGTGGGCAGCGACCGGCACGGTTTCGGCGCCGCCCTCTTCGCCGTGGTCTTCGGGATCGGCGCGGGGCTCGTCCTGGACGAGTTCGCGCTGATCCTCCATCTCGACGACGTGTACTGGACCGACGAGGGCCGCAAGAGCGTCGAGGTGGTCGTCCTCACGGCCGCCCTGGTCGGGCTCACCCTGAGCGGCTTCTCACCCCTGGGCGTCGACGACATGACCGCCGACGAACGCCAGGACCGGTTTACCTTCATCCTGACCCTCGCGCTGAACTTCCTCCTCATCCTGATCACCCTGGTGAAGGGGAAGTTCCGGATGGCGGTGATCGGGACCCTGATCCCGTTCGTGGCGATCGTCGGCGCCTTCCGGCTCGCCCGCCCCGGCTCCTGGTGGGCCCGCCGGTTCTACGGGCGCCGCCACCGGGCCCGGGCCCGCTCCCGGATCCGTACGTACCGCCACGACAAGCGCTGGACCAGGATCCGGCGCCGGGCTCAGGACTTGATCGGCGGCTTCCAGGAGCGGGTCCCCGGGCGGGGCTCCACGCCCTCCTGACCGCGCTCGCGCCAGGCCTGGATCCCCATCAGGACCAGGACGCCGGCGATGGCCGCGAGATGCTCCTTGCCCGCCAGGTTCGGCTTGATGATCACCTCGACGACCATCGCCACGACCACCAGCATGCCGGTCCACCGGGCCCCGTACCGCCAGCAGACGTAGACGGCGAGGCCGACCACGGCCGCCGAGGGACCGGTGTCGTGCACCTGCGCGTCGGTGGCGGGCAGCCCGAGCGGGTTGTCCGGGCCGAGGGCGATGCCCGCGCGCGCGTACAGCGTCCCGCAGAGGGTCGCCAGGTAGGCCACGGCGAGGGTGCGCCACCGGCCGAGGCAGATCTCGGCGATCCCGAAGACCAGCAGGACCTGCGCGAGGGCGCCCCACACGGGCAGGTCGAGCGCGGGCACGAACAGCGAGAGCGGAGTCCGGAGCAGCGCCAGCCAGAACGGGTCCTCGGCCCGTACGGAGCCGATGTTCTGGACCGGCTGATAGCCCCAGTCCTGGTTCTGCACCAGCTGGAAGAGGGCGGTGAGACAGACGGCGGAGAGCGTCATCGGGACCGCCCTCCACCTCTTCGTGAGGAGCGCCGTCCGTACGGTGAGGAACAGCGGGCCCCACTCGCGGCGGGCGAACTCCCGGAGGGTGCGGGTCAACGGCCGCTCTCCAGATGCCGGCGGTGCATCCACTTCGGCAGCCCGGGGGCCTCCAGGAACCCCTCCGCGCGACCGGCCGCGAGGCCGATGCGCAGCAGGTCCGCACTCTTCTCGAAGAGCATGAATCGGGGCTCCCAGATCGGTCGGTACTTGGCGTTGGCGCGGTACAACGACTCGATCTGCCACCAGCGGGAGAAGAAGCTGAGCAGTGAACGCCACATGCGCAGCACGGGTCCCGCCCCGAGCTTCGAGCCACGTTCGAAGACGGACCGGAACATCGCGAAGTTGAGCGAGACCTGCGTGATCCCGATCTCCTTCGCGCGCTGGAGGAGTTCGATGACCATGAACTCCATCAGCCCGTTCTCCGACTCGCGGTCCCTGCGCATCAGATCGAGCGAGAGCCCCTTCGGCCCCCACGGGACGAAGGACAGCACCGCCCGCAGCTCACCCTCCCCGTCAGTGCACTCCAGCATCACGCACCGCCCGTCCCGCGGGTCCCCGAGCCGGCCGAGCGCCATCGAGAAGCCGCGCTCGGTGGCCCCGTCCCGCCAGTCGTCCGCCTTCCGCAGCAGCTCGGCCATCTCCTCGGCCGGGATGTCCTCGTGGCGCCGGATCCGGACCTCGTACCCGGCCCGCTTGACCCGGTTGAAGGCCTGCCGGACCGTCCGCATGGCCCGGCCGTCCAGGGTGAACTCGTCGGTCTCCACGATCGCCTCGTCGCCCAGCTCCAGGGCGTCCAGACCGTGCCGGGCGTAGATGACCCCGGCCTCCTCGCTCGCGCCCATCACCGCCGGGATCCAGCCGTGCTCGCGCGCCTCGGCCAGCCACGGCTCGATCGCCCCCGGCCAGGCCTCCGGGTCGCCGATCGGGTCGCCCGACGCGAGCGAGACCCCGCCGACCACCCGGTAGGTGACGGCGGCCTTCTCGCTCGGCGACCAGACGACGCTCTTCTCGCGGCGCAGCGCGAAGTAGCCGAGCGAGTCGCGGTCCCCCTGCTTGTCGAGCAGGGCCCGCAGCCGCTCCTCGTCCTCCTCGGTCAGCGGGTCGGTGGCCCGGCGGGAGCGGAAGGCGGCGAAGAGCACCGCGAACAGCAGCAGCGTGGACAGGACGTTGATGGTGACGTCGACCCAGCCGGGGGTGGTGATCCCGGCGAACCGCGAGTCGTCCGAGGCCAGGGTGATCAGCCGCATCACGCCGTACCGCCAGCGCTCCAGGAAGGTGGAGGGGGCGGTGGAGGTGTTGGTGACGGTGACCAGGACGGCCGCGAGCAGCGAGGTGACGAGCAGTCCGCCGACCGCGACGACCGCGGCGAGCCACGGGTTGGAGCGGTCGCCCTTCGCGTAGAACTCCTTGCGGCCCAGCAGCAGCGCGAGCACGAACGCGGCGGTCAGGAACAGCGAGATCCAGTTCTGGGCGTGCTGCCGGATCTCGGGGAAGAACATCACCAGCGCGAAGAGCAGCAGGAAGAGCCCGCCGAGCACCATGTTGAGGATCCACGCGGCCCGCTTGCGCCGCCGCATGGTGATCGCCAGGAAGAGGGTGAAGACCCCCGAGGCGAAGCCCGCCGTGAGCATGTACGGGGTGAAGTAGTTGTCCTCGTTGTGGCGGCGCAGATCCTGCCCGAAGGAGACCCAGACGGCACTCAGGAAATTGATGAACGTGACGACGCGCAGGTACCAGACGGCGAACGCGGCGCTGCGCCGTGAGCGGGCGGTCGAGCCCCGGGGTGCGGCTTCGGCAGACAAGCGGACTTCTCCCATGAAAAGCGATCATATGGGGCGGCGCTTGCCGTGCGGAGACGCCGGAGACGGCCACGCGCGCGTCGCGCGTGACCGCCTCGGAGTCGATCGTTGCCGTCCCCCCGCGCTCAGGCCTCCGCAGCGCCCTCGTCGTCCGGAGTGGTCGGATCCGGACGCTCGGGCAGCTCCGCGGCGAACGCCGCCGCGGCCTTGACGAGGGGGAGTGCGAGCAATGCCCCGGTTCCCTCACCCACATGGACGCCGTGGTCGAGCAGAGGGTTGAGCGCCATCCGGTCCAGCGCCTTCGCCTGCGCCGGCTCCCCGCTCACCTGACCCGCGAGCCACCAGTCCGGCGCCCGGAACGCCGCCCGCTGCGCCACCAGCGCGCACGCCGCGCCCACCACACCGTCCAGGATCACCGGCATCCGCCGCACCGACGCCTGCAGCAGGAAGCCGGTCATCGCCGCCAGATCCGCCCCGCCGACCGCCGCGAGCAGCTCCAGCTGATCACCCAGGACCGGCCGGGCCCGCCGCAGCGAGTCCCGGATCGCCGCACACTTCCGCATCCACGCCAGATCGTCGATCCCGGCGCCGCCCCGGCCCGTCACCACGGAGGCGTCCGTCCCGCAGAGCGCCGCGATCAGCGTGGCGGCCGGTGTCGTCCCGCCGACGCTCAGATCCCCCAGTACCACCAGATCGGTGCCCGAGTCCGCCTCCTCGTCGGCGATCGCGATCCCGAGCCGGACCGCCGCCTCGGTCTCCTCGACCGTCAGCGCGTTCTCCACGTCGATCCGGCCGCTGCCACGCCGCACCCGGTGGCGCACCACCTCGGCGGGCAGCAGCTCCGGGTCGCAGTCCAGACCCGCGTCCACGACCCGGACCGGCACGTCCGTCGACCGGGCGAGCACCGCGATCGGGCTCACCCCGTCCAGGACCGCGCGCACCAGCTCGTGCGCCGTGCCCGCCGGGCGCCCCGACACATCGAGCGAGGCCACCCCGTGGTCGCCCGCGAAGAGCACCACCCTCGGCTGCTCGATCGCCCGCACCTTGACCGAGGCCTGCGCGGCCGACAGCCACTCACCGAGCTCGTCGAGCCGACCGAGCGCCCCCGGCGGCACGGCCAGCCGCTCACGGCGCTCCTCGGCGTCACGCCGGATCCCCCCGTCGGGGCGCTCGATCAGATCGGAGAAGTCGTCCAGGTTCACGGGTTTCCGCCTTGTGGATCAGCGAGGGCCATCGGTGCTCGCACCCTACCCGCGCAGCACGAGCGCCTGACCGGCGACCACGAGGAGGACCTCCTCGCACTCGTCCGCGAAGGCCGCGTTCAGCCGGCCCAGCTCGTCACGGAAGCGGCGCCCCGCCGCCGTCGCCGGCACCACACCCGAGCCGACCTCGTTCGTCACGGCCACGACCGTACGACGCGTCGCCCGCACCGCCGCCACCAGCTCGGCGGTCCGCTCGCGCAGCGCGCTCCGCCCGCCGGCCGCCCACGTCTCGTCGTCCCAGGCACCCACCCGGTCCATGGCGTCCGTCAGCCACAACGACAGGCAGTCGACGAGGAGCGCCGGCCCGTCCCCTTCGAGCAGCGGTACGAGATCACAGGTCTCGGCGGTACGCCAGGACCCCGGCCGCCGCTCCCGGTGCAGGCCCACCCGCTCCGCCCACTCCGGATCACCCTCCCGGCTCCCGCCCGTCGCCACGTACAGCACCTCGGGGAAGGTCTCCAGACGCCGCTCGGCCTCCACGGACTTCCCCGACCGGGCCCCGCCGGTCACCAACGTCCGCCGGGGCACGTCCGGCACCTCGTGGTACTCGCCCACGTACAGCGTCGTCCCGTCCGGCACCGCCCGCGCGCCCGCCGCCGCGAGCCGCCGGTCCAGCTCGGTACCGGTCGGCGCGTCGTGGTCCAGGTGGACGGCGACGACATCGGTCGCGGGCCCGACGGCCCCGGTCGCCCGCAGCCGGGCCAGCGCGTCCGGCCGGCCCGTCACATCGGCGACCACCATGTCGTACGGCACCCGGTGATCGTCCGGAAGGCCGGCCGGGGACCCGCCCGGCGGCAGATAGAGCAGCGTCTCCCCTTCGGCCGACGTCACCTCGTACCCGGTGCCGGGGGAGTCCATCGGCACCGCCCGCACCCGGTGCCCGGAGATCAGCGTCAACTCCCGTCCGTCCGGCACCCGCCCGGCGGCGGGCAGCCCCGCGGGCACCTCCACCGCGGGCCCGTCGTGCGGATGGGTCAGCAACACCTGCCGCACGCCCACCAGCGAATGCCCGGACCGCGCGGCGGCGAGAGCGGCCCCCGGGGTCAGATCGAGCAGCAGGGCCCCGTCCACGAGCAGCGCCGTCGCGGCGCGCACCCGTGGCCCACGGGAGAGCGCGCACACGGCGCAGGAGCAGTCGGGACGGGGCAGTCCGAGCGGGGCGCCGGTGCCGAGCAGAGTCAGTTCCACCCTCAGATCCTCCCGCGCCACCGCGAGCCGTGCGCGCCCGGCTACTCTGCGGGCAGGAAACCGATCATCCGGTGAGCGCCAGGAGGCGGACATGGCATGGACGTGGCGGTTCGAGAAGTCCGACGGCACGGAGGTCGAGCCGGTGGTGACGCCTGAGGAGTTCACCACCCAGGGCGACGCGGAAAGCTGGATCGGCGAGAACTGGCGGGATCTGCTGGGGGGCGGTGCGGACCAGGTGACCCTGTCGGAGGACGGGAAGAAGATCTACGGCCCGATGCCCCTGAACGCCGAGGGCTGACCTCCAAGGGGGGGTGCGGCACCACCCCGCACCCCCGTGCCTGCCGCCCACCCGCGTTGCGGCCCACCGCTCCGCCGAGGCGGCGCCCACCCGCCCACACGCGTTGTGGGCGGGTGGGCACGACGGAACGGCGCCCGTTGCCGGGCCTAGGCTTCCGCGCCGTAACCCGCACCCCGTGTGCACCGAGCTAGGGGTGCGGGTCCAGGCGCAGGGGGCGGGGCGTGGCGTGTGCCCACACGGGGCGCCGTGCGTGCCCGCAGCAGGGCCGCAGGTGAGCCGGCCCGAGGCGCCTACATCTCGCCCAGGCGCCCACACGGGGCGCCGTGCGTGCCCGCAGCAGGGCCGCAGGTGAGCCGGCCCGAGGCGCCTACATCTCGCCCAGGGTCACCCGCGCCGTCCGCGTCGCCGACCCCCGGACATACGTCACCGTCACCACCTCCCCCGGCCGCCGCGCAGCCAACGCCTCCGACAGCGACGTGATCGTCGTGATCTCCGCGTCGCCCAGCCGCGTGATCACGTCCCCGGGCCTCAGCCCCGCCTTGCCCGCCGCCCCGTCCGCCGGCGCCTCGACCACCGCCACGCCCGCCGGCTCGTAGTCGTCGTTCAGGACCGTGCGGCCGGTGATGTTCAGCGCCGCCCGGCCCGAGTCCGTGACCTTGCCGTCCTTGACGATCTGGTCCGCGATCGTCCGCACCATCGACGCCGGGATCGCGAACCCGATGCCGGCGGCCGAACCGCCGCCCATCTCCGGGTCGATCGCCGCGAGCGTCGGGATGCCGATCACCTCGCCGTCCAGGTTCACCAGCGCGCCCCCGCTGTTGCCGGGGTTGATCGCGGCGGACGTCTGGACCATGTTCGCGATGGTCGCGCCCGTGCCGCCGCCCGTCTCTCCCTCGCTGACCGTGCGGCCCGTCGCCGAGACGATGCCCTGGGTCACGCTGCCGGACAGGCCCAGCGGCGAGCCCATCGCGAGCACGATCTGCCCCATGTCGACGGACGCCGAGTCGCCGAACCTGGCCGGCTTCAGACCCTGCGGCAGCGACTCCATCTTGATCACCGCGAGGTCCTGCTCGGGGTACGAGGAGACGAGCCGGGCGGTGACCGGCTGCCCGCCCGTCGCGGAGGTCACCCTGAAAGACGTCTCCCGGCCCACCACATGCGCGTTGGTGACGATGTGGCCCTTGTCGCCGTAGACGACCCCGGACCCGAGACTCTCGCTCGCGTCGATCTGCACGACCGAGGGCAGGACGTTCTTGATGACGGCCTTGTAGTCGCCCTCGAGGTCGTTGGCGGCGAGCGGCGCCGCCGCCTGTGTGGAGCGCTCCGGCGCGGGCGTGCCTCCGCCGCCGGAGCAGCCGCCGACGAGCGCGACGGCGCACGCGACGGCGGTCAGCGGCAGAAGGGGACGGGGAGTACGGGCACGGGACACGTCCATGTCCGGAGTATCCGTTTCGGCCCACCCCCGGGCCCGGCGAGCGCACCCGATCAGGGGTGCGCGACCGCCGGGCCCAGGAGCAGAAGCGGGTACGGGCGTCCCCCCGCGCGCGTACAGCGGTACGGGCGTCCCCCCGCGCGCGTACAGCGGTACGGGCGTCCCCCCGCACGCGTACGGCGCCGCCCCGTCAGCCCCGTACCCCGCACAGATGCAGCAGCGCCGCCACCCGCCGGTACGGCTCCGTCCGTCCCGCCCGGTCCTCGGCGGCGAGCAGCCGCTCCAGCTCCTCGGCGGGCGGCAGGCCCGCATCGGCCGGGACGCTGTCGGTGAAGACCCGCACGCCGTACCAGGCGTGCAGCGGCGCCGCGATGCCGGCGAGCGTCGCGGTCAGCGCGTCGAGGCGGTCGGCCCGTACCTTCACGCCGTTGTCGTCGGTGTAGACGTCCGAGTCGAAGCCGGTGAGCGCGCCGGACCAGTCGCCGGCGAGCCCCGGCCGCATGGCGAGGGCCTCGGCGTTGCGTACGACCAGCGAGAGGAGCCCCCCGGGGGCGAGCATCCGGGCCAGGCCGGCGAGCAGCGCGTCGGGCTCGTCCGCGTACATGAGGACGCCGTGGCAGAGGACGACGTCGAAGCTGCCGGGGAGGAAGTGCACCCCGGTCTCGCGGCCGTCGCCCTCGATCAGCCGGACCCGCTCACGGATCCCGGCGGGCTCGGTCGCCAGCGACTCACGGGCGGCCTTCAGAAGATCGGGATCGGCTTCGAGGCCGGTCACCGTGTGGCCCGCGCGGGCGAGGCGCAGCGCCTGCGTCCCCTGGCCCATGCCGGCGTCGAGGATCCGGAGCCGCTGTCCCACGGGATAGCGGCCGGATATCTGCTCGTCGAGCTGGCGGGCGACTATCTCCTGGCGGATGGTGTCGCGCAGCCCACCGGAACCGGCGGGCCAGTGCACGACGACGGGCAGCACGGGACCGCCCGACTCCGACGTCGCGGCACCGAAGGCGCGCTCGACGGGCTCCGAACTGTCGGCGCTCAGGGCCGCTCTCCGCGCTTGACCTGCGGCTTCGGCAGCCGCAGTCGGCGCATCTGGAGCGTCCGCATCAGGCCGTAGGCGATGGCGCCGCGCTTCGGCTCGTTCGGGAAGCGCTCGTTGAGCTGCTTCCGCAGCCGGATCCAGATGCCGACCGAGTCGATGACGATCAGGATGATCACACCGAGCCAGAGCAGCAGCGAGATGTTCTGCAGCGACCGGTTGGCGTTGCCGAACAGCGACAGCACCAGGATCACCACGGCCATCGGCAGGAAGAACTCGGCGATCGCGAACCGCGAGTCGACGAAGTCGCGCACGAAGCGGCGGACCGGACCCTTGTCGCGGGCCGGCAGGTAACGCTCGTCGCCACTGGCCAGCGCCTCGCGCTGGCGGGCCAGGTCCGAGCGGCGTGCCTCGCGCTGGCGCTTGGCGGCCTCCTTGCGGTCGGTCGGCACCGTCGCGGCGCGACGGCGCTGGGTCTGCGCCTCACTCCGCTTCGGGGTCGGGCGGCCCTTGGGGGCCTCGGGGTCGCGGGGCTGCTTGGAAAGGTCCGCCGTCACCTTGTCGGTGGGGGCCTTCTCGTCCTTCGAACGGCTACGGAACACAAAACCCAAGGGTACGGGGTGGCGGGCATGAACCCCATGCCGGGCGGGAACGATCCGCTAACGGAGTGCGTCTACGGCGGTACGTACGCAGGACGGGCGCGGTTTCCCCTAGATCCATCTACTCCCTGCGCGGGAGGGGACGCCGGGCGTAGTCGTCCTTGGGGAGGAGCGCATCCCGCTCCGAACAGTGCGGTAATGGAGACAGGGCCCGTACTGTGGACCCTGTCGAAGAGCTGGAGCCGAAGTCCGTCAGAAGGGGGCGCGCGAAGCCCATGAGCGGTGTCATGAAGCGTATGGGGATGATCTTCCGCGCGAAGGCGAACAAGGCCCTTGACCGGGCCGAGGACCCGCGCGAGACGCTCGACTACTCCTACCAGAAGCAGCTGGAGCTGCTGCAGAAGGTGCGACGGGGCGTCGCCGACGTCGCCACCTCCCGCAAGCGGCTCGAACTCCAGCTGAACCAGCTGCAGGGCCAGTCGGCCAAGCTGGAGGACCAGGGCCGCAAGGCGCTGGCCCTCGGCCGCGAGGACCTGGCGCGCGAGGCGCTGTCCCGGCGTGCCGCGCTCCAGCAGCAGGTCAGCGACCTGGAGGTGCAGCACCAGACGCTGCAGGGCGAGGAGGAGAAGCTCACCCTCGCCGCCCAGCGTCTTCAGGCCAAGGTGGACGCCTTCCGCACCAAGAAGGAGACCATCAAGGCGACCTACACGGCGGCCCAGGCGCAGACCCGGATCGCCGAGTCCTTCTCCGGCATCTCGGAGGAGATGAGCGACGTCGGTCTCGCGATCCAGCGGGCCGAGGACAAGACCGCCCAGCTCCAGGCGCGCGCCGGCGCGATCGACGAGCTGCTCGCCTCGGGCGCCCTGGACGACCAGTCCGGGCTCGCCAAGGACGACATCCAGGCGGAGCTCGACCGGCTCTCCGGCGGTACGGACGTCGAGCTGGAGCTCCAGCGGATGAAGGCGGAGCTGGCCGGCGGCCCGTCGGCGCAGCAGCAGGCGATCGAGGGCGGCGGCGCGGCCGCTTCGCAGGACGGCACGCCGCAGCAGCAGCCGCAGTCCCACCCGCGCTTCGAGAAGTAGGCGACGGGAGACGACACACGTCGGCGGCGGCACGTCGCCGGCGTCACGTAGGCGACAGCCCGCGAACAGACAGGACGCGTCATGATCGTACGGATCATGGGGGAGGGCCAGTTGACGCTGGCCGACAGCCACCTCGTCGAGCTGAACAGACTCGACGACGAGCTGCTCAAGGAGATGGAGTCGGGGGACCAGGAAGGTTTTCGGCGCACGCTGAACGCCCTCCTGGACGAGGTCCGGCGGCTCGGCACGCCACTGCCGGACGACGCGCTCGAACCCTCGGAGCTGATCCTCCCCGCTCCGGACGCGGGCCTGGACGAGGTCAAGGAGATGCTCTCCGACGACGGCCTCATCCCCGGCTGACGACCCTGAACGACGGTCCCGCCGACCCTTAGGGGTCGGCGGGACCGTGTGTCTCCCGCCGGGGCCGGGCCGGAGCGGGCACGGCCGGCCCCGTCCCGCCCCGTACCGTTGTTGCCCGTGACCCCCACCGGACCCGCCACCGGCACCCTCTTCGTCCGTCTCCGCGACTGGTTCCGCGCGCATCCGCTCGCCTTCGACGCGACGCTCGCGTGCGGCGTGCTCGTCTCGATGATCGCCGGGTCCTTCACCGACCCGCACGGCAGCCCGACCGGGCCGACCTTCGGCGACCGCGTGCCCAGCCTGGCGAGCGTGCTGCTCATGGTGGTGGCGGCCGGCGCCCTGGTGCTGCGCCGGCGCCTCCCCTTCCACGTGCTCTGCTTCACGGTGGGGGTCAGCCTCCTGGAGCTGGTCAACGACACCCGGCCCGCCACCGTCTCCATGAGCGCCGTCGTCGCGCTCTACACGGTCGCCGCCCGCACCGACCGGCCCACCACCTGGCGGGTCGGCCTCGCCACCATGGCGGTGCTGACGGCCGCGGCCATGGCCTTCGGCCCCACCCCCTGGTACGCCCAGGAGAACGTCGGCCTCTTCGCCTGGACCGGCATGGCCGCCGCCGCGGGGGACGCCGTCCGCAGCCGCCGGGCCTTCGTCGACGCCATCAGGGAGCGCGCCGAGCGGGCCGAGCGCACCCGCGAGGAGGAGGCAGGCCGCCGGGTCGCGGAGGAGCGGCTGCGGATCGCCCGCGACCTCCACGACGTCGTCGCCCACCACATCGCCCTGGTGAACGTCCAGGCAGGCGTCGCCGCGCACGTCATGGACAAGCGCCCCGACCAGGCCAAGGAGGCCCTCGCGCACGTCCGGGACGCGAGCCGGTCCGCGCTCGACGAGCTGCGCGCCACCGTCGGCCTGCTGCGCCAGTCCGGCGACCCGGAGGCCCCCACCGAGCCGGCCCCCGGCCTCGCCGTCCTCGACGGGCTGCTCGACAGCTTCCGCAACGCCGGGCTGCCGGTCGTCCTGGCCCGCACCGACGGGGAGCTGCCGCTGCCCGCGACCGTCGACCTGGCCGCGTACCGGATCGTGCAGGAGGCGCTGACCAATGTGCGCAAGCACGCGGGCCCGGACGCCAAGGCCGAGGTGAGCGTCGTCCGGGTGGGCCGCACGGTCGAGATCACCGTCCTCGACGACGGCACGTCCGCCCCCGCCCCCGAGCCCGTACCCAACGGCGGCCACGGGCTGCTCGGCATGCGCGAGCGGGTCGGCGCGCTCGGCGGCACCCTGACCGCGGCCCCCCGCTACGGCGGCGGGTTCCGCGTGCAGGCGATACTTCCGGTGACGTCCCGTACGGGGGAGGACACATGACGATCCGGGTACTGCTGGCCGACGACCAGGCCCTGCTCCGCAGCGCCTTCAAGGTCCTGGTGGACTCCGAACCGGACATGGAGGTCGTCGGCGAGGCCGCCGACGGCGCCCAGGCCGTGGCCCTGGCCCGCTCCGAGCGGGCCGACGTGGTCCTGATGGACATCCGGATGCCGGGCACGGACGGCCTCGCGGCCACCCGCATGATCACCGCGGATCCGGAGCTCTCCGACGTACGGATCGTCATGCTGACCACCTTCGAGGTCGACGAGTACGTGGTGCAGTCGCTGCGCGCCGGGGCCTCCGGCTTCCTCGGCAAGGGCGCCGAACCCGAGGAGCTGCTCGGCGCGATCCGGATCGCCCACGCCGGCGAGGCGCTGCTCTCCCCGGCCGCCACCAAGGGCCTGATCGCCACGTTCCTGGCCCAGGGCCCCGGCGCGGACGCCGTGGGCGAAGGCGGCCGGGGCCGTACCGAGCGGCTCGCCGCGCTCACCGCCCGGGAGCGCGAGGTCCTCGTCCTCGTCGCGGGCGGTCTCTCCAACGACGAGATCGCCGAGCGGCTCGACGTCAGCCCGCTCACCGTGAAGACCCACGTCAACCGGGCCATGGCCAAGCTCGGTGCCCGCGACCGGGCCCAGCTGGTCGTCACCGCGTACGAATCGGGGCTGGTACGTCCAAGGGTGGAGTGACCGGAGGCTCCGGCGTACTCCAGACGCGGTATGCGCGAGATAAGGATCTGGACCCGGGGGGCGAGGACTTCCGGTCCTCGATGGCAGATCGTATGGATGGGGGGCATCCTCCGGCGGATCCCGCGGATCCGGACCGGGGTCTTGGCTGCTCCCGCCTGTCGACGAGTACGCCACAGAAGAGAGACCCCATGTCCTGGCTGTCCAGATTCAGCCTCGCGCAAAGGGCCCTGATCGGGCTGATCTCCATCGTCGCCCTGGTGTTCGGGGCGATTGCGATACCGCAGCTGAAGCAGCAGCTGTTCCCCTCGATCGAGCTGCCCATGGTCTCGGTCCTCGCCCCCTACCAGGGTGCCTCTCCCGATGTGGTCGAGAAGCAGGTCGTCGAGCCCCTGGAGAACAACCTCAAGGCCGTCGAAGGCCTGAAGTCGGTCACCTCCACGGCCTCCGAGGGCATGGCGCTCGTCATGGCCTCCTTCGACTACGGCGACGAGTCGACGAAGCAGCTCGTCGCCGACGTCCAGCAGGCCGTCAACCGGGCCCGCGCCGAACTGCCCGACACGGTCGACCCGCAGGTCGTGGCAGGCTCCACGGACGACATCCCGACCGTCGTCCTCGCCGCCGCCTCCGACCAGGACCCGCAGGCGCTCGCCGACCTGCTGGACCGCACCGTCGTGCCCGCGCTCGAGGGCATCGAGGGCGTCGGCCAGGTCTCCGTCACCGGTGTCCAGGACCTCCAGGTCTCCGTCACCCCGGACGACCGCAAGCTCGCCGCGGCCGGTCTCACGACCATGAAGCTCGGTGAGGCCCTCCGCTCCGGCGGCGGCACCCTCCCGGCCGGCTCCTTCTCCGAGACGGGCAAGAGCCGCACCATCCAGGTCGGCGGCGGCTACACCTCGCTGAAGCAGATCGAGGACCTCCGCATCCCGGCGGCCACCCCCGGCAAGGGCAAGGCGGTCCGCCTCGGTGACGTGGCCACCGTCCGCCAGGAGGAGTCGCCGCGCGTCTCCCTCACCCGGACCAACGGCAAGCCCAGCCTCGCCGTCATGGCCACCATGGACAAGGACGGCAGCGCCGTCGCGATCTCCGACGCCGTCAAGGAGAAGCTGCCCGAGCTGCGCGCCGACCTCGGCGCCGGCGCCGAGCTGACCGTGGTCTCCGACCAGGGTCCGGCCGTCGCCAAGGCCGTCTCCGGCCTGACCACCGAGGGCGCCCTCGGTCTCGTCATGGCCGTCCTGGTGATCCTGGTCTTCCTCGCGTCGATCCGCTCCACCCTGGTCACCGCGGTCTCCATCCCGCTCTCGGTCGTCCTCGCGCTCATCGTGCTGTGGACCCGCGACCTCTCGCTCAACATGCTGACGCTCGGCGCGCTCACCATCGCCATCGGCCGGGTCGTCGACGACTCGATCGTGGTCCTGGAGAACATCAAGCGCCACCTCGGCTACGGCGAGGAGCGGCAGACCGCCATCCTCACCGCGGTCCGCGAGGTGGCGGGCGCCGTCACCTCCTCGACGCTCACGACCGTCGCCGTCTTCCTGCCGATCGGTCTGACCGGCGGCATGATCGGCGAGCTGTTCGGCTCGTTCTCGCTGACGGTCACGGCGGCCCTGCTGGCCTCGCTGCTCGTCTCCCTGACGGTCGTCCCGGTCCTCTCGTACTGGTTCCTGCGCGCCCCCAAGGGCACCCCGGAGGACCTGGCGGAGGCCCGCAGGCTGGCCGAGGAGAAGGAGGAGAAGAGCCGTCTCCAGCGTATGTACGTGCCGGTCCTGAGGTTCGCGACCCGGCGCCGGCTGACCAGCCTCGCCATCGCGTTCGTCGTCCTGATCGTCACCTTCGGCATGGCCCCGCTCCTGAAGACGAACTTCTTCGACCAGGGCGAGCAGGAGGTGCTCAGCATCCAGCAGGAGCTGGCGCCCGGCACCGCCCTCGACGCCTCCGACGCGGCCGCGAAGAAGATCGAGAAGCTCCTCGCCGACACCGACGGCGTCAAGGACTACCAGGTCAACGTCGGATCGTCCGGCTTCATGGCGGCCTTCGGCGGCGGCACCGGCACCAACCAGGCCACCTACCAGGTCAGCCTGGAGGAGTCCGCCGACTTCGAGAAGACCCGTGACGCCATCGAGAAGGGCCTCGACTCCCTCGACGGCATCGGCGACACCAAGCTCGCCGCTGGTGACGGCTTCGGCAGCCAGGACCTGAGCGTGGTCGTCAAGGCCGCCGACGCCGAGGTCCTGGAGAAGGCCTCCGAGCAGGTCCGGGCCGCGCTCGCCGGCATCAAGGACGTCACCGACGTCCAGAGCGACCTCTCGCAGTCCGTCCCGCGCATCTCCGTCAAGGCGAAGCCGGAGGCGGCCGACGCGGGCTTCGACTCCGCCACGCTCGGCATGATCGTCGGCCAGGCCGTCCGGGGCACCCCGACCGCCAAGGCGATCCTCGACGACAGCGAGCGGGACGTCCTCATCACCTCGGCGAAGCCGGTCACCACCCTGGCCGGACTCAAGGCGCTGCCCCTCGGCCCGGTGAAGCTGGGCGACGTCGCCACCGTCGAACTCGTCCCCGGCCCGGTGTCCATGACCCGGATCGACGGCGCCCGCGCCGCGACGATCACGGCCAAGCCGGTCGGCGACAACACCGGCGCCGTGAGCGCCACCCTGCAGCAGAAGATCGACGCGCTCGACCTGCCCGAGGGCGCCACCGCCAGCATCGGCGGTGTCTCCGAGGACCAGTCCGAGGCCTTCCTCAACCTGTTCCTGGCGATGCTCGCGGCCGTAGCGATCGTCTTCATGCTGCTCGTCGCGACCTTCCGGTCGCTGATCCAGCCGCTGATCCTGCTGGTCTCGATCCCGTTCGCGGCGACCGGCGCGATCGGACTCCTCGTGGTCACCGACACCGCGATGGGCGTCCCGGCGATGATCGGCATGCTGATGCTCATCGGCATCGTCGTCACCAACGCGATCGTCCTGATCGACCTGATCAACCAGTACCGGGCGCAGGGCCTGGGCGTCGTCGAAGCGGTGATCGAGGGTGGCCGGCACCGGCTCCGCCCGATCCTGATGACCGCCCTGGCGACGATCTTCGCCCTGCTGCCGATGGCGCTCGGCATCACCGGTGAGGGCGGCTTCATCGCCCAGCCGCTGGCCGTGGTGGTGATCGGCGGTCTGATCACGTCGACGCTGCTGACGCTGCTCCTCGTCCCGACGCTCTACGCGATGGTGGAGCTCCGCAAGGAGCGCCGCGCGAAGAAGAAGGCGGCGAAGAAGGGCAAGGACATCCCGGAGCAGCCGACGGGGGCGAACACCGACACGGACACGGCTCTGCTGGACGCGCTGGACATCTAGGAAGCACGTGTACGCCGAAGGGCGCCCCGCCACTGCGGGGCGCCCTTCGGGCATGTACCGGGGGAGAACCGTTACGGCAGGGCGAGCATCCGCTCCAGCGCGAGCTTCGCGAAGCTCTCGGTCTCCTTGTCGACCTGGATCTGGTTGATGAGGTTGCCCTCGGCCAGCGACTCCAGGGTCCACACCAGGTGCGGCAGGTCGATGCGGTTCATCGTCGAGCAGAAGCAGACCGTCTTGTCGAGGAAGACGATCTCCTTGTCCTGGTCGGCGAAACGGTTCGCCAGACGGCGGACCAGGTTCAGCTCCGTGCCGATCGCCCACTTGGAACCGGCCGGGGCCGCCTCCAGGGTGTTGATGATGTACTCGGTCGAGCCCACGTAGTCCGCGGCGGCGACGACCTCGTGCCGGCACTCGGGGTGGACGAGCACGTTCACGCCCGGGATGCGCTCGCGGACGTCGTTGACCGAGTCCAGCGAGAAGCGGCCGTGCACCGAGCAGTGCCCGCGCCACAGGATCATCTTGGCGGCGCGCAGCTCCTCGACGGTCAGCCCGCCGTTCGGCTTGTGCGGGTTGTACAGGACGCAGTCGTCGAGGGACATGCCCATGTCGCGGACGGCCGTGTTGCGGCCCAGGTGCTGGTCCGGCAGGAACAGGACCTTCTCGCCCTGCTCGAAGGCCCAGTCCAGAGCGCGCTCGGCGTTCGACGAGGTGCAGATCGTGCCCCCGTGCTTGCCGGTGAAGGCCTTGATGTCGGCCGAGGAGTTCATGTACGAGACGGGCACGACCTGCTCGGCGACGCCGGCCTCGGTCAGCACGTCCCAGCACTCGGCGACCTGCTCGGCGGTGGCCATGTCGGCCATCGAGCAGCCGGCCGCCAGGTCGGGCAGGACGACCTTCTGCTCGTCGCCGGTCAGGATGTCGGCCGACTCCGCCATGAAGTGCACACCGCAGAAGACGATGTACTCGGCCTCGGGCTTGGCCGCCGCGTCACGCGCGAGCTTGAAGGAGTCGCCGGTGACGTCGGCGAACTGGATGACCTCGTCGCGCTGGTAGTGGTGGCCGAGGACGAAGACCTTGTCCCCGAGCTTCTCCTTGGCCGCGCGGGCGCGCTCCACCAGGTCGGGGTCGGAGGGCGACGGCAGATCGCCGGGACACTCCACGCCGCGCTCGCTCTTCGGGTCGGCCTCGCGACCGAGCAGAAGCAGGGCGAGCGGCGACGGCTGGACGTCGAGTTCATGACGGGCTTGGGCCGTGGTCACGTCACGCACCCTTTCTTCGGGGAACCTTTTCGTCGAAATGACGTTATCTATCATAACCGCTTCACGTCACGTTGACGATGTCCATAGTGTCGATGTGACGAATTCGCCGGCGCCGCCGCTGGACTTCGCCGTCCCCCCTGCCGGACTTCGTCGTCCCCGCGGCTGGACAGGGTGTGCGAGCATGAAGAGAGAAAGACCCCACACGGCCCGGAATGAATCCGGGGCACCGTCGGTTGCAACCGTCGGCAAGCAGTCTCCGTACACACCGGGAGAGAAGCAGATGTCCGTATCGGACGAGAAGACCACTGTCAGCGACGGCATCCTCCTGTCCGACGCCGCCGCGGCCAAGGTCAAGGCCCTCCTCGACCAGGAAGGCCGCGAGGACCTGGCCCTGCGCGTCGCCGTTCAGCCCGGCGGCTGCTCCGGCCTGCGTTACCAGCTGTTCTTCGACGAGCGCTCGCTCGACGGCGATGTCGTGAAGGACTTCGACGGCGTCAAGGTCGTCACCGACCGCATGAGCGCCCCGTACCTGGGCGGCGCCTCGATCGACTTCGTCGACACCATCGAGAAGCAGGGCTTCACCATCGACAACCCGAACGCCACGGGTTCCTGCGCCTGCGGCGACTCGTTCAGCTAAGCCGCACACGGCTGTACGTACCTGAGGGCGGCGGCCCGGGAGAGATCCCGGGCCGCCGCCCTCGGTCGTGCCCGCCCGCCGGACTCAGCGGCGCGGCACGGCCTCCCCGCTCGCCGCGTCGACCACCGGACGGTCGCCCAGCGGACTCTTCAGCGTCACCGTCTTCGTGAAGTCCTTGGCGATCATGATGCAGACCCGGTCGGGGTCGGTCTTCTCGACGATCCGCACCGTCACCCGGTCCGGCTGCTCCTCGGCCTTCACGGTGTACGTGCTGCACACCCCGCCCCAGAAGGTGACGGCCAGCTCCCTGCCGTCCCCCTGGACCCGGACGGACTCGACGACCCGCGCGGCCCGCGTCCCGTCCCCGGAAGGGGACGTGGGCGCCGGCTCCGGCGAGGGCTTCGCCGGCGGCGCCAGGTACTCCGGAGCCACCGCCGTCCGCGCCACCGTGTACGGCGCGCCGTCCGCCGGGTCCGCGGTGAACAGCCACGACGGTACGAGCAGCCGCTCACCGTCCACGTCCCGCGCGGCCAGACCGAAGACCGCGGCGGTCACCGGCACCTGGTCGGGCGCGGCCGGGTCCACGATCGTCTGGCAGGGCGGAGTGGGCTCCACGTGCCCCGGCGCCGGCTTTCCGCCGGTCCGGGTGTCCTCGGGCTTCCCGTTCCCGTCCACGCCGGGCGGGGCCGTGGGACAGTGCCCGATGCCGATCGGGCCGGTGCCCTTCGCGTCCTCGTTCAGCCCGGCGAGCGCCTTCGCCGCCCCGATCACCGGGTACGTGGCGCCCTCGGCCGGTTCCTTGAGCGTCCCGCTCCCGGCGACCGCCCGGCCGTCCCGCGCGATGTGGAGCCCCGTCGACCAGCCGTACGTCGGCAGCCCGCCCACGACCGGATCGGCGTTGACCACCCGCACCGAACCGTTCACCACACCGGTCGCGGTGACCTTGGCGTCGTCCTGGCCGAGCGCCTTCAGAACCGGCGCGGCCGCCGCCTTCGCCGCCGCCTCGCTCAGCGGCGTACCGCCCGGCGCGGGCTTCGACTCGCCCGGCGGCGGACAGGCCTTGCCCTTGAGGCAGGCGTCGCCGGCCGGACCGCCGTCGTACCAGGAGTAGGTCCAGTTCCCCGGCGCCTTCCGCGCCACGTCGAGGCGGGCTCCCGAACCGTCCTTCTCGGGCCGGATCGTCCAGACCTCACCCACCAGCGAGGGACTCCCGGAGATGCCCAGCGCTTCGGCCAGCCTGGTCACCTCCGCCGAGGTGACCAGGCCCTCGGGCCGGTGGACCGCGGCCGAGGAGGGCCCTTGGGGGAGTGGGCCCTTGGCTGTGTAGACGGTCCCGTTCGGGCCGCCCCCGGGGTCCGGCTCACCGGGCGCGATGCCCGGGCCGCCCCGTGTGTCGCCACCGCCGGTGGCGTCGCCGCTGCCGCCCTCCAGGCGCAGCGGGGCCGGCGGACCGGCGTCCGCGGCCTTGGCGGCCGCGCCGGTGCCGTCACCGGACGCCGTGGTGGCGAGGTAGACGCCACCGCCCCCGGCGAGCAGCACACCCGCCGCCACCGAGGCGGCGATGACGCTCCGCCGCCTCCGTACGTTCTCCGTACCGCTCACCGCAACGCTCCCATCGTCTCGACCGGACGCCGATGGGACGGAGCGGGTGCGCGGACGGTTCCGTCCGTCAGCCGCCGTATTCGGCGGTCGCGTCGATGAGCCGTGCCGAGGCCGCCGGGACGACGACCCCGTGGATCAGCGCGGGAGAGACGGGAGCGGGCGCGGGGGCGACCGGAGTCACCCAGTGCGGAGCCATCCGTGCGCCGTCGCCCCGCAGGTCGGCGAGGCTCAGCTCGGACTCGTGTCGCTCACGTGAAGCCGGGTAGATGGTCATGGGCGCACCGTATGCACCGCACGCCCCCGGGGAAAAGGCCTACTCTGGGGTAGTTTCCACTGTTCGGCAGTGAGGCCACCAGCCGGTAGCGTGAATGTCCGTCATTGCCGCCTTCCCGCAGGAGCACCCCGCCGTGCGTATCGCAGTCACCGGCTCCATCGCCACCGACCACCTCATGACCTTCCCCGGCCGGTTCGCCGACCAGCTGGTGGCCGACCAGCTGCACACGGTGTCCCTCTCCTTCCTCGTCGACAACCTCGACGTCCGGCGCGGCGGCGTCGGCCCCAACATCTGCTTCGGCATGGGCCAGCTCGGCGGCACCCCGATCCTGGTGGGCGCGGCCGGCTACGACTTCGACGAGTACCGCGGCTGGCTCGACCGCCACGGCGTCGACACCGGCTCGGTCCGCATCTCCGAGGTCCTGCACACGGCCCGCTTCGTCTGCACCACGGACAGGGACCACAACCAGATCGGGTCCTTCTACACGGGCGCGATGAGCGAGGCACGGCTGATCGAGCTCAAGGCCGTCGCCGACCGGGTGGGCGGCCTCGACCTCGTCCTCATCGGCGCCGACGACCCCGAGGCGATGCTCCGCCACACGGAGGAGTGCAAGACGCGGGGCATCCCCTTCGCCGCGGACTTCTCGCAGCAGATCGCGCGGATGGACGGCGACGAGATCCGCACGCTCCTGGACGGCGCGACGTACCTCTTCTCCAACGAGTACGAGAAGGGCCTCATCGAGTCCAAGACGGGCTGGACCGACGCCGAGATCCTCTCCCGCGTCGGCCACCGCGTCACCACGCTCGGCTCGCGCGGTGTGCGCATCGAGCGCGTCGGCGACACGCCGATCGAGGTCGCGTGCGCGGAGGAGACGGCGAAGGTCGACCCGACGGGCGTCGGCGACGCGTTCCGCGCGGGCTTCCTGACGGGGCTGTCGTGGGGAGTGGGGCACGAGCGGGCGGCGCAGGTCGGGTGCATGCTGGCGACGCTGGTGATCGAGACGCTGGGAACGCAGGAGTACACGCTGCGGCGTGCGAACTTCATGGACCGCTTCAAGAAGGCGTACGGCGAAGAAGCCGCAACGGAAGTCCACTCCCACCTGTCCTGACCCCGAGGGCCCGGCCCTCTGCGGGCTCCGGGCCCTGCCCGGCCGTGGGCGGGGCGGCCGCCCCAGCCGCCCCGCGTGGGGCGCAGCCCGCGAGGCGCGGGCGTCCAGGCGGGCGGGCCCGCGGCCGGGGCGGCACGCGGTGAGGCGGGCGGGCCCGGGCGCCGGGTCCGTGCGACGCGCCGGCGTCAGTTCACCCGCCGCACCACATACGCCACCCCACCCCCCGCCGCAGGCGACTCGCCCACGTACTCCTGCCCCCGCATCTCGCACCACGCCGGAATGTCCAGCCGCGCCGCCGCGTCGTCCGCCAGGACCGTCACCGTCCCGCCCACCGGCACGTCCCCGATGACCTTCGCCAGTTCGATCACCGGGATCGGGCAGCGCCGGCCGAGCGCGTCCACCACCAAGGAGTCCGGGCCCGACGCGGCCGCCGGCGACGTCGCCGGCGCGCCGAGCCGCTCCCGTACCCCCGCCACCACCACCGGCAGCACGTCGAGGAAGCGGTCCACGTCCTCCTCCGCCGTGCCGGCCGGCAGCGACACCCGGACGTTCCCCTCGCTCAGCACCCCCATCGCGCGCAGCACATGGCTGGGCGTCAGCGTCGAGCTCGTACACGACGAACCGGACGAAACGGAGAAACCCTCCCGGTCCAGCTCGTGCAACAACGTCTCCCCGTCCACGTACAGACAGGAGAAGGTCACCAGGTGGGGCAGTCGCCGCACCGGGTCGCCCACCACCTCCACGTCCGGGACCAGCTCCGGCACCAGCGCCCGGATCCGGTCCACCAGGGCCCGCAGCCGGGCCCCCTCGGCCGCCGCCTCCGCCCGTACCGCCCGCAGCGAGGCCGCCGCCGCCACGATCGCCGGCAGGTTCTCGAAACCGGGCGCCCGGCCCGACTCCCGTTCGTCCGAGGGGCCTTGAGGCGCGAACCGCACTCCCTTCCGTACGGCGAGCAGCCCCACCCCCGCCGGCCCGCCCCACTTGTGCGCGCTCGCCGCGAGCAGCGACCAGCCGCCCTCCACCGGCCCCCAGCCCAGCGACTGGGCCGCGTCCACGAGCAGCGGCACCCCGGCCGCCCGGCAGGCCTCCGCCACCTCCGCCACCGGCTGCTCGGTCCCCACCTCGTGGTTGGCCGACTGGAGACACGCCAGGGCGGCCGTGCCCGCGTCGCCGCCCGCCCCGGCGTCGAGCGCGGCCGCGAAGACGTCCGCGTCCACCGCCCCCGTCCGCCCCACCGGAACCTCCGTCACCGCTCCGCCCGCCGCCGCGTGGCTCTCGGCCGCGTGCAGTACGGAGGAGTGCTCGACCGCGGAGACCACGATCCGGTTTCCGACACGCCGACGCCCCGCGAGAGATCCCGAGATTCCCGCGTGAACCGCGCGCGTCCCCGAAGGAGTGAATACGAGCTCGTCCGGGCGACAGCCCACGGCCTCCGCCGCGGCCTCCCGCGCGGCGTCGAGCAGCAGCCTGGCGCGCCGCCCCTCCCGGTACAGCCGGGCCGGATCGGCCCAGCCCTCGTCGAGGGAGGCGAGCAGCGCCTGGCGGGCGACGGGGTGCAACGGGGCGGCGGACGCGGCGTCGAAGTACGGCATCCGCCCACGGTAGGGCCTGGGGCGCGGACGGCCTGCGCCCACCCGGGTCGAGGCCGCGCCGCGCCGTCCCCGACCAGGCCGCAGTACGTCGGAGGCCAGGCCGCGGCACGCCGGAAGCCGGGCCGCAGCAGGCCGTAGGCCAGGCCGGGGCCCGCCGGCGGTCCGTCCCGCCGCGAGCCCACGGCCGGTCCCCACCGAGCCCATGGCCGGTCCGCGCCGAGCCCGACGCAAGCCCCCGGCCCACCCGCAGCCCACCCCCGGCACAGCCACAGCCCACCCCCGAAGCGTCCGCCGCACGTCCGCCGCCCGCCCCCCGCGCGCGCCCGTCACCAAGCCGTGCCCGCCCCCGCCCCCACCCCCCTCGTGAGCCCTCGTCAGAACCGCCTCGCCGTACACCGGCAGACCGCCGAACGGACGTGTGCCACCCCCCTCCGGAACCCCGGAGTCCACCCCTTCGGGGACTCGGACGGCGCGTTGGGCACCCTCCCCGCGCGACCCCAAATAGCGTCCAGTAGGGTTTGGTCCGCATAAACATCCAAACCCCTGCCCGCGGCCGGGGCGGCGACCGACCAGCGAGACGGACGGCCGTGGCCGACCAACGCGGGCCGAGACTCTCGGGAAGGCGCTACGTGAGTCCCAACGGCTCCGACCGCTCGTCGCGGCGCCCGATGCGGCGGAAGCTGCCGCAGGTGCTGACTGCGGGCCTGATCCTGGCGACAGCCACCGGCTGCTCGTACAACTGGGAAGACTTCCCCCGCCTTGGTATGCCCACTCCGGTCACGGAAGAGGCTCCTACGATCCTCTCCCTCTGGCAGGGCTCGTGGGCGGCTGCGCTCGCCACGGGCGTCCTGGTCTGGGGGCTGATCCTGTGGTCCGTCGTGTTCCACAGGCGCACCCGCACCAAGGTCGAGGTACCTCCGCAGACCCGTTACAACATGCCGATCGAGGCGCTGTACACGGTCACTCCCCTCATCATCGTGTCGGTGCTCTTCTACTTCACCGCACGCGACGAGTCGAAGCTCCTCTCGCTCGCCGACAAGCCGGCCCACACGATCAACGTGGTCGGCTATCAGTGGAGCTGGGGCTTCAACTACATCGAGAACGTGCCCGGGGTGAAGGGCGACGCGCAGACGGCCCCCAACCTCGACGCCATTCCGGACAAGTTCCAGGACGACTTCCCGGCGAACGCCGGCGGCGTCTACGACGCCG
The DNA here is from genome assembly GCF_044752965.1 of Streptomyces sp. NPDC088553. NCBI lineage: Bacteria > Bacillati > Actinomycetota > Actinomycetes > Kitasatosporales > Streptomycetaceae > Streptomyces > Streptomyces sp. NPDC088553. The sequence goes on along the minus strand of NZ_JBIVMG010000010.1, from coordinate 184,017 downwards.
GTATCCCCGGTGACCGGAACCCGCAGACCGGCAACCCGGGCCCGACCCTGTGGCTGCCGAAGGGCGAGAAGGTCCGGTTCGTCCTGACCTCCCGTGACGTCATCCACTCCTTCTGGGTGGTCCCCTTCCTGATGAAGCAGGACGTCATCCCGGGTCACACCAACGCCTTCGAGGTCACCCCGACGCAGGAAGGCACCTTCCTCGGCAAGTGCGCCGAGCTGTGCGGTGTCGACCACTCCCGGATGCTCTTCAACGTCAAGGTGGTCTCCCCGGAGCGCTACCAGCAGCACCTGAAGGAGCTGGCCGAGAAGGGGCAGACCGGCTACATCCCGTCTGGCATCGAGCAGACGGACCCGGCCAGGAATGCGGAGAAGAACCAACTGTGAGCATCCACAACGAAACCCAGGGTGCCGCCGCAGCTGAGGACTCGTACGAGAACGAGCTGCCCGTACGGCGCAAGCAGCCCGGCAATGTCGTGATCAAGTGGCTGACCACCACCGATCACAAGACGATCGGCACGCTCTACCTGGTCACGTCGTTCGTCTTCTTCTGCATCGGCGGACTCATGGCGCTCTTCATGCGCGCCGAGCTGGCCCGTCCGGGTACGCAGATCATGTCGAACGAGCAGTTCAACCAGGCGTTCACGATGCACGGCACGATCATGCTGCTGATGTTCGCGACGCCGCTGTTCGCCGGATTCGCCAACTGGATCATGCCGCTGCAGATCGGCGCGCCCGACGTGGCGTTCCCGCGGCTGAACATGTTCGCGTACTGGCTGTACCTCTTCGGCTCGATCATGGCGGTGGCCGGCTTCCTCACCCCGCAGGGTGCGGCCGACTTCGGCTGGTTCGCCTACTCCCCGCTGTCGGACGCCGTCCGCTCGCCGGGTGTCGGCGCCGACATGTGGATCATGGGTCTGGCCTTCTCCGGCTTCGGCACGATCCTCGGCTCGGTCAACTTCATCACCACGATCATCTGCATGCGCGCTCCGGGCATGACGATGTTCCGCATGCCGATCTTCACCTGGAACGTGCTGCTGACCGGTGTTCTGGTCCTGCTCGCCTTCCCGGTCCTCGCGGCCGCGCTGTTCGCCCTGGAGGCGGACCGCAAGTTCGGTGCACACGTCTTCGACGCGGCCAACGGTGGAGCGTTGCTCTGGCAACACCTCTTCTGGTTCTTCGGCCACCCAGAGGTGTACATCATCGCGCTGCCGTTCTTCGGCATCATCTCCGAGGTCATCCCGGTCTTCAGCCGCAAGCCGATGTTCGGCTACATCGGTCTGGTGGCCGCGACCATCGCGATCGCCGGCCTCTCCGTGACCGTGTGGGCGCACCACATGTACGTCACCGGTGGCGTGCTCCTCCCGTTCTTCTCCTTCATGACGTTCCTCATCGCCGTACCGACAGGCGTGAAGTTCTTCAACTGGATCGGAACGATGTGGAAGGGCTCGCTGTCCTTCGAGACACCGATGCTGTGGACGATCGGCTTCCTGATCACCTTCACCTTCGGTGGTCTGACCGGCGTCATCCTGGCCTCGCCGCCGATGGACTTCCACGTCTCCGACTCGTACTTCGTCGTCGCGCACTTCCACTACGTCGTCTTCGGCACCGTGGTCTTCGCGATGTTCGCCGGCTTCCACTTCTGGTGGCCGAAGTTCACGGGCAAGATGCTGGACGAGCGGCTCGGCAAGATGACGTTCTGGACGCTGTTCATCGGCTTCCACGGCACCTTCCTGGTGCAGCACTGGCTCGGTGCCGAGGGCATGCCGCGTCGTTACGCGGACTACCTCGACGCCGACGGCTTCACCGCGCTGAACACGATCTCGACGATCTCCTCCTTCCTGCTCGGTCTGTCGATCCTGCCGTTCTTCTACAACGTCTGGAAGACCGCCAAGTACGGCAAGAAGATCGAGGTCGACGACCCGTGGGGCTACGGCCGTTCGCTCGAATGGGCGACGTCCTGCCCGCCGCCCCGGCACAACTTCCTCACCCTGCCGCGGATCCGTTCGGAATCCCCGGCGTTCGATCTGCACCACCCTGAGATCGCGGCTCTCGACCAGCTCGAGAACAAGGGTCACGTGGCCGAGGCCCTCGCGGGCGGCAAGGAGGCCGGCAAGTGAAGATCCAGGGCAAGATGTTCATCTGGCTGAGCGTCTTCATCCTCGCCATGGCCGTCCTGTACGGCGTGTGGTCGAAGGAGCCGGTCGGTACGACGGCGCTGTTCCTGGCGTTCGGCCTGTCCATCATGATCGGCTACTACCTGGCCTTCACGGCCAAGCGTGTCGACGCGATGGCGCAGGACGACAAGGAGGCCGACGTCGCGGACGAGGCCGGTGAAGTGGGCTTCTTCGCCCCGCACAGCTGGCAGCCGCTGTCGCTGGCCGTCGGTGGCGCGCTCGCCTTCCTCGCCATCGCGATGGGCTGGTGGATCCTGTACTTCTCCGCCCCGCTGATCCTCGTCGGCCTGTTCGGCTGGGTCTTCGAGTTCTACCGCGGCGAGAACCAGAACCAGTAGCGGTACCCGCTCCGCACCGGAGCACCCGAGAGGGGCCCGGACACTTCGTCACCGAAGTGTCCGGGCCCCTCTTTTGGCGCACTCGGCGCGCTGGTGGCGAGGACAGTCCTTAGCGTGAAGTCATGAACGACACGCCGCGCATTCGGACTGTTCTCAGCTCCACTCTTCTGGCCGTCACCGTCACCGCAGCCGCCACGTCGTGCGCGGGCTCCGACGGCCACCCGCTGTCGGCGAGGGCGTATGACGCGGCGGACCAGCTCGCGGTCAGCGCCCCCTCGGACGGCGCCAAGGCGGACCCCGAGAAGCCCCTTGAGGTCACCGCCAAGGGCGACGACGGCAGGATCACCGACGTCACCGCCATCGACGCCTCGGGCCACCACCTGGCGGGCGAACTCACCGCGGACGGTCAGCGCTGGCGCTCCACGGCCGCCCTGGCGGCCGGCGCCCGCTACACGGTCCGCGTCGCCACCGAGGACGAGGACGGCGCTCCAGGCGCCCGTACGTTCACCTTCGAGACGGCCCCGGCCAAACGGGCGCTGACCGCGACCTTCGGCCCGGAGGCGGGCACCTACGGCGTCGGACAGCCCATCACGGCCGATCTCAGCCTCCCGGTCAAGGACCGCTCGGCGCGTGCCGTCGTGGAGCGGGCCCTCAAGGTCCGCTCCACGCCGGCCGTCGAGGGCGCCTGGTACTGGGTGGACGACAAGAAGCTGCACTTCCGTCCGAAGGAGTACTGGCCGGCCGGCGCGACCGTCACGGTCACCGGCAACCTGGACGGCCTCAAGGTCGGCGACAAGCTCTACGGCGGCGCGTCCAAGCCGCTGAAGCTCACGATCGGCGACCGGATCGAGGCCGTCGCGGACGCCGGGTCGCACTACATGACCGTGCGGCGCAACGGAGAAGTGATCAATACCATTCCGGTGACCACCGGCAAGCCGGGCTTCTCCACCCGAAACGGGATCAAAGTGGTGCTCGGCAAGGAGTACTACGTCCGGATGCGGGGCACCAGCATCGGCATCGCGGAGGGCAGCTCGGAGTCGTACGACCTGCCGGTCTACTACGCCACCCGGGTGACCTGGAGCGGTGAGTACGTCCACGCCGCGCCCTGGTCGGTCGGCTCGCAGGGCGTGGCGAACGTCAGCCACGGCTGTGTCGGCATGTCGACGGGGAACGCGGCCTGGTTCTACGAGACCGTCCGCCCCGGCGACATCGTCCGCGTCGTCAACAGCTACGGCGACACGATGGACACCTTCGGCAACGGCTTCGGCGACTGGAACCTGCCGTGGGCCAAGTGGCGCGAGGGCAGCGCCCTGGTGGAGGCCGCCGGCAACCCGGTGGCCCCCACGGAGAAGGCCCGCCTCAGGCCCCTCCCTCTCTAGGGCTCGGTTCTCCTCCGGGGCGCCGAAGCCCCTTCGGCTCAGTCGCCGCGTGCGGCGACTACGCGTCGATCGACAGGCGCGAGCGGATCAGGGAGGCCAGGGACGCCGCGAACTCGACCGGTTCCACCGGAAGGGTGACCGCGGCGTCCGCGCGGCTCCAGGTGGCCAGCCAGGCGTCCTGCGGGCGCCCGATGAGCAGCAGCACCGGCGGGCAGTGGAAGACCTCGTCCTTGATCTGCCGGCAGACGCCCATGCCGCCCGCGGGAACCGCCTCGCCGTCCAGGACGCACACGTCGATGCCGCCCTCGTCCAGGTGCTTCAGCACCGCCGGCAGCGTCGCGCACTCCACGAACTCCACCGGCGGGACGTCCGACGCGGGCCTGCGCCCGGCCGCCAGCCGTACCTGCTCGCGGGTGTTCGCGTCGTCGCTGTAGACCAGGACCGTGGCACTCGACTGCATCGTTCCTCCGGCTGGGAAGGCGGGTGGGTCGTCGTCGACCGATGCGCGGATGCTACTCCGGTCCACACCCCGTCAACACCCGTTCAACACCTGTTCGAAGGGTGCCGGGGGGCCCTTCCACTGGGCCGTTCGGGCTGGACACACCCCTCTGACACTCCGAACGGCACCCCCCGGAGTGAGGGCGGGATAAGCGACCGACATAATGTCGGTCGTGGCGACAGTAACGACAGTAGAAACAGGGCACGCGCACCCGTCGGTCAATCGACCGAACCTCACCAGCGTCGGAACCATCATCTGGTTGAGCTCCGAGCTGATGTTCTTCGCGGCCCTCTTCGCGATGTACTTCACCCTTCGATCGGTGATGGGTGCCGAGTACTGGGCGGAAAAGGCAGATGCCTTGAACTTCCCGTTCTCGGCCACCAACACCACGATCCTGGTGCTCTCCTCACTCACCTGCCAGCTCGGCGTCTTCGCCGCGGAGCGGGGCGACGTGAAGAAGCTCCGGTCGTGGTTCATCATCACGTTCGTGATGGGTTCGATCTTCATCGGCGGGCAGGTCTTCGAGTACACCGAGCTGGTGAAGCACGAGGGCCTCTCGCTCTCGTCGGACCCGTACGGCTCCGTGTTCTACCTGACCACCGGCTTCCACGGCCTGCACGTGACGGGCGGTCTCATCGCCTTCCTGCTGGTCCTCGGCCGGACGTACGCCGCCAAGAGGTTCACTCACGAGCAGGCAACCGCCGCCATCGTCGTGTCCTACTACTGGCACTTCGTCGATGTCGTCTGGATCGGCCTCTTCGCCACGATCTACATGATCAAGTAGTCGGCGCCGCCGACACGGCGGACCGAGACATCCAGCAAGCATCGACGCAGAAGATCCTGACACCGGGGTAATCCGTGAAAAAGCTCTCCGCACGACGACGCCATCCGCTGGCGGCGGTCGTCGTCCTACTTCTCGCGCTGGCGGCCACTGGGGGGCTGTACGCCGCGTTCGCGCCCGCGGGCACGGCGAAGGCCGACGAAACCGCCCAGTCCCTCGCCATCGAGGAGGGGAAGAAGCTCTACTCCGTCGGCTGCGCCAGCTGCCACGGAACCGGCGGTCAGGGCACCACTGACGGCCCCTCCCTCGTCGGCGTCGGTTCGGCGGCCGTCGACTTCCAGGTCGGCACGGGTCGCATGCCGGCCCAGCAGCCGGGCGCCCAGGTCCCGAAGAAGAAGGTCATCTACTCGCAGGCTGAGATCGATCAGCTCGCGGCGTACGTCGCCTCTCTCGGTGCCGGTCCGATCACGCCGACCGAGAGCCAGTACAGCCCTGACGGTGCCGACATCGCCAAGGGTGGCGAACTGTTCCGCACCAACTGTGCCCAGTGCCACAACTTCACCGGCGAGGGTGGCGCGCTGACCTACGGCAAGTACGCCCCGAACCTCGAAGGCGTGAGCCCGAAGCACCTCTACGAGGCCATGCAGACCGGCCCGCAGAACATGCCCTCCTTCCCGGACACGACCATGCCGGAGAAGGAGAAGAAGGACATCATCGCGTACGTCCAGGCCGTCAACAGCGACGAGGCCGACAACCCGGGCGGTCTCAAGCTCGGTGGCCTCGGCCCCGTCAGCGAGGGTCTGTTCGCCTGGGTCTTCGGTCTGGGTGCGCTGATCGCAGTTGCCGTCTGGGTCGCGGCCCACACCGCTAAGGCCAAGAAGTCATGAGTAGCCAAGAGATTCCAGAAGAGAACCTGCCGGCAGGGCAGGACACCGCGCACGGCGCGGTGAAGGTCGCCGACGACCCGTTCGCCGACCCGGGCCTCCCGCCCCACAAGCCCCGCATCCAGGACATCGACGAGCGGGCCGCGCGTCGGTCCGAGCGCGCGGTGGCGTTCATGTTCACGCTGTCGATGCTGGCCACGATCGGCTTCATCGCCTCGTACGTGATCTTCCCGGTCGACAAGATCGTGTACATCTGGCCCTTCGGCCGGGTGTCCGCGCTCAACTTCGCGCTGGGTTGGACCCTGGGTCTCGCGCTCTTCTTCATCGGCGCGGGCGCGGTCCACTGGGCCCGCACCCTGATGTCCGACGTCGAGATCGCGGACGAGCGTCACCCGATCGCGGCCGACGCCGAGACCAAGGCGAAGGTCATGTCGGACTTCGCGGCCGGTGCCGCCGAGTCGGGCATGGGCCGTCGCAAGCTCATCCGCAACACGATGTTCGGCGCGCTGTCGCTCGTTCCGCTCTCCGGCATCGTGCTGCTGCGTGACATGGGCCCGCTGCCCGAGAAGAAGCTCCGGACCACGATGTGGGCCAAGGGTCTTCAGCTCATCAACATGAACACGAACGAGCCGCTGCGTCCCGAGGACGTCGCGGTCGGTTCGCTGACCTTCGCGATGCCCGAGGGCCTCTCGGAGCACGACCACCACTTCCAGACCGAGATCGCCAAGGCCGCCCTGATGATCGTCCGGATCCAGCCGGAGGACATCAAGGACAAGCGCGAGCTCGAGTGGTCGCACGAGGGCATCGTCGCCTTCTCGAAGATCTGCACCCACGTGGGCTGCCCGATCTCCCTGTACGAGCAGCAGACGCACCACGTCCTCTGCCCGTGCCACCAGTCCACCTTCGACCTCTCCGACGGCGCCCGCGTCATCTTCGGCCCGGCCGGTCACGCCCTCCCGCAGCTGCGGATCGGCGTGAACGACAAGGGCTTCCTGGAGGCGCTCGGCGACTTCGACGAGCCCGTCGGTCCTGCCTTCTGGGAGCGCGGATGAGCACCGTGACCGATTCGAAGAAAGCACCCGCCGGTGAGCGGGTGGCCGACTGGGCCGACGGACGCCTGGGGATCTACACGCTGGCCAAGGCCAACATGCGGAAGATCTTCCCGGACCACTGGTCCTTCATGCTCGGTGAGATCTGCCTGTACAGCTTCCTCATCATCATCCTGACGGGCGTCTATCTGACGATGTTCTTCCACCCGTCGATGAACGAGGTGGAGTACGTCGGACCGTACGTCCCGCTCCAGGGACAGCTGATGTCCGAGGCGTTCAACTCGACGATGCACATCTCGTTCGAGGTCCGCGGTGGTCTGCTCATCCGGCAGATCCACCACTGGGCGGCGCTGATCTTCCTCGCCGGCATGTTCGTGCACATGATGCGCGTGTTCTTCACGGGCGCGTTCCGCAAGCCGCGTGAGATCAACTGGCTGTTCGGCTTCCTGCTGTTCTTCCTGGGCATGTTCACCGGCTTCACCGGTTACTCGCTCCCGGACGACCTGCTCTCCGGCACCGGTGTCCGCTTCATGCAGGGCGCGATCCTGTCCGTCCCGGTCGTCGGCACGTACCTGTCGATGTTCCTGTTCGGCGGGGAGTTCCCCGGCGGCGACTTCGTGGCCCGGTTCTACTCGGCCCACGTCCTGCTGCTGCCCGGCATCATGCTCGGCCTCGTGGTCGCCCACCTCATCCTGGTGTTCTTCCACAAGCACACGCAGTTCGCCGGCCCCGGCCGTACGAACAAGAACGTCGTGGGCATGCCGCTGCTGCCGGTCTACATGGCCAAGGCCGGAGGCTTCTTCTTCCTGGTCTTCGGTGTCATCGCGGTCATCGCGGCGATCGCCTCGATCAACCCGATCTGGGCCATCGGCCCGTACCGGCCGGACCAGGTGTCCACCGGCGCCCAGCCCGACTGGTACATGGGCTTCGCCGAGGGTCTGATCCGTGTCATGCCGGGCTGGGAGATCAACCTCTGGGGCCACACGCTCGTCCTGGGCGTGATGATCCCGCTGGCGATCTTCCCGGCGGTCCTCGCGGCGATCGCGGTCTACCCGTTCATCGAGTCGTGGATCACCGGCGACAAGCGCGAGCACCACATCGCGCAGCGCCCGCGCAACGCTCCGACGCGCACCGCCTTCGGTGTCGCCTGGATCACCGCGTACATGATCATGCTCGTGGGTGGTGGAAACGACCTCTGGGCGACCCACTTCCACCTGTCGCTCAACTCGATCACCTGGTTCGTGCGGATCTTCTTCTTCGTCGGCCCGGTCATCGCGTTCATCGTCACCAAGCGGATCTGCCTCGGCCTCCAGCGCCGTGACAAGGACAAGGTGCTGCACGGTCGCGAGTCCGGCATCATCAAGCGCCTGCCGCACGGTGAGTTCGTCGAGATCCACGAGCCGCTCAGCCAGGGCGAGCTGCACCGCCTCACCGCGCACGAGCAGTACGACGCGGCGGAGCTTCCGCCGGCCGTCGACGAGAACGGTGTGGAGCGCAAGATCGGGCGCATGGAGAAGCTCCGGGTCAAGCTCAACAAGGGCTACTACGGCGACGACAGCCAGATCGCCAAGCCCACCGTCGAGGAGTACAAGGAGATCCAGAGCGGCCACGGCCACCACTGATCACCTGACTTCCTGACGTTCGACACGTCGCCACGGCGAGAGCCCCGTCCATTCGATGGACGGGGCTCTTTGCCGTCCCCGGGGGTCGATAGGCTGGTCGTAACCTATTGCGCGCGCAATCAACTATGGAGCTGCCATGAGCGCTGTGACCCCCGCTGGAGGACCTACGTCGGCGGGCCGCTCCTGGCCCGTCGTCCTGGACGGTCTGCTGTCCGGCCGCGACCAGAGCGCGGAGGACACCGCCTGGGCCATGGACCGGATCCTGCGCGGCGAGGCCACCGACGCCCAGATCGCCGGCTTCGTCGTGGCCCTGCGCGCCAAGGGCGAGACCGTCGAGGAGATCACCGGCCTCGTCCGCACCATGTACGAGCACGCGAACACGATCGAGGTGCCCGGCGCCACCGTCGACATCGTCGGCACCGGCGGCGACGGCGCCAAGACCGTCAACATCTCCACCATGTCGGCGATCGTCGTGGCCGGCACCGGCGCCAAGGTCGTCAAGCACGGCAACCGGGCCGCGTCCTCCGCCTCCGGTGCCTCCGACGTCCTGGAGAAGCTCGGCGTCAACCTGGACCTGACCCCGAAGCGGGTCGTCGAGGTCGCCGAGGAGGCCGGGATCACCTTCTGCTTCGCCGTGAAGTTCCACCCGGCGCTGCGCCATGTGGCGATGGCCCGCAAGGAGCTCGGCATCCGGACCGTCTTCAACTTCCTGGGTCCGCTCACCAATCCGGCCCGCGTCCGGTCCCAGGCGACCGGTGTCGCCGACGCCCGGGTGGCTCCCATCGTCGCCGGGGTGCTCGCCGAGCGCGGCTCCTCCGCGCTCGTCTTCCGCGGCGACGACGGCCTCGACGAGCTGACCACCACCGCCACCTCGCGGGTCTGGGTGGTCCGCGACGGTGCGGTGCGGGAGGAGGCCTTCGACCCCCGGGACGTCGGCATCGACCTCGTCCCCGTGGAGGCGCTGCGCGGCGCGGACGCCTCGTACAACGCCGACGTGGCCCGTCGGCTGCTCGCGGGGGAGACCGGTCCGGTACGGGACGCGGTGCTGCTCAACTCGGCGGCGGCGCTGACCGCGCTCGCGCCGGGGGACGGCACCCTGGTGGAGCAGATCCGGGCCGGCATGGAGAAGGCCGCGGAGGCGATCGACTCCGGCGAGGCCCGCCGGGCCCTGGACCGCTGGGTCGCCGCCAGCAACGCCTGAATCCCGCACGCCGTACGCCCATGACCCCGGTCCAGCATGCGGACCGGGGTCTTGCGCGTCGGCGATCATGTGGCAGGATGCTCTACAGGTCACGAGTGACAGCGTTTTGGCCCCGGCTTGCTGTCCGGCAACCCTCCGTCCGTGGCGGGGTGCCCCGGGTGATGACCAGGCCGTAGGCAGCGAGGTCTACGGCAAGCGCGGACCCCTCGAACACCAGGGGTCCTGGTCTCTCGAGGAGCTTTTTCCGTGAGCAAGCGAATGCGATAGGGCGAGTACGCCCCTTCTTCACCCTCGGATCATCGGATCAGGGTCACTTCCGCGTACTCCGTGTACCCCTGAGTCTCCCTGTGCACCCGTGTCTTCCGAGGCCTCTCACCCGTACCCCGCCGCCTCCGGCCGCGTACGGGATCACCGAAGCCATTCCGCACCGCCCGCCGGGAGATACCGCCATGTCCGCACGCCCTGACGCCGCCGTCGCCACCGTCGAGACCGCCGCCACCCTCGTCGAGACCGCTTCCGCCGAGACCGCCGCGGAGTCCGCCGATCCCTGCTGCGCCGCCCCGCTGCCCGTGCTCGGCCGGGACGTCACCGTCCCGCTCGTCACCGGCGGCGAGGTGACCTACGCGGCGCTCGACTACGCGGCCAGCGCGCCGGCCCTCCAGCGGGTGTGGGACGACGTCGCCGCGTACGCCCCCTACTACGGCAGCGTCCACCGCGGTGCCGGGTACCTCTCCCAGCTCTCCACCGACCTCTTCGAGAACAGCCGCGTCACCGTCGCCGAGTTCCTCGACTGCCGCCCCGGCGACCAGGTCGTCTTCACCCGCTCCACCACCGACTCGCTCAACCTGCTCGCCGCCACCCTCCCGGCCGACTGCCAGGTCTTCGTCTTCGAGACCGAGCACCACGCCTCGCTGCTGCCCTGGCGAGACGCCCGCGTCACCTACCTCGACGCGCCGCGCACCCCGGAGCAGGCCGTCGCCACCCTGGAGCGCGCGCTCGCCGACCGCGACCCCTACGGTCCGGCCCTCGTCTGCGTCACCGGCGCCTCCAACGTCACCGGGGAGCTGTGGCCGGTGAAGGAGCTCGCCGCCGCCGCGCACGCCCACGGTGCCCGGATCGTGCTCGACGCCGCCCAGCTCGCGCCCCACCACCCGGTCTCCGTCCAGGAGCTCGACGTGGACTGGATCGCCTTCTCCGGGCACAAGCTGTACGCGCCCTTCGGCTCCGGCGTCCTCGCGGGCCGCGCCGACTGGCTGCAGGACTCCGAGCCCTACCTCGCGGGCGGCGGCGCCTCCCGCAAGGTGGCCCGTCGGGCCGACGGTGGCGTGGACGTGGAGTGGCACACCACCGCGGCCCGGCACGAGGCCGGTTCGCCGAACGTCATCGGCGTCTACTCCATCGCCTCCGCCTGCAAGGCGCTCACCGAGGCCGGCTTCGACACCCTCGTCGAGCGCGAGCGGCACCTGATCGCCAAGGTCCGGGAGGGACTCGCCGAGGTCCCCGAGGTCAAGGTGCTCTCGCTGTTCGGCGACGACGCGCCGCGCGTCGGCGTCATCTCCTTCGTCGTGGAGGGCTGGAACAGCTCCCACTTCGCCGCCGCGCTCTCCGCCGAGTACGGCATCGGCGTCCGCGACGGTCTCTTCTGCGCCCACCCGCTGGTCCGCACGCTGCTCGGCAGCGACCCGCAGGACCCGGGCGAGTGCGGCGCCCCCGAGGCGGCCCCGGGGGAGAGGTCGCTCAACGCCATCCGGGTGAGCTTCGGCGCCGGTACGCCGGACGAGCACGTGGAGCGGTTCGTCGGCGCCGTGAAGGAGCTCGTCCGCGACGGCGCGCAGTGGAAGTACCGTACCGAGGACGGCCGCTGCGTCCCGGACCGCGGCTGATCACTCACTCGTACGGGTGAAGGGGGCCTCCCGAGCGGGAGGCCCCCTTCACCCGTGCCGTGTACGCGGTCTCAGGACTCCAGACCGATGGCGAAGGCCGCCTCCAGATCGTGCTGGGAGTACGTACGGAAGGCGACATGCGTGTCCGTGGCCTCGACGCCCGGGATCTTGCTGATGCTGCCGGGGATGACGTCCGCCAGGTCGTCGTGACGGGGCACGCGGACCATGGCGATGAGGTCGTAGGTGCCGGTCACCGAGAAGACCTCGCTGACGCTGTCGAGCCCGGCGATCGACTCGGCGATCTCGGGGATGCGGTCCACGCTGGTCTTGATGAGCACGATCGCGGTGATCACGGCTGGCTTTCTCCCTCGGTCGCCGCGGTTTGGGCTTTCACTCTATCCCCACCCCGGTAGCGCCCCCAGGCGTAGAGGAAGCCGACGGAGAAGCCCACCACATGGGCCAGATAGGCGACGCCGGGGCCGGCGCCCGCGGCCCGCGCCGCCAGCCACTGGAGCACGAACCAGAAGATCAGCACGATCCAGGCGGGGAAGCGCAGCGGCAGGAAGAAGAGGAACGGGAAGAGACTGGTGACCCGGGAGCGCGGGAAGAGGAAGAGGAAGGCCCCGAGCACCCCGGAGATCGCCCCGGACGCCCCGACCAGGGTCTGCTCGCTGTTCGCGTGCGCCACCGCGTACCCGAGCAGCGCGAGGTAGCCCGTGCCCAGGTAGAAGAGGGCGAACTCGACGGGACCCATGCGCTCCTCGGCCATCGCCCCGAAGACGTACAGGAACAGCATGTTTCCCAGCAGGTGGAGCCAGCTGCCGTGGACGAAGAGCGCGGTGAGCGGGGTGAGCAGGGCGCGGGGCTCGCCGCTCATCAGCTCGGCGGGGACGACACCCCAGCGCCGGAAGTACTCGCCCTGCGCCGCGAGGAGCTCGTCCCCCGTGCCGTACACCGGGTTGAGCCCGGAGACCGGGCCGATCACGAAGAGCACACAGCAGGCGGCGATCAGTCCGTACGTCACCGTGGGGCCACCGCGGACGCCCCGCCAGGGCCCCAGGACAGCACGGACCGCGCCTCGCCAGTCGATCATGGACAGATCATGGCGTACCGGGGCCGAAGTGGACAGAGTGCCTCGCCGTGCCCCCGCGTACCGGCGAGGCCGTAGGGTAACGGGCAGTACGACCGCAGTTCGACGGCGCACCGCGGCTCCCGCACCTGGTACCACGCAACAGGAAGAAGGACGGCACGATGACGACGGTTCCCCTGCCGACCGCCGACACCCGGTGGCGCTGCACGCTCTGCGGCAACCTGACCCGATTCGACGTGACGCGTTCCTCCAAGGTCGTGGAGTACGTCCATCTGGACCTCGCGGGAGACCCGACGGTCGAGGAGCGGCAGGTGGTCAGTGAGACCATCGAGTCGGTCCGCTGTCGCTGGTGCAACGCGGTGGATCAGATCGAACTGGTGGACAGGCCGGGCGCCGCCTCCTGAGGGACGGCGCGGACGACATAGGGGTGACGGATCGTGGAGCAGCCCGCGCACGGTGGAGAGCCGGCCGGCGCGGCAGGTGACGCTGCCGAGACGCTCGACCACCCACTGCCGGAAGGCGTACGGCGGCGGGTCGTCGCGCTGGTCGCCGACGCCTTCGGCGGGCTGACCGTCGCCGAGCTGCCCGCACCCCTGAGGCAGTACGCCCGGTTCACCGCGAGCCGGCGCGCCAAGTTCGCCGGGAACGCCATGGCGGCGGCCCTGGAGAGCGACCCGCTGTTCCGGCAGCGGATCGGCGAGCGCTTCAAGCAGGGCCAGCCCGAGCTGGCCGGAGCCGTCGAGACCGGCACCCCGCCGGCCGCGGCCGACCCCGTCGACGTGGCGGCCGCGGCCTATGTGCTGCGCCCGCCGGGCTGGGTCAAGCTGGTGGCCGCCGCGGGCGAGGAGGCGCTGCGCGTCGACGCCGAGCGGGCCGACGAGGCGGGCCGGCGCGAGCTGGAGCGGCTGCGCGAGGAACTCGCCGCCGCCCGGGACCGTTCGCGCGGCGAGAGCGAGCAGTTGCGCCACGATCTGGAGGCGGCCCGGAAGGAAGCGGAATCGCTTCACCGCAAGCTGCGCAGCGCCCAGAGCGACGTGAAGCGCGGCGAGGCCGCGCTGCGCCGCGCCCAGGGCGAGATCGACGCCGCGAAGGCGGAGGCGGCCGCCCAGGTGTCGTCCGCCGAGAGCGAGAGCCGGCGGCTCAAGGCCCGGCTCGGCGAGGTCGAGGCCGCCCTGGAGGCGAGCCGCAGGACCGCCCGTGAGGGGCGCTCGGTGGAGGACATGCGGCTGCGGCTGCTGCTCGACACCGTGCTCGACGCCGCCCAGGGGCTGCGCCGCGAACTCGCGCTGCCTCCCGTGTCGGTGCACCCGGCGGACACCGTGGACGCGGTGGAGCCGGGGCGGATGTCCCCGAAGGACATCGCGGCGCGGGCGCTCTCCGAGACCGACCCGGCGCTGCTCGACCAGCTCCTCGCGCTGCCGCAGGCCCATCTGGTCGTCGACGGCTACAACGTCACCAAGACCGGCTATCCGACGATGCCGCTGGAGAAGCAGCGGCTGCGGCTGCTCGGCAGTCTGTCGGCCCTCGCGGCCCGTTCGGGCGCCGAGGTCACCTGTGTCTTCGACGGGGCGGAGCTGGCGGCCCCGGTGCTCCTCGCGCCGCCGCGCGGGGTGCGGGTGCTGTTCTCCAAGCCGGGTGTGACCGCCGACGAGTTGATCCGTCAGCTGGTCCGGGCCGAGCCGCCGGGCCGGCCGGTCGTGGTGGTCTCCACCGACCGCGAGGTGGCCGACGGGGTGGCGAAGGCCGGGGCGCGGCCCGTGGCGTCCGCCTTGCTGCTGAAGCGGCTTTCGCGGCTCTCCTGATGCATCGCCGCACATCACAACTCTTGTGCTTTATGCCCGAATTCTGGAGGGCGGACGGTCAAGTACCCATCACTGCCTGTGTGGTGCGTGTAAATTAAGTGGTCCCTGAGCGATATTTTTGCCAGTGGGATTTGAACTGATCACAAGTTGGTCACTAGGGTCGGGGCTCGAACCTTCGCGCGGTTGATCACCCATCCGGGGTGGCGGCGGAGGAACCGCCTGCCCCTTACCGGTTGGGCGGCTCTGAGGAAGAAGGAGCTCGCCTTCGTGGCGTCCCACCGTCGACCCAAGCAGCCGAGCCGCATGCGCGTGACCGTACTCACCGCGACCGCGGCCGCCGCCGTAGCGCTCACCGCCCAGACGGGCGCCCAGGCGGCCCCCGCCAAGCCCTCGATCGACGAGGTGAAGTCGAAGGTCGACAAGCTGCACCACGAGGCCGAGGAGGCCACGGAGCAGTACAACCTCGCCGAGGAGCGCCGCGGGAAGCTGCAGCAGGAGATCGGCAACCTCCAGGACAAGGTGGCCCGAGGCCAGCAGGAGCTCAACACCCTGCGCGACCAGATCGGTTCGGTCGCCAGCGCCCAGTACCGCTCCGGCGGCATCGACCCGGCGCTCCAGCTCTTCCTCTCCGCCGACCCGGACACCTACCTCGACAAGGCGTCCGCGATCGACCAGCTGAGCGCCCAGCAGGCCGACGTCCTCACCTCGATCCAGGCCAAGCAGCGCAGCCTCGCGCAGCAGCGCGCCGAGGCCACCACGAAGCTCGAGGACCTCCAGGACGTCCGCAAGACGCTCGGCGAGAAGAAGAAGAAGTTCCAGGGCAAGCTGGCCGAGGCCCGCAAGCTCCTCAACACGCTGACCGAGGCCGAGCGGGCCAAGATGCGGCAGCAGGAGCAGGAGCAGGCACAGCGCGCCAGCCGCGCCGCCGGCGAGCGGATCGACCTCGGCAACGAGGCCCCCGCCTCCGGCTTCGGCGCCGCCGCGCTCAGCGCCGCCGCCACCCGCGTCGGCATGCCGTACGCGTCCGGCCACGAGGGCCCCAACTCCTTCGACTGCTCGGGTCTGACCCAGTGGGCCTACGGCAAGGCCGGCGTCAACCTCACGCGCACCACGTACACCCAGCAGAACGACGGCACGAAGATCGGCCGCAGCCAGCTCAAGCCGGGCGACCTGGTCTTCTTCAACGGCCTGTCGCACGTGGGTCTGTACGCGGGCAACAACACGGTCCTGCACGCCCCGTACTCGGGCGTCAACGTCCGCTACGAGTCCATGAACACCTTGGGCTCCTTCCAGTTCGGCGTCCGCATCGCCGGCTGACCCGCCCCGACGCGACCCGCGCAGCCGAACCGCCCAATCGGGTGGTTCGCCGCGACGCGAGCTGACCTGACGCCCCGCCGGTGACCTGTGATCTCCGGCGGGGCGTCACTTTGTGTGCACGGTGCCTTCGTTGGACGCGGACTGATCAGCGGCTACTGTCTGCCGCGCCAGTCAGCGTCGAGCCGAACGGAGCGCGATTCGTGGCGTCCCACCGCCGACCCGCCAGGGTCACCGTCCTCACCGCCGCCGCGGCCACCGCCGCGGCGACCCTCGGGGCCGTCCCCGCGAGCGCCGACCCCGGGGCCGGGTCCGCGGCCACCCGTGCCACGGTGGACCGCCTCTTCGAGGAGGCCGAGAAGGCCACCGAGGGCTACAACCGGGCGGACGAGAAGGCGGACGCGCTGCGCCGGACGGTCTCCCAGGCACAGGACAGCCTCGCCCGGGGCCAGGAGCGCATCAACCACATGCGGGGCGCGCTCGGTTCGGTCGCCGGCGCCCAGTACCGCTCCGGCGGCATCGACCCCGCCCTCGCCCTGCTGCTCTCCTCCGACCCGGACACCTACCTCGACCGGGCCTCCGCGCTCGACCGGATCACGGCCCGCCAGGGGGCCGCGCTCGGTGAGCTCCGGCGGGAGCAGCGCCGGCTGAGCCAGAAGCGGTCCGAGGCCCGGACGGCCCTGGTCGAGCTGGAGCGCAGCCGGGCCGAGGTCGCCCGCCACAAGCGCGTGGTCGAGGGCAAGCTCGCCGAGGCCCGCCGGGTGCTGGCGCGCCTCACCGTCGAGGAGCGCGCCGACTTCGACCGGGCCTCGCGCTCCGGCGGGCGCGCGGAGGAGCTGCCGCCGATGCCCGAGGCCGCCCCGGGCTCCTCACGGGCCGCCGCCGCGGTGATCGCCGCCCGCAGCGCGGTCGGCAAGCCGTACGTGTGGGGGGCGACCGGCCCCTCCGCCTTCGACTGCTCGGGCCTGATGGTCTGGTCGTACGGGAAGGCCGGGATCAGTCTGCCGAGGACCTCCTCCGCGCAGCGGTACGCGGGCCGGCAGGTGCCGCTCTCGCAGGCACAGCCCGGTGACCTCGTCACGTACCGCGGCGACGCCAGCCATGTGGGGATCTACGCCGGCAACGGCCAGGTCATCCACGCCCCCTACCCGGGCGCGCGGGTCCGCTACGACCCGGTGAACATGATGTCGCACGTGACGGTGACCCGGGTCTGAGGCGGATCCCGGCTCGGGCCCGAGGAGAGTCCCGGCCGGGGGCCTGCCCGGGTCCGAGCCCGCCTCCGGCCGGGTCCTGCCCGAGTCGGGGGCCGTGCGGGACGCGGTTCCCGCCGGTCCGACCGTACGATCGGAGGCGTGGCAGGTCAGGGGTGTGGAGCGCGGAGGCCGGCGACGGCCTGCCTGACGGCCCTGCTGCTGGTGCTCGTGGGACTCGTCGGCTGCGGTGCGCGCGCCGACCAGCCCGCCGACACGGCCGCCCGGGAGATCCAGGGGCTCCTCGACCGGCACGCCAGGGCGCTCCTCGACCGCGACCAGCCCGGCTACCTCGCCGCCGTCGACCCCTCGTACGCCCCGACCGCCCTCACCGTCTTCCGACGGCTCGCGACGGTTCCCGTCGACGGCTGGACCTACCGGCTCACCGGGGTCGAGCGCACGGCCGCCGACCGCGTCACCGTCCGCGCCGACCTCGGCTACCGGCTCCGGGACCACGACAAGCGGCCCGTCACCGGCGCCCGGGTCCTCGACCTGACCGAGCGGGACGGCCGCTGGTACGTGACCGGTGACCGTCCGGCGCGGGGCGCGCCCCGGCACCTCTGGGAGCAGGGCGACGTGGCGAGCGTCCGGGGTGCCCGCTCGCTCGTCCTCGGCGTCGGCCAGCAGCCCGAGCGGCTCCGGGAGATCGCCGCGGCGGCGGACCGGGCCGTTCCCGTCGTCTCCGCCGCCTGGCCCGGCGAGTGGGCCCGTGACGTGGTGGTCCTGGTCCCCGGGTCGCTGGCGGGGATGGGCGAGCTCCTCGGGGCGCCGGGGAACTCCTACCGGGGCATCGCCGCCGTCACCACGGGGGAGACCCGGGGCGGCGCGGACGCCCCCGCGGACCGGGTGATCGTGAACCCGGAGGCGTACGGGGTCCTCGGCGAGTTCGGCCGGCAGCTCGTCCTCACCCACGAGACCGTCCATGTCGCCACCCGTGCCGCCACCACCCCGTCGACCCCGGTCTGGCTCTCCGAGGGCTTCGCCGACTGGGTCGCCTACCGGGACGCCGACCGCACCGCCGCCCAGGCCGCCCCCGAACTGGGCCGCGCGGTCCGCGCGGGTGAGCTGCCCGCCCGGCTCCCGGAGGACCCCGACTTCGCCTTCGGCGCGGACGCGGAGGCGCTGGCCAGGGCGTACGAGGGCGGCTGGCTGGCCTGCGCGCTGATCGCGGACCGCTGGGGCGGGACGAAGCTGACCGACTTCTACCGTGCGGTGGGCGCGCACCCGGGCCGGGAGGGGGCCGTGGAGAAGGCCCTCCAGGAGGTGCTCGGCACCACCCCGGAGGAGTTCACCGCCGATTGGCGGGAGTACCTGGGGAAGCGGCTGGGGTAGCGCCCGTCCGCCGGATCCAGCGGCGGGCGGCGCCGGTACGGCGGGTTCAGGGACCGGCAGGTGGCTCCCGGCCGTCGAGTTCGGCCAGGGCCTCCGTCAGCCAGGCCTTCTCGGCCGTGCCCGTCGCGCGGGCGATCCGCAGCATGCCCCGGCGGAAGAGGTCGGGCTCCCGCTCGGCGGCGACCGGAGTCCCGTCCTCGTAGAAGAAGCTGGCCGGGGTGTTCAGGAACTCCTGGCGGCGGCGCAGCACGGCCGCCTGGTCCGCCGGGTCGGGCAGGTGGCCGAGGAAGGAGAGCAGCGTGAAGAAGCGCTGGCCGTCGGTGATCTCGGCGTCCTTGGGGGCGCGCAGCCTGGCGAACAGCTCCCGGCGTCCGTCGGCGGTGAGCGAGAGGGTCCGGCGCGGGGCCGCGCTCGCGCCCGGTTCCGTATGGCTGTCCACCAGACCGTTCTTCACCAGCCGGGTGATCGCCGGGTAGAGGGCGCCGTCGCTGACGGGGCGCACATGGCCGCTGAGGCCGTGGATGCGCTCCTTCAGCTCGTAGCCGTGCAGGGGCTTCTCGTAGAGGAAGCCCAGGATCGACAGCTCCAGCATCGGGCGGCCCCCTTCGTGCGCGTCGTCCGTGCTTGTCGTCGGACCGGTCGCCATGCTACCTCTTTTCGATGTGCCTCGAATCGAGGTACATCGAAAAGAGGGGGCCGTCGTCCATGTCCGCGCACCGCCGCACGCTCGTCCGGCTCGCCCGCCCGGTCTATCTCGAACTCCTCGCCGGCGTCGCCGCCGGCGTCATCAACGTCATCTGGGTCGCCCGGCTCGGCGGGGACGCCGTCGCCGCCGTCGCGGTCGCCACCAATGTCGAGAACCTGCTCCTCGGCGTCGTCCTCGTGGCGGGCTCCGGCACCACCGTGCTCGTCGCCCGTGCCCGGGGCGCCGACGACCCGGCCGCCGTCCGCGCCGCCGTCCGCGGCGGGGCCGCCCTCTGCGCCCTGCTCGTGCCGCCCGTGGCCGTCGGCGGGTACCTGCTGCGCGAACCGCTCGCCGCCCTGCTGCTGGGCGGCCAGGACCACCCCGCCCACGCCCTGGCCACCGCCTACTTCGCCGTCTCGCTCCCCGGCACCGCCGTCTTCTTCGCCGTCAACGTCCTCGACGGGATCCTCAAGGGCGCGGGCGACACCCGCACCCCGATGCGGCTCGCCTTCCTCGCCAACGGGCTGATCCTGGTCCTCGACCCGCTGCTCATCCAGGCGTACGGGGTACGGGGCGCCGCCCTCGCCACCGTCACCGGCCGGGCCGTCGCGCTCGCCGCCGGGCTGCTCGTCCTCCGGCGCGACCCCCTGGTCAGGGCCGCCCGCGCGGTCCGCCCGGCGGAGCGGACCGCCGCCGCCCTGCGCCGTACCCTCGGAACCGGTCTCCCCATGGGCGTCGACTTCGCGGTCCGGATGGCGGGCGCGCTCGCGCTCGTCTCCGTCGTGGCCCGGCTCGGCGTCACCGAGATCGCCGCCTACGGCATCGCCACCAAGGCCATGTACGTCGCGACCATGGCGTTCTACGCCGTCCGGCAGGCCGCCGCCATCCACAGCGCGCATCTGCTGGGGAGTGCGCGCGGTGTGCCCGGGCCCGCTCAGGAGCCCGGGCGCGTGCCACGGACCGACGCCGGCCTCGACGAGCGCCGTGCCGTCGGACGCCAGGCCCTGCTGCTCGGGGGCGTCCTCGGTGGGGGCGCCGCCGTGCTGCTGTTCCTCGGCGCGGGTCCCGTCATGCGGGTCTTCGGCGCCGAACCCGAGGTGGCGGAGGCGGGCGCCCTCTTCCTGCGCTGCCTCGGCCCCCATCTGCTGCTCACGGGCGGGTTCATCGCGCTCGCGGGGGTCTTCGAGGGCACCGGCGGGAGCCCGTACCTCGCCCGGATCACGATCGCCGGTGTCCTCGTCCAGCTGCCGCTCGCGCGCGGTCTCTCGGGGCTCGGACTGCCCGGTGTCTGTCTGGCCATGGCCCTGGCGACAGCGGCCCAGTGCGCGGCCCTAGGTCTCCTGTACCGCCGCACCCTCGGCGCCGCTCAGGAGAGCAGCGGCGCCGAGGAGGATCTACCGGGAACTACCGGGAATTCCTCTCGTCGGCCAGCCTGAGCAGCGTTATGCCGTTCCGCGACTCGACGATCCGGTATCCGGGGACGTCGGGGTCGGCCGATTCGAGGGCCTTGCCGGTCGCGCACTCCGGGTCCGAGGTGTCGGCGACGTCGTATATCAGCCACTCGGGTCGTTCCTTCGGCGGGAAGGAGCGGGGGAACAGGCATACCTCGCTGACCGAGGCCCGGTCGGCGAGCTGGGCGGCCAGGCGGTTCGACGCGGCCACGGTCGCGCCGTCGGGGATCCTGCCGAGCAGCTCGTCCGACGTCCTGACGTAGGCGGAGTCGCTCCATGTCCGGGGCAGTGCGACCTCGTGCAGGGGATGGGTGAAGAGCGTGACGCTCGTGGCCACCGCGCCGACGACGCAGGCGGGCATGAGTCTCCGCGCCGTCACACCGTTCGCGGCCGCGTGCACGGCGGCGGCGAAGGCGATGGGCATGAGGACCGCGCTGTAGTGGAATTCCATCCCCCAGTAGAAGGGGTTCGATCCCGTGAACCGCCAGGCCAGCGTCGGCAGCGCGACGAGCAGGATCGGCGACCGGAGGGCCAGGAAGCCGGTCGGGGCGACGATCATGAAGAGCGTCAGCCACTTGACCGGAGGCCAGAGGGCTCCGGCGGCCTGCGCCAGCATGCCGACCTCTTCGGCGGTCTCGGGCGGCAGATAGGCGAACTGCCCGAGGGGATTGAAGTACGGGAGGATCACCAGCATCTCCAGCGCCGTCGCGCCGGCCCCGAAGGCGGCGACGGCGAGCCCCGTCAGCCGCGGCCCCTTCCATGCCACATAGGCGCCGATCGCGGCGACCGTGAGACCCAGGTCCTCCTTGACCAGCACCAGCGGCAGGGACCAGAGGGCGGCCGCGCGCCACTGCTTCTGGCCGGCGGCACAGAGCGAGAGGGACAGGAGCGGCACCGCGAAGGAGACTTCGTGGAAATCGAAGTATATGAGTGAGGCAATTCCCCAGGATGCGCCGTACGAAACTCCGACCCAATAGGCGAAGTTCCGCCCCCTCGCTTTGTGCGCCCACTTCATCAGGGGAACTATGGAAAATGCCACGAGCGCTGCCTGACAGACGAGCAGCGTATAACTGGACGGGAATACCTTGTATATGGGCGCGAGCAGCGCGAGGATCGGATGGAAATGATCCCCGAGTGTGTTGTAGACGGGCCCCTTGAGATCGGAGTACGGGGCCGTGAACTCGGAGTAGGACCTCACGATCTGGGTGAAGATGCCCAGGTCGTACCCTGTCGTGAGGTTCGCCGCATGGCGCCGCGTCGACAGGAGCAGATACACCAGGAAGAAGGTGCCGGAAACCAGGAGCAGGGACTTGCCCGATATACCTGGCGAGACTTTCGGTACATCCTCTTCGGCGGCCCTCTCGCCGCCCTTCCCGTGCCGCTGAAGCGTGTCGACCGAGAGAATCGAGTTGTTCATGTCAGCAGAAGAACCTAACGGGAAGGCAAAGGTGCCCCAGGGTAGCACCAGTGCGTATCGGTGTTCGGGCCACTACCGCTCAGGCCGATCCGGCCAGGACCTTTTCCCGCTCGGGCCGACGCGTCTGCCCCGGGATGCGCACGACGCCGGCCTCGGTCACCGTGTGCCGCCACAGGGCGCGGCAGGCGGAGAAGGTGGCGACCACCAGGAGACCGTTGCGCAGGAACAGCACGCCGATGCCCAGCGGATCGCTCTGCGTCACATGGGAGAACCAGACGGGGAACTCGAACTGCGTCACGGCCGTCGCCCACAGCACCAGATGGGCGGGGCGCCGCATGCTCGTCGAGCGGTAGGCGAGACAGACCGCGGCGAGCCCGAACAGCCAGATCATGTACTGCGGTGAGATCACCCGGCTCGTCACGGTGAAGAGCAGCACGGCGACGAAGGCCGCGTCCGCCGTCGTCGACGAGGAGAACCGGCGCGCCTTGAACCGCCACACCGCCAGCCATCCGAACGCGGCGATCGTCAACGCCATCGCACCGGACGACACCCACGAGACGTAGGGGCCGAGGAACTCCATCGAGCCGTAGTTCATCCGGGCCTCGCCCTCCCAGCCGAAGTGCCGGGCCACGTGGAACACCATCGCCCCCAGCGACTCGACCTCCGTGCCCCGCTCGCTCTGGTACGAGAGGAAGGCCAGCGATCCCGGCATCCAGGCCGCGCACAGCAGCAGCACCGCACCCGCGGCGCCGGCCGCCACCGGCCAGGAACGCCAGGTCGCGCCGCCCTTCGGGGTGCCCACGAGCAGCAGTGCCGGCCACACCTTGAGGACGGCGCCGAAACCGGCGAGGACACCGAGCACACGGGGATCGCGGCGGACGGCCAGCAGGGCGGCCACGGCGACGGCCGTCACCATGACGTCATAGCGGGCGTACGCGGTCGGGCCGAGCAGGGGCACCGCCGCCAGCCACAGCCACGCACCCCGCATCGACCGGCCGGCGCGGCGGCCGGTGTGCAGGAGGAGGCCCATGACGAAGGCGTCACAGAGGAACGCCAGGACGAAGAAGGCCGTCGCGTAGCCGAGGAAGGGCAGCAGCACGGGAGAGAGGATCGCGAGCGCGGCGGCCGGCGGGTACTGCCAGGTCACGTCCGACCGGGGATACTCGCCGGTCCGCAGGACGTCGAACCAGCCCTGGTAGATCTGCCCGACCTCGGCCGTCGCGTCCGGTCCGGGGACCACCACGACCTTGAACACACACAGCAGGAGGATGATCCGGGTCAGGCCCCAGAGGCCGAGCGGGAGACGGAGACGCGTGCGTGATCCGGTGCCCACTGCCCCCGTCATACCTGTCCTGTTCCTTGTCCTGTCGGCCCGCTGCCGCGGGGGGATGGTGGTGCTGGGCGGTGGGTGCGCTCGCGGTACTGTCGGCCCCGATGCACAAGACCCTGATCGTAACCAACGACTTCCCGCCGCGTCCGGGCGGAATCCAGGCCTTCCTGCACAACATGGCCCTCCGCCTGGATCCCGACCAGATCGTGGTGTACGCCTCCACCTGGAAGCGCAGCCGCGAAGGGATCGAGGCGACGGCCGCGTTCGACGCCGAACAGCCTTTCACGGTCGTCCGGGATCGCACCACTATGCTGTTGCCCACACCTCGGGTCACGGCACGGGCCACCGCGCTCCTGCGCGAGCACGGTTGTGAGTCCGTCTGGTTCGGCGCGGCCGCGCCGCTCGGCCTGATGGCCCCCGCGCTGCGCAGGGCCGGCGCACGGCGAATCGTCGCCACCACACACGGGCACGAGGCCGGCTGGGCCCAGCTGCCCGCCTCCCGTCAGCTGCTCCGGCGGATCGGCGAGGGCACGGACACCATCACCTACCTCGGCGAGTACACCCGCTCCCGGATCGCGGCCGCTCTCACGCCCGCCGCCGCGGGCCGCATGAGGCAGCTGCCGCCGGGCGTCGACGAGAAGACCTTCCACCCCGACTCGGGCGGCGCCGAGGTCCGTGCCCGGCTCGGGCTCAGCGACCGCCCCGTGGTCGTCTGTGTCTCCCGGCTCGTTCCGCGCAAGGGCCAGGACACCCTGATCAGGGCCATGCCGCAGATCCTTCGCCAGGTGCCGGACGCGGTCCTCCTGATCGTCGGCGGCGGCCCGTACGAGAAGGATCTGCACCGTCTCGCCGCCGAGACCGGGGTGGCCGGATCCGTACGCTTCACCGGCGCCGTCCCCTGGTCGGAGCTGCCCGCCCACTACGGCGCCGGCGACGTCTTCGCCATGCCCTGCCGCACTCGGCGCGGCGGCCTCGACGTCGAGGGCCTCGGCATCGTCTACCTGGAGGCCTCCGCGACCGGCCTGCCCGTCGTCGCGGGCGACTCGGGCGGCGCCCCCGACGCGGTCCTCGACGGCGAGACCGGCTGGGTCGTCCGCGGCGAGTCCGCCGAGGACACCGCCGACCGCGTCAGCACCCTCCTCCTCGACCCCGAGCTCCGCGCCCGCATGGGCGAGCGGGGCCGTGCCTGGGTCGAGGAGAAATGGCGCTGGGACCTCCTCGCGGAGCGTCTCAAGGAGCTTCTGTAGCGAGCGTCCGGGGGGACGGAGGAAACGGCCGGAGGCCCGGGGCGGTGTCGCCCCGGGCCTCCGGCCGTACGTACGCCGGACCCGATCAGGCCCGGTAGATCGCCTCGATCTCGTCCGCGAAGTCCTTCGCCACCACGTTCCGCTTCAGCTTCAGCGACGGCGTGATGTGACCCGCCTCCTCCGTGAACTGCGCCGGGAGGATGCGGAACTTGCGCACCGACTCCGCCTTGGAGACCGCCGCGTTGCCGTCGTCGATCGCGCGCTGGACCTCCGCCACCAGGTCCGCGTCGTCGCGGAGAGTGACCGCCGTCGAGCCCGCCGGCTTGCCGTGCTCCGCGGCCCAGCGGCCCAGGAACTCCTCGTCGATCGTGACCAGCGCGCCCACGAACGGGCGGCCGTCGCCGACCACCATGCACTCCGCGACCAGCGCGTGCGCCCGGATCCGGTCCTCGATGACCGCCGGGGCGACGTTCTTGCCGCCCGCCGTCACCAGGATCTCCTTCTTCCGGCCGGTGATCGCGAGGTAGCCGTCCTCGTCGAGGGTGCCGATGTCGCCCGTGTGGAACCAGCCGTCCGCCAGCGCCTCGGCCGTCGCCGTCTCGTTGTTCCAGTACCGCGAGAAGATGTGCTCGCCGTGCAGCAGCACCTCGCCGTCGTCGGCGATCCGCACCACCGAACCCGGCAGCGGCTGACCGACCGTGCCGATCTTCTGCCGGTCCCACGGGTTGAACGCCGTCGCCGCGCACGACTCCGTCAGGCCGTAGCCCTCCAGGACCGTGAAGCCGATGCCCCGGAAGAAGTGACCGAGCCGCTCACCCAGCGGCGCGCCGCCCGAGATCGCGTACTCGCCGCGGCCGCCGAGCACCGCCCGCAGCTTGCTGAAGACCAGCTTGTCGAAGATCCTGTGCTTCAGCCTCAGGCCGAAGGACGGGCCCTGCGGGGTGCTCAGCGCCCTGCTGTACGCGATGGCCGTGTGCGCGGCCTTGTCGAAGATCTTGCCCTTGCCGTCGGCCTGCGCCTTGGCCCGCGCCGAGTTGTAGACCTTCTCGAAGACCCGCGGCACGCCCAGGATCAGGGTGGGCCGGAACGAGGCCAGCTCGTCCGTGAGGTTCTTGATGTCGGGGACGCAGCCGAGACGGATCGGCGCCATCACGGACGCGATCTCGACGAGCCGCCCGAAGACGTGCGCGGCCGGCAGGAACAGCAGCACCGAACACTCGCCCGTACGGAAGAGCGGCTTCAGTCGCTCCACCACGTTGCCGCACTCGGCGAAGAAGGCCCGGTGGGTCAGGACGCAGCCCTTGGGGCGGCCCGTGGTGCCCGAGGTGTAGACGATCGTCGCCGGGTCGTCCGCGTTCGCCGCCGACATGCGCGCGTCGAGCAGCTCGTCGGAGACGTCGAGGCCGGTGGCGGTCAGCCGCGCGACCGCGTCGTCCTCGATCTGCCAGATGCCCTTCAGCTCCGGCAGGTCCGCCCGTACGGACTCCACCGACTCCTGGTGCGCGGCGCTCTCGACGAGCACCAGCGTCGCGCCCGAGTCGCCGAGGATCCACTGGATCTGCTCCGGCGAGCTGGTCTCGTACACGGGCACGGTCACGCCGCCCGCGCTCCAGATCGCGAAGTCGAGGAGCACCCACTCGTACCGCGTGCGGGAGAGCAGCGCGACCCGGTCGCCCGGCTCGACGCCGGCCGCGATCAGGCCCTTGGCGGCCCCACGGACCTCCGCGAGGAACTGCGTCGCGGTCACATCCGTCCACACGCCGTCGACCTTGCGGCCCATGACGGCGACATCTGGGTGCTGGGAGGCGTTGCGGCGGATGAGATCCGTCAGGTTGCCGTCCGCGGGGACCTCGTACAGGGCCGGAAGGCTGAACTCGCGCAAGACTGCTGCTCCTCATCGGGCGCCGGCGCCACGGCTCTGTGTGATGCACCGGTGAAGTCCAAGAACTGGAGGTGCTCCGTGGGGGAGAGCACGACTGGACTGCCCGGACGTTACCCATCAGTACATGGTTCCGGATAGGGGGTTCCGGCCAGATGTTCCGTGCGTCACACATGTGTGGCGGTGCTCTCCGCACAGTAATCCACAGGTTTCCCGACTCGGAAGTAACCGCAGGTGACACCCCCTAAGGTGGGGCCCATGCGAGTCCATGTGGTCAGTGACGTGCACGGCAACGCCGGAGACCTCGCCAGGGCGGGGGACGGGGCCGACGCCCTGATATGCCTGGGGGACCTGGTCCTCTTCCTCGACTACGCCGACCACAGCCGCGGGATCTTCCCCGACCTCTTCGGCGTCGAGAACGCCGACCGGCTGGTCGAGCTGCGCACCGCCCGCCGCTTCGACGAGGCCCGTGACCTGGGGCGCCGGCTCTGGGCCGAGCTCGACGTCGACCGCGAGACGGCGATCGAGGGCGCGGTCCGCCGCCAGTACGCCGAACTCTTCGCCGCCTTCCCCACCCCCACGTACGCCACCTACGGCAACGTCGACATCCCCCGCTTCTGGCCCGAGTTCGCCCGGCCCGGGACGACCGTCCTCGACGGCGAGCGGGTCGAGGTGGGCGGCCTCGTCTTCGGCTTCGTCGGCGGCGGTCTGCGCACGCCGATGCGCACCCCGTACGAGATCTCCGACGAGGAGTACGCGGCGAAGGTCGAGGCGCTCGGCGACGTCGACGTCCTCTGCTCCCACATCCCGCCCGAGGTGCCGGACCTGACGTACGACACCGTGGCCCGCCGCTTCGAGCGGGGCAGCCGCGCCCTGCTCGACGCCATCCGGCGCACCCGGCCCCGCTACGCCCTGTTCGGCCACGTCCACCAGCCGCTGGCCCGGCGGATGCGGATCGCGTCGACCGAGTGCGTGAACGTCGGCCACTTCGCCTCGACGGGCAGGCCCTTCGCCCTGGAGTGGTGACGGGCCCCGCGTCGCAGCGCGATAGCCTTCCGTCGGCACGTCTGTGCCCCTTTGACTTCCGCCGGACGCACAGTGGAGGAGCCACCACGATGGCCGAACACACCAGCTCGAGCATCACCATCGAGGCGGCACCGGCCGACGTCATGGGCGTGATCGCCGACTTCGCCCGCTACCCCGAGTGGACGGGCGAGGTGAAGGAGGCCGAGGTCCTGGAGACCGACGAGGCCGGCCGCGCCGAGAAGGTCCGGCTGCTGCTCGACGCCGGCGCGATCAAGGACGACCACACCCTCGCGTACACCTGGACCGGCGGCAACGAGGTCAGCTGGACGCTGGTCAAGTCCCAGATGCTGAGGTCGCTCGACGGCTCGTACCGGCTGGCGCCGGTGGGCGGCGGTGACCGCACGGAGGTCACCTATCAGCTGACCGTCGACGTGAAGATCCCGATGCTCGGCATGATCAAGCGCAAGGCGGAGAAGGTCATCATCGACCGGGCGCTGGCGGGCCTGAAGAAGCGCGTCGAATCCGGCGCCTGAGCCCCGCGGGCGGCCGGTCACGTCCTCCCGTACGAGCGCCGGGAGGGCGCGGGTAACGTCCTCCGCATGCGGATCATCCTTGTCACCGGGTCCGGCGGCGCCGGTCGCACCACCGTCGCCGCCGCGACCGCCCTCGCCGAGGCGCGGGCGGGCCGCCGGGTCCTGCTCGTCTCCGAGGACGTCGAACCGCTCCCGGCCCAGGACGGACTCCGCGTCCTGCGCCCCCGCCCGGCCGGGGACTTCCGCCGCGAGTTCCTCGCCCTCCAGGCCCGCTCCTCCACCGCCCTCGACCTGCTGGGCGCCGTGCCCTTCGAGGACGCCGAGCTCACCGAACTCCCCGGCAGCCGCCAGTTCGCCCTGCTGCGCGCCCTGCGCGACGCCGCCGAGGGCGACCACGAGCTCGCCGTCGTCGATCTGCCGCCGCTCTCCGAGGCCCTCGCCCTCCTCGCCCTGCCCGAGCAGCTCCGCCGCTATCTGCGCCGCCTCCTGCCGCCGGAACGGCAGGCCGCCCGCGCCCTGCGCCCGATGCTCGCCCAGCTCGCCGGGGTCCCGATGCCCGCGCAGTGGCTGTACGAGACCACCGGGCGCTGGGAGACCGAGCTGGCCGCCGTCCAGGCCGTCGTCGACGCCCCCACCACCAGCGTCCGTCTTGTCCTCGAACCCGGCCCCGCCGCCGTCCGCGCCCTGCGCACCGCCCGGCTCGGCCTCGCCCTCCAGCGCCTGCCCCTCGACTCCGTCGTCGCCAACCGGCTGCTGCCCGCCGGCTCCGAGGACCCCTGGTTCGCCGGACTCACCACCCAGCAGCACCGGCACCTCGCGGAGCTCCGTACCGCCTCCGGCACCGCCGCCGCCGGCGGTACCGTCGACGAGCTGCCGCACCTCGGCCGGGACCCCCGCGGACCCGAGGACCTCGTGCTGCTCGCGCCCGCCCGGCGCCCGGCGGCCGTCCCCGACCCCGTACCGGCGTGGTCCGTCGAGGACCGCCGGGAGGAGGACGGCGTCCTGGTGTGGCACATCGGCCTCCCCGGGGCCGTCAAGGAGGATCTGTCCCTCGTCCGCAGGGGTGACGAACTGCTCCTGACCGTCGGCGCCTTCCGTCGCAACGTGCTCCTGCCGGCCGCCCTGCGCCGCTGCACCGTCACCGGCGCGGGACTCGTCGAGGGCGACCTCCGGGTGCGCTTCACGCCCGACCCCGGGCTCTGGCCCCGTACCCCCTGAGGGGGCGTGTACCGTCGAAGTACCAGCCAGTGAGGAGTACGCCATGAGCGATTCGGACGCCTGGGCCAAGGCGTGCGCCGAGGACCTGGAGGCGGAGAAGGCCCGCCGCCGGGCGCAGCGCGGCGCGGACACCGGCTCCGCCGCCGACGAGTTCCGCAAGCTCTTCGAGGCCGTGGCCGACAAGGTCTCCGGGGGCCTCGGGAACCCGCTGCTCGCGGGTCAGGCCGCGCAGACCGTGCAGCAGCTCGTCAGCCAGGCGAAGGCGGTCGTCGAGCCCGTCATCGAGCGCAACCCGCAGGTCTTCGACCACCTCGCCGCCGCCGGGAACGAACTGCTCGCCGCCTACCGCTCCGCCGTCGAGTCCCACGAGACCCGGTGGACGCGCGACGAGAAGGTGACCCCCGACGACCCGCGCGACCCGCGCCGGGACGCGGACGATTCGGGCGGCACGGCGGACAAGGGCACCGACGGGGACGCCGCTGACCACGACCGCAAGGACGACGAGGGGCCCGGAACCGGCCAGCACATCGACCTCGACTGATCGGGACGCCCGTCCCCCTCGGGTACGGTGGGCCTTAGCGGGGCTCGACCGAAAACTGAGGGACACATGGGACTCACCATCGGCGTCGACATCGGCGGCACGAAGATCGCGGCCGGCGTGGTCGACGAGGAGGGCAACATCCTCGACACGCACAAGGTGCCCACCCCGCCGACCCCCGAAGGCATCGTCGACGCGATCTGCGCCGCCGTGTCCGAGGCCGGCAAGGGCCACACGATCGAGGCCGTCGGCATCGGTGCCGCGGGCTACGTCGACGACAAGCGCGCCACCGTCCTCTTCGCGCCGAACATCGACTGGCGGCACGAGCCGCTCAAGGACAAGGTCGAGCAGCGGGTCGGCCTGCCCGTCGTCGTCGAGAACGACGCCAACGCGGCGGCCTGGGGCGAGTACAGGTTCGGCGCCGGCCAGGGCCACGAGGACGTCATCTGCATCACCCTCGGCACCGGCCTCGGCGGCGGCATCATCATCGGCAACAAGCTGCGCCGCGGACGCTTCGGCGTGGCCGCCGAGTTCGGCCACATCCGGGTCGTCCCGGACGGTCTGCTGTGCGGCTGCGGCAGCCAGGGCTGCTGGGAGCAGTACGCCTCCGGGCGCGCGCTCGTCCGCTACGCCAAGCAGCGCGCCAACGCCACCCCCGAGCGGGCCCAGGTCCTCCTCGGCCTCGGCGACGGCACCCCCGAGGGCATCGAGGGCCGGCACGTCAGCCAGGCCGCCCGCGCCGGCGACCCGGTCGCCGTCGACTCCTTCCGCGAACTGGCCCGCTGGGCCGGTGCCGGCCTCGCGGACCTGGCCTCGCTGTTCGACCCCTCGGCGTTCATCGTCGGCGGGGGCGTCTCGGACGAGGGCGATCTCGTCCTGGACCCGATCCGCAAGTCCTTCCGGCGCTGGCTGATCGGCGGCCAGTGGCGCCCGCACGCGCAGGTCCTCGCGGCCCAGCTCGGCAACAAGGCCGGTCTGGTCGGCGCGGCGGACCTCGCCCGCCAGGGCTGAGCGGTCCCTCGTACGACAACCGCCCGTCGCGTCCCTGTGGACGCGGCGGGCGGTTGTCGTACGTTACGTGTCATGGCGATCAGTGAGCTGCCCAACTCCCGCACCGAGGAGGACGGTTCGGCCGTCCTCCGGGTCCTCAGCTACAACGTGCGCTCGATGCGCGACGACGAGGACGCCCTCGCCCGGGTCATCCGGGCCTGCGACCCGGACCTCGTCTTCGTCCAGGAGGCCCCGCGCTTCTTCCGCTGGCGCAAACACGCCGCCCGGCTCGCCGCCAAGAGCGAGCTCGTGATGTTGAGCGGCGGCGCCACCGCGGCCGGACCGATGCTGCTCTGCTCCCTGCGGGCCACCGTGGAACGCACCGAGGACGTCCTGCTGCCCCTCACCCCGGGCCTCCACCGGCGCGGTCTCGCGACCGCCGTCGTCCGCTTCGGCGGAGCCCGGGTCGGTCTCGTCAGCTGCCATCTGAGCCTGCGGAAGGACGAGCGGTACGCCCAGGCCGGGATGGTCCTCGACCGGGTCGCCGCCCTGGGGACCCCGTACACCCTCGTCGCCGGGGACCTCAACGAACGACCCGACGGGCCCGCGTTCCGGCGGCTGGCGAAGGAACTCCGGGACGGCTGGGAGGTCAGCCCCTGGGGAGGCGAGCACACCTCGACCCCCGTCGATCCGCACCAGCGGATCGACGCGATCCTCGCCACCCCGGGGGTCGAATTCCTCGGCTGCGGGGTGCCGACGGACCTCGACCCGGCGGATCTGCGGGCCGCCACCGATCACCTTCCGGTGCTGGCGGCGGTGCGGGTGCCCGCGGTGTCCTGACGGCCGCGCCGGGATCGGCCGGGGAGACGGCCACCGGCCGGCGGGCGGAGTCCGGCGCGGCCGCCCGAAGCCCGCTCGGCGCCCCGGGCGCCGAGCGGTGCGAGGGCGGTGTCAGAAGGATCAGACGACCGCGCCGCGGCCCGGGTCGTCGAAGCCGTCGTCATCGTCGTCGTGCTTCATCCGACCCACCAGGGTCGCGAAGCCGCCGAGGAAGCCGCCGATGCAGAGCGTGGTCAGCCACCAGGTCATGTCCCAGCTGAGCAGTACGGCGACCAGCATCAGGACGGGGCCGCCGACCACGGCCAGCCAGGCGAACTTGGTCGTCACGTCCGCCTCGGGCAGCGGGGGCGGCTCCGGCGGTACGAAGTGGCCCTCGTCGGATCCGCCGGGCGCGTCCTCCGGGTCGGCGGGGGAGTAGTCGCGGGGGCCGGCGGGGCGGACGCCGGGCGCGAAGACGACGGAACTGCCGAGTGCGGGCCGCTCGGGACCCGCCTCGGGCTCCTCCTCCGACCCCGGCTCCTCGTCGGCCTCGGCTTCCGGCGACGTCCCGCCGGTCGTCGGCCTCGGCTTCCAGGGCGTGCCCTTCCCGGCGGCCGGCGCCGGCTTCACCGGCCGGACCTCCCCGGCGCCCTCGTCCTCGTCGCCGTCGGCCTCCGGCTCCGGGAGCGACAGGTTCTCGACGGTCCGGTACGGCTTCGCACCCGGCGGGTCCGCCGGCTCCTCGCCGTACCCCGCGACGATCGCGGCCCAGGCCGCCTCCTCGTCGATGGGCTGCGGCTCCCGCCCGCCGCCGTCCTGCTCCTCAGCCACCGCTCCTGCTCCCCTGTTCGTCGACCAGACCCGGCGCGAGACGCTCGACGAAGGCCAGGCTCTCGTCGAAGATCCGCTCCGCGTCATGGTCCAACGTCGCCACGTGGTAGCTCTGTTCCAGCAGGATCTCCTTGACGTCCGTCGAGGAGATCCGGGAGAGGATCCGGGCCGAGTCGACGGGCGGCACGACATGGTCCTGCGGGCTGTGGAGCAGTACCACCGGCTGCGTGACCTGCGGGAGCTCCGCGTCCACGGTCCGGAAGAACCGGCGCAGGGAGTGCGCCGCGTGCAGCGGCACCCGGTCGTAGCCGACCTCGGTGACGCCCTCCTTGGCGATGTCGCTGGCGATGCCCTTGGTCGAGGGGACCAGATGACGGGCGACCGGCAGCGCGTACGCCGCCAGGCCGTGCACCTTGTTGCCCGGGTTGACCAGGACGATGCCCTTCACGGCGTCCCCGTGCCGGGCGGCGAGCCGCAGGGTCAGCGCCCCGCCCATGGAGAGGCCGAAGACGAAGACGGTCGCGCACCGCTCCAGGAGCTCGCCCAGCGCCCGGTCGACCTCGGCGTACCAGTCGTGCCAGGTGGTGAGCTGCATGTCCTGCCAGCGGGTGCCGTGGCCGGGCAGCAGCGGCAGTGACACCGTCAGGCCGCGCGCGGCCAGATACTCGGCCCACGGGCGCATCGACTGCGGGGAACCGGTGAATCCGTGACAGAGAAGGACGCCGACCTCTCCGCCTTCATGGCGGTACGGCTCGGCTCCGGGAAGGACCGGCACCGGGGTCTCCTGTTCGCTCGACTTCGCGTTCGCCTTCGGGTGCGCCTTGGGTGCGCCGAAGCGACGGAAAATGGGGAAGGACCTTCACGGTACGCGACCGGACCGACACCGACCAGGGCCGTAGCGGGGGCCGTACGCCGGTACGGGATAAAGTCGTCGCCACGGCACACGGAAGGCATGGCGAGTTGATCTACGGCGCAATGAAGTTCTCCCTCGGAGGGTCCCTGAAGCTTGCCTTCCGTCCCTGGGTGGAGGGTCTGGAGAACATTCCCGCCGAGGGGCCCGCGATCCTGGCGAGCAACCACCTGTCGTTCTCCGACTCCTTCTTCCTGCCCGCCGTGCTCGACCGCAAGGTCACCTTCATCGCCAAGGCGGAGTACTTCACCTCGCCGGGTGTGAAGGGCAAGCTGACGGCCGCCTTCTTCAAGGGCGTCGGCCAGCTTCCGGTGGACCGTTCGGGTGCCCGCGGCGCGGGCGAGGCGGCGATCAAGGCCGGTATCGAGGTCATCGAGGGCGGCGGTCTCTTCGGGATCTACCCCGAGGGCACCCGCTCGCCCGACGGCCGCCTCTACCGCGGCAAGCCCGGCGGCCTCGCGCGCGTGGCCCTGGCCACCGGCGCGCCGGTGATCCCGGTCGCCATGATCGACACCGAGAAGATCCAGCCGCCCGGCAAGGTCGTCCCCAAGCTGATGCGCCCGGGGATCCGGATCGGCAAGCCGCTGGACTTCACCCGCTACCAGGGCATGGAGGGGGACCGCTTCATCCTCCGCTCGGTGACCGACGAGGTCATGTACGAGATCATGAAGCTGTCCGGCCAGGAGTACGTCGACATCTACGCGACCGCCGCCAAGCGGCAGATCGCGGACGCGGAGAAGGCGGCCAAGGAGGCCGTGAAGGCCGAGATCGCCGCTCGGGAAGAGTCCGGCGCGTAGGCGTCCGGCGGTCAGCCGTCCCGTACGGGACGGCCGGGGGTGGGGGAGATGGCCAAGCGCGAGCGTGTCGTGCGCATGTCGGTCGAGCAGCCGTTGTGGCGGGCGCTGACCGGCTACCGCGTCCTGACCATGGTCTACGCGGTCCTGCTGTTCGCGTTCGGCCGTGACCGGTACGAGCGGCCCTGGATCGCCGTCGCCTTCCTGGCGGTGATGTGCGTCTGGACCCTCGCGACCCTCCCCAAGGTGGCGAACGCGGCCAGCTGCACCAAGCGCTTCCTCGGCGCCGACCTCACCATCGCCCTCGTCGGCATCCTCCTCACCCCGCTCGCCGACGCCCACGCCCAGACCATCGAGGGCCCCACCCTGCCGTCGATATGGACCGCCGGATCCGTCCTCGCGTACGCGATCAAGGGCGGCTGGCGCTGGGCCGGCGTCGCCTCCTCCCTCGTCGCCGTCGCCAACCTCGTCGAACGCGGCCACCCCAGCCGGGACACCCTCCACAACGTCCTGCTCGTCTGGGTGGCCTCCATCGCCATCGGATACGTCGTCGAGGTCGCCCGCGCCTCCGAGCGCACCCTCGCCCGCGCCCTGGAGATCGAGGCCGCCACCCGCGAGCGGGAGCGGCTCGCCCGCGACATCCACGACAGCGTCCTCCAGGTCCTCGCGATGGTGCAGCGGCGCGGCACCGCCCTCGGCGGCGAGGCCGCCGACCTCGGGCGGATGGCGGGGGAGCAGGAGGTGGCCCTCCGGACCCTCGTGGCCGGCGGCCTCAGCCGCCCCAGCCTGGTCTCCGAGGACGAGTCCGAGGGCGCCGTCGTCCGGGTCGTCGAGGTGGAGGAGGACCACGACGACGACTCGCCCGTGGACCTCAGGCTGCTGCTCGCCCCGCGCGCCGGGGCGAAGGTCACCCTCTCCGAACCGGGCGCGCCCGTGCTCCTCGCACCGCCCGCCGCCCGTGAGCTGGCCGCCGCCGTCGGCGCCGCCCTGGACAATGTGCGGGTGCACGCGGGGGAGGACGCGAACGCCTGGATCCTCGTCGAGGACTGGCCCGACGAGGTGATCGTCACCGTCCGGGACGACGGCCCCGGCATCCCGGAGGGCCGCCTCGCGGAGGCGTGGGGCGAGGGCCGGATGGGCGTCGCCCTCTCCATCCGGGGGAGACTGCGGGATCTGGGCGGCTCGGCCGAGCTGATCTCGGTCCCCGGACAGGGCACGGAAGTCGAGTTGAAGGTTCCACGGGGGAAGGCAGGACAAGGAAGATGAGCGAGCAGCAGCAGATCAGAGTGATGGTCGTGGACGACCACCCGATGTGGCGGGACGCGGTCGCCCGCGACCTGGCCGAGGCGGGCCTGGACGTGGTCGCCACGGCGGGCGACGGCGAGCAGGCGGTGCGCCGCGCCCTCGCGGTCATGCCCGACGTCCTCGTCCTGGACCTGAACCTGCCGGTGAAGCCGGGCGTCCAGGTGTGCAAGGAGCTCGTCGGCGGCGGACCGGGGCTGCGGGTCCTGGTCCTCTCGGCGAGCGGCGAGCACGCGGACGTCCTGGAGGCGGTCAAGTCCGGCGCCACCGGCTACCTGCTCAAGTCGGCGAGTACGGAGGAGCTGATCGACGCCGTGCGGCGGACGGCCGTCGGCGACCCCGTCTTCACCCCCGGCCTCGCCGGACTGGTCCTCGGCGAGTACCGCAGGCTCGCGACCGAGCCCGCCCCGTCGGCCGGCGCCCACGAGCCGAAGGCCCCGCAGCTGACCGAGCGCGAGACGGAGGTCCTGCGGCTCGTCGCCAAGGGCCTCAGCTACAAGCAGATCGCCGAGCGCCTGGTGATCTCGCACCGCACGGTGCAGAACCACGTCCAGAACACCCTCGGCAAGCTCCAGCTGCACAACCGGGTGGAACTCGTCCGGTACGCCATCGAGCGGGGCCTCGACGACGCCTGACGCGACGGCACGGTGCGCCTGTGTGCCGGGCACGGCGCGATGAGGGGCCGTATATTCGCACGTATCGCGGATATACGGCCCATTCGTCACCTTGAGGGGAATCTCGTGGAAATCCTGGCATTCGGCGTGCAGGCGGACGAGAAGCCCCTCATCGAGAAGGCCTTCGCCGGCCACCACGACGTCCGCTGTCTGAGCGTCTTCCTCACCGAGGACACCGCGCCCATCGCCGCCGGCTACGAGATCGTCTCCACGAGCGTCAACGCCAGCCTGGACCACCGCGTCCTGCAGACCCTCGCCGCCGGCGGAACCCAGATGATCGCCCAGCGCTCCACGGGCTTCAACAACATCGACCTGGAGGTCGCCGAGCGGCTCGGCCTCACCGTCGCCCGGGTCTCGTACTACTCGCCCTACTCCGTCGCCGAGTTCGCCTGGACCCTCGCCATGGCCGTCAA
This sequence comes from Streptomyces sp. NPDC088553, assembly GCF_044752965.1. Taxonomy (NCBI): domain Bacteria; kingdom Bacillati; phylum Actinomycetota; class Actinomycetes; order Kitasatosporales; family Streptomycetaceae; genus Streptomyces; species Streptomyces sp. NPDC088553. Next base: position 147,360 of record NZ_JBIVMG010000010.1, on the reverse strand, counting down.
CCGCCGGATCGTCCGCGCCTCCAACCGGACCCGCGACTTCGACTTCCGGCTCGACGGACTGATGGGCCGTGACCTGCGGGGCCGTACCGTCGGCGTCCTCGGCACGGGCAAGATCGGCGAGGCCTTCACCCGGATCGCGCACGGCTTCGGCATGAACCTCCTCGGCTGGGACGTCGCCGAGAACCCCGCCTGCGTCGACCTCGGCATGAAGTACGTCGAGAAGGAGCGGCTCCTCGCCGAGGCCGACCTCGTCAGCCTCCATGTGCCGCTCCTCCCGTCCACCCAGCACCTCATCGACGCCGCCGCCCTCCGGTCGATGAAGGACGACGTCATCCTGGTGAACTCCAGCCGCGGCGGACTCATCGACACCGAGGCGCTCGTCGCCGAACTCCGGGCCGGCCGCTTCGCGGGCGTGGGCCTCGACGTGTACGAGGCGGAGGCCGGGCTCTTCTTCCTCGACAAGTCCCTGGAGGTCGTCGAGGACGACACCCTGGCCCGTCTGGTGACCTTCCCGAACGTGGTGGTCACCTCGCACCAGGCGTACTACACCGAGGACGCCGTCGGCCAGATCATCGACACCACCGTCCGGAACGTCCTCGACTACACCGCGGGACGGCGCAGCGAGAACGTCCTCGTCCCGAGGATCTCCTAGACCGGTACGCCGGGACCGGCACGCCCGGACCGGTACGCCGGGACCAGCGGACCGATACGCCTAGACCAGCACGCCGGCGAGGAGCGAGGCCGTCAGGGCCGCGCCGTCCGTCGTCAGCACCGACTCGGGGTGGAACTGCACCCCGGCGAAGCCCGGCCCCCGCAGCGCGTGCACCTCGCCGGTCTCCGCGTCCCGGCTCACCTCGATCCGGTGCAGGGCCAGCTCGGTCGCCGTCCGGTCGTCGCAGCGGGCGGTGAAGCTGTTGTAGAAGCCCACCCTCCGCTCCTGCCCGAACAGGTCGATCCGCATCTGGGCCCCCTGGAACGGGATCCGCTTGCGGACGATCTCCAGGCCCAGCTCGGCGGCGATCAGCTCGTGCCCGAGGCAGACACCGAGGAGACCGTGCCGGTGCTCCCGGACCAACTCGGCCGTCAGCCCGCGCAGGAAGCGCATCTTGGGATCGGCGGCGTCGGAGGGGTTCCCGGGACCGGGGCCGAGGACCACCGGACCCTCATGGGCGAGCGCGAGCTCGCGCAGTCCCGGCTCGTCGTAGCGGAGCACGGACACGTCGAGGCCCGAGGAGCGCAGCACGTGCGCGAGCATCGCCGTGAAGGTGTCCTCGGCGTCGATCACCAGGGCGTGGCCCGACAGTTCGGCCGAGCGGACCTGCATCCTCAGCCAGAACGGCGCGAGATCGGCCCGGCGCGCGTCCAGGGCGGCCCGTACCCGGGGATCGTCGGCGAGCGGCGTGGTGGCCGGTGCCGTACCTCCGGCCGGCCTGCCCTCCCGCACCCCGAGCGCGGTGAGCACCCCGGCCGCCTTGGCGTGGGTCTCGGCTACCTCGCCCGCCGGGTCCGAGTGCCGTACGAGCGTGGCGCCGACCGGCACCTTGAGCCGCCCGTCCGCCGCGATGTCGGCCGTACGGATCAGGATGGGGGAGTCCAGGGTCTGGGCGCCGCTCTCGTCCGTACCGATCAGGGCGAGGGCACCCGCGTAGTAGCCGCGGCCGCCCACCTCGTGACGCTCGATCACCCGGCAGGCGTTCTGCACCGGCGAACCGGTCACCGTCGCCGCGAACATCGTCTCCCGCAGCACCTCCCGCACGTCCAGGCTGGAGCGGCCCCGCAACTCGTACTCGGTGTGCGCGAGATGGGCCATCTCCTTCAGCCGCGGACCGATCACCACCCCGCCCATGTCGCCGACCGTGCACATCATCTTGAGTTCCTCGTCGACCACCATCGACAGCTCCTCGGTCTCCTTGCGGTCGGCGAGGAAGGCGAGCAGGCCCTCGGTGGTCGGGGCGGCCCCGGCCGGGTAGCGGTACGTGCCGCTGATCGGGTTCATGACGACCGTGCCTCCCGACATCCGCACGTGCACCTCGGGGCTCGCTCCGACCAGGGTCCGGTCGCCGGTGTGCACGACGAAGGTCCAGTACGCGCCCCGCTCACCGGCGAGCAGCCGCCGGAACAGGGCCAGCGCGTCGGCCCGCCCGAAGCCCGGGATCTCCCCGGTGTACGTCCGACGGATGACGAAGTTCGCGCCCTCGCCGGAGCCGATCTCCTCGTCGACGACCCGTCGCACGATCCCGGCGTACTCCTCGTCGGAGACGTCGAACCCGCCGTTCTCGACGCGTACGTCGTGCGCCGGGAGCTGCCGGAGGGCCTCGGCGAGCGGCAGCTCGTAGGACTCCTCGGCGACGAGCACGGAGAGCGGGGTGCCGTCGTCGCGGACGTCGAAGCCGCGCTCCCGGATCTGCCGGAAGGGCACCAGGGCGAGCGTCGGCAGCGGTCCTACGGGCAGCTCCGCAAGGCGCTCGGCCTCGTGGACCCGGCCGATCAGGACCTCGACGGTGTCGTGGTCATGGCCGGGGGTACGGCGGCGCAGCAGGGCGAAGGGCGGGCAGGAGGGGTCGAGGAGACGGGAGAGGTCCATGAGGTGTGGCGTTCCTTCCGGGTGGAGTACGGAGAGGAACGGCCCCGGGTACGAGAAAGGCCGCCCCTCGGGCGGCCTTCGCGTGTCTGTCGATGTACGCGCAATCAGTGGGCCGCCGGATGAGCGGTCCACCACCAGTTCTGGATCTGCGAGGCGTACATGCGAGCACTGTAACCCAGCCGGACACGAGAACGGGGCCCGGTCCGCACCGTGAACGGTGCGGACCGGACCCCGGGAGCCGTCGGACGACCCCCTCTCCGGTCAGAAGACCAGGTTGTATATCTGCCAGCCCGGGCCGACCTGGGCGCGCGTGGCGAACGGCGCCGTGAGGCTGCCGGTGCCCTTGTACGACCAGAGGGTCCCGGTGCCGTCGCGGCCGACCAGGTCGACCTTGCCGTCACCGTCCAGGTCGCTCGGACCCACGATGGTGTTGTAGGCCTGCCAGCCGGCACCGACCCTGGTGCGGGTGGCGAACGGCTGCGTCACGCTGCCGGTGCCCTTGTACGACCAGAGGACACCGGAGGCGTCCCGGGCGACGAGGTCGGCCTTGCCGTCGCCGGACAGGTCACCGGTGCTGACGATGGCGTTGTAGGCCTGCCAGCCGGCGCCGACGCGGGACCGCGTGGCGAACGGGGCGGACGGGACGCCGGTGCCCTTGTACAGCCACAGCACGCCCGACTTCTCGCGGGCGATCAGGTCGGGCTTGCCGTCGTTGGTCACGTCCCGGACGCCGATGATCCGGTCGTAGGCCTGCCAGCCGCTGCCGACCCGCAGCCGGCCCTTGAACGGCGAGGACGGGTTCGCGCTGCCCTGGTAGTACCAGAGCACGCCCGAGGCCTCCCGGGCGACGGCGTCACCGGTGCCGTCGGCGCGGAGCGCGGTCATCGGGGTGATGGTGTCGTACGCGTTCCAGCCACTGCCCACCCGGTACCGAGTCAGGAACGCGCCGCCGCCCTTGCCCTGGTACTGCCAGAGGACACCGGAGGCGTCACGGGCGAGGAGGTTGTAGCGGTTGTTCGTGGCGACGGGGGTGGCGCCGGGCGCCTCCGCGATGTCGCTCTGCTTCACCCAGACGATCTTGTGGTGGTAGCGGATCGGCACGAACAGCGTGGTGCCGATGACGTTCTTCTGGGCGGTGCCGAACCAGTCGTCGCCCTTCACCGCCGGGCCGGCCTTCACATAGGCCTGGCCCACGGGGAGGGAGAACTTCGACAGGGAGGCGTTCTCGTCACCCGGTGCGGAGAGCCCGGCCGCGGCGTAGGCGGCGGTGTCCGGGAAGGAGCGGCCGTAGACGTTGACCGAGGCCAGGCCGGACTTGACCTTCACGGTCGTGGCGCCGTTCACCGGCGCGGTGTACTGGCCGCCGGGGTTGTAGAACCAGGCCTTCTGGCCCGCGAACCAGATCGCCGTCCAGTCGGTCCGGGCCTCCGCCACGACGTACGTGCCGCCGGCGCGGACCTTGTTGCCGTAGTTCGAGCCCTCGTTCGCTCCCGAGGTGAAGTACGGGTCCTTCAGCGTCGTCCCGCTCGTCGACGGCGTCGTGTACAGGTAGCCGAAGTTGGACGGACGCGCCGGGACGGCCGTGCCGCCGACGGTCAGCTTCGGCTGGTTGGCCGTGGTGAACGGCGGCACCACACGGACCACCTGGCCGGCCTTGAGCAGGCCGCCCGCGCCCTTGTCGCCCTGCGGGGCGCCCAGGAGGGACATGTAGTAGTTCCAGTCCCAGTACGGGCCGGCGTCCCAGTGGAGGTTGGCGAGGCCGGTGTCCGTCTGGAGCGCGACCTCGTCGTGACCGATGATGTGCTCACGGTCGAGCGGCACGTTGTAGGTGGTCGCGAGGTACTTCACCAGGGCCGCGGAGGAGCGGTACTGGGGCTCGGTGTACCAGCTGCCCTCCTTGATGGCGTAGCCCTCGTGCTCCACGCCGATGGCGTGCATGTTGTGGGTCCAGTTGCCCGCGTGCCACGCCAGGTTCTTGTTCTCGAGGATCTGGGTGACCTGACCGTCCGAGGCCTTGATCAGGTAGTGGGCGCTGCCCGGCACGTTCGGGTTGGTGAGGGAGTCGAGCGACCCCTGGAAACCGCCCTCGGTGTCGTGGATGACGATCTGGCGGATGTCGACGCCCTGGTTGGGGCGGTCGGCCGCGGTGTAGTTCTTCTTCCCCGCGGAGTTGGGGACGCTCAGCTTGACGCTGCAGTTCAGGGAGGCCGGGCACTCGGGGAGAGCGGCCGCCGTCGTGGCCGCGAAGCTCGCCGCCAGCGGCACGTTCGACGGCTTGACCGGCTCGACCGACGGGTCGGCCGGCAGCGCGACCTGCTCGCCGTCGAGGGTGACCGCCTGCTCGCCCTCCTTGATCGACTCGAAGACGCGCTTCGCGAAGAGGTCGGCGCCCTTCTTCTCGGTGGACTGGCTGTAGCGCGCCACGGCCGGGTACCAGTCACCCGCGTCGTCGGACAGCTCGGCGCCGGCCTGCTTCTGGTAGTCGGCGAGCAGCGCGGCACCGGCCCGGATGGAGGCGGAGGTGTCGTTCTGGACGGCCTCGGTGGAGCTGTCGATCAGCTCGGCGGCCTTGTCCAGGGTGTGGAGCCGGGGGTCGTCGGTGTCGACGAGCGCCTTCTCCAGGATCTGCCGGACCTTCGCGCGGTCGAAGGTCTTCTCGATCTCCGGCCGGCCGGAACCGTTGAAGTGGTCGATCTGCTCGTCGGTGACCTTCTGCGCCACGTCCTCCGGCTCGACCTTCGTCAGACCCATGACGTTGTACGCGCCGGTCGTGCTCGGCTCGCCGTCGTGCGACTCCCAGCGGGTCTGGTTGTACGACACCGCCATCAGCACGTTCTGCGGCACATCGAACTCGCGCGCCGCGTTTGCGAACTGCGACTGGAGGGAAATCTCCCCAGCGGCCTTGTCGTCGCCCGCCGCGCCGAGGAGGCCCGGAGAGGCGACCGCGATGGTGCCGATCGTCGCGGTGGCGACGACGGCGGCCGCCGCGCCGTACAAGAGTCTGTTCTTCTTGCGGTCTCTGCGGTGCCTCTGGGTCACGCCCACCCCTGTGATTCGACTGTTCAAAGTGAAACGGGCCAGAGGGTAACACCACTCGATGGAGTGGATATCTATCGGCGACATTTCGGGCGCGCGTCTCAGTCGCTGGGCAGGGGGACAGGACAGGACGAAGAACCCCGTACTGTGGTGCGTGTGACCGTGAACGCTGATTCCCACGCCGTCGCCAAGGCGACCTGGCGAGACCTGCCCGCGGCGCAGCAGCCCGAGTACCCCGATGCCGAGGCTCTGCGCGATGTGATCGCGGACCTCGAGTCGTATCCTCCGCTCGTCTTCGCCGGCGAGTGCGACCAGCTGCGCGCCCGGATGGGAGCCGTCGCCCGTGGCGAGGCGTTCCTGCTCCAGGGCGGCGACTGCGCCGAGGCCTTCGACGCCGTGTCCGCCGACCACATCAGGGCCAAGCTCAAGACGCTGCTCCAGATGAGCGCCGTCCTCACCTACGCGGCCTCCGTGCCCGTCGTGAAGGTCGGCCGTATCGCCGGCCAGTACTCGAAGCCCCGCTCCAAGGGCACCGAGACCCGTGACGGCGTGACCCTGCCGACGTACCGCGGCGACTCGGTCAACGGCTTCGACTTCGACGAGAAGTCCCGCGTCCCGGACCCCGAGCGCCTGAAGCGGATGTACAACGCCTCCGCCTCCACGCTCAACCTCGTGCGCGCCTTCACCACCGGTGGCTACGCCGACCTGCGCCAGGTGCACGCCTGGAACCAGGACTTCGTGAAGTCGTCCCCCTCGGGCCAGCGCTACGAGCAGCTGGCGCGGGAGATCGACAACGCGCTGAACTTCATGAAGGCCTGTGGCACCGACCCGGCCGAGTTCAAGGCCGTCGAGTTCTACGCCTCCCACGAGGCGCTGCTGCTCGACTACGAGGGCGCCCTCACCCGTACGGACTCGCGCACCGGCAAGCTGTACGACACCTCCGGCCACATGGTCTGGATCGGTGAGCGCACCCGCCAGCTCGACCACGCCCACATCGAGTTCGCCTCGCAGATCGCGAACCCGATCGGCATCAAGCTGGGCCCGACCACCTCGGTGGACGACGCGCTGACGTACATCGACCGTCTCGACCCGAACCGCGAGGCGGGCCGGCTGACCTTCATCGTCCGCATGGGCGCCGACAAGGTCCGCGACAAGCTCCCCGAGCTGGTCGAGAAGGTCACCGCCTCCGGCGCGGTCGTCGCCTGGGTCACCGACCCGATGCACGGCAACACCTTCGAGGCCGCCTCCGGCCACAAGACGCGCCGCTTCGACGACGTGCTCGACGAGGTCAAGGGCTTCTTCGAGGTCCACAAGGCGTTGGGCACCCACCCGGGCGGCATCCACGTCGAGCTCACCGGTGACGACGTCACCGAGTGCGTGGGCGGCGGCGACGAGATCTTCGTCGACGACCTGCACCAGCGCTACGAGACGGCCTGCGACCCGCGTCTCAACCGCAGCCAGTCCCTCGACCTGGCCTTCCTGGTCGCGGAGATGTACCGCGATCAGTAAGTAGATACCTACGACGATGGGGCGCGGATCCATGTGATCCGCGCCCCATCGTCGTATCCAGGGCTTTTGCGGTCCCCTGGTGCCGGGTAAGGTTAGGTTAGCCTAATCGATCACGGCGGGAGGTGAACCGCGATGTACGTCTGCTCATGCTTCGGAGTGACGGAGAAGCAGGTCAAGGCGCATGCCGACGCGGGCGCCTGCACGCCCCGCCAGATCGCATCGGCCTGCAAGGCCGGCACGGACTGCGGTTCCTGCGTCCGTCGCATCCAGGCCATCCTCGGCCGCGGCAACTGCCCGCGACGCGACCTCCTGGACCAGGGGATGCCCGCGCTCGCGGCGGAGACCGTCACCGAACTCGGGGAAGCCGCTTAGGGGGGAACCTCAGCTCGGCTGCTCGATGAGCGTCGAGATGTAGAGGGCCTCACCCAGGGACTCGATCAGCTCCAGCTGCGTGTCCAGGTAGTCGATGTGGTGCTCCTCGTCGGCCAGGATCTCCTCGAAGAGGTTGGCTGACGTGATGTCCCCCTTGGCCCGCATGACCTCGATCCCGCGCTTCAGACGGTCGATGGCCTCGACCTCGACCTGGCGGTCCGCCTGGAACATCTCGGTGATGGTCTGGCCGACCCGTACGTGGAAGAGGCGCTGGTAATTGGGCAGGCCGTCGAGCATCAGGATGCGCTCGGTCAGCTTGTCCGCGTGCTTCATCTCATCGATGGACTCTTCGCGCGTGTACTTGGCGAGCTTCGTCCACCCCTTGTTGTCCTGGATGCGGTAGTGCAGCCAGTACTGGTTGATGGCCGTCAGCTCGCCGGTCAGCTGCTCGTTGAGGAACTCGAGGACCTCGGGGTCGCCCTGCATCGCAGAGGCTCCTTCCACGTTGCGTGTCTACGCCGTCACTGGGCAGGATGGCCGCATCCTCGCACCCCGAATGGGGGGCGTCCAGTAAGTGCAGGCTTAGTGGGAGTTGCCCGAATCGGGCCGGGCTGAAGGTCTCCTGGTCATGACCACCCCTCGCCGTCTGTCACCATGGATGACATGGGTCGGACGGAGAGCGGAGTACACCGGGAAGCGGGGCAGTCGGACCTTCCGCCGGGTCAGCGGCTCCAGCGCGGCTGGCCGGTCACCCATTACGGGCCCGTCCCCAAGTTCAAGCCGGACCGCTGGGAGTTCCGCGTCTTCGGCGCGACGGCCGACGGCGACAAGCGGTGCTGGAACCACGAGGAGTTCTCGGCCCTACCGTTCTCCTCGGTCGTGGCCGATCTGCACTGCGTCACGAAATTCAGCATGCTCGGGGCCGAATGGGGTGGTGTCCCCGCCCGTACGATCCTTGAACTCGCCCCGCCCGCGCCGCAGGTCACCCATGTGATGGTCTGGGCCGAGTACGGCTACAGCGCCAACATGCGGCTCGCCGACTTCGCCGACGACCGTTCGATCTTCGCCACCCACAGGGACGGCGAGCTGCTCACCGCCGAGCACGGTTTCCCGCTCCGCCTGGTCGTCCCCCACCTGTACGCCTGGAAGGGCCCCAAGTGGGTCCGTGGCGTGGAGTACATGGCCGCCGACCGGCGGGGCTTCTGGGAGGAGCGCGGGTACCACAACCTCGGCGACCCCTGGACGGAGCAGCGGTACTCGTACCAGGAGGAACCGGGAGACGGCCCGGAGCTGTAGCGCCCCGGACCGCCCTTCGGTGTGTTTCCGCAGGTCAGTGGTGGTACTGGTGGACCACCGCGTGCCCCTTGCCGCGGCCGATCATCCACTTGTTGACCGGGACGGTGATCACGAAGGCGGCGGCGAGCGCGATGGCGAGCACGATCCAGAAGGTCGGGTCGGACAGGTGGGCGTCCATGGCGCCGGGCCAGAGGGCGATGACGCCGTTGTCGATGATCTCCATGACCGCGATGGACAGGGTGTCGGCGGCGAGCGCGACCTTGAAGGCTGTCTTGAAATCGACGCCGGCGGCCAGGATGCCGCGCAGGGTCAGCGCGTAGCCGAAGAAGAAGGCCAGGATGATCGCGAGGATCATCGTCTGCGTGTTGCCCCAGCCGAGCGCGGTGCCGATGATCATGCCGAGGACCTCGCCGATGGCGCAGCCGGTGAGGCAGTGCAGCGTCGCCCTGGCCGCCATGGACCAGGAGGCCTTGCCGGGGGTGTGGTGAGCGCCGTGGCCCTCGTGTCCCGCGTGGCCTTCGTGGCTCTCGTGATCGGCGTGGGTGCTGTGAGCGTCGTGGTCGTGATGGGCGTGCGCGTCGTGCTGCATGGGTGCCCCCAGGGTCGGGTAGCGGGTCCTGCCGTCATAGGAACCGTATACCCCCCTGGGGTATTCCTCAACGGCAGGCCGTGTCAGTCCCTCAGCTTCTTGAGCAGCTCCACGTCCGCCAGGTGCCCCGCCGTGCCGCCGGGCGTCTCGATGATCAGGGGCACGCCCTCGGTCGCCGGGTGACGGAGGAGGTTGCGGAACGCGTCCTCGCCGATGTGGCCCACGCCGATGTTCGCGTGCCGGTCCTTGCGGGCGCCGACGACGTCCTGTGAGTCATTGGCGTGGATCAGCTTCAGCCGGCCCTCGCCCACGGTCGCCACCAGCCGGTCGAGCGTCTGCGCCGCGCCGTGCGGACCGGTCAGGTCGTGCCCGGCGGCGAAGATGTGGCAGGTGTCGAGGCAGATCCCCAACTTCGGGTGCCGGTCGAGCGCGTCGAAGTACGGCCCGAAGTCCTCCGCGCGCGAGCAGAGCGAGAAACCCTGGCCGGCCGTCGACTCCAGGAGCAGATCCGGGTCGTCGTCGTGCGTCAGCTCGTCGAGCAGCGGCAGCAGCCGCTCCCGGACTTGCGCGAGCGCCACCGCGCGCGGGCGGCCCCCGGTCGCCGAGCCGGTGTGCACCACCACACCCTTCGCGCCGATCTCCCGGCCCCGCCGCAGCGAGTGCCGCATCGACTCCACCGACTTCTCCGCGGTGGCCTCGGTGTGGGAACCGAAGTTGATCAGATACGGGGCATGGACCCAGGCCGAGATCGACTCGGCCGCGCACTCGGCGCGGAACCGTTCGTCCTCGGCGGGGTTCCCGGGCGGGGTGGCCCAGCCGCGCGGGTTGGCGACGAAGACCTGCACGGTCTCGGCGCCGAGCTCACGGGCGTAGCCGAGGCCGACCTTGGCGAGGCCACCGGCCACCGGGACATGGCCACCGACGGGGTTGCGCATCAGTTTCTACAGTCCCTTGATCGTGATCGTGACGGTGGAGCCCTCGGGCGCGGTGGAGCCGCCGTTCACGGACTGGCCCGTGACCTCGCTGCCCAGGTAGGGGAAGGACTTCTTGACCTCCACCTCGAAGCCCGCGTCCTCCAGGGCCGTCCGCGCGTCGTCGACCGACTCGCCGACGACGTCCGGGACCTCGACGAGCCGGGGGCCCTTGGAGACGGTGAGGGTGATGGTGTCGCCCTCGGCGGCCCGGCTGCCCTCGGCGAGCGACTGGGCGGCGACGGACCCGGCCACCTCGGGGGAGTTGATCCGCTCCGGGGCCAGGGCCACCTTGAGCCCCTCGTCCTGGAGCTTGGCCGTGGCGTCGGCGACGGTCTCGCCGGTGACGTCGGGGACGTCGATCGGGGAGCCCTTGCTGACCACCAGGGCGACGGCCGAGTCGGGGGCCCGCCCGGTGCCGGGCTCGGGGTCGGAGCCGATCACGGCACCCTGGGCGACGGTGTCGCTGAACTGCTGGGTGATCACCCCGGCGACCAGGCCCTCCTCCGCGAGGACCCGCTTGGCCTCGGCGAGCGGCTTGTTCTTGAGGTTGGGCACCTTCACGATCTCGGGACCGCGGGAGAGGGTCAGGGTGACCGTGCCGTTGCCCCGGAGGCGCTCGCCGGGAGCGGGGTCGACGGCCATGACGGTGCCGCGCTCGTACACGTCGCTGAACGCGCGCCTCGTCGTGCCGACCTCAAGGCCGGCGTCGGTGATCCGCTGGGTCGCCTCGGTCTCCGTCTGGCCGAGGACGGCGGGGACCCGGGTGAACTGGCCGGAGTTGATGTACCAGACACCGGTACCCAGGCCGAGGGCGAGCAGGACGCCCAGGACGAGGAGCAGAGGGCCGCGCGGGGGCCGGCGACGGAGGCCGGGCGCGGGCGGCTCGGGGGCCGGCAGCCGGTTCGTGTGCAGCACCTGGTGCGCGTCGGCCCCGGCCCCGGAGCCGGACCCGGTCTCTTCCGGTACGGCCCGGGGGATCACGCTGGTCCGGTCGTCCGCGGTGTCCCGGGCCCCGGACCGGGACTGCGGGGGCACGGCGTCCAGCTGCTCCTCGCGGAGCGCGGCGCGGGCCTCCCGCAGCAGGGCCAGCAGGGCGACGGCGTCGTACGGACGCACCTCGGGGTTACGGGCGGTGGCCGTCGCGACCAGCTCGTCCAGCTCCACGGCGAGCCCGGGAACGGCCGCCGAGGGGGCGGGCACGTCCGTGCTGAGGTGCTGATAGAGCACCTGGGCGGGGGTGTCGCCCGCGTGCGGCTTGCCGCCGGTCAGCATCTCGTAGAGGACGACACCGCAGGCGTACACATCGGCGCGGGTGTCGGCGGTGCCGTGCTCGATCTGCTCCGGCGCCAGGTACGAGACGGTCCCGAGGACCGAACCGGTGGTGGCGGTCGCCGAGCCCACGGCCCGTACGAGACCGAAGTCGGCGACCTTGACCCGGCCGTCGTCCCCTATCAGGACGTTCTCCGGCTTCATGTCCCGGTGCACGAACCCGGCCCGGTGCGCGGCGCCGAGCGCGGCGAGCACCGGCTCCAGGATGTCCAGGGCGGCCCGGGGCGCGAGGGCGCCGCGCTCGCGCAGGACGTCACGGAGGGTGCAGCCGGCGACGTACTCCATCGCCAGATAGACGTACGCGCCCTCGGCGCCCTGGTCGAAGACGCCGACGACGTTGGGGTGCGAGAGGCGGGCGACGGACTTCGCCTCGCGGATGAAGCGCTCGACGAACGCGGCGTCGGTGGCGAGAGCGGGGTGCATCACCTTGAGCGCGAGGACGCGGTCGAGGCGGGTGTCCAAGGCCCGGTAGACCGTGGCCATCCCGCCGACGGCGATGCGCGCGTCGACGCGGTAGCGGCCGTCGAGCAGCCGCCCGACGAGGGGGTCCTGAAGGGTCGTGTCCACGGCGTCGAGTCTACGAGGGGGTGGGTGGGGGGTCGGCCGTGCGCCCCCGACTGCGACCCACCTGTGACGAGCCCCGCACGACCCCGCCGCCTCCTCGTTGTGGTCCTGACCACCGCTGGGCCGGCGCCCCCCCGTTGTGGGCATTCGTTCCGCTGGGGCGGTGCCCACCTCGTTGTGGTCCGTCGCACCGCCGTCCCGTGTGCCCACCCGTCCCGCCCCGGGGTCCCCCGGACGGAGTCTGGGGGAGGGACGAATGCCCACACGGAGGTGGGGGCGGCGGGGACGGGCACGGCCCACCCGGAGGTGGGCGGGGGTGGCGGGCGCAGCCCACGCGGCGGGTGGCCGGCGCGGTACGGCGTGCGCGGCCCGCCCGGGGCGCGGTGCCGGGGCGGTGAGGGTCGCGGACGCGGCACGCGCACGCGTCGTGGTGGTCAGAAGGCCGGGCGTTCCGGGTCCAGCGTCGGGCGGCCTTCGCGCGGGGACGACGCCTCCGCGAAGTGCCGGCGCGGAATCCGCCCCGCCCGGTACGCCAGCCGCCCCGCCTCCACCGCGTGCCGCATCGCCGAAGCCATCAGCACCGGCTCCTGCGCGCGCGTCACCGCCGACGCCAGCATCACCGCCGCGCACCCCAGCTCCATCGCGAGCGCCGCGTCCGACGCCGTTCCTGCCCCCGCGTCGAGGATCACCGGCACCCCCGCCCGTTCCGCGATCAGCTGGAAGTTGTGCGGGTTGCGGATGCCGAGGCCCGAGCCGATCGGGGAGCCGAGCGGCATGATCGCCGCGCAGCCCACGTCCTCCAGCTTCCGCGCGAGGACCGGGTCGTCGTTGGTGTAGGGGAGGACGGTGAAGCCGTCGTCGACCAGCGTCTCGGCCGCCACGAGGAGTTCCTCCCCGTCCGGCAGCAGCGTCCGCTCGTCGGCGACGACCTCCAGCTTGATCCACTCGGTGCCGAGCGCCTCGCGGGCCAGCCGGGCGGTCAGGACCGCCTCGCCCGCCGTGAAGCAGCCCGCCGTGTTCGGCAGGACCCGGATGCCGAGCCGCTCCAGGACGGAGAGGACCGAGCCCTGGACGGTCGGGTCCAGGCGCCGCATCGCGACCGTCGTCAGCTCCGTACCGCTGGCGACCAGCGAGCGCTCCAGGACGTCGAGGCTGGGCGCCCCGCCGGTGCCCATGATGAGCCGCGAGGAGAACTCCGTACCGCCGAGGGTGAACACGTCGTCGGACATCGCGCTCAGCCTCCCTGGACCGCGGTGAGGACTTCCACCCGGTCGCCCTCGCCGAGCAGCGTCGTCTCCCATTCGCCGCGCGGTACGACCGTCTCGTTGAGGGCGGCGGCGACCCCGGAGCGGGCCTGGGTCAGGGTCGCCACGAGGGCGTCGAGGGAGACGGGGCCGGAGAGCACGCGGGCCTCTCCGTTCACGGACACGTTCATGCGGGCTGCTCCTGACGTACGGGCGCGGGCGCGGGGGAGAAACGGCGGGGGGTGAAGGGGCGGGCCTCGTCGGGCAGGACCCCCGTGGCGAGCACCTCGGCCATGACGTCGCCGGTGACGGGGGTGAGCAGGACCCCGTTGCGGTAGTGGCCGGTGGCCAGGTGCAGCCCGGGCAGGGAGGTGGGGCCGAGCAGCGGCGCGTTGTCGGGCGACGCGGGGCGCAGGCCCGCAAGCGTCTCGGTCAGCGGCAGCTCCGTCAGCCCCGGGACGAGCTCGTGGGCGTCGCGCAGCAGCTCGTACACCCCGCCCGCCGTCACCGTGGTGTCCCAGCCGAGTTCCTCACTGGTGGCGCCGACGACGAGTTCGCCGTTCTCGCGGGGCACCAGGTAGACGTGGCTGCCGCGGACGACGGCCCGGACCGTCCGGGAGAGGAAGGGGGCGTACGGGGCCGGTACGCGCAGCCGCAGCACCTGGCCCTTCACGGGGCGCACCGGCGGAAGCACCTCGTCCGGCACGCCCGCGAGGCGGCCGCTCAGGCTGCCCGCGGCGAGGACGACCTGGTCGGCCGTCAGTTCCCCGCCCCCGGCGAGCACGACACCGCGCGCCCGGTCCCGTACCACCGTCAGGCTCTGCGCGAGGTCGCGGTGGAAGACCACCCCGGCCCGTTCGCAGGCGACGAGGAGCGCGGCGGCGAGCCGGCGGGGATCGACCTGGTGGTCGCCGTCCACCCGGAGCCCGCCGCGGACTCCCGGGGCCAGCATCGGTTCGAGGCGGCGGCACTCGCGGCCGCTGAGCCACTCCGAGGTGAGCCCGCAGCGGGTCTGCAGGGCGTGCAGTTCGCGCAGGTGGGCCCGGTCGTCGGCGTCGAGGGCGACGGCGAGGGTGCCGCAGGCGCGGTAGCCGACGTCGTGGCCGGTGGCCTCCAGAAGCTCGGCGACGAACGCGGGATAGCGGGCGGCGGAGGCGAGGTTGAGCCCGAGGAGGGTCTCCTCGCCGTAGTGGAGTTCGGTGACGGCGGCGAGCATCCCGGCCGCGACGTGGGCGGCGCCGCCGCCCGGGGCCGGGTCGATCACGGCGGTGCGCAGGCCGCGTCGCGCGGCCCGCCAGGCCGTGACCAGGCCGATGATGCCACCCCCGACGACGAGGACGTCGGCGCCACGGGCCCCGGCCCGGCGGACGCCGAGCGGACCGGCGTCGGACGGATCCGTGTCGGGCCGATCCGCGTCGGACCCACCTGTATCGGGTTGACCCGCGTGGGACGGATCCACGTCGGACCCACCCGCGTCGGGCCGACTCGCGTCGGCCGCAGGGGCACCCGGCGCGTTCGCGTCGGACCCACCCTCGTCCGGCAGATCCGCCCCGGACGCGTGGTCCTCGGACACCTGGACTTCGGAAGAACGCATGGGCGTCCAGCCCCTCCCTTCGCCGGCATGACCCGGATCAGGTTCGTACGGTCGGAGGCCGTCCCAGCCTCCCTCTCAGCCCGGTGCGTCCGGGCTCCCGCGAGTGCTTTACGCCCGACACACTAGCTTCCGCCCCCGGGGGGCCGCAGACCCCTCCCTTCCTGACGGTCCGTCAGATGCGTAAGGTGGTCGGGTGAGCGAGCAGAAGCAGGCACAGCAGCACGTCGTGATCGTCGGCGCCGGCATGGCGGGCGTCCAGACCGCCGTCGCCCTGCGCGAACAGGGTTTCACCGGCCCCGTGACCCTCATCGGGGCAGAGCCCCACCAGCCCTACGACCGGCCCCCGCTCTCCAAGGCCGTCCTCCTCGGCAAGGCCGAGGGCTCCGCCTTCGACGTCGACTTCGAGGAGCTCGGCGTCGAGCTCCGCCTCGGCCTCGACGTCACCGGACTGCGCGCCGCCGACCACGAGATCGACACCGAGGCCGGGCCCGTCGCGTACGACGTCCTGGTCGTCGCCACCGGCGCCCAGCCGATCACCCTGCCCGGCACCGAGGGCGTCCCCGGGGTCCATCTGCTGCGGACCCTCGACGACGCCGTCCGCCTCGGGCCCGTCCTGGAGCGCAGGCACAGCGTCGTGGTCGTCGGCGCCGGCTGGATCGGCGCGGAGTTCGCCACCGCCGCCCGCGAGGCCGGCTGCGCCGTCACCGTCGTCGAGGCCGCCGACCGCCCCCTCGCCGGAGCCCTGCCCACCGAGGTCACCACCCCCATGGCCGAGTGGTACGGCGAGAACGGCGCCGAACTCCTCACCCACGCGCGCGTCCGCACCGTCGAGCCCGGCACGCCGGGCAGGGTCGTCCTCGACGACGGCCGCGAGCTGCCCGCCGACGCCGTCGTCGTCGGCATCGGCGCCCGCCCCGCCACCGGATGGCTCACCGGCTCCGGGGTCGCCCTCGACCCGAGCGGCGCCGTCACCGCCGACGAGTGGCTGCGCACCAGCCTGCCCGACGTGTACGCCGTCGGGGACTGCGCCTCCTTCCCCTCCGCCCGCTACGGGCGCCGCCTCCTCGTCCACCACTGGGACAACGCGCTCCAGGGCCCCCGCACGGTCGCCGCGACGATCGCCGGGGCCGGTACGGGGACGGACCCCGGGCCGTACGACCCCGTCCCGTACTTCTGGTCCGAGCAGTTCGGCCGCTTCGTCCAGTACGCCGGGCACCACGCGGACGCCGACGAGCTGCTCCGGCGCGGCGACCCGGCGGACAAGACCTGGTCCGTGCTGTGGCTGCGCGCCGGGGTCCCGGTGGCCCTGCTCGCGGTCGGCCGCCCCCGCGACCTGGCCCAGGGCCGCAAGCTCATCGAGACGGCCACCGCCGTCGACCCCACGCGCGCGGCGGACCCCTCCGTCCCCCTGAAGGCGGCAGTCGTCTAGGGCCCGACTACCGACTGTCAGTCCGGGATGGCAGGCTTGTCCTGTGACCGAGATTGACGTAAAGATCGATGCGCTCGTCCCCGCCTGGCTCTATGTGCCCGACATCGCGGAGATGCTCGATGTCGAGGTGACGCGCGTGCGGCAGCTGATCAAGGACGGTCAGCTCATCGCCGTGCGCCGTGGAGAGAACAACGCCCTGCAGATCCCCGCCGCCTTCATCCAGGGCGACAAGATCGTCAAGGGGCTCGTCGGGCTCCTGACCGTGCTGCGGGACGACGGCTTCACCGACGAGGAGATGCTGGAGTGGCTCTTCACTCCGGACGAGAGCCTGCCGGGCACGCCCGCGCAGGCGCTCAACGAGAACCGCGGCACGGAGGTGAAGCGCCGCGCCCAGGCGCTCGCCATCTGACGCGCCACCGAACGACACCATGAGCGGGCGTCGCGGCGACCGGCCCCACGGCCGGGCCGCCGCGGCCCCGCGCCGCACCGCCGGGGTACCGCCCCGCGACACCCACGGGGAGCGCCCCCGTGCCACCGACGGGGGGAACCATCCATGCCCACGCCTCGTGAGCAGCTCGCCGACGCCCGGCTCTACCTGTGCACCGACGCCCGGAAGCGCCAGGGCGACCTGCCCGCCTTCCTCGAAGCCGTGCTCTCCTCCGGCGTGGACATCGTGCAGCTCCGCGACAAGGGCATGGAGGCGGGCGAGGAGCTGGAGCACCTCGCCGTCTTCGCGGACGCCGCCCGCCGGCACGGCAAGCTCCTCGCCGTGAACGACCGGGCCGACGTCGCCCACGCCATCGGCTCCGACGTGCTGCACCTGGGCCAGGGCGACCTGCCCGTGCCCGCCGCCCGGGCGATCCTCGGCGAAGACGTCCTGATCGGCCGGTCCTGCCACGCAGAGACCGAGGCGGCCGCCGCCGCCGTCGAGCCCGGCGTCGACTACTTCTGCACCGGACCCTGCTGGCCCACCCCCACCAAGCCCGGCCGGTACGCCCCGGGCCTCGGCCTCGTGCGGTACGCGGCGGGCCTCGCCCAGGACCGCCCCTGGTTCGCCATCGGCGGCATCGACGAGACGAATCTGGACGAAGTCCTGGACGCGGGTGCGCGCCGGATCGTCGTCGTCCGGGCGATCACCGAGGCCGACGACCCGGCCGCCGCGACGGCCGCCCTCGCCAAGCGGGTCCGGGAGCGCGCGGGGCGGTAGGGCCTCCGCCCGGCGGCTCGGGGCTCGTCGGGCGGCCCGGGATCCGTCGGAGGTTCGTCCAGCGATCCGGCCCGCCGGCTGTCCAAAACTGTGTCCACCACTCGGACGGCGTTCACGCACCTCCGCGCAGCCCGTCTAACCTGCCCGTATGGCCCTTGGTACCGCTTCCGTCCGTTCGGACCGCGCCCGCACGGTCCGCGAGATCCTCGCCTCCGGCGGCACGTCGTACTCCTTCGAGTTCTTCGCGCCCCGGACCGAGAAGGGCGAGCAGGTCCTCTGGAACGCGATGCGCCGCGTCGAGGCGGTCGGCCCCAGCTTCGTCTCCGTGACCTACGGCGCCGGCGGCTCCACCCGCGGCGGCACCGTCAAGGCCACCCAGAAGATCGCCTCCGACACCACGCTCACCCCGGTCGCCCACCTCACGGCCGTCGACCACTCGGTCGCCGAGCTGCGCAACGTCCTCGGCCAGTACGCCGACGCCGGCATCCGCAACATGCTCGCCGTCCGCGGCGACCCGCCGGGCGACCCGCTGGGGGAGTGGGTCGAGCACCCCGAGGGCGTCAGGTACGCCGCCGACCTCGTCCGGCTGATCAAGGAGTCGGGCGACTTCTGCGTCGGCGTCGCCGCCTTCCCGGAGATGCATCCCCGCTCGGTCGACTGGGACACGGACATCCGGCACTTCGTGGACAAGTGCCGTGCCGGCGCCGACTACGCGATCACCCAGATGTTCTTCGACCCCGAGAACTATCTGCGGCTGCGGGACAGCGTCGCCAAGGCGGGCTGCGAGACCCCGATCATCCCCGAAGTCATGCCCGTTGTGAACGTGAAGACCCTCGGCCGACTGCCCCAGCTGAGCAACGCCCACTTCCCCGCGGATGTGAAAGAGCGCATCCTCGCCGTCAAGGACGATCCCGCCGCTGTACGCTCCATCGGTATCGAGTTCGCGACGGAGTTCTGCGCGCGGCTGCTCTCCGAGGGTGTCCCCGGACTGCACTTCATCACGCTGAACAGCTCCACCGCGATCGAGATCTACGAGAATCTCGGACTGCACCAGCAGTCGTGACCGGTCGTACCCGCCCCGACCCGCGGCGGTGACCGTGGAGAGGGGCGGCGGGGCATGGGGTGGACGGTCCTCTACATCGCATTCGGCGTGGTCGCGCTGTGGCTGCTGGGGGAGGTGCTCCTCCAGTACAAGGCGCGACTGCGCTGGCGGGTGCTCGCCTTCTGCGGCTTCCTCGGCGTGGTCCTCGGCGTCCTGACGTCCCTGGTGGCCGTCATCATCGCCGGGGCGGTCGCCTTCGCCGTCGGCCAGACCTATGTGACGCTCTCCTTCCGCCGCGGCTTCTCCACCGGCTGGGCGCTCGGCGGCAACCCGGGCGCGAGCCGCCGCCGCAGGTCCGGCGCCCCTCCGCAGGCCGGACCCACCCTTGAGGTCACCGAGCTCTCCTACGAGGCCGAGGACACCCCGTACGCCGGACCGGAGGGGGCCGAGGCTCCGTCCGCCGCCGAGACCACCGCGGTCTACGAGCCGCTGCCGCTGCCCGAGGACACCGGCCAGTACGGCGTCTACAACATGGGCCAGGACCCGGCCCACGGTGCCTCCCAGAACCCCGGCACCGGCTACGAGACGGGCTACCAGACCGGGTACGACCCCTACGCGCCCGCGTACGAGCAGCAGCCCGCCTACGACTACGGCCAGGCCGCCGGCCAGCAGCAGTACGCCGCCTACTCCGACCCGTACATCGGCCCCGGTACGGACGGCCAGCAGTACGGCTCGTACTACGGCGACCCGTACGCCCCCTCGTACAGCTACGACACCCCGCCCGGCGGGGTCTGGGTCCCGCAGCAGCGCGACACCGATCAGCCGCCCCAGGCGCAGCAGCCGCAGGGACCGGGCCCGTACGGCTACGAGCCGCACCCGGACGACCAGCAGCAGTACCGGTACTGACCGACCGTGGGGCCCGGCGATTCCGCCGGGCCCCACGTCCGTCCGGCCCCACGTCCGTCTACTGGGAGCCGCGGAAGTCCGCGCCCTCCACGATGAATCCCGCCACCAGCGCGCCCGACATGCCCGCGTGGGCGAGCCCGCCGCCCGGATGGGACCAGCCGCCCGCGAACCACAGGCCCGGCAGCGGCGAGCGGTTGCCGGCCGGGAGCAGCCGCCCACCGGCCCCCGCGAGCGCGGGCCCCGGCACCTCGGCGACGCCCGTGTCCCGCCGTACGTCCTCCGGGGTGCGGACGTGCCGCCACGACAGCCGCTCCCGCAGCCCCGGGACCGCGTGCCCGGCCGCCTCGACCATCCGGTCGGCGAAGGCCTCCCACGCGTCCGCGTCCCGCTCCGGAGCCGTACGGACGGTCGCCGTGACCGTCACCGCCTCGTGGTCCGCGTCCGGGCGCAGCGCCGGGTCGTCCGGGCGCAGCACCGTCACCGTCGGCCGCTCGCCCGCCGCGTGGACGACGGTGCGGTGGACCGCCTCCGCCTCCCGGGGGCCCCGCAGAGCCAGACAGACCGTCACCCGGCCCGTCCCGGTGACCTGGTGGTGCGGCCGGTCGTCGCCGTGGCCCCACTCGACGACGTGATCGCGGTAGAGCGCGGGCACCGGGGCACCCGAGACGACATGGTCGGCCTCGACGGTCCCGCCATCGGCCAGGCGCACACCGACCGCCCGGCCGTCCTTCTCCAGGACGTCCTCCACGGGCGTGTCGAAGACGAACTCCACCCGCCGCTTCCGGCAGCGCTCGTACACCGCGTCGGCGAGCGCCCGCAGGCCCCCGCCCACGTACCAGCTGCCGAAGGTCTGCTCCATGTACGGCAGGACGGCGGCCGAGGCCGGGGCCGTCGCCGGGTCGAAGCCGTACGACCACGCGTACGCGTCGAGGAGGGCTGCCAGCCGGGGGTCGCGCAGCTCCCGCGCCCCGACCTGCGCGAGGGTCGTCGTCGGGCGGCGCAACAGGCCCGCCTTCAGGGCCGGGTACGGCTCGCGGGCCAGCGGCGCCGGGTCGGCGGGCTGCGGCTCCTCCAGGAGCGGGCGGCGGGTGCGGTCCCAGGCCTCGCGGGCCCGGACCAGGAAGTCGCCCCAGCGCTCGCCCGCGCCGGTGCCGAGCGCGGTGTCCAGGGCGGCGACCGTGCCGGCCCGGGAGGCGTTCGGCAGGTCCACGAGGGTGCCGTCGGCGAAGACATGACGGCTCGCCGGGTCGACCTGCGTCAGCGTGACGCACTCCTCCAGCGGTTCCTTGCCGGTCTTCACGAACAGGTCCCGGTACACGGCGGGCAGATGCAACAGCCCCGGGCCCGTGTCGAACGCGAACCCGTCGCGCGCGAAGCGGCCGACCGCCCCGCCGTACGTCGTCCCCCGCTCGTACACCGTCACCCGGTGGCCCGCCACGGCCAGCCGGGCCGCCGCCGCCATGGCGCCGAGTCCCGCGCCGATCACCACAATCCGTGCCATGTCAGCGACCCTATCCGGCGCCCCGGACGGTCCCGAACGGGCTCAGAAGTGTTCCGAACCGTCGCCGGACGGCGGCCGGGCGCGGGCGCGGGCCTCCGCGTCGGCGAGCCGCCTCTCCTCGCGCCGCTGCGACCTGCGGCGCAGGAAGCGGCGGATCCGCCGGGCGAGGAAGATCAGTATCACCAGGCCGCCGATGAGCAGCACGCCCGCGATGCTCGCCGCCGCCACCGGGTGGAAGAGCGCGAAGGTGACGATGGCCGCCACCCCGAGGTCCTCCGCCAGGCTCAGCGCGACGTTGGAGAACGGCTCGGGCGTGGTGTTGACCGCCATCCTCGTCCCGGCCTTGACGAAGTGGCTCAGCAGGGCCGCCGTACCGCCGACCGCGCCGGCCGCCAGCTCCGGCAGCGAACCGTTCTGCCCGGCGAGCAGCGCGCCCACCACGGCTCCCGCGATCGGCCGGATCACCGTGTGCACGGAATCCCATATCGAGTCGACGTACGGGATCTTGTCCGCCACCGCCTCGCACAGGAAGAGCACGCCGGCCGCGACGAGGACATCGGTGCGCTGCAGGGACTCGGGCACCTCGTCGGTGAGCCCGGTCGCGCCGAATACGCCGAACAGCAGGACCACCGCGTAAGCGTTGATCCCGCTCGCCCAGCCGCTGGTGAACACCAGGGGGAGTACGGACACGCCCGCGATCGTAACCAGTCTGAGTATCCGTACCTAGGGGGCGAGATGAGTAGGTACGCGGATGAGTCCCGGACGCGGAGACGGAAGAGTGGAGTCCACGGAAGGGGCGCGGCCCCGGGAACCGCCGGCACGGGGCGGCGGAACCGGGGCCGCGTGCCTGCCGCAACGGGGCACGGGGGTGTCACGGGGGACGTACGGCGAAGGCCGGTCCGGCGAGGCTCGGGGGGATCGAGCCTCGACGGACCGGCCTTCGCCGTAGCGCAGGACAGGGCCCAGGGCCTGTCCTGCGGATCAGAGTCGGACCGGGCCTGGGGCTTGTCCGGCGGATCATGGCCGGGGCCGCGACGCCTGGCAGGGCCTAGCGGCCGCCCACCCGGCCGTGCAGCAGCCGCGAGAGCGCCGCGTGCACGTCGTCGAGCGAACGCTCGCTCTGGAACGCCTGCCAGTCGAGCGCCGCCACGAGCACCATCCCGACCAGCGCCGCCGCCGTCAGCTGGACGTCGATCTCGTCGCTCAGCTCACCGGCCGCGACCGCCTCCCGCAGCACCCCCTCGACCACCGCGACCGCCTCCTGGCGGACCACCAGGAGCGTGGAGTTCCAGGCCCGGTTGGTGCGCCACAGCTCGGCCACGTACAGCTGGGTGAAGGCCGGGTAGCGGTCGATGAAGACGAGACCCGCCCGGATCATCGCGTCCAGCGCGTCGACCCTGCTCCCGCCGTGCCCGGCGGTCTCCTCGGCCGCCGTCCGCAGCGAGGCCGTGAGCAGCGACACCCCGTGGCGCAGCAGCTCCTCGAAGAGCTCGGTCTTGCTCTTGAAGTTGTAGTAGACCGTGCCCTTGGCCACGCCGGCCCGCTCGGCGATCTCGTCCACCGTCGTCGCGGAGAAACCCTGCTCCGCGATGAGGGTGACGGCCGCCTCGTAGAGCTTCGCGCGCGTGGCCTGGCGTCGGGTGCTGCTGCTGTCCATGGGGTCGATTCTCACAGGTGTCGCGGGTGTCACCGGCCCCGTCTCACAGGGTCAGTTCGGGGTGGAGCCGGTCGAGCGTCCAGACCTGCTTCCTGCGGGCGGACACGGCGGTCAGCGCCAGGGCGCCCAGGGTGAACGCGGCGAGCACCGCGCAGGCCTGCCAGACGGGCCCGAGCCCGCCGCCCGAGATCAGCCGGCGCAGCGCCTCGACCACGTAGCTCATCGGCAGGAAGGGGTGGACGGCGTTGAAGAAGCCCGGACTGGTCTGGACGGGGTACGTGCCGCCCGCCGAGGTCAGCTGGAGCATCAGCACCGCGAGGACCAGGATCCGGCCGGCCGCGCCGAAGCGGGCGTTGAGCCACTGGATGATCGCGGAGAAGCAGCAGGTGACCAGGGCGAGGAAGCCGACGGTGCCGGCGGCGCGGTCCATCTGGAGGCCGATGCCCCAGTGCAGGACCGACATGAGGGCCGCGACCTGGAGGACGCCGATCGCCGCCACCGGGAGCCAGCCCGCGAGGGCGATCCGCCAGGCGGAGCCGCCGGCGGCCAGCGCGCGCCGGTTCAGCGGCTGGATGATCATGTACGCGACCATCGCGCCGACCCAGAGGGAGAGCGGGATGAAGTACGGGGCGAAACCGGTGCCGTAGTTCGGCGCCTTGTGCAGCGACTGGGAGGCCAGCCGCACGGGATCGGCCATGACCTCCGTACGCCGGTCGCGGTCCTGCGCGTCGTAGTCGGGGATCCGGTCGACCCCGTCCTTCAGACCGGAGGCGAGGGTGCCCGAGCCGTCGGCCAGCTTGAACAGACCGCCGTCGAGGTCGCCCGCGCCCTTCTTGAGCTTGCCGACGCCGGTGTCGAGGTTCACGGAGCCGGTCTTGGCGCCGGAGATGCCGGTGTGCAGCTTCTCCGCGCCGGCGGCGACCTTCTTCGCGCCCGCGTTGAGCTCGTTGATCTTCCGGATGGCGTCCTCGACGTCCTCGTCGAGGTGCGGGGCGCGGCGGGCCAGCTCGTCGGCCTGCTTCGTGAGCTTCGCGAGCCGGGCGTCGAGTGTCTTGAGGTCGGTCGTGCTGTTCTTGGTCAGTTCGTGCACGTCGTCCGCGATGGTGGCGACGTCGCCGGCCGTGACCGAGGCCTCCTTGAGCTTGGCGCAGACGGTGGGGAACGCGGCGGCGGCCTCGGGCTTCGCGACGCACTCCTCCTGGTGGGCCTTGGCCAGCCCGTCGTCGGCCACGTGTGCCGCGCTGCGGACCACGGGGGCGCGCTTCACCAGGTCGTCGAGGTTGTGGCGGGCGGCGGTCGCGGAGTCCGAGACGAGCCGGGCGGTGTCGCGGATCGACCTGCCGTTGTTCGCCAGATAGGGGCGGACCTTGTCGGCGTTGCCGTTCACCTTGTCGGCGAGCGACTGCGTCCCGTTCGCGACCTTGCGGGAGCCGCTCTGCAGGTCCTTGGCGCCCTTGTCGAGCTTCTTCAGGCCGGCGGCCAGGTCGCCACTGCCGGTCTTGGCGTCCTTGAGGCCGTTCGCCAGGTCCTTCGAGCCCTTCTTCGCCTTGTCCACGCCCTGCTTGAGGTCGCCCGCGCCCTTGGCGGCCTTCGCGGTGGCGTCGTGGATGTCGGAGAAGGAGATGAAGATCTTGTCGAGGAAGGTGCGGGAGGACTTGGTGGAGGCCGCCGTGCGGACCTCGGAGAACACCGTCCGGGAGATCTGGCCGACGATGTAGTTGTTGGCGTCGTTCGTCCGCACCCGCAGGGCGCCGGTCTCGGGGGAGTCGCCCGAGCTGGAGGCGATGCGCGAGCTGAAGTCGCCGGGCATGGTCAGGGACAGGTAGTACGTGCCGTCCTCGACGCCCTTGCGCGCCTCGGCGTCGCTGACCTGGTGCCAGGCGAAGGTCTTGCTGTCCAGCAGTCCCTTGGTGATGTCGTCACCGGCGTTGATCTTCTTGCCGTCGGTGGTGGCGCCCCGGTCCTCGTTGACGAGGGCGACGGGGATCTTGTCGAGCCTGCTGTACGGATCCCAGAACGAGTACAGGTACAGGGCGCCGTACAGCAGGGGCAGCAGCAGGATCGCGACGAGCGCGGCGCGCGGCAGCTTTCCCCTGCCGAAGCGCTTCAGCTCAAGCGCGGCCAGTTTCGGCGAGCGCATCGGCCGCCCCCTCCTCGGTCGTGTCTTCGGTGAGATCGCTGTCGGCCTTGTCGGCCTTGGCAGGCACCTCGGCCTTGTCGGCCTTGGCGGGCACCTGGGCCTTGTCGGCCTTGCTCGCCTTGTTCGTGTCGGCGTCGGCGGTGTCGTCGGCGGTGGCCGTGTCGGCCTCGGTACGGGCCTCCGTGTCGGCCTCGGCCTCGCCGTCGGTGCGGGCCTCGGTGCCGGGCGCGGTGTCCGGCGCCTTGTCGGTGTCGGTGTCGGTGTCGGGGGCGGCGGCCGTGGTGGCGTCGAGCGTGGTGATCCGCAGGGCGCCCTCGGGGGCCTCGCTGCAGACCGCGAGGACGGTGGTCCCCGAGTCGGCCACCGAGCGCAGCAGCGCCCAGGCCTCGGCGCGGTCGGCGTCCGAGAGCTTCAGGTCCGTGTCGTCCACGGCGAGCAGCCGGGGCCTGCCGATCAGGGCCAGGGCGATCGAGAGCCGCAGCGCCTCGAGCCGCTCCAGATCCCGTACGGAGGTCCGCTCGCCCTTCGGCAGGGCGGCCAGGTCGAGCCCCGCGGCCGCCACGGCCTCGTCGATCCGGGCACGGGCCGACGCGCGCCGCTCGGACGGGCGGCGCAGGAACGTCCGGACGGAGCCGTCGAAACGGCGCTGGAGCAGGGCCCGCTCGCCCAGGTGCTCGGCCACCGTGAAGGCGGGGTCGAGCTCGCTGACGCCGGGGACGTGGCCGAGGGCGCTGATCCGGCGCACCGCGGCCATCTTCTTGGGCAGCCGCAGGCCGCCGATCTCGGCGGTGCCCTCCTTGGCCTTCATCCGGCCGGTGAGCGCGAGCAGCAGACAGGTGCGGCCCGAGCCCGAGGGCCCCTCGATCGCCACCAGCGCGCCCGGCCCGGCCCGGAACGAGACCTCCCGGAAGGCCCAGCCGCGCGGCCCCTTCAGCCCGAATCCGTCCGCGACGACGGCGGCGCCGTGCGGCCGCTCCTCGGCTTCCGCTCCCACGGGTCCACCCCCCGATTCCCCTTTTTGAACTGACTGGTCAGTGCAAAAGTTACCCCCGAGTCGGGTTCTCAGGCAAAACACCAGGTCAGCGTGATTGTCAGTGGGGGCGGGCACGATGGACACATACGGCCACGAAGCCGTCACGCGACGACAGGAGGACTCGTCATGGCAAGCCCTTCCGCAGCAGCCGCGCCCCGCCGACGCCCCACCCCCGCGCAGGCGGGACCCGCCTCCGACATCCACCCCGTCCCGCGCGCCGCCGCCCCGCCGGCCGCCCTCGACCTCCTCGCCAAGGCGCGTGCCGGACTCGCCGAGGCCGCCGCGCTCGACCGCCCCCACGAGCGGTACGCCGCGGCCCACCTCGCCGCCCTGCGGGCCGCCGCCGCCGTGCTGGCCGCCCGGGCCAGGCCCGAGACCGGGCCCCGCCGCAGACAGCGGATACGGAGCGCCTGGGAACTCCTGGCCGAGCTGGCGCCCGAGCTGACGGAGTGGTGCGCCCTCTTCGCCTCCGGCGCCGAGCGCAGGGCGCGCGCCGAGGCCGGGATCGCCGGCGCGGCGACCCGGCGCGAGGCGGACGACCTGCTCAGGGACGCCGCGTACTTCCTGCGCCTGGTCGAGCGGCTGCTCGTCCTCCAGCCGGTGCTGCCCCGGCAGCCGGGCGCGGAGGAGACGGGCGGCTGACCGCGGCGCGGGCCCGGGGGCGCGTCGCCGATCGGGCCGGGCTCGCGGCGTGATCGGCAAGGCACCCCCCAGGCCATAGGGTGGGGGCGTCCGTACCCGTCACCGAGGAGTCAACAGCCGTGCCGGACCCTTCCCCTGTCTTCGGTCGAGAGGCGACCTCGCGCCCGTCGCGCGCCTCCCTGCGTACCGCCGTCGTCTGGGACGTCCTCAAGGACGCCCTCGACCGCCGGGTCGAGGCCACCGGGAAGGACAGCCTCGACGTCCTCGACACCGGCGGCGGCTCCGGGAACTTCGCGGTGCCGGTCGCCCGCCTCGGCCACCGGGTCACCGTCGTCGACCCCAGCCCCGACGCGCTCTTCGCGCTGGAGCGCCGGGCCGCCGAGGCCGGGGTCGCCGACCTCGTCACCGGCGTCCAGGGCGACATCAGCGGCCTCTTCGACGTCGTCGGGCGCGAGGGCTACGACGTGGTGCTCTGCCACGGGGTCCTGGAGTACGTCGACGACCCCGCCGAAGGCGTACGGAACGCGGTCGCCGCGCTCCGGCCCGCCGGCAGCCTCAGCCTGCTCGCGGCCGGACTCGGCGGCGCGGTCCTGGCCCGCGCCCTCGCCGGACACTTCACCGAGGCCCGGCACGCGCTCTCCGACCCGGCGGGCCGCTGGGGCACGGGTGACCCCGTGCCCCGCCGCTTCACCGCCGAGCAGCTCACCGAACTCGCCGACGGGGCCGGTCTGGACGTCGGCGCGGTACACGGTGTCCGGGTCTTCGCCGACCTCGTCCCCGGCGTCCTCGTGGACACCGAACCCGGCGCGGCCGAGGCCCTGCTCAAGCTGGAGGCGGCCGCCGCCGAGCTGCCGTCCTTCCACGCCATCGCCACCCAGCTGCACGTACTGGGCGAGAAGCGGGGCTGAGCCGGACGGCCACCCGTCCGGCGGTGCGGGCCGCGGCACTCCATGGAGTACGCCACAGCCCGCCCGATAACGGGCTCTGCCCCGTATGATCGGGGGACAGCATCCGGCATGACGGAGGAGGGCCTGGGGAATCAACGCCTCAGCAACCGATCCGCATGGCGGCCCGGATTGGCTATTCGGCATTGAGGGCGGGTTTCACGGGGGCGATTCCCTGCCTATCCTGAAAGGGCCGCAAACCGGTCGCCCCCGCGACCGACGACTAGGAGGACTCCGTGCCGCTCTCGGAGCACGAGCAGCGAATGCTCGAGCAGATGGAGCGAGCGCTGTACGCCGAAGATCCCAAGTTCGCGACAGCGCTCGAGGGAAGCGGACTGCGTACGTACACCCGGCGACGGGTCTACCAGGCAGTCGCCGGCTTCCTGGTGGGTATCGCGCTCCTCATGGCCGGAATGGTCGCACAGCAGATCTGGATCAGCGTGGTGGGATTCCTCGTCATGCTGGGCTGCGCGGTCCTGGCGGTCACCGGATGGCGCAAGGCGCCGAAGCCGGGTGAGCAGCAGCAGGCCACCAGGGGTGGGACGACGGCCGGTGGCCGTCAGACCCGGCAGCGACGCTCCATGATGAACCGGATGGAAGAGCGGTGGCAGCGCCGCCGCGACGAGCAGCAGGGTGGCGGCCACTGACGGCCCCCTGAGCGGAGGCCCCGCGAAACGATCCGACCGAGCCCTGTGACGCCGGCGCACCTACGGCGACCACGGGGCTTCGTCGTACCCGGAGGCGCCACCCCCGCGACGCCCCCTCGCCCACGTCGTCACGGCCCTCGGCTCCGCCGGGCCGGTGCCCACCGGCCCCCTCGTCGTGGCCCCCCGCACCGCTGTACCGGCGCCCACCCGCGGCCCGCACGGCGGTGGGCGGGGGCGGCGGGCGCGGCCCGCACGGGCGGGGGCGAGGGTGATGGGTGGGAGAGGTGTCGCCGAGGGGGCCGGCCCGCCCGCACGGGGGTGGGTGGAGGTCGGCCCCCGGGCCTCCGGCGAGGTCCGGGGCGGACCTCCTCGGGTCAGTTGCGGTGGAGGCGGGGGATTGCGCGGGTCAGGAGGGCGTTTCGGCGGATCGACCACCTCGTCGTCGTCTCCGACCAGCGCGTCGCCGTCGACCAGCGGAGGCGCGCCGCCGAGCGTGGGACCAGGAGCGCGCGGAGGCGCGTACGGCGGTCCGCCGCCGTGTGGAAGCCCGCACGGATCCGGGCCGCCTCCTCCGTCAGACCCGAGGCCGGGCGCGGGTTCGGCGCGTACAGCGCCTCCTCCACCGCCCGGGCCACCCGGTGCACCGCGTCCGCCGCCTCGCCGCTCAGTTCACCCAGGCGGACGATGCGGGCGGCCGTACGCCTCGGGGTCTGCGACTCGTCCGGTTCGACCCCGTAGTCCCAGGCCGTGTCGATGATCTCCTGCCAGACCGCGAGCGTCCGCGACGCCGTCTCCTCCGGGCCGCGTGCCCCGGACGCCCCGGTCGCGCCCAGCCGGCGTGCCCGTACCCGGGTACGCCACAGGAGGGGGAGGAGGGGGACGGTGAGGACCGCCAGGGCCCCCACGACGATCAGGACCACCGTCAGGGGGTCCGGGCCCCCGCCGGACGTGTCCGCTCCGGCCACCGCCTCCTCCGGGCCGCAGTCGCCGAGCTGGCGCTCCTGCGGCGTGCAGCTCTCCGAGGCGCTGGGCGCGGCGGACGGCTGCGCCGAGGCGCTCTGCTCCGGCCGGGCGGGACCGGTGGCCGCACCCGAGGGCGTGTTGTCCTGGGTGTACGAGGGGGTGGAGCCCCGCGAGGGGGTCGGCTCGAACCGCGTCCAGCCCACACCCTCGAAGTACAGCTCGGGCCACGCGTGCGCGTCCCGGATGCCGACCGAGACCGAGCCGTCGGTCTGCGTCGTGCCCGGCGTGAAGCCCACGGCCACGCGGGCCGGGATGCCCAGGGAGCGGGCCATCGCGGCCATCGAGAAGGAGAAGTGGACGCAGAAGCCCTCCTTGTCCTTCAGGAAGCGGGAGATCGCCTGCACACCGGTGCCGGACTCGACGTCCACGTCGTAGCGGAAGCCGCCGTCCCGGGCGAACCAGTCCTGGAGCTTCACCGCCTGCTCGTAGTCGTTGCGCGCACCCTTGGTGACCTGGAGCGCGGTCGCCCTCACATCGGCCGGCAGCGAGGCCGGGACCTTGGTGTACTCGTGGCGGAGCTTCTCCGGGGCGTCCCCGGCCGCCGCCAGCTGCTCGGACGTCGGCTGGACGACCAGGCTGGAGACGGTGAAGCGGGCGCCCTTGGTGGTCTGCTTGTCGTCGCCGACGAGCATCCGGCCGGCCGGCTCGTACCGCCAGCGGCCGTCGATGTCGACGCGGCCGGCCGGGTACGGCATCGGCAGCCACTTCTGCTCGTACCCCTCGGAGGCGACGAAGTTGCTGGTCACCTCGGTGATCTTGACGCTCTGGGAGAGCCCGTCCGGCCAGGGCAGCTGCTTGGGCACCGCCTCGATCGGGCGGACCGAGGACTTCCACGAGGTGCCGTCGAACTGGTCGAGCGCGACCAGCCGCAGATACAGGCCGGAGGTGTCGCGGGCGTTGGTCCGGTAGCGCAGCACCTCCCGGTCCTCGGGCTGGCGGAGATTGTCCTGGAGGGAGACCAGCGGGTTCACGGCCGAGATCGTGCCGCCACGGCCCTCGCCGCCGGTTCCCTCGCCGTCGCCGTTGCCGATGAGGCCGCCGGTGAAGCCGGGCAGCGCGAACGGGACGACCATGGCCACGCCCATGGCCACGGCACCGATGCGGCGACCGGTGCGGGCCGGGGCGAAGGTGGGGCCGCCGCCGCCCGCGACGGACGAGCCGGGCCGGGCGGAGCGCTGGGCGCCGCCGAAGACCCGGCCCCACTGCGAGAGCCGGTCGCGGCCCTCGGCGAGGAGGAGCAGCAGATAGCCGGAGGCGGCGAGGAGGAACCAGAGCCAGCCGGCGCCGCCGCCGGAGAGACCGGCCGCCACCGAGTACAGGGCGAGCAGCGGAAGACCGGCCGGGGCCGCCTTGCGGAAGGTGACCGCGAGGGTGTCCACCATGAGTCCGATGGTGACCACGCCGCCGACCAGCATGAGCCGGATGCCTTCGGTGTCCGGCGCGGGGATCGCGTACCGGCCGACGTCCTCGGCACCCGCCGCGAACAGGTCGGCGGCGTGCGCGAAGACCTGCGGGCCGGGCAGGAACCAGAGGATCGCCTGCTCGCGGGCGAAGATCGCGGTCAGCGCGAGGAGCGCGACGGCGAGCTGGGCGAGCAGGGTCAGCGGCCGGGCCAGCGGTGCCCGCCGGGCCAGCGTGCCCACCCCGCTCACCAGGGCGAGGACGAAGGCGGCGGTGAAGATCCAGGTGGCCGGCTTCACCAGCGGAAGCAGTGCTCCGGACGCCATCAGGGTGGCGCCCCAGGCGGCCAGGGTCAGCCGTGCGCGCCCGCTCATGACCATCCTCCGTAGGTGTCGGCGGCGGACTCCGCGCGGACTCCGGCCGCCTGCTGCCACAGGTCGGCGAGCTTGGCCGCGGGCGGTACGGCCAGCGCCGTCCAGCCCGCCTCGCGCAGCTGCCGTACCCGGTCGTCGACGGCCCCGGCGACCGCGCCGCCGGTCAGCCAGGTCCCGGAGTCCAGGACGAACGCGACGGCCGCGCCGGTGCGGTTCCGCATCCGGGCGGTGAGGGCCGCCTGCTCCTCGTCGAGATCGCCGACGAAGGCGACGAGCAGTCCTTCGTCGCCGCCGCGCAGCGCGTCGGAGGCGCGGGAGAGCCCGCCGCCCTCGGAGTGGTCGACGACCGCGAGGGTGTCCATGATCAGACCGGCCGACTCGGCCGAGTCCTGGGCCTGCCCGGCGAAGCCATCGGTGCCCTCGCCGGGCACCGAGCTGCCGGTGTCGGTGACGAGCCGGACCGCGTAGCCGCGCTCCAGCATGTGGATCAGGGCGGAGGCGGCGCCGGAGACCGCCCACTCGAACGCCGAGTCGGGGCCGGAGCCCTGGTAGGCGATCCGGCGGGTGTCGAGGAGGACGGTGCAGCGGGCCCGCTGCGGCTGTTCCTCGCGGCGGACCATCAGCTCGCCGTAGCGGGCGGTGGAGCGCCAGTGCACCCGGCGCAGGTCGTCGCCGTGGCGGTAGGCGCGCGGAATGATGTCGTCGTCGCCGGCGAGGGCGAGCGAGCGCTGCTGTCCGTCGCCGTACCCGGAGGCCTCGCCGAAGAGCTTCACCGGCGGCAGCGCCTCGGTCCGCGGGACGACGGTGAGGGTGTCGTACGCGCTGAAGGAGCGCGTCAGCTCGCACATCCCGAAGGGGTCGTTGAGCCGCAGCTGGAGCGGGCCCAGCGGGAAGCGGCCGCGCAGGTCGGAGCGGACCCGGTAGGACACCTCGCGCCGGCCGCCCGCCTCGACCCGGTCGAGGACGAAGCGGGGGCGGGGCCCCAGCATGTACGGCACGTGGTCCTGGAGCATCAGCAGCCCGGTGGGGAGCTTGGAGACGTTCTCCATCCGCAGCTGGACCCGGGCCTCGGAGCCCGCCTCCACCCGCTGCGGGGTGAGCCGGCGGGAGGCCGCGACCCGGTAGCGGGTGCGGTGCAGCACGAGGACGCAGATCAGCGGCAGCGTGGCGAGCAGCAGCCCGACGCGCAGCAGATCGGCCTGGCCGAGGACGTACGCGCAGGCGGCGGCGGCCACCCCGGCGGCGAGGAAGGAACGGCCGCGGGTGGTGAGACCGCCGAGGGCGGCCCGCAGGCCGCCCCGGTCGTCCTCGTCGCCCCGCTGTCCGTCCGGCACGGCAGCGGTGGTCATCACAGCCGCCGGGCGCCGGGCTGCTGGCCGTAGAGCGGTCCGGCGGGCGGGGCCGCGGCCGGGACGGGGGTGCGCTGCAGGATGTCCTGGACGACCTGCTCGGCGGTGCGGCGGTTCAGCTGGGCCTGCGCCGTCGGCAGCAGCCGGTGGGCGAGGACGGGCGCGGCGAGTGCCTGGAGGTCGTCGGGCAGCACGTACTCTCGGCCGCTGAGCGCGGCGGAGGCCTTGGCGGCCCGCAGCAGGTGCAGGGTGGCCCGCGGGGAGGCGCCGAGCCGCAGGTCGGTGTGGGTGCGGGTGGCGGAGACGATGTCGACCGCGTAGCGGCGTACGGCGTCGGCGACGTGGACCGCGCGGACCGCCTCGATCAGCTTGAGGATGTCGTGCGCGTGGGCGACCGGCTGGAGGTCGTCCAGCGGGGAGACCGAGCCGTGCACGTCGAGCATCTGGAGCTCGGCCTCGGCGCTCGGGTAGCCGATGGAGACCCGGGCCATGAAGCGGTCGCGCTGGGCCTCGGGCAGCGGGTAGGTGCCCTCCATCTCGACCGGGTTCTGCGTGGCGACCACCATGAACGGGCTGGGCAGCTCGTAGGTCTGGCCGTCGACGGTGACCTGGCGCTCCTCCATGGACTCCAGGAGCGCGGACTGGGTCTTCGGCGAGGCGCGGTTGATCTCGTCGCCGATCACGATCTGCGCGAAGATCGCGCCCGGCTTGAACTCGAAGTCCCGGCGCTGCTGGTCGAAGATCGACACGCCCGTGACGTCCGAGGGCAGCAGGTCGGGGGTGAACTGGATGCGGCGCACCGAGCAGTCGATGGACCGCGCCAGGGTCTTGGCCAGCATGGTCTTGCCGACGCCGGGGACATCCTCGATGAGGAGGTGTCCCTCGGCGAGCAGCACGGTCAGCGAAAGCCGTACGACCTCGGGCTTGCCCTCGATCACACTCTCCACCGATCTGCGCACCCGCTCCACAGTGGTGGTCAGATCAGTGAGGCTCGCTCGATCGTCATAGGTCGTCACCCGGCCCTCCTCGGCCTTCCGGAACACGGACACCTGCCCCCGTGGAATCTTCGGGGGGTGTCGCACCCCAGCATTCTTGTTCGCATGGCCGGGTCGTG
Source organism: Streptomyces sp. NPDC088553 (assembly GCF_044752965.1). Lineage (NCBI taxonomy): Bacteria > Bacillati > Actinomycetota > Actinomycetes > Kitasatosporales > Streptomycetaceae > Streptomyces > Streptomyces sp. NPDC088553. Next base: position 113,860 of record NZ_JBIVMG010000010.1, on the reverse strand, counting down.
TCACTTGCCGGTGGACAAGTGCGAGGGAAATGCCGGGCTTTGGGTGTTTAAGCCGGGTCGGTGTCGGCGTCGGTCACGGGGTCGATCTCCCGCAGGAGGCCGGTGGTGACGTCGAAGACGAAGCCCCGGACGTCGTCGGAGTGCAGCAGGAAGGGGGAGGTCCGCACCCGCTGCATCGACTGCCGTACGTCCTGGTCGACGTCACGGAAGGCCTCGACCGCCCAGGCCGGGCGCTGGCCGACCTCGTCCTCCAGCTCGTGCCGGAAGTCCTCGGTCAGCGATTCCAGGCCACAGCCGGTGTGGTGCACCAGCATCACGCTGCGGGTGCCGAGGGCGCGCTGGCTGATGGTGAGCGACCGGATCACGTCGTCCGTGACCACGCCGCCGGCGTTGCGGATGGTGTGGCAGTCGCCGAGCTGGAGGCCCAGCGCGGAGTGGAGGTCGAGACGGGCGTCCATACAGGCGACGACGGCGACACGCAGCACGGGACGTGCGTCCATGCCCGGGTCGGTGAAGTCGGCGGCGTAACGCGCGTTCGCGTCGACGAGACGGTCGGTGACCGTGCCGCCGGTGCGTATGGCGTCGGCAGAGGTGTGCGCGGAGGTCGACATGGATCCGACGTTAATGGTCACAGGCCGTCCGGGCCTGCTGTGAGAGGGGACAAAGAACCTCAATGAGCCTTGTTGTGAGGTAACCCACAGGCCTGGACGGCCCCACTCCGAACGGGTGACCCGTCCGAAATGTCCCACCGGCTCTCCGGTGCCGTGCGACGCGCCAGCCGGTTGATTGACCGGCGGGTCCCGTGGACTAAAGTGACGCGGAGTTCACGGAGACAACGAGCGATTTCCGCGGTTTCTCCCCCCGTGTGTGCGGCGGTACCTACGGCTCGGCCTTCTTACCCGCTCGCCCGTACCTCCGCGCCGGATCTGAGAGGGCGCATTGAGCAACGACCGACACGTCCCGGTCATGCTCCAGCGGTGCCTGGACATGTTGGCCCCCGCCCTGCGGCGCCCCGGCGCGGTCGTCGTCGACTGCACCCTGGGCCTCGGCGGCCACAGTGAGGCACTCCTGCAGCAGTTCCCCGAGGTGCGGCTCGTCGCCCTCGACCGGGACAAGGAGGCCCTGCGGCTCTCCGGCGAGCGGCTCGCCCCGTACGGGGACCGCGCCACCCTCGTCCACGCCGTGTACGACGAGCTGCCCGAGGTCCTCGACAGGCTCGGCCTCCCCACCGTCGACGGCGTCCTCTTCGACCTGGGCGTCTCCTCCATGCAGCTGGACGAGGCCGACCGCGGCTTCGCCTACGCGCAGGACGCCCCGCTCGACATGCGCATGGACCAGACGACCGGCATCAGCGCGGCCGAGGTCCTCAACACCTACGCACCCGGCGAGCTGGTCCGCATCCTCCGCGCGTACGGCGAGGAGAAGCAGGCCAAGCGGATCGTCTCGGCGATCGTGCGCGAGCGCGACAAGGAGCCGTTCAGCAACAGCGCCCGGCTCGTCGAGCTCATCCGCGACTCCCTGCCGCAGGCCGCCAAGCGCACCGGCGGCAACCCGGCCAAGCGCACCTTCCAGGCCCTGCGCATCGAGGTCAACCGCGAGCTCGACAGCGTCGAGAAGGCCATCCCCGCGGCCGTGAAGGCCATCGGGGTCGGCGGGCGGGTCGTCGTCCTGTCGTACCAGTCCCTGGAGGACCGGATCGTCAAGCAGGTCTTCGCGGCCGGCGCGGCCACCACCGCCCCGCCCGGGCTGCCGGTCGTCCCCGAGAAGTACCAGCCGCGGCTCAAGCTCCTCACCCGCGGCGCAGAGCTGCCCACCGAGGAGGAGGTCGCCGAGAACCGGCGCGCCGCCCCGGCCCGGCTCCGGGGCGCCGAGCGGATCCGGGAAGACGTCCTGTGAGCACGGCGAAGGGGCCGCTCAAAGGGCGGGCCGCGCGGCTCGGACGGCTCATGCCGTCGGGGCCGAGCTCGGCCGCCCGCACCCCCTTCGTCCTGCTGGTCGTCGTCCTGCTCGGCGGCGGCCTGATCAGCCTCCTCCTGCTGAACTCGGCCCTCAACCAGGGCTCCTTCCAGCTCAACGAACTCAAGGACAGGACCACCGAGCTCACCGACGAGGAGCAGGCGCTCCAGCGGGACGTCGACGACTACGCGGCCCCCGACGCCCTGGAGCGGCGGGCCCGCGAGCTCGGCATGGTCCCGGGCGGCAGCCCGGCCTTCCTGGGCCCGGACGGCAAGGTGCTCGGCGAGCCCTCGGAGGCTTCCGCCCCGAAGCCCACCCCGACGCCGGGCCGGAAGCCGACGCCGGGCACGAGGCCCACGCCGCCCGCCGCCACCGGCTCCCCAAAACAGGGGACGACCACCGGCGCGGGCGCCACCGGTCCCACAGGGACAGCGCCCGCACGCGCACCCGCCCCGCCACCCACCCCGACGAACTCCGGCAGGTGACCCGCAAGTGCCCCCCAAGGAGCTCCCGCGCCGCCGCGTCCCCGGACCCGCCCGGCCCGCGCGCCCCCGGCCCGCCTCCGCCGGGGCCCGCGCGTCCCGCCCCGCCCCGCGCCCGGCCGCGAAGCGGACCGCGCCCCGGCCGCCGGCCCGCCGGCCGCGCACCATCCGGCTCGGCAGCCCCCGCCCCCGGCTGCGGCTGGTCTCCCTCGGTCTGACCCTGGTCATGACGGCCTTCGTGGTGCGGCTGCTCCAGGTCCAGGCCGTCGACGCCAGCGCGTACGCGGCCAAGGCCGACAAGTACCGCTTCCAGGAGTACACGCTCTCCGCCGAGCGCGGCGAGATCACCGACCGCAACGGCATCGCGCTCGCCGCCAGCGTCGACGCGTACGACATCACCGCCGACCCGCAGCTCTTCACGCCCGAGGTGTCCAAGGTCCCGGACGCGCCCGAGCAGGCCGCCGCCCTCCTCGCCCCCCTGCTCGGCAAGGAGCCCGCGGAGCTCGCGAAGAAGCTCCGTACCCCCAAGTCCCGGTACACGCTGCTCGCCCGCAAGCAGACCCCGCAGGTCTGGAACCAGATCAAGGACCTGCGGCGGGTCTACGGGCAGAAGGCCCAGCGCTCGGCCGGCGGCACCGGCGTCAACCTCCTCGGCGGCATCCTCAGCGAGCCCAGCACCAAGCGCGTCTACCCGAACGGCGAGCTCGCCGCCGGGATACTGGGCTACGTCAACGCCGAGGGCAAGGGCGCCGGCGGCGTGGAGTCGATGCTCGACCCGGAGCTCGCCGGCAAGGACGGCAAGATCCGCTTCACCCAGTCCGGCGGCCGTCAGGTGCCCACCGCGGGCTCCCAGGGCACCCCCGCCGTCCCCGGTTCCGACATCGAGCTGACCATCGACCGGGACATCCAGTGGGCCGCCCAGCAGGCCATCACCGAGCAGGTGACGAAGTCCAAGGCCGACCGGGGCTACGTCATCGTGCAGAACACGAGGACCGGCGAGGTCCTCGCCATGGCCAACGCCCCGGGCTTCGACCCCAACGACCTCTCCGCCGCCAACGCCGCCTCGATGGGCAACGCGGCCCTCCAGGACGCCTACGAGCCCGGCTCCACCAGCAAGGTCATGTCCATGGCCGCCGTCCTGGAGGAGGGCAAGGCGGCCCCCGACACCCACGTCACCGTCCCCAACCGGCTCCACCGCGGCGACCGGCTCTTCAAGGACGACATCGACCACCCGACCTGGTACCTGACGCTCAACGGCGTCCTCGCCAAGTCCAGCAACATCGGCACCATCCTCGCCACCGGCCAGCTGGGCGCCACCCAGGCCGAGTCGAACAAGGTCCTCCACTCCTACCTGCGCAAGTTCGGCATGGGCAGCCACACCGGCCTGAACTACCCCGGCGAGACCCCCGGCATCCTGGCCGAGCCGCAGAACTGGTCCACCTCGCAGCAGTACACGATCCCCTTCGGCCAGGGCCTCTCCGTGAGCGCGATGCAGGCCGCCTCCGTGTACTCGACCATCGCCAACGGAGGGGTACGCGTCGAACCGACCCTGGTCCGGGGCACCAAGGGACCCGACGGGCGCTTCACCCCGGCGCCCAAGCCCGAGGAGTCCCGGGTCGTCAGCGAGAAGACCGCCAAGACGCTCGCCCAGATGCTGGAGTCCGTCGTCGACGACCGGGAGGGCACCGGCAACAAGGCCGCCATCCCCGGCTACCGCGTCGCCGGCAAGACCGGCACCGCCAACCGCGTCGACCCCGAGCTCGGCCGCTACAAGGGATACACCGCCTCCTTCGCCGGGTTCGCCCCCGCCGACGACCCGCAGATCACCGTGTACTGCGCCATCCAGAACCCCACCAAGGGCAGCTACTTCGGCGGCCAGATCTGCGGCCCCATCTACAAGAAGGTCATGGAGTTCGCCCTCAAGACCCTCCACATCGCCCCCACCGGCAGCGAGCCCGCCCGACTGCCGGTCATGTTCGACCCCACCCCGTGACACTCCGGGAGCACCAGTGACAACCATCACCCCCCATTCCGGGAACCGGAAATCGAACTCCGGCGAGGCCCCGGGCTCTTTTGGCCCCCTGCAGGGTGCGCCCGGTACGCTCACCGCCGTGCCACACGCTGATCAGTACCGAACCGCCCCGCCCCGGCCGGAGCAGGCCCGCCCGACACCCCTGGGCGACCTGGCCGCGCAGCTGGGGGTCGACGCCCCCGGAACCGCCGAGATCTCGGGCATCACCCACGACTCACGGGCCGTGCGACCCGGCGACGTGTACGCGGCCCTGCCCGGCGCCCGCGCCCACGGCGCCGACTTCGTCGCCCAGGCCGCCGGACTCGGCGCCGCCGCGATCCTCACCGACCCGACGGGCGCCGAGCGCGCCGCCGCCACCGGCCTGCCGGTCCTGGTCGTCGAGAACCCGCGCGGCCGGATGGGCGAACTCGCCGCCGAGATCTACGGGCGGCCCGGCGCCGACCTCCTCCAGATCGGCATCACCGGCACCTCCGGCAAGACCACCACCGCCTACCTCGTCGAGGGCGGCCTGCGCGGCTCCGGACACCACACCGGGCTCGTCGGCACCGTCGAGATGCGGATCGGCGACGAGCGCATCAAGTCGGAGCGCACCACCCCGGAGGCCACCGACCTCCAGGCGCTCTTCGCGGTCATGCGCGAGCGGGGCGTCGACGCGGTCGCCATGGAGGTTTCCAGCCACGCCCTCGTGCTCGGCCGGGTCGACGGCTGCGTCTTCGACGTCGCCGTCTTCAACAACCTCAGCCCCGAGCACATGGAGTTCCACTCCGACATGGACGACTACTACCGGGCGAAGGCCGGGCTCTTCACGCCCGAGCGCAGCCGCCTCGGTGTGGTCAACCTCGACGACGCCTACGGCCGCCGGCTGGTCGGCGACGCGACCGTCCCGGTCGTCACCTTCTCCGCCGAGGGCCGCGCCGACGCCGACTGGCGCGCCGAGGACCTCGTCCTCGGCTCCCACGACTCGACGTTCACCGCCGTCGGCCCCGCGGGGGAGCGGATCTCCGCCACCGCCCCGCTGCCCGGCCCGTTCAACGTCGCCAACACCCTCGCCGCGATCGTCACCCTCGCCGCCGCGGGCATCGACCCGAAGAGCGCCGCCGAGGGCGTCGCAGCCGTCCCCGGCGTACCGGGCCGCCTGGAGCGGGTCGACGCGGGCCAGCCGTACCTCGCCGTCGTCGACTACGCGCACAAGACGGACGCCGTCGAATCCGTCCTGCGCTCCCTGCGCGAGGTCACCGAGGGCAAGCTGCACGTGGTCATCGGCTGCGGCGGAGACCGGGACACCACCAAGCGCGGCCCGATGGGCGCCGCCGCGGCCCGGCTCGCCGACACCGCCGTCCTGACCTCCGACAACCCCCGCTCCGAGGATCCGCTCAAGATCCTCTCCGCCATGCTCGCGGGCGCCGCCGAGGTGCCCGCGGAAGACCGCGGCGAGGTGCTCGTCCTCGCCGACCGCGCCGCGGCCGTCGCGGCCGCCGTCGCCCGCGCGCAGCCGGGCGACACCGTCCTCGTCGCGGGCAAGGGCCACGAGCAGGGCCAGGAGATCGCCGGGGTCGTACGCCCCTTCGACGACCGCCAGGTCCTGCGCGAGGCCATCGCCGACCGCTCGCCCACCCGGGCTTCCGCGCCGAGCGGAACAGCCGGCCACCAGAACAGTCAGGGATGAAGCAGTGATCGCCCTCTCCCTCGCCGAGATCGCCGAAATCGTCGGCGGGCAGGCGCACGACATACCGGATCCGGCCGCCCGGATCACCGGGCCCGTCGTCATCGACTCCCGCGAGGTGCGGGCCGGCAGCCTGTTCGCGGCCTTCGCCGGTGAGCACGTCGACGGCCACGACTACGCGGAACGCGCCGTCGCGGCGGGTGCGACGGCCGTCCTCGCCACCCGCCCCGTCGGCGTCCCCGCCCTCGTCGTCGACGACGTCCAGACGGCGCTCGGGACCCTCGCCCGAGCCGTCGTCGAACGGCTCGGCACCGACGTCGTCGCCCTCACCGGCTCGGCCGGCAAGACGTCCACCAAGGACCTGATCGCCCAGGTCCTCGAACGGCACGCGCCCACCGTCTGGACGCCCGGTTCGCTCAACAACGAGATCGGCCTGCCGCTCACGGCGCTCCGCGCGAGCGACGAGACCCGGCACCTGGTCCTGGAGATGGGCGCCCGCGGCATCGGGCACATCCGCTACCTCACCAGCCTCACCCCGCCCCGCATCGGCCTCGTCCTCAACGTGGGCACCGCCCACATCGGCGAGTTCGGCGGCCGGGAGCAGATCGCCCAGGCCAAGGGCGAGCTCGTCGAAGCGCTTCCGCCGGCCGAGGAGGGCGGTGTCGCGGTCCTCAACGCCGACGACCCGCTGGTCCGCGCGATGGCGAGCCGCACCAAGGCCCGCGTGACCTTCTTCGGCGAAGCGGACGAAGCGGCCGTACGGGCCGAGAACGTCCGCCTCACAGAGTCCGGACAGCCTTCTTTCAGGCTTCACACACCCACCGGGTGCAGTGACGTGACCTTGCGCCTGTACGGTGAGCACCACGTGTCGAACGCGCTCGCAGCGGCCGCCGTCGCGCACGAGCTGGGCATGCCTGTCGAAGAGATCGCCACCGCGCTCTCCGAGGCCGGCACCCTGTCGCGCTGGCGCATGGAGGTCACCGAGCGTCCGGACGGCGTGACGATCGTCAACGACGCCTACAACGCGAACCCCGAGTCCATGCGAGCGGCCTTGCGCGCGCTCGCGGCCATGGGCCGGGCCGCACAGGCCCGAGGGGCTCGTACGTGGGCGGTGCTCGGCAAGATGGCCGAGCTCGGTGACGCATCGCTCGTCGAGCACGACGCGGTCGGACGGCTCGCCGTCCGGCTCAACGTCAGCAAGCTCGTGGCGGTCGGGGACAGGGAAGCGTCCTGGCTGCAACTGGGCGCATATAACGAGGGTTCGTGGGGTGAGGAGTCGGTGCACGTGTCCGACGCGCAGGCGGCTGTCGACCTGTTGCGCAGTGAGCTGCGCCCGGGGGACGTCGTCCTTGTGAAGGCTTCCAGGTCGGTCGGCCTCGAACAGGTCGCCATGGCGCTCCTCGACACCGAGGGCGAGGTCGCCGTCCGATGAGGCAGATCCTCTTCGCGGGGGCCATCGGGCTCTTCCTGACCCTGATCGGCACCCCGCTGCTGATCAAGCTCCTCGCCCGCAAGGGGTACGGGCAGTTCATCCGCGACGACGGCCCGCGCGGCCACGCCGGGAAGAAGGGCACGCCCACCATGGGCGGTATCTCCTTCATCCTGGCCACGCTCATCGCGTACGCCCTGGCCAAGGTCATCACCGGTGAGGACCCGACGTACTCGGGCGTCCTGGTGCTGTTCCTGATGGCCGGCATGGGCCTCGTCGGCTTCCTCGACGACTACATCAAGATCGTCAAGCAGCGTTCGCTGGGTCTGCGGGCCAAGGCGAAGATGGCCGGCCAGCTGATCGTCGGCATCGCCTTCGCCGTGCTCTCGCTGCAGTTCGCGGATCTGCGCGGGCTCACCCCGGCGTCCACGAAGCTCTCCTTCATCACGGACTTCGGCTGGGCCATCGGACCGGTGCTGTTCGTGGTCTGGGCGCTCTTCATGATCCTGGCCATGTCCAACGGCGTGAACCTGACGGACGGTCTGGACGGCCTCGCCACCGGCGCCTCGGTGATGGTCTTCGGCGCGTACACCTTCATCGGGCTCTGGCAGTTCCAGGAGTCCTGTGCGAACGCCATGACCCTGACCAACCCCAACGCCTGCTTCGAGGTGCGCGACCCGCTCGACCTCGCCGTCGTCGCCTCGGCGCTCATGGGCTCCTGCTTCGGCTTCCTGTGGTGGAACACCTCGCCCGCCAAGATCTTCATGGGTGACACCGGCTCGCTCGCCCTCGGCGGCGCCCTCGCCGGTCTCGCCATCTGCTCCCGTACGGAGCTGCTGCTGGCCCTGCTCGGCGGCCTGTTCGTCCTGATCACGATGTCCGTGGTCATCCAGGTCGGCTCGTTCAAGATGACCGGCAAGCGCGTCTTCCGGATGGCGCCGCTCCAGCACCACTTCGAACTCAAGGGGTGGTCCGAGGTCCTGGTCGTCGTCCGGTTCTGGATCATCCAGGGCATGTGCGTGATCGTGGGCCTGGGCCTCTTCTACGCGGGATGGGCATCGGAAAAGTGACAGAACAGCTCGACTGGAACGGCAAGAAGGTCACCGTCGCGGGACTCGGGGTGTCCGGCATCCCGGCCGCCCGCGTCCTGCACGGCCGCGGCGCGCTCGTCACCGTCGTCAACGACGGCGACGACGAGCGCTCCCGGGCCCAGGCCGCCGAGCTGGAGGCGGAGGGCATCACCGTCCGCCTCGGCGACGGGGCCACCCTGCCGTCCGGCACCGAGCTGATCGTCACCACCCCCGGCTGGCGGCCCGACAAGCCGCTCTTCACGGCCGCCGCGGAGGCGGGCGTGGAGATCTGGGGCGACGTCGAACTCGCCTGGCGGCTCAGGGGCCCCGACGCGGCCCCCTGGCTCGCGGTCACCGGCACCAACGGCAAGACCACGACCGTCCGGATGCTCGCCTCGATCCTGGAGGCGGCCGGACTGCGGACCGCCGCCGTCGGCAACATCGGCGTCTCGCTCCTCGACGCCGTCCTCGGCGAGGAGCGGTACGACGTGCTCGCCGTCGAGCTCTCCAGCTACCAGCTCCACTGGGCGCCGTCCGTCCGCGTCCACTCGGGCGCCGTGCTCAACCTGGCGCCCGACCACCTCGACTGGCACGGCTCCATGGAGGCGTACGCCGCCGACAAGGGCCGCATCTACGAGGGCAACCAGGTCGCCTGCGTCTACAACGTCGCCGACAAGGCCACCGAGGACCTGGTCCGCGAGGCCGACGTCGAGGAGGGCTGCCGCGCCATCGGCTTCACGCTCGGCACCCCCGGCCCGTCCGAACTCGGCGTCGTCGAGGGCATCCTCGTCGACCGGGCCTTCGTCGAGAACCGGCAGAAGAACGCCCAGGAGCTCGCCGAGGTCGCCGACGTCCAGCCGCCGGCCCCGCACAACATCGCCAACGCCCTGGCCGCGGCCGCCCTGGCCCGCGCCTTCGGCGTCGACGCCAAGGCCGTACGCGACGGCCTGAAGGCCTTCCGGCCCGACCCGCACCGCATCGAACTGGTCGAGGAGGTCCAGGGGGTCGCGTACGTCGACGACTCCAAGGCCACCAACACCCACGCCGCGGAGGCCTCGTTGGCCGCCTACGACCCGATCGTCTGGATCGCCGGCGGCCTCGCCAAGGGCGCGACCTTCGACGAGCTCGTCCAGAAGTCGGCGAAGCGCTTGCGCGGGGCCGTCCTGATCGGCGCCGACCGGGCCCTGATCCGCGAAGCCCTGGCGCGACACGCCCCGGAAGTACCGGTGGTGGACCTCGACCGGACCGACACTGGGGCGATGTCCGAGGCGGTCCGCGAGGCGACCCGGCTCGCCCACGCGGGGGACACGGTGCTCCTCGCCCCGGCCTGTGCCTCGATGGACATGTTCACCAACTACAACAAGCGCGGCGAGGCCTTCGCGGACGCGGTCCGCGCCCTCGCCGCCACCGGGGACGCCTGACCCGACCCGTGGGAGGGTCCGGCAGGACCGGGCACGACCGGAGGGGGCAGCGACCATGCCGAGCAAGATCGCAGGGACACGCGGGCCCTCCGCCGTACGCGGCGGAGGGCGGGCCCCCGCGACCCCGCGGCGGCCCCGCGGCGGGGGCCTTCGGAGGCTCCACGAGCGGGCGCGGAAGGCCTGGGACCGGCCGCTCACGGCGTATTACGTGATCATCGGCGCGGGCATGCTCATCACCGCCCTCGGCCTCGTGATGGTCTACTCCGCCTCGATGATCACGGCACTCCGCTACGAACTCGTGCCCTCCTACTTCTTCCGGAAGCAGTTCTTCGCCGCCCTCCTGGGCACCGGACTGCTCCTGGTCGCCTCACGGATGCCCGTGAAGCTCCACCGGGCCCTCGCCTACCCCATCCTGGTCGGCGCGGTCTTCCTGATGGTCCTCGTGCAGATCCCGGGGATAGGGCACTCCGTCGGCGGCAACCAGAACTGGATCTCGCTGGGCGGCCCGTTCATGCTCCAGCCCAGCGAGTTCGGCAAACTGGCGCTGATCCTCTGGGGCGCGGACCTGCTCGCCCGCAAGAACGACATGCGGCTGCTCACGCAGTGGAAGCACATGCTGGTGCCGCTGGTCCCGGGCGCCTTCCTGCTGCTCGGACTGATCATGCTCGGCGGCGACATGGGCACCGCCATCATCCTCACCGCGATCCTCTTCGGCCTGCTGTGGACCGCCGGAGCCCCCACCCGGCTCTTCGTCGGGGTGCTCACGGTGGCCGGCGCCCTCGGGGCGCTGCTCATCAGGACGAGCCCGCACCGCATGGACCGGTTCCAGTGCATCGGCGCCTCCGACCCCGGCGGCGAGGGAGCCCCCTGTCTGCAGGCCGCGCACGGAATCTATGCTCTGGCGTCGGGCGGATGGTTCGGTTCCGGACTCGGTGCGAGCATCGAGAAATGGGGCCAACTGCCCGAGGCGCACACCGACTTCATCTTCGCTGTCACCGGTGAGGAACTGGGTCTCGCGGGGACGCTGTCGGTACTCGCCCTGTTCGCGGCTCTAGGCTATGCGGGTATCCGCGTGGCCGGAGGCACGGAGGACCCCTTCGTGAGGTTCGCCGCGGGAGGTGTGACCACCTGGATCACGGCTCAGGCCGTGATCAACATCGGTGCGGTGCTCGGTCTGCTGCCGATCGCCGGTGTCCCGCTCCCGTTGTTCTCCTACGGTGGGTCGGCCCTGCTGCCGACCATGTTCGCCGTCGGGCTCCTCATCGCCTTCGCGCGACAGGAACCCGCCGCGAAAGCGGCCCTGGCCATGCGCCGCCCCGGCTGGGGCAAGCGGGCCGGGGTGAGATGGAAGTCGATGCGACGGCGCGTCAAGAAGCGCCCGTCCGGAGAGCGGTGAATTTCGGTGCATGTCGTACTTGCCGGCGGGGGGACCGCCGGCCACATCGAGCCCGCGCTGGCCCTCGCGGACGCCCTGCGCAGGCAGGACCCCAGCGTGGGGATCACGGCGCTCGGCACGGAGAAGGGTCTGGAGACCCGGCTCGTGCCCGAGCGGGGCTACGAGTTGGCCCTCATCCCCGCCGTACCGCTGCCCCGCAAGCCCACCCCCGAGCTGATCACCGTTCCCGGGCGGCTGCGCGGCACCATCAAGGCGGCCGAGCAGATCCTGGAGCGCACCAAGGCGGACTGCGTGGTGGGCTTCGGCGGCTACGTGGCGCTGCCCGGCTATCTGGCGGCCAAGCGCCTCGGGGTGCCGATCGTGGTCCACGAGGCCAACGCCCGGCCCGGCCTGGCCAACAAGATCGGTTCGCGGTACGCGGCCGGGGTCGCCGTCGCGACCCCGGACAGCAAGCTCCGCAACGCCCGTTACATCGGCATTCCGCTGCGGCACACCATCGCGACCCTCGACCGGGCGCGGGTGCGCCCCGAGGCGCGCGCCGCGTTCGGGCTCGACCCGAACCTGCCGACGCTCCTCGTCTCCGGCGGCTCCCAGGGCGCCCGGCGGCTCAACGAGGTGATCCAGCAGATCGCCCCGGTGCTCCAGCGCTCCGGCATCCAGATCCTGCACGCGGTCGGCCCGAAGAACGAAATGCCGCGCGTCGACAACATGCCCGGAATGCCGCCCTACGTGCCGGTACCGTACGTGGACCGGATGGATCTCGCGTACGCCGCGGCCGACATGATGCTCTGCCGCGCGGGCGCGATGACCGTCGCCGAGCTCTCCGCCGTCGGGCTGCCCGCCGCGTACGTCCCGCTGCCGATCGGCAACGGCGAACAGCGGCTCAACGCCCAGCCGGTGGTCAAGGCCGGTGGCGGACTCCTCGTCGACGACGCGGAGCTGTCGCCGCAGTGGGTGCAGGGCAACGTCCTGCCCGTACTGGCCGATCCGCACCGGTTGTACGAGATGTCCCGCGCCGCCGCCGAGTTCGGCCGCCGGGACGCCGACGATCTGCTCGTCGGCATGGTGTACGAGGCGATCGCCGCGCGCCGACAGGCGTAGCGCGGCGGCTGAGGGCAGGAGACGCCACGTGGCAGCCGGACCGACGACCGCGGAGAAGAGCGGCGCGAGCGAGTCGAAGAGGTCGTCGAAGGGCTCGCCGGACGGTCCGTCCCGCACGGGCACCCGGAATCGCAAGTTCCGGGTGCCCGGCACCCGGGCTCTCCTCCTCGCCCTCGCCGTTCTCCTGGTCGTGGCCGGCGGGATCTGGGCGCTCTACGGCTCGAACTGGTTCCGTGTAGAACGTGTGAAGACTTCCGGCACCTCGGTCCTGACCCCGCGTGAGGTCGAGGCCGTCGCCGCCGTCCCGATGGGCGCCCCGCTCGTCACCGTCGACACCGAGGCCATCGAGGCACGGCTGCGGGAGGGGTTTCCGCGGATCGAATCGGTGGACGTCGTGCGGTCCTGGCCGCACGGAATCGGACTGAAAGTGACGGAACGGAAGCCCGTTCTCCTGATGGAAAAGGGCGGAAAGTTCATCGAAGTGGACGCGACCGGAATGCGGTTCGCCACCGTCGACGCCGCTCCCCGCGGCATCCCCCGGCTCGTCCTCGACAGCGCCTCCTCGCCGAGCCTGCGCCGCTTCGGCGCGGAGCGGCTGCTCCGGGAGGCGGTGCGCGTCCGGGGTGAACTCCCGGCGGAAATCGCCCGGAACACTCGTGTCGTACGCGTCACCTCGTACGACTCCGTCACTCTGGAGCTGACCAGGGGGCGCACCGTCTTCTGGGGCAGCGGCGAACACGGTCCCGTCAAGGCCCGCGTTCTCACCGCGCTCCTGAAAGCCGCTCCCAAAGCGGGGCACTTCGATGTAAGTGCCCCCACAGCGCCCGCCTCGTCCGGGAGTTGACGGGAATCACCCCTGGCCAGCCCCCTGGTTGGCCAGCGCTACGGGTGATCACATAGGGTGAAAAGAAAAACGGGAGGTTCGGCGTGTTCGTTGAACGTGCGCCACTTGTCGACTTAGTGTCCTGTTCGGAAGAGTCCAGCGAACAGAGACACTGGTAACCCTAAACTTCAACGTTAGGGTTTGGGTCGGCGTTTCGGACCGTCCCAATCGGCATCCGTCGGAGTCGCGCGAACAACCGCGCGGCGACGACACGTAACTCGAGGCGAGAGGCCTTCGACGTGGCAGCACCGCAGAACTACCTCGCAGTCATCAAGGTCATCGGTGTCGGCGGCGGTGGTGTCAATGCCATCAACCGAATGATCGAGGTCGGTCTCAAGGGCGTCGAGTTCATCGCCATCAACACCGACGCGCAAGCGCTGTTGATGAGCGACGCCGACGTCAAGCTCGACGTCGGCCGTGAACTCACCCGCGGCCTCGGCGCCGGGGCGAACCCGGCCGTCGGTCGCAAGGCGGCAGAGGACCACCGTGAGGAGATCGAGGAGGTCCTCAAGGGGGCCGACATGGTCTTCGTCACCGCCGGAGAGGGCGGCGGCACCGGCACCGGCGGCGCACCCGTCGTCGCCAACATCGCGCGCTCGCTCGGCGCCCTCACGATCGGTGTGGTCACCAGGCCGTTCACCTTCGAGGGCCGCCGTCGCGCCAACCAGGCGGAGGACGGCATCGCCGAGCTCCGCGAAGAGGTCGACACCCTCATCGTCATCCCCAACGACCGGCTCCTGTCGATCTCGGACCGCCAGGTCTCCGTGCTCGACGCCTTCAAGTCGGCCGACCAGGTGCTGCTGAGCGGTGTGCAGGGCATCACCGACCTCATCACCACCCCGGGTCTGATCAACCTCGACTTCGCCGACGTCAAGTCGGTCATGTCCGAGGCCGGTTCGGCCCTGATGGGCATCGGCTCCGCCCGCGGCGACGACCGCGCCGTGGCGGCGGCGGAGATGGCGATCTCCTCGCCGCTCCTGGAGGCCTCCATCGACGGCGCCCGCGGCGTGCTGCTCTCCATCTCCGGCGGCAGCGACCTCGGTCTCTTCGAGATCAACGAGGCCGCGCAGCTGGTCAGCGAGGCCGCCCACCCGGAGGCCAACATCATCTTCGGCGCCGTCATCGACGACGCCCTCGGCGACGAGGTCCGGGTCACCGTCATCGCGGCCGGCTTCGACGGCGGCCAGCCGCCGGCCCGCCGGGACAACATCATCGGCTCGGTCTCCGCCAAGCGCGAGGAGCCGGCCCCGGCGCCCCGCCACGTCGAGACCTCCCGCCCGCTGGGCGGCCTCGGCACCGTCGCCCCGCGCGAGGAGCCGGTCCAGGCTCCGGCCGAGCCGGCGCCGGCGGTCAACGAGACCCCGCTGTCGACCACCCCTCCGGTCGTCCCGCCGGCCCGTCCGTACACGGACAGCCAGGCCGAAGAGCTGGACGTCCCGGACTTCCTGAAGTGATAGGACAGCGCTTCGACGCGAACGGCGCGCACTTCGCCTTCACCGACAGGTGGGGCGGAGTGAGCGCCGTTCCGTACGAGGAGCTCAACCTCGGCGGCGCGGTGGGGGACACCGCCGAGGCGGTCCTGGCCAACCGGGCGCTCGCGGCCGGCGCCCTCGGGCTCGACCCCACGTCGGTGGTCTGGATGAACCAGGTCCACGGCGCGGACGTCGCCGAGGTCGAGGGGCCGTGGGGCACCGACGGGATCCCGTCGGTGGACGCCCTCGTCACCTCCCGGCCCGGACTCGCGCTCGCCGTCCTCACCGCGGACTGCGTCCCCGTCCTCCTCGCCGATCCGGTCGCCGGGGTCGCGGCCGCCGCCCACGCCGGGCGGCCCGGGATGGTGGCGGGCGTCGTTCCCGCCGCGGTCGCGGCCATGATCGATCTCGGCGCCGACCCCGCCCGTATCGTCGCCCGCACCGGCCCCGCCGTCTGCGGGCGTTGCTACGAGGTGCCGGAGGCTATGCGGGCCGAGGTCGCCGGGACCGAGCCCGCCGCCTGGGCCGAGACGAGCTGGGGTACCCCGGCCGTCGACGTCACCGCCGGAGTCCTCGCCCAGCTCGAACGGCTCGGCGTCACGGACCTGCAGGCCAGTGCGGTCTGCACCCGGGAATCCGGTGACCACTACTCGTACCGCCGCGATCGCACCACGGGGCGACTCGCGGGATATGTCTGGTTGGACTGAGAAGAGACATGACGGACCGCACGTCGGAACTCGCCGAGAATCTGGCCCGGGTGGAGGCCCGCATCGCGGCCGCCTGTGCCGCCGCCGGGCGCCCGCGGGAAGAGGTGACGCTCGTCGTGGTCACCAAGACCTACCCCGCGAGCGACGTGAGAATCCTCCACGGACTCGGCGTACGGCACGTCGCCGAGAACCGGGACCAGGACGCCGCCCCGAAGGCGGCCGCCTGTGCCGACCTTGATCTGACCTGGCACTTCGTGGGTCAGTTGCAGACCAACAAGGTCAGATCCGTGGTGGGTTATGCCGATGTGGTGCAGTCTGTCGACCGCTTGAAGCTCGTTTCCTCGCTCTCCGCGGCCGCGGAGAAGGAGGGCCGCGAACTCGGTTGTCTCCTCCAGGTCGCCCTCGACGCCGAGTCGGGCGAGCGGGGCGACCGCGGCGGTGTCGCACCCGACGGGATCGAGGAGTTGGCGGCCGCGGTGGACGCCGCCCCGGGGCTGCGGCTCGACGGGCTCATGACCGTCGCCCCGCTCTCCGGTCCGTACGCGGGACGGCAACGCGCCGCCTTCGACCGGCTGATGGATTTGTCGACTGCCCTGCGCGCGACCCGTCCGGCTGCGAACATGGTGTCAGCAGGGATGAGTGCGGACCTCGAAGAGGCCGTCGCTGCCGGGGCGACACACGTACGCGTCGGTACGGCGGTACTCGGAGTCCGCCCGAAGCTCGGGTAACGTCGCGAAGCAAGTCGGACCACAGCAGAAAATATGGTCATTCCGCAGAACGGCGGGACGACCCGTGGATCGCGGGCACTTGGTGACGCTGCGACATTGGCCAGTCAGTATGGCGATCCACCACAGAGCGGAGGACTCAGAGAATGGCCGGCGCGATGCGCAAGATGGCGGTCTACCTCGGCCTCGTGGAGGACGATGGGTACGACGGCCGGGGCTTCGACCCCGACGACGACTTCGAACCCGAGCTGGAGCCGGAGCCCGAGCGCGACCGGCGCCACATCGCCCCCCCGCGACAGGTGGAGCGTGAGGAACCGGTACGAGTGGTGCAGCCTCCGGCCCCCCGTGAGCCGATGTCCCATTCTGTTCCGGTACTCGCCGAAAGCGGACGTCCGGCCCGAATTGCCCCCGTGGCATCCATCACACCCGAACGTCCCAGCATGGAGAAGAACGCACCCGTGATCATGCCCAAGGTCGTGTCCGAGCGGGAGCCCTACCGCATCACCACGCTGCACCCCCGGACCTACAACGAGGCCCGTACCATCGGGGAACACTTCCGTGAGGGCACCCCGGTGATCATGAATCTCACGGAGATGGACGACACGGACGCGAAG
This sequence comes from Streptomyces sp. NPDC088553, assembly GCF_044752965.1. Classification (NCBI taxonomy): domain Bacteria; kingdom Bacillati; phylum Actinomycetota; class Actinomycetes; order Kitasatosporales; family Streptomycetaceae; genus Streptomyces; species Streptomyces sp. NPDC088553. The sequence continues at coordinate 96,909 of NZ_JBIVMG010000010.1, read as the reverse complement.
CGACTTGTCGACTTTGCCGCCGGACTCGTCTTCGGGCTCCATGGCAGCATTGAGCGCGTGACGCAGAAGGTGTTCCTGTTGTCGCCTGCTAACGTCGATGTCACGGCGGAGGACAAGGCCCGGATCGCAGAGGGCGGATTCTTCAACCAGAGCTGAGAACACGAGAACCGGACGGACCGGTCGCGAAGCGGCCGGAACAAGTGAGAGCACGTAAGTCAGGGGAGAGGGAAACGCGGGATGGGCGTCGCACTACAGGTGGTCTACATCGTGCTGATGTGCTTCCTCGTCCTCCTGATCGTCCGACTTGTCATGGACTACGTCTTCCAGTTCGCCCGTTCATGGCAACCCGGTAAGGCGATGGTGGTCGTCCTTGAGGCCACCTACACTGTCACCGATCCACCGCTCAAGCTTCTGCGGCGACTCATCCCGCCGCTGCGTCTCGGGGGCGTGGCACTCGACCTGTCCTTCTTCGTTCTGATGATCATCGTCTACATCCTGATCTCCATCGTGAGCAGCTTCGCGAGGTGAATGTGGACGATACGGTCTTGCCGACTGCCGACGACTACGTAGAGGTGAAGAAGAGATGCCGCTGACCCCCGAGGACGTGCGGAACAAGCAGTTCACGACCGTCCGCCTCCGAGAAGGCTATGACGAGGACGAGGTCGATGCCTTCCTCGACGAGGTCGAGGCCGAGCTGACCCGCCTGCTCCGCGAGAACGAGGACCTGCGCGCCAAGCTGGCCGCTGCGACCCGTGCCGCCGCGCAGAACCAGCAGCAGCAGGGGATGCGCAAGCCCCCGGAGCAGCAGGATCGTCCCGTCGGTCCCGGCGCGCCCGTGCCCGCCGCCATATCCGGACCGCCGGTCCAGCAGCAGCCGCCGCAGATGGGCCCGCCGCAGCTTCCGTCCGGTGCCCCGCAGCTTCCCGCCGGCCCGATGCAGGGTGGCCCCATGCAGGGCGGCCCCATGCAGGGTGGTCCGATGCAGGGCGGCCCCATGGGTCCCGGCCCGATGCAGGGCGGCCCCATGGGTCACCCGCAGCAGCAGATGCAGCAGCAGATGCCGCCGCAGATGCAGCAGCCGCAGCAGGGTCCCGGTGGCGACAGTGCCGCGCGTGTCCTCTCGCTGGCCCAGCAGACCGCCGACCAGGCGATCGCCGAGGCCCGCTCCGAGGCCAACAAGATCGTCGGCGAGGCGCGTTCGCGCGCCGAGGGCCTGGAGCGGGACGCCCGCGCCAAGGCGGACGCTCTTGAGCGGGACGCGCAGGAGAAGCACCGCGTCGCGATGGGCTCCCTGGAGTCCGCCCGCGCGACGCTGGAGCGCAAGGTCGAGGACCTGCGCGGCTTCGAGCGCGAGTACCGCACGCGTCTGAAGTCGTACCTGGAGTCGCAGCTGCGTCAGCTGGAGACCCAGGCCGACGACTCGCTCGCCCCGCCGCGTACCCCGGCCACGGCCTCGCTGCCGCCGGCCCCGTCGATGGCCTCGGCCGGCGCCGGTGCGCCGTCCTACGGCGGCAACGGTGGGATGGGCGGTGGACCGTCCATGGGCGGCGCCCCGTCCTACGGCGGCCAGCAGCAGATGTCCCCGGCGATGACCCAGCCGATGGCTCCGGTCCGTCCGCAGGCTCCGCAGCCGATGCAGCAGGCGCCCGCGCCGATGCGTGGCTTCCTGATCGACGAGGACGACAACTGACGGCGCGTGGTCGCGCGATGAGCGCGTAGCCGTCGGCAGGCTGAAGGGCCGGGCCCCGGGAAACCGGGGCCCGGCCCTTTGCCGTACGCACACCTCCTCGCCGCGGGCCGCGCCCGCCGCCCCCACCACGCGGGCCGCGTCCGCCACCGTGCCACCCGCCGCCCCTCGCCACTGGTCGCGCGGGCTGCGCCTGCCGCCCTTGCTATCCCGCCGTGCGGGCTGCGCCCGTAGCCCGGGCCCACCCCCGCCCCGTGTGGGCTGCGCCCGCCCCCGGAGAGTGGGCGCCGGCTCGGTGGGGGAATGCACACAGCCCGGGGGTGCCGGCCCAGGGGGTGGTCGTCGGGGATGCGGAAAGGGCCCGGCACCGGGGTGGTGGCGGGCCCTTCTGGGAGGGGGTTAGGCCTTGCGGAGGCGGAACGTGAGGTTCAGGGACTCGTCCGTGAACGGCTCGCCGTACGTCTCGTCCGCCTCGCCCTGCCCGTGATCCGTCGCCAGGACCTCGTCCGCGATCAGACCCGCGTGCGCCGTCAGCGCCTCCGCCGTCTCCGGCGAGTCCGTCACCCAGCGCAGCGCGATCCGGTCCGACACGTCCAGGCCGCTGTTCTTGCGGGCCTCCTGGATCAGGCGGATCGCGTCACGCGCCAGGCCCGCCTTGCGGAGCTCCGGGGTGATCTCCAGGTCGAGGGCGACCGTCGCGCCCGCGTCCGAGGCCACCGACCAGCCCTCGCGGGGGGTCTCCGTGATGATGACCTCCTCGGGGGTGACGGTGATGTCCTCGCCGTTCACCGACAGGGTCGCCTCGCCCGACCGCAGGGCCAGCGACAGCGCCGCCGCGTCCGCCGCCGCCACCGCCTTCGCCACGTCCTGGACGCCCTTGCCGAAGCGCTTGCCGAGGGAGCGGAAGTTCGCCTTGGCGGTGGTGTCCACCAGCGAGCCGCCCACCTCGGAGAGGGAGGCCAGGGAGGAGACGTTCAGCTCCTCCGTGATCTGGGCCTGGAGGTCCGCGGAGAGGGCCGCGAAGCCCGTTGCCGCCACCAGGGCCCGGGAGAGCGGCTGGCGGGTCTTCACGCCCGACTCTGCGCGCGTCGCCCGGCCCAGCTCGACCAGGCGTCGGACGAGCAGCATCTGCTCCGAGAGCGTCTTGTCGATCGCCGTCGTGTCCGCCTCCGGCCACGTCGCCAGGTGGACCGACTCGGGGGCGTCCGGCGTCACCGGCACCACCAGGTCCTGCCAGACCCGCTCGGTGATGAACGGGGTCAGCGGGGCCATCAGCCGCGTGACCGTCTCCACCACGTCGTGGAGGGTGCGGAGGGCCGCCTTGTCGCCCTGCCAGAAGCGGCGGCGCGAGCGGCGCACGTACCAGTTGGAGAGATCGTCGACGAAGGCCGAGATCAGCTTGCCGGTGCGCTGGGTGTCGTACGACTCCATCGCCTCGGTCGCCTCGGCGACCAGGGTGTTGAGCTCGGAGAGCAGCCACTTGTCGAGGACCGTGCGGTCGGCCGGGGCCGGGTCCGCGGCCGAGGGGGCCCAGCCGGACGTGCGGGCGTACAGCGCCTGGAAGGCCACCGTGTTCCAGTACGTCAGGAGGGTCTTGCGGACGACCTCCTGGATCGTGCCGTGGCCCACCCGGCGCGCCGCCCACGGCGAGCCGCCGGCCGCCATGAACCAGCGGACCGCGTCGGCGCCGTGCTGGTCCATCAGCGGGATCGGGTCAAGGGTGTTCCCCAGGTGCTTGGACATCTTGCGGCCGTCCTCGGCGAGGATGTGGCCCAGGCAGACCACGTTCTCGTAGGACGACTTGTCGAAGACCAGCGTGCCGACGGCCATCAGCGTGTAGAACCAGCCGCGCGTCTGGTCGATGGCCTCGGAGATGAACTGCGCCGGGTAGCGGGACTCGAAGAGTTCCTTGTTCTCGTACGGGTAGCCGTACTGCGCGAACGGCATCGAGCCCGAGTCGTACCAGGCGTCGATGACCTCGGGGACGCGGGTGGACTCCAGCGAGCAGCCCTCCGTGGGGCAGCCGAAGGTCACCGCGTCGATGTACGGGCGGTGCGGGTCGAGCTGCGACTGGTCGGTGCCGGTCAGCTCGGTCAGCTCGGCGCGCGAGCCCACACAGGTCAGGTGGCCGTCCTCGCAGCGCCAGATCGGCAGCGGGGTGCCCCAGTAGCGGTTCCGGGAGAGCGCCCAGTCGACGTTGTTGGTCAGCCAGTCGCCGAAGCGGCCGTGCTTGACCGAGTCCGGGAACCAGTTCGTCCGCTCGTTCTCCGCGAGCATGCGGTCCTTGACCGCGGTCGTGCGGATGTACCAGGACGGCTGCGCGTAGTACAGCAGCGCCGTGTGGCAGCGCCAGCAGTGCGGGTAGCTGTGCTCGTACGCGATGTGCCGGAAGAGCAGCCCGCGCGCGTCCAGGTCGGCGGTGAGCGCCTCGTCGGCCTTCTTGAAGAAGACGCCGCCGACCAGCGGCACGTCCTCCTCGAAGGTGCCGTCGGGGCGGACCGGGTTCACGACCGGCAGACCGTACGCCTTGCAGACCTTGAGGTCGTCCTCACCGAAGGCGGGGGACTGGTGGACCAGACCGGTACCGTCCTCGGTCGTCACGTACTCGGCGTTCACGACGTAGTGGGCCGGCTCGGGGAACTCGACCAGCTCGAAGGGGCGCTGGTAGGTCCAGCGCTCCATCTCGGCGCCGGTGAAGGACTCGCCGGTGGTGACCCAGCCCTCGCCGAGGGCCTTCTCGACCAGCGGCTGGGCGACGACGACCCGCTCGTCGCCGTCGGTGGCGACGACGTAGGTGACCTCGGGGTGGGCGGCGACCGCCGTGTTGGACACGAGGGTCCACGGGGTCGTCGTCCAGACCAGGAGCGCCGCCTTGCCGGCCAGCGGGCCGGAGGTCAGCGGGAAGCGGACGTAGACCGAGGGGTCGACGACCGTCTCGTAGCCCTGGGCCAGCTCGTGGTCCGAGAGGCCGGTGCCGCAGCGCGGGCACCAGGGGGCGACCCGGTGGTCCTGGACGAGCAGGTCCTTGTCGAAGATCTGCTTCAGCGACCACCAGACCGACTCGATGTACGAGGGGTCCATCGTCCGGTACGCGTCGTCCAGGTCGACCCAGTAGCCCATGCGGGTCGTCAGCTCGGTGAACGCGTCGGTGTGCCGGGTCACGGACTCGCGGCACTTGTCGTTGAACGCGGCGATGCCGTAGTCCTCGATGTCCCTCTTGCCGGAGAAGCCGAGCTCCTTCTCGACGGCGAGCTCCACCGGGAGGCCGTGGCAGTCCCAGCCGGCCTTGCGGGCCACGTGGTAGCCGCGCATGGTCCGGAAACGGGGGAAGACGTCCTTGAAGACGCGGGCCTCGATGTGGTGCGCGCCCGGCATGCCGTTGGCGGTCGGCGGGCCCTCGTAGAACACCCACTCGGGGCGTCCCTCGGACTGTTCGAGGGTCTTGGCGAAGATCTTGTTCTCGTGCCAGAGATCGAGCACGGCGTGCTCCATCGCGGGCAGGTCGACCTGGGCGGGCACCTGGTGGTACTGCGGCGGTGTCATCGAGTTCCTCCGGCGGACTGTCGTCGTTCCGTCGGAGGGACGAGAGCGCTGCTCCCGCGGTACCACCCTCCTTGGCCCGGGGCACGCACGCCCTGAGCCCCCTCATTGGGGTCGCGACGCCGGGTCTAGTCACCGCGGAGTCCCACGGCTTTCTTCCGACGGCTCCGGGGTGATGCTTCACATCGGGCTCGCCCCCGGGCTCTCACCGTCCCCGGGTCGCTCATGGCTGCGTACGACGCTACTCGTCCCCATCCAAGCCTTTCGCTAGGGCCAGTGTACGGGGCCCGGGATGGGGTGGCAGACCGGTTTTCCCGTGACCCGAATGGCCATACGGGGCGGTTCGGCTTGGTGTGCGGCCATGTGGGGGAGGGGCGGGACGGATTACCCGGCGGGGAGCTGGGCACAACGGAGGCAGGCCTGCCCCGATGGGTGCGGGGGCGGGTGGGAACGGCGGCGTGCCCCGTTGCCGCGGGCCTTGGGCCGATTTATCGTCCCAGCACGATTCGCGAGCAAGATCACAAAATGTGAAGGGGCCGCGACATGGTGGCGAAGAAGACCGCCGCGAAGAAGCCCTCGGCCGCCGGTTCCACCGGTTCGGCGGAGGGCACCAAGGACGTGGCCGGGAAGAAGACGACGGTCGCGGAGCCGCCGACGGTCGCGAAGAGGACCACCACGAAGAAGACCACCGCGAAGAAGACCACCGCGAAGAAGACCACCGCGAAGAAGACCGCCGTGAGGAAGAACGCCGTGAGGAAGAACGCGGCGGAGAAGGCGGTCGCCGAGGAAACGGTTGCCCCGAGGGCCGCCGCCAGGAAGACGCCCGCCAAGAAGGCCGCGGCGAAGAAGGCGGCCGCCACGGCGCCCGCGAAGAAGCAGACAGGAGCCAGGACGGTGGCAGCGAAGAAGACCGCGGGTGGCGTCACGACCGCCGGGGACGAGGCCGCCGTGCCTCCCGCCCGGACCGGCGAGCTCGCGGTACGTCCCGGCGAGGACCCGTGGACCCCGGCCGAGGTCACCGAGGCCCGCGACGAGCTCCAGTCCGAGGTGCTGCGGCTCCGCAGCGAGCTCGCGCACTCCCAGGAGGAGCTCACCGGCCTCATGCGGGACTCGGGCGACGGCGCCGGGGACGACCAGGCCGACACCGGCACCAAGAACATCACCCGCGAGCACGAGCTCGCCCTGGCGGCCAACGCCCGGGAGATGCTGGAACAGACCGAGCACGCCCTGGAACGGCTCGACGCGGGCACGTACGGCCTGTGCGAGGTGTGCGGGAAGCCGATCGGCAAGGCGCGGATGCAGGCCTTCCCCCGGGCCACGCTCTGCGTCGAGGACAAGCAGCGTCAGGAGCGGCGCGGCTGAGGGCCGGGGACGGCGCGGCCGGGGGCGGCGGCGCTGAGGGCGGAGGCTGCGCGGCCGGCGGTCGACGGCGGCGCGGCCGGTGATCGGGGCCGGTGCGGCCGACGGCGGTGGGCGGCGCGGCTGAGGGCGGCGTGGCCGACGGCGGTGGGCGGCGCGGCCGGTGATCTCGGCTGCCGGTCTCGTACGCCTGTGCCGTACCCTCGGTGCACGGTCAGGCATCGAGGTCGAGGGACTCACTCACGTGGCAGAGGCGGAGCGCATCATCGGTACGCCGGATTCAGCAGGGGCCGAGGAGCCGGCCGCCTCCGACGAGACGGTGGCCGCCGACGGTACGGCCACGCCCGCCGACGGGTCGGCCGCTCCCGAGGAGCGGCCGAAGGGCAGGCGCAGGATCCTCGCCCTGTTCGTCGTGGCCGTGCTCGCCTACCTGCTCGACCTGGGCAGCAAGATGCTCGTGGTCGCCAAGCTGGAGGGCCACGAGCCGATCCAGGTCGTCGGTGACCTGCTGCGCTTCGACGCCATCCGGAACCCGGGTGCGGCGTTCGGCATGGGCGAGGCCTTCACGATCATCTTCACCTGCATCGCGGCCGCCGTGATCGTCGTGATCATCCGGCTGGCGCGGAAGCTGTACAGCCTGCCCTGGGCGATCGCGCTCGGTCTGCTGCTCGGCGGCGCGCTGGGCAACCTCACGGACCGGATCTTCCGCTCCCCGGGCGTCTTCGAGGGCGCGGTCGTCGACTTCATCGCCCCCGCGCACTTCGCCGTCTTCAACCTCGCCGACTCGGCGATCGTCTGCGGCGGCATCCTCATCGTGATCCTGTCGTTCCGGGGCCTGGACCCCGACGGCACCGTCCACAAGGACTGAGCCGATCCGGCCGCGCGACCCGAGCACCTCGGGGCAAGGCATACTCGACGAGTGAGTACGAGTCCCGAGATCCGCACGCTGCCCGTTCCCGATGGCCTGGAGGGCGAGCGCGTCGACGCCGCCATCGCCCGTATGTTCGGGTTCTCCCGTACGAAGGCGGCCGAGCTGGCCGCCGCAGGGAAGGTCCAGGTCGACGGCTCCGTCGTCGGCAAGTCCGAGCGGGTGAGCGGCGGCGCGTGGCTCGAGGTCGAGATGCCGGGCGCGGCCGCGCCCGTGCAGATCGTCGCCGAGCCCGTCGAGGGCATGGAGATCGTCCACGACGACGACGACATCGTCGTGATCATGAAGCCGATCGGTGTGGCCGCGCACCCCAGCCCCGGCTGGACCGGCACCACGGTCATCGGCGGCCTCGCCGCCGCCGGGTACCGCATCTCCACCTCCGGCGCCGCCGAGCGCCAGGGCATCGTGCACCGCCTCGACGTCGGCACCTCCGGTCTGATGGTGGTCGCCAAGTCGGAGTACGCGTACACCTCGCTCAAGCGCCAGTTCAAGGAGCGCACGGTCGACAAGCGCTACCACGCGCTGGTGCAGGGCCACCCCGACCCGATGAGCGGCACCATCGACGCCCCCATCGGCCGGCATCCGAACCACGACTACAAGTGGGCGGTCACCGCCGACGGCAAGGCGTCCGTCACGCACTACGACCTGATCGAGGCGTACCGCTCGGCGTCGCTGCTCGACATCAAGCTGGAGACGGGCCGCACCCACCAGATCCGGGTGCACATGTCCGCCCACCGCCACCCCTGCGTCGGTGACCTGACGTACGGCGCCGACCCGACGATCGCCAAGCGCCTCGGGCTGACCCGGCAGTGGCTGCACGCGGTCCGGCTGGGCTTCGAGCACCCGGGCGACGGCTCGTGGGTCGAGTTCGCCAGCACGTACCCCGAGGACCTCCAGAAGGCCCTGGACCGGATCGCGGCGGAGAGCCAGTGAGCGCCCCGCACTCCGTGTACAGCGTCCGTGAGGCGGCCGGTCCCGAGGACCGCGAGGCCTGCTTCGCCGTCCGCCGGGAGGTCTTCGTCGGCGAGCAGGGCGTCCCGCCCGAGCTGGAGTACGACACGTACGACGCCACCGCGGTGCACGTGCTCGCCGTGCGCGAGGACGGGCTGCCGCTGGGCACCGGCAGGCTCCTCCTCGGGGCGGACGCGGTCGGCAAGACCGGCGCCGACGCCTCGGTGGGCTCCCTAGGCCGGCTCGCGGTCTCCAAGGCCGCGCGCGGCCTCGGTGTCGGCGCGGCGCTCGTGCGGGGCATCGAGGACGTGGCGCGCGAGCGCGGTCTGACCGCCGTCGACCTGCACGCGCAGACCCACGCGCTCGGTTTCTACGAGCGGCTCGGCTACGAGGCGTACGGCCCCGAGTTCCCGGACGCGGACATGCCGCACCGGGCCATGCGCAGGGCCCTGTAGGGCCCGCGCGGCCCCAGGAGCGCCCGACCGCCCCCTGTCACACCCGCCGCGAGCGGGCGTACACAGGGGGCAGTCGTCTTTAAAACGGACATACGTGACAGGGTGTGTCCGTGGATCAATTGGCCCTGTTGTTCTTGCTGCTGCTCGGCGCGCTGCTCACGGTCCCCCTCGGCGAGCGGCTCGGACTGCCCGCGCCCGTCCTGATGACCCTCGTCGGGATCGGACTGGCGGTCCTGCCCTTCGTACCGAACGTCGAGGTGCCGCCGGAGTTCATCCTTCCGCTGGTGCTGCCGCCGCTGCTCTACGCCTCCGTGCAGCGGACCTCCTGGCGGCAGTTCGCGGCCAACAGGCGGCCGATCTTCCTGCTCGCGGTCGCCCTCGTGTTCGTCACCACGGCCGCCGTCGGCGCCGTCGCGGGCGCCCTCGTGCCCGGGCTTCCGCTGGCCGCCGCGATCGCGCTCGGCGCCCTCGTCGCCCCGCCCGACCCGGTCGCGGCGACCGCCGTGGCCGGCTCGCTCGGGCTGCCGCGGCGGCTGGTGTCGATCCTGGAGGGCGAAGGCCTCTTCAACGACGTCACCGCGATCGTGCTCTACCACGTGGCCATCGCCGCCGCGGTCAGCGGCTCCTTCTCCTGGCCCGACGCGCTCGGCGAGTTCGTCCTCTCCGCGGTGGTGGCGGTGGCGATCGGCCTGGCGCTCGGCTGGCTCTCCAACAAGCTCATCGGGCTGCTCGGCGACGCCACCCTGCAGACCGGCCTCACCCTCCTCGTGCCCTTCGTGAGCTACGTCCTCGCCGAGGAGCTGCACGGCTCCGGCGTCCTCGCCGTCCTGGTCACCGCCCTCTTCATCGCCGAGCACGCGGCCGACGCCGACGACGTGATGGGCCGGCTCGCCGGGCAGACCTTCTGGCAGATCGTCGACACCCTCGTCACGGGCATCGCCTTCGGCCTCATCGGCCTCGAACTCGTCCATGTCTTCGGCGTGGCCGAGGGGCGCGGCCTGCAGATGCTCGGCTGGGGCGCCGCCGTCGTCGGGGTGGTCGTCGGCGTCCGGCTGCTGTGGCTGCTGCCGGCGACCTGGCTGGCGAAACGGCTGCACACCCGCCGGGACGTCGACGAGGAGATCCCGACCAGCTGGCGCGAGACCATCGTCATGTGGTGGGCGGGGATGCGCGGCGTGGCCTCGGTGGCGCTCGCGCTCGCCATCCCGCTCCGTACCGACGACGGCGCGCCCTTCCCCGGCCGGGACGAGATCATCTTCATCGCCTTCTGCGTGATCATCGCCACGCTCGTCGTCCAGGGGCTCACCCTGCCCTGGCTGGTGAAGCGGCTCGGCGTACGGGCCGACGCGGACGCCGAGCGGGTCCTGGAGCGGGATCTCGCCATCCGGGCGGCGAAGGCGGCCCGGCGCAGGCTCAAGGAGATCGAGGAGGTCGAGGAGCTGCCCGAGGAGGTCCAGGAGCGGCTGCTGCGCGGGGCGTACGACATCGGGGCGCGGATCAGTCCGGACATGGTCGACGAGGAGCGGCGGGCCGCGTTCGTCGAGCGGACGAAGCGCTTCAAGGCGGTGCAGCGGATCCAGCGGGAGCTGATGTCGGCCGCACGGCACGAGGTGCTCGCGGCGCGCAGCGAGCCGGGCGCCGACCCGGAGGTGGTGGACCGGGTGCTGCGGCAGCTGGACGTGCGCAGCATGCGGTGAGGGTCGTGTCGGCGGGTTCGGTGACCGTCGGTGGGGGGTGGCAGGATGGCGGGTATGGACATCATGCTTTTCCACTCGGTGTACGGGCTGCGCCCGGCCGTCCGGGACGCGGCCGACCGGCTGCGGGCCGCCGGGCACCAGGTGTGGGTGCCGGACCTGTTCGACGGCTGGACCACCGATTCGGTGGAGGAGGGCATGGCGAAGCGGGACGAGATCGGCAAGGACGAGCTGCTGAAGCGCGCGATCCTGGCCGCCGCCCCGTACTCGGAGCGCGGTCTGGTCTACGCGGGCTTCTCCTTCGGTGCCTCCGTCGCGCAGACCCTGGCCCTCGGTGACGAGAAGGCGCGCGGGCTGCTGCTGCTCCACGGCACGTCGGACCTCGCGCCGAACGTGTCGGTGGACGAGCTTCCCGTGCAGCTGCACGTGGCCGATCCCGACCCGTTCGAGACGCACGACTGGCTGTCCTCCTGGTACCTGCAGATGCGCAAGGCCGGGGCGGACGTGGAGATCTACCGTTACCCGGGCGCGGGGCACGTGTACACGGACCCCGAGCTGCCCGACTGGGACGAGGAGTCGGCCGACCGGACGTGGTCGGTGGGGCTGGCCTTCGTGGACAGCCTGTAGGACCGCGGCGAACGGGTGTGGCCCCCGGGGGAGTTCCCCGGGGGCCACACCCGTGTTCGGCCGGATCAGGCGCGGTACGCCGTCCAGTAGTCGTTCATCCGGGTCACCTGGCCCGAGGTGAACTGGTACATGCAGGCGTCGTACGTGTAGTCCATGAAGTTGTGGATCGGGTCCACACCGGCCTTGTTGGTGCAGGTGTCACGGCCGGTCGGGCACTCGTAGGCGGGGCTCTTCTCGGCGGGGGTGTCGGCCACGCCGTCACCGCTGCCGCTGCAGCCGCCCTGGAAGGTGTGGTAGAGGCCCATCCAGTGGCCGACCTCGTGGGTGGCGGTGTCGCCCTGGTTGTAGTTGGCCGCGGAGCCGCCCGGGAGCGAGGCGTCGAGGACGACGACACCGTCCATGGACGGGCTCGAGGCGTACGAGGACGGGAAGGTCGCCCAGCCGAGGAGGCCGCCGCCCAGGTTGGCGGTGTAGAAGTTCAGCGCGCCCGCGCCGCCCTTCCGGAGGGTCTGCTTCATCTGCTTCTCGGCGGTGGAGCCGGAGGACAGGTTGTACCAGGACGCGTTGTCCGTGTAGTCGGTACCGGCCAGGGTGAACTGGAAGTTGGAGTTCACATTGCCGGTGCCCTGGCCCGCGTAGGCCGCGTTCAGGACGTTCATCTGGCTGGTGATCGCGCTCGCGGAGAGCTTGCCCGTCGTTCCGGAGTGGATGACGTGGAAGTAGACGGGGATGTTCACCACCGCGGCGGCTCTGCCGGCGGAGCCGCTGAGGCGGGCCTCGGAGCGGGCGGCGGACAGCTTCTTCTTGAAATCGGCGTCCATGGCCGCGGCCTTGGCGGCCGTGACCTCGTTCGGCTCGGCGGCGTGGCCGTCGGCGCCGCGCGCCTTGCGGGCACCGGAGAGGGCGCCGGCGTCGTCGGCGCACTCCTCGGCGGACGCGCCGGCCAGGGTGGCGGTGGTGGTGCCGCTCGCGACCGGAGCGGAGAGCGGGGCAAGGGCCAGGGTTCCGGCCATGACGGCCGTACCGAGCATCCGACGTGACATACGCGGGGATATGCGGACAAGAGCACGCATGGTGACTCCTCGTGGGGGGTGGGGGGAGGAACTTCCTCCGCCACGCCGGGGAGATTACGCGTCCATGTCAGCCAGCGTTGAGGAGTGATCAAGCCCAATCATTCAGGGGGCAATTCGGGTCATCGGGAAGAAAATCTTGTGCTGCTTCCGGAGTTTGAGATCTCGACGTAACAGCTGAGGTGACGGAGGCGGGTGGTGTGTCCGGATTCGATCTCCGAAACCAGCCACCCGCCGTAGCGATGTGATCTCCCGTTAACAGAAGAGATCATGGCCGAAAAGCATCGCTAATGAGCCGTCAGGGAAACATCAGTGCACCGGCTGGTACACCCGTTCGACACGCTGGGTTCCGCTCAGCGTCCGGTACGAGCGCGCCCAGGACGTCGTGGCGGCCGGGTCCGTCTTGTCCGAGACCGTGTAGTAGTCCATCTGCGAGCGCTCGGCGGTCACGTCGAGCACGCCGTAGCCGTGGTGGTCCATGTCCACCCACTTCACGTGCCGGTTGGCGGCCTTGACGGCGCCCGCGGCCACCACCGAGAGCGTCCCCGGGGCCACGTGCAGCAGGTCGTCCAGGTTGTCCGAGGTCACCGACGTGACCACGAACTCGGTCGCGGCGGACGCCGAGAAGGGGTACGTCGCCGCCTTCACCGGCACGTCGTTGGCCCAGGCCATGTGGATGTCGCCGGTCAGGAACACCGTGTTGCGGATCGCCCGCGAGGTGAGGTGCCCGAGCAGCTCCTTGCGGTCGTCCGTGTAGCCGTCCCACTGGTCGACGTTGACCGCGAGCCCCTCCTTCGGCAGGCCCATCAGCTCGGCGAGCGGCTCCAGGAGGTGCGCGGGCAGGGCACCGAAGGCGATCGGCGAGATCATCACCGAGGTGCCGACCAACTGCCAGGTCGCGTCCGAGCCCGCGAGCCCGGACTTCAGCCAGTCCAGCTGCGCGCGGCCGGTGATGCTGCGCGCCGGGTCGTCGACCGAACCGCTGCCGGTCTTCGCCGGCGCGGAGCGGAACGAACGCAGGTCGAGGAGGTGCAGATCGGCCAGCTTGCCGAAGCGCAGCCGCCGGAAGACCGTGCCCTCGGTGGACGTACGGACCGGCATCCACTCGAAGTAGGCCTGCTTGGCCGCGGCGACCCGGGCCGCCCAGTCGCCCTCGGCGCCGGGGGTGTGGTTCTCGGCCCCGCCCTCCCAGGCGTCGTTGGCGAACTCGTGGTCGTCCCAGATGGCGATGACCGGGTGGGCCGCGTGCAGCGCCTGGAGGTCGGCGTCCGTCTTGTAGTGGCCGTGCCGGGTGCGGTAGTCGGCCAGAGAGACGATCTCGTGGCGCGGCTCGTGCCGCCGGACGGTGTACTTCGCCTCCGGGTAGGTGCCGCTGCCGTACTCGTACACGTAGTCGCCGAGGTGGAGGATCGCGTCCAGATCGGCGCGGGCGGCGAGATGGCGGTACGCGGAGAAGTGGCCGGCCTCCCAGTTCGCGCAGGAGACCACACCGAACCGGACACCGGGCGCGGCGGCGTCGACGGCCGGCGTGGTGCGGGTGCGGGCGGCGGGGGAGACGGTGGATCCCGCGGTGAAGCGGAACCAGTAGGAGGTGGCCGGGCGCAGGCCCCGGACGTCCGCCTTCACCGTGTGGTCGGAGCCGGCGCTCGCCGTGCTCGTGCCGGAGGCCACGATCCGCGCGAAGCCGCGGTCCTCGGCGAGCTCCCAGCCGACCTGGACGTCGGGGCCGAGGCCGGAGCCGGGCACGGCTTCGGGGGTGGGGGTGACGCGCGTCCAGAGCAGGACGCCGTCGGGCAGCGGGTCGCCGGAGGCGACGCCGTGGAGGAACGCGGGTGCCCCGGGGGTCGCGTGGGCCGTGGCGGCCGCGCCGAGGAGGGCGGGCGCGGTGACGGCGGTGACGGCGGCGGCCTTGACGACCGTGCGCCGCGTGGGGGCGGAGGATATGAAACGACTGGTCACGGGCAGTCAGATTACTGGCGGGTACGGTGGGTGGGGAGGGGCTTGCGGGAAAGTTCGCCGGATCGTCGCCCCCCGGTCGCATCCGACCCCGCGGCGGTGGCACCTTCCCGGCGGTCGCTAACCTGACCCGGGATCAGAACGGCTTTCCGTGAGGCAGTTGCGGAGGGAGGCCGCTCGCCACGACACGGGGGGAACCGGATGTCGCAGTCGAACGAGCCCTGGTACAGGCACCGCCCGCCGTCCTGGCCCGTACCGGACAACCCGTACGCCCCCGAGGGGTACGGCCCGCCACCGCCCCGCCCTCCCCGTCGCCGGTGGCCGCTGGTCGCCGCGGTCCTCGCGCTGCTGCTGCTCGTCGGCTCGGGCGCCCACCTCCTCCGTGAGCGCTCCGGAGCGGACCGAGCCCGATCGGAGAGCGACGCCCCGAACGCCACGGCGCCGCCGAAGACCACGGCGCCGCCGGAGAAGACCGCGAGCCCCACCCCGTCGCCCTCCCGCGTGCCCACCACCGCGGAGATCGCCCGGCAGCGCCGGGCCGGCGAGGCCGGTGCCTGGATCGTCGACGACCGCACCGATCTGCCCCACCGGAACATCCCGACCGAGGACCTCTGGATCGTCGGCGACACCGCCGTCCAGGCCATCTACAAGAGGGTCGTCGCCCACCGGCTCAGCGACGGCGCCCAGTTGTGGAGCGTCGACCTCCCGACCCCCGTCTGCGAGACCCCGGTCAACGCGACCCCCGACGGGAAGGTCGTCATCGTCCTCAAGAACGTCGAGGCCTGGACCGGGACCCGGTGCAACCAGCTCCGGATGATCGATCTGCGCACCGGCAGGGCGGGCTGGCACAAGCAGCTGCCCGAGACGGGCTCGGGGGACGACACGATCATCGTGGACAGCGCCGTCAGCGGGGGCACCTTCGCGATCGTCCAGAGCATGAAGGCCTCGGCGTACCAGGTCGCCGACGGGAGGAAGCTGTACGACATCCCCATGGAGGACCCCGGGAAGTGCTACCCCGGCAGGGTGGCCGGCGGCACCCGGCTGCTGGTGGTCGCCGACTGCGCGATCACCTCCATGGAGAAGGCGTACAGCCAGGTCCGGGAGGTCGACCCGGCGACGGGCAAGGTCCGTTGGCGCTTCAGGGCCGCGCCGGGATGGCAGGTCGGCCAGGTGCTCTCCGTCGACCCGGCCGTGATCACCAGCGTCAAGAAGGACACGAACGGGAAGGACTGGCGGGTCGTCGCCCTCGCGCCCGACGGCAAGGTCCGCAGGACCATAGACGCCCGGGGGAAGGGATTCACCCACTGCGGGGACTCCGTGGACACCAGCGACAACGTCCAGTCGTGCCGGGAGGCCGTCGTCGGCGGGGGCCTCGTGCTGCTCGGCGGCACCGACCGCGTCGGCGCCTACGACCTCGGCACCGGAAAGCTGGTCTGGGGCGTGAAGGCCGAGGAGACCTCGTACGGCTACTACCCCTTGAGCGTCGGACCGGGCAGGACCGGGACCGTCTACCAGCTGGGCACGCTCAAGTCCCCCGGGCGCGTCATCCGGGTCGGTCCCGGCGGCGTGGACACCATCAAGGACGTGCTGCGGCTCCCCGCCGCCACCGCGGGGGTCGAGTTCGGGATGGGCGTCGTCGGGGAGAACGCCTATGTCGGCGACCGGCTCGTGATCACGCCCGCCGGTCTGAGCGGCGACGACGCCCAGCACGAGCCCCGCATGCTCTCCTTCGCCCCCTGACCCGCCGAGCGGGCGCGGGTCAGGGAGCGAAGGAGGCCGTCCGGCCGGTCCGGGTCAGCCCTTGAGGGCCGTGGCGATCGCCGTGTCGAACTCCGGCACGGTCATCGGCGGGTTGTCGGAGCCCGCCACCGTGACCGGCTTGCCGTCCATCTTCAGCGTCGGGGTGCCCGTCACGCCGCTGTCGTCGAAGGCCTTCGACATCTTCATCGCCCAGGCGTCGAAGGTGCCGTTCTCGACGTTCTTCTTGAACGCGGCGTTGCCCTTGAGCGCCGGCACCGAGTCCGCCACCTCCAGCAGGTAGGAGTCCTTGGCGAACTTGTCGTCGTTCTCCTCGGGGTGGAACTTCGCCGAGTAGAGGGCCGCCTTGTACTTCAGGAAGGCCTCGGGGCTCACGTCGAGGGCCGCGCCGAGCGCCGAGAGGGCGTTCTTCGAGCCCTCGCCCGTGGCGGCGTCGTCGATGAACGTGGCACCGACGTACTTGATCTTGTACTTGCCGGCCTCGACGTCCTTCTCGACCGTGGAGCCCACGGACTGCTCGAAGGTCGCGCAGACCGGGCAGCGCGAGTCCTCGTACAGCTCCAGGGTCTTCTTCGCGGACGGCTTGCCGACGACGACGGTCGTGCCGTTCGTGCCCGAGGTGTTCTTCGGGGCGGTCACCGTGGTCGCCTTCGCAGCCGACTCCCACGCGGAGGGCTGGTTCGACTGGACCACCGCGTAGCCGATGCCGCCGGCGGCGGCGAGGACGGCCACGGCCGAGACGCCGACGACGAGCTGCCGGCGGGCCCGGTCCTTCTTCGCCTGGCGCTCGCGCTCGACGCGCAGACGCTCGCGGGCGGCAGCCTTGTTGGCCTGGTTGTTGCGTGCACTCATGATCGTGATCTCCGTGACGGTGAGGAAGTGAGGGGGTACCGCGTGCCTGGTGCGCGTCGCTCAGACGAGAGCGAGGCGCGGGCACGGCGGTCCCCGCCGTCCCACGGAGTGGGTGAGCAGCCGGGTACGGGAGGGCCGGGGCCGCCCCGCGGGCCGCCCGGCGCGCCGCGGCGCCGGACCACCGGTACGGAAGAAGGCCGCCACCAGGAGCAGCGGCCGGAACGCGACGGCCGCCACCGCGCCGAGCAGCCGGGCGAGCGCCCGCTCCCCGCCGCGCAGCCAGACCGCCGCGAAGAGCCCGACGCCCACGTGGGCCAGGAGCAGCAGCCAGGGCAGCGCCGGGTCGGGGGAGTCGAGGAGCGCGGCGGCCGTGCCGCTCGCGGGTGCGGCCACGCCGGGCAGCGGGGTGCCGACGGCGCCGCCGCAGAACACCTCCACGCCGACCGCGCGCAGCGATCCGGCGACCGGGCCGCCGGCGGCGCCGTAACAGACCGCCTGGCCGCTGGTGAAGAGCGTGTCGGCCGCCAGTTCCAGCGGGACGAGAAGCCCGGCGATCGGGCCGAGGCCCCGCTCGCGGCCCGCCAGGGCGTACGCCACGGCGAAGACGCCGACCGCGACCGGGACGACCGTCCCCAGCGGCAGCGGCACGCGTGAGAGCAGCACGTGGGACGCCACGGACAGCGTCACGACCAGTGCCGTGAAGAACGCCGCCCGCAGCGCCCTCAGCTGCGTCCCTGCCATGTCCATCGTCGTGGAGTGTGCCATGCCGGTCCGTAAAACGCCCTTAAAGCCAGTCTGTGAACGGCTACAGCCCCGGGATCCGGCCGTTGCGGAAGAGGTCCACGAAGATCTGGTGGTCGGCCCGCGCCCGCGCCCCGTACGCGTGGGCGAAGTCCACCAGGAGATCCGCGAAGCCCTCCTCGTCGGCGGCGATCGCCGCGTCGATGGCCCGCTCCGTCGAGAACGGCACCAGCGAGTGCCCGCTGGACTCGTCCGCCGCCGCGTGCATGGTCGCCGTCGCCCGGCCCAGGTCGGCGACGGTGGCCGCGATGTCCTGCGGGTCGTCGATGTCCGACCAGTCGAGGTCCACCGCGTACGGCGAGACCTCCGCGACCAGCTGCCCGGCGCCGTCCAGCTCCGTCCAGCCGAGCCACGGGTCGGCGTGCGCCTGGAGCGCCCGCTGCGAGATCACGGTGCGGTGGCCCTCGTGCTGGAAGTACTCCCGTACCGCCGCGTCCGTCACATGACGGGAGACCGCCGGGGTCTGCGCCTGCTTGAGGTAGATCACGACGTCGTTCTCCAGGGCGTCGCTGTTGCCCTCAAGGAGGATGTTGTACGAGGGGAGGCCGGCCGAGCCGATGCCGATCCCGCGCCGCCCGACCACGTCCTTGACCCGGTACGAGTCGGGGCGGGACAGGCTGGACTCCGGCAGGGTCTCCAGATAGCCGTCGAAGGCCGCCAGGACCTTGTACCGCGCGGCCGCGTCCAGCTCGATCGCGCCGCCGCCCGCGGAGAAGCGGCGCTCGTAGTCCCGGATCTCGGTCATCGACTCGAGGAGCCCGAAGCGGGTCATGGAGCGGGCGTCGCGCAGCGCGTCGAGGAGCGCGCCCTCGGCCGTGTCCAGCGTGAACGGGGGCAGCTCGTCGTTCTTCGCGCCGGTCGCGAGGGCGTGGATCCGCTCCCGGTAGGACGCGGCGTAGATCCGGACCAGGTGGCTGATCTGCTCGTCGCTCAGCGCCTTCGCGTAGCCGATGAGGGCGAGCGAGGCCGCGAGCCGCTTGAGGTCCCAGGTGAAGGGGCCGACGTAGGCCTCGTCGAAGTCGTTGACGTTGAAGATCAACCGCCCGTTGGCGTCCATGTACGTGCCGAAGTTCTCGGCGTGCAGATCGCCGTGGATCCAGACCCGGCCGGTGCGCTCGTCCAGGTAGGGGCCGCCGTGGGCCTCCCGCTCCAGGTCGGCGTAGAAGAGGCAGGCCGTGCCCCGGTAGAAGGCGAAGGCCGAGCCGGCCATCTTCCGGAACTTGACGCGGAAGGCCGCGGGGTCGGCGGCGAGGAGCTCGCCGAAGGCGGTGTCGAAGACGGCGAGAATGTGCTCACCGCGCTCCGTGGCGGTGGGCTGGGGGACCGACATCGAGGTGCCTCCTGGTACGAAGCCGTGCGTAGACAAATGGGACAGGTGTTCCTGTCTCCCAACGCGCGACGGTACCCGCGAGTGCCCGGCCGCTGTCAGTCCGGCGACGTAGACTTCGACGCTGTCCCCCCAGAAGTTCATCGCCGGAGGCCTCCCCCGTGACCAAGCCGCCCTTCACGCACCTCCACGTCCACACCCAGTACTCGCTGCTGGACGGTGCCGCGCGGCTGAAGGACATGTTCAACGCGTGCAACGAGATGGGCATGACCCATATCGCGATGTCCGACCACGGCAATCTGCACGGGGCGTACGACTTCTTCCACTCGGCCAAGAAGGCCGGGGTGACGCCGATCATCGGCATCGAGGCGTACGTCGCCCCCGAGTCCCGGCGGAACAAGCGGAAGATCCAGTGGGGACAGCCGCACCAGAAGCGGGACGACGTCTCCGGTTCCGGTGGCTACACCCACAAGACGATCTGGGCGGCCAACGCCACCGGACTCCACAACCTCTTCCGGCTCTCCTCCGACGCGTACGCCGAGGGCTGGCTGCAGAAGTGGCCCCGGATGGACAAGGAGACCATCTCCCAGTGGTCGGAGGGGCTCATCGCCTCCACCGGCTGCCCCTCCGGCGAGCTGCAGACCCGGCTCCGGCTCGGCCAGTTCGACGAGGCCCTCAAGTCGGCCTCCGAGTACCAGGACATCTTCGGCAAGGACCGGTACTTCCTGGAGCTGATGGACCACGGCATCGAGATCGAGCGCCGGGTCCGCGACGGGCTCCTGGAGATCGGCAAGAAGCTCGGCATCCCGCCGCTGGTCACCAACGACTCGCACTACACGTACGCGCACGAGGCCGGCGCGCACGACGCCCTGCTCTGCATCCAGACCGGCAAGAACCTCTCCGACCCGGACCGCTTCCGGTTCGACGGGACCGGCTACTACCTGAAGTCCACGGACGAGATGTACGCCGTCGACTCCTCGGACGCCTGGCAGGAGGGCTGCCGCAACACCCTCCTGGTCGCCGAGCAGGTCAGCACCGACGGCATGTTCGTCGAGAAGAACCTCATGCCGAAGTTCGACATCCCGGAGGGGTTCACCGAGGTCACCTGGTTCCGCGAGGAGACCATGCGGGGCATGCACCGCCGCTTCCCCGACGGCATCCCCGACGACCGCATGAAGCAGGTCGAGTACGAGATGGACACGATCATCTCGATGGGCTTCCCCGGCTACTTCCTCGTCGTCGCCGACTTCATCATGTGGGCGAAGAAGCAGGGCATCGCCGTGGGCCCCGGCCGAGGCTCCGCGGCCGGCTCGATCGTCGCGTACGCCATGGGCATCACCGACCTCGACCCGATCCCGCACGGTCTGATCTTCGAGCGCTTCCTCAACCCCGAGCGCATCTCCATGCCCGATGTCGACATCGACTTCGACGAGCGCCGGCGTGTCGAGGTCATCCGGTACGTGACGGAGAAGTACGGCTCCGACAAGGTCGCCATGATCGGCACCTACGGCAAGATCAAGGCCAAGAACGCCATCAAGGACTCCGCGCGCGTCCTCGGCTACCCGTACGCCATGGGCGACCGGCTCACCAAGGCCATGCCCGCCGACGTCCTCGGCAAGGGCATCGACCTCAACGGCATCACCGACCCCTCGCACCCGCGCTACAGCGAGGCCGGCGAGATCCGCGCGATGTACGAGAACGAGCCGGACGTCAAGAAGGTCATCGACACCGCCCGGGGCGTCGAGGGCCTGGTCCGCCAGATGGGCGTGCACGCCGCCGGCGTGATCATGTCCAGCGAGCCGATCGTCGACCACGCGCCGATCTGGGTGCGGCACACCGACGGCGTCACCATCACGCAGTGGGACTACCCGCAGTGCGAGTCGCTCGGCCTGCTCAAGATGGACTTCCTGGGCCTGCGCAACCTCACGATCATGGACGACGCCGTCAAGATGGTGAAGGCCAACAAGGGGATCGACCTCGATCTCCTGGCCCTGCCGCTCGACGACCCGAAGACCTTCGAACTGCTCCAGCGCGGTGACACCCTCGGTGTCTTCCAGTTCGACGGCGGCCCCATGCGTTCGCTGCTGCGCCTGATGAAGCCCGACAACTTCGAAGACATCTCCGCCGTGTCCGCCCTGTACCGGCCGGGCCCGATGGGCATGAACTCGCACACGAACTACGCGCTGCGCAAGAACGGCCAGCAGGAGATCACCCCGATCCACCCCGAGCTGGAGAAGCCGCTCGAAGAGGTGCTCGCGGTCACCTACGGCCTGATCGTGTACCAGGAGCAGGTGCAGAAGGCCGCCCAGATCATCGCCGGGTACTCCCTCGGCGAGGCCGACATCCTCCGCCGCGTGATGGGCAAGAAGAAGCCCGACGAACTGGCGAAGAACTTCGTCATCTTCGAGGCCGGAGCCAAGAGCAAGGGCTTCAGCGACGAGGCCATCAAGGCCCTCTGGGACGTCCTGGTCCCCTTCGCCGGCTACGCCTTCAACAAGGCCCACTCGGCCGCGTACGGCCTGGTCTCCTACTGGACCGCCTACCTCAAGGCCAACTACCCGGCCGAGTACATGGCGGGACTGCTCACCTCGGTCAAGGACGACAAGGACAAGTCCGCGATCTACCTCAACGAGTGCCGCCGCATGGGCATCAAGGTCCTCCCGCCGAACGTGAACGAGTCCGAGTCCAACTTCGCCGCCCAGGGCGACGACGTGATCCTCTTCGGCCTCTCCGCCGTCCGCAACGTCGGCACCAACGTCGTCGAGTCGATCATCAAGTCGCGCAAGGCGAAGGGGAAGTACTCCTCCTTCCCCGACTTCCTGGACAAGGTCGAGGCCGTCGTCTGCAACAAGCGGACCGTCGAGTCGCTGATCAAGGCCGGCGCGTTCGACGAGATGGGCCACACCCGCAAGGGCCTGGTCGCCCACCACGAACCGATGATCGACAACGTGGTGGCGGTCAAGCGCAAGGAGGCCGAGGGACAGTTCGACCTCTTCGGCGGCATGGGCGACGAGGCCACCGACGAGCCCGGCTTCGGCCTGGACGTCGAGTTCTCCGACGTCGAGTGGGAGAAGTCCTACCTGCTCGCCCAGGAGCGCGAGATGCTCGGCCTGTACGTCTCCGACCACCCGCTCTTCGGCATCGAGCACGTCCTGTCCGACAAGACGGACGCGGCGATCTCCCAGCTCACCGGCGGCGAGCACTCCGACGGCGCGGTCGTCACCATCGGCGGCATCATCTCCGGTCTCCAGCGCAAGATGACCAAGCAGGGCAACGCCTGGGCCATCGCCACCGTCGAGGACCTCGCCGGCTCCATCGAGTGCATGTTCTTCCCGGCCACCTACCAGCTGGTCTCCACCCAGCTCGTCGAGGACACGGTCGTCTTCGTCAAGGGCCGGCTCGACAAGCGCGAGGACGTGCCCCGGCTCGTCGCCATGGAGCTGATGGTCCCCGACCTGTCGAACGCCGGGACCAACGCCCCGGTGATCCTCACCATCCCCACCGTCAAGGTGACCCCGCCGATGGTCACCCGCCTCGGCGAGATCCTGGGCCACCACAAGGGCAACACCGAGGTACGGATCAAGCTCCAGGGCCCCCGGACCACGACCGTGCTGCGCCTCGACCGGCACCGGGTGCAGGCCGATCCGGCGCTCTTCGGCGACCTGAAGGTGCTGCTCGGCCCGTCCTGCCTGGCCGGCTGATCATCCGTCCCGCCCGGCCCGGCCGGGCGGGACCTCCCGCACGCGCGCAAGGGGCGCGCCCGTCGTCACGGGCGCGCCCCTTTGCCGTGGGCGAAGGCCGTCAGTTGTGGCCGAAGCGCTTCTGACGGCCCTTGCGGGCGACATCGCTCGGCAGCACCTGAGACGCGCGCTGCGACGCCTCGGACTCCATCGCCGACTGCTGCGCCTGCTGGGCGCCGCGCTCGGCGGGGGACTGCTGCTTCTGACCGCGGTTCTGGTTGCGGTTCTTGGCCATGGGGATGCCTCCTCAAAGGGACCTAGGGGCCAGGGCCGCTGTCAGACTCACATACGGCACGAACCGCCGCATGTTGGATCATTACGGAGCGTTAGGCCCCCGGGAGCGTGACATCCGCCACGCCGATGATCCAGTTCCGACCGTCGAGCCCCCGCCCTTCGGGCAGACTCGAAGGAAATCCGAAGCAACTTCCGATCCCGAGGTTCCCGAAAGAGGGTGGAACACGTGGACCGCTGCGTCGTCCTGGTGGATGCCGGCTACCTGCTGGGAGCCGCCGCCAGTCTCCTGGCCGGGGAACCCGCCCGCTCCAGGATCACAGTCGATCACGCCGGGCTCATCCAGCAGCTGCGCCAGCGCGCCGAGGCCGAGACCGCGCTGCCCCTCCTGCGGATCTACTGGTTCGACGGAGCACCCGACCGGGTGCCGCAGCCCGAGCACCGGAGACTGCGCGTGATGCCCCGCGTCACCGTCCGGCTCGGCGCGCTGACGCGGAGCGACGGACGCTGGGCCCAGAAGGGCGTCGACGCGGCGATGCACACCGAGCTGACCGAGCTCGCCAGGAACCGGGCCTGCTCCGACATCGTGCTCGTCACCGGCGACGGCGACCTGCTGCCCGGACTGATGTCCGCCAAGGAGCACGGCGTCGCCGTCCACCTCTGGGCCGTCCAGGCCGCCGACGGCGACTACAACCAGTCCGAGGACCTGGTCGCCGAGGCCGACGAACGGCGGGTCCTCGACCGGACCTGGATCACCCGGGCCGTCCGCGCCAAGGACCTCACCGGGATCTGCTCGCCCCCGCCCGCCCCGCGCCCCGAGATCGCCGCCATCCTCTCCGCGCCGCTGCCCGAGGCGGCCCTCGCCGCCTCCGCCGAACGGGCCGCCGAGGCGACGGCCGCCCCCGGGGCCCCCGGGGAGACCGCCGGCGCCGACGGCGACAACGGTCACGCCCGCCACCGCCACCACGGCAACGGGCACGCGGGCGCCAACGGTCACCTCCGCGAGGACGACCACGACCGCGGCCACGGGACCGGCGTCCCCGCCCCGGCCTCCGGCAAGGGCGTCCCCACCCCCAAGGACCTGGCGGGACTGCGCGCCCCCGGCACCTCCGCCGCCCCGGGCGCCCCCGTGCCCCAGGGCGCCAGCGCCCTCCGCTGGTCCTCCGACCGGGGCTGGGTCGAGCGCCCCGCCGCCCCCCTCGGCGAACCGGCCGAGACCGCCTCCCTGCCCACCCTCGCCGCCCTCACCAGCGCCGAGCAGCGCTGGGCGGACCGCGAGGAGGACATCACCACCGTCGGCGGAGACCCCTTCGAGGTCGGACAGGTGTTCGCCCGACGGTGGATGGAACGGCTCCCCGAACAGAGCCACGTCCAGAAGCTGTCCACCCTCTACCCCCGCATCCCGCACCGCATCGACGGCGAACTCCTCCGCTACGCCGCCCGATTCGGGCTGCTCGCCCACAAGGACGACCAGATCGACGAGCACGACCGCTATGCGATCCGGGCGGGATTCTGGCGCGAGATCGACGTCAGGGCCGCCGCCGAACACGCCCCCGCGCCCGGAGCGGGCCCGGCGACCCCGTAGGCTCTTCCCCCGTGAGTACGGTGTGCGTGGTGCGGGATCTGGTCAAGACGTACCCCGCCACGCGCGGCGGGCGCGGTGCGCCGGCGACACCCGAGGTGCGGGCCACCGACGGGATCAGCCTCGACGTGCGCGGCGGCGAGATCTTCGGGCTGCTCGGACCCAACGGCGCGGGCAAGTCCACCCTCGTCCGCCAGCTCACCGGACTCATGCGCCCCGACTCCGGCAGCGTCCGGCTCCTCGGCCACGACCTGGTGCGCCACCCCGAGCGGGCCTCCCGCCTCGTCGCGTACCTCGGCCAGGAGTCCACCGCCCTCGACGAGCTGACCGTCGCCCTCGCCGCCGAGACCACCGGGCGGCTGCGCGGTCTCACCGCCCGCGACGCGCGCGCCGAGCGCGACGCCGTCCTGGACGAGCTCGGCCTCGGCGCGCTCGCCTCCCGGCCCCTCAAGAAGCTCTCCGGCGGCCAGCGCAGGCTCGCCTGCGTCGCCGCCGCCCTCGTGGGCGAACGCCCCGTCCTCGTCCTCGACGAACCCACCACGGGCATGGACCCCGTCGCCCGCCGCGCCGTATGGGCGGCCGTCGACCGGCGGCGCGCCGAACACGGCGCCACCGTCCTGCTCGTCACCCACAACGTCATCGAGGCCGAGACCGTCCTCGACCGGGTCGCCGTCCTCGAACACGGCCGGGTCATCGCCTGCGACACGCCCGCCGGACTCAAGGAACGCGTCGCGGGCGAGGTCCGCGTCGAGCTGGTCTGGCGCGAGTCCGCCCCGCTCCACCTGCCCGAGGTCGCCGCCCTGCGCGACCTCGCCCAGGAGACGGGCCGGCGCTGGATCCTCCGGCTCGCCCCCGACGCCGCCCGCACCGCCGTCGCGACCGTCACCGGCGGGGCCGCGTTCGGCGCGCTCGACGACTTCACCCTGGCCACGCCCAGCCTGGAGGACGTCTACCTGGCGCTGGGCGGCGCGACCGAGGGACTGGTGAAGGCATGACCCTCACCGCACCGCCGCACGCACACCGCGCACCCCACCGAAGCCGTCTCCCGCACGTACGGCCCGTACCGCACGTCACCCCCAGGAGCTGTACGCAGTGAGCACCGTGCCCGCAGAGATCCTGCCGACCGGCGCGCCTGCCGTCCGCACCGGCGCCACCGCCGACGACGACGAGACCGCCGCACCCCTGGCCCCGCGCGCCCGGCTGCTGCCGGCCCTGGCCGCCGTCTACCGCGCGCAGCTCTCCCGCGCCCGGGTCGCCCGCATCCCGCTGCTCTTCGTGGCCACCTTCCAGTCCATCGGGATCATGGTCCTGATGCGCGGGGTCGTCGACGGGGGCTCGGAGGCGCGCGCCGTCGTGGCCGGCTCCACCGTCCTCGTCGTCGCCTTCGTCGCGCTCAACCTGCTCGCCCAGTACTTCGGCCAGCTGCGGGCCACCGGCGGCCTCGACCACTACGCCACCCTGCCCGTGCCGCCCGCCGCCGTCGTCCTCGGCGCCGCGGGCGCGTACGCCTCCTTCACCGTGCCCGGGACCGCCGTGACCGCCGTCGCCGGCTCCGTGCTCTTCGGACTGCCGCTCGGCCACCTCTGGATCCTCGCCGCCGTCGTCCCGCTCGCCGGCGCCGCGCTCGCCGGCCTCGGCGCGGCCCTGGGGCTCCTCGCGCCCCGGCAGGAGCTGGCCACCCTCCTCGGCCAGCTCGGCATGTCCGCGGCGCTGCTCCTCGGCGTGCTCCCGGCGGAGCGGCTGCCGGGGCCCATCGGCTGGGCCCGGGACCTGCTGCCGTCGACGTACGGCGTGGAGGCCCTGGCCCGCACCTTCGACCGCGATCCCGACTGGGCGGCCGTCGCCCTCGACCTCGCCGTGTGCGCGGTGGTCGGCGTGGTCTCGCTGGCCGTCGCCACCTGGGCGTACCGGCGGGCCGCCGTCCGCTGAGGCGGGCCACGGACACACCTGGCACGATGGCGGGGTGACCGCACCCCTGACTCCGCCTCACCAGCCCCCGCCGCACGACCCGGACTGGCCCCCGCCGCCCCCGCCGACGCTCGGCCCGGACGGGGATCCGATCACGGCGGCCGAGGTCCTTCAGGGGCTCCTGGTGACCCTCGTCTCGGCGATCGCCGGGGCGGTGCTCGGAGTGCTGTGGCTGAACCTGGCCCCGCGGGTCCTGCTCATCTCGGACGGCAAGGGCGTCTACCTCCGCAACTCGGAGGGGGAGGCGGCGATCGGCTCGGACGGAACGTTTGTCCTGCTCGCGCTGGCCTTCGGCGCGGTCGCCGCGCTCGTCGTCTTCCTCGCGCGCCGCAAGGGCGGTGTCCCGCTGGTGCTCGGCCTCGCGCTCGGCGGCGTCCTGGGCTCGCTGCTCGCCTGGGGCCTGGGGACGTACTTCGGCCCGACGAGCGACGTCGTCGCCCACGCGAAGGCGGTCGGCCCCAACGTCGCCTTCGAGGCACCTCTCGAACTGAACCTGGCGGCCGCCGCGATGCTGGCCTGGCCGCTCGCCGCGATGATCGTGCACCTGGCGCTCACGGCCCTCTTCGGCCCGCGCGACCCGGAACCCGAACCGTGGGACCAGCCGAAGGCGTACAACCAGGGACCGGGCCGGAGCTGACGGTCCCGGCCGCCCCGGCGGCCGCGCCGCCCGTCAGACGCGGCGGATCGTCAGGTGCGGCCGATCGGGGCCACGACCGCCGACGTGAGGGCGGCCAGATCCGCGGGGGAGAGCTCCACCTCAAGGCCGCGCCGGCCCGCCGAGATGCAGATGGACGCGTGGTCCGAGGCCGAGGCGTCGAGGACCGTACGGAGCCGCTTGCGCTGGCCCAGCGGGGAGATGCCGCCCCGCACGTAGCCCGTGGTGCGCTCGGCCGCCGCCGGGTCCGCCATCGCCGCGCGCTTGCCGCCGACCGCCGAGGCCAGGGCCTTCAGGTCGAGCTGGCCGGCGACCGGGACCACCGCGACCGTCAGCTCGCCGTCGACGTCCGCCACCAGGGTCTTGAAGACCCGGTCCGGCGAGACGCCGAGGGCCTCAGCCGCCTCCTCGCCGTACGAGGGGGAGGCCGGGTCGTGCTCGTACGCGTGCAGGGTGAACGGGGTGCCGGCCGCCGTCAGGGCCACCGTCGCCGGGGTGCCCCCGCTGTTCTTCTTCTGCTTCTTCGCCACGCGCGCGCTCTTCCTCAGTTCGGGTACGTCGGGGCCTGCGTCAGGTCCACCACCGGCAGCGACGGCAGATGCCGGAGGACCGCCGTCTCCGCGCGCAGCAGCGTCAGCTCCTCGCGCAGCCGCGTCGCCGTGTCCGGAGCCTGGAGCAGCCGCTGCTTCGACGGCGTGTCGAGCACCGCCGCCGCCGCGACCAGGTACGACACCACCGACGGGTCGTCCGGCAGCTCGCTCGTCGTCAGCGAACGCTCGCGCGCCCCGGCCAGCCGCTTCTGATAGCTGCGGAAGGCCCGCAGCACCCCCTCGGAGAGGCTGCCGGCCTCCTCGCCCTGCTCCTCGGGGATCTCCTCGACCTCGGCTACCAGGAACGGCCCGCTCGCGTCGACGGACAGCAGCTTCACCCGGGTCGTCCCGGTGGCCGTCACCTCGAAGCTGCCGTCGGCGCGCTCCCGGATCTGCACCGCGTCGGCGATACAGCCGACCCGGTGGAAGGACTGGATGGGGTCGGGGCCGAAGCCCGCGGCCGGGCCCTTCTCCGGCAGCGCCGTCTGGTCCGGCATGCCGGGGGCCGTCGGGGCGACCTCACGGCCGTCGCGGATGGCGACGACGGCGAAGCGGCGCGGCTCCGAGTCGTCGATCGTGAGCAGCTCGCGCATCATGGCGCGATAACGCTCCTCGAAGACGTTCAGCGGCAGCACGAGGCCCGGGAACAGCACCGCGTTGAGCGGGAAGAGAGGCAGGCGAGCGGTGGTCACAGCGGTCAGCCTAATGGCCGCCGGGCCCGCCCCGTCCGGCCCGTCCCCCTCCGGTGTCCCAGAGAGGGGTACGGCGGGCCAGTTCGGTCCTGACCGTGTCCCGCGCGGCGAGGAACCGGCGCAGGGGATCCTCCCGTGCGGCTCCCCGCCCGGCACCCCGCGCGACTCCCCACGGGAACGAGGTCGCGTGGACCCCGATCCTGCCGAACTCCGCCCGCGCCTCCTCCCACCGCGCCCGCTCCACCAGCACGTACGCCAGCAGATTGCGGACCTCGGCGGGCCACGGGTCGCCCGCCGGGAAGACCGCCGACAGGGCCAGGGCCCGGTCCGCCGCCCGGTCGATCCGCGCCTCCGGCACGGACGGGTCCCGGTCCGGCTCCGCCCGGAGCCGGTCGTAGGCGGCGCGGACCGGGAGCGCCCGTACGAGCGAGTCCGGAGCGGCGTCGTCGGCCGCCTGTTCGGCGAAGTCGAAGGCGGCCCGGTGCGAGCCGTACCACTGCGCCGACAGGTACTTGAGCGCCGCGACATGGCAGCCGTAGTGGTGCGGGGAACGGCGGACCGCCTGCTCCCAGAGCGACTCGAAGACGGCGGGCCCGGCGTGCGCCCCGCGCGCGTGGTCCAGGGCGAGCCGCCACGGCACCGGGTCGTGCGGCGCCTCCTCGGCCATCGCCTGGATCAGCGGCGTGAGTTCGCGCAGCCGCTCGGCCCGCGCGGGCGACTCCCAGGCCCGGCGGACGGCGAGCTGCGCGGTGACCAGCAGGACGTCGGGATCGCGGGGCGCGGCGGAGAGCCAGTGGGTCAGCCAGTCGTCCCTGCGGTACGCGAAGGTGGCGAGCCGGGTGACGTACCGGTCGCGGTCCTCCCACTCCCCGGCGTCCCGGGTCGTGGCGAGCAGCTTCGCCGCGGGCTCCGGATCGGCCAGGGCGGCGGCGACCAGGGCGGGGGCGAGCCGCGCGTCCGGGGCGTCGAGCAGCACGTCGTCGTCCGGCACGAACCCGGCGGCGAGCCGCGGGGTGTGCCGGGCCGAACGAACGGCGCCTCTCAGGGCACGGAACAAGGACATGGTGCGACGTATTGTCTCCCGGCCCCCACCCCTGCGGCAGCCGGTCTCACGGCCCGCTCACCAAACCTTCGCCGCCGCCCACCGCGTACACCAATCCTCCGCCGCGTCGCCTCACCCCCTGCTCAGCAGCCGGGTCGCTCCCGCCGCCACCGTCGTCGCCAGGATCCAGCCCAGCAGGATCAGCACCGCCGCCGCCCACTGCCACGTCCCCTCAAGGCGCCAGTAGCCGTCCTGGCCGAGATTGATCACCGGGAGGAGCAGATCGAGCGCGTACAGCGGACCGTTCCACGCGGGGGCCTCCTCCGCCTTCAGCGGTATCGGGCGGT
Organism: Streptomyces sp. NPDC088553; assembly: GCF_044752965.1. Classification (NCBI taxonomy): domain Bacteria; kingdom Bacillati; phylum Actinomycetota; class Actinomycetes; order Kitasatosporales; family Streptomycetaceae; genus Streptomyces; species Streptomyces sp. NPDC088553. Next base: position 67,057 of record NZ_JBIVMG010000010.1, on the reverse strand, counting down.
AGTGGGAGAAGGCCACCGTGCCCGCCGCCCACAGGACCGCCATCCACAGCGCCGCCCGGCCCGGCCGGTATCCGTAGGCCACCGTCCAGTCCTGGAGGTAGCCCCAGAGCTTCCCCGCCACCGGCAGGGTCTCGCGTCTGCGCCGCTGCTTGGCCAGCAGCACCTCGCGGGCGTCGGCGTCCTCCCCGCTGTTGCGCAGGACCGTCGCCAGGCGTTCGTACGGCTCGGGGGCGTACTCCGGGGTCGCCGCCGCCACCCACTCCAGGCGCCGGGCCAGCGGGAAGTGCCCGTACGGCACGAGGTTCTCGTAGGCGAAGCCGCCCATCGCGAGCCCGCCGGGCCCCGGCCAGCTGGTCGACAGGTCGATCAGGGTGACGACCTTCGCGCCGTTGAGCACGACGCGGCCCTCCTCCGGCCGCTCGCCGTTGAACCGGAGCTCCGGGGTGACGATCCGGCGCAGCGAGACCTCCTCCCGGCGCGCCCCGCTCAGCAGGAACCGGGCGTGGTGCAGGTCCACCGCGTCGCCGAAGCGGCCGTCGTCGAGCCGCACCCCGCCGTGGAACTCGACCGGCTTGCGGCGGGCGCCCTGTGCGGGCGTCACCCCGTACGGAGGGGTGGCCGTGCTCTGCCCCGCCTGTCCCGCGGTGCCCGACTCCTCGTACACCCAGGCCGCGTTCAGATAGAGCGAGCGCTCCACCGTCAGCTGCGGCGCGTTGAGCGCGCGGCGGCCCTGCGCGCCGCGCAGCACGCTGCCCCGCAGACTGAGCGACACGCCGATCTTCGCCCCGCGCAGGCTCAGCTCCCCGTACGTCTCGATCAGCTCGGCCTGGAGGTCCTGGGCGACCACCATCCCGTCCGCGGTGATGGCCCGGCCGCGCCGGTCCGGCCACACCTGGATCTGGTTGACGAGCAGGTCCGTGCCGATCTGCGCGTCGGTCAGCCGGATGCCCCACCGCACCCGGCAGCGCGGCAGATGCAGGTCCCCCTCGGTGTGCAGCCGGGCCGCCTCCAGCCGCGGCAGCGCGCACTCGACCATCCGCAGCGTGCCGAACCGGGCCTCCGGCACCACCACCTCGCCGTCGAACCGGCAGCCGTGCAGCTCCACGTACGGCCCGATCGTCCCGCCCGCCAGGTTCAGCACGCCGGTGATCCGCACGCCGCGCAACTTCAGCGCGGCCACCCGCCCGGACCGGGCCGGCGGCCCGGCGAGCAGCAGCAGCGCCACCACGTCGGCGCGGACGCTCCGCTCCTCCCCCCAGTCGCGTCCCCCGAAGGGGTCGTCCCGCTCCGCGATCCCCTCCGTCAGATCGCAGGTCCTGCCGACGACGAACGCTCGCCACACGGCCCGCTCCGGGCCTGTGAGACCGTCCGGCATCCCGTCCTCGTGCGGCTCGGTCAATGCCGCCCCCTCGCTCTCCATGATCCGCCCGCACGATTCCGCGACCCCGGTGTCGGTCGGTTTCCGGGGTCCCGTGGATTCGTACAGCCGTTCTTCCCGCTGAGTGACGGGCTGAACGCTAACGGTCAGGAGTGGCGACAAGACGCCAGTGTGGCCCGTATCAGCCATTGATACGGGCGACCGGCGCTGTGGGCCGTCTGCGAGAATTGACCCGTGATCTCTCGAATCGATCTGCGCGGCGAGGCCCTCCCCGAGGGTTCCGCCCTGCGCGACCTGCTGCCCCGTGCCGAGTTCGACGTGGAAGCCGCCCTGGAGACGGTGCGGCCGATCTGCGAGGACGTCAGGCATCATGGCGCGGCCGCGGTGATCGACTACGGGGAGAAATTCGACGGCGTCCGCGTCCCGGGCCTGCGCGTCCCCGCCGAGGCCATCGCCCGCGCCCTCGACGAGCTCGACCCGGCCGTCCGCGCCGCCCTGGAGGAGTCCATCCGGCGCACCCGCCTCGTCCACCGCGAGCAGCGCCGCACCACCCACACCACCCAGGTCGTCCCCGGCGGCACGGTCACCGAGAAGTGGATCCCCGTCGAGCGCGTCGGACTGTACGTGCCGGGCGGCCGCTCGGTGTACCCGTCCTCCGTCGTGATGAACGTCGTCCCGGCCCAGGAGGCCGGCGTCGAGGGCGTGGCCATCGCCTCGCCCCCGCAGAAGGAGTTCGGCGGGCTTCCGCACCCGACGATCCTCGCCGCCTGCGCCCTGCTCGGCGTCGACGAGGTGTACGCCGCCGGCGGCGCCCAGGCCATCGCCATGTTCGCGTACGGCACGGAGGGGACGGCCGGCGAGCCGGGCTGCGCCCCCGTCAACCTGGTCACCGGCCCCGGCAACATCTACGTGGCCGCCGCCAAGCGCCTCCTCAAGGGCCGGATCGGCATCGACGCCGAGGCCGGCCCGACGGAGATCGCGATCCTCGCGGACTCCACCGCCGACCCCGTGCACGTCGCCGCCGACCTCATCAGCCAGGCCGAGCACGACCCGATGGCCGCCTCCGTCCTCGTCACCGACTCGGACGAGCTGGCCGCCGCCACCGAGGCCGAGCTGAAGACCCAGGTCGCCGCCTCCAAGCACGTCGACGACCGGATCGTCCCGGCCCTGGCGGGACGCCAGTCCGCGATCGTCCTCGTCCGCGACCTGGCCGACGGCCTCAAGGTCGTCGACGCGTACGGCGCCGAGCACCTGGAGATCCAGACCGCCGACGCCGCCGCCGTCGCCGACCGCGTCCGCAACGCCGGCGCGATCTTCGTCGGCCCCTGGGCGCCGGTCTCCCTCGGCGACTACTGCGCGGGCTCCAACCACGTCCTGCCCACCGGCGGCTGCGCCTGCCACTCCTCGGGCCTCTCCGTGCAGTCCTTCCTGCGCGGGGTGCACATCGTGGACTACACGCGCGACGCGCTCGCCGACGTCGCCCACCACGTGGTGACCCTCGCCGAGGCGGAGGACCTCCCCGCCCACGGCGCGGCGATCAAGGCAAGGTTCGGATGGAAGGTGCCGGAGACCAAGTGACCGGAATCAGCGATCGATCCCCCTGGGACGAGCTCCCCGTCCGGGACGAGCTGAAGGGCAAGTCCCCCTACGGCGCGCCCCAGCTCGACGTCCCCGTCCAGCTGAACACCAACGAGAACCCGTACCCGCTGCCCGAGCCGCTCGTCGCCCGCATCGCGGAGCGCGTCGCCGAGGCCGCCCGTACCCTCAACCGCTACCCTGACCGGGACGCGGTCGAGCTCCGCACCGAGCTCGCCCGCTACCTCACCCGGACCGGCGGCCACCCGGTCGCCGCCGAGAACGTCTGGGCGGCCAACGGGTCCAATGAGGTCCTCCAGCAGCTGCTGCAGACCTTCGGCGGCCCGGGCCGTACCGCGATCGGCTTCGAGCCCTCGTACTCGATGCACGCCCTGATCGCCCGCGGCACCGGCACCGGCTGGATCTCCGGCCCGCGCGGCGAGGACTTCACCATCGACGTGGCGGCGGCCGTCGCGGCGATCACCGAGAACGCGCCGGACGTCGTGTTCATCACCTCGCCCAACAACCCCACCGGCACCGCCGTCGAGGCCGACACCGTCCTCGCCCTGTACGAGGCGGCCCAGGCGGCCAAGCCCTCCATGGTGATCGTCGACGAGGCGTACGTGGAGTTCAGCCACCGGGACTCGCTGCTGCCCCTGATCGAGGGCCGCCCGAACCTGGTGGTCTCCCGGACCATGTCCAAGGCCTTCGGCGCCGCCGGACTCCGGCTCGGCTACCTCGCCGCCCACCCGGCCGTGGTGGACGCCGTCCAGCTGGTCCGGCTGCCGTACCACCTCTCCGCCGTCACCCAGGCGACCGCGCTCGCCGCCCTGGAGCACACCGACACCCTCCTCGGGTACGTCGAGCAGCTCAAGGCCGAGCGCGACCGGCTCGTCACCGAGCTGCGCGGGATCGGCTACGAGGTCACCGATTCGGACGCCAACTTCGTGCAGTTCGGGAAGTTCCCGGACACGCACGCGGCCTGGCAGCGGATCCTCGACCGGGGCGTCCTGGTCCGGGACAACGGCGTACCGGGATGGCTGCGGGTCACCGCCGGCACCCCCGAAGAGAACGACGCGTTCCTCGACGCGGTTCGTGAATTGATGAAGGAGCAGGAGCGATGAGCCGCGTAGGCCGCGTAGAGCGCACCACCAAGGAGACCTCCGTCGTCGTCGAGATCGACCTCGACGGCACCGGAAAGGTCGACGTGTCGACCGGGGTCGGGTTCTACGACCACATGCTCGACCAGCTCGGCCGGCACGGTCTGTTCGACCTCACCGTCAAGACCGACGGCGACCTGCACATCGACTCGCACCACACCATCGAGGACACCGCCCTCGCCCTCGGCGCCGCCTTCAAGCAGGCCCTCGGCGACAAGGTCGGCATCTACCGCTTCGGCAACTGCACCGTCCCGCTGGACGAGTCGCTCGCCCAGGTGACCGTCGACCTCTCCGGCCGCCCGTACCTCGTGCACACCGAGCCCGAGAACATGGCGCCGATGATCGGCTCGTACGACACGACGATGACCCGGCACATCTTCGAGTCCTTCGTCGCCCAGGCCCAGATCGCGCTGCACATCCACGTGCCGTACGGGCGCAACGCCCACCACATCGTGGAGTGCCAGTTCAAGGCGTTCGCCCGCGCCCTCCGCTACGCCTCCGAGCGCGACCCGCGCGCCGCCGGAATCCTCCCCTCCACGAAGGGCGCGCTCTGACCGTGAACGGCCTCTCCACCATCCTCATCGTCGTCGGGCTCTTCCTGCTCGGCGGCATCTACTCCTTCGTCAAGCAGCAGATGCCCAAGGGCCTCATCGCGCTCGTCGCCTTCGGCGCCGCGATGTGCCTCGCCGCCGGTGTGCTGCGGCTGGACGTGTGGGCATGACCGCGAGCACCCCCAGGAAGGTCGTCGTCTTCGACTACGGCTTCGGCAACGTGCGCTCGGCCGAGCGCGCCCTCGCCCGGGTCGGCGCCGACGTCGAGATCACCCGCGACTACGACACCGCGATGAACGCCGACGGGCTCCTCGTCCCCGGCGTCGGCGCCTTCTCCGCCTGCATGCAGGGGCTGAAGGACGCGCGCGGCGACTGGATCATCGGCCGCCGCCTCTCCGGCGGCCGCCCGGTCATGGGCATCTGCGTCGGCATGCAGATCCTCTTCGCCCACGGCTTCGAGCACGGCGTGGAGAGCGAGGGCCTCGACGAGTGGCCCGGTACGGTCGAGCCGTTGAACGCCCCCGTCGTCCCCCACATGGGCTGGAACACGGTCGACGCGCCGCAGGACACCGAGATGTTCGCGGACCTCGACGCCGACGCCCGGTTCTACTTCGTGCACTCCTACGCGGTGCGCGAGTGGACCCTCGAGGTCGGCAACAAGAACATCCGCGCCCCCAAGGTCACCTGGGCCACCCACGGCGAGCCCTTCGTCGCGGCCGTCGAGAACGGCGCCCTGTGGGCCACCCAGTTCCACCCCGAGAAGTCCGGCGACGCCGGAGCCCAGCTCCTCACCAATTGGATCGAGACCCTCTGATCATGGCTCAGAAGCTTGAACTCCTCCCCGCCGTCGACGTCCGCGACGGCCAGGCCGTCCGCCTCGTGCACGGCGAGTCCGGCACCGAGACCTCCTACGGCTCCCCGCTCGAAGCGGCCCTCGCCTGGCAGAGCTCCGGCGCCGAGTGGCTGCACCTCGTCGACCTCGACGCCGCCTTCGGCACCGGTGACAACCGGCAGCTGATCGCCGAGGTCGCCCAGGCCATGGACATCAAGGTCGAGCTCTCCGGCGGCATCCGCGACGACGCCTCGCTCGCTGCCGCACTCGCCACCGGCTGCACCCGCGTCAACCTGGGCACCGCCGCCCTGGAGACCCCCGAATGGGTCGCCAAGGTCATCGCCGAGCACGGCGACAAGATCGCCGTCGGCCTCGACGTCCGCGGCACGACCCTGCGCGGCCGCGGCTGGACCCGCGACGGCGGCGACCTCTACGAGACGCTCGCCCGCCTCGACTCCGAGGGCTGCGCCCGCTACGTCGTCACCGACATCGCCAAGGACGGCACCCTCCAGGGCCCCAACCTGGAGCTCCTGAAGAACGTCTGCGCGGCCACCGACAAGCCCGTCGTCGCCTCCGGCGGCGTGTCGTCCCTGGACGACCTGCGGGCCCTGTCCGGCCTGGTGCCGCTCGGCGTCGAGGGCGCGATCGTCGGCAAGGCGCTGTACGCCAAGGCGTTCACCCTCGAAGAGGCGCTGGAGGCGGTGGCTTCCGCATGACCGACGGCGTGAAGAAGGTCGTCACCGGCGCCCCGTGGGAGGAGCAGTTCGGCTACTCCCGCGCGGTGGAGCTGCCGAACGGCCTGGTCCTCGTCGCCGGCTGCACCTCGGTGGTCGGCGGCCAGATCGCCGGCGGAGGCCCGTACGAGCAGGCGATCAACTCCTTCAACGTGGCCTTCGACGCGCTCAAGAAGCTCGGCCTGGGCCCGGAGGACGTCGTCCGCACCCGGATGTACATCACCCACGCCCGGGACGTGGAGGAGGTCGGCCGTGCCCACAAGGAGCTGTTCGACGCCGTCCGCCCGGCCGCTTCGATGATCATCGTCTCCGGCTTCGTCGACCCCAGCCTGGTCGTCGAGGTCGAGGTCGAGGCATTCCGCCCGGAGGACCAGAGGGGCGGTGCCGCATGAGCCTCGCCGTACGGGTGATCCCCTGCCTGGACGTGGACAACGGCCGGGTCGTCAAGGGCGTCAACTTCCAGAACCTGCGGGACGCCGGCGACCCCGTCGAGATGGCCAAGCTGTACGACGCCGAGGGCGCCGACGAGCTGACCTTCCTCGACATCACCGCCTCGTCGGGCAACCGGGAGACCACCTACGACGTGGTGCGCCGCACCGCCGAGCAGGTCTTCATCCCGCTCACGGTCGGTGGCGGGGTCCGCGCGGCCGAGGACGTCGACAAGCTGCTGCGGGCCGGCGCCGACAAGGTGGGCGTCAACACCGCCGCCATCGCGCGCCCCGAGCTGATCCAGGAGATCGCGGAGCGCTTCGGCCGCCAGGTGCTCGTCCTGTCGGTCGACGCCCGGCGGACGGCCTCCGGTTCCTTCGAGGTGACGACGCACGGTGGCCGCAAGGGCACCGGCATCGACGCCGTCGAGTGGGCGCACCGGGCCGCCGAGCTGGGCGCGGGCGAGATCCTGCTCAACTCGATGGACGCGGACGGCACCAAGGACGGCTACGACACGGAGATGATCGCGGCCGTACGCAAGCACGTGACCGTGCCGGTGATCGCGAGCGGGGGAGCGGGCAAGCTCGCCGACTTCCCGCCGGCGGTGGCGGCGGGCGCGGACGCGGTCCTCGCGGCCTCCGTCTTCCACTTCGGTGATCTGCGGATCTCGCAGGTCAAGGACGAGCTGCGGGCGGCGGGCCACCCGGTCCGCTGATCGGGCGTTCCGCTTCGAGAAGGGCTCCTTCGGGGGCCCTTCTTCTTCCCCAGATAGAAAAAATCTGTTGCGCAATTTTCATTGCGCAAATTTTCTTTTGTATCTAGGGTCGGTGTCATGACCTCGCCGGAGAACCGCCGGATCACCGATCTCGGCACCTTGAAGGCCATCTCGCACCCGCTGCGGATGCGCCTCTACCGCGCCCTCTTCGTGGCCCGCACCGCCACCGCCTCCCAGCTCGCCGACCAGGTCGACGAGGCGGTCTCGCTGGTCAGCTACCACCTGCGCAAACTCGCCGAGCACGGCCTCATCGAGGAGGCGGAGACCCGGTCGACGGACGCCCGGGAGAGGTGGTGGCAGCCGAGCTCGTACGGCTTCAGCATCCACGACGAGGACCTCCGCGACGCCCCCGAGCTCGCCGCCGCCAGCGCCGCCTTCGGCCGTACCGTCGACGAGCAGCGCACCCAGATGTACGCCCGCTTCCTCGACGAGCGGCACACCTGGTCCGACACATGGCGCTCCGCCTCCCTCAGCGCCGAGTGGCTGCCCCGCCTCACCGCCGAGGAGCTCACCGCCCTCGGCGCCGAACTCGACGCCGTCCTGCGCGCGTACGACCAGCGGGCCCGCGCCGCCGAGGCCGCCGGCGATACCGAGGGCCGCGAGAACGTCGCCATCCACCTCAACGGCTTCCCCTACCGCTCATGACCGCCACCGTGACGGCCGCCACGACGCGGCCCGCCCACCGGAACCCCCAGGTCCTGCGCTGGCTCGGCGCGTACACCGCCTCCACCCTCGGCGACAGCGTCTACTACCTCGCCCTCTCCTGGACCGCGGTCAGCAGCGGCACCCCCGCCCAGGCCGGGCTCGTCATGGCCGTCTCGGCCGTGCCACGCGCCCTGCTCATGCTCTTCGGGGGAGTGATCGCCGACCGCCTCGGCCCGCGCCGGGTCGTCATCGCCTCCGACGCCGTCCGCTGCCTGGTGGTCCTCGGCCTCGCCGCGGTCCTGTTCCTCGCCGCGCCCGGCCTGTGGGCGCTCGCCGGCGTCGCGCTCGTCTTCGGCGTCGTCGACGCCCTCTTCCTGCCCGCCGTCGGCGCCCTGCCGCCCCGCATCACCGAACGCGATCAGCTCGCCCGCGTCCAAGGCATGCGCGGCCTCTCCTACCGCCTCGGCTCCGTCCTCGGCGGTCCGCTCGGTGGCCTCGCCGTCGCCCTCGGCGGCCCGGCCACGGCCTTCGGGGTCGCCGGGCTGCTCTTCGCCCTCTCGATACCCCTGCTGTGCGCGCTCCGCCTCCGGCCGCTGCCCGCCGCGGACGAGGCCCGCGACGGCACCGCCCTGCGCGACCTCGCCGACGGGCTGCGCTACCTGCGGGGGCACCGCGTCCTGGGCCCGCTGATGATCGTCGTGCTCCTGGGCGACCTAGGCTTCGTCGGCCCCTTCAACGTCGGCCTCGCCGTCCTGGCGGACCAGCGCGGCTGGGGCGCGTCGGGCATCGGCTGGATCCTCGCCGGCTTCGGTACGGGCGCGGGCGCCGCCTCGCTGCTTCTGACCGTATGGGGGCGCGTCCCGCGCGCGGGAGCCGTCAGCGGCTGGGCCATGACGCTGGGCGCCGTCGCCATCGGCGCCCTCGCCCTCGCGTCGCACCTGGCCGTCGCGGCCGCCGTCGCCCTGGTCGTCGGCCTGCTCGCCGGACTCTCCGGGGCGCTGTGCAACGCCCTCCTCCAGACCGAGTGCGACCCCGCCTACCTCGGCCGCGTCACCGCGGTCTCCAGCCTCATGAGCCTCGGCCTCGCGCCGCTCAGCTTCCCGCTCACGGGCGCGGCGATCGAGCTGTGGGGCATCGAACCGGTGTACGTCGCGAGTGCGGCGATCTGTGCCCTCGCGGGTCTCTGCGGCCTGGTGGTCACGGCCGTCCGACGGGCCGAGCTGCCCCGCTGACCGCTCAGAGCCCCAGCTGCTTCGTCTCCCGCAGCCGCTCGATCGCCTCCGGCTCCCCGTCCAGCTCCACCTTGGCCGAGTCCTGGCGGCCGAACAGGTACATCGTCAGCTCGCCCGGCTCCCCGGAGACCGTCACCACCGGCGTGCCCCGGTGCGCCACCGCCGTCTGGCCGTTCGGACGGCGCAGCACCAGGCCCACCGGGACCTTCCGGCCCAGCAGGCGGGCGCCGCGCTCCAGGCGGGACCAGAGGGCGTCGGCGAAGACCGGGTCGAGCTCCCGAGCCGACCAGTCGGGCTGGGCACGGCGCACGTCCTCGGCGTGGACGTAGAACTCGACGACGTTCGCCCCCTCGTCCACCTGCTTGATGGTGAACGGCGAGAACCGCGGCGGCCCCGTTCGGATGAGCTGGATCAGCTCCTCGTACGGCTTGTCGGCGAACTCCGCCTGCACCCGCTCCTGCCGGTCCTTCAGCGCCGGTACGAGCGAACCGGCCGCCGCGTCCGGGCGCCGCTCCCGCACCACCACATGGGCCGCGAGGTCCCGGGTCCGCCAGCCCTCGCAGAGCGTCGGCGCGTCGGGGCCCGCCGCCTCCAACAGGTCGGCGAGCAGAAGCCGTTCACGTTTGGCATGGGTCGACATGACCGCCAGCGTACGGCGGCCGCCGCCGGTCCGCCCAGTGGACGCCCCGCCGGACACCACCCCGGGTCGCGGCACAATGGCGCCATGAGCAGCACGCCCCGGACCCCCAGCGACCTCGACCCGGCCATCGCCGCGCGCCTCAAGCGCGGCCCCGACGGGCTCGTCCCCGCCATCGCCCAGCAGTACGACACCGGCGAGGTGCTCATGCTCGGCTGGATGGACGACGAGGCCCTCCACCGCACCCTCACCACCGGCCGCTGCACCTACTGGTCCCGCAGCCGCCAGGAGTACTGGGTCAAGGGCGACACCTCCGGCCACGTCCAGCACGTCAGGTCCGTCGCCCTCGACTGCGACGCCGACACCGTCCTCGTCACGGTCGACCAGGTCGGCGCCGCCTGCCACACCGGCACCCGGACCTGCTTCGACGCCGACGTGCTCCCCGTATCCGGGCCCGACGCGGACCCCGTATCCCGGTCCGACGCGGACCCCGTATCCGAGTAGGGTCTGGCGCCATGGATCTCGACACCTTCCGCAAGCTGGCGGCCGACCGCCGCGTCATCCCCGTCAGCCGCCGGCTGCTCGCGGACGGCGACACCCCGGTCGGGCTCTACCGCAAGCTCGCCGCCGAACGGCCCGGCACCTTCCTCCTCGAATCCGCGGAGAACGGCCGCAGCTGGTCCCGCTACTCCTTCATCGGCGTCCGCAGCGACGCCACCCTGACCGTGAAGGACGGCGAGGCCCACTGGCTGGGCACCCCGCCCGTCGGCGTCCCCACCGACGGCGACCCGCTCCAGGCCCTGCGCGCCACCGTCGAGACCCTCCACACCCCCCGCGACCTCGCCTCGGGCATGCCCCCCTTCACCGGCGGCATGGTCGGCTACCTCGGCTACGACATCGTCCGCCGCCTGGAGAAGATCGGCGACTCCACCCGGGACGACCTCCAGCTCCCCGAGCTGACCATGCTCCTCACCAGCGACCTCGCGGTCCTCGACCACTGGGACGGCTCGGTCCTGCTGATCGCCAACGCGATCAACCACAACGACCTGGAGACCGGCGTCGAGGAGGCGTACGCGCACGCCGTCGCCCGCCTCGACGCCATGGAGGCCGACCTGGCCCGCCCGGTCGCCACCGCCCCCACCGCCCTGCCCGCCTCCGAACTCCCGGAGTTCTCCGCGCTCTGGGGCGGAGAGGCGTACCAGGACGCCGTCGAGGACATCAAGGAGCGCATCCGGGCCGGCGAGGCCTTCCAGGTCGTGCCCTCGCAGCGCTTCGAGACCCCCTGCACCGCCTCCGCGCTCGACGTCTACCGGGTCCTGCGGGCCACCAACCCGTCCCCGTACATGTACCTCTTCCGCTTCGAGAACGGCTTCGACGTCGTCGGATCCAGCCCCGAGGCCCTCGTCAAGGTCGAGGACGGCCACGCGCTGCTCCACCCCATCGCCGGCACCCGGCACCGCGGCGCCACCCCGCAGGAGGACCACGACCTCGCCGAGGAACTGCTCGCCGACCCCAAGGAGCGCGCCGAGCACCTCATGCTCGTCGACCTCGGTCGCAACGACCTCGGCCGCGTCTGCGCACCCGGCTCCGTCGAGGTCGTCGACTTCATGTCCGTCGAGCGCTACTCGCACGTCATGCACATCGTCTCCACCGTGACCGGCGAGGTCGCCGAGGGCAGGACCGCCTTCGACGTCCTCACCGCCTGCTTCCCGGCCGGCACGCTCTCCGGCGCGCCCAAGCCCCGCGCGATGCAGATCATCGAGGAGCTCGAACCGTCCCGGCGCGGCCTGTACGGCGGATGTGTCGGTTATCTCGATTTCGCCGGCGACGCGGACACGGCCATCGCCATCCGCACCGCCCTGCTCCGCGACGGAACCGCGTATGTGCAGGCCGGAGCGGGTGTCGTCGCCGACTCCGACCCCGTCGCCGAGGACAACGAGTGCCGGAACAAGGCCGCGGCCGTCCTCCGCGCCGTCCACACCGCCAACCGGATGAACGGCGCCTGACCACGTAGGGGATAGTGGGGTACGTGAGTGCCGTACCCGTACCCCAGCCCCGGGCCGCCCGCGCGGCCGTCTCCGGCGGCCGCCGCAGCCTGGCAGCGGCCCTCCTCCTCGGTGCCCTCGGCGCCACCGTCGTCCTGCTCTCCGCGGGCCAGATCTGGGCGGAGGGCACCGCGTCCGTCGGCGGCGGCAGCGTCCCCGTCGAGGCCGACGGCGGCACCGTCACCGGTGTGCCGACCGCCCTCGCGATCGTCGGCCTCGCCGCGCTCTTCGCCGTCTTCGCCGTCCGCCGCACCGGCCGCACCCTCGTCGCCGCGCTCCTCGCGCTCAGCGGCGCGGGCGCCGCGCTCGCCGCGGTCCTCGGCGCCTCCGACAGCGCCGCCCTGGACGCCGAGGCCGCCCGCATCAGCGGCGACACGGCCGCCGCCGTGGCCGGCCTGAGCCACACCGTCTGGCCGTACGTGACCGCCGCGGGTGCCGTGCTCATCCTGCTCGCCGGACTCTTCGCGCTGCGCTTCGGCAAGAGCTGGCCCGCGATGGGCGGCCGCTACGAGCGCTCGGGCACCCCGCGGGCCGCCCGAAAGGCCCCCACGACCGACCCGGACCGGCCCGAGGACCTGTGGAAGGCCCTGGACCGCGGTGAGGACCCCACGCACGGGGCGTGACCGACGACCCCCCGCACGGGGCGGGACGGGGCCGGCCCCCGGTCCCGACGACGCCGCCGCGCGCGACGCGTGATCGTCCCGGTACCCCCGATTCACCCTCGCGCGCCCGCGTGCGGGACAATGAGCGCCGAGAGTCCGCGCACGCGAGACCTCACCATCGAGCAACTGCAACGAGGAGCAACTCATGGCGGGCAGCGCCCACGGACACACCCCGGCCGCCTGGACCGGTGTCATCATCTCCTTCATCGGCTTCTGCATCGCCGGGGTCTTCATGGTGGCCGCCAACATCGCCGGTTTCTGGGCCGGCATGGGTGTCATCGTCCTCGGCGGCATCGTCGGCGGTGCGATGAAGGCCGCGGGCCTCGGCATGCCGAAGGAGTCGGCGGCCGTCGCCGCCGCCCGCGAGGCCGCGACCGCGCAGGCCCGTTCCTGACGCGCCACGACACATCCGAGAGCGCAGTCCGGCCGTGCCGGGCTGCGCTCTCGCGCGTCGGGGGCGAGAATCACCGGGTGGACCCGCAGCCGACGGCCGGAGCCGTGACCGACGCATCCAGCACCCGACCGGGTGAACCTGTGCCACCGGCCGAACCGGCCCGCCAGGAGGCTCCCGAAGTGCCGGGGGCTCCCGAGGTGCGGGGGGAGGCGTCGGGAGAGGCGCCCGTCACGCCTCCGCCCGGGCCCGCGCCCGCGTCCGCGTGGCCGGGTGCCGGGGCCGTCACGCCTCCGCACGCGCCCGCGTGGCCGGGTGCGGTGCCCGTGACGCCGCCGGGCGCCTGGGGACCCGGCCGGACCGGAGGGCCCGTACCGGCGCCGCCGGCGCCACCGGCCCGGTCGCTCGCGCGCCGGCTGTTCGCGCCCGTCGCCACGCTCGCCGGGGTGGCGGCCGCCTTCGCGTACGTCGGGACCGTCGACCCCAACGAACCCGGGCACTACCCCGTCTGCCCCCTGCTCCGCTTCACCGGCGTCTACTGCCCCGGCTGCGGCGGGCTCCGCAGCGCCCACGCCTTCGTCCACGGCGACCTTCCGGCCGCCCTCGGTGCCAACGCCCTCGCCGTCATCGGCTACGGCCTCTTCGGCGTCCTCATGGTCATCTGGCTGATTCGTGCCATCCGCGGGGTGCCCATGCGCCTCGCGGTCTCCCCGGTCCTGTGGTGGGGGATCGGGGCCGTCCTCGCCCTCTTCACCCTGGTCCGGAACCTTCCCTTCGGCTCCGCGCTGGCCCCCTGAGGGCCCCGCACGGCGCCGCGGGGACCCCTGAGGGAGTCCCAGCAGGTGGGACGCGACTCCGGCCGATGCGAGTCCGGGGCCGTCCTGCGGATAGGATCGATGTGGCTGAACCTGGTTCATCATCACCATCACCGTCCCGGAAGGGGGCCCCTCGCGTGAGTGTGCTCGACGAGATCATCGAAGGCGTACGCGCCGACCTCGCAGAGCGGCAGGCGCGGGTCACCCTCGACGAGCTCAAGGAGCGCGCCGCCAAGGCGCCGCAGGCCAAGGACGGCGTCGCCGCACTGCGCGGCGACGGCGTCAAGGTGATCTGCGAGGTCAAGCGCTCCAGCCCGTCCAAGGGCGCGCTCGCCGCGATCGCCGACCCGGCCGGACTCGCCGCGGACTACGAGGCGGGCGGCGCGGCCGTCATCTCCGTCCTCACCGAGCAGCGCCGCTTCGGCGGCTCGCTCGCGGACCTGGAGGCCGTCCGGGCCAAGGTCGACATCCCGGTGCTGCGCAAGGACTTCATCGTCACCGCGTACCAGCTCTGGGAAGCACGCGCGTACGGAGCGGACCTCGCGCTCCTCATCGTCGCCGCCCTGGAGCAGGAGGCCCTGGTCTCCCTCATCGAGCGCGCCGAGTCCATCGGGCTCACCCCGCTCGTCGAGGTCCACGACGAGGACGAGGTCGAGCGTGCCGTCGAGGCGGGCGCCCGGATCATCGGCGTCAACGCGCGCAACCTGAAGACCCTCAAGGTCGACCGCTCCACCTTCGAGCGCGTCGCCCCCGAGATCCCCGCGCACATCGTCAAGATCGCCGAGTCCGGCGTCCGCGGCCCGCACGACCTCATCGCCTACGCCAACGCCGGCGCCGACGCGGTCCTGGTCGGCGAGTCGCTCGTCACCGGCCGCGACCCGAAGGCCGCCGTCGCAGACCTGGTCGCCGCGGGCGCCCACCCGGCACTCCGGCACGGCCGGAGCTGACCGCGTCATGACCCGCCGCCGTGCCACGCCGACCCCTCCGGGCACCGCCCGGGGGACCGTCGGCGTGCCCGGCGGCAGGCTGCGCGTCGCAGCCGCGTCCGTACCCGCGCCGCACGCCCCGCTGGCCCGGGGCTGCCGTCCGCGTGGCTGCCGCGCGCCCGCCCGCCGTGTCCACGGTCGCCGGGTGCGGTACGTCATCGGGGACGAGCCCGGCCAGGTCAACGGCATGCGATGGCGCCGGCGCCCTGCGCGCACCTCCACGAACCGACGCGGCCACTGAGGCCCTTCGGCCCCGTGACCTCGCCGTCGCCCGGCACCGCGCCGCCCCCCGCCGCCTCCGTGTGGGCAATCGTCCCTCCCCCAGACTCCGTCCGGGGGACCCCCAGGGCGGGACGGGTGGGCACACGGGAGGGCGCCCTCTGGCGGCTCCTCCGCCCCCTGTGCCTGAACCCGCACCACCAGTGCGGCGCACACGGTCACGGCGGCAGGGAGCCTGGGCCCGGCAACGGGCGCCGTTCCGTTGTGCCCACCCGTTCCGCCCCAGCGGAACAGATGCCCACAACGGGGGCGGCGGGGCGCGGCGTCAGCCGACGTCGGCGGAGGGAAGTGGAGCGTGCGCATACCGTGACCATCGACCGCACGTAAAGAACACGGGGCACCCGCCCCGCGAGGAGCATCCGCATGTCCAGCGAGTTCTTCATTCCCGACCCGGAGGGTCAGGTCCCCACCCCCGAGGGCTACTTCGGTGCCTACGGCGGCAAGTTCATCCCCGAGGCCCTCGTCGCCGCCGTCGACGAGGTCGCCGTCGAGTACGACAAGGCCAAGTCCGACCCGGAGTTCGCCCGCGAGCTCAACGACCTCATGGTCAACTACACGGGCCGCCCGAGCGCCCTCACCGAGGTGCCCAGGTTCGCCGAGCACGCCGGCGGCGCCCGGATCTTCCTCAAGCGCGAGGACCTGAACCACACCGGCTCGCACAAGATCAACAACGTGCTCGGTCAGGCCCTGCTCACCAAGCGCATGGGCAAGACCCGCGTCATCGCCGAGACCGGCGCCGGTCAGCACGGCGTGGCCACCGCCACCGCCTGCGCCCTCTTCGGCCTCGACTGCACCATCTACATGGGCGAGGTCGACACCCAGCGCCAGGCCCTCAACGTGGCCCGGATGCGGATGCTCGGCGCCGAGGTCGTGGCCGTGAAGTCCGGCAGCCGCACCCTCAAGGACGCCATCAACGAGGCGTTCCGCGACTGGGTCGCCAACGTGGACCGCACGCACTACCTGTTCGGCACCGTGGCGGGCCCGCACCCCTTCCCCGCCATGGTCCGCGACTTCCACCGCGTCATCGGCGTCGAGGCCCGCCGCCAGATCCTGGAGCGCGCCGGCCGCCTCCCCGACGCGGCCATCGCCTGCGTCGGCGGCGGCTCCAACGCCATCGGTCTCTTCCACGCCTTCGTCCCCGACGCGGACGTCCGGCTGATCGGCTGCGAGCCGGCCGGCCACGGCGTCGAGACCGGCGAGCACGCGGCCACCCTCACCGCCGGCGAGCCCGGCATCCTGCACGGTTCGCGGTCGTACGTCCTCCAGGACGAGGAGGGCCAGATCACCGAGCCCTACTCGATCTCGGCGGGCCTCGACTACCCGGGCATCGGCCCGGAGCACGCGTACCTGAAGGACAGCGGCCGCGGCGAGTACCGTGCCGTCACCGACGACGCCGCCATGCAGGCGCTGCGGCTGCTCTCCCGTACCGAGGGGATCATCCCGGCGATCGAGTCGGCGCACGCCCTCGCCGGGGCCCTGGAGGTCGGCAAGGAGCTCGGCAAGGACGCCCTGCTCCTCGTGAACCTCTCCGGGCGCGGAGACAAGGACATGGACACGGCCGCCCGCTACTTCGGCCTGTACGAGACCGACGCCGAGGTCGCCGCGGACGCCGGGGCCGACGACACCGCGGAGATCGAGGGGGACACGAAGTGAGTGGGAACATCCAGCTGCTGACCGACACCCTCGCCAAGGCGAAGGCGGAGGACCGGGCCGCGCTCATCGCGTACCTCCCGGCCGGCTTCCCGACCGTCGACGGCGGCATCGCGGCGATCAAGGCCGTCTTCGACGGCGGCGCGGACGTGGTCGAGGTCGGCCTCCCGCACAGCGACCCCGTCCTCGACGGGCCGGTCATCCAGACCGCCGACGACATCGCCCTGCGCGGCGGCGTCAAGATCGCCGACGTCATGCGGACGGTCCGCGAGGCCCACGAGGCCACCGGCAAGCCCGTTCTCGTCATGACGTACTGGAACCCGATCGACCGGTACGGCGTCGAGCGCTTCACCGAGGAGCTCGCCGCGGCCGGCGGCGCGGGCTGCATCCTGCCCGACCTGCCGGTCCAGGAGTCCGGGGTGTGGCGCGAGAACGCCGACAAGCACGGTCTCGCGACCGTCTTCGTCGTCGCGCCCAGCAGCAAGGACGAGCGCCTCGCCACCATCACGGCGGCCGGCTCCGGCTTCGTCTACGCGGCCTCCCTCATGGGTGTCACCGGCACCCGCGAGTCGGTCGGCGAGCAGGCGGCCGACCTGGTCCGGCGTACCCGCGCCGCCGCCCCTGCCCTCCCCGTCTGCGTCGGCCTCGGCGTCTCCAACGCCACCCAGGCCAAGGAGGTCGCCGCCTTCGCCGACGGCGTCATCGTCGGCTCCGCGTTCGTGAAGCGGATCCTCGACGCCGACGGCGACGAGAGCGCGGGACTCGCCGCCGTAAGGGAACTGGCGGCCGAACTCGCCGAGGGCGTCCGGCGCGTTTCGTAACCCATCCGGGTGGATCTGCGACCGGGGAGGCACGCACGTGCCTCCCCGGTTCGTTTCCGAGGCGTGAGCCAGAAGAACAGTGGTGACGGTAATCGGAGTGCGCGGGAGCGTCTCCAGCAGCAGCGCGAGCGCGAGAAGGCCCGCGAGAAGCAGCGGCGGATCCTGATCGTGTCGGCGGCGGTGGTCGGCGTCCTCGGACTGGCCGCGGTCGTCGGTGTGATCGCCGCGGGCGGCGACAAGGACAGCGGATCCGACAAGGCGGGCCCGGTCGTCGCGCCCGCCGGAGCGACCGAGGAGGACGGCAAGCCCGCCATTCCCACCGGGAAGGCGGACGCCCCGTCGACGCTGGCGATCTGGGAGGACTTCCGCTGCCCGGCGTGCGCCCAGTTCGAGAACGCGTTCCGGGACACCATCCACGAGCTGGAGGCCGCGGGCGCGATCAGGACCGAGTACCACCTCGCCACCCTCATCGACGGGAACATGGGCGGCAGCGGCTCCCTGCGCGCGGCGAACGCCGCCGCGTGCGCCCAGGACGCGGGGAAGTTCACCGCCTACCACGACACCCTCTACATCAACCAGCCGCAGGAGACGGACGACGCCTTCGGCAGCAACGACAAGCTGATCGAGCTGGCGGCGAAGGTGCCGGGGCTCGACACGCCCGCCTTCCGCGGCTGTGTGAACGACGGCACGCACGACACCTGGGTGGCCAAGTCGAACGAGGCCTTCCAGAACGGCGGCTTCCGCGGCACGCCGTCCGTCCTGCTCAACGGAGAATCGGTCTTCCCGCAGAAGGGGAACGAGCAGATCTCCCCGGAGAACCTGAAGAAGTGGGTCGCCGAGGCCAACAAGGGCAAGAAGCCCGGCACGGCGGCTCCGACGACGGCCCCGGCGGCCTCCCCGGGCTCTCCCTCGGCGGGCTGAGCCACCGCTTCCGGCCCGGGTTAGTTACCCATACGTTGCCGGGTGGGCTGCCGTCCCGCCCGCCCGGCAGGGTAGCGTCGGTCCTGCCATGGACCTTGCCTACATTCCCAGCCCGTCGACCGGCGTGATCAACCTCGGACCGGTCCCGCTGCGCGGCTATGCCTTCTGCATCATCATCGGTGTCTTCGTCGCCGTCTGGTACGGCAACAAGCGCTGGATCGCCCGGGGCGGCACCGCCGGCACCGTGGCCGACATCGCCGTCTGGGCGGTGCCCTTCGGCCTCGTCGGCGGACGCCTCTACCACGTGATCACCGACTACCAGCTGTACTTCAGCGAGGGTGAGAACTGGGTCGACGCCTTCAAGATCTGGGAGGGCGGCCTCGGTATCTGGGGTGCCATCGCGCTCGGCGCGGTGGGTGCCTGGATCGGCTGCCGCCGCAGGGGCATCCCGCTCCCGGCGTACGCCGACGCCATCGCTCCCGGAATCGCGTTCGCCCAGGCCATCGGCCGCTGGGGCAACTGGTTCAACCAGGAGCTGTACGGCAAGCCGACCGATCTGCCCTGGGCCCTGAAGATCACCGAGAGCGCGAACCGTGAGGCCGGGCTGTACCACCCGACCTTCCTGTACGAGTCGCTCTGGTGCGTCGGTGTCGCCGTCCTCGTCATCTGGGCCGACCGCCGCTTCAAGCTCGGCCACGGACGCGCCTTCGCGCTGTACGTCGCCGCCTACTGCGTGGGCCGGGCCTGGATCGAGTACATGCGCGTCGACGAGGCCCACCACATCCTCGGCCTGCGCCTGAACGTGTGGACCGCGATCGGCGTCTTCGTGCTCGCCGTGGTCTACATGGTGATCTCGGCGCGGATCCGCCCGGGCCGCGAGGAGGTCGTCGAGCCGAAGGCCGCGAAGGCCGGCGCGGACAAGGCGGCCGGGGCGACGGCCGACGGCGAGGACGCGTCGCCCGAGGGCGCCGCCGAGGACTCCGTCACGGACGCCCTCCCGGACACCGGGAAGGACGCCGGGAACGCCGACAGCCCCGACGGCTCCGACAGTTCCGACGGGGACGTGGAGCACGGGGCCGACAACGGCGCCGGGTCCGCCGCCAAGAGCTGATCACCCTCCAGCCGCTCGAAAGGGCCGCCGGGACCGAGAGGTCCCGGCGGCCCTTTCGCATGCCGGAGACAGGGGCCGGTCAGGCCGTGCGGGCCGCGAGGGCGAGGGTGCGGTGGGCGCCCGCCACCACCGCCGCGTCCACGAAGCGCCCGTCCGGGAGGGCGAGGGCGCCCCGCTCGGGGCCGGCGGCCTCGACGACCTCCCGCGCCGCGTCGACCTCCTCAGGAGTGGGGAGATAGGCGCGCTCGATGACCGGGAGCTGGCGGGGGTGGATGGCCGCCCGGCCGAAGAAGCCCATGGCCCGGCCCCGGGCGCAGCCCGCGGCCAGCGCCTCCAGGTCGCTGATGTCGGGATGGACCGACTGGGCCGGGGGCGGCAGGGCGGCCGCACGGGCCGCGACCACCACCCGGCCGCGCGACCAGTCCAGGGCGCGGTCCTCCCGTACCCCCAGGTCCGCGCGGAGATCGGCCTCGCCGAGCGCGATGCCGCGCACCGCGGGGTGGGCGGTGGCGATGGCGTACGCCTGCTCCACGGCCAGGGCGTTCTCCAGGAGCGGGTAGAGCGGGAGGCCCGGGGCCAGCTCGACGAGCCGGTGGATGTCGGTGGCGTGTGTCACCTTGGGAACACGAAGACCGTGGAGGCCGGGGAGGAGGGCCAGGGTGGGGATGTCGCGCGGGGTGTGGACGCGGACGTGGACCGGAATGGGATGCGGGTCCGCGAGCAGATCGGCCGTGGCGTCGAGGGCGTACGCCTTGCGGTGCGGGGCGACCGCGTCCTCCAGATCGACGATGACCACGTCGGCCCCGGAGGCCAGGGCCTTGCGGACCACCTCGGGGCGGTCGCCGGGGGCGTACAGCCAGGTGAGGGCGGGCGCGGACGGCCAGCGGCGGGTCGTGCCGTTCGCGCGGGTCGGGGTCTCGCTCATGTTGCTCATACCGCTCCCTGCTCGCGGAGGCTGCCGATCTCGGCGGGGGTGAGGCCGAGTTCGGAGAGGACGGCGGTGGTGTCGGCGCCGTGGGGACGGCCGGGCCAGCGGATGGCTCCGGGTGTCTCGGAGAGGCGGAAGAGGACGTTCTGCATCTTGATCGGGCCGAGTTCGGGGTCCTGCACCTCGGTGACGGTGCCGAGCGCCCGGTACTGGGGGTCGTCGAGGACGTCCCGGATGTCGTAGACGGGGGCGATCGCCGCCTCGGCCTTCTCGAACGCGTCCATCGCCTCGTCCCGGGTGCGGCGGGCGATCCACGAGCCGACCGCCTCGTCCAGGACGTCCGCGTGCGCGGCCCGTCCCGTGCCGTCGGCGAACCACGGCTCGTCGATCAGATCGGGGCGGCCGACCAGGGTCATGACGCGTTCGGCGATGGACTGGGCGGAGGTGGAGACGGCGACCCAGGAGCCGTCGGAGGTGCGGTACGTGTTGCGGGGGGCGTTGTTGCGGGAGCGGTTGCCCGTGCGGGGCTGGACATAGCCGAGCTGGTCGTACCAGAGGGGGTGGGGCCCGATGACCGAGAGCATCGGTTCGATGATCGCCATGTCGACGACCTGGCCGCGCCCGGTCGTGGTCCTCGCGGTGAGCGCGGTCATCACCGCGTACGCCGTGGCCAGGGCGGCGATCGAGTCGGCAAGGCCGAAGGGAGGCAGGGTGGGCGGGCCCTCGGGCTCGCCGGTGATGGCGGCGAAACCGCTCATGGCCTCGGCGAGGGTGCCGAAGCCGGGGCGGTGGGCGTACGGGCCGAACTGGCCGAAGCCGGTGACCCGGGCGAGGACCAGACGCGGGTTGACGGTGGAGAGTTCCTCCCAGCCGAGACCCCAGCGTTCCAGGGTTCCGGGGCGGAAGTTCTCCACGATCACGTCGGCGTCGGCGGCGAGCGCGAGAAGGGTGTCACGGCCCCCGGGGGAGGACAGATCGAGGGTGATCGCCCGCTTGTTGCGGCCGAGGACCTTCCACCAGAGACCGACGCCGTCCTTGGCGGGGCCGTGGCCGCGGGACGGGTCGGGCTTGCGGGGGTGCTCGACCTTGACGACGTCGGCGCCGAAGTCGCCGAGCATCGTGGCGGCGAGCGGGCCCGCGAAGAGGGTCGCGAGATCCAGGACGCGCAGGCCGTGCAGGGGTGCCGGGGGCGTGGGGGCGGGCGCGGGCGGGGCGGTCGGTGCTTGGGGTGTGGGGGTCATGCGGGGTCGGTCTCCTTCTCGTCCGTGTCCTCGGGCTCGCCGAGGGAGCCGAAGGCGGCCTCGATCTCGGTGCGGTAGGGCATCGACGTCGACGCGCCCTCGCGCTGGACGGAGAGCGCGGCGGCGGCCCCCGCCCAGGCGAGGGCCTCGGGGGCGGGGCGCCCCTCGCCGAGCGCGACCACCAGTGCGCCGACGAAGGTGTCACCGGCGGCGGTGGTGTCCACGGCCCGGACGCGGGGCGCGGGCACCGTCACCGGATCGGCGCCCCGGACCGCGTACAGGCTGCCGGCCGCCCCCAGGGTGACGACGACCTCGGGGACGTCCCGGAGCAGGGCGAGGGCGGCCTCGCGGGGGTCCGTCAGGCCGGTGAGGGCGGCGGCCTCGTGCTCGTTGGGCACCAACAGGTCGATCGTGGCGAGCAGTTCGGGAGGGAGTGGCTGGACGGGGGCGGGCGTGAGGACCGTACGGACGCCGAGGCGGCGGGCGGTCGCGGCGCCCTCCACGACGACGGAGAGGGGGAGTTCGAGCTGGAGCAGCAGGGCGTCGGCGGTGCCGATGAGGGCCTCGTCGCCGTGGTCGAGGGAGGTGACGGTGCCGTTCGCGCCGGGGACGACGACGATCGCGTTGCCGCCCTCGTCGTCGACGACGATGTGCGCGGTGCCGGAGGCGCCCTCGGCGGTGCGGAGGAGATCGGTGTCCACCGAGCAGTGTTCGAGGGTGTCCCGGAGCCTGGTGCCGAATTCGTCGGCGCCGACCGCGCCGATCATCGACACCTCGCCGCCCGCGCGGGCGGCGGCGACGGCCTGGTTGGCGCCCTTGCCGCCGGGGATCGTACGGAAGGCGCGGCCGGTGACGGTCTCGCCGAGGGCGGGGGCCCTCGGGACGTAGGCGACGAGGTCCATGTTGGTGCTGCCGAGTACGACGATGCTGGTCATGGGCGTACTGCCTCCCGGTGGGTCAGTTCGGCCAGGGTGTCGAATCCGATGCCGTCGAAGGACGGGACGGAGGTCGCGAGACGGTTCTTGAGGGGGGTGGTCCAGTGTTCCGGCAGCCGGTCGGGGTGCCCGGCGAGGAGCCCGGCGACCGAACCGGCGGTGGCGCCGTTGGAGTCGGTGTCCCAGCCGCCGGAGACGGCCGCGCAGATGGAGCGGGTGAAGTCGCCGTCGGCGTGGGTGAGGGCGGCGGCGAGCACGGCGGCGTTGGGGACGGCATGCACCCAGTGGTACCCGCCGAGTTCGCTGTGCAGGCGATCGACGACGGTGTCGAAGTCGGGGGTGTCGCGGGCGAGTCCGATCCCTCGGCGGACCGCCTGCGCGAGGCGGGAGCGCGGTGGGATCACGGCGAGGCCCTCGGCGAGCGACCGGTGGACGTCGGCGGTGCCGGTCGCGGCGGCGGCGAGGGTGGCGGCGACGAACATGGCGCCGTAGACGCCGTTCGCCGTGTGGGTGAGGGTCGCGTCCCGGTACGCCTGCTCGGCGGCGGCGGCCGGATCGCCCGGGTGGGTCCAGCCGTGGACGTCGGCCCGGATCTGGGCGCCGATCCACTCGCGGAACGGGTTGCGGTGGACGGCGGTCAGCGGGGGTTCGATCCCGTCGAGGAGATTGCGGTAGGCCACGCGCTCGGCCGTGAACGTGCGGCCGGCGGGAAGCTCGTCGAGCCAGAGGCGGGCGACGTCGGCGGTGGTGAAGCCGCGGCCGTGGCGCTGGAGCAGCAGCAGGTTGAGGAGGGGGTAGTTGAGGTCGTCGTCCTCGGGCATCCCGTCGATGTTCTCGGCGAGGGAGGTGGAGGCCGAGCGGCGGTTCCAGGGGTGGGCGGCGAGCAGCTCGGACGGGACGCCGCGGGCGGTGAACCAGGTGGAGAGCGGCCAGTTGCCCGCGGCGCGGGCGAGGGCGCGGATGGCGGTGAGGGGGAGCTTCTCGACGGGCTTGCCCAGGAGGCAGCCGGCGGCGCGGCCGAGCCAGGCGGCGTGCAGGCGGTGCGGGAGAGAACCGGGGGCTTCGCTCCCGAACCCCTGGAGCAAGGGCGCTTCGCGCGGGGCGTGGTGGGCCCACCGCCCTGCGGGACGATTCCCCGCGGCGGTGGCGGTGCCGGCGGTCCCGTCAGAGTGTGGGGGAGGGGTGGTGCGGGGGGTCGTCAGAGCTCTGATCTCGGGGAGGGGGGTCGGTTCGTCGTCCGACAGGGGGGTGGGGAGGGCCGTCAGGGTGTCCAGGAGTTCCTCCGCCAGGGGGCGGAGGTCCGGGCGGGGGGTGGCGGACGCGCCGGCCGTGTGCGGGGCGGGTGGGCCGCCCGCCGCCGTCCAGCGGGCCGCGACGGCGCGGGCGTCGCGGCCGTCCTCCGCCGCCTGGCGGAGTTCGTGGCCCACCAGGTCCTCCGGTTGGACCCAGGTCAGGCGGAGGTTCATCGGGCGGCCGTGCCCGTCAGGGTCGCGAACGCCTGCTCGTGGGCCCGGCGGCGTTTCCCGTCCTGGGCGAAGATCTCGTGGGTCACCTCCATCAGGGCCCTCGCAGGGGCGTGCAGGTCCAGTCGGCTCGCCTCCGCCACCCGCTTCGCCCACTCCGCCGGCACCGCCTGCTCCCCGTGCAGCGCGCCCACGATCGCGCCCGCCATCGTGGCGATGGAGTCGCAGTCACGGCCGTAGTTGACCGAGCCCAGCACCGTACGCCGGTAGTCGCCCTCTCCGACGAGCAGCATGCCGAGCGCGATCGGGAGCTCCTCGATCGCGTGCAGACGGGACGGGCGACGGGCGCCGAGGGAGGGGGAGCGGTAGTCGGGACCCACCGAGTCGAACGGGGCCACCGCCGTGCGGAGCGGCGTCAGCGCCGACTCGAAGTCCCGGTGCCGGGCCGCCACTTCCGTCACCTCCTCGATCGCCGCCCGCGTCCCGTCCTTCGCGACGGACAGGGCCGTGTCGACCACGGACGCCGGCGTGGCGCCGGGCGCGCACGCGGCCGCCACCGCCGCCGCGAACACCCCCGCCGCCTCGCGGCCGTACGAGGACTGGTGCGCGCCCGCGATGTCGAGGGCCTCGGCGTACGCGGCCTCCGGGTTCGCCGCGTTGACGAGCCCGACCGGTGCCATGTACATCGCGGCGCCGCAGTTGACGATGTTGCCGCTGCCGGCCTCACGCGGGTCCACATGGCCGTAGTGGATGCGTGTCACCAGCCACTTCTCCGCCAGGAAGATCCGCTGGAGCGGGAGGGCCTCCGCCTCCAGCTCCGGGATCCAGACGGGGGTGCCCATGAGGTCAGGGACGAGGTGGTCCGCGACCGCGTACGCGTCGAGGTGGCCGCGGACCTTCTCGTACACCCGGATCAGCGCATGGGTCATCAAGGTGTCGTCGGTGACGTGCCCGTCGCCCTTGTGGTACGGGGCGATGGGGCGGGCGGTGCGCCACTCGTCGCCGTTCCACGGGCCGACGATCCCGGTGACGCGGCCGCCGTGGCGCTCCAGGATCTGCTGGGGGGTGTAGCCCTCGACGGGGCCGCCGAGCGCGTCGCCGACGGCGGCCCCGAGGAGACTGCCGGTGATCCGGTCATCCAGTGTGGGCGTCACAGCCGGGGGTGTTGTGGGTGTCATGTCTGGATTGTCCACCCGGGGTGGGTGGTTCCGTGGCTGCGAGCAGCCCGGCGAGTTCGACCAGATCCGTTCCCGCGAGGCGGGGCAGCGCGCAGCCCGCGAGGGTCCGGCACGCCTCGCGCCAGGTCGCGGGCACCGAACGGCCCCCGCCCAGCGCCCCGGTGAGCGCTCCCGCCAGTGCGGGCGCGGAGTCGGCGACCCGGGAGAGGCAGACGGCGGCCGGGACCGCGGCCGTCATCTCGCCCCGGGCGGCGGTGGCGAGGGCGAGCGCCACCGGGACGGTCTCGGCGGCGGCGATGCCGTAGCTGTAGACGTGGTCCACGATCTGGTGTTCCAGGAGCGGGACCAGTTCGAAGGCCGAGGCGGCGGTCTGGGCCAGCTTCACCGCGTACCGGGCGTTGCGGCCGATCTCGGTGACGGGCGGCAGCTCGGCGAGCGCCGCCTCGACGGCCTCGTCGACCGTCGCCCCGCCGAGGGCCGCGGCGACGGCCGCCGCCATCGCGCGGGCGCCGTGGACGCCGTCGCCGTCCTGGGTGTACCGGGCGTCGAACTCGGCGAGTTCGGCCGCGGCGCGGGGGTTGCCGGGGTGCACCACGGCCAGGACGACGGCCCGGACGCATGCCGCGTCGTCGAAGAAGTGCGGGTTGTCGTGGCCGGTCGCGGGCGGACGGAGGCCGGTGGCGAGATTGCCGAGGCCCGCGCGGACGGAGATCCGGGCGCGGAGCGGGAGCACGGCGGACTCGACCTCCGGAGCGCGTTCCGCCGCGGCGGCGACCTGTCCGGCGAGGGCGTTCCAGGCGAGGTCGACGGCGGCGCGGAGACGGCGCTCCTCGGGGAGGCCGGTGAAGACCGGGCCCGAGGCGGTGAGGATCGCCTCTGCGGCGAAGACCGCCCATTCGGCGTCGTCGGAGGGGCCGAGGCGGAGGGGCTCGGGGGGCTGGTTGAGGGCGATGGGGACGGGGAGGGTGGTCGTGGCGTTCTGCTCGGCGAAGGTGTCGAGCTCGCGGGTGAGGCGGCGGGTCCACTCGGGCATGCGGGCGGCGCGGTGCCGGGCGGCGGGCCATCCTGCGGCGTCGCCCGCGGCCAGGCCGAGGAGGAGGCCTTCTACTGCGTCGCGCGGTGGCCTGCGGGGGGCTTCGGGCTGTCGGGCCTCTTGGGCGCCGCCCCATGAACCCGTGCCGTGGGGTGGGGCGAGGTCCAGCGAGTCGGTGCCCGGCAGCGGGGTCACCGTCAGGTCCTGGTGGGCGCGGAGCGGGAGGCCGGTATCCGGCAACGGGCGCTGTGCCCACCCACCCCCAGACTCCGTCTGGGGGTGCCCCCACCGCCCTGGGGAACGATCGCCCACAGCGGTGGGGGTGTCGCCCACGGCGGCGGGCGCATGGCCCGCGGTCACTGCTGCCGTGGTCGTCGTCGTGTCGCCGCTCATCAGGATTCCCCCTCCGGGGTCAGGAGGTCCGCTACGTCCAGGACGTGGTAGCCGCGCATCGAGGGGAGGCAGCTGCCCGTGACCGGGGTGATGGCCGAGGCCCATTCCTCGGGGATCGACCGCACCCCGCCCGCCGCGCCGGCCAGCGCGCCCGCCACCGCCGCCGTGGTGTCGGCGTCGCGGCCCATGTTGACGGCCGTCAGGACCGCCGTACGGAAGTCGCCCCGCGCCGCCGCGAAGGCGCCGAACGCCAGGCCCACCGCCTCCGGGGCCAGGTCCGTCCACGGGTAGCCGCCGATGACGACCGCCGAGCGGACCTGGCGCTCGCGGGTCAGCGGGTCCGGCTGGACGCGCTGGGCGGCCACCACCGCGCGGCGCAGCGAGCGGGCTGTCCACGAGTCCATCGGGACGGCCGAGAGGGCCGCCGCGATCACCGAGGTCACCCCCGCTCCCGCCATCGCCGCCGCGACGCCCGCCGCGACCGCCTGGCCGCCGTAGATGCCCTCGCCGTCGTGGCTGACGCTGCCGTCGATCGCGACCAGTCGGGCCGCCTCCGCCGGGCGCCCCGCCGCGAACACCCCGAACGGCGCCGCCCGCATGGCGAGACCGTCGCTCCAGGCGTGCCGGTGCTGCGCGGAGATCGGTGCGGCAAGGCCCCGGCGGAGGTTCTCCAGGGTGCCGCGCTCCGAGAAGCCCGCGCCGCGAAAGGGGCCTTCGTCGAGGTCGGCGATCCAGTGGTGCCAGGCCCGTTCGACGTGGTGGACGGTGAGGGCCGAGCCGTGCCGGGCGAGGAGCAGCGCCGAGAAGATGGCGTACTCGGTGTCGTCCGTGCCCGCCGGGCTGTCCGTCACGAAGCCCTCGATCCGGCCCCAGCGGCGGCGGATCTCGGAGGGGCGCATGTTCTCGGCGGGCGCGCCGAGCGCGTCGCCGACGGCGAGGCCGAGGAGCGCCCCTCTCGCCCGTTCGCGCGTATCGCATGCCGTGGTGGTCGCCATGTCCGTGGCCCCTTCCTCGGTGGGGGCGCATCGACGGCGCCCCGATGCCTGGATCTGTGCCACGGCGGGCCGCGAACTCGCCGAAGAAACGTCTCTGTCACCCGCCTGACACCTCGCCAGAACCCGGTTCACGCAGCAAGGCACGCCTTAGTAAGTACGGCCTGCCTTGCTGGCGGGCCCCTTACATCGCGCGTATTTTCGAGGGTGTTGGGGCGGCGGGAGCTACCCGGCCCGCCGGAACGAGGGGAGAGCCATGTCCATCATCGAAGCTCAGGCGCCACTGCACGAGGCCCACCGCGACAACCACACGCACCGTGACGTGAACGGCGGTTGGCTGCGTCCGGCGGTGTTCGGCGCCATGGACGGACTCGTCTCCAACCTCGCCCTGATGACCGGTGTCGCAGGCGGCGCGGTCTCCACGCAGACCGTCGTCATCACCGGCCTCGCCGGACTCGCGGCCGGCGCCTTCTCCATGGCCGCCGGCGAGTACACCTCCGTCGCCTCGCAGCGCGAACTCGTCCAGGCGGAACTGGACGTCGAGCGCCGCCAGTTGCGCAAGCACCCCATGGACGAGATGGAGGAGCTCGCCGCGCTCTACGTCTCCCGGGGCGTCGAGCCCGCGCTGGCCCGCGAGGTCGCGATGCAGCTGTCGAAGGACCCCGAGCAGGCCCTGGAGATCCACGCCCGCGAGGAGCTCGGCATCGACCCGGACGACCTGCCGTCGCCGATGGTCGCCGCGGTCTCGTCCTTCGGCTCCTTCGCGCTCGGCGCGCTCCTCCCCGTCCTGCCGTTCCTGCTCGGGGCGACCGCGCTCTGGCCGGCCGTGCTGCTCGCGCTCGTCGGGCTCTTCGCCTGCGGCGCGCTCGTCGCCCGGGTCACCGCGCGTGGCTGGCTCTTCAGCGGGGTGCGTCAGCTCGTCCTCGGTGGTGCCGCCGCGGCCGTCACGTACGGGCTCGGCATGCTCCTCGGGGCGGCGCTGTAGCCAGCGCCGTACGAACATCGGACCGGGTGCGGAATCCGTACCCCTACAGAAGACCGAGAGGCTCCCAAAAGGGGCCTCTCGGTCTTTTCGCGGCACCTTTTCGGGATGAAAGCCCCGTATCGGCTGTGACGTATATCCCTGGCCCGATCCGCCGCAGCGATGAGACACTATGCACGACGCCACATATGTAGCCGGTTACTCGGCGGTTTCGAACCCGTGACCAACGGGAATGAGGCCTGAGCGTCGCTGGGCAATGAGGCCCACACAGTGACGGGTCGCCGACGACCCGGAGATCCTCCGGATCACCTCGATCCGTCCCCGCGGGGCAGGCCGCTGACCTCGCAAACCACAGGTGAACCCACACCACCGCTCCGTATCGGTGGTGTCCGCATGTTGGAATGCGCTATCCACTTAGCGAGAAACCAGCCATCATGTAACCTGCACGAAATTTCGCGGAGGGCCAACGTCGTCCCTCGGCAGCAGAGCTCCCCCAGACGTGGTCTGGGAGGTGCCCCCAGCCACGACGACGACGGGAGAGCCGATGCGTTCCGACGCCTGGTCGCCCATGGACGGTCGCCCTGCTCCGCAGGGGATGTACGACCCCCGTAACGAACACGACGCCTGCGGTGTCGGGTTCGTGGCCACCCTCACCGGTGTAGCCAGCCACGCGCTGGTCGAGCAGGCGCTGACCGTACTGCGCAACCTCGAACACCGAGGCGCCACCGGCTCCGAGCCCGACTCCGGTGACGGCGCCGGCATCCTGCTCCAGGTCCCGGACGCCTTCTTCCGCGAGGTCGCCGGATTCGAGCTCCCCGAGACCGGCGCGTACGCCGTCGGCATCGCCTTCCTCCCCGAGGACGGCACCGACGAGACCGCCGCGAAGATCGAGGCGATCGCCGCCGAAGAGGGCCTGAACGTCCTCGGCTGGCGTGAGGTCCCCGTCGCCCCCGAGCTGCTCGGCGCCTCCGCCCGCTCCACCATGCCGGTCTTCCGCCAGCTCTTCGTCGCGGACACGGCCGGCGAGGCCACCGGCATCGCGCTCGACCGCAAGGCGTTCGTCCTGCGCAAGCGCGCCGAGCGTGAGGCCGCGACGTACTTCCCGTCGCTCTCCGCCCGCACCATCGTCTACAAGGGCATGCTGACCACCGGCCAGCTGGAGCCCTTCTTCCCGGACCTGTCGGACCGCCGCTGCGCCACCGCCGTGGCCCTGGTCCACTCCCGGTTCTCCACCAACACCTTCCCGAGCTGGCCGCTGGCCCACCCGTACCGCTTCGTCGCCCACAACGGTGAGATCAACACCGTCAAGGGCAACCGGAACTGGATGACCGCCCGCGAGGCCCAGCTCGAATCCACCGTCTTCGGCGAGGGCTCGCTGGACCGGATCTTCCCGATCTGCACCCCGGACGCCTCCGACTCGGCCTCCTTCGACGAGGTCCTCGAACTGCTCCACCTCGGCGGCCGCTCCCTGCCCCACGCGGTCCTGATGATGGTCCCGGAGGCGTGGGAGAACCACGAGACGATGGACCCGGCCCGCCGCGCCTTCTACCAGTACCACTCCACGATGATGGAGCCCTGGGACGGCCCGGCCTGCGTCACCTTCACCGACGGCGTCCAGGTCGGCGCGGTCCTCGACCGCAACGGACTGCGCCCCGGCCGCTACTGGGTCACCGACGAGGGCCTCGTCGTCCTCTCCTCCGAGGTCGGCGTCCTCGACATCGACCCCGCCAAGGTCGTCCGCAAGGGCCGCCTCCAGCCCGGCAAGATGTTCCTCGTCGACACCGCCGAGCACCGCATCGTCGAGGACGACGAGATCAAGGCCGCCCTCGCCGCCGAGCACCCCTACGAGGAGTGGCTGGAGACCGGCGAGATCGAGCTCTCCGACCTCCCCGAGCGCGAGCACATCGTGCACACCCACGCCTCGGTCACCCGCCGCCAGCAGACCTTCGGCTACACCGAGGAAGAGCTCCGCGTCATCCTCGCGCCGATGGCCCGCACCGCCGGCGAGCCCCTCGGCTCCATGGGCACGGACTCGCCGATCGCGGCCCTCTCCGCCCGCCCGCGGCTCCTCTTCGACTACTTCACCCAGCTGTTCGCGCAGGTCACCAACCCGCCGCTCGACGCCATCCGCGAAGAGCTCGTGACCTCCCTGCGCTCCTCGCTCGGCCCCGGCAGCAACCTGCTCGAGCCCACCTCCTCGACGTGTCGCAGCGTCACGCTGCCGTTCCCGGTGATCGACAACGACGAGCTGGCCAAGCTCATCCACATCAACGCCGACGGCGACATGCCCGGCATGAAGGCCGCGACCCTCTCCGGCCTCTACCGGGTCTCCGGCGGCGGCGACGCCCTCGCCGCCCGCCTCGACGCCATCTGCGCCGAGGCCGACACCGCCATCGAGGGCGGCGCCCGCCTCATCGTGCTCTCCGACCGGCACTCCGACGCCGAGCACGCGCCGATCCCCTCGCTGCTGCTCACCGCGGCCGTCCACCACCACCTCATCCGCACCAAGCAGCGCACCAAGGTGGGTCTGCTCGTCGAGGCCGGTGACGTCCGCGAGGTCCACCACGTCGCCCTGCTCATCGGCTACGGCGCCGCGGCGGTCAACCCGTACCTCGCCATGGAGTCCGTCGAGGACCTGGTCCGCGCCGGCACCTTCATCGAGGGCCTGGAGCCCGAGCAGGCCATCCGGAACCTGATCTACGCGCTCGGCAAGGGCGTCCTCAAGGTCATGTCCAAGATGGGCATCTCCACCGTCGCCTCCTACCGCGGCGCCCAGGTCTTCGAGGCCGTCGGTCTCGACGAGACCTTCGTCGCCACGTACTTCAACGGCACGGCCACCAAGATCGGCGGCGCCGGTCTCGACGTCGTCGCCAAGGAGGTCGCCGCCCGCCACGCCAAGGCGTACCCCGTCTCCGGCGTCCCCTCGGCGCACCGCCTCCTGGACATCGGCGGCGAGTACCAGTGGCGCCGCGAGGGCGAGCCGCACCTGTTCGACCCGGAGACCGTCTTCCGCCTGCAGCACGCCACGCGCAACAAGCGGTACGACATCTTCAAGCAGTACACGGACCGGGTGAACGAGCAGTCCGAGCGCCTCATGACGCTCCGCGGCCTCTTCGGCTTCACCTCCGACCGCCCCGCGATCCCGATCGACGAGGTCGAGCCGGTCTCCGAGATCGTCAAGCGCTTCTCCACCGGCGCCATGTCGTACGGCTCCATCTCCCGCGAGGCGCACGAGACCCTCGCCGTCGCCATGAACCAGCTGGGCGCCAAGTCCAACACCGGTGAGGGCGGCGAGGACCCGGACCGCCTCTACGACCCGGCCCGCCGCTCCGCGATCAAGCAGGTCGCCTCCGGCCGCTTCGGCGTCACCAGCGAGTACCTGGTCAACGCCGACGACATCCAGATCAAGATGGCCCAGGGCGCCAAGCCCGGCGAGGGCGGCCAGCTGCCCGGCCACAAGGTCTACCCGTGGGTCGCCAAGACGCGTCACTCGACGCCCGGCGTCGGCCTCATCTCGCCGCCGCCGCACCACGACATCTACTCCATCGAGGACCTGGCTCAGCTGATCCACGACCTCAAGAACGCCAACCCGGTCGCCCGCATCCACGTGAAGCTGGTCTCCGAGGTCGGCGTCGGCACGGTCGCCGCCGGTGTCTCCAAGGCCCACGCGGACGTCGTCCTCATCTCCGGCCACGACGGCGGCACGGGCGCCTCGCCGCTCACCTCGCTCAAGCACGCGGGCGGCCCCTGGGAGCTCGGCCTCGCCGAGACCCAGCAGACGCTGCTGCTCAACGGCCTGCGCGACCGGATCGTCGTCCAGACCGACGGCCAGCTCAAGACCGGCCGCGACGTCGTCATCGCCGCGCTGCTCGGCGCCGAGGAGTTCGGTTTCGCGACCGCGCCGCTCGTCGTCTCCGGCTGCGTCATGATGCGCGTCTGCCACCTGGACACCTGCCCGGTCGGCATCGCCACCCAGAACCCGGTCCTCCGCGACCGCTTCTCCGGCAAGCCCGAGTTCGTCGTCAACTTCTTCGAGTTCATCGCCGAGGAGGTCCGCGAGCTCCTCGCCGAGCTGGGCTTCCGCACCATCGAAGAGGCCGTCGGCCACGCCGAGCTGCTCGACACCAGCCGCGCCGTCACCCACTGGAAGGCGCAGGGTCTCGACCTGGAGCCGCTCTTCTACGTGCCGGAGCTGCCCGAGGGCGCGGTCCGCCACGCCCTCATCGAGCAGGACCACGGTCTGGAGAAGGCCCTCGACAACGAGCTGATCCAGCTCGCCGCCGAGGCCCTCAACGCCGCCTCCGCCGAGGAGGCCCAGCCGGTCCGCGCCCAGGTCGCCATCCGCAACATCAACCGCACGGTCG
The DNA here is from genome assembly GCF_044752965.1 of Streptomyces sp. NPDC088553. NCBI lineage: Bacteria > Bacillati > Actinomycetota > Actinomycetes > Kitasatosporales > Streptomycetaceae > Streptomyces > Streptomyces sp. NPDC088553. The sequence goes on along the minus strand of NZ_JBIVMG010000010.1, from coordinate 33,919 downwards.
GCACCATGCTCGGCCACCAGGTGACGAAGCGGTTCGGCGGCGCCGGCCTCCCGGCCGACACCATCGACATCACCTTCACCGGCTCCGCGGGCCAGTCGTTCGGCGCCTTCCTGCCGAGCGGTGTCACCCTCCGCCTGGAGGGCGACGCCAACGACTACGTCGGCAAGGGCCTCTCCGGCGGCCGTGTGATCGTCCGCCCCGACCGGGGCGCCGACCACCTCGCCGAGTACTCCACGATCGCGGGCAACACGATCGGGTACGGCGCGACCGGCGGCGAACTGTTCCTCCGCGGCCGCACCGGCGAGCGCTTCTGCGTCCGCAACTCCGGCGCCCTGGTCGTCTCGGAGGGCGTGGGCGACCACGGCTGCGAGTACATGACCGGTGGTACGGCGGTCGTCCTCGGCGAGACCGGACGCAACTTCGCGGCCGGCATGTCGGGCGGTGTCGCCTACGTCGTCGACCTCGACCGGGACAACGTCAACTCCGGCAACCTGGGCGCGATCGAGGCCCCGTCGGACACCGACAAGGCGTGGCTGCACGATGTCGTGCGCCGCCACCACGAGGAGACCGGATCCACGGTCGCCGAGAAGCTCCTCGCCGACTGGGACGCGAACGCGGCCCGGTTCAGCAAGATCATCCCCACCACGTACAAGGCAGTGCTCGCCGCCAAGGACGCCGCTGAGCTCGCCGGTCTCTCCGAGGCCGAGACCACCGAGAAGATGATGGAGGCGGCGACCCATGGCTGACCCCAAGGGCTTCCTGACCACCGGTCGCGAGGTCGCCGAGACCCGCCCCGTGGGCGAGCGCGTCAGGGACTGGAACGAGGTCTACGTCCCCGGCTCCCTGCTGCCGATCATCAGCAAGCAGGCCGGCCGCTGCATGGACTGCGGCATCCCGTTCTGCCACAACGGCTGCCCGCTCGGGAACCTGATCCCCGAGTGGAACGACTACGCCTACCGCGAGGACTGGTCGGCGGCGCAGGAGCGCCTGCACGCCACCAACAACTTCCCGGAGTTCACCGGCCGCCTCTGCCCGGCGCCGTGCGAGTCCGCGTGCGTGCTCGGCATCAACCAGCCGGCCGTCACCATCAAGAACGTCGAAGTCTCCATCATCGACAAGGCCTGGGACGCGAACGACGTCAAGCCGCAGGTGCCCGAGCGCCTGTCCGGCAAGACCGCCGCCGTCATCGGCTCGGGCCCGGCGGGTCTCGCCGCCGCCCAGCAGCTGACCCGGGCCGGCCACACCGTGGTCGTGTACGAGCGCGCCGACCGCATCGGCGGCCTGCTGCGCTACGGCATCCCCGAGTTCAAGATGGAGAAGCGGCACATCAACCGCCGCATCGAGCAGATGCGCGCGGAGGGCACCAAGTTCCGCACGGGCGTCGAGGTCGGCCGCGACCTGACGTCGACGGACCTGCGCAAGCGGTTCGACGCCGTGGTCATCGCCGCCGGCGCCACCACCGCCCGCGACCTGCCCGTCCCGGGCCGCGAGCTCAACGGCATCCACCAGGCGATGGAGTACCTGCCGCTGGCGAACAAGGTCGTCGAGGGTGACTTCGTCGCCCCGCCGATCACCGCCGAGGGCAAGCACGTCGTCGTCATCGGCGGCGGCGACACCGGCGCCGACTGCGTCGGTACGGCCCACCGCCAGGGCGCGGCCTCGGTCACGCAGCTGGAGATCATGCCCCGGCCGGGCGAGGAGCGGAACCCGGGTCAGCCCTGGCCGACCTTCCCCATGCTGTACAAGGTCACCTCCGCGCACGAGGAGGGCGGCGAGCGGGTCTACTCCGTCTCCACCACCCACTTCGAGGGCGACGAGGACGGCAACGTCCAGTTCCTCCACCTCGTCGAGGTCGAGTTCGTCGAGGGCAAGCTGACCCAGAAGCCGGGCACGGAGCGGAAGATCCCCGCCCAGCTGGTCACGCTCGCGATGGGCTTCACCGGCACGGACGTGGAGAACGGCCTGGTCGCCCAGTTTGGTCTGGACCTCGACGAGCGGGGTAACATCGCCCGAGACGCGGACTTCGCCACCAACGTCGATGGCGTGTACGTCGCCGGCGACGCCGGCCGCGGTCAGTCGCTCATCGTCTGGGCCATCGCCGAGGGCCGCTCGGCCGCCCGCGGCGTGGACCGCTACCTGACCGGCGCCAGCTCCCTGCCGGCCCCGATCCGCCCGACGGACCGTTCGCTGACGGTCTGATCCGACCGGATCACCCCGAGAACGTCCCGTACAACGAGGTACGGAACTGAGCACGGCGCCCCCCGAATGTCCCCGACCGGACGACTGGGCGGGCGCTGTCGCGCGTCTGGGGGCGCGGGAGGTCAGGCGGTCGGGCCCGGGAGGATCCAGGTGATCAGCGAGGCGGCGGAGACGGCGAGAACGCCGACGAGACCCATCCAGCGGGCCCAGCCGGTCGTCCGCCGGACGGCCTTGGCCCGCTTCCTCTCGTAGTTCAGCAGATACTCCGCGTCGGTGAGCACCTCATCGCCCGGCCGCTCGTGCACCGCCGAGACCATCAGCCAGGACGCCAGCAGGAGCAGCAGGAACGCCCCGGCGAGCAGCCCGATCACCCACCACCTCGGGCCGGTGGTCATCCTGCTCAGGTTCTCCTGGCCCTTGAGCACGAAGATCACGGTGAGCAGCCCGGTGAGCGTGGTGAGGAAGTTCCGGTACCCCTCCGCCTGCTGGAGCGCCGCCCTGAGCCGTTCGGGCGGGCTCGCCATCGCCCGTCCCCGCAGGTTGGCGTCCCACAGTTCGTCGTCGGTGAAGTCGCTCACAGGGAGAGTCCCCCCGGCGGAAGCGCGATCCAGAACGAGGCTCCGCAGCCGTCCGGGACCCCGTCGGGCCGGTTCAGGTGCCAGGTCGTGCACTCGCACCGGGCGGGCCTCGGCGCACCTGTGGCCAGGAGGTCCCGCAGGGACTTCGAAGGGCCCTTGGTGACGTACTGGACACCCGCGATGACGTTCTTGGTCACGCACCGGCACTGGGGGCACTCACCGGTGGCCTCCACACCGTCGCCGTCGCCCCGCACCTGCCAGAGGAAGGCGGTGAGGGGCTGGGCGAGGGGAAAGGGCTTGCGCTGGTAGGGGATGGCGGGGCTCATGCCTGCGGTCCTCCGGGGGTGGGAACGACGAGCGAGAACAGTCGGGCGTAGCTGCGGAGGCTGTCACGGACGTCGGCCTCGGACTGCTCCGTCTCCTCGGCACAGAGAACGACGTGCTCGTCGGTGACGGTTCCCGTGACGGCGGGCGCGCGACCGGTCAACTGCTCGGTGAGGACGATGACATCACGCCAGCCGGGGACGATTCCCCTTTCTTCGCCCTGGGGTTCGGGCGTGCTGAGCTTGAGGCCGAGGCTCGTGAAAGGTGCGTACCGGTCGTAGGTCTCCCCGAGCTCCCAGCCGAACCGGCCTGCCACGAGGACGAGTTCGAGGGGGCCGAGGACGCCGGGGCCGAGGAGACTCGGGTCGAAGGCAGCGAGGTCGAAGTCGGTGGGTTCGAAGGCGGCGAGGGCGTCGGTGATCGGGCCGGGGGCCGCGGGGCCGCCGAGACAGCGGTAGGAGTCGAGGACCGTGGCGGCGTGGCGGAGAGTACCGCCGCGGCGGGTCATCGCGAGCGAGAGGAGGTTCTGGATCGACAGGTGCTCACGGAAGGACTCGCCGTGTTCGCTCTTGTGGAGCAGGAGGGTCAGCTCGGAGTGCACGGGTGTCAGGGAGCGGGCTTCCTCGGGGACGACGGGGATCTCGAGCGGAAGCCGGGGCCCGTCCTGTCTCTCCCGCATCACGTCGAAGACGGCGTCGCCCAGGGCGCTGCGGTTCAGGGCCGCGAATTTCAGGAAGAGGGGGATGCCGAGGGTGCCGACATCGAACCCCCACCGGTCCACGTCGTTCGACCAGTTGCTGAGTCCGTACTCCAGCAGGCCGACGAGGGCGGGTGAGAGGTGCTCGAACTCCTCGACCAGCGTGTCGACGGGATCGGCCAGGCAACCCCAGGAGTCCAGGAGGACGAGTTCCCGCCGCAGCTCCTCCGGTGAAGGGCGGCGGTCGGCCTGGTGGGCGAGGGTGAGCAGGCGCCAACTGGAGTGCGTGGCCCCGGCCCCGGACGTGGGGGTGGCGGCGCGTGTCGCCCGCGCCACCCACCGCGGGGGGACCCAGCCCCGGCACTCCTCGGGCACCTCCGGTGCGGACACCCCGGTGGCCGGTGCGATGCGGGCGACCTCCCGAGCCACCTCGCCGAGCGGCTGGCTCAGGCTGTGGCTGCGTTCCATGAGCTGCGGCACGGTCAGACGACCGGCGGGGAGCCATGGGTGGATGCCGTCGATGTCGCGCGACACGAGCCTTCGTTCGAAGGGAGTGAGCGCGGGGTGGTCGAGGGTCTCGTCGCGTACGGGTTCGGTGAGGGAGAGGCCCAGCGGCTCCAGGGCCGTGATCCGCTCGGCCAGCCGACGCCGCTGTGCGGGCAGCGGCGCGTACAGCAGCAGATCGACGGGGTGCACCGTGCGCCGCTGGCCCTCGTCCCAGGGACCTCCGGGCCCTTCGAGGAGTGCGGATTCGGCCTCGAAGGGCTTCGCCGTCAGGTCGACGGCGGAGAGGACGTCCGGATCCGGGATCTCGACGCCGAGGCGCCGAAGGACGTCCAGATCGGGCAGCAGGCGGGACGGGGGCACGCCATGCTGGGCGGCCACGGTCAGCAGGGGGGCGTGAGAGGTGGCGGGCCGCTCGCCGGCCGCCGCCCGCGCGGCCGCCGCTTCGTAGGCCTGGCAGAGATCTGCCATCTCCTCGCCGGGTGCGCCCACCGCGCGCAGGTCCGCGATGCTCCGAGCGGCCGGGACATGGGCGCCGGCGATCGCGTACCGGCGCAGCGCCCGGACACTCGCGGCCAACGGGATACCGGCGCGCAGCGCGGCCCTCACAGGGACCGTCCACCGGCCGTCGAGCAGGCGGGAGGACACCAGGAGCGCGTCCAGGCCGATCGGCACCGGGTAGCGGTCGGGCGCGAACGCGGGCTCGCCGCGCGACGACGCCCCCAGCGCTGTCAGCCGCCACCGTCTGAGAACCTTCGCCTCCGCGCGCTCGGACATCGGCATGGGCTCGCGGCCCGTCCACTGCCGCATCTGGGTGAAGTCCATTCCGAGAACGCCCGTGCGGCGCAGTGGCAGGCGGGTGGCGGGGAGTTGGTAGTCGACGGTCTCCGCGTCGAGGAGTCCGGTCGCCCCGGGAGGCAGATGGTCGAAAAGCTGGACGACGAGTTGCGGCTCCTCGCTCGCCAGTTCCCAGAGCCACGACAGATGGACCTCGTCGAGCACGCCCGCCGCGACCGGTACCGCGCCGAGCAACTCTTCCGCCACCGCCGCCGAGTCGTACGAGACCAGCGAGTTCCGGTTGACACTCGGCTCCGGACGATGCTTCTCCCGGAGGTTGAAGACATACCCGAAGACCTTGGGAGCGCGCTCCACGACGATGCCGTCGAGCAGCAACTGTCCGGGTCCCTGGACGATCCAGCTCTCACCGCCCCCCTTCACGGCCGGCCCGTGCCACTCCGCGGCGCGGTCCGCCGAGGCGTGGAGGACGCCCGGCTCCCAGGCGTCCGAGCGGATCTCCGTTCCGTCCGGGCCCAGCTCCACCGCCGTCACCCGGAAGTCGCTCACCCACAGCAGGCGCCGCAGCGTCGTCACGACCGACGGCGGGTCCTCCTCGTCGCCCTCGTGGTTGAGGTAGAGCCGCACCACCGTGCCGCCTCGCCCCGGCGGGCCGTCCGTCGGGCCGATCTGGAGCAGACCGGAACCCGACTGGACGGTGGCCCGGAGCGGGTCGGCCGTGCGGGACGGGTTGCCGTACTCGTCGATCGCCTCCGTGTGCACGGTGACCTCGTCGGCCAGCATGAAGTAGCTGAACACGCCGATGCCGAAACGGCTGTTGAGGGGGATCGGCTCCATGCCGACCCGCCGCCAGTTGCGCCGCTCCTGCACGTAGTCCGGGTCCTGTGCGTACCGCTTGCCCGCGCGCGCGAACATGGAGGTGAGCTTCTCCCGGCTCATGCCGGAGCCCTCGTCGTGGCACTCGATGTACGGCCGGTCCCCGTCGTACGCCTGGAGGAAGTGGATCTCGGGTTCACGGTCGGGGCCGTTGAACCGCCTCCTCCTGTTGCCGTACTCGGCCCGCTGCCGCCGGTGCCGGCAGGCGTCGAGCGCGTTCTGGTACAGCTCCCGCACCGCGAGCGTCCGGTCGCCGTACAGCTGGGTGCCCATGAGCAGCGGGCGGATCTCGTCCTCCGCGAGGCGGAATCGCTCCAGAGGCGCTGTGTAGCTCTGATCGGCGGGCTTCAGCAAGTCGGTGGTCACCTTCCGGGGAACGCCCCGGAGGAGGTCCGGCGCCGTGCGCCCGTCGGCGTGCCAGCGTCGGTGAAGGGCCCGCACGGAGGCGTCGGCGGTCGCCGCCAGCTCTTCGAGCGCCGCGTGCAACGCGGGATGCGGGCAGGCCAGGCGGAGCACGTACCCGGTCGACCCGTCACGGTCGAGCGCCTCCCAGCCACTGTCCGCGAGCGCCGTCACCACGGCGGCCGGGGTGAGCGGTCGGCGCGCGCCGAGGTGGTCGACGAGCACGCTGGACATGCGGCGTGGATCGGCGGCGAGCAGCGCCGCCAGCCACAGGAGATAGGCGAGCTCCCAGGCGCGCCAGCTGTTGCCGGGGACGGGGCGTTCGAGACGGCTCCAACTGGGGCTGGCGGAGGCGTCGATGCGCGGGCTGGAGCCCGGGGGGACCGTCATGTGCGGCAGAACCCGGCGGACGTGCCGGTCCACCTCGGAGAGTTGCGCGCCGGACATGTGCTCGGCGCCTGCCGAGACGGCCCCGACGACCCTGTCGAGGAGGCCGTTCACCGACGGGTAGTCGTCGGTGCGGTCCCACAGTCGGTCCCAGTCGGCGATGAATCGGTGGCGCAGCCAGTGGTCGGCGGCGGTGGCGGCGTCGGTCAGCTTTCGCTGCCTCAGCGACTCGGCCGCCTGGTGCACTCCCGAGTTGGCCTGGCAGAGGTCGGCCGCCTCGTCGCAGACCTGCCGTTGGTGACCCTCTGCGGGCTCCTTGCCCCGGCCACCCTCGTCCGGCTTGTCCAGTCTGTCGGGTCGCAGCCATGCCAGCTCGCTCAGCGCGACGGCGACGACGCCCTCGTGCATCAGGGGAGCGGCGAGGAGGGCGGCCGTCTCGGCGGGGGAGAGACGTTCGTTGTCGCCGAGGTGGGCGTCCGCGACGAGGCGGCCGAGGCGGTCCACGACCCGGATCGGGTAGTCCGGATCGCTCCAGGGGCCGGTGAGGGCCGCGTCCGTGCCGAGGCGGCTCTTCGCGACCTCGCGCGCCAGGTCTTCGAGCTCGTCCTTGACCCGCTGGTGCGCCTCGGGCCCGTGCGAGGTGTGCTTCCAGAGAACGGAGTCGGTGATCGCCTTGGCCCAGCGCTCGGTCTGCCGGGAGCCCCGGCAGAGGACCAGCCGGTCCTCAAGGTCCTTCGCACACCGGAACTCGACCGTCGGTGAGGGACCCGGGAGGTGGGCCGTGAGGTGCTCCACCCGGCCCTCGACGTAGGAGTGGACCTCCTTGAAGGTCTTGGGGGCGCTGGTGCGTGACAGGGCCTGGGAGAGGGCGATCCCGAAGTAGCTGCCCTTCCGGGGGTCGGCATAGGCCGGCTGACCGCGTCCGCTCGCGTGCAGCCAGGCCACGTCGCGGTAGGCGGAACTCGCCAGGGGGGTCTCGTGGAAGTCGGCGGGCGAGCGGGAGTCGTCGGTACGGCAGGTGTCGAGACAGACGACGACGGTGACGCCGTCGGGCACGGCACCGAGGAGGACCTCGGGGCTGACCTCCAGGATGGTGTGCGAGATCAGGGAGCCGTTGGCGCGGGCCTGTGCGGCGGACGTGAGGAGGTACTCGCGCTCGCCGACGGTCACCCCGTGGCAGGAGAAGTAGAGGAAGGCCGTGTCCCCGGCCTCGCAGGAGAGGAGGAACCTCTCCACGGCCACCACGATCGAGCCGGCGTCCGGGTCCTGCCGTTCGGGGTCGGAGTGGCCGGGATGGAGGGCGTCGACCTCGTAGTCGGACTCGATGAGGGCGGCGCGGACCATCTCGATGTCGCGGTCGACGAAGTCGAGCGGTTTGAAGCGCCGGGAGAGGACCTCGTCCCGTTCCAGGAACGGGGTCCTGCCCACACCGATGAGCAGCGCCCGCCGCCTGCCGGTGCCCACCTCCTCGGCCGCGTCCGTCGTCGAGCTCATCCGTACCCCCAACTCCCCTGTGTGCCACCCCTGGACGTCGATGATTCCAGAACGTCCGCCCGGATCGAGGGCCGTTGGGGCGACTGGGCGGCCTACCCTCCGCGGCTCCTCAGCCAGGCCGCCGCCCCCTCCAGCGCCGCGTCCGCCTCCGGCAGCACCCCCGTTCCGCCCAGGAAGCCGTGGAACACCCCCGTGTGCAGGTGGACCTCGGTGCGGACGCCCGCTCCGGAGAGGCGGCGGGCGTAGGCGAGGGCCTCGTCGCGGAGGGGGTCGCAGTCGGCGAGGACGAGGAGGGTCGGCGGGAGGCCCGAGACGTCGGCCGTCAGGCCGGGGGAGGCGGCGGCCGGGTCGCCGGCCGGGCCCACGTACTGCCGCCAGTACCAGCGCATGTGCGCCGTCGTGTGGAAGTAGCCCTCCGCGAAGTCGTGGGCCGACCGTCCCTCCAGTCTGTGGTCCAGGGCCGGGTGGACGAGGAGCTGGCCCGCCAGGGGCGGGCCGCCCCCGTCGCGGGCGCGGAGGGCCGCCGCCGCTGCCAGGTTCCCGCCGCTGCTGTCGCCCGCCAGGACCAGGGGGCGGCCCGGGTACCGGTCGGCCGCCCACGCCAGGGCCGTGCACACGTCGTCCTCGGCCGCCGGGAAGCGGTGCTCCGGCGCCCGCCGGTAGTCGACGGAGACGACGGTGGCGCCGGTGCGGTCGGCGAGCGCGCGGCAGGTGCGGTCGTGGGTGTCCAGGTCGCACAGGACCCAGCCGCCGCCGTGGGCGAAGACGACGACGAGGTCCTCCCGCCCCTCGTAGAGCCGTACGGGAACGCCGTTCGCCGAGGCGGTCGGGGCCGGTGGGATGTCGCCGAGGCGTGCTCTCGCCGCCGACCTCAGTGCTTCCGCGCCCGCCTCCGGGGGTGGGAAGGCCGCCGCCATCGCGTCGCAGAGCGCGCGGGCGTCCGGGGTGAGGGGGTCGGCGGGCCGTGCGTCGGTCGTCGTCATGCGGTGAGGCCTCCGTCGATGCTGAACTCGGCGCCCGTCACGTACGACGACGCCTCCGAGAGCAGGAACGCGACCAGTTCCCCGACCTCCTCCGGGCGGCCCATCCGGCCGAGGGGGATGTGCGACCAGTCCCGGTCCGCGACCGCCGTCGTCATGGGGGTGTCGACGGCGCCCGGGTGGACCGAGTTGACCCGGACGCCGTACGGCGCGAGGTCGCGGGCCGCGGCGCGGCTGAGGCCGCGCAGGCCGAACTTGCCCGCCCCGTACGCCGCGTGGCCGGGAAGGCCGACGCGGCCGGCCGTGGACGACACGTTCACGATCGAGCCGCCGCCCGCCTCGCGGAGCGCGGGCAGCACGGCCTGGATGCCGAGGAACGGCCCCAACAGGTTGACCCGGAGAAGGAGGTCGAAGTTCTCGTACGTCTCCGACTCCACCGGGGCCGTCCGCCAGAGGGCCGCGTTGTTGACGAGTCCGTCGATCCCGCCGTACGTGGTGACCGCCGTGTCCGTCACCGTCCGCCAGTCGTCCGCCGACGTCACGTCGTGGCGGACGAAGACCGCCGCCCCGCCGAGCCCCGCCGCCACCGCACGGCCCTCCTCCTCCCGTACGTCGGTGAGGACCGTCCGCGCCCCGGCCGCCACCAGGAGCCGGGCCTCGGCGGCGCCCTGGCCGCGTGCCGCGCCCGTCACGATCACGACCTTGCCGTCCAGGGCGCTCACGCGGTGGCGTCCAGGGCACGGACGTGCGGGATGACCTTCGTGCCCCACTGGCGGATGGTCTCCAGACAGGCCTCCTGCGGCACGGTTCCCATCTGGATCAGGCACATCACCTCGTCGACGCCGATCTCCCGGAGCCGTTCGACGTACGCGATCGCCGTGGCGGCGTCCCCGTACGCGTGGTCGGTGTTGTAGGTGCCGGTGTCGACCGGCCGGGCGGGGACGTTCGCCTCGTGCAGCCGGGCGATCAGCTCGTCCCGTTCGCGGGCGAGGGCGCCGGTGTGGTCCTCGTCCTCCGCGTAGCCGGTGGGCGCGGGCGCGCCGCCGTACCAGTGGGCGATCGACTCGGCGAAGAAGCGCTGGCCCCGGGTGCCGAGCCGGAGCGCGCGGTCGGCGTCGTCGAGGACGACGGTCGGGCAGAGGGCGGAGAAGTGGTCGTTGACCTGGGTGGAGACGAACCGCGACCCGTCCCGCGTGGCGAGCGCCTCGTCGTACACCGTGCGCATCGCGCGGACGTCGTCGGCGCCGGCGAAGCCCATCACCAGGGCTCCGATGCCGAGTTCGGCGGCCTGCCGGAGCGAGGCGTGCTGCGAGCAGGCCAGGAAGAGCGGCGGGTGCGGGTGCTGGACCGGGCGGGGCAGGATCGCGCCGGGGCCGATGTCGAGCGAACCGTGCCACTCGAACTCCGGCTCGCGCCAGGCGGCGGCGAGGATCCGCAGGGCCTCCTCCGTCTGCGGTGCGGTGTCCTCGGGGCGCACCCCGAACATCCGCATCTCCTGGCGGGTCGCGCCCCGCCCGGCGCCGATGTCGACCCGGCCGCCGGAGAGCACGTCGAGCATGGCGGCGCGTTCGGCGACCCGAACGGGGTGCTGGTAGCCGAAGGGCATGGTGACCACGCCGTGCCCGACGCGGATCGTGCGGGTGCGGGCGGCGACCCAGGTCAGGAAGATCTCGGACGCGCTCATGTGGGCGTACTGGGTGAGGGAGTGGTGTTCGACCGCCCAGATCCGGTCGAAGCCCATCTCCTCGGCGAGGACGGCCTGTTCGACGCAGTCGTGGATGACGCGATGTTCGCGGGCGGGGGTCGGGTCGACGAGCTGTGCTTCGAAGATCATGGAGAACTTCACGGGGCGCTCCTCCCGGAGATGACGACGGCAAGTATGCCTAATCGAAATACTTCTAGCAGGCATAGGTGGGGGAGGGAAGGGCCGTAGACTGCCGACCGTGGCGGACGAAGAGACCGCGCCGGCGCTTCCGGCGACCAGCTGGGCCGTGCTCGGACTGCTCTCCTTCGGGCGGGAGTTGTCCGGCTACGACCTCAAGAAGTGGTCGGACCGGTCACTGGGGCTCTTCTACTGGAGCCCGTCCTTCAGCCAGATCTACAGCGAGCTCAAACGCCTGGAGAGGGCCGGATACGCCGGCTCGCGCCTGGTCGCCCCGGAGGCCGGCTCGCGCGACAAGCGCGTCTACCGGATCACCGACGAGGGCCTCGCCGCCGTCAAGGCCTGGGCCCGCACGGCGCCCCTCGACCCGCCGGTCCTCAAGCACGGGCCGATGCTCCGGCTCTGGCTCGGCCATCTCCTCGAACCCGAGCGGATGCGGGAGGTCCTCGCCGCGCACCGGGAGTACGCCGAGACCATGCGGCTGCGCGCCGAGGCCGACGCGGCGGACGCGTCGGCGGACCAGGCCTGGACGTACCCCCGGCTCACCCTCGCCTGGGCCGAGCGGTACTACACCGCCGAGCGGGATCTGGCCGACGCCATGCTCGCGGACATCGAGCGGGTGGAGCGGGAGTCGGAGGAGGGGCCATGGCACTGAGTCTGCGGAAGGTCGAGGAGACCGCGCCCGCGCTGGTGAGTCTCTACAAGGAGGCGGGCGCGTCGCTGCGACGGCACGGGATCGACGGGCAGCGCGTCGCCGTCTACCTCGTCGTCGACCACTCCGGGTCGATGAGGCCCTACTACGCCAGCGGCGCCGTCCAGGCCCTCGCCGACCGGGTGCTGGGGCTCTCCGCACAGCTCGACGACGACGGACGGGTGCCCGTCGTCTTCTTCTCCACCGACATCGACGCCGAGACCGACATCCGGCTCGACGACCACGCCGGCCGGATCGACCGGATCGTCGCCGGGCTCGGGCACATGGGGAAGACCAGCTACCACCTGGCCATGGACGCCGTCATCGACCACTACCTCGACAGCGGATCCACCGCGCCCGCGCTCGTCGTCTTCCAGACCGACGGCGGCCCGATCAACAAGCTCGCGGCCGAGCGGTACGTGTGCAAGGCGGCCCGGCTGCCGATCTTCTGGCAGTTCATCGGCTTCGGCGACCCCGGAAGCCGACAGTTCGAGTTCCTGCGCCGGCTCGACGAGCTGGCCGTGCCGGCGAGGCGGCCCGTCGACAACTCCGGGTTCTTCCACGCGGGTCAGGACCCGAGCCGGGTCCCGGACGCGGAGCTGTACGACAGGCTCGTCTCCCAGTTCCCGGTCTGGCTCGCGGCGGCGCGACGGCAGGGCATCGTCCGGTCATGACGCCGCGGCCCCCACCTCCTTGTCGAGCCGGGCGAACAGCTCCTCGGTGAGGGCGACGTCGAGCGCGCCCAGGTTCTCCACGAGATGGGCGGCCGAGGTCGTGCCCGGGATCGGGAGGATGTGCGGGGCCCGGTGCAGCAGCCAGGCGAGGGCCGTCTGCGACGGGGTGGCGCCGATCTCGCGGGCGACCCGGGCGACCGGCCCGTCCGGGCCCGCGTGTCCGCCCATGGCGACCGGGAAGAAGGGGATGAACGCGATCCCGCGTCCGGCCGTGTGCTCGACGACGGCCTCGTGGCCGCGGTCCGCCAGGTTGTAGAGGTTCTGCACGGCCGCGATCGGCGCGACCGCCTCGGCCTCCGTCAGCTGGGCGACCGTCACCTCCGAGAGGCCGATGTGCCGGACCTTGCCCTCCTCCTGGAGCTGCCGCAGGGCACCGACCTGCTCGGCGACCGGGACGTTCTCGTCGAGACGGTGCAGATGGAGCAGGTCGATCCGCTCCGTGCGCAGCCGGCGCAGGCTCAGCTCGGCCTGCTGGCGCAGATAGGCGGGGTGGCCGAGCGGCACCCACTCGGTGGGGGAGGGCCGGACCACACCGACCTTGGTGGCCACCGCGATCCCGTCGCCGTACGGATGCAGGGCCTCGGCGAGCAGCTCCTCCCCGGCCCCGAGGGCGTACGCGTCGGCCGTGTCGAAGAGGGTGACGCCCGCCTCGGCGGCCGTCCGCAGCAGGGCGACCGCCGCCGCCCGGTCGGCCGGGGCCGTCCAGACGCGGGCCTCCGGGCCGGTCGGGTCGCCCGGGCCGTCGGCGAGCCGCATCGTGCCGTAGCCGACCCGCCGGACCGGGAGGTCACCGCCGAGCTGGAATATCGTCGTGTCCGAGGAGTGCGTGTCGTTCGTGTTGTTCGTCATGCTCGGACCGTAGGAGCTCACACGGATGTGAGGTTCAAGCGCGCCCGGGCGGATGTGAGGGGGGTCACATGAAGATCGGTGAGCTGGCGCGCGAGACCACGGTGAGCGTCCGGCTGCTCCGCTACTACGAGGAGCAGGGCCTCCTCGCCTCGGAGCGCACCCCCGGCGGCCAGCGGGTGTACGGGCCCGACGCCCCCGCCGTCGTACGCCGGATCCGGGCCCTCCTCGGTGCCGGACTGCCGACCCGGGTCATCGCCGAGGTCCTCGACTGCGTCTGCGGCAGCGAGGCCGAGATCGAGCCCTGTCTCAGCCCGATGCTGGTCGCCCGGCTCGACGCGATCGACGAGCAGATCCACGACCTCCAGGGTGCCCGCTCCTCCCTCGCCGCGCTCGTGGCGGCGACCGAGGGCCGGGAACTCGCCACCGCCGACTGAACGAGGGGGAATCCGGTGGCCCGCGGTCGTTGCCGTGGGTGATCATGACGCCCATGACTTCTCTGGTACGACACGTGACCATCGACTGCGCCGACGCCTACGCTCTGGCGACTTTCTGGGCGAAGGTCCTGGACTCCCAGGTCTCCGACGACGACCGGCCGGGGGACGAGGAGGCGCTCGTCGAGTCTCCCGGAGCCAGCCTCCTCTTCATCCAGGTCCCCGAGACGAAGGAGGTCAAGAACCGCGTCCACCTCGACCTCCAGCCGCAGGACCGCACCCGCGACGAGGAGGTCGAGCGGCTGCTCGGCCTCGGCGCCACCCTCCTCGACGACCGCCGCAACCCGGACGGCACCGGCTGGGCGACCCTGGGCGACCCCGAGGGGAACGAGTTCTGCGTCGAGCGCAGCGCCGCCGAGCGCGCCGCCACCGCCTGATCGTGATCCCGGCCCCGATGCCGAGACGTACGGAGTAATCCGGACAGTGGATGTCGGGTATCCGGTGTTTCCTGGACGCATGGGAGACACCGGAACCGGAACCACCTGGTCGGCCTTCGAGGCCGCCGAACCCGAATTCGCCGAGACCGTGCGCGAGCGCTTCGGGCAGTACACCCACCACGCCCTCGCCACCGTGCGCGAGGACGGCTCGCCCCGGCTCAGCGGCATCGAGGTGGGCTTCCGCTTCGGCGAACTCTGGCTCGGCATGATGCCCGGCTCCCGCAAGGCCCGCGACCTGCGCCGCGACCCCCGGCTCACCCTCCTCGCCAACCTGGGCGAGGGCACCGGCATGGGCGGCGGGGACGTCCGGGTCTCCGGGCGGGCGGTCGAGGTCACCGACCCGGAGACCGTCGCCCGGTACGTCGCCGCCGCGGGCGAGCCCCAGCCGTTCCACCTCTTCCGGGTGGACCCGACCGAGGTCGTACGGACCTGGGTGGACGGCGACGAGCTCGTGATCCGCACCTGGTCCGCCGGGCGCCCGGCCCGGACCCTCCGGCGCGGCAACGACGACAGCCCGCCCCGTCAGGTGTCATGAGCGCGCGGTCAGGACAGCGGCCCGGCAGGCGGCCGGATCGCCCCAGGCGTCGCGTAGCGGGCGGGCCTTGCGGAGCCACAGGGAGAGGTCCAGCTCCTCCGTGTAGCCGATCGCGCCGTGGATCTGGAGGGCGGTGCGCGCCGCCGAGTATCCCGCTTCTCCGGCCGCCACCTTGGCCGCGGCCAGGTCCCCGTCCGACCTCGTCACCGCCGCCCCGAACAGCAGCGGCCGCGCGAACTCCAGGGCGAGGAGCGTGTCCGCCAGCCGGTGTTTGACCGCCTGGAACGCGCCGATCGGGGTGCCGAACTGGGTGCGTTGCCGGGCGTACGCCACCGTCCGGTCGAGCAGCGCCAGACCCACGCCCAGGGACTGCGCGGCCGTCGCCAGCATCGCCCAGCGCCGGGCCCGCCCGGCCGCGACGGCCACCGCCGGGCCCTCGGCGAGCAGCTCCCCGCCGGGTGCCGGGCGGGCGAGCCGGCGCGCGGGGTCGGCGGAGACCCGGACCGGCCCGTGGCCGGGCGCCCGCCACAGCTCCTCCCCGCGTACGACGAGCACCGTGTCCGCCCGGTCGGCGTCCAGGGCGTACGGGACGGCGTGCCGTACGTCCTCCGTCCCGGCGATCGCCAGCGTCGCCGTGCGCTCGCCCGCCGCCAGGGCCGGCAGGAGGCGCTTCGCCGGGCCCGGGTCGCCCAGGCGCGCCAGCTCCCCGAGGAGCACCGCCGCCGCCACCGTCTCCACCACCGGGCCCGGCACCGCGTGACGTCCCAACTCCAGGAAGGCGTGGGTCAGTTCGACCGGGAGCGGGCCCAACCCCTCGTACTCCTCCGGGACCGCGAGCGCGCACACCCCCGCCTCCGTCAGCCGGCCCCACAGGGCCCGCCCCGGGCCGGGGTCGTCGCCTGCCCAGGCGCGTGCGGCCGCCGGGGTGTCCGCGGCGGTGAGCATCGCGTCCAGGGAGCGGGCGAAGGCGCGCTGTTCGTCGGTCGGCAGGAAGGACATCAGCGGCGCCCCTTCGGGAGGCCGAGCAGCCGCTCGGCGATGATGTCGCGCTGGATCTCGTTGGTGCCCGCGTAGAGGGGACCCGCGAGGGAGAAGACGTACCCCTCCGCCCACGCGCCGTCCGCGAACTCGCCGTCCGGGCCCAGGAGGTCCAGCGCCGTCTCGTGCAGGGCCAGGTCGTACTCCGACCAGAAGACCTTGTTGAGGCTGGACTCCGCCCCCGACGGCGCCCCCGTCGCCAGCCGGGCCGCCGCGCCCGCCGTGAACAGCTGGTACGCCCGCGCCCCGATCACCGCGTCCGCCACCCGGTCCCGCAGCGCCGAGTCCGCCGGATCGCCCTCCGTCCGCCAGAGCCGTACGAGCCGGTCGGCGGCGGCGAGGAAACGGCCGGGGGAGCGGAGCATCAGTCCGCGCTCGTTGCCCGTCGTGGACATCGCGATGCGCCAGCCCTGCCCCGGCTCCCCGATCACGTCCTCGTCCGGGACGAACACGCCGTCGAGGAACAGCTCGGCGAAGGCGGGTTTGCCGTCGAGCCGGCCGATGGGCCGGACGGTCACCCCCGGCGCCCGCAGGTCGAACATGAGGTAGGTCAGGCCCCGGTGGGGCCGGTCCGCGTCGGGGTCGCTGCGGAAGATGCCGAACGCCCGGTCGGCGAAGGCGGCCCGTGAGGACCAGGTCTTCTGCCCGGTGAGCAGCCAGCCGCCGTCCGTGCGGACCGCGCGCGAGGTGAGCGACGCCAGATCGGAACCGGCCTCGGGCTCGGACCAGGCCTGCGCCCAGATCGTCGCGCCGGTCGCCATCGACGGCAGCACGCGCGCGCGTTGTTCCGTAGTGCCGTGGTCGAAGAGGGTGGGCGCGAGGAGCTGGACGCCGTTCTGCGAGACCCGGCCGGGCGCCCCCGCCGCCCAGTACTCCTCCTCGAAGACCAGCCACCGGTCGAGGTCGACGCCCCGGCCCCCGTATTCCTCGGGCCAGGAGACCACCGACCAGCGGGCGGCGGCCAGTTCGGCCTCCCAGGCGCGGTGGGCGGCGAAGCCCTCGGCCGTCTCGAGGGAGGGCAGCGGCCCGGCGGGGACATGGTCCCGCAGCCACTCCCGGGCCTCCGCCCGGAAGGCCTCCTCGGTCCGCGTGTACGAGAGATCCATCGGTCACCCCGCCCTCACCCGTTCCCTAACAAGTGTTTGGTAGGTTAACGTACGGCCATGAGCAGCGTCGAGGAGTTCCGGGCGGAGATACGGGGCTGGCTGAAGACCCACCTCAGCGGCTCCTTCGCCGCCCTCAAGGGGCGCGGCGGACCCGGCCGCGAGCACGAGGCCTTCGCCGAACGCCTCGCCTGGGAGAGACACCTGGCCGCCCACGGCTGGACCTGCGTCGGCTGGCCCGAGAAGTACGGCGGGCGCGGCGCGAGCATCGAGGAACAGATCGCCTTCCACGAGGAGTACGCCCTCGCCGACGCCCCCGCCCGCGTCAACCACATCGGCGAACAACTCCTCGGACCCACGCTCATCGACCACGGCACCGAGGAACAGAAGGCCCGCTTCCTGCCCCCGATCCGCGCCGTCGAGGAACTCTGGTGCCAGGGCTACAGCGAACCCGGCGCCGGCTCCGACCTCGCCGCCGTCCGCACCCGCGCCACCCTGGAGGACGGCCGGTGGGTGGTGAACGGGCAGAAGATCTGGACCTCCCTCGCCCACGAGTCCCAGTGGTGCTTCGTCCTGGCCCGGACGGAACCGGGTTCACGGCGCCACGCCGGACTCTCGTACCTCCTCGTCCCCCTCGGCCGGCCCGGCGTCGAGATCCGGCCCATCGTCCAGCTCACCGGCACCAGCGAGTTCAACGAGGTGTTCTTCGACGGGGCCGTCACCGACGCCGCGAACGTCGTCGGCGCACCCGGCGACGGCTGGCGGATCGCCATGGCCACCCTCGGCTACGAACGCGGCGTCTCCACCCTCGGCCAGCAGGTCGGCTTCCGCCGCGAACTCGACGCCCTCGTCGCCCTCGCCCGCCGCAACGGCGCCGCCGCCGACCCCGACATCCGCGACCGCCTCACCCGCGCCTGGGCCGGCCTCCAGGCGCTCCGCGCCGGTGCCCTGCGCGGCACCGACCCCTCCGCCGCCAAGCTGTACTGGTCCCACTGGCACCGCGACCTCGGCGAACTCGCCCTGGAGGTGTGCGGACCCGCCGCCACGCTGGCCGCCGGAGCCCCGTACGAACTCGACGACTGGCAGCGGCTGTTCCTCTTCTCCCGCGCCGACACCGTCTACGCCGGATCCAGCGAGATCCAGCGGAACATCATCGCCGAGCGGGTGCTCGGCCTCCCGAAGGAGCCGCGTCCATGACCCGCACCCCCGCGCCGCCCTACGTGCAGGGCCACGGACTCCTCGCCGGGCGGACCGCCGTCATCACCGCCGCCGCCGGAGCCGGCATCGGCGGCGCCACCGCCCGCCGCTTCCTGGAGGAGGGCGCCCGCGTCCTCGTCAGCGACGCCCACACCCGGCGCCTCAAGGAGACCGAGACCGCGCTCGCCGCCGAGTTCGGCGCGGACGCGGTCGCCTCGCAGCCCTGCGACGTCACCGACGAGGCCCAGGTCCAGGCGCTGTACGACACCGCCGTACGGCTCCACGGACGCCTCGACATCACCGTCAACAACGCCGGCCTCGGCGGCACCGCGGAGCTCGCCGACATGACCGACGAGCAGTGGAACCGGGTCCTCGACGTCACCCTCGGCGGCACCTTCCGCTGCACCCGCGCCGCCCTCCGCCACTTCCGGGAAGCGGCCACCGGCGACGGCACCGGCACCGGCGGCGTCGTCGTCAACAACGCCTCCGTCGTCGGCTGGCGCGCCCAGGCAGGCCAGGCCCACTACGCCGCCGCCAAGGCCGGCGTCATGGCCCTCACCCGCTGCGCCGCCGTCGAGGCCGCCGCGTACGGCGTCCGCGTCAACGCCGTCTCACCGTCCCTCGCCATGCACCCCCACCTCGCCAAGGTCACCACCACCGAACTCCTCGACGAGCTGACCGCGCGCGAGGCCTTCGGCCGTCATGCCGAGCCCTGGGAGATCGCCAACGTCATCGTCTTCCTCGCCGGCGACTACTCCTCCTACATGACCGGCGAGACGGTCTCGGTCAGCAGCCAGCATCCGTAGGACCAGAATGGACGTGTGCCGAACACTCCCCAGAGCTCAAGCAAGAAGAAGACCCCGGTGAGCGGCGGGCCCGAGCGGCGCCGTGAACTCCTCGACACGGCGGCCGAGGTGTTCGCCGCCCAGGGGTACAACGCCACCACCGTCCGCAAGATCGCGGACGCCGCCGGCATGCTCGCCGGCAGCCTCTACTACCACTTCGACTCCAAGGAGTCGATGCTCGACGAGATCCTCTCCACCTTCCTCGACGAGCTCTGGGAGGGGTACGACACCGTCCTCGACGCCGGACTCGGGCCCCGCGAGACCATCGAGGCCCTCGTCACCGAGTCCTTCCGCGAGATCGACCGGCACCGCGCCGCCGTCGCCATCTACCAGAAGGAGTCCCGGCACCTCACCGACCAGCCCCGCTTCCACTACCTCACCGACTCGCAGCGCAAGTTCGAGAAGGCCTGGCTCGGCACCCTGGAGCGCGGGGTCGCCGCCGGGGTCTTCCGCGCCGACCTGGACGTCCGCCTGACCTACCGGTTCGTCCGCGACACCGTCTGGGTCGCCGCGTCCTGGTACCGGCCCGGCGGCCTGCACAGCCCCGAGGAGATCGCCCGCCAGTACCTGTCCATGGTCCTGGACGGAATCGCCGTACGTACGTAACCGCGCACGGTCCCGGCACCGGCCCCGTGCGTCCCACCCGACCCACCGGAGGAGTCGCCATGCCCGAGGCCTACATCGTCGAAGCGGTCCGCACGCCCGTGGGGCGCCGAGGGGGCGGACTCTCCGCCGTCCACCCGGCGGACCTCGGCGCCCACGCCCTGAAGGCCCTCGTCATCCGGGCGGGCATCGACCCGGCCGCCGTCGACGACGTCGTCCTCGGCTGCCTCGACACCGTCGGACCGCAGGCCGGCGACATCGCCCGTACGGCCTGGCTGGCCGCCGGTCTCCCCGAGGAGGTCCCCGGGGTGACCGTCGACCGCCAGTGCGGCTCGTCCCAGCAGGCCGTGCACTTCGCCGCCCAAGCGGTGATGTCCGGCACCCAGGACCTCGTCGTCGCCGGCGGCGTGCAGAACATGTCGATGATCCCCATCGCCTTCGCCTCCCGGCAGGCCGCCGAACCCCTCGGCCTCACCGGCGGCCCCTTCCAGGGCAGCGAGGGCTGGCGCGCCCGGTACGGCGACGCGCCCGTCAACCAGTTCCACGGCGCCGAGCTGATCGCCGAGAAGTGGCGGATCACCCGCCGCGACCAGGAGGAATTCGCCCTTCGCTCGCACGAGCGGGCGCTCCGCGCGATCGACGGCGGCCGCTTCGCGCGGGAAACCGTGGCGTACGGCGACGTCACCGTCGACGAGGGGCCGCGCCGCGACACCAGCGCCGAGAAGATGGCCGGGCTCCGGCCGGTCGTCGAGGGCGGCACCATCACCGCCGCCTGCTCCTCCCAGGTCTCCGACGGGGCGGCGGCGCTGCTCCTGGCGAGCGAGCGGGCCGTACGGGAGCACGGGCTCACCCCCCGGGCCCGGATCCACCACCTCTCGGCGCGCGGCGAGGACCCGATCCGGATGCTGTCCGCGCCGATACCCGCGACCGCCCACGCGCTCAAGAAGACCGGCCTGACCATCGACGACATCGACCTCGTCGAGATCAACGAGGCCTTCGCGCCGGTCGTCCTCGCCTGGCTGAAGGAGACCGGAGCCGACCCGGCCCGGGTCAACGTCAACGGCGGCGCGATCGCCCTGGGCCACCCGCTCGGCGCGACCGGCGCGAAACTGATGACGACCCTCCTCCACGAACTGGAACGCACCGGAGGCCGCTACGGCCTCCAGACGATGTGCGAGGGCGGTGGCCAGGCCAACGTCACGATCATCGAAAGGCTCTGATGATCACCGGGCGGCTGTGAGGTCGCCCACGTCACACCCTCCTGGTCAGGTCTGATCCGTCCGGGCATCGGTCGGGAGGGGCGGGAAGGTTCCGGGGCGCACTATTGTTCCGGTAGAGACATCCGGGGCTCGTACCGCGCGTTCCGGGAAAACAGCCGGGGCCCGTATCGCGTGTTCCGGGTAGAGCAGCCGGGGCCCGCACCGTGCAGGTGCGGGCCCTGGCTGTGCCGCGAGCACCGGCCAGAAAGGCACGCATGACCCGCTCCGAGCGCCCCCACAAGCGCAGCCCCCGCACCGCCCAGGCGAAGTCCACGTCACAGCCGAAGGCCTCCCGAGGAGGGCGCCGCCCCTCCGCGCCCCCGCCGCCGAGCGAGTTCACGCCGCCGGAGACGGTGACGCCCGCCCTGCCCGCGGTGGCCGCCTTCGCCGACCTCGACATGCCCGAGGGCCTGCTGCGGACCCTGGGCGAGCAGGGCGTCACGGAGCCGTTCCCGATCCAGGCCGCGACCCTCCCGAACTCGCTGGCCGGCCGTGACGTGCTCGGCCGGGGACGTACCGGCTCCGGCAAGACCCTCGCCTTCGGACTCGCGATCCTGGCCCGCTCGGCCGGCCGCCGCGCCGAGCCGGGCGCGCCGCTCGCGCTCGTCCTGGTGCCCACCCGCGAGCTCGCCCAGCAGGTGACCGACGCGCTCACCCCGTACGCCTCCGCGCTGCGGCTCCGCATCACCACCGTCGTCGGCGGCATGTCGATCAGCCGGCAGTCGTCCGCGCTGCGGCGCGGCGCCGAGATCCTCATCGCCACGCCCGGCCGGCTCCACGACCTCATCGACCGCGGCGACTGCCGTCTCGACCAGGTCGCCGTCACCGTCCTCGACGAGGCCGACCAGATGGCCGACATGGGCTTCCTGCCCCAGGTCACGAAGCTGCTGAAGCAGGTCGAGCCGAACGGGCAGCGCCTGCTGTTCTCGGCCACCCTCGACCGGAACATCGACCGCCTGGTCAAGATGTTCCTCGACGACCCGGTCGTGCACTCGGTCGACCCGTCGGCCGGCGCGGTCACCACCATGGAGCACCACGTCCTGTACGTGGCCGACGAGACCGACAAGAAGGCCGTCACGCTGCGGATCGCGGCCCGCGACGGCCGGACGATCCTCTTCCTGGACACCAAGCGGTCCGTGGACCGCCTGGTCAAGCGGCTCCTCGCCAACGGCGTACGGGCCTCCGGCCTGCACGGCGGCCGTTCGCAGCCGCAGCGCAACCGGACCCTCGACCAGTTCAAGAGCGGTCAGGTCACCACGCTCGTCGCCACGAACGTGGCCGCGCGCGGCATCCACGTCGACGACCTCGACATGGTCGTCAACGTCGACCCGCCGATGGACCACAAGGACTACCTGCACCGCGGCGGACGCACCGCCCGTGCCGGTGAGTCCGGCAGCGTCTTCACCCTGGTCCTGCCCGAGCAGAAGCGCGACATGGGCCGTCTGATGTCGAACGCGGGCATCAGCCCCCGCACGGCGCAGATCAAGTCCAGCGACGAGCAGCTCGCCGAGCTGACCGGCGCCCGGGAGCCCTCGGGCGTCCCGGTCGTCGTCGAGACCCCGCAGCCGACCCAGCCGCGCAAGCCGGCCGCGTCGGGTGCCGGCGGTGGCCGCTCCTCGGGCCGGCGCCGCCGTCCCGCCCCGGCCGGAGGTACGGCCGGCACGGGCACGGGCTCGGGCCGTTCCGGAGCCACGGGCACGGCCTCGGGCCGCGCCGCGGGCTCCGCGGGCCGTACGTCGGGCTCCGCGGGCCGCACCGCCGGTTCCGCCGCCGGCGCGGGCCGCGCGTCCGCCGCTGGCCGGGGCGCCGGCGCCGGCACGGGCGGCGGACGCGGTGCCGCCGCGGGCGCCGGTGCCGGTCGCGCCGGGCGTCAGGCCCCGGGCACCAGCCGTTCGCGCAGCGCCAGCAGCTCGCGGAACTCCAGGCCGAGGCCGTCCGACACGTAACGGAACACGCTCCCGTACGAGGAGCGCAGCTGCTCCAGGGCGGTGTCGAGGTACTCCGCCCGCACCTCCTGGAGCGGAATGATCAGGGCCGGGTTCTGCATGAGCCCGGCCTCTTTCAGTCCCTCCCGCACCCGTGCGTCGTACGTGGCACGGAAGATGTTGGAGGCCAGGTAGTCCGCGCGGGCGAGCGAGTCGGGCACGCCGAGGAGCGTGAGCAGCAGCCAGCCGGTCCAGCCGGTGCGGTCCTTGCCCGAGGTGCAGTGCAGCAGCAGCGGCCCCCGGCGGGGATCGGCCAGGTCCCGCAGGGTCGCCGCGAAGGCGGCCCGGTTCGCGGGGTCGGTGACGAACGTCCGGTACACCTCGCGCATGAACGCGGCGGCCCGTCCGCCGCCCAGCATCTCCTCCTGCCGCACCGGGTCGCGCGAGCCGATCGCGGTGAGCAGCCGCCCGAACAGGCCGTTGTCGGTGACGGGCCGGGGGAGCGGGACGGCACCGGCCGGCAGCCGGTCGGCGCCGTCGTAGCCGACCTCCAGGGGGATCCGCAGGTCGACCACGGTGCCGAGGCCGAGCCCGGCGAGCGTGGTCACGTCCGCGTCGGTCAGCTTGGCGAGGTGGTCGCCCCGGTAGGCGAGGCCGTACCGGACCCGGCTCCCGTCGTACGTGGGATAGCCGCCGAGGTCGCGGACGTTGACGGCGCCCTGGAGCGGGATCTGCCGGATCGGGGACGCCTGCGGGGACCGGGGGCGGGCGATCGCCTCCGTGGGCAGGGCGCCGAGCAGGGCGGTGGTGCCGGTGGCGGTGAGCAGCGCGCGTCGAGACAGGTGCACGGCCGGACTCCTTTGCGGCTCATAGGGGTTGAGGGTCAGGGGTCAGGGGTGGGGGGCGGGGGTCGAGGGTCGAGGGTGGTCTGTGGTGCGGCGTGTGGGTCGCTCCGCCGGGGCGTTCCTCCGGATCGCCCCTCCGGGGTCACTCGTCGGGGTGCGGCAGCGTCCGCAGGACCCGCGCGGCCTCCGTCATGATCCGGGCGACCAGTTCCTCGCAGCTGGGCAGGTCGTCGATGACCCCCGCGACCTGGCCGGCGGCCATGACGCCGAGGTCGGTGCGGCCCTCGACCATGGACGCCCGCAGCAGCATCGGGGTGTTCGCGGCGAGCAGGACCTGGCTCCAGGAGAGGTCCTTGCCGTGGCGCATGGCCAGGCCGTCGCGGATCATCGCGGGCCAGGAGAGCCCGGAGATCCGGCGGAGGCCGGCCGCCCGGCGCAGCGCCCGGGCCAGGGACCGTACCCGCCCCGCGTGCTCAAGGGATGCGACGAGGTCCGTACGGAGCATCCGGTGCGGCAGCCCGTCGACGGCCGTCGTCACGGTGACGTCCTTGACCGTGGCCGCCAGATAGCGGGCCTTGACGGCGTCCGGCACGGTCGAGTCGGAGGTCAGCAGGAAGCGGGTGCCCATGGCGATGCCCGCCGCCCCGTGGGCGAGGGCGGCGACCAGGCCGCGCCCGTCGCGGAAGCCGCCCGCGGCGATCACCGGGATGCCGACGGCGTCCACCACCTGCGGCAGCAGGACGGTCGTCGCGACCTCCCCGGTGTGGCCGCCGCCCTCGCCGCCCTGGACGAGCACCGCGTCCGCGCCCCAGCCGGCGACCTTCTCCGCGTGCCGCCGGGCGCCGACGGAGGGGATCACGACGACACCGGCGTCCTTGAGCTCGGCGATCAGGTCCCGGGACGGCGCGAGGGCGAAGGAGGCGACCCGTACGCCCTCGTCGACGATGATCCGGACCCGTTCGCGGGCGTCCCCGGCGTCGGCGCGCAGATTCACCCCGAAGGGCCGGTCGGTGCGTGACTTCACCTCGCGGACGGCGGCGCGCAGTTCCTCCACGGTCATCGTCGCGGAGGCGAGGACGCCGAGCGCGCCCGCGTTCGCGGTGGCGGAGACGAGCCGCGGCCCGGCGACCCAGCCCATCCCGGTCTGCACGAGGGGGTGGCGGACGCCCACCAGCTTGGTCAGAGCGGTCTCCATCAGGACCTGACCTCGCGGTTCCGCAGCCCGCCGGGGTCGATGACCTCGCGGATCAGCCGGAGTTCCTCGGCGGTGGGCTCGCGGGTGCTCGGCACGTCCGCGTCGATCACCAGGTCGAAGCCGGTGGCCGCCCGGACGTCGTCGACGGTGACGCCGGGGTGCACGGACACGAGCCGCATCGCGTGGTCGGGCGTCTCGAAGTCGAGGACGGCGAGGTCCGTCACCACCCGGGGGAGACGGTGGTACGGCCCGACGGCATGGTCGTAACCGACCCCGCAGATCATGTCGACCCGCTCGACGAAGACCCGGGTCGAATGCTTGGGGATCCAGTAACTCACCGGATTGTTAAGGGTGTTGGCGGGCGCGCCGCGGACGCCGAGGAGCTGCCGGGTGGGCTGCTCCCAGTCGCCGATGCAGGAGATGTTCTGGTTGCCGTACCGGTCGATCTGGCTGGCGCCCATCATCACGTGCCGTCTGCCGCCGGTGACCATGGTCAGGTGTCTGCGGTACGGCAGCCAGCCCTCGGGCCGCCCGTCGAGGCCGACGAGCAGGGCCTCGCCGTCGGTGAGGAGGAGGTCGGGGGAGAAGGTGCGTTTGGCCAGGCGGGCCCCGAAGGAGGGGATCAGGCCCATGGGGCTGGCGAGCACCTCGCCGTTGTCGCGCCAGGCCTCGGCGCAGGCGATCACGCAGTACTCGGCCCGGCTGGTCGCTGTCGTCGTCGCGTCCGTCGTCACTTCCGCTGCTCCTTGTGCCAGGCCTGGACGGCCGCCTGGTAGTCGTCCTCGCTCTTGCCCGAGAGGAAGCGTTCGGCGAACTCGGCCCAGGGGGTGGTCGCGTAGAGCTTCTGGAACGGCTCGTCGCGGTCGTGGTCGGGGACGCAGGAGGTGAAGTGGGCCCCGTTCGGGGTCTCGACGACGCCGGTGACGCTGTGGCGGCTGACCAGGAGCGTCTGGGGCACGGTGTCGGGCCCGAAGGAGTCCACCACCCGCTCGCAGGAGACGTACGCCGTGTCGGCGGCCTCGCAGAACAGGTCGTCGAAGTACGGGTCGGGGCCGAGGTACTGGCCGTTCCCGAGCCGGTCGGCGCGGTTGAGGTGGACCAGCGCGGCGTGCATGCGCAGCGCGGGCACGGCGACGAACTCCTCGCCGTCCTCGTACGGGGAGGTGACGGTCCGCAGGGCGGGGTTGACCCGCATCACGTCGGAGCCGAGACCGGCCCGCACCGGCAGGAAGGGCAGCCGGTTGGCGGCGGCGTGCAGCCCCCACATGAACATCGCCTCGTCGAGTTCCGTGAGTTCGAAGGCACCGCGCTCGCGGGCGGCCCGGTAGTGCGGTTCGAGGGGGATGGAGTCCAGGGTCACGAAGGGGGTGACGAGCCGCCGGATCCGGCCGGCGGCCGCGAGCAGGCCGACGTCCGGGCCGCCGTACGCGATCACTGTGAGATCGCTGATCTCGGACCGGAGCAGCGCTCTGACCAGGGCCATCGGCTTGCGCCGCGAGCCCCAGCCGCCGATCCCGATCGTCATGCCGGAGCGGAGCCGGCCCACGACGTCCTCGGGGGTCAGCACCTTGTCCGTCTTCTCCGCCCTCGTCTTCTCCGCCCTCCGGTTCACGGGGAGCCCTCCTTCCCGAAGGTGTCGCGGACCCGGTCGGCGACACCGCTGAGATTGGCCTCGAAGGTGAAGCCCTGCTCGAAGCGGTAGCTGCGCCGGACGTCCACGGGGTCGATGCCGTTGAGCGCGGCCTTGGCGAGCCGCAGGAGACTGCCGTCCTTCGCGGCGATCTCCCCGGCCAGACCGAGGGCCGCGTCGAGGAGTCCGGCGCGCGGCACGACCTGCCACACCGAGCCGTGGGCGTGCAGTTCGGCTGCGGTCGCGGTCCGCGAGGTGTAGTAGAGCGCCCGCATCAGGTGCTGGGGCACGAGCCGCGCCAGATGGGTGGCGGCGCCGAGCGCGCCCCGGTCGAGCTCGGGCAGTCCGAAGACGGCGTCCTCGGCGGCGACGATCGCGTCGGCGTTGCCGACGAGCCCGATGCCGCCGCCCAGACAGTGCCCGGCGACCGCGGCGACGACCGGCACCTCGCACTCGTACACGGCGGCGAAGGCCTCGGCGCAGCCGCTGTTGGCGCCGATCAGGGAGGTGTGCCCGGGGTCGCGCTGCAACTCCTTGATGTCGACGCCCGCGTTGAAGCCGCGGCCCTCGGCGGTGAGCACGACGCAGCGGACCTCGGGGTCGCGGCCCGCCGTGCGGACGGCGTCGGCGAGCGCGTACCAGCCCTTCACGGGAAGGGCGTTGACGGGTGGGAAGTCGACGGTGACCAGGGCCACGCCCGGAGTGGGGCGCGAGGTGCAGACACCCATGAGTGGATCAGCTACCTTTCCACCAAACGTTTGTTAGGTACCCTCTCGGGAGGAAGGTAGCAGCCGATGGAGCTGGACGGGAGGGTCGTGCTCGTCACCGGCGGAACCCGTGGTGTCGGCGCGGGCATCGCCCGCGCCTTTCTGCGGGCCGGCGCCCGGGTCGCCGTCTGCGCCCGCAGACCCCCGGACACACCGGTCGAAGCGGCGGGCCGCACCGCCGAGTTCCACCCCGTCGACCTGCGCGAACCCACCGCCGTACGGGAGTTCCTCACCGGCTTCGCCGAGCGGTACGGGCGGCTCGACGCGCTCGTCAACAACGCGGGCGGCACGCCGTACCGCCTCCTGGGGGAGAGCGGCGCGGAACGTCACGCGCGCGTGGTCGAGCTGAACCTCACCGCCCCGCTCACCGTCAGCCTCGCCGCCCACCCGCTCCTCAAGGCCTCGCGCGGCGCCGTCGTCATGATCGGCAGCGTCAGCGGCACCCGCCCCTCCCCGGGCACGGCCGCCTACGGCGCGGCCAAGGCGGGCCTGGAGAACCTCGCCCGCTCGATGGCCGTCGAATGGGCCCCCGAGGTACGGGTCAACACCCTGGTCCTCGGCATGGTGGAGACCGAACTGTCCCACCTCCACTACGGCGACGAGGCCGGGATCGCCGCCGTCGGCCGGACCGTGCCCCTGGGCCGGCTCGCCGCCCCGGACGAGATCGGGGAGGCGGCCGTCTTCCTCGCCTCCGACCGGGCGGCCTATGTGTCGGGTGCCTCGCTGCTCGTGCACGGCGGCGGCGAGCGCCCCGCGTTCCTGGATGTCGCAACAGCCAACAAGGAGGGCCGAGATGGGTCTGAGTGACGAGCGAGTGGTGATCGTGACGGGAGCGGGCCGGGGGCTCGGCCGGGCGCACGCGCGCGCCTTCGCCGCCGAGGGGGCCCGGGTCGTCGTCAACGACCTCGGGGTCGGTCTGGACGGCCGCCCCGGGTCGGACAGCCCGGCGGCCGCGGTCGTGGCGGAGATCCGGGCGGCCGGCGGTGAGGCCGTCGCCCACGGCGGCGACATCGCGACCACCGAGGGCGCCGCCTCGCTGATCGCGACCGCCCTCGACACGTACGGCCGGCTCGACACCCTCGTCAGCAACGCGGGCTTCCTGCGCGACCGGATGCTCGTGAACCTCGACGAGGAGGACTGGGACGCGGTCATGCGGGTCCACGGCAAGGGTCACTTCCTGCCGCTGCGGCACGCGGGCGCGTACTGGCGGGCCGAGGCGAAGGCCGGGCGGACCCCGGTGGCGCGGGTCGTCCACACCACCTCGGGCGCCGGACTCCTCGGCAGCGTCGGGCAGGGCAACTACGCAGCGGCCAAGGCCGCGATCGTCGGCCTCACCCTCGTCGCGGCGGCCGAGCTCGCCCGGTACGGGGTCCAGGTCAACGCGATCGCCCCGGCGGCCAGGACCCGGATGACGGAGCAGGTCTTCGACGGTCTCGACGCGCTGCCCGAGGACGTGTCACCGCTCGTGGTGTGGCTGGGCTCGGCCGCGTCGGACGGGGTGACCGGCAGGGTCTTCGAGGCCGAGGGCGGCCGCCTCACCGTCATGGAGGGCTGGCGGCCGGGCCCGACGGCCGACAAGGGCGCGCGCCGGACCCCGGCGGAGGCGGGGGAGACGGCCCGGCGCCTCCTGGCCGAGGCGGAGCCGCCGCACCCGGTGTACGGGGCGTGAGTCGCCGCGAGCAGGCGTCCGCCTCACCGAGTCGCCGTACGCCTACTCGGTGAGGCGCTTGGTCGCGGCCCGCTGGCGTGCGGTCGCCCCGGTGAGGAAGCGGGTGATCGTCGCCAGTTCCTCGGTCGTGAACTCCTCGTAGAGTTCGTGGACCTCGCGCGCCCAGTCGTCGAAGAGGGGGGCGAGTTCGGCCAGCTTCTCGGGGCGGGGCTCGACGAGCACCCGGCGCTTGTCCGTCGGGTGCTTCACTCTGCGGACGAATCCCTTGCGTTCCAGGCGGTCGACGAGCCCGGTGACGGAGGCGGGGGCGAGGCCGGAGTGCTCGGCCAGTTCCTTGGCGGTGAGGGCGCCGTGCCGCTGCAGCAGGTCGAGCGTCTTGGTCTCGGTGGCGCCCAGGTCCTGCTGCGCGGCGACCGCCGAGTGGAAGGCGACGGAGGCGGCGCTGGAGTCCCGGCCGGCGGCGGTGAGGGCGGCGACGACCTCGCTGCGTCGCCCTGTGTCCTTCTCGCTCATGAGGCGCAGCCTAGCAAGATTCATTTAGTTCGGCCGAACGAAAGACTTGCGATCACGGGCGGGCTCGTGCCATTTTTATTTCGTTAGGCCGAACGAAATAAAAGAAGGGGCCGAGATGTCCGCGACCGTCACGACCGACACCACCGCCACCGGCGACCCGCACCCCGTCCACCCGCGCCGCTGGGCCGCCGCCGTCGTCATGATGGTCGCCGCCCTGATGGACCTGGTGGACGTCACCATCGTCAACGTCGCCCTGCCCTCCCTCGGGGAAGGTCTCGGCGCCTCCGAGAGCGCCCTCCAGTGGACCGTCTCGGCCTACCTCCTGGGCTTCGCCGCCACCCTCGTCGTCGCCGGCCGGCTCGGCGACCGCTACGGCCGCAAGGCCCTCTTCCTCGCCGGCACCGCGGGCTTCGGCCTCGCGAGCCTGGCCTGCGGCCTCGCCCAGAGCCCCGGCCAGCTCATCGCGGCCCGCGCCGTGCAGGGCGTCACCGCCGCCGTCCTGATGCCCCAGGTCCTCGGCTCCTTCCAGAGCCTCTTCCACGGCAAGGACCGGAGGAAGGTCTTCGGGATGTACGGAGCGGTGGCCGGCCTCGCCTCCGCGATCGGCCTGCTGCTCGGCGGGATCCTCACCGACGCCGACCTCTTCGGGCTCGGCTGGCGCAGCGTCTTCCTCGTCAACGTGCCGGTCTCCTTCCTCACCCTGGCCGCCGCCCTCGTCCTCGTGCCCCGCACCCGCGAACGCGCCGCCGCCCGGCCCCCGGTGCTCGGCAGCCTCGTCCTCGCCGCCGGACTCGTCGCCGTCGTCCTGCCGCTCGTCCAGGGCCGCGGCTGGGGCTGGCCGCTCCGGGGCTGGGTCCTCCTCGCCGCCGGAGTGCTCGCGGTGGTCGCGGTCGCGGCGCGCGGCTCGGTGCTGCCGGGCCGGATGTTCACCGTGCCCGCCTTCTCCCACGGCCTCGCCGTCCAGCTCCTCTTCTCCTTCGGCATGCAGGGCTTCTTCCTGGTCCTCGCGATCTGGCTGCAGGGCGGCCAGGGCTACACCCCGACCCAGGCCGGGGTCCTGATGGCCGCCTTCTCGGCCGGCGGCTTCCTCACCGCGCCCGCCGCCGACCCCCTCGCGGCCAGGCTCGGCCGGTACGTCCCGACCGCGGGCGCGCTCCTCATGGCGGGCGGCTACGGCTGGGTCTGGTACGCCATGGAGACCGCGGCCCCCGCGCACACCGGCGCCTGGCCCCTGGTCCCCGGCCTCGCCGTCGCGGGCGCGGGCCTCGGTCTCCTCGTCGTCCCGCTCGTCGGCATCGTCCTGTCGGCCGCCCCGGCCGAGCTCGCGGGCGGCGCGTCCGGAGTCTTCTCCACGGCCCAGCAGTTCGGCGGCGCGCTCGGCGCGGCAGCCATCGGAACGGCCTGGTTCGCCGACCTCTCGCTCGGCGCGGCGATGCCGTGGGTCCTCGCCGCGTACGGCGCGGCGGCCCTGCTCAGCCTGCGGCTCCCGGCGGGCGGCCGCGGCTGAGGCCCCCCGTCCCCCGCGCGTCGGCCGTCGGAGCCCGAGGGGCTTCGGCGGCCGCCGGGCGTTCCCCGCGTCACCGGCGACGCGGACCACGGCAGGCGGCCCGCGTTCCCCGTGAGCCCCCGGCCACTCCCGCGTACACGGGATCCGCACGTTCGCGGGCAAGGAGTTAACGTCCGGCGAATTGAAGGGAGTTGTACTTCCCGGCCGGATCTACGCGCGTCAAGATCTCAGCCATGCGAATCCCCCCTCGATTCACCCTCGCCGGCGGTGTCGCCGCCGCCCTCGTCTCCTCCCTCCTCCTCGGCGCCCCCGCCACCGCCGCCGCCCCGGCCCCCGCGCCCGCCACCGTCGTGACCTCGGTCGCGGCCACCGCGGCCGTCGGGGACATCTGCTACTCCGACCTCCCCAGCCAGGCGTACACGACCCTGCGCCTGATCGACGCGGGCGGCCCCTTCCCGTACAGCCAGGACGGCTCCGTCTTCCAGAACCGCGAGCGGATCCTGCCGGCCCACTCGCTCGGCTACTACCACGAGTACACGGTCGAGACCCCCGGATCCTCCACCCGCGGCGCCCGCCGGATCGTGACCGGCGACTCGGCCCAGGAGGACTACTACACGTCCGACCACTACGCGTCCTTCGACCTGATCGACCACGGCTGCTGAGCCCGCCCGAGCAGGTCAGCCGCGGCGCGGGGACGTCCATTCCAGACGGGTCCTGACCCTGGGATCGTGGACGTACTCCAGGGCGGCGAGCGCCGTCTCCCGCGCCGCGCCGTCCGGGTCGCCGTCCGCCAGGGCCGAGGCCAGCGCGTCGACGGCGCGCGGGTCCTGACGGATCGCGAGCCCGCGCGCCGCCTCCGCCGCCGTCTCCGGATCGGTGTCGCCGAGCCGCTCGGCGAGCCCCTCCCGCACCAGAGGGGTGTCGTCGGGCAGCTCGGCGAGCGCGAGCGTCGCCCAGTCCCGCACCCGCGCGTCCCCGTCCCGGCTGAGCGCGAGCAGCACCCCGAGCGCCTCCAGGTGCCCGGCCGGCACGATCCCGGCGAGAGCACCCGCGACCGCCCGCCGGACGGCCGGGTCAGGATGCCCGGCCGCGGCGAGGAGTTCGGGCACGGCCGCCGGGTCCCCGCACTCCCCGAGCGCCGTCACCACCGACAGGACCGGCTCCCGCGCCGGCACCGGCGAAGGCCCCGGCTCCCGCGCGGACGGAATCCGCCCGCGCCCCGCGGGTCCCGCCTCCCGCGGCGGCCCCGCCACAGCCACCTCCGCCGCGAGCCGGCGCAGCACCGGCACCGCGCTCGGCGCGAAGCCCGGCAGCGCGCCGAGCACCCGCGCGCCCAGCGCCCGGCGCAGCGGATCGCGGTACGCGCACCACGCGGCCGCCGCCACGAACGTCTCCTCGTCGGCCCGGCCCGCGAGTTCGGCCACCGCCGTCGTCCAGTCGTCGAGCTCCGGATCGCCGCAGCGCAACGCCCGCGCCGCCAGCTCCTCGTGCGAGGTGCGCAGCCCGAGCGCCGCCTCGATGAGCGTGGCGATCGCCGCGTGCCCGGTCTGGCGGTCGTCGCCCCGGCCGGGCGCGCCGTCCTCCCGCAACAGCTCGACGACCACCGTCACCCCGCCGTCCTCGCGGACCCGGCGGACCACCGCCTCGTACGTCTGGCCGCCCTCGTTCCCCGCGACGAGTCCGCGCCGCAGCTCGGCCGCCATGTCGACGCCGATCCAGCGCCGGGCCTCCCGCAGCGCGGCCTCCCGGGAGTTCGCCCCGTGGTCGAGCAGCGCCCGTACACAGCCGGTGGAGCCGCGCCGGGCGGCGGCCACCAGCGGCAGGATCCCGTCGGGCCCGCGCCGGTCGGGGTCGGCCCCGTACTCGAGGAGCAGTCGCGCCGTGCCGGAGTGCCCGAGCCGCAGGGCCCAGGCGAGGGCCGTGAAGCCGTACGCCTCCTCCTGGTCGGGTGCGGCGCCCGCCGCGAGCAGGGCCCGTACGACCTCGGTGTGCCCGCCGACGGCCGCCCCGCACAGGGGCAGATCGTCGCCCTCCTCGCCGCTGCCCCGGCCGGGATCCGCCCCGGCGGCCAGCAGCACCCGCACGATTCCGGCCTCGTTGCCGACGGCCGCCCGGTACAGCGCGGTCTCCTCGCCCTCCCGGCCCTCGGGGTCGGCCCCGCCCCGCAGGGCCTGTACGGCCCCGTCCTCGTCCCCGTCACGGATGGCGTCGAACAGCGTGCTCATGCGCCGACCCTGACCCGCCGTCCGGTCCTGGCGCAAATCGATTCTCACCCCCGGCCCACCCCGCGCGGGCGCCCCGCTCCCCGTCCGCCCCCCGGCCCTCACTCTCCGTCCGGCTCCCCGCCCCGTCTCCGGGGCCGTGGCCCGCCCGTACGCCTGTGCCAGAATCGGGCCGCATGACGCACGATCACGATCACGGTCGGGACGGCACGAAGCTCAGCGTCGGCCACGGGGACACCGCACTCGCCAAGGCCCTGGAGCAGGGGCTCGACGCCTACAACTTCGCGGCCACGCACACCACCCCCGAGGACCAGGGCGAGCTGTCCGTGAAGGCGGTCGACGAGAACGGCGAGCTGATCGGCGGTCTCACCGGCTGGACCTGGAGCGGCCTCCTCGGCATCGACATGCTGTGGGTCCGCGAGGACAGCAGGCAGGACGGCTGGGGGAGCCGGCTCCTGCGCGCCGCCGAGGACGAGGCGCGGCGGCGCGGCTGCGACCGCGCCAACGTCTCGTCGTTCACCTTCCAGGCCCCGGACTTCTACCGGCGGCACGGCTACGTCGAGACCGGCCGGGCGCTCGGCATCCCCGGCGGCGCCGAGGACGTCCACTTCCACAAGAGCCTGGTCCCGTCCCCGCCGGACAGGCCCTAGCTGTATTGATCACGAGCGTTGTTGACACTGGTCTGGTCTTGAACATGGCGAAGACCTCCGGTGTGGTGGGAGCTGTCTAGGAACTCACCGCACGGA
>NZ_JBIVMG010000009.1:155238-309209 GCF_044752965.1 Streptomyces sp. NPDC088553 | reverse complement strand
TCGACGGTGTTCTGCAGTTACCAGGCCTTCGAGCCCGGTGATCGGGTGGTGGAGCGCCTGCACCTGGGTGTGCCGATGGCGAACACGCGGATGTATGTGCTGGACGAGGGCCTGCGGCCGGTCGTGCCCGGGGTGGTGGGCGAGCTGTATGTCGCCGGCAGCCATCTGGCTCGGGGCTATGTGGGCCGGTCGGCGCTGAGTGCCGAGCGGTTCGTCGCGGATCCGTTCGGTCCGGCCGGTGAGCGGATGTATCGGACGGGTGACCTGGCGCGGTGGAACGAGTTCGGTGAGGTGGTCTTCGAGGGGCGTGCGGACCAGCAGGTGAAGCTGCGTGGTTTCCGCATCGAGCTCGGTGAGATCGAGACCGCGCTCCTCGCCCATGACTCGGTGGCGCAGGCGGCGGTGATCGTGCGGGAGGACCGGCCCGGCGACAAGCGCCTCGTCGCCTACGTCGTTCCCGCGCCGGGGACCCGTATCGACACCGACGGCCTGCGACGCCACTGCGCGCGGCGGCTCGCCGAGTACATGGTCCCCTCCGCGTTCGTCGAGCTCGACGTCCTCCCCCTGACCGCCAACGGCAAGCTCGACCGCCGGGCCCTGCCCGCGCCCCGGCTCGGCACCGGGCCCGGCGGCCGGCAGGGCCGCACCCCCGTCGAGGAGGTGCTGTGCGGGCTCTTCGCCGACGCGCTCGGGCTGCCCGCCGTCTCCATCGACGACGACTTCTTCCGCCTCGGCGGGCACTCCCTGCTCGGTACGCGGCTGGTCAGCCGCATCCGGCACACGCTGGGGGCGCAGGTGTCCGTCCGCGACCTCTTCCGTCGCCCCTCCGTCGCCGGATTCGCCGAGTTCCTCGCCGACCCCGGTGCCGACGGGCGGGGGCGGCGGCCGGCCCTCGTGGCGGGCGAGCGGCCCGAACGGGTGCCGCTCTCCGCGGCCCAGCGCAGGCTCTGGTTCCTGGCCCAGATGGAGGGCGCGTCGGCCACGTACAACATCCCCCTCGCCGTACGCCTCACCGGCGTCCTCGACGCCGACGCGCTGCGGCTCGCCCTGGCCGACG
Source organism: Streptomyces sp. NPDC088553 (assembly GCF_044752965.1). Taxonomy (NCBI): domain Bacteria; kingdom Bacillati; phylum Actinomycetota; class Actinomycetes; order Kitasatosporales; family Streptomycetaceae; genus Streptomyces; species Streptomyces sp. NPDC088553. Next base: position 308,152 of record NZ_JBIVMG010000009.1, on the reverse strand, counting down.
TCGTCGGGCGGCACGAGGCGCTGCGCACGGTCTTCCCCGCCGAGCAGGGCACGCCCCACCAGGTGGTCGTGCCGGCCGCGGGGGCGCATCTCGACCTGCCGGTCATCCCGGCGACGCGCGACGCACTGCCCGCGGTCCTGCGCGACCTGTCCGCCACGACCTTCGACCTGGCCCGCGAACTGCCCGTCCGCGCCGACCTGGTGCGGATCGCGGACGACGAGCACGTGCTGCTCCTCGTGACCCACCACATCGCCTCCGACGGCTGGTCCAACACGCCCCTCATGCGGGACCTCGGCGCCGCCTACACCGCCCGCGCCCAGGGCACGGCGCCCGACTGGGAGCCGTTGCCCGTCCAGTACGCCGACTACGCCCTGTGGCAGCAGGCCCTGCTCGCCGCCGACGAGGAGCGGCAGCTCGACCACTGGCGCAAGGCGCTCGACCGGCTCCCGGAGGAGGTGACGCTGCCCGCAGACCGGGCCCGGCCGGCCACCGCCTCGTACCGGGGCGCCTCCCTCACCGTCCAGTGCCCCGCGGACCTGCACGCCGCGCTCACCCGGCTGGCCCGAGAGAACGGCACCACGCTCTTCATGGTGGCGCAGGCGGCCACCGCGGTCCTCCTGTCGCGTTCCGGCGCCGGCGCGGACATCCCGCTCGGCTCACCGGTCGCCGGACGGACCGACGAGGCCCTCGACGACCTGGTCGGCTTCTTCGTGAACACGCTGGTGCTGCGCACCGACGTCAGCGGCAATCCGACCTTCCGTGAGCTCCTGGAGCGGGTCCGGGCCACCGACCTGGCCGCCTGGGCCCACCAGGACGTGCCCTTCGACCGGCTCGTGGAGACCCTCAACCCCGAGCGTTCCGCCGCCCGCCACCCCCTCTTCCAGGTCATGCTCTCGGTCACCGACGCGGCCGGACCCGTGCCCCAACTCCCCGGTCTGCGAGCCGAGTCGGAGTTCACGGCTCTCGACATCGCCAAGTTCGACCTCACCTTCACCTTCCACGAGCACCGGGCGGCCGACGGCGACCCGGCCGGCCTGGGCATCACCGTCGAGTACGCCACCGACCTCTACGAGGCGGCCAGCGTCTCGGCCGTCACCGGGCGCCTGGTCCGGCTCCTCGAAGCGGCGGCCGGAGCCCCCGACATCCCGATCGGAGACCTCGATGTCCTGGCGGCCGACGAACGCGTCCAGCTCCTCGACACCTGGCACGGCGCCGCCCAGTCCCGTCCCGCCGCCTCGCTGCCGCAGCTGTTCGCCGCGCAGGTCGCCCGTACACCGGACGCCGTCGCCGTCACGCTCGGCGGAGAGCGGCTGACGTACGCGGAACTCGACCGGCGCGCCAACCGGCTGGCCCACCGGCTGATCGCCGAGGGCGTCCGGCCCGGATCGCGCGTGATCCTCTTCCTGGAACGCTCCCTGGAAGCCGTCGTGGCGATCCTCGCCGTGGTGAAGGCGGGCGCGGTGTACGTACCGCTGGACACCCGCTACCCCGCGGACCGCATCGAGCTGATCGTGCGGATGTCCGGCGGGACCCTGTTCCTCACCGACCGTGACCTCGTGGACCTCGAACTGCCTTCGGGTGCACGCATCATGACGCTCACTCAGGCGGTCGGGGGAGACCTGCCCGACACCGCCCCCGAGGTCGACGTCCACCCCGAGCAGCTCGCCTACGCGATGTTCACCTCGGGCTCGACCGGAGTGCCCAAGGGCGTCGCCGTCACCCACCGCAACATCACCGAGCTGGCCGCCGACACCCGGTTCACGGGCCACGCCCACCGCCGTGTGCTGCTGCACTCGCCGCTCGCCTTCGACGCCACGACCTACGAGCTGTGGGCGCCCCTGCTGTCCGGCGGCACCCTCGTGGTGGCCCCGCCCGGGCTGCTCGACACGGCGGCGCTGGCCTCGGTCCTCGCCGCGGAGTCGATCACCGGTCTGTGGCTGACGGTGGGTCTGTTCCGGCTGGTCGCGGAGGAGGACCCGGGTGCGTTCGCGGGGCTCGGCGAGGTGTGGACGGGCGGCGACGTGGTGCCGCCGGAGGCCGTACGCCGGGTCATGGAGGCCTGCCCGAACCTGACCGTGGTCAACGCGTACGGGCCGACGGAGACGACGACGTTCGCGACCTCGCACGAGATCCACCGCCCCTTCGACTACCAGGGCGCGCTGCCCATCGGCCGCCCCATCGACAACACCCGGCTCTACGTCCTCGACGAGCACCTCGGCCTGCTGCCCGCCGGCGTCCAGGGCGAGCTGTACATCGCGGGTACGGGACTCGCCCAGGGCTACCTCGACCGGCCGACGCTCACCGCCGAGCGGTTCGTCGCCGACCCGTACGGGCCGCCGGGCTCGCGGATGTACCGGACCGGCGACCTGGTGCGCTGGTCGAGGGAGGGCGAGATCGAGTACCTGGGGCGGGCGGACCAGCAGGTGAAGCTGCGCGGTTTCCGCATCGAGCCGGGCGAGATCGAATCGGCCCTCGTCGCCCACGACTCCGTGGCACAGGCCGCGGTGATCGTCCGCGAGGACCGGCCCGGCGACAAGCGGCTCGTCGCCTACCTCGTCGGCCACGGCGGCACCGCCCCGGACCCCGACCTGCTCCGCACCCACGCCGACGGCCTCCTGCCCGACTACATGGTCCCGTCCGCGTTCGTGGTCCTGGACGCCCTGCCGCTGACCTCCAACGGCAAGCTGGACCGCCGTGCCCTGCCCGCACCCGCCGCCACGCCCGTCAGCAGCGGCCGGCAGCCGCGCAACCCGCGCGAGGAAGTCCTGTGCGGCCTCTTCGCCGACGTCCTCGGCGTCCCCGCCGTCACCATCGACGACGACTTCTTCCGCCTCGGCGGGCACTCCCTGCTCGCCACCCGGCTCATCAGCCGGATCCGCACCGCCCTCGGGGCCGAACTCCCGGTCCCCACCCTCTTCGAGAACCCGAACGTGGCCGCCCTGGCCGAGCGACTCGACCGCGCCGAGACCGCGCGACCCAAGCTGCGGCCGATGCGCCGGATGGGAGCCTCCCAGTGATTCCCCTGTCATACGCCCAGCAGCGCCTGTGGTTCCTCGCCCAGCTCGAGGGCCCGTCGGCGACCTACAACATCCCGCTGGCCCTCCGCCTCACCGGCGCCCTCGACACCGAGGCGCTCACCCTGGCCCTCGGCGACGTGATCGCCCGGCACGAGAGCCTGCGCACCGTCTACCCGGAGCGCGACGGCACGCCGTACCAGGAGATACGCGAGGCCGGGGACGTACGGCTCGACCTGCCCGTCCTCACGGCGACGGAGGAGACCCTCGCGGACGTCCTCGCCGCCGAGTCGGCCCATGTCTTCGACCTGGCCGTCGACCTGCCGGTGGAGGCACGTCTGATCCGCCTCGCGAAGGAGGCCGGGCAGGCGGACACGGACGTCGACGAGCACGTCCTGCTCGTCGTCATGCACCACATCGCCTCCGACGGCTGGTCCATCGCCCCGCTGCTCCGCGACCTCGCCCACGCCTACCGGGCCCGCGTCGCCGGCGACGCCCCCGAGCAGGAACCCCTGGAGATCCAGTACGCCGACTACACCCTCTGGCAGCACGAACTGCTCGGCGAGGCCGACGCCGAGGACAGCGTCATGGCACGGCAGATCGGCTACTGGCGCGAGCGGCTGGCCGGACTCCCCGCCGAGGCCACCCTCCCGGCGGACCGGCCGCGCCCCGCCGTCGCCTCCTACCGCGGCGACACCCGCACCCTCCACTGCCCGCCCGCGACCCACGCGGCGCTCGTCGAGCTGGCCCGGGGGAGCGGGGCCACCCTGTTCATGGCGGCCCAGGCGGCGCTCGCGACCGTCCTCGCCGCCTCCGGCGCCGGCACCGACGTCCCCGTCGGCTCCCCGGTCGCGGGCCGCACCGACGAGGCCCTCGACGACCTCGTGGGCTTCTTCGTGAACACGCTGGTGCTGCGCACCGACGTCAGCGGCGACCCGACCTTCCGTGAGCTCCTGGAGCGGGTCCGGGCCACCGACCTGGCCGCCTGGGCGCACCAGGACCTGCCCTTCGACCGGCTCGTCGAGGCCCTCAACCCCGAGCGCACCGGCGACCGGCACCCCCTCTTCCAGGTGATGCTGACGCTGGTGCAGGCGGGAGCGAGCGCGTCGGGTACCTCGTCCGCCGGTGCCGACTTCCCGGGCCTCACGACACGTGCCGAGTACTCGCCCACCAGCACCGCCAAGTTCGACCTCACCGTCGGGTTCGACGAGCACCTCACCGAGGACGGCCGCCCCGGCGGTCTCGACATCACCGCCGAGTACGCCACCGACCTGTACGACCCCGAGACCGTCGAGGCGCTGCTCGCCCGGCTCGGCCGGCTGCTCGCCGAGGCCGTCGCCCACCCCGACACGCCCCTGTCCGGGCTCGACCTGCTCGACGCGGCCGAGCGCACCCTGCTCCTGGACACCTGGACGGGCCGCGCCACCCCGGTGCCGGACGCCTCCCTCGCGGCCCTCTTCACCGAGCAGGCCGTACGCACCCCGGACGCGGTGGCCCTCACCCAGGCCGGCCGCGGCTACACGTACGCCGAGGTGGACGCCCTCACCAACCGGTTCGCGCACCGCCTCGGCTCGCTCGGCGTGGGACCCGAGACCGTCGTCGCCGTCCTCATGGAACGCTCGGTCGACCTGGTCCTGTCCCTGCTCGCCATCACCAAGGCCGGCGGTGTGTACGCCCCGCTCAACGCCGTCGACCCGGCCTCCCGGCTCTCCCGCATCCTCGCCGACACCGCCGCGCCGGTCCTGCTCGTCGACCCGGCGCTCGCCGGTCACGAGATCCTCACCGAGGCGAGCGGCGTACGGATCGTCACGGTCGACGGGCTCGACCGGGACCCGGAGCTCGCCGCCCACCCGGAGACCGCCCCCGAGGTCGCCACACACCCCGACCAGTGGCTGTACGTGATGTTCACCTCGGGCTCGACGGGCGTGCCCAAGGGCGTCGCCATCACCCATCGGAACGTCGCCGAACTCGCCCTGGACCACCGCTGGACCAGGCCCGCCCACGCGCGCGTGCTCTTCCACTCCCCGCACACCTTCGACGCCACGACCTACGAACTGTGGGCGCCCTGGCTGACGGGCGGCACCGTCGCGGTCGCCCCGCCCGGCGTCCTCGACACGGCCGCGATGGCGGCGGTCCTCGCCGCGGAGTCGATCACCGGTCTGTGGCTGACCGCCGGTCTGTTCCGGCTGGTCGCGGAGGAGGACCCGGGTGCGTTCGCGGGCCTCGGCGAGGTGTGGACGGGCGGCGACGTGGTGCCGCCGGAGGCCGTACGCCGGGTCATGGAGGCCTGCCCGGACCTGACCGTGGTCAACGGCTACGGCCCCACGGAGACCACGACGTTCGCGACCTCCCACCCGGTCCGCCGGCCCTTCGACCACGACGGCGCGCTGCCCATCGGCCGTCCCCTCGACAACACCCGCCTGTACGTCCTCGACGACCACCTCGGCCTGGTCGCGCCCGGAGTCCCCGGCGAGCTCTACATCGCGGGCGCCGGACTCGCCCGCGGCTATCTGGGCCGCCCGGCCCAGACCGCCGAGCGGTTCGTCGCGGACCCGTACGGCTCCGCCGCCGGCTCGCGGATGTACCGGACCGGCGACCTGGTGCGCTGGTCGAGGGAGGGCGAGATCGAGTACCTGGGGCGGGCGGACCAGCAGGTGAAGCTGCGCGGTTTCCGCATCGAGCCGGGCGAGATCGAATCGGCCCTCGTCGCCCACGACTCGGTGGCACAGGCCGCGGTGATCGTCCGCGAGGACCGGCCGGGGGACAAGCGGCTCGTCGCCTACGTCGTCGGCAACGGCGGCAGTGGTGCCAGTGGCGGCAACGGTGGTGACGCCGGAGGCGCGAGCGGCGAGGTCGACACCGCAGCCCTGCGCCGGCACGCCGTCGACGCCCTGCCCGAGTACATGGTGCCGTCCGCCTTCGTCGTCCTGGACGCCCTGCCGCTGACCGGCAACGGCAAGCTCGACCGCCGCGCCCTGCCGCAGCCGGTGCTGACCGGCGAGAGCGACGGACGGGCCCCGCGCAACCCCGTCGAGGAGGTGCTGTGCGGTCTCTTCGCCGACATCCTCGGCCGGACCTCCGTCACCGTCGACGACCACTTCCTGCGCCTCGGCGGGCACTCCCTGCTCGCCACCCGGCTGGTCAGCCGGATCCGTGCCGCCCTCGGCGCCCGGATCACCGTCCGTGACATCTTCCAGCACCCGACCGTGGCCCAGCTCGCCGAGCTGGTCGCGGCGGGCAGCGGCGAGCCGGCCCGTCCCGCCCTGACGGTCCAGGACCGGCCCGAACGGGTGCCGCTGTCGTCGGCGCAGCAACGCCTGTGGTTCCTCGACCAGATGGAAGGCCCGTCGGCCACGTACAACATCCCGCTGGCCGTACGGCTCACCGGCGCCCTCGACACGGAGGCCCTGCGCCTCGCCCTCAACGACGTCGTCGTACGCCACGAATCCCTGCGGACCGTGTTCCGGACCGCCGACGGCGAGGCCCACCAGCACATCCTCGCCGCCGACGGGATCGACGTACCCCTGACGACGGCGAGGGCGACGGAGGAGAGCCTCCCGGGACTGCTCGCCGACGAGAGCGCCGGAGTCTTCGACCTGACCGCCGAACTGCCGATCCGTTCGGCCCTGTTCGAGCTGACGGCCGAGGAGCACGTCCTCATGGTCGTCACCCACCACATCGCCTCCGACGGCTGGTCGAACGCCCCCTTCTTCGCCGACCTCGGCCGCGCCTACGAGGCCCGCGGCGCGGGCGCCGCGCCCGACTGGGCGCCGCTCCCGGTCCAGTACGCCGACTACACCCTGTGGCAGCGCGATCTCCTCGGCGCCGAACAGCTTCCCCAACTCGACCACTGGAAGAAGGCGTTGGCCGGCCTCCCCGAGGAGGTCACGCTGCCGGCGGACCGGCCGCGGCCCGCCGTCGCCTCCTACCAGGGCGCCACCCTCACCGTGTCCTGCCCCGCCCCGGTCCACCGGGCGCTGACCGGGCTCGCACGGGAGACCGGCACCACCGCCTTCATGGTGGCCCAGGCCGCCGTGGCCACCGTGCTCTCACGGTGTGGTGCCGGCACAGATGTCCCGATCGGTTCGCCGGTCGCGGGGCGGACGGATCAGGCTCTCGATGATCTCGTGGGCTTCTTCGTCAATACGTTGGTTCTGCGTACGGATGTGGGTGGTGATCCCACCTTCCGTGAGGTGTTGGGCCGGGTGCGGGAAACGGATCTTTCCGCGTGGGCTCATCAGGACCTTCCGTTCGACCGGCTCGTCGAGGTGCTCAATCCGGAGCGCTCGGCGTCTCGGCATCCGTTGTTCCAGGTGATGCTCACCGTGGGTGACACGGCGGTGGGCGCACCTGGGCTCGGGGGTCTGCGGGCGGAGTTCGTGGCTCCCGAGCTGCGGATCGCCAAGTTCGATCTGACCTTCGCGTTCGGTGAGCGACGTGCGGCGGACGGGAGCCCGGACGGGCTCGACATCACCGTCGAGTACGCCACCGACCTCTACGAGCGGTCCACGGCCGAGGCCGTCGCGCACCGCCTCACCCGCCTCCTGACGGACGCGGTGGCCGACCCCGACCGGCCGATCTCCCGGCTGGCGCTGCTCAGCGACGAGGAGGACCGGCGCCTGACCGAGTGGTCGGGACCGGCCACCGACGCGCCCCGCCTCGGTCTGGACGGTCTGTTCACGGGGCAGGCGGCGCGGTCGCCGGAGGCGACGGCGCTGGTCTTCGAGGACCAGGTCGTCTCGTACGGGGAGCTGGACGTCTGGTCGAACCGGCTGGCTCGTCATCTGACGGGCCGGGGTGTGCGCCCGGGTGACCTGGTGGGTGTGCATGTGGAGCGTTCGCCGCAGATGGTGGCCGCGCTGCTGGCCGTACTGAAGGCGGGCGCCGGGTACACGATGCTGGACCCGCTGTTCCCCGTGGAGCGGCTGAACGGTGTCCTTGAGCAGGTGGCGCCGGCCGCCCTCCTCACCCAGTCGCATCTGTCGACGCTGTCGACGAGCGCGGTGGTGGTCGATCTGACGGCCGAGATCGCCGAGGTGAGCGGGCAGTCGGGCGCGGCGGTGGAGACGGGCGGGTCGCCGGAGTCGGTGGCGTGCGTGATGTTCACGTCGGGTTCGACGGGTCTGCCGAAGGGCGTGATGGCCTCGCACCGTGCGCTGGCCGCGACCTTCGTCGGCCCGGACTATCTGGCCTTCGGCCCGGAGCAGACGTTCCTGCAGTGCTCGCCCGTGTCGTGGGACGCCTTCGCCCTGGAGGTCTTCGGCCCGCTGCTGCACGGCGGGGTGTGTGTCCTCCAGCCCGGGCAGCACACGGACCCGTACCTGATCGCGGAGCTGGTGGAACAGCACCAGGTCACCACGCTTCAGATGTCCGCGAGCCTCTTCAACCACATGCTCGACGAGTATCCGGCGGTCTTCAGGGGGATCCGCGAGGCCATGACGGCGGGCGAGGCCGCCTCACCCGCGCACGTCACCCGCGCCCTCACCGACCACCCGCAGCTGCATCTCCTGAACGGTTACGGTCCGGCGGAGAGCATGGGGTTCACGACGGTGTTCGTGATCGAGCCGGGGGTGGCCGCGGGTGCGGCGAGCATTCCGGTGGGCGGCCCGCTGGCCGGCAAGCACGCCTACGTCCTGGACGCGAACCTGGAGCTGGTGGCTCCGGGTGTGCCGGGGGAGTTGTACGTCGCCGGGCACGGTCTCGCCCACGGCTACATCGGCCAGTCGGCTCTCACGGCGGACCGTTTCGTCGCCAACCCCTACGGCCCGGCCGGCGCGCGGATGTACCGCACGGGTGACCTGGCCCGGTGGAACGAGCAGGGCGCCCTGGAGTACCTGGGTCGTGGTGACGAGCAGATCAAGCTCCGTGGCTTCCGCATCGAACCCGGTGAGATCGAGGCCGCGTTGATGGCACACGATTCGGTGGTTCAGGCCGCCGCGGTGGTACGGGAGGACCGGCCCGGCGACAAGCGTCTGGTCGCGTACGTGGTCGGTGAGGTGGCGCCTGAGGAGCTGCGCCGGCACGTCGCCGCCCGCCTGCCCGAACACCTCGTGCCCTCGGCCTTCGTGGTCCTGGACGCCCTGCCTCGTACCGTCAACGGCAAGCTCGACCGCCGCGCCCTCCCCGCCCCCGACGACACCACCGCCTCGGAAGGGGGCCGAGCACCTCGTAACCCGGCCGAGGAGATCCTCTGCGGACTCTTCGCCGACAACCTCGGACTCGAATCCGTCTCCATCGACGACAACTTCTTCCACCGCGGCGGACACTCCCTCCGCGCCACCAAACTCACCTCCAGGATCCGCGACGCCTTCGGCGTGCGGCTCGGGGTGCGGGAGATCTTCCAGCACCCGACCGTGGCGCGGCTCGCCGAGCTGATCGCGGTGAGCGGCGGCGGCGAGGAAGAGCGCCCCGCGCTGGTGGCGGGGGAGCGGCCCGAGCGGCTCCCGCTGTCCTCCGCCCAGCAACGCCTCTGGTTCCTCGACCAGTTGGAAGGGCCCTCGCCCACGTACAACATCCCGCTGGCCGTACGGCTCACCGGCGCCATCGACGTGGAGGCCCTGCGTCTCGCCCTCGTCGATGTCGTCGCACGCCACGAATCCCTTCGGACCTCCTTTCCTTCCGAGGGTGGCTCGCCGCACCAGGCGATCCGCTCTCTCGCGGCGACCGACCTCGCGCTCCCGGTGACCCCGGTGACGGAGGAGGCGCTGCCCCAGGTGCTGGCCGGACTGTCCGGCGCCACGTTCGACCTCTCCACCGATCTGCCCATCCGCGCGGATCTGCTGGAGCTGTCCCCCGGGAAGCACGTGCTTCTGGTGGTGATGCACCACATCGCCTCCGACGGCTGGTCGAACGGCCCGCTCCTGCGGGACCTCGCCACGGCGTACACGGCCCGCGGCGCGGGCGCCGCGCCCGACTGGGCGCCGCTCCCGGTCCAGTACGCCGACTACACCCTGTGGCAGCGGAGTCTCCTCGCCATCGATGAGGAGCGCCAAGTCGCCTTCTGGCGACAGCAGTTGGCCGAACTGCCCGAGGAGGCGACACTGCCCGCGGACCGGCCGCGGCCGGCCGTCGCCTCCTATCGCGGGGCCACCCACAAGGTGACCGCCCCCGCGCACACGCACGCTGCCCTGACCGGGCTGGCGCGCGAGACCGGAACCACCCTGTTCATGGTCGCTCAGGCCGCTGTCGCCACCCTCCTGTCACGGTGTGGTGCCGGCAGTGACGTCCCGATCGGTTCGCCGGTCGCGGGGCGGACGGATCAGGCTCTCGACGATCTCGTGGGCTTCTTCGTCAATACGTTGGTTCTGCGTACGGATGTGGGTGGTGATCCCACCTTCCGTGAGGTGTTGGGCCGGGTGCGGGAAACGGATCTTTCCGCGTGGGCTCATCAGGACCTTCCGTTCGACCGGCTCGTCGAGGTGCTCAATCCGGAGCGCTCGGCGTCTCGGCATCCGTTGTTCCAGGTGATGCTCACCGTGGGTGACACGGCGGTGGGCGCACCTGGGCTCGGGGGTCTGCGGGCGGAGTTCGTGGCTCCTGAGCTGCGGATCGCCAAGTTCGATCTGACCTTCGCGTTCGGTGAGCGGCGTGCGGCGGACGGGAGCCCGGACGGGCTCGACATCACCGTCGAGTACGCCACCGACCTCTACGGCCCCGAAACGATCACACGTCTGCTCGACCGCATGCTGCTGCTCCTGGAGTCCGCCGCGACCGAGCCCGACGCCCGCGTCGGCGCGATGGCCCTCCTCCAGGAGGACGAGAAGGCACAGCTCGCCGCGTGGGCCGGCGCACGGACCGACGGCCCGGAACTGGGTCTGGACGGTCTGTTCACGGGGCAGGCGGCGCGGTCGCCGGAGGCGACGGCGCTGGTCTTCGAGGACCAGGTCGTCTCGTACGGGGAGTTGGACGTCTGGTCGAACCGGCTGGCTCGTCATCTGACGGGCCGGGGTGTGCGCCCGGGTGACCTGGTGGGTGTGCATGTGGAGCGTTCGCCGCAGATGGTGGCCGCGCTGCTGGCCGTACTGAAGGCGGGTGCCGGGTACACGATGCTCGATCCGCTGTTCCCCGTGGAGCGGCTGAACGGTGTCCTTGAGCAGGTGGCGCCGGCCGCCCTCCTCACCCAGTCGCATCTGCCGCAGCTCGCCACGGAGGCGGTGGTGGTCGACCTGACTGCTGAGATCGCCGAGGTCAGTGGGCTCTCCGGGGCCTCCGTGGAGACGGGCGGATCGCCCGAATCCGTCGCGTGCGTGATGTTCACGTCGGGTTCGACGGGTCTGCCGAAGGGCGTGATGGCCTCGCACCGTGCGCTGGCCGCGACCTTCGTCGGCCCGGACTATCTGGCCTTCGGCCCGGAGCAGACGTTCCTGCAGTGCTCGCCCGTGTCGTGGGACGCCTTCGCCCTGGAGGTCTTCGGCCCGCTGCTGCACGGCGGGGTGTGTGTCCTCCAGCCCGGGCAGCACACCGATCCCCATCTGATCGCGGAGCTGGTGGAGCAGCACGGGGTCACCTCGCTCCAGATGTCCGCGAGCCTCTTCAACCACATGCTCGACGAACACCCCCAGACCTTCGCCCACGTCAAGGAGGCCATGACCGCCGGAGAAGCGGCGTCCCCGACCCACACGGCCCGGGCTCTGTCCGACCACCCGCAGCTGCATCTCCTGAACGGTTACGGTCCGGCGGAGAGCATGGGGTTCACGACGGTGTTCGTGATCGAGCCGGGGGTGGCCGCGGGTGCGGCGAGCATTCCGGTGGGCGGCCCGCTGGCCGGCAAGCACGCCTACGTCCTGGACGCGAACCTGGAGCTGGTGGCTCCGGGTGTGCCGGGGGAGTTGTACGTCGCCGGGCACGGTCTCGCCCACGGCTACATCGGCCAGTCGGCTCTCACGGCGGACCGTTTCGTCGCGAACCCCTACGGCCCGGCCGGCGCGCGGATGTACCGCACGGGTGACCTGGCCCGGTGGAACGAGCAGGGCGCCCTGGAGTACCTGGGTCGTGGTGACGAGCAGATCAAGCTCCGTGGCTTCCGCATCGAACCCGGTGAGATCGAGGCCGCGTTGATGGCACACGATTCGGTGGTTCAGGCCGCCGCGGTGGTACGGGAGGACCGGCCCGGCGACAAGCGTCTGGTCGCGTACGTGGTCGGTGAGGTGGCGCCTGAGGAGCTGCGCCGGCACGTCGCCGCCCGCCTGCCCGAACACCTCGTGCCCTCGGCCTTCGTGGTCCTGGACGCCCTGCCTCGTACCGTCAACGGCAAGCTCGACCGCCGCGCCCTCCCCGCCCCCGACGACACCACCGCCTCGGAAGGGGGCCGAGCACCCCGTAACCCGGCCGAGGAGATCCTCTGCGGACTCTTCGCCGACAACCTCGGACTCGAATCCGTCTCCATCGACGACAACTTCTTCCACCGCGGCGGACACTCCCTCCGCGCCACCCGCCTCATCAGCCGCATCCGCGCCGTCTGGGACACCCGCATCACCATCAGCGACCTGTTCCGGAGCCCCACGCCGGCCCTGCTCGCCGAGCAGATCGCGGCGGGCAGCGGCGACGACCCCCTCGGCACCGTGCTGCCCATCCGGGCCGTCGCGGAGACGAACTCCGGTGAACCGCCCCTGTTCTGCGTCCACGCCGTGTCAGGCGTGAGCTGGGGGTACGCCGGTCTGCTGCCCCACCTCGACCAGGACCGGCCGGTCGTCGCGCTCCAGGCCCGCAGGCTCGGCGGCCCGCACGACGCGCCGTCCTCCATCGAGGAGATGGCCGACGACTACCTCGCCGAGATCCGCAGGATCCAGCCGCACGGCCCGTACCACCTGCTCGGCTGGTCGTTCGGCGGTCTGGTCGCGCACGCCGTGGCGGCCAGGCTTGAGGCGGCGGGGGAGGACGTGGCCCTGCTGGCCCTGCTCGACTCGTATCCGCTGCCCGACGGGTTCCGCGCGCCGGAGATCGACGGCCGACACGTGCTGACCGCCCTGCTCGGCTCCGCCGGCGAGGACGTGGAGGTGCGCTGCGCGGACACGACACCGGACATCGGCGAACTCGCCGCCGCGCTGCGCCGGTCGGACCCGGTGCTCGGCGCCCTCGAACACGCGCAGGCGGCGGCCGTCGTGGCGGCCACCCTCGACAACCTGCGGATGCGGTACCGGTACGTGCCGGACGTCCGGTTCTGCGGCGACGCGGTGTTCTTCGACGCCACCGGCACTCCGGCCGCCTCGTCGGGGGCCGAGGCCTGGGCGCCGTACGTCACCGGACGGGTCGAGGAGTTCGCCGTCGACTGCGAGCACGCCCGGATGACCGAGGCGGAGCCGCTGCGGGAGATCGGCCGGGTCCTGGCCCGGCGACTGAGGCCCGCCCGTACCGCCCGTATCTGAACACCTGGACGGCCAGGGGCCCGTACGGCAGCACCACCGCCTTACGGGCCCCGGCGCGTCCGGCTTCTGACGGGCCACGGCTTGCCCGCGCCCGCCCTCCGTGCCCCGGCGCGTCCTCCCCCCCGTGCCCCGGTGTACCGGCCCCGCGTGTCCCCCGCCCGTCGGCCGCGCGCCTAACTGCCCGCATACTGCCGCCCGACCAGCCGGATCCCGGCCTTCGCGGTGCCTAGCGTGTGGGTGTCCGCACGATCGGCCAGGCCCTGTGAGTGGTGCGGTCCGGCCCCCAGAGGAAGTCAAGGACATGGTGGATCATTCCGGTTGGCGGGTCGGCGTCGCCTCGGCCCCCATACATCACGGCGAAATTCTCCAGGGCGTCTTTCCGCACCAGGGCCAGCTCACCCGGGGACTGGTCACCCTGCCGTGCACCGTTTACACCACCCGGGCCTCGTTCATCCCCGCGCGGGGCGAGGAGCTGACCGTCTACCCGACGTGGAAGACCAAGGCGCGGCGGGCCGCCCAGCTCACCGCCGAGGCCTGCCTCCCGCCCGGGGAGGGACCGGTCGGCGGGCATCTCGAACTCACCGGCGACGTGCCGCTCTGCCGCGGCTTCGGCTCCTCCACGAGCGACGTCCTGGCCGCGGTCTGGGCCGTCCAGGACGCCCTGGTGTCCCCGCTGCCCCCCGAGGAGATCGCCAGGATCGCGGTGCGGGCCGAGACGGCGTCCGACTCCCTCATGTTCAACGAGAGTTCGGTGCTGTTCGCGCAGCGCGAGGGCAAGGTCATCGAGGACTTCGGGTACCGCATGCCGGCCGTGCGGGTCCTCGGCTTCGGCTCGCGGCCCGAGAACGAGGGCAAGGGGGTCGACACACTGGCCTTCCCGCCCGCCGAGTACGGCGGCGCCGAACTCGAACTCTTCGCCGAACTCCAGGTGATGCTGCGCGAGGCCATCCACACCAAGGACGTCGCCCTCGTCGGCGCCGTCGCCACCGCCAGCACCGACATCAACCAGCGGCACCTGCCCATCCCCCGCCTCGACGGCCTGCGCTCCATCGTGCGCGAGACCGGCGCCCTCGGCATCCAGGCCGCGCACAGCGGGGACATCGCCGGGCTCCTCTACGACCGCGACGACCCCGAGGTCGAGGCCCGCACCGAGCACGCCCAGCGACTGCTGCACAACATCGGCATCCACGAGCAGTGGATCTTCACGACGGGTGACTGACATGACTACGACCACGATCGCGGGCGTCGGCAGGCTGCACGACTCGGTGGTGGACGCCACCGAACTGCCCCGCATCATCCAGGTGACCGACAACCTCTACGCTGCGGCGTTCAGCCTGATGAAGCTGCTGCCGGCGCGCTTCATCATCGACCGGGCCGAGGCCGCCGGACTGCTGCGGCCCGGCAGCAGGGTCATCGAGACCTCCTCCGGCACCTTCGCCCTCGGCCTGGCGATGGTGTGCCGGCTGCGCGGCTACGACCTGACCATCGTCGGCGACTCCGCCATCGACCGCGACCTGCGCAACCGGCTGGAGATGCTGGGCGCCACCGTCGAGATCGTCGAGTACGCCGGGCAGAGCGGCGGCATCCAGGGCGCCCGCCTCGCCCGCCTCGAGGAACTGCGCCGGCTCCACCCCGACAGCTTCGTGCCCGGCCAGTACGACAACCCCGACAACCCCGGCGCGTACGCCGTGGTCGCCGACCTCATCGGGGAGACCGTCGGCTCCGTGGACTGCCTGGTGGGCCCGGTCGGCTCCGGCGGCTCCACCGGCGGCCTCGCCGCCGCCCTGCGCCCCGCCGACCCGGCGCTGCACCTCGTCGGGGTGGACACCCACGGCTCGATCATCTTCGGCTCGCCCGACGGACCGCGCACCCTGCGCGGACTCGGCAGCAGCATCCACCCGGGAAACGTGCGCCACAGCGCCTACGACGAGGTGCACTGGGTCACCGCCCCCGAGGCCTTCCACGCGACCCACGAACTCTTCCGCAACCACGGGCTGTTCATGGGACCCACCAGCGGCGCCTCCTTCCAGGTCGCCTCCTGGTGGGCCGCGCGCAACCCTGACAGCAAGGTCGTCATGGTGCTGCCCGACGAGGGCTACCGCTACCAGTCCACCGTCTACCACGCCGACTGGCTGCGCGAGCAGGGCATCGAGCCGGCGCCGGCCCCCGGCGGCCCGGTCACCGTCGACCACCCGCTGGACGCCCCGTCCTCGTGGACCCGGCTGGTGTGGGCCCGCCGCGGCTTCGACGACGTGATGACGCCGGAGGTCCACGACCTCGGTGACGTGATCGCCCGGGACGTCCCCGGCCTCGGTGACCCGGCGACGCCGGAGGTCCGGTCGTGACCACCCCGCTGCTGCTCCTCGTCGAGTCCAACACCACCGGCACGGGGCGCCAGTTCGCCGCCCGGGCCCGCGACCTCGGAGTCGTACCCGTCCTCCTGAGCGCCGATCCCGCCCGCTACCCCTACGCCGCCGAGGACGGGCTGCGCACCGTCGTCGTGGACACCGCGGACGACGACGCCCTGTGGTTCGCCGTGACCGGCCTCGCCGCCGCCGCGCCGGTCGCCGGGGTCCTCTCCAGCTCCGAGTACTACGTCGCCACGGCCGCCGGAATCGCCGCGCGCCTCGGGCTTCCCGGCCCGTCCGCCGACGCCGTCCGCGCCTGCCGCGACAAGGCCGCGCAGCGCCGCACCCTGGCCGAGGCCGGGGTGCCCGTGCCGCGCTTCTCGGTGGCCGGCGACGTCGCCGAGGCGATCGCCGCCGCACAGTGGCTCGGCGGCCCGGTCGTCGTCAAGCCGGTGCAGGGATCGGGGAGCCTGGGCGTACGCCTGTGCCGCGACCGGGACGAGGTGGCGGGCCACGCGAAGGGCCTGCTGGCCGCCACCGTCAACGAACGCGGTCTGCGCACCCCGGGAGTGGTCCTCGTCGAGCAGTACCTGACCGGGCGCGAGTTCTCGGTGGAGGTCTTCGGCGAGGAGGCCGTCGTCACGGTCGCCAAACACGTCGGCGCGCCCCCGGTGTTCGTCGAGACGGGGCACGACGTGCCCGCCGTCCTGCCCGCCGCACAGTCCGCCGCGCTCGTCGACACGGCCGTGCGCGCCGTCCGGGCCCTCGGCCTGGGCTGGGGCGCGGCCCATGTCGAGCTCCGGCTCGACGGCGACGTCGCCCGCGTCATCGAGGTCAACCCGCGGCTGGCCGGCGGCATGATCCCGGAGCTCGTGCGCCGGGCACGCGGCGTCGACCTGGTCGGCGCCCAGGTGCGGGCCGCGCTCGGCGAGCGCGTCGACCTCGCCGGTACGCCGGCCGCCGCGGGCGCGGCCTCGATCCGCTTCCTGACGGCCGGCACCGACAGTGTCCTCGCGGACGTCGCCGCCGCGGAGTCGGCGGCCCGCGCCGTGCCCGGTGTCGTCGACACCGCCCTCTACCGCCCGGCCGGGACCACGGTCGTGCCGGCCGAGGACTTCCGGGGACGGGTGGGCCATGTGATCGCGGCCGGTACGGCTCCGGAGGAGTCGGCCGAGGCCGCCGAGACCGCGCTCACGCGGGGACTCGCCACAGCGCTGACGCCGGTGACGGCGCAGACGGCGCCGACCACGGTGACATCGCCGACTCCGGTGACGCCGTCGACTCCGGTGACGCCGAGCGTGTCCGTGAGGGAGGCGGTGCCGGCATGAGCGGCAGCGTCACCGGTACGAGCGGCACGCAGGAGGCGGGCGTCCACACCGGGCGGCTCCGCACCGGGCTCGACCCGCGCGCCCACCGCATCGTCTACGACCAGTACCGCACCGACGACGGCGACCCGGTGGGCGACGAACTGCGGCTGATCAGCGAGGTCGACCGGGCCCATCTGGTGATGCTCGCCGAGCGCGGCATCGTCGACGC
The DNA here is from genome assembly GCF_044752965.1 of Streptomyces sp. NPDC088553. Taxonomy (NCBI): domain Bacteria; kingdom Bacillati; phylum Actinomycetota; class Actinomycetes; order Kitasatosporales; family Streptomycetaceae; genus Streptomyces; species Streptomyces sp. NPDC088553. Next base: position 290,890 of record NZ_JBIVMG010000009.1, on the reverse strand, counting down.
GAGCCGCGCCGCGGCCCTCCTCGACACCGTCGACGCCCTGCGCTCCGAGGACTTCGGCCCCGTACGGGCCCGCCCCATGCCGCGCGGCCTGTACCTGGCGTACGAGGGCTGGCTCGTCGACCGGCTCGGCCAGGAGACCGGTGGGGTGCTGCACACCGGGCGCTCCCGCAACGACCTCAACGCCACCACCGTACGGCTCAAGGTGCGCGGCCCCTACGGGCAGCTTCTGGACGAAGTGGCCGAGCTGGCGCGGGTCCTGCTCGACAAGGGGGAGGAGTACCGGGACGTCACCATGCCCGCGTACACCCACGGCCAGCCCGCCGTGCCCATCAGCTACGGCCACTATCTGACCGGGGTCGCGGGCGGCGTGCTGCGCTCGCTCGCCGGGCTGCTCGACGCCGGCCGGGAGATCGACGTCAACCCGCTCGGCGCGGGAGCCGTCGGCGGCACCTCCGTGGCGGTGGACCCGGCCCGTACCGCGGACCTCCTCGGCTTCACCGCCGCCGTGCCCAACTCGGTCGACGCGGTCGCCTCCCGCGACTTCGTGCTGCGCATGCTCTCCGCCGCCGCCGTCCTGGGCGTCCTCATGGCCCGGGTGGCCCGGGACCTGACCTGGTGGACGACCGAGGAGTTCGGGCTGCTCCGGATGGACGACGACCTGGTCGGCTCCAGCTCGATGATGCCGCAGAAGCGCAACCCCTTCCTGCTCGAACACATCCAGGGCCGCTCGACGGCCGCCCTCGCCGGGTTCACCGGCGCCGCGGCGGCCATGTCCACCGCCGGCTACACCAACGCCATCGCCGTCGGCACCGAGGCCGCCCGCCATCTGTGGCCCGGTCTCGCCGACACCACCCAGGCGGTGACGCTGCTCCGGCTCGTCGTCGACGGGGCGGAACCCGACCGCGACCGGATGCGCGACCGCGCCCGGGAGGGCTTCACCTCGGCGACCTACCTCGCCGAACGCCTCGTCGTCGACGGCATCCCCTTCCGCACCGCCCACCACCTGGTCGGCGAGACCGTCCTCGGCGCCCTCGACAGCGGTACGCCGCTGTCCGACGCGGCGCGCGCCCAGCCCGACGTGGCCGCGGCCGCCGCCGGATACCCGGCCGACTGGCTCGACCCGGAGACCGTGGCCGCCGCCTGCGCCCACGGTGGTGGCCCCGGCGGCACCGCGCCGGCCGAGGCCCTGGCCCGGGCACGGAGCGAACTCGCCGCCCTCACCGCCGAGTCGGCGGCCCGACGCGCCCGCTGGTCCGGCGCCGCCGAGCGCCTGTCGGCCGAGGCCGCCAAGGTGGTCCGCGCCGCGTCGGACGACGTGCCGCCCGAGGCCGCCGCGAAGGTGGTGGCCGCCCGATGAACGCGCGGCGCCGGGACGGGCTGCTGCGGCAGCGCGACTTCCGGCTCCTGTGGGCGGGGGAGACCACCAGCCGCTTCGGCAGCAACATCACCGGTGTCGCCATGCCGCTGGTGGCCGTGGTCACCCTCGAAGCGAGCACCTTCTGGGTGAGCGCCCTGGCCGCGGCCGCCTGGGTGCCCTGGCTCCTGCTCGGGCTCCCCGCGGGCGCCTGGGTGGACCGGCTGCCGCGCCGCCCGCTGATGGTGGCCTGCAACGTGGGCTCCCTGGTGCTCCTGCTCAGCGTGCCGGCCGCCGCCTGGCTCGATGTGCTGACCATGACGCAGCTGCTCGTGGTCTCCCTGCTCACCGGGGTCGCGAACGTCTTCTTCTCCATCGCCTACCGGGTGTACGTGCCGTTCGTCGTCCCCCGCGAGCACCTCACCGAGGCCAACGCCAAGCTCCAGGGCAGCGAATCGGCCGCGCAGCTCGCCGGGCTCGGCGGCGGCGGTGTCCTGGCCGGCGCGTTCGGAGCCGTCAACGGCCTCCTCGCCGACGCCGCGACCTTCCTCGTCTCCACCCTGTGCCTGCTCGGCATCCGCGGGAAGGAACCGGTGCCGGAGCGACCCGAACGGCCCCAGGCCCTGCGCAAGGACGTCGCGGAGGGCCTGCGGCACACCGTGCGCGACCCGTACCTGCGCGTCCTGACCACGTACGGCACCGTCACCAACCTGCTGCTCACCGGCTACCAGGCCATCATCACCGTGTTCCTCGTGCGGGAACTCCACGTCGGCGAGGCCGCGGTGGGCTGGCTGCTGGCCGGCAGCAGCGTCGGCGGACTGCTCGGCGCCGTCGTCGCCACCCCCATGGCACGCCGCTTCGGCACCGCCCGCGGCATGCTGCTCTGCAAGTTCGCCACGGCCCCGTTCGGGCTGCTCATCCCGCTGGCCGAACCGGGCTGGCGGGTCGTGCTGTTGCCCGTCGGCGGCGCCGTGCTCGCCCTGGGCGTGGTGTCCGCCAACGTCATCCAGGGCGCGTTCCGCCAGCAGTACTGCCCGCCGCAGCTGCTCGGCCGGATCACCGCCAGCGTCTCCGTCGCCAACTTCGGCGCGATTCCCATCGGTTCGCTGCTCGGCGGTGTGCTCGGCGGGGTGCTCGGGCTGCGGCCCGCGCTGTGGCTGCTCACCGCCGGCCTCGCGGTCAGCTCCGCACTGCTGCTCGCCGGCCCCCTGCGGGCCCGCAGGGACCTGCCCACCGAACCGCCGGCGCAACCACCCGCCCCACCTCCCGTCCCCCCACGCACCCGACCGCCCGCCGATTCCACCGAGCCGGGAGATGCGCCCGAGCCGGCGGATTCCCCCGGTCCGGCCGACCGGCGGGCCCTCCGGTACGCCGTTCCCGAACAAGGCTGATCCGTCCCGACGGCCACCCGCGTCCGCGCATCCGTCATCGAACAGGAGGGGTCCCGTGAGTGATCCCAGAAGCGGTCCCTGGAGTTCCGCGAGCGGCACCCTGCTGCTCGCCCCCCTGCCACCGCCGCGTGCCCTGCCACGGCCAGGCTCCCTCGACCTGTGGCTGCTCAGGGTCTCCGACGCCCGGGGCACCGGCCTCGACGCCGGTGTCCTGGACGCCACCGAGCGGCAGCGCGCCGCCGGTCTGGCGCACGCGGAGGACCGGGTCCGCTTCACCGCCGCCCATCTGGCACTGCGCCGGCTGCTCGGCACGTACCTCGACACGCTTCCGCAGGACATTCGCTACGGCCGGGAGACCTGCCCCTGCTGCGGCGGTCCGCACGGACGGCCGACCGTCCTGGGCGCCTCGCGCGGACTGCACTTCTCGCTCTCCCACCGAGGGGACCTCGTCCTCGTCGGGACGGCGGTGGCGCCCATCGGCGTGGACGTCGACCTGGTCGCCGACCCGGGCGGCGCCGCCGAACTCGCCGCCATGCTGCACCCCGCCGAACAACGCGAGATCGAGGCGCTGCCACCCCCGCGCCGCCCCCGGGCGCTGGCCCGGCTGTGGACCCGCAAGGAGGCCTACCTCAAAGGGCTCGGCACCGGTCTCGGCCGCGACCCGGCGGCCGACTACGTGGGCTCGGGCAGCCCCGACGGAACGCAGCCGCCCGCGGGCTGGACCCTGCTCGACATCCCCGTCGACCGCGGCTACGCGGCGGCGGTGGCCGTCCACGGCGAACTGACCACGCCGTCGCCCCGGGTGAACCGCCTGTCGGAGCGCGACATCAGGGGAGACCCGCCGAGCCGCGCGTGAGCGCCTCGGGCGCACGCGGAAGGTCCCCGGACAGATCGTCCGGGGACCTTCCGCGTTTCCCTCGACAGCCGATGACCGGACGACCGGAGATCAGCCGGCCAGCGCGATCCACTCGTCGAGCTGCTCCTGCGTGGTGGCCGGATCGGCCACCAGGTCGGCCAGCTCGTCGCCGGCGTGATGGCGGGTCGAGACCGCGGGGCACCGCGCGCACGCGGCGACCCCGGTCTGCTTCCACCACTGGCACCGCGCCCTGAGGTGACACCGCGGGACGGGACCGTCCTCCTGCGCGGCGGGCCGGGACAGCACCCGCTCGACGAGCGTGCAGTCGCCGCCCCTGCGGTTGACGCAGTCGCTGACACAGTGCGACGCGAACCGCAGGACGCGTCGCGGCTCGACGCCCTCCGGCACCTCGCCGAGCACCTCGGCCGCCGGTACGGGATCGGCCAGGTACACCACGCCCGTCCTGCCCGGACCGTACGCCCAGGACGACGGACTCCGGCGCGTGCGCCTCTCCGCTGGGGCACCAGGTCTGCGAGGAGCCGTCCTCGCCCACGGTGGTCACCTCGGCCTCAGCAGGTGCCGGACTGGGTGCCGGCGACCTGCGTCACCCGGCCGCCGACGCTCTGGCTCAGCCCCTGCTCCCCGGCCAGCTCCTCCTGGGCGACGGCGAGCCGGATGCTGTCCTTGAGCTGGGCCGCCGAGGTGATGCGTTCGGCCGGGGCGGTCTCCGACGCGCTCGCCGCACCGGCACCGGCGACGACGAGTCCCGCGGCCAGCAGTGCGGCGGCACCGGCCGCGGCCACCTTACGAGTCGGGTTCTCCATGGCGTACTCCTCCTCCTGGTATGGGAGTTGCGAGCGTAGGCCGGTGGAGAGCCATGGCCGGAACTTTGCGGCGGCAGTTGACCGGCGGTTACGTCGCCGAGGGCGGGACCTGCGGGATCGCCGCCTACGTCCCCGAGGGCGGCGCCGGCGGAAGCGGTGCGCCGGCCAGCCGGTCGAGGGCGGCGCCGCTCGGGGTGGCCGTTCCCGTGAGGGTGCCGATCAAGGCCTGGGCGAGGACGGTCGCCGTACCGATCCGGCTGTCCTCGCGCTCGTCGCCGGTGACCTTCCCGATCACCGCGTCCCGTACCGCCGGGGAGGTGTCGGCGTCCCCGAACAGGTCGGGGAACGACAGCGCCATCATGCACACGCCCACGTTGGCGGAGAGGATCGAGCGCCCCGCGAGCTCCGGGGTGGTCCGGAGCCGCCCGGCGTCACGGCAGCGCTCCACCGCCTTCAGGAGGATCGCCTGCGCCTCCTTGATGGCCCCCGGCTTGGCGTCGCCGGTCGGCGTGAACATCAGCCGGTAGAGGTGCGGGTTGCGGAGCGCGAAGGAGACGTGGCTGTCCCAGGCCGTCCGCAGATCCGCCACCGGATCGTCGGTGAGCGGGTTCTTGCGCTTCTCGGCGAGGAAGCGCTCGAAGCCGATGTCGGCGACCGCCGTGAGCAGGCCCTGCTTGTCGCCGAACTGCCGGTAGATCTCGGGCATCCCGACCTTCGCCCGGTCGCAGATGGCGCGGGTCGAGATCGCAAGGGCGTCCTTGGTGGCGAGGAGTTCCTCGGTGGCTTCCAGGATGCGCGCGCGTGCGGTCGACATGCCTCCCACGATAACAGCGCTGACAGTCCTTCGTGATCGATGCTTACAGGTTGTGTTAGCGTTGAAAACATCTGGGGGGTCGGGCGCCGCCCCCCGGGCCGTCCGACCGTTCGCGACGAGAGAGCTGGTGTTCCCCCATGAACCGTTCGACGTTCCGTCACGCCGCAGCGGGGGCCGTGGCGGCCACTTGGGCGTGACCGTCCTCGCCGCCCGCGGCGGCGAGGAGGCACCGACAGCTGGAACATCCACTCCGAGGACACGCGGTCCCTCGTGCAGGCGTTCGAGGGCCGGGGGATCGAGGGCCCGCTCGTCGACCTCGCGCCGGACGGCGCCCCGAAGAACCTCTCCTGAACCCCGATCTCACCCTCCGCACCGCTACGAAAGGAACCACCATGACCGCCTCCACCACCCTCCGTGATGTGATCGGCCTTCCCCAGGACCTGCCCCGCCTGAGCGAGTCGGCGCTGATCATGATCGACTTCCAGAACACCTACCGCACCGGCGTCATGCGACTCGACGAGGCCGAGAAGGCCGTGACCGCCGGCGCCCGTCTGCTCGCCGCCGCCCGCGCCGCGGGTGCGCCCGTCGTGCACGTCGTCAACGACGGCGGCGAGGGCACTCCTTACGACATCCGGGCCGAGATCGGCGCGATCAGCGACGAGGTCGCCCCGGTCGAGGGCGAGAAGGTCGTCGTCAAGCAGTTCCCCAACGCCTTCCACGCCACCGACCTCGAAGCGACCCTGAAGGACCTCGGCGTCACCGGAGACCTCGTCATCGCCGGATTCATGACGCACATGTGCGTCCTCTTCACCGCGCAGGGCGCCTTCAACCTCGGCTACCGCCCGACCGTCGTCGCCGAGGCCACCGCGACCCGTTCCCTGGAGGCCCCCGACGGCACCGTCACGACGGCGGAGGCGCTCCAGGCCGCGAGCCTGACGACGGTCACCGACCTCTTCGGCACCGTGGCCCGCACGGTCGACGAGCTCGTCGCGTAACGGGTTCTCCCGGTCGGCGAGGGGTGCCGCCCGCCCGGCGGCACCCCGGCCGGCCTCCGTCCCACCCCCGCCGGGCCCCCGCCCGGCACCCGACACCCGACACCGGGAGTTCACCCGAGGTGTGCCGAAACACCGCCTGATGATCGGTCACGGGTCGCCCGACTCGGCGGTAATGGCGGTCGGCCCGTGACGGATCACCCGGGCGCTCCTGTTCCGTACGCCCCCTGGAGGATGTGTGCCCCCCGCCGCCGAGACCGTGCTCGACGAGGTCGACGGCGAGGAGGGGAAGCGCGGCCCGACGCGCGCGACGGGCTCCCCGCGGCGCCGGCTGCGCTCACCGGCCGTCGCCGGCCCGCTCTCGGCCGCCCTGTTCACCGCCGTCCTGTTCGCCCTCGCCACCCGGCTCTCGCGCAGCCACCCCTTCGGCCCGGTGACCAGGAACATCGTCGACCTGGGCCAGCAGTACCTGCCGTTCCACGCGTACTGGCGCGAGTTCCTCCTCGGCGAGACCCACGGAGACGCCTTCCTCAACTGGAACTCCGGCTTCGGCACCGGCTTCCTCGGTGACATCGGCACCTATCTGAGCAGCCCCTTCGACCTGCTCGTCGTGCTCTTCCCGGCGGACCGCATCGAACTCGCCCTGTACGTCGTCACCGCCGTCAAGATCACCGCGGCCGGGGCGGCGATGGCGCTGCTGCTCCTGCGGATGCGCCCCGGTCCCTGGCCGGTCGCCGCCGTGCTCGGCAGCGCGTACGCCCTCTCGGGCTGGACCTTCAACCTCGGTGCCACCGTCCCGATGTGGCTCGACGGACTCGTCGCCTTCCCGCTGCTCTGCCTCGTCGGGGAGTGGGCCCGCACCGGGCGCCGCCCCGTCCTCGGCCCCGTCGTGGTCGCCCTGGCCTGGACCGCCAACTTCTACACGGCGTACATGGCGACCATCGGGGCCGCCGTCGTCCTGGCCGTACGGCTCCTCACCGCCGAGGAGACGGCCGGCGTACGGCAGCGCCTCGCCGGGGCGCTGCGTGCCGCACGCGGCGTCCTCATCGGCATCGGCCTCGCCGCGCCGCTCGTCGTGGTCATCTTCCTCGGCACCAAGGTCGCCGACCCCACCCCCGAGTCCACCTTCGCGCCCGCCGCCTGGGCGGACGTCCTCGCCAGGTTCCTGCCGGCCACCACGAGCCTCGCGAGCCCCGCCCTCTTCATCGGTACGCCCGCGCTCGCGCTCGCCCTCACCCTGCCCTTCAACGGGGCCGTCGCCCCGCGCGTCCGGGCCGGCTGGTCGGCCGCGGTCGTCCTCGTCACGCTCTCCCTCCAGTGGGAGCCGACCCATCTGCTCTGGCACGCGGGCGCCTCGCCCAACGGCGTCCCGTACCGGCAGGCCTTCGTCCTGTGCGGGCTGCTGATCGTCGCCGGCTGGTTCTCGGCCGCCCGGGGCGTGCCGCGCCCGACCGCGCTCCTCGCGGGCGGCGCCCTGCTCGGACTCCTGGCCTGGGCGGCCCACGGCAGCATCGACATCGACCACTGGACCTACCCGGCCTTCGGCGTGGCCGCGGCCCTCGCGCTCGCCGCCGCCCTGGTGGCCCTCCCGCACCACCGCGGGAGGACGGCCGGCGCGCCGCCCGCACCCCGCACGGCACCCGCCGCTCCCGCGCGCGCCCTGAGCGCCGCGCGCCTCCTGCCCGTCCTCGCCGTCGTCCTCCTCGTCGTCGCGCAGGCCGGCGAGGCGGCCGTCACCGGGAAGCGGATCGAGGAGCAGCAGCGCGACAAGGTCTCCTGGGCCCCCCGGATCGGCCCCTGGCACACCGCCGTGGCCGACGAGGTGGCCCGCGCGGACGCCTGGCCGAAGTACCGGACGGAACCCGGAGAGGTGCCCGGCGGCAACGACGTCCTGATCGTCGGCGGCCAGGGGGCCGACTACTACAGCAGCCTCACCGCCGAGGTGACCTCCCGCACCCTCGCCTCCCTGGGCTTCGGCCACTACGCCAAGGGCCGCCACCCGGTCACCCTCGACAACCCGGTCACCGACGCCCTGTTCTCCATCGGCACCCGGGTCCGCTCGGTCCCGACCGAACCGCTCCGCCAGGACGCGCCGCCCCGGGCCACGGTGTCCGTCGCCACCACGCCCGTACCGCCACTGGTCACCGTCCGTCCGGCGAAGCGTCCGGCCACCCACCCCGGGGACTCCGCCTTCGCCGAGCAGGAACGGCTCCTCGGCGCCGACGTGTACGAGCTGCCGGCCGTCACCCGTGACGGACGGACCGTCAGCGCCCGTTGCCCGGCGGGCTCCCAGGCCTGGTTCTGGGCCCCCGAATACCGCGGTGGCGCGACGCTCGCGGGGGAGCAGCGCGTGGACTTCGAGGGCAAGCCGCCCGCCGTCCGGGGCCCCATGCGGGCCCTCGGCACGGTGCCCCGGTCCGGCGAGGTGCGGATCGAGCTGAGCCCCGAGCGCAAGGTCCGGCTGCCCCGTCAGCCGGTCGGCTGCCTGGTCCGGGACCGGCTCGACTCCGCCGTGCGGGAGCTGACCGCCACCGGGGCCATCGAGGTGCGCGCCACCGGACACACCGTCACGGCCGAACTGCCCCCGGGCAGCACCGGCACCGCGGTGCTCGCCGCGCCCCGTATCTCCGGCTGGCGCTGCGCCGCCGGCGACGCGGAGCCGCGCCCCGCGCGCGCGTACCAGGGCCTCGTCGCGATCCCGCTGGACGGCCGGGCGAACACGGTCACCTGCTCCTTCCGCCCGCCGGGTCTCAAGCTCGGCGGCGCCGTCGGCCTGACCGCCCTCCTCGCCCTGATCGCGACGGGAGCCCTGCACCGACGGGCCGGGCGGCGGGCGGAACAGCGGGCGGACCGGCCGGCCGATGGACCGGCCGTCGCGTGAGGCGGTTTCCGCACGGACTTTCCACGGGAGACGCCAAGAGTTCACCCGGAGTGCACACGCGGATCGTTCGCCCGGAAAAGTGGAGCGTTACCGTACCCGCCGTAGCGGCCTTTAATTGTTCGATTCAGTATGGGGATTCCGAGTGCCGAAACTGTCCGTCGTCGTACCGTTCCACAATGTCGGGGCCTATGCGCCCGACACCCTGCGCAGCCTCGCGAACAACGCGGATCCGGAATTCGAGTTCCTGCTGATCGACGACTGCTCGACGGACGACACCCCGGAAATCCTCGACCGCTGGCGCGACCGACTGCCGAACGCCACCGTCATCCGGCACGAGACGAACAGCGGTGTCGCCCAGGCGCGCAACACGGGAATCGATGCCGCGCGCGGGGACCACATCACCTTCCTCGACGGCGACGACTGGTACGCCCCCGGCCACCTGAAGGCCATGGTGACCGGAATCGAGCGCCTGGACTGCGATTTCGCCCGAACCGACCACGTTCTCTCGGAGGGCCGGAAGCGGAACATCCGCTATGCCCCCGCCAAGCGCCGCGACACCGTGATGGACCCCCGTGACGGAATCTCGCCCGCCAGCATGGTGACGATGGTGGACTATCCCTTCGTCCCCTTCGGCATTTACAGCTCCCGTCTCTTCCAGAACGGCGAATCCCGTTTCGAGACGTCCCTGAGAACGGCCGAGGACCGCCTCTGGGTATGGCGCCTCCACCTCAAGGCACGCACCTTCGCGGCGCTTTCCCTGCACGGCGTCTTCTACCGCCGGGGCGTCACCACCTCGCTCACCCAGATCACCGACAACCGGCAGCTCGACTTCATTCCGTCGTACGACACCCTGCTCGCCGACGTCTCCCGGGACGCGGAGGCGGACCGCTTCCTCCCGAAGGCGGTCCGCACCTACTGCGCGATGATCGCCTTCCACATGGGCAAGGTCGACAAGTACGAGCCCGCCGTCGCCGAGCGGCTCCGCGTCGATGTGCGCGACGCGCTTCACCGGATGCCGCAGCAGGTCCTCGAAGAGACCCTCTCCACCATGGACACCCCCCGCAGCACCCTCCTCCGGAGCCTGCGCGACACCGTAAGGACCGCCTGACCCATGGCCCCCGCCCCCGCCGCCGACAAGGCACCGGCGCACGACCCGGCCACCGACGGCCGCCCGGTCCAGATCTTCCAGGTGTCCACCCTGTACGGCGCCGCCACCCTCGCGGCCTCGCTGGACGCCGGCCAGTTCGGCCCCCGTGAGGACCACCGCAGGCTCCTGCTGATCTCGCGCAACGCCGAGATCCCGGAGACCGCGCCGCGCATGGAGGCGATGACCGGCTACGAGCGGATCGCCGCCCGTTTCGACGGCGTCCTCGACTGGAACGAGGCGATCCACCCGTACCATCCCGCCGCCTGGGCCCCCCGCCCCGAGGACGCCCCGCTCTGGCAGCGCGTGATGCGCACCGCGTGGCAGCTCGGCACCGCCCCGGTGGAGCTGATCGTCGAGTCCATCCAGGTCAATCCCGCCAAGGCGCTGGCCGGCTGCTTCCCCGAGAGCGCCCTCCACGTCTACGCGGACGGCCTGATGAGCTACGGCCCGACCCGCAACGACCTCGCGCAGTCCATCGCCTGCCGCGTCCGGCGGGTCCTCCACCTCGACCTGGTGCCGGGCCTGCGCCCCCTCCTCCTGAGCGAGTACGGCGTGGAGCCGGAGCTCGTCCCCGACGACGCGTTCCGCGCGGTCCTCGCCGAGATCGCCGAGGAGGCGGCCGACGACCCCGAGATCGTCCGGGCCGCCGCCTCCGAACCCACGGCCCTGATGCTCGGCCAGTACCTCGCCGCCCTCAGCCTCCTCACCGCCGAGGAGGAGGAGGAGCTGCACGTGCGGATGCTCCGCGGCGTCACGGCCGCCGGACACCGCTCGGTGGTCTTCAAGCCGCACCCGACCGCGCCGGCGAGCTACTCCACGGCGCTCCAGGAGGAGGCGGAGCGGTCCGGCGTACGGCTCACCGTCCTCGACGGACCGCTGCTCGCCGAGACCTTCTACGAGCGGTGCAGGCCCCGGCTCGTCGTCGGCTGCTTCTCGACCGCGATGTTCACCGCCGCCGTCCACTACGGCGTCCCCATCGCGCGCGTGGGCACGGCCGAGGTCCTCGAACGGCTCACCCCCTTCGAGAACAGCAACCGGATCCCGCTCACCGTCGTCGACCACCTGGTCGCGGACCTGGAGCAGGGCGAGGAGCCCTCGGTCCCCGGAGCGGCGCCGGACTCGCTCACCCCGCTCGTCCGCGCCGTCGGCTACTGCATGCGACACAAGAGCCACCCGGGGATGCGCGAGGAGGTCGCCCTCTTCCTGGCCGAGCACCACGCCGACCCGGGGATCGCGCACCACTTCGACGGCGAGCGGCTGACCCTGCTCGGACTGCCGGGCGGCACGGAGACGCAGGCGCGGAGGGGCGGCGTGCAGTCCCGGCTCCGCCGGAGTCTCGTACGGTCCCGACGGGGCTGATCCGGTCCGGCCGGCCGGGGCTGATCCGGCCGGGTCGGCCGGCGCGAGGCCGCCGCGTCACGCGTGCGGGCGGCGGCCTCCCCGGGTCACACGGCGGGGGACGTGACGAGGGTGAAGACCGCGCCCTCCGGGTCCGTCACCAGGGCGAGCCGCCCCGCCGTGGCATCGCGCGGCGGGCGCAGCACATGGCCGCCGAGCCGCAGGACGAGCCGGGCGGCGGCGTCCGTGTCGGCGACCTCGAAGTACGTCATCCAGTGGGGGCCCCGGTCCCGGGGCAGCTCGTTGCCGACGCCGTGCAGCGAGGCCACCGGGAGCCCGTCCACCAGGAGCGTGGCGTAGTCGTGGTCGGCGGACACGACCGGCTCCACGTCGAAGCCGAAGACCGTCCGGTAGAACTTGCCGACCGAGGACGTCTCGTATGTGAGGAGCTCGTTCCACACGGGGGTCCCGGGCGGTCCCGCCGTCGCCGTGCCGTGGTGCGCCTCGGCCTGCCAGACACCGAAGACCGCGCCCACCGGGTCGGAGCAGACCGCCATCCGGCCGGCCTCGCCCGCGTCCAGGGGGCCCACGGCCACGGTGCCGCCGCAGCAGCGGATGCTCTCGGCGGTCTCGTCGGCGTCGAAGGTGGCCAGATAGGGGGTCCAGGCGATCGGCAGATGCCGGTCGGGCGGCAGCTGGCCGATGCCCGCCACCTCCTTGCCGTCGAGCAGCGCGCGCACGTACGGGCCGAGAGGCTGAGGACCGGGTTCGAACTCCCAGTCGAAGAGTGCGTTGTAGAACTCCTGGGTGGCGTCAAGCCCGTGCACCATCAAGCTCACCCAGCACGGTGTGCCGGGTGTGCGCCGAGTCGCCTCGGTCATCGTGACTCTCTCCTCGGACCATCGTCGTGCCCGTGTCCCCGTCCGATGGTGTCACCGACGGGGCCGTGGCGCGCCCTGGTCGCACCAAAGAGTGGCGCGAACCCGCTGAGCCGACGCGGGGAGGACGCCGGGTTCGTCCCCCGCGGCCGTGCGGCTGCGCGAGGATGGCACCCATGAACCCCATCATCGTCGTAAGCGAACTGCTGAGCGAGTCGGCCGGGCCCCGGCCGCCGGTTCTCCTGGACGTCCGCTGGACGCTGGGCGGCCCGCCCGGACGTCCGGCGTACGAGGCCGGGCACCTCCCCGGCGCGGTCTACGTCGACCTGGACTCGGAACTGGCGGGCCCGCCCGGTGCCGGCGGACGCCACCCGCTGCCCGACCCGGAGGTCTTCGGGGCCGCGATGCGCCGGGCGGGCGTCTCCGCGGCCACCCCGGTCGTGGTCTACGACGGCGGCATCGGCTGGGCCGCGGCCCGCGCCTGGTGGCTGCTCCGCTGGGCCGGCCACCAGGACGTCCGGGTCCTGGACGGCGGTCTCGCGGCCTGGACGGGGGAGCTCACGGAGAAGGTGCCCACGCCGGAGCCGGGCGACTTCCGGCCGCAGCCGGGCGCGCTCGGGCTGCTCGACGCCGACGGGGCGGCGGCGTTCGCCCGCTCGGGGCTGCTCCTGGACGCGCGGGCCGCCGAGCGCTACCGCGGGGACGTGGAGCCGATCGACCGGGTCGGCGGGCACATCCCGGGCGCGGTCTCGGCCCCGACGACGGAGAACGTGGACGCGGAGGGGCGTTTCCTGGGCGCCGACACGCTGCGGGACCGGTTCACCTCGCTCGGCGCGGCCGAGGGGACGCCGGTCGCGGTCTACTGCGGCTCGGGCGTCTCTGGGGCGCACGAGGTCCTCGCCCTGGAGATCGCGGGCATCCCGGCCGCGCTCTACGCGGGCTCGTGGTCGGAGTGGTCGGCCGACCCCACCCGCCCGGTGGCCACGGGCCCGGACCCGCAGTAGCCCCCGCCACGGAACCCGCGGTGGTCCTCAGGCCACGGAGCCCGCGGGTGGTCCTGCGGTCAGGGAGCCCGCGGCGGTCCTCCCGCCACGGAGCCCGCGGCGGTCCTCCCGCCACGGAGCCCGCGGTGGTCCTGCGGTCAGGGAGCCCGCGGCGGTCCTCCGGCCGCGGAGCCCGCGGCGGTCCTCCGGCCGCGGGCCCGCAGGAGCCCCCGGCCACGGAGCCTGCGGCGGTCCTCCGGCCGCGGGCCCGCAGGAGCCCCCGGCCACGGAGCCTGCGGCGGCCCTCCGGCCACGGCCTGCGGTAGCCCCCCAGCCACGGAACCCGCACGGGTCCTCACGGCGCCCGCAGCAGTCCTCCGTACCCGGAACCCGCACGGGTCCTCCGCACGCGGAAGAGGGCCCGCGCCGATCCCGGCGCGGGCCCTCTCCCTCGTACGGCCGAGGCCGTCAGTCCTGCTTCTTCCTGCGGGTGCCGAAGACGATCTCGTCCCAGCTCGGCACCGCCGCGCGGCGGCCCGGGCGGACGCCGTCCGCCTCGGCCTGGCGGTCGGTGGTGCCGGTGAGCCGGTCCCGGTGGCCCGAGACCGCGCGGGGCATGAGGACGTCGGCGTACGCCGAACCGGCGCCCGCCGAAGCGGCCGGGGCCGGCGGCTCCTCCGCCTCCACCTCTTCCGAGGGCTCCGACGAGTCGGGCTGCTCGGGTACGACCATGTCGCCGCGGAAGCTCGGCACGGCCTCCAGGAGGCTCGTCAGGGAGTCCCGCTCGTCCTCCGGCTCGGCGGACGCGGACGCCCGCTCCAGCTGGCGGTGGTCGAGCTGACGGTCCAGGGCGCGGTCGAGCGGCCGGTCCCGGGGCAGCCGGGCGATCCGCGGCACGAACGGGAAGCTCGGCTCCGGCGCGGCGGCGATCGTGTCGTCCGTCTCGCCGATCAGCGCACGGGCCTCGTCGTCCACGGCCTGGACGAGCCGCCGGGGCGGGTCGTACGTCCAGCTGGCCGTGTGGACCTCGCCGGCGACGCGGTAGACGAGCAGCACCTCCCAGGTGCCGTCGTCACGGCGCCAGGAGTCCCACTGCACGGTGTCCTTCTCGGCGCCGCGCAGCAGCAGTCGCTCCTGCACCGCCTCGCCGAGCTGGGGGCCGCTGTTCTCGCCGGGCCTGCGGACCGGGGTCTTGCGGGCCCGCTCCGCCATGAAGGCGCGCTCGGCGAGCACGGGGCCCTCGAAGCGGCGCACGCGGTCGACGGGGATCCCGGCCATCGTGGCGACCTCCTCCGCGGAGGCACCGGCTCGTATCCGTGCCTGGATGTCGCGGGGGCGGAGGTGGCTCTCCACCTCGATCTCGATCTGGCCGAGGCGCGCGCGGTCGTTGCGCACGGCGGCGCGAAGCCGCTCGTCGATCGGAAGTGTGTACTCCGTGCTGTCAGCAGCCTTCAGCACCAGTCGTGTGCCGTCGTTGGAGACGGCCACGACACGCAGTTCGGGCATGGGGACCTCCCGGGTGGTGCCTGCCGACGTCACGTGCGTCGCTGCTTCCGCTAGTCGAGTGTGGCCTGCCCGGGTGCAGCCTGCCACTACCTTGCCGAGTTGCCCGGCGTGTCGGGCGTGGACCCTGGGACGCCGTTATGCCACGGTTACCAGTTGGCTACTCGGAGTGACAGGCGGTCACTCTGTGCAGTCGGTTCCCGTGCGATGCCGCGGCGCCGCCGGTCGAGCGCCGTGTCCGGCCCCCTCCCCTTGATCCCGGGCACCCGTGAAGGCGTCCGGACCCAGGGTTCGTCAATGTACTCCATTCGGGCCACCTGGGTGGACCGGCGCGCCGCCCAACTTCTCGGGCGGTACGGGAGTTGAGTCTCCGCGATCTTCCCCCTTACGTGTCGCTCTTCACAGAAAGAGCAGAAACGGAACTATTCCCTTCGCCCATTTGTCCCTTCTGGGTGCAAGGTGAACGGATGAGCCGTCAGGGGCTGGATCAGGGGTTGGAGATGCGTCACAGGCCGGAGACCGACACGGACGAGCCGGAGGAGGCGGACAGCGGGAGGAGAAGGATCGACCTGAGTGTGGCTCAGGTCTCGGGCAGCGCCCTGGCCGCGGTCATCGCCGCCAAACTCGCCTCCACCCTCGGCGTGTACGGCACCATCCTCGGCGCCGGTGTGATCAGTGTCATCGCCACCTGTGGCGGTCCGCTCTTCCAGCACCTCTTCCGGCGCACCGGCGAACAGGTCCGCGACGTGACGGTCGCCGCCAAGCCGAAGGCCCGTCAGGTGCCGCTCGCCCCGGGGCCGCGGGACGACCGCACCCTGATGCTGGGCACGGTCCGGGCACCCGCCCCGTACGCCGAGGAGCTCGACGAGGAGTCCGGCGCGGCGACGTTCGGCGCGGCGACGTCCGGCGCGGCGACGTTCGGCGCGGCGACCACCCACGGCACCCGGGTCCGCGGCTGGAAGCGCCCGGCGATCGCCGCCGCCCTCGTCTTCGGCGTCACCATGGGCGGCATCACCGCCTACGAACTCGTCTCGGGGCAGGACTTCAGCGGCAAGCAGGGCACCACCACGTTCGGATCCGTCGTCCGAGGCGGTGGCGGTTCGGGCCAGGAGGCGCCGCCGGCCGGGGACAGGGACCCCTCGACCGCGCCTTCCGGATCCGCCGACGGCACCGGACGGCCGGACGACGGCGCCGGCAGCCCCTCGACGGGCGCCACCCCCACCCCGGGCGACCGGGGCGACGGACAGAACGGCACCGCGACCCCCTCGCCCGAGCCGACGCCCTCCGGCTCGACCGGCGGCGAGCCGACGCCCACCCCGACGCCCACGGCTCCGACGACCGATCCGGCCACCCCGACCCAGGACCCGAGCGCCGGGACGGTCCCGCCGCAGACCCCGTCGGCGCCGACCCCGGCGGGAGCCGGGGACGGAGCCGGCACGGGAGCCGAGTGACCGTCAGTCGCCCAGGACCCGGCGCAGATAGTCGTTGGCGAAGAGCCGGTCCGGGTCGAGCCGGTCCCGCAGCGCCGTGAACTCGGCGAAGCGCGGATAGACCTCCGAGAAGTAGGCGGCGTCACGGGTGTGGACCTTGCCCCAGTGGGGGCGGCCCCCGTGCGCCGTCATGATGCGCTCCACCGCCGTGAAGTACGCGCGGTGGGGCGTGCCCTTGTAGAGGTGGACGGCGATGTACGCGGTCTCCCGGCCCGAGGCCGTGGACAGCGCGATGTCGTCCGCCGGGGCCGTCCGCACCTCCACCGGGAAGCTCACCTTGAGCGGCGAGCGCTCGACCATCGCCTTGAGCTCACGCAGCGCGGCCACCGCCGCCTCACGCGGAAGCGCGTACTCCATCTCCAGGAAGCGCACCCGGCGCGGCGAGGTGAAGACCTTGTACGGGATGTCGGTGTACGTACGGGCCGACAGCGCCCGGCTGGAGAGCTTGGCGATCGAGGGGATGACCGGCGGCACCGCCTTGCCCAGCGAGCACGCCACCTGGAAGAGCCCGTTGGAGAGCAGTTCGTCCTCGACCCAGCCGCTGAGCCGGCCGGGGGGAGCGGCGGGGCCCGCGCTGCGGTTGTTGCGTTTGGTGTTGCAGTTGTCCGTGTGGGGGAACCAGTAGAACTCGAAGTGCTCGTTCTCCGCGTGCAGCGCGTCGAACTCCGAGGTGACCCGGTCGAAGGTCATCGGCTCCTCGCGCGCGGTGAGCAGGAAGACCGGCTCGACCGCGAAGGTGATCGCCGTGACCACGCCGAGGGCGCCGAGCCCGATCCGGGCGGCCGCGAAGACCTCCGGATTCTCCTTCTCCGAGCAGGTGAGCAGCTCGCCCGCGGCCGTCACCAGCTCCAGCTCGCGGATCTGCGCGGCTATCGAGGCCGAGTCGCGGCCCGTGCCGTGCGTCCCGGTGGAGGTGGCGCCGGCGACGGTCTGCTCCATGATGTCGCCCATGTTCGTGAGCGACAGGCCCTCCCGGGCCAGCGCCACGTTGAGCCGCTTGAGCGGGGTGCCCGACTCGACCGTCACGGTCATCGACTCACGGTCGATCCGCCGGATCCCGGTCAGCAGTCCCGGCCGGATGAGGACGCCGTCGGTGGCCGCGATCGAGGTGAAGGAGTGGCCGGTACCGACCGTCTTCACCCGCAGCCCGTCCTCGGCCGCCCGGCGCACCGCCTCGGCGAGCTCCTCGGCCGAGGCCGGGCTCACCACCCGCACGGGGCGGGAGGTGACGTTCCCCGCCCAGTTACGCCACGGGCTGTCCGCCGTCCTGGCGCCGCCCGACCCCACTGTTGTCGTCCCGCTCACGCTGCCCCTCCCGGTTCGGCGCCGGCCTGCGCAGCCGGCGGTGTCCGAGGAGACCCACCGCGACCGCGAGCGCGCCCGAGACGACGGGCACCACGTACCCCGCCTCGGCCCCCGACGCGTCGACCACCCAGCCGGCGGCCGAGGAGCCGAGCGCCACACCGATCGCGAGGCCAGTACCCGTCCAGGTCATGCCCTCGGTCAGCTTGGTGCGCGGTACGTGCGCTTCGACGAGGGCCATGGTGGTCACCATCGTCGGTGCGATGGACAGGCCCGCGACAAAGAGCGCCACGGCCAGCAACGGCAAGTTCCCGGCCAGTAGGAGGGGGATCATACTCACGGCCATCGCGCAGATGCCCAGCAGCCAGCGACGGGACGGCTCGCCCTTGAGGTGGAGGAGCCCGAAGACGGCGCCGGCCAGACCGGAGCCCAGCGCGTAGACGGCCAGGACGAGACTGGCGGCGGCCTTGTGGCCCTGCTCCTCGGCGAAGGCGACGGTCACCACGTCGACCGAGCCGAAGATGGCGCCGGTGGCGACGAACGCGAGGGCGAGCACCCGGAGACCGGGGGAGCGGAGCGCGGAACCGCCCGTGTCGCCCTGGTGCGGGTGGGGGACCGGCTCGGTGGCGCGCTGCGCGGTCAGCCAGAAGACGCCGATGGTCAGGAACACCCCGGCGAACAGCGGACCGGCCTCGGGGAACCAGGCCGTCGACAGACCGATCGAGAGGATCGGGCCGAAGATGAAGCACACCTCGTCGACGATCGACTCCCAGGAGTACGCCGTGTGCAGGCGCCGCTCGTCGCCGCGGTAGATCTCCGCCCAGCGGGCCCGGGTCATCGCGCCGACGCTCGGCACACAGCCGATCACGGCCGTGAAGACGAAGAGCGTCCAGTCGGGGGCCTGCTGCTGCACGCACAGGAGGAGGCCGGCGGCCGCCACCAGCGAGACCAGGGTCACCGGGCGGAGCACCCGGCGCTGGCCGTGCCGGTCGACGAGCCGGGAGACCAGGGGGCCGAGGACGGCAGCGGACATCGCGAGCGTCGCCGAGAGGGCGCCGGCGAGCCCGTACCGGCCGGTGACCTGCGAAATCATGGTCACGATGCCGATGCCCATCATGGACAGCGGCATGCGGCCGAAGAAGCCGGCGACGGAGAACGACGCGGTGCCGGGCGCCTTGAAGATCGCGCGGTAGGGACTGGGCAAGAGGCTCTCCGGATCTCCGTGGTTCGGAGCGGGCTCCGCACGACGTCTCAACACGTGTAATTAATAGCTAAAGCCTACGGTGTTGAAGTCGATGGGGCATCCCCCTTTTTCGGACGAGCCCCATCGGACGGGAACGGCGGGCGAGCGCGGGTCGAGCGCCGGGCCGGACCTCCGCAGAGCGCCGGACGGGACCGCCGCCAGGGGCGCCGGGCCGGACCTCCGGTCGAGCGCCGGACGGGACCGCTGGTCCGGCGCCGGGTGGGACCTCGGTCGGGCGCCGTCGGACGGGCCGCGCCGTTCCGTGCCGGGCACGGGTGGGAGGATCGGTGTCATGTCCGATCAGCACGATCCCGCCCCGTACGACGCCCTGCTGCTGCTCTCGTTCGGCGGCCCCGAGGGCCCGGACGACGTGGTCCCGTTCCTGGAGAACGTGACGCGCGGCCGAGGCATCCCGAAGGAACGGCTCAAGGAAGTGGGGCAGCACTACTTCCTCTTCGGCGGCGTCTCCCCGATCAACGACCAGAACCGCGCGCTCCTCGACGCGCTGCGGACGGACTTCGCCGCCGCCGGCCTGGAGATTCCCGTCCACTGGGGAAACCGGAACTGGGCCCCGTACCTCACCGACACCCTCCGCGAGATGATCACCGACGGCCGACGCCATATCGCCGTCCTCACGACCAGCGCGTACGCCTCCTACTCCGGCTGCCGCCAGTACCGCGAGAACCTCGCCGACGCGCTCGCCACCCTCGAAGCGGAGGGGCTCCCGCTGCCCCGGGTCGACAAGCTCCGGCACTACTTCAACCATCCCGGCTTCGTCGAGCCCATGGTCGAGGGCGTCCTCGCCTCCCTCGCCGAGCTCGACCCGTCCGTCCGCGCCGGGGCCCACCTCGCCTTCACCACCCACTCCATCCCCGACTCCGCCGCCGACTCCTCGGGACCGGTCACCGAGCACGGCGACGGCGGGGCCTACGTCCGCCAGCACCTCGACGTCGCCCGGGTGATCGCCGACGCCGTCCGCGAGCGGACCGGGAACGACCACCCCTGGGAGCTCGTCTACCAGTCCCGCAGCGGCGCCCCCCACATCCCGTGGCTGGAGCCCGACATCTGCGACCACCTGGAGGCGCTGCACGGCGCCGGGGCGCCCGCGGCCGTCATGGTCCCCATCGGCTTCGTCTCCGACCACATGGAGGTCCTCTACGACCTCGACACCGAGGCCACGGCCAAGGCCGCGGAACTCGGCCTGCCCGTTCGGCGCTCGGCCACCGTCGGCGCCGACCCGCGCTTCGCCGCCGCCGTCCGCGAACTCCTCCTGGAGCGGGCCGCGCACGAGCGGGGGGCCCGCGTCGAGCGGTGCGCGCTGGGCGCCCTCGGCCCCTCCCACGACCTGTGCCCGATCGGCTGCTGCCCGGCCCGGGCGGAGCGCCCGGCGGCGGCCGGCGCCGACAGCCCGTACGCGTAAGGAACCCCTGTGACCGAGATGGCCGACGACGTGACCGAAGGGACCGACGTGACCGACCCGCTGCTCACCGAACTGCTCGACCTCGCCCTGGAGGCCGCACGGAGGGCCGGAGCGCTGCTGCGCGACGGCAGGCCGGACGACCTCGCCGTGGCGAAGACCAAGACGAGCCCCATCGACGTCGTCACCGAGATGGACATCGCCGCCGAGAAGCTGATCACCGGCTTCCTCGCCGACCACCGCCCGCAGGACGGTTTCCTCGGTGAGGAGGGCGCGTCGAGCCCCGGCACCAGCGGGGTCCGCTGGGTGATCGACCCGCTCGACGGCACCGTGAACTACCTCTACGGACTGCCCACCTGGGCGGTCTCGATCGCCGCCGAACGGGACGGCGAGACCGTGGTCGGCGTCGTCGGGGCCCCGATGCGCGGCGAGACCTACCGGGCGGTCCTCGGCGGCGGCGCGTACGCGGAGGGCGGCGCCTACGTGGACGAGCGGCGGCTCGCGGTCCGCCCCTCACCCCCGCTCGACCAGGCCCTCCTCGGCACCGGCTTCGGATACGTCCAGGCCCGGCGGGCCCACCAGGCCGACATCGCGCAGCGGGTGATCCCGCGCGTCCGCGACATCCGGCGCGGCGGCTCGGCCGCCATCGACCTCTGCGACGTCGCCGCCGGCCGCCTGGACGCCTACTACGAGCGCGGCCTCAATCCCTGGGACCTCGCCGCGGGCGCCCTGATCGCCCGCGAGGCGGGCGCGCTGACCGGCGGCCGCCCGGGGGAGCCGGAGTCCGGCGAACTGGCCCTGGCGGCCCCTCCCGGCCTCTTCGAGCCCCTCCAGGAGATCCTGGACGACCTGGGCGCCTGGCACGACTGACGGACGCGTGAGGGCCCCGGTGCCGGGAACGGCGCCGGGGCCCTCACACGTGTACGGGTCGAACGGTCGTACGGGTCGAACGGCCGGTCTGCGGGTCGGTCGGGTCTGAACGGGCAGCGGGTCGGTCGGGTCAGACGCCCTGCGCGGCTACCTCCACGCCGTGCTCGGCGGCCAGCCGGTGCAGGTCCTCAAGCTCCGCCTGCTCCACCTCCGCCAGGTAGTCGTCGCCCGTCTCACGAGCCCGCGTGAGGTCCGTCTGCGTGGTCCTGATGCGGTGCAGCAGGCCTGCGGTGAAAGCGTCCATCGTGCGCCCCCTCGTCATGGGTCCGGTGGCACGGGGTGTGCCGAGGGTGGATGGATCACACACTGCGGTCTCTGGGGCACAGAGAGCGGTAGGTGGCGCGCCACATACAGGGCGTGATCACGGGGTGTGCAGTCGTCCTCCCCAACCCCTTCCTCAGAGAAACCTCAACTGGCCCGAGAATCCGGTGAATTCTTCGATCCGGGCCAAGCGCCCCGTCTCGCGCCCCCGTTCACCACCCGCCCGCCCAAGGCCCCGCACCGCCGTCTTACAGCCGGTTTACGCGCGTACGGGGCAGGATGGACACGCACAGTCAGTGCTCAGGTTTTCAGCCGGTCCGCCTCAGGGCCGCAGCTCAACGGGAAGGATGTACGACGTGCGCGTACTCGTCGTCGAGGACGAGCAGCTGCTCGCCGATGCGGTGGCCACCGGACTGCGCCGGGAGGCCATGGCCGTCGACGTCGTGTACGACGGCGCCGCGGCCCTGGAGCGCGTCGGGGTGAACGACTACGACGTCGTCGTCCTCGACCGCGACCTCCCCCTCGTCCACGGTGACGACGTCTGCCGCAAGATCGTGGAGCTGGGCATGCCCACCCGCGTCCTGATGCTCACGGCGTCCGGCGACGTCAGCGACCGGGTCGAGGGCCTTGAGCTCGGCGCGGACGACTACCTCCCCAAGCCCTTCGCCTTCACCGAGCTCACCGCGCGCGTGCGCGCCCTCGGCCGGCGGACCAGCGTGCCGCTCCCGCCCGTCCTGGAGCGCGCCGGCATCAAGCTCGACCCGAACCGCCGCGAGGTCTTCCGCGAGGGCAAGGAGGTCCAGCTCGCGCCGAAGGAGTTCGCCGTCCTGGAGGTCCTCATGCGCAGCGAGGGCGCCGTCGTCTCGGCCGAGCAGCTCCTGGAGAAGGCCTGGGACGAGAACACCGACCCGTTCACCAACGTCGTCCGTGTCACCGTGATGACCCTGCGCCGCAAGCTCGGCGAGCCCCCGGTCATCGTCACCGTCCCCGGCTCCGGGTACCGGATCTGACCCGATGGCCACCACCCCCGCGCCCCACCCCCAGGCGCCGCCGAAGCCGACCTGGGACCCCAGGGACCCGGTCCGGCCCCTGCTCCGCCCGACCATCCGCATACGGCTCACGCTGCTGTACGGCGGGATGTTCCTGATCGCGGGCATCCTGCTGCTCTCGATCATCTACCTCTTCACCGCGCAGGCGCTCAGCGACAGCACCTCCCAGCTGCCCTTCAAGGTCGTCAACGGCACGATCCAGCCCACCAGCGCCATCTGCCAGCTGCCCGTGAACCCCACCGGCGACCAGCTCAACGACGCTGTCACGCTCTGCCTGCGGCACCAGAGCGACCGGGCCCTGGACGACCTGCTGCGCCGCTCGCTCTTCGCCCTGCTCGGCCTGAGCGTCATCGCCTTCGCCTTCGGTTACGCCATGGCGGGACGGGTGCTCTCCCCGCTCGGCCGGATCACCCGGACCGCCCGCCAGGTGGCCGGTTCCGATCTGTCCCGGCGGATCGAGCTCGACGGTCCCGACGACGAGCTCAAGGAGCTCGCCGACACCTTCGACGAGATGCTGGACCGCCTGGAGCGGGCCTTCACCGCCCAGCAGCGGTTCGTCGCGAACGCCTCGCACGAGCTGCGGACCCCGCTCGCGATCAACCGCACGCTCCTGGAGGTCCACCTCTCCGACCCCGGGGCCCCGGTGGAGCTCCAGCAGCTCGGCAAGACCCTGCTCGCCACCAACGAGCGCAGCGAGCAGCTCGTCGAGGGTCTGCTGCTGCTCGCCCGGAGCGACAACCAGATCATCGAGCGCAAGCCCGTCGACCTCGCCGAGGTCGCCGAGCGGGGCGTCGACCAGGTCCATGCCGAGGCGGAGGCCAAGGGCGTCGAGATCCGGGGCGAGCGTGCGCCGGCGGTCGTCCAGGGCAACGGCGTCCTGCTGGAGCGGATCACGCTGAACCTGCTCCAGAACGCCGTCCGGTACAACGTGGCGGAAGGAGGCTGGGTGGAGGTGACGACGGCGACCGAGCACGGCCAGGCGGTCCTGGTCGTCTCGAACACGGGTCCCGTGGTTCCCGCGTACGAGATCGACAACCTTTTCGAGCCGTTCCGGCGGCTCCGGCAGGAGCGCACCGGCAGTGACAAGGGCGTCGGCCTCGGCCTGTCGATCGCGCGGTCCGTGGCCCGTGCCCACGGCGGCCGTATCATCGCGGAGCCCCGCGAGGGCGGCGGTCTCGTGATGCGCGTCACTCTGCCGATCTGACACACTGCACGAGCCGACCCGGTTCCGTTCGCTTTGCGCGGAATTCCGTGGGCCCGATTCTGAGACGCTCATGTGTGATCGATCACAGGAGAGGGTGTCCGGACATCCACTCTCCGTAACGGAGAAATCCCCGTGAAAACCCGGAAAAGTCCGGGTTTCCCGGGCCTGGATTGACGGGAAGTACACGGGGTGGCGCCTGCAAGGGACGCCCGCAGGACCGTGTACGGTCCGGTTCGCCACCCGAAGCCGATCACTCGCGAGAGGACGGAACGGGTGTCGATTGAGTAACAGACCTTGATGTGAGGCAAAATCTCCGCCTCAGGTCGGGCACAAGTCCGACCTCTCACGCGTTACGTGCGCTGGAGACACCGCAACCACCCAGAGGGGGAGAGCGACATGGCAACGGATTACGACACCCCACGCAAGACCGACGACGACGTCGATTCGGACAGCCTTGAGGAACTGAAGGCCCGCCGGAACGACAAGTCGACCTCGACCGTCGACGTCGACGAGTTCGAGGCCGCCGAAGGCCTGGAGCTTCCCGGCGCCGACCTCTCGAACGAGGAGCTGGCCGTCCGGGTCCTGCCCAAGCAGGCCGATGAGTTCACCTGCATGAGCTGCTTCCTCGTGCACCACCGCAGCCAGCTGGCCAGGGAGAAGAACGGCCAGCCCATCTGCCGCGACTGCGACTGAGACCCTCGGTCGTGGCAGGCGACACACCGTCCCGGAAGCGGCGTCTACGGCTCCCTGGGAGCCCGAAGACGTACAAGGGCGGCTCAGGCCCGGCGGAGGGTGCCCAGAAGGCCCCTGAAGCCGAGCACGCCGCCTCCCCGCCCTCCCCTGGCGTACGTGACGACGAGCGAGGCCTCCCGGCCTCGCTCGAGGCCGTCACGGAGCCGGACCCGGCCGCTCCGCCGGCGGAGCGGGAAGCGGGACGGAGCGACGCGCTGGACGAAGCGGGGAACGACGAGACACAGCGGGACGGGCGCTTCGGCGCCGTCAAGCGGCTCGCCAATCCCGCGCGCGCCCAGCTCGACAAGATCAAGATCGACTCCGACCGGATCGACGCCGTCCGGCGCGGCGTCGCGCAGGGCGTCCGCCAGGGCGTGAAGCGCGGCGGAGACAGCGCCAAGGCCGGCATCGGCCATCTGGCCGACCGGTTGATCGACCTCGCCCCGCGGATCCCCGTCCGCGATCTGGCGACCCTGCGCAAGCAGTTTCCCGGGCTCGGCCCCGAGGAGCTCGCCGACAAGCTCGTCGCGGGCGCGGCGAACGCGAGCTCGACCGTGGGCGCCAGCATCGGTGCCGCCGCCATGCTCCCCGTACCCCCGGCCATGCCGGCGGAGCTCGCGGCCGAGATCACCGGCGTCGCCGCCGTGGAACTCAAACTCATCGCCGAACTGCACGAGGTCTACGGGCTGCGGCCCCCCGGCCGGCTCACCCAGCGTTCGGCGGCCTATCTGACCTCCTGGGCCGAGGAGCGGGGCATCGACCCCACCAAGCCCACCACGGTCAACGCGGCGCTCGGCGGACAGCTCAAGCGCGAGCTGCGCCAGCAGATCATGAAGCGCATGGTGCGCAACCTGCCGAACCTCACGCCCTTCATGGTCGGCGCGGCGGTCGGCGCGGTCATGAACCGCCGCGACACCAAGAAGCTCGCCGGCCACATCCGCAAGGACCTGCGCAACCGCCAGGTCCCCTGGGACTCCCTCCGGGAGCTGCCCCCGCTGGAACAGCCGGAGAACCCGAAGGAGATCGGTTTCTAGCCGGCCCCCTCGGCCCGGTCAGTCCTGGGCACCCGCACGGACGGCGTCCAGGGCCGCCACCAGTGCCTCCGGCTCACGGCTGGAGAGATACACGTACGGAGTCGGGTCCGCCGGGTCCGTCACCTCGATCCGCACCGCCCGGGTCACATAGCCGCGCATCAGCATGAACGCGCGCGGGTCGGCCTTGTACGTGCGCCACGCGCGCGCCTCCTCCGCGTCCAGCGCCTCGGCCTCGCCCAGCGCCGAGACCGGGATCCGCGCGTCGCCCGCCACGAGCGAACCGGCCACCACCCGGATCCGGGCGGAGCCGTACGAGGAGACCGCCGCACCGGCGAGCACCGCCACCACGATCAGACCGCCCAGCATCGGGACCGTACCCAGCGGGACCATGATCAGGCCGCCGGAGAGACCGAGCAGACCCGCGATGAACCACCAGGAGCGGGGCGCCGTCAGCCGCTCGTCGAAGAGCGGTGCGGCGGAGGGCACGGGGGAGGGGGCGGGGGACGATGCGGAAGGCTGCATGCGTCCAAGCTTGGCACGGCGCGACCTGCGCCCATCCGCGCGGGTAAGGTCTGCGGCTGTGACTGGAACATCTGCCGCCCTCACCCCGCCGGCCGACGCCATACCGCCGGTACGCCACCCCGACGCTCCGGCCCCCGGCGAGCTGCTCGGTTCGCACTACGAGTACTGCTTCGGGTGCGGCGGCGGGCAGCCCCACGGCCTCCACCTGGAGGCGCGCGCGGGCGAGGGCGTGACCGTCACCGCCGAGTTCACGGTGACCCCCGACCACCAGGGCGCCCCCGGCCTCGCGCACGGCGGCGTGCTCGCCACCGCGCTCGACGAGACCCTCGGCTCCCTGAACTGGCTGCTGCGGGTCATCGCCGTGACCGGACGGCTGGAGACCGACTTCGTCCGGCCCGTCCCGGTGGGCACCGTGCTCCACCTGGAGGCCGAGGTCACCGCCGTGCGCGGCCGCAAGATCTTCTCGACCGCCGTCGGCCGGAT
Source organism: Streptomyces sp. NPDC088553 (assembly GCF_044752965.1). Taxonomy (NCBI): domain Bacteria; kingdom Bacillati; phylum Actinomycetota; class Actinomycetes; order Kitasatosporales; family Streptomycetaceae; genus Streptomyces; species Streptomyces sp. NPDC088553. Next base: position 264,262 of record NZ_JBIVMG010000009.1, on the reverse strand, counting down.
CGGCGGGCCCGAGGGCCCCGTCGCCGTCCGCGCCGAGGCACTCTTCATAGAGGTCAAGGTCGACCACTTCATCGACAACGGCCGCCCGGAGGAGATCCAGGCCGCCATGTCCGACCCCGACCAGGTCCGGCGCGCCCGCGCCTTCGAGGTGAACCCCTGATGAGCAACCCTGTCGACGTACTGATCCGGCGTGTGGACCCGGACGTGCCGATCCCGGCCTACGGCCACCCCGGTGACGCCGGGGCGGACCTGGTCACCACCGAGGCCGCCGTGCTGGCCCCCGGGGAGCGCGCCGTGCTGCCCACCGGGATCTCCATCGCGCTCCCGGACGGGTACGCGGCCTTCGTGCACCCCCGCTCCGGACTCGCAGCCCGCTGCGGAGTGGCGCTCGTGAATGCCCCGGGGACGGTGGATGCCGGGTACCGTGGAGAGATCAAGGTGATCGTGGTCAATCTCGACCCGCGCGAGAGCGTGCGGTTCGAACGATTCGATCGGATTGCCCAACTTGTCGTCCAACAGGTCGAGAAGGTGCGCTTCCACGAGGTGGCGGAGCTTCCCGGCTCGGCGCGGGCCGAGGGGGGCTTCGGGTCCACCGGCGGTCATGCCGCCGTGGACGGCACAACGGGTGGGAATCGATACGCTTCGGTCGTATCCGACCGGGAAGGACAGTGACGTGTTCGGACGTCGCAAGAAGAGCGGTGCCGCAGAGGACGCGGCGGGCGAGGCCGAGCAGGTCGTCGACGCGGTGGACGGCGAGGACGCGGGCGACGCGGCCCCGCGCCGTGTGAACCTTCCGCCGGCGCCCCGGCCCGACGGACCCTGGGACATCTCCGAGGTCAGCAAGCCCGAGGACGGCCGTGTCGACCTGGGCGGCGTCTTCGTCCCCGGGGTCGAGGGCATGGAGCTGCGGGTGGAGGTGGCGGGCGACGCGATCGTCGCGGCCACCGTCGTCCTGCGCGACAGCGCCGTGCAGCTGCAGGCCTTCGCCGCCCCCAAGAACGAGGGCATCTGGGGCGAGGTCCGCGACGAGATCGCCACGGGCATCGTCCAGCAGGGCGGGGTCATCGACGAGGTCGAGGGCCCGCTGGGCTGGGAGCTGCGCGCGCAGGTTCCCGTGCAGCTGCCGGACGGCAACCGCGGTGTGCAGCTGGTCCGCTTCGTGGGTGTCGACGGACCCCGCTGGTTCCTGCGCGGAGTGATCTCCGGGCAGGGCGCGGTCCAGCCCGAGGCCGCCGGCCTCCTGGAGCAGATCGTCCGGGACACCGTGGTCGTCCGCGGCGACGGCCCGATGGCCCCGCGCGACCCGATCGTCCTCAAGCTGCCGAACGACGCGCAGATGGTGCCGGACGGCGTGCAGCAGGAGGAGCAGGAGAACTCCCGCTTCTCCGGCGGCATGGGCCAGCTCCAGCGCGGTCCGGAGATCTCCGAGATCCGCTAGTCCGCGCTCGGACCGGTGATCCGTTCACCGGTGGGCCTCCGGGCCCGCCGCGCATCAGCATGGGCCGATGGGCCGCTTTCCGTACGACACGTACGGGAAGCGGCCCATCGGTCGTTTTCCACAGGTTCCGCCCACGGGCTCTGGCCCTGGGACCCGGCCGCGGACCATACTGGCGGGCACATGTTCGAGGAGGGGGAACGCAGGGTGAGTGAGAGCAGCACGCGGTCCGCGACGGCCGTCGCCGAGGACCCGGCCGGCCCGCCGATGGTCCGCGTGGAGAACCTGCGCCGTTCGTACGGCACCGGGGAAGCGGCCGTCCACGCCCTGCGCGGGGTCTCCTTCGACATCCCGCGCGGCGAGCTCGTCGCGCTCAAGGGACGCTCCGGCTCCGGCAAGACGACCCTGCTCAACCTGGTCGGCGGCCTCGACAGCGCGGACGGCGGCTCGATCGTCATCGACGGCGTCGACCTCGCCACCCTCGGTGAGAACGGGCTCCTGGAGCTGCGCCGCGACCGGATCGGCTTCATCTTCCAGTCCTTCGGACTGCTCCCGATCCTCTCCGCCGCCGAGAACGTGGGCGTACCCATGCGGCTGCGCAAGGCCGACCCGAAGGAGCGCGAGGAGCGGGTGGCCCTGCTCCTCGGCCTGGTGGGCCTCGCCGACCACGCGAACCAGCGGCCCGGCGAGCTCTCCGGCGGGCAGCAGCAGCGCGTCGCCATCGCCCGCGCCCTCGCCAACAAGCCGGCGCTGCTCATCGCCGACGAGCCGACGGGCCAGCTGGACCAGGAGACCGGCCTCGCCGTCATGCAGCTGCTGCGCGCGGTGGTGCGCAGCGAGGGCTGTACGGCCCTGGTCGCCACCCACGACCCGCAGCTCCTGGGCCTGGCCGACCGGGTCCTCGAACTAGGCGACGGCGAGATCATCGAGCACTGACGCGGCACCGCCGGTCCCCGCCGCGAAGGCCGGCGCGGTCCCGACATCAGAAACACGTCAAGACCGCTCCGGCCCACTCTCCGCGTACGGAATGTCCGATTGGCTGGACGTATGGTCGTGCCATGGGACGCGGCAAGCTTCGGATATACCTCGGCGCTGCGCCGGGCGTCGGCAAGACCTACGCGATGCTCTCCGAGGGGCACCGGCGGGTGGAGCGCGGCACGGACTGCGTCGTGGCGTTCGTGGAGCACCACGGACGGCCGCGCACCGAGGTCATGCTGCACGGCCTGGAGCAGGTGCCGCGCCGCACCCTGGAGTACCGGGGGAGCACCTTCACCGAGATGGACATCGACGCCGTCCTGGAGCGGCGTCCCGCCGTGGCGCTCGTCGACGAGCTCGCCCACACGAACGTGCCCGGCTCCCGCAACCCCAAGCGGTGGCAGGACGTCGCCGAGCTGCTCGCGGCCGGCATCGACGTCATATCGACCGTCAACATCCAGCACCTGGAGTCGCTGGGCGACGTGGTCGAGGCGATCACCGGCGTACGGCAGCGGGAGACGGTTCCCGACGAGGTGGTGCGCCGGGCCGACCAGATCGAGCTGGTCGACATGTCCCCGGAGGCCCTGCGCCGCCGGATGGCCCACGGCAACGTCTACACCTCGGACAAGGTCGACGCGGCCCTCTCCAACTACTTCCGCCCCGGCAACCTGACCGCCCTGCGCGAGCTGGCCCTGCTCTGGACCGCCGACCGGGTCGACGAGTACCTCCAGCAGTACCGGGGCGAGCACAACATCCGCTCCACCTGGCAGGCCCGTGAGCGCATCGTCGTCGGCCTGACCGGCGGTCCCGAGGGCCGCACCCTCATACGGCGCGCCACCCGGCTGGCCGAGAAGGGCGCGGGAGGCGAGGTCCTCGCCGTCTACATCGCCCGCAGCGACGGCCTCACCGCCGCCTCGCCCAAGGAGCTGGCCGTCCAGCGCACCCTGGTCGAGGACCTGGGCGGAACGTTCCACCATGTCATCGGCGACGACATCCCCTCCGCGCTCCTGGAGTTCGCCCGCGGGGTCAACGCCACCCAGATCGTCCTCGGCTCCAGCCGCCGCCGCACCTGGCAGTACGTGCTCGGCCCCGGCGTCGGCCAGACCGTGGCCCGTGAATCCGGGCCCGACCTCGACGTCCACATCGTCACCCACGGCGAGGTCGCCAAGGGCCGCGGCCTCCCGGTCGCCCGGGGCGCCCGACTCGGCCGCTCCCGGATCATCGGCGGCTGGGTGGTCGGCGTCGCCGGACCCGTCCTCCTCGCCCTGCTCCTCACCCACGTCGACGCCGACCTCGGTCTCGCCAACGACATGCTGCTCTTCCTGGCCCTCACCGTCGCGGCGGCCCTGCTCGGCGGGTTCCTGCCGGCGCTCGCCTCCGCCGCGGCAGGCTCCCTCCTCCTCAACTGGTTCTTCACCCCGCCCGTCCACCGGCTCACCATCGCCGACCCCAAGAACATCGTGGCGATCGCCGTCTTCCTCGGCGTCGCCATGTCCGTCGCCTCCGTGGTCGACCTGGCCGCCCGGCGCACCCACCAGGCCGCCCGGCTGCGCGCCGAGTCCGAGGTGCTGTCCTACCTCGCCGGCAGCGTCCTGCGCGGCGAGACCAGCCTCGACGCCCTCCTCGAACGGGTCCGCGAGACCTTCTCCATGGAGTCCGTCGCCCTCCTGGAACGGGTGGACGACGTCGAGCCCTGGACCCGGGCCGCGAGCGTCGGCCCCCACCCGGCGGCCCGGCCCGAGGACGCGGACGTGGACATGCCCGTCGGCGACCACCTGGCCCTCGCCCTGTCCGGCCGGGTGCTGCCCGCCGAGGACCGGCGCGTCCTCGGCGCCTTCGCCGCCCAGGCCGCGGTCGTCCTCGACCGCCAGCGGCTCGTGGGCGAGGCCGAGGAAGCCCGCAAGCAGGCCGAGGGCAACAAGATCCGCACCTCCCTGCTCGCCGCCGTCAGCCACGACCTGCGGACCCCGCTCGCCGGCATCAAGGCCTCCGTCTCCTCCCTCCGCTCCGACGACGTCGAATGGTCCGAGCAGGACCGCGCCGAACTCCTGGAGGGCATCGAGGCCGGCGCCGACCGCCTCGACCACCTCGTCGGCAACCTCCTCGACATGTCCCGGCTCCAGACCGGCACCGTCACCCCGCTGATCCGTACCGTCGACCTCGACGAGGTCGTCCCGATGGCCCTCGGGGGAGTGCCCGACGGCAGCGCCGAGCTCGACGTCCCCGAGACGCTGCCCATGGTCGAGGTCGACAAGGGCCTCCTGGAGCGGGCCGTCGCCAACATCGTCGAGAACGCCGTCAAGTACAGCCCCGAGGGCGTGCCCGTGGCCGTCGCCGCCAGCACCCTCGGCGACCGCGTCGAGCTCCGGGTCGTGGACCGCGGCCCCGGCGTCCCCGACGAGGCCAAGGACGGCATCTTCGAGCCCTTCCAGCGCTTCGGAGACGCCCCGCGCGGCTCCGGCGTCGGCCTGGGCCTCGCGGTCGCCCGCGGCTTCGTCGAGGCCATGGGCGGCACGCTCGGCGCCGAGGACACCCCGGGCGGCGGCCTGACGATGGTGCTCACCCTCAAGGCCGCACGGGGCGGACCCCCGGCGCAGGCCCCCGACCTCCCGGCGCACGCGGTGACCTGAGCCGGCCGTACCGGAGCGCCGGAGCGCACCACCGCCTCCGCCCGAGGCGCGGCTCCGAAGCGCACCACCCCGCCCCCGGCCCGAAGCGCACCACCCCGCCCTCGTCCCCGCCCCCGCCCCCGCCCCGACGCGCACCACTCGCCCCGCCCGCAGCGCGCCCCGTTCACGCCCGTACCCCGCGCGCCGCCCCCGCCGCTCCCGTACTGTCTTGCTCCCGCCCGCACGGGCGACCGAAGAAGGAAGGCCCACCTCCATGACCCGGGTTCTCGTGGTCGACGACGAGCCTCAGATCGTCCGCGCCCTGGTGATCAACCTCAAGGCGCGGAAGTACGAGGTCGACGCCGCGCCCGACGGTGCCACCGCCCTCCGGCTCGCCGCCGAACGCCACCCCGACGTCGTCGTCCTCGACCTCGGCCTGCCCGACATGGACGGCGTCGAGGTCATCAAGGGCCTGCGTGGCTGGACCCGGGTGCCGATCCTGGTCCTCTCGGCCCGGCAGACCTCCGACGAGAAGGTCGAGGCGCTCGACGCCGGCGCCGACGACTACGTCACCAAGCCCTTCGGCATGGACGAGCTGCTCGCCCGGCTGCGCGCCGCCGTCCGCCGCGCCGAGCCCGTCGGCGGCGCCGAGGACGGGGTCGTGGTCGTCGAGACCGAGGGCTTCACCGTCGACCTCGCGGCGAAGAAGGTCCACCGCGACGGCCGGGACGTCCGGCTCACCCCCACCGAGTGGCACCTGCTCGAAGTCCTGGTCCGCAACAGTGGCCGCCTGGTCAGCCAGAAGCAGCTGCTCCAGGAGGTCTGGGGACCCTCGTACGGTACGGAGACCAACTACCTCCGGGTGTACATGGCGCAGCTCCGCCGCAAGCTGGAGAGCGACCCCTCGCACCCGCGGCACTTCGTCACCGAACCGGGCATGGGCTACCGCTTCGAACGCTGAACCGGCGCCCGTTCGGGGACAGGTCCCGGTGACGGCGGTGGCCGGTACGCTTTCTGTATGAGTGCTGCACCACGTACAGAGAAGCCGGCCGGTAGGTTCCGCCGGATGCTCGACCGGCTCTCCTCCTCGCCGGAGGACCTGGAGTCGGAGGAGCTCCAGGAGGACGCCGAGGCGTCGGGGTGCACGCGTATCTGCGACTGCTCCGACCGCCAGATAGTCAAGGTGACTGGTACCTTGCGCACGGTCACGCTGCGTCCCCGGGCAGGTGTGCCCGCGCTGGAGGCCGAACTCTTCGACGGCTCGGCACCGCTCGACGTCGTGTGGCTCGGCCGGCGCTCCATCGTGGGCATCGAGCCTGGCCGCAAGCTGATCGCCTCCGGCCGGATCTCCATGAGCCACGGCCGGCGGGTCCTCTTCAACCCCAAATACGAGCTCCGACCGCTCGGACAGGAGTAGCCGGTGACGTCCCTCGACAAGCCGACCACCACGGACCAGGACGCCCAGGCATCGAAGGAGGTCACCGAGGCCGCGCTGTTCGAGGCCTTCGGCGGCCTGCGGGGCATGGTCGAGACGGTCGTGCCGGGCCTGTTGTTCGTCACGATCTTCACGATCAACAAGAACCTGCAGATCTCGGCGATCGCCGCCCTCGCCGTGTCGCTGGTCCTGGTCGCCGTCCGGCTCATCCGGCGGGACACCGTCAAGCACGCGTTCAGCGGCGTCTTCGGCGTCGCCTTCGGTGTCGTCTTCGCGATGATGACGGGCAACGCCAAGGACTTCTACCTGCCGGGCATGCTGTACACCCTGGGCCTCGCCCTCGCGTACATCATCACCGCGATCGCCGGGGTCCCGCTGATCGGCCTGATCCTGGGCCCGGTCTTCAAGGAGAACCTCTCCTGGCGGACCCGTAACCCGGGCCGGAAGAAGGCGTACACGAAGGCGAGCTGGGCCTGGGGCCTGATCCTGCTCAGCAAGTGCGCGATCCTCTTCCCGATGTACTGGTGGGCCGACACGACCAAGTTCGGCTGGGTGCTCGTCGCGCTGAAGATCCCGCCGTTCCTGCTCGCGGTCTACCTCACCTGGGTGTTCCTCGCGAAGGCTCCGCCGCCGATCGACGTCTTCGCCGAGATGGAGGCCGAGGAGCTCGCCGAGAAGGAGCGCAAGGCGGCCGCGGCCGCGGCGCGGACCCACCCGGAGGCCTGAGACGGCACGAGGAAGGGCCCGGACCTGACGAACAGGTCCGGGCCCTTCCGCGTACCACCGGCGCTCAGGCGCTCGTACGCCACATCCTCATGCGCGCGTACCACCGGCGCTCAGGCGCTCGTACACCCGGCGCTCAAGCGCCCGTACACCCGGTGCTCAGGACTCCGTCGGCTCGCGGCGGACCTGCAGCAGGTCCTCCAGCTGCTCCTCGCGGGCCTGCGCGGCCACGAACAGCAGCTCGTCACCGGCCTCCAGGGTCTCCTCGGGGCTCGGCGTGAGCACCCGCGAACCCCGGATGATCGTCACGAGCGAGGTGTCCTGCGGCCAGGCCACGTCCCCGACCGCGGTGCCGGCGACCGCCGACTCCGGCGGGAGCGTCAGCTCGACCAGGTTCGCGTCGCCGTGGCTGAAGCGCAGCAGCCGGACGAGGTCGCCGACGCTCACCGCCTCCTCCACCAGGGCCGACATGAGACGCGGGGTCGAGACGGCCACGTCCACGCCCCAGGCCTCGTTGAACAGCCACTCGTTCTTCGGGTTGTTCACCCGGGCGACGACCCGCGGCACGCCGTACTCGGTCTTGGCGAGCAGCGAGACGACCAGGTTCACCTTGTCGTCGCCGGTCGCCGCGATCACCACGTTGCAGCGCTGGAGCGCCGCCTCGTCGAGCGACGTGATCTCACACGCGTCGGCGAGCAGCCACTCCGCCTGCGGCACCCGCTCCACCGAGATGGCGGTCGGCGCCTTGTCGATGAGCAGGACCTCGTGACCGTTCTCCAGGAGCTCGCCCGCGATGGAACGGCCCACCGCACCCGCGCCCGCAATAGCGACACGCATCAGTGACCGCCCTCCTCGGGGCCCTCGGCGAAGGCCTCCTCGACCTTCGCGATCTCGTCCGTACGCATCATCACGTGCACCAGATCACCTTCCTGGAGCACCGTCTGCGAGGTGGGCAGAATCGCTTCGCCCAGCCGGGTGAGGAAGGCGACCCGCACGCCGGTCTCCTCCTGGAGCCGGCTCACCTTGTGGCCGATCCAGGCCGGGGAGGTGTGCACCTCCGCGAGCTGCACGCCCCCGCTCGGGTCCCGCCACAGCGGCTCCGCGCCCGAGGGCAGCAGCCGCCGCAGCATCTGGTCGGCGGTCCAGCGGACCGTCGCGACCGTCGGGATGCCGAGGCGCTGGTAGACCTCGGCGCGCCGCGGGTCGTAGATCCTCGCCGCCACGTTCTCGATGCCGAACATCTCGCGCGCGACCCGCGCCGCGATGATGTTCGAGTTGTCGCCGCTGCTCACCGCGGCGAATGCCCCCGCGTCCTCGATCCCGGCCTCACGCAGCGTGTCCTGGTCGAAGCCCACGCCGGTGACGCGCCGACCGCCGAAACCCGACCCCAGACGACGGAAAGCCGTCGGGTCCTGGTCCACGACCGCGACGGTGTGCCCCTGCTGCTCCAGGGTCTGCGCGAGAGCGGCTCCCACTCGCCCGCAGCCCATGATGACGATGTGCACGTCCCCTTACCCCGCACTCCTGATCGTCTTACTGACCTGCGAAAACACCCTGCTCACAACTTTCCTCACCCGATGCGCCCGGGTCGCGGCGGGCAACACCCTGCCGGGTCACCCGGTCCGAGCTTAAGCGGCAACGCTGGCCGGGACCGCATCCGAGGTGGTACTCAGGGAGATTCCGTGCCTATCGGGGGTGCCGGTGCGCGTGGCTGTTTTCGAACGCTTACGATCCTCTCCGTGTCCAAACTGACCGACCTTCCCAAACGGATCCTGATCGGGCGGGCCCTGCGCAGCGACAAGCTCGGAGAGACTCTGCTCTCCAAGCGGATCGCGCTCCCCGTCTTTGCCTCCGACCCGCTGTCCTCGGTGGCGTACGCACCGGGCGAGGTGCTGCTCGTTCTGTCCGTGGCCGGTCTGTCGGCCTACCACTTCAGCCCGTGGATCGCGCTCGCCGTCGTCGTCCTGATGTTCACGGTCGTCGCCTCGTACCGACAGAACGTCCACGCGTACCCCAGCGGCGGCGGCGACTACGAAGTCGCCAACACCAACCTCGGGCCGAAGGCCGGACTGACCGTCGCGAGCGCCCTGCTCGTCGACTACGTCCTGACCGTCGCCGTGTCGATCTCCTCCGGCATCGAGAACCTCGGCTCCGCGATCCCCTTCGTCGTCGAGCACAAGGTGGCCTGCGCGGTCGGCGTGATCGTGCTGCTCACCGTGATGAACCTGCGCGGAGTGAAGGAGTCGGGCTCGCTCTTCGCGATCCCGACGTACGTCTTCGTCGCCGGCGTCTTCATCATGATCGCCTGGGGCGCGTACAAGGGGATCGTCCTCGACGAGACCATGAAGGCGCCCACCGCCGACTTCGAGATCAAGCCGGAGCACCAGGGGCTGGCCGGCTTCGCGCTCGTCTTCCTGCTGCTGCGCGCGTTCTCCTCCGGCTGTGCCGCGCTCACCGGTGTCGAGGCCATCTCCAACGGTGTCCCCGCCTTCCGCAAGCCGAAGTCGAAGAACGCCGCCACCACGCTCGCCCTCATGGGCGGCCTGGCCGTCACCATGTTCTGCGGCATCATCTTCCTGGCCATGGCCACCGACGTCCGGATGGCCGAGAAGCCCGCCGACGACCTCCTGGTCAACGGCGTCCCGGTCGGCCCGAGCTACGTCCAGGACCCGGTGATCTCACAGGTCGCGGCAGCCGTCTTCGGAGACGGAACGTTCTTCTTCGTACTCCTCGCCGCGGCCACCGCGCTCGTCCTCTTCCTCGCCGCGAACACCGCGTACAACGGCTTCCCGCTCCTCGGCTCGATCCTCGCCCAGGACCGGTACCTGCCCCGCCAGCTGCACACCCGCGGCGACCGCCTCACCTTCTCCAACGGCATCGTGCTCCTCGCCGGCGCCGCCGCCCTCCTCGTCTGGGTCTACGGAGCCGACTCGACCCGGCTGATCCAGCTGTACATCGTCGGCGTCTTCGTCTCCTTCACCCTCAGCCAGATCGGCATGGTCCGGCACTGGAACCGGCACCTGACGACCGAGCGCGACCCGGCCAAGCGCCGCCACATGATCCGCTCCCGCGCGATCAACGCCTTCGGCGCCTTCTTCACCGGCCTCGTCCTCGTCGTCGTCCTCGCCACCAAGTTCACCCACGGCGCCTGGGTCGCCCTGCTCGGCATGGTGATCTTCTACGGGACGATGTCCGCGATCCGCCGGCACTACGACTCGGTCGCGGCCGAGATCGCCGCCGCCGAGGAACGCCCCGACGAGTACGTACGCCCCTCCCGGGTCCGCTCCATCGTCCTCGTCTCCAAGCTCCACAAGCCCACGCTCCGCGCCCTGGCCTACGCCAAGCTCATGCACGCGAACGAGCTGGAGGCGCTGACCGTCAACGTCGACACGGTCGAGACGAAGGCGCTCAGGGAGGAGTGGGAGCGACGCGGCATCAACGTCCCGCTCAAGATCCTCGACTCGCCGTACCGCGAGATCACCCGCCCGGTGATCGAGTACGTCAAGAGCATCCGCCGCGAGAGCCCCCGCGACGCCGTCTCCGTCTACATCCCGGAGTACGTCGTCGGGCACTGGTACGAGCACCTGCTCCACAACCAGTCCGCACTCCGCCTCAAGGGCAGGCTGCTCTTCACCCCCGGCGTCATGGTGACCTCCGTCCCGTACCAGCTCCAGTCCTCCGAGGCCGCGAAGAAGCGGGCCAGGAAGCGCCAGGAGTGGAACGCGCCGGGCTCGGTCCGCCGCGGCCCGGTGGAGAAGGGCCACAAGGAACCGGCGGCGAAGAACCACTAGCCGCCGGGAACCGCAGGCCACAAAGAACATCGCAAAAAGAACAACTAGACTGGTGGGCTGCCGTCCAAACGGCAGCCCACCATCGCGTCCCCTTGGAGCTTCCCCACCATGCAGAACACCCCTGTTTCGTCGTTGGTCGGGGAAGAGTACGAGGTCGAGGTCGGTCCGGTCGCGCACGGCGGTCACTGCATCGCCCGCACCGAGGCGGGCCGCGTCCTCTTCGTCCGCCACGCGCTGCCCGGCGAGCGGGTCGTCGCCCGGGTCACCGAGGGCGAGGAGACCTCCCGCTTCCTGCGCGCGGACGCGATCACGATCCTCGACCCCTCCAAGGACCGCGTCGAGGCACCCTGTCCCTTCGCGGGCCCGGGCAAGTGCGGCGGCTGCGACTGGCAGCACGCCAAGCCCGGCGCCCAGCGCCGCCTCAAGGGCGAGGTCATCGCCGAGCAGCTCCTGCGGCTCGCCGGCCTGACCCCCGAGGAGGCCGGCTGGGACGGCACGGTCATGCCGGCCGAGGGCGACAAGCTCCCGCAGGGCGAGGTCCCGCAGTGGCGGACCCGCGTCCAGTACGCGATCGACGCGGACGGCCACGCGGGCCTGCGCAAGCACCGCTCGCACGAGGTCGAGGTGATCGACCACTGCATGATCGCGGCGCCGGGCGTCTCGGAACTGGGCGTCGAGAAGCGCGACTGGGAGAACATGGCCTCGGTCGAGGCGATCGCCGCCTCCGGCTCGAACGACCGCCAGGTCATCCTCACCCCGAAGCCGGGCGGCCGCCTCCCCCTGGTCGAGCTGGACAAGCCGGTCTCCGTCCTCCGCGTCGACGAGAAGGACGGCGGGGTCCACCGCGTCCACGGCCGCGCCTTCGTCCGCGAGCGCGCCGACGACCGCACCTACCGCGTCGGCAACGGCGGCTTCTGGCAGGTCCACCCGAAGGCCGCGCAGACCCTGATGCTCGCCGTCATGCAGGGCCTCACCCCCCGCAAGGGAGAGACGGCCCTCGACCTCTACTGCGGCGTCGGCCTCTTCGCGGGCGCCATCGCCGACCGCGTCGGCGACCAGGGCGCGGTCCTCGGCATCGAGTCCGGCAAGCGCGCCGTCGAGGACGCCCGCCACAACCTGGAGGCCTTCCCGCGCGTCCGCATCGAACAGGGCAAGGTCGAGTCGGTCCTCCCGCGCACGGGCATCACGGAGGTCGACCTCATCGTCCTGGACCCCCCGCGCGCCGGCGCCGGCAAGCAGACGGTCCACCACCTGGCGGGCCTCGGCGCCCGCCGCATCGCCTACGTGGCCTGCGACCCGGCAGCCCTGGCCCGAGACCTGGCGTACTTCGCGGAACGCGGCTACAAGGTCCGCACGCTGAGGGCGTTCGACCTGTTCCCGATGACGCATCACGTGGAGTGCGTGGCGATCCTGGAGCCGGTGAAGAAGGACGCCTGACCTGGGGTTTTGCGGGTGCGCGGTATGTGCCGTGTGGGCGTTACGGGCGATGTCTTGACGCTGAGATGACGCTCGTGACGCCCATTTGACGCTCGTTCTGATGGGGTGTCAGGTCAGGGCTGGGTCGCTCAGGTCGCTCCCCTCCCTGTCCTGCTGACTACGCAAGGTGTCTTCCGCCTCCACTGGGTGGCGCTGGGCGTCGTGGCGGCTTCCCACGACTGAGAGTCCCGTCCCGCGTGTGTTTGGATGCCGCACGCGTTCCTCTACGAGCCCTCGGTCGCCCGTTCCGACATGGGCGTCCAGGTGCTGATGGCCAAGGCGCGGGGATGCCCCCGGGTGGCGAGCGCCGCCGTCACCCGCTTGACGGCGCCGTCGACGGTCTCGTGTTCCCAGATGCGGAGGGGCAGCCAACCGATCAGCGTGAGGTGGGCATCGGTCTCCTCGTCGCGGCGGGCGTTGCCCCGGAGCTTCTGCCGCCACCACTCCGCGTTGTGCCGGGGCGCGTGCGGGTGACTCGGGCAGGCGTGCCAGAAGCAGCCCTGTACGAACACGGCGGTGCGCCACTTCGTGAACGTGACGTCGGCGCGACGACGTGGCATGCCGACGATCGGCAGGTCCACGCGGTAGCGGAAGCCCAATGAGTGCAGAGCGCGGCGAAGTGCAAGCTCCGGAGCCGTGTCCCTCTTCGCTGGGCGGCCATGACCCTCCGCGCGTTGGCATCGCGCGGCGCCGGCGTCCCCCTGCGGCGTTCCTGGATTCTCACGCCTGATCAACCATCGGGTTGCCTCACCGTTACGGGCGGCGTACCGGTGATCTGTCCTGGTCGTTCACGACCGCCGCTCATGCTGCGACCGAACTCGGCATCGCGTTCCTTCCCGGTCTCACCGAGGGGTTGTAGCAGGGGTCGGACGTGGCTGCGCGACGGGGGTGCCTCCGTGTCGACCGCGCTGAAGATCAGGGGCGGACCGTGTCGGCCGTGCCGATCCTTCGATCGCCGTTGAGGAACTGTGCGTAACTGAAGAAAGCTTTCCGTCTTGCTCTTCACAGGACTCGAGCCTGCAGCCAAGTGCGTAGAAGGCACCTGGTGGATGGTGGATGGTGGAGGGGGGCGCCTCTGACCTGCGGGTGCGCACCCGAATGCTGGCTGCTGCCGAAAACTTTGGGCCTTTTGGGGACGGTCGAGCTGTCAGCGGTGGGGGCTTGCGTGCGTCGCGTGGGGGCGAAGGCGACGCTACTGGCGCACGCGGACAGAGACGTGGCCTCGGCGTGAAGGCCATTGGCGAGCTGGTAAGCGAGTGCACGTCGGCTGTTCGTCCGGGTGCTCCCGGGCTCGGGCAGTCAAGCCTTGCTGGCCCTTCGATGCAGTCTGCCCCTGGCTGGACGCGGTGACCGAATGCATGCGTCCTGGCGTCGGGCTGATGTCTCTTGCCCCCTGCCGTCTCAGGCTGTCCCTAGACTGTGATCAGCAACGTGGCAAACGGTACTGGGGGCAGCAGACATGGATGAGACAGAACGCAGGGCCGCGACGGCACCCATCCGCATTCACCAGGTCCGCACTGCGCTTCTGAAGCAGTATCAGGGACTCATCTACGATGCAGACCTCAAGGGATATGACCAGCAGGGCTATGAGCAGCGCTTCCTCTCTCGGGCGCTGACGGCTGCTGCCGTGCGGGAGGTGACGGGTTGCGATCACAAGATCGCTGGTGCTTCTGTCATCGACGGTGAAGACGACCAAGGCATTGACGGGGTAGCCGTCACCGAAGGCACACAAGAGGTCTGGCTCGTTCAGGCCAAGTGGAGTGATGACGGGAAGGGCAAGCTCGACACCAATGCGGCGCACAAGCTCATCGCTGGCCTTCGCCTCATCGAGCAGCGGAGTTTTGACCGCTTCAACGAGCGGCTTGAGCCGATCGCTGCTCGAGTCAATGCTGCGATGCACGATGCCCGTCTCAAGGTGACCCTGGTCATCGCCGTCATGGGTGTGGGGACGCTCAGCAAGGAGACCGCAAACGTTCTTGACGACGCCCGGCGCGAGTTCAATGGTCTTGGCCCGGTCCTTGAGTACCGTGTGGTCCACGCTGCGGACATCCTGCGTCAGATCCGTGAGGACCTGGCTCCCGACCCTGTGCGGGTGACCGTGCGGATGACGAACTGGCTCCGGCGGAACACACCGCTCGTCGCCTACCAAGGAACCGTCCCGGCGAGCAACATCGCTGACTGGTATCAGGAGCATGAAAGCCGGCTGTACGAGCAGAACCTGCGCCAATCTCTCGGTACGACCCGCGTAAATTCAGGCATGCTTAGCACCTTGGTTGACGAGCCGGAGAACTTCTGGCTCTTCAACAACGGAGTGACGGTGCTGTGTGATCGGCTGGAGGAGGAATGGCCGGGACGCCGTCGTCCGGACGAGCCCGTGCATCTGCACCTCTCTGGGGTCAGCGTCGTAAACGGCGCACAGACTGTCGCGGCCGCCCACCGTGCCACGAAGACAGCTCCAGATGCGGTCGAAGATGCCGAAGTTACGGTCAAGGTGATCGTCGTCGACAAAGGCATGCCAGATCTCGCGCAGCGGATCACCGAGACGACGAATACGCAGAACCACGTGGAACAGCGCGACTTCATCGCCCTGGACGAGGTGCAGGCGATGATCCGTGAGGACTTCATGCTGTCCCTGCAAAGGTCGTATGTGTTCAAGCGTGGTGAGCCTGACCCGGCGCCCGACGAGGGTTGCTCTGTGGTGCACGCTGCCATCGCCCTGGCTTGTGCGCACCGCAACACTGAGCTCGCCGTACGAGCAAAGCGGGACACCGACCTTCTCTGGGAGCGCGGAAGTGGAGGCGCCTACCCTCGCCTTTTTGGGGAGCGGCCGGGAGCCTTCCAGATCTGGCGCTCTGTACTCGTGCACCGCGCGGTGGGTACTGCCCTCAACGAAGAACGCAAGAGGTTCCAGAAACGAGCGGCCGATGTGAGTCAGCGAGGTGACCTGCTCGTCACGCATCTGGTCTTTCAGCTTCTTGATCAGGACCGCATCGATGATCCGGAGTACGACTGGGACGTGGCCCTTCGTGAGGTTCCCTCACTCACCAATCGCGTCCTGTCCTGGCTAATCCACCACATCGACTCCGAGTACGGACAGACCTCCTTCCTCAGTGGGACGCTCACTGACGCCGGGCGCTGCAAACGCCTCGCGGAGCTGGTGCTGCGTGACGCCCAGCGCGAAGGAGTCATCCCCGACCTGCCGGCCATCTATAGCGCCACCAGGGGCAGCAATCGCAAGCCGCGCCGTCCTAACGCTGTACCCACCCTGGTGGACTACGGAAGGATCGCGGACGGGACGCCGGTTCGCCTGCGTTTGTCGAACAAACCTGAGATCGACGCGCTCACCCCGTGGCTTGCCGAGGACCCCAGACGTGGTCAGGCAACCTGGGTAAACGACCGAACACGGTGCCTCGTGTGGGCGGTTGATGGGCGCGCTTACTCTCCGACGCGCTTGGTCCTGAACTTGTACGAGCTTGCGGGCTGGGACGAAGCTCCTGTTGCTGTCCAGGGACCTGCACGTTGGACGCTGGACGGTGCCGCGACTCTCTCGGAGCGAGCGCGGGCATTGCTTGACGAGCAGGCCGAACAGGAGTGAGCGTCTGTCCCTTGGGGCAGCTACCGAGCGTAGGTGCGTCATGGCTGCTTACTCACGCCATGGCGGACGCCAGGCCAGCTTCGGACCGTCAACGGTGCTGACCTCGGCGCGATGAGAAGGTGTTAGCGCGCCGTCAGGCATGCCCCCAAGGAAGTGACGGGGCACCCGAGCAGTGCGGCCGAGGTCCGGCAACCGCCATCGGCTGCCGGACTCCGTATGTTAGTCAGTCGACGAGGTAGTGGGCTTCGATGTAGGCGACGGTGGAGTCGTACGGCTCCCCGACCGGCTTCAGCATGTATCGGCGGAAGACTGCGGCGGTCGCTCGCCGGGCGCCTCGGTTGCGGGCGTCGGCGTTGTCCCATGCCTGGGCGAGGGTGCGAGTGACCACCTGGTCGATCTCCTCGGCCAGGTTCCGCTCCGTGACCGTGAGGCCGGACGGCGCGTGATCGAGGATGATCCGTGACAGCACACCCACGTGGTCGTCGTCCAGCACGACGGCCTCGGCGGGGTGCTTCTCGGCGTTCACGATGGCGCGGGCGATCCGGAGTGCTTCGGACAGGAACTCCAGGGCGTCCTGCGCGTTCTGGATGATCCGGTCCCGCAGCTGCTTGATCCGCTCCGCAAGGGCCGTGTACTTCGCGGACCCCGGTTCGACGCCCTTGTCGAGGGCGGCCTTGATGTTGTCCAGGATCTCCGCCGCGGATGGTGGCCTCTTGTCTTCGCTTCCATCCTTGGTGGACTTGGGGCGGACGAGGGTCAGCAACTCCTTGAGTATGGCGATGCCCTGGGCGTCCAGGACGAGGGCCTCCTCCTGGGAGGCGACCACGGAGAAGGAGTGGACATGGGCGTTGATGATCTCCAGGACCATCGGCCCCAGCTCGGCCAGCCGTTCCTTCCTCTCCTCGTCGGACGACTTCTTGAACAGGGTCGTGTAGACGGATCCGAACAGCGCGAAGCCGTCCCGATACTTGGCGACCCGCTTGTCGGTGTTGATGAGCGGGTACAGGCGGGCCAGGAGTCGGTAGTCCTTGGAGAACACCTCGGCGGCGCCCGGGTTGGAGTCCAGGAAAAGGTTGATGGCTCGCACGGACTCGTATCCGTGGACCGCGAGGTCCAGGTCGTCCACGTCTACGAAGAGGTCTTCGATCCGGGCGAAGACGGTGCGGAATTCGGCGACCAGCTCAGACAGGTCGGTGACGAACCCGCCACCCTTGCCGGCCCCCGTCGCGGTGGGGTCGACAACGGCCCGCTGGACTTCTTCGGCCAGACCGATGTAGTCGACGACCACGCCCGAGGTCTTCACGAACCCGGTCGGGGACACCCAGGTGCGGTTCGGACGGGTGATCGTCTGGAACAAAGTGTGAGCCTTCAGCGGCTTGTCCAGGTACAGGACGCCCTCGTTGGGGGCGTCGAACCCAGTCATCAGCTTCGCGGTTACCACCAGGAAGCACAGCGGGTCGTCGGCGGCGAGGAACCGGCGCTTTTGCTCCTCCTCCTCGTTCTCCGAGAGCTGGTATGGCCGCATAGCGGGGTCTTCGTCCTTGGAGTCCGAGACGGAGATGTTCACCTCGGCGGTGATCCGCTCATGCTTCCCGACCTCGGAGAGCACTTGCGACGCCTCGAAGCCCGCCAGCAGCTCGTTGATCTTGTCCGTGTACGCCACGGCCAGCTCGCGGTTGAAGGCGACGACCTGGGCTTTGAGGCCGTTGCGGTACGCGCCGGCCAGGTAGTGGTCCACGATGTCTTGGCAGACCGCGCGGATGCGGTTGGGGTTGGCGAACACTGAGGTGAGCCGCCCGAACTTGCGGGATAGGGTTTCACGGTCGGGATCGTCGAGGTCGAAGTCGTCTGCGAACTGGTCGAACTCGGCCTGCAACGCCTGGTCATCTATCTCGAACGAGACGGGGCGCGGGTCCAGCATGACCGGGACGGTCGCCTCGTCCAGTAGAGACCGGGACACCGAGTAACGGTGTAGCACCCTGCCCGGGTCGACCTCCTCACCGAAGAGGGCGAAGGTGTCGGTGGCGAGGCTTCTGATGGGGGTGCCGGTCATGCCGAAGAACTTCGCTTTCGGCAGCGCTGCGCGCATCTGGCCGGCCAGGGACTTCGACTTGGCGGACTGGGTGCGGTGTGCCTCGTCGACCAGCACGATGATGTTGTCTCGGGTGGACAGGTTCTTGCCAGTGTCGGCGAACTTGTGGACGGTCGTGGAGATGACGCCGCGCACATCGTCGGCCAGCAGGGCACGCAGTTCGGCGCTGGTTGCGGGCTGGTGGAAGTAGGCGTCCCCCATCGCGGAGGTGAACACGCCAGAGGTCTGCCGCACGAGCTGAGTCCGGTCCGAGAGCAGGATGATCGTGGGAGACTCGGTTCGGGTGTCGGCCAGCAGCAGCGAGGCGGCGAACACCATTAGCAGGGTTTTCCCGGACCCCTGGTGGTGCCAGACCAGTCCCTTGGACCCGCCCTCCAGGACCCGATCGTGGATCAGGTGCGCGGCCTCCATCTGTGGGTACCGGGGCAGGTACTTCTTGTTCGCCCCGCCCCCGGAGGTGTCGAAGAGCGCGAAGTTGGCGAGCATGTCCAGGACGGCCGCTGGGTTAAGCAACAGCTGAACGGAACGCTGTACGTCGGCCTGCCCGGACAGGTTTTCGTCATCTGAGGTAGACCGGAACGGCTGCCACAGGTTCGTGGGGGCACCTACGGCACCGAACCGTAGCTTCAGCCCGTCGGAGGCGACGGCGAAGACGTTGGGCGTGAAGAACCACGGGTACTCGGTGGCGTACACGTTGTTGATCTCGCGGGCGGCATCTGCCCATGCAGACTTCGAGGTCGGTGATTTCACCTCAACAACTACCAGGGGCAGGCCGTTGACCCAGTACACGAGGTCAAACCGGCGGGAGGTCTTGCCGGGGACAGTTATGGTCACCTCGTCCGACACGACCAGAGTGTTGGCAGTCGGGTGCTCGAAGTCGATGACCTTGAGGGCGTGCCATGCGCCGTCGGCGTCCCGGAACTCCTTATGGCCACGAAGCAGGTGCAGCACCTGTTCGTTGGCCCGCACGAGTCCGCCTTCAACGGCGTTGACCGTGGCGACGATCTCCTCGACCACCGCGTCCACGTCGAATCCGTCGATCACACCCGGGTTTAACTGAACGATGGCGTCACGCAACTGGCTGACGATCACTGTCTGAGTCGTCTCACGTGGCAACCCACGCCCCGCTGTGAAGCCCCATCCCAACGGGAGGGACCACCGGATCATCAGGTTCTGGAACTCACGCTCCCGAACGCCCTTCGCCATAGCTCAAACCTCCAGCTCAGCAGACTCAATCTCGATGGTGCGGTTGAGTAGGTCAGAGAGCAGCCTGGCACGCGCTCCACGGAGACGGTCGGCCTCAGCGTGAGTCGCACCGGCCTGCCCCTCCAACGCGTCCAGCACCTCCGCCGCCTGCTCCTGCTCAGCTCGAGACGGGATCGGAAGGGCCACCGACAAGAGCTGGTCGGGGTTAAGCCGCTTCCGGCGCTGCACGGTCCCCACGACCCTGTTCTGCATCTCAGCCCACAGCCGAGGTGTCCGGCAGGCGTGCTTCATCCACCCAGGAACGATGTCGCCGGCAAGGGTGAAGGTCGGAAACTCGTTGCTTGCCACGAAGCCATCGAACTCTGCAGGAACTACCGTGATCGGCCCCTCCCAAGCAGTCAGCTTCCGCATCACCACTTGATTCTCCCGAAGGACGTTCATCGCGTTGTACTCGGTGTCTGCTCCATCGAACTCAGCCTTGTCCACAAGGCCCTTGCCAGCGTTGAGTACTCCAGCAAGGCGGTACTTCGTTCCCGCTTCCACCCGGGTCCGCACGATATCGAGGTGCATCACGTCGCCGAGGAGCCGGGACTCCGCCTCATCACCCTCAGAGGTGCACCAGAGCAGAGACGCCGCCGCCCGATACACGCCTTCCAACGCTCCCGCCTCAGCATCAAGTGCACTGATCTGTTCGTCGACTGCGTCAATGACCTGAACGATCCGCTCCTGCGTCGGGATTGGCGGGAGGGCGACAGACATCAGCGCGATGCTAGTGGCAGACAGCTCGGTCTGGTTGGTGCTTCCTGTCTGTAGGGATTCGAAGACTGCCTTGCGAGTTGAGAGCACCAGACCTGCGAATCCCAACGCAAAGTAGTCCGGGTCGGGACGCACAATGGTGACGTGAGAGTCGGCAGTCGCAGGCTCGGGTAGCTCGCGGAGTTCAGCAGCCCGGCCGAGCGTGCCGCGTCCGGTGGAGTTGATGAGCACATCTCCAACCCGGAGGTCAGCGTGGTCGGGAACGGCCCTCGAGAGGTCGGTTCGGCGCGCTAGAGAAGGGGCGATTCGATTCTCGTCACGGACGCACTTCTGGTTAAACACCAGGCGGCCCTCATCGACGTACTTCGGGGCCTTCCCTCTCTTGATCGAGTGGCAGACTTCCCCGAGCGTCGTTTCAAACCACTGATCACTCATCGAAGCCCTCGATCCCGGCGTCGGCGAGCACCTTGAGCATCCGCTCTTCGGCGATTTGGCGCTCAGCTCGGGCGACGTTGTAGGCGTCGATCAGCGTGCCGAGGTCTTCCTGCTCGGCGGCGACCTGCTTGACGTACCGCCCGATGTTGAGGTCGTACCCGTTCGCCGCGATCTCCGTGGTGGGTACGAATCGCGCCGAAAGGCCGCCCTCTGCGACGGGGTCGACCGGGTTGCCGCTGGCGTCGAACTTTGAGTGGTAGGCAGCCACCGTGTCAGCGATGTCCGCCGCGGTCAGGATATTGCGGTTCTTAGCCTTGGAGAACCGCGTGGAAGCGTCAATGAACAGCACGCCGCCCTGACGCTCCGGGGCCTTGGTGCCGGGGGCACGGAACACAAGGATGCAGGTCGGGATCGTCGTGCTGTAGAAGAGGTTCGAGGGTAGTCCGATCACGGCTTCCAGGAGGTCGTCGTCCAGGACGCGCTGACGGATGGCTGCTTCCTGGCTGCGGAAAAGGACGCCGTGGGGCAGGACGACGCCGGCCCGCCCCTTCTTCGGGTCCATGCTGGCGATCATGTGCTGCACGAACGCCCAGTCCGCCGACGACTGCGGGGCGACCCCGCCGATGGCACGCGGGTCGTTGCTCCAAGGCTTCCACTTCAGGCTGTAGGGCGGGTTAGCGAGGATCACGTCGAACTGCGCGACCGTGCCGTCCGGCTTCGTGAAGCGCGGATCCTTCAGGGTGTCGCCGACCTCGACTTTGAACTGGGTGAGGTTGTGCATGAAGAGGTTCATGCGTGCCACACCTGCAGTGTCCGGTACGGACTCCTGTCCGTGCAGCTTGAGGGTGTAGCCGCGCCCACCGTGGGCCTTCAGCAGGCTCGCGGAGGCGATGAGCATGCCGCCCGACCCGCAGGTTGGGTCGTACACCGACTCGAAGCTCTTGGGCTCCAGGACCTCGACGATCAGCTCGACGACCTCGCGCGGAGTGAAGAACTGGCCAGCGCGAGTGCCAGACCCGTCGGAGAACCGCTTCAGCAGGTATTCGTACGCTCCACCGAGCACGTCATGGGACATGTTGCCCTCGTGCATCTTCGGAGCGCGGTCCATCGCTTGCATGACCGCCGCCAACACCTCCCCCGCCAACACCTCTTCGGAGGCCCAGGTCATGGATCCGAACAGGCGGGAGAACTTGGCAGGGTTGGCCGTCTCGATGGCCTGCAGGGAGGCCCGGACCCGCTGACCCAGGCCGGGCTGGGTGACGGTGGCCAGGATGGACGACCAGGAGGCACGGCGCTCGGCGACGGTGCCAGGGTGGATGGAGGGGATCTTGAACGTCTGGTAGGTGCGGTACTCGACCTCGTCGGCTTCCTCGGCCGAGAGGCCGAGGTCCTTGTTCTCCTCGAGGAAGGTCTGGTGGTTGTGCTCCCAGGTGTCCGATAGGTACTTCCAGAACATCAGAGGGAAGACGACCGAGGAGTACTGCGCTTCGGGCATCGCCACGCGCAGCTCGTCGGCGGCGTCCCACAAGCGGTTCTCGATCTCCTGCTGGGTCACTGCCATCAGTCGGGGGTGTCCTTGTTCGTCAAAGGGCGGCGGCCGAGGGCCGTGGTAGTCCCGCTGTCCACCCAGTGCCGGCGTGCTCGGCATGTACATGCCGAGCACGCCGGCACTGGGTGGACACGCGCGGGGCGTCGCATGCCTGTGTGGGCGACTCGCCAACGATATCCCTCCCCAGGGCCATGAAATTCGGCAAGCGGCCCGAGCAAACGACGCGGCCAGCAGTGGGTGGACGACCCTGCTTGTTGATCTTTTCCCGCTCCAGCGCGCTGCCGGTCTGCCCCCCCCGTGACACCGACCTGATCACCATCCGCGGTGGTCATGCGGGCTGTGCCGCCGCCCGCATGGCCACTGGCGTAGGCATGCCCAGCATGTCTGGGCAACGGGTTCACTCCATGGCGGGCCGAGAGGGTCCATTGCGTCGCATGCCGCCCCGTCGCCGGTTGGCGGTCATTGCGCTCACCTTGCGGCCGATCTCTCGATTGCGGAACGGAACCAGCCCACTGTCGTCGCGATTCCCTTCTGGATCGGCGGTGGTGTCACCGTGGGGAACAGTGCTCTCAGGCGTGCACTGTCCGCCTGAGAGTGGGGGACGTCACCGGCGCGTGGGGCTTTATTCTCCCGGGCGACGAGCTGGCCGGTCGCCGACTCGATCTCCTGGATCAGGGCCAGCAGCGAGGTGCGGCTTCCGAAGGCGAGGTTCACCGGGCGGGGGTCCATGACCCGGTGGAGGAGAGCGTCGGTGAGGACGTCGCAGATCGTGCCCACGTAGGTGAAGTCGCGGGTCTGGGTGCCGTCGCCATGGATGGTCACTGGTCGGCCGGCGAGGGCGGCGGTGATCCACTTCGGGATGACGGCGGCGTAGGCGTGGTCGGCGCGCTGGCCGGGGCCGTAGACGTTGAAGAAGCGGAAGGGGAGGACCGGCAGGTCGAAGCTGTGGTGGTAGGCGCTCAGGTACGCCTCCGTCGTGAGCTTGGTGACCGCGTAGGGGCTCATCGGGGCGGAGGCGAGGTCCTCGTGTTTCGGCAGGTGGGGGTTGGCGCCGTAGACGGAGGACGAGGAGGCGGCGATCACGTGCGGGCCGCCGGCGCGGCGGGCGGCTTCGAGGACCTGGAGGGTGCCGGTCGCGTTGGCGTGGTGGCTGGCCAGGGGATCTTGCAGGGAGCGCGGTACGGAGGGGAGCGCGGCGAGGTGGACGACGGCGTCGGCGCCGCGGAACGCCCGGTCGAGGAGGACGGCGTCCTGGACGTCTCCCTCGAAGAACTCCACGTCGAGGCCGGCGAGGTTCGCCTTGTCCCCGGTGGAGAGGTTGTCGACGACCCGGAGTCGGGCGACCTGGGGCTGCTCGGTCAGGGCGCGGACGAGGTTGCTTCCGATGAATCCGGCGCCGCCGGTGATCACGATCTTCATGGTGGTTCCCTTCAGATAGATCAGAGGGAGTCGACGTGGGCGCCGGTGAGTCGGCGACGGCAGTCGAGGATGTACGGGGAGTGCGCGCTGATCAGCGGGTAGTCGAAGGCCTCGTGGTCCGCGAGGAGGACTACGGCGTCGGCCGTTCCGAGCAAGCCGGGGGTCACCTCGACCCGCCGGACGCCCTCCAGGCCGGCGGCGCGTGGGTGGGCGTCGTCCAGGACGTGGGGGTCGGCGGCCTGGACCTCGGCGCCCATGCCCGTGAGGAGTTCGACGACGCGGGCCGCCGGTGTCTCGCGGGCGTCCCCGGTGTTGGCCTTGTACGCCAGGCCGAGCAGCAGGATCCGGGAGCCCTTGAGCGGCTTCCCGCGTTCGTTGAGGCCCGCCACGAGACGCCGCACCACGTAGTCGGGCATGTGGTTGTTGACGTCGTTCGCCAGCTCGACGAAGCGGAAGTTCTGCCCCAGGGTCCGTTCGACCCGCCACGAGAGGTAGGAGGGGTCGACGGGTAGGCAGTGGCCTCCGACGCCGGGGCCGGGGGTGAAGCGCATGAACCCGAAGGGTTTGGTCGACGCGGCGTCGATGGCCGCCCAGACGTCGATGCCCAGGTCGTGGGCGAAGATCGCCAGCTCGTTGGCGAGGGCGATGTTCACGTGCCGGAAGGTGTTCTCGAGGAGCTTGGTCAGCTCCGCCTCCTTGCAGCTGGCCACGGGCACGACCGTGTCCACGAGGGAGGCGTAGAAGTCGCGGACCGACTCCAAGGAGGACGGGGTGATGCCCGAGACGACCTTGGGCGTGTTCTCCAGTGTCCAGGTGGAGTTTCCGGGGTCGATGCGCTCCGGGCTGTACCCGAGGTGGAAGTCCAGGCCGGCAGTCAGGCCGGAGCCTCGTTCGAGGAGCGGGCGGAACACCTCCTCGGTCGTCCCGGGGTACGTCGTCGATTCCAGGACGACGGTCGCTCCGCGGGTGAGGTGGCGGCCGAGCGTCCGTGCCGCGTCCTCGACGTGCGACAGGTCCGGTGCGCCGTCGCGCAGTGGCGTCGGGACGGTGACGACCGCCACGTTGAACCCGGCGCAGTCGGCCGGGTCGCCGGTCGGCTGGTAGACGCCGGCGGAGAGGAGCGGTGCCAGCCGCCTGTCCGAGACGTCCTCGACGTACGACTCGCCGACCACGAGCCGCTTGATCCGGCCGGCGTCGACGTCGAGGCCGACGACGCTGTGCCCCATCTCGGCGGCTCGCACCGCGAGCGGGAGCCCGACGTATCCCTGCCCCACGACGACGACGCGGAGTCGACGGGGCTCGTGGTTCCTGGTCATGCGGTCCACCTCGCTGCGGTTCGGGGTTGGGGGTCGGATGGTGGGGACGTACTCGCGGCGCGAGATCCGCCGTGGGTGGTGGCCGTAAGATGGGGAACGCCTCGGCCGTCCGGGACTCGCTTGGCCGCCTGTCTTGGACGGCCGAGTGCTTTTCGGGCTCGGCATGGAGAGGCGGGAAAACCCGCGGGCTGGCCCCACCCCCGGTTCGATACGATGACGGTGGCTTGCAGTCCCGTTCCGTCACCGTGAGTGACGTCGACGTGCGATCGGAGTGATCGCGTCGGCTGCGGCCTCCCGACCTGGGCCCGCCGTGGCAGCGCCACCGGCGCCGTACGTACGAAATGGAGCATCCAAGGATGGCTCGACACCTGGTAACCAGCGCGCTTCCCTACATCAACGGGATCAAGCACCTGGGCAACATGGTCGGGTCGATGCTTCCGGCGGACGTGTACTCCCGGTACCTCCGCCAGCGTGGCCACGACGTCCTCTACATCTGCGCCACCGACGAGCACGGCACGCCGGCCGAGCTGGCCGCCAAGGAGGCCGGGCTCTCCGTCGCCGAGTTCTGCGCGCAGGCGCACGACGCGCAGAAGGCCGTGTACGACGGGTTCGAGCTGGCCTTCGACCACTTCGGCCGCAGCTCCTCGCAGCAGAACGTCGAGATCACCCAGCACTTCGCGCGCAAGCTGAACGAGAACGGCTTCATCGAGGAGCGGGCGATCCGCCAGGTGTACTCGCCGGTCGACGGCCGCTTCCTGCCGGACCGGTACGTCGAGGGCACCTGCCCGCACTGCGGGTACGACAAGGCACGCGGCGACCAGTGCGAGAACTGCACCCGTGTCCTGGACCCGACCGACCTGATCGACCCGCGCTCGGCGATCAGCGGTTCCACGGACCTGGAGGTCCGTGAGACCAAGCACCTCTTCCTGCTGCAGTCCAAGCTCCAGCCCGAGGTCGAGGAGTGGATCGCCACCGTCAGTGCGGAGTGGCCGCACCTGTCCACGTCCATCGCCCGCAAGTGGCTGACCGAGGGCCTGAACGACCGCGCCATCACCCGCGACCTCGACTGGGGTGTCCCGGTGCCGGCCGATACCTGGCCGGAGCTCGCGGCAGAGGGCAAGGTCTTCTACGTCTGGTTCGACGCCCCGATCGAGTACATCGGTGCGACGAAGGAGTGGGCGGACGCCGCCTCCGACGGTGAGACCCGCGACTGGAAGTCGTGGTGGTACGAGGCCGACGACACCGTCCGGTACACGCAGTTCATGGCCAAGGACAACGTCCCCTTCCACACGGTGATGTTCCCGGCCACCGAGCTCGGTGTGCGCGAGCCCTGGAAGAAGGTCGACGTCGTCAAGGGCTTTAACTGGCTGACGTTCTACGGCGGCAAGTTCTCCACCTCGCAGAAGCGCGGCGTCTTCACCGACGCGGCCCTGGAGATCCTGCCCGGCGACTACTGGCGCTACTTCCTGATCGCCAACGCCCCCGAGTCGGACGACTCCTCCTTCACGTGGGAGCACTTCACCGCCACGGTGAACAAGGACCTGGCGGACACCCTCGGCAACTTCGTCAACCGCGTGCTGTCGTTCTCCCGCAAGCGTTTCGGCGACGAGGTCCCGGCCGGGCACGCCGCCGGCGAGGCGGAGGCGAAGCTGGGCGAGGAGATCGCACGGCTGCTCGGCGAGTACGAGGAGCAGATGGAGGCCCTGCAGTTCCGCAAGGCCGCTGCCGCCCTGCGTGCGCTGTGGTCCGCGGGCAACTCCTACCTGGAGGAGAAGGCCCCCTGGCTTGAGATCAAGACCGACGCCGACGGCGCCGCGCTGACGCTCCGTACCGCGATGAACCTGATCCACCTGTACGCGGTCGTCTCCGAGCCGTTCATCCCGACGTCGGCCGCCGCCATGCGCGGGGCCTTCGCCCTGGAGAACGACACCGCGACCTGGGTGACCGCCGACCAGGCCAAGTCCCTGGGCACTGTTCCGGCAGGCACCGCGTTCACGGTGCCGCCGGTGCTCTTCGCGAAGATCACGGAGGAGGACCTGGAGTCCTACCGTGAGCGCTTCGGCGGCGCCCCGGAGGCCTGACAGGCGTCCCCGCCCCCGTACCGTCCTGACTCTCATCGGGCGGTACGGGAGTGGAGGAGGACGGGCAGGTCCGCGGGCGAGACATTCATGAGCCGCACGCGCGGAGCCGGGCCGTCGATCTCTACGCACGTGACCCCGGCGGACCCGGGCACGTGCTGGAGGTACCGGTCGAAGCCGTTCCCGGTGAGCCACAGCAGCAGGCAGGCGATGCCCCCACCGTGCCCGACGAGGACGGTGGTTCGCCGCTCGCCGGAGCAGACCTCGTCCCAGAGGTCCACGTAGCGGGTCTGGACGTCCTCCGACGACTCGCCGCCCGGCGTGCGAAGCTGGTGGATAGGCACGCCGTGGCGAGCGGCCTCGGCGGCGGCGAGCTCCCTGGGCCGGCCTCCGAGGTGACCGCTGTCCTTGGCGGCCAGACGCTCGTCGACGCGGACTTCTGCCGGGGCGAGCGCGGCGGTGAGGAGCTCGGCCGACTCCCGGCAACGGGACATCGGACTGACGAGCATCTGGTCCACGGCGACCCCGGCCGCCGCGAGGCAGGCACCGACCCACCGTATGTCGGCGCGCCCGCGCTCGCTGAGCCGCCCGCCGACCGCGCGGCCCTGGTGGATGCCCTGGAGGTTCTCCTCCGTCTCGCCGTGCTTGACCAGGTAGATGCGTTGGGTGTTCATGGCGTCGTGTCCCCTCACTCCGGTCAATCCCAGTGGCGGACGTCGACGCGTGCGGAGACGGCGGCGGCGACCTCGTCGTGCTCGGCCTGGCTCATGGCGGGGAAGCGGTCGTGGTGCCACTCGACGTAGAGGACGGAGACGAGGCCGATCGTCCCGTCAGCGAGCAGCTTCCTGAGCACGGGGTACTCGGCGCCCTCGATGTCCATCTTCACGACGACGTGGTCACCCGGCGTGGCGGTCCGGCGGAGCCAGGCGCTGAAGTCCACCGCCGGTACGGCGACGGGGGAGCTGTAGTCGATCTGCTGGTCGTACATGGGCGGCACCCGCTTGTCGGGCATCACGGTGGAACTCTCGTGGTGGCCGAGGAAGAGGTCGATCGTGCCGTCCTCGGTCCACACCGCACTGGGGGAGACCTCGACCAGGCCGGCGTGCTGGGCCTGCTCCACGTTCGCCGTGATGGAGGGGAGCAGGGTCGGGTTGGGCTCGAAGGCGTAGAAGTCGTGGTCCGGGAGCTCGTGCATGAAGCGCTTCAGCACGATTCCGAGGTTGGCGCCGCAGTCGACGAAGATCTTGCGCATGTGAGTCAGTCCTCCAGGTGGGTCATCGGAGCGCTGAGGTCGATCTCCCGTACGACGCGATCGGCGAGCAGGACGAAGTCGCCGGTCTGGGGGAGGTAGCAGCGCTCCTCGTAGCGGATGGTGATGCGGCGGACGGGTTCCTCGCCGCGGTAGGCGGGCAGATCGCCCCACCGGTAGAGCTGGCCCCCGGGCGCCTTGAGGTGACGTAGGCACCGGGGCAGGAGGCTCTTTCGAGTACCGGCGTTGAGCCGGGTGAACATGGCGGTCAGGAAGGCGACGTGCTCGGCCGACCGTTCCTCGTTCCTGTGTGTCCGGCCGTAGGTCTGCTTGAGCTGGTACAGCTGGTTCGGGTCCCCGTCGGCCTGGACGAGGAGATCGCGAATCCGCCGGTCCCAGACGATTCCGAGGTGTCCGTGGAGGACGGGCTCGTCCGTCAGGAAGTAGCCCTCGACGCGGCCGAACTCACGCTCGTACGGGCACATGTAGTCGTTGTAGAGACCTCGCGTCGCGCCGGAGGCGGTCTCCACCTGCCAGTGGATGCGGGCGGTGAAGGGCGAGTCCCACCACCCCAGATGCCAGGGCTGCCACAGCAGGTCGGCGGCGCTGAGCAGGATCACGGTGAGCGCGACCGGTGCGGCGGGCCACCCGAAGGCCGTGTCGTACTCCGTGCCGGGGAGCAGCCCGATGACCGTCGCGAGTCCGGCGTTGACGGCGATGTTCTCCCAGAAGAGGATGCCGGAGGCGAGGGCGACGGCGAGGTTGAAGAGTGCGGTCGCCACCAGGATCGCCATCATCAGCCGACGGTCGAGGAAGGCGACCAGCCCGGCGGCCTCCACGACCATCGTGAGGATGTTGACGGGGCGGTCCACGACCCTCGCCCGGCGCAGGAGCTGAGACACCTTCCCAGACGGGAGGAAGCGCGCCCAGCCCCAGGAGTACGCCGAGGCCATGAGGTAGTGCGTGCGGTTGTGCCAGGCCCACGACCAGGGGCGCGGCCCCAGACAGGCCTTGCTCCAGGCCGGCTTGACGTAGTGCGACAGCGAGACACAGCCGAGTACCAGCACCAGACCCGCCGTGGAGTCGGACGGGGGCGGAGTGAGGACCGCGGTCACGAGGAACCAGGCGAGGTACCCCTTGAGCAGCCTCACCGACATCATCGCGTGGTGCTGCCAGCCACGCAGCCTGCCGCAGAACACGGCGATCCACGCCAGCAGGGCGGGAGCCCAGAGGTAGGACACAACGGCGAGGAGCAGGAGGAGCAGTTTGTCCCTACGTTGGGGACCGATGGGTAGCGTGACGTCGTAGTCGCTAGTGGTGCCTCGCCAGGTGAGGAGGGCGATCACGGAGACGACGAACCAACGCAGCTGCTCGGGGAGAAGCGACGGGCGGAGGGCCAAGGGGGCGATGACCGCGACGGCCGCACCCATGGCCAGTGGCGTGGGGCGCCGGGCGAGGGCCCGTACCGCAGGGGAGACCCCGAATCGGTAGCAGGCCACCGCGGCGGCCACGACCGCCGCGGTCACCACGTAGGAAGGAACTGGGGGAGTCGGCATGTCGACTACCCCGCGATCGGCGCGGGCATCGGCCGGTCGCCGGCCGGCAGGCTCTCCAGGTACGAGGCGATCCGTTCCCGGGGATCGGCTGCGAGGTACAGGTCGCGGTGGCGTACGACGTTGTCGCGGAGCACCGGCCGCCTCGCGAGGAAGTCGAAGACGGCTCGCCGCTCGACGCGCGGGGCGGCAGTGCCCAGCCCGGCCTCGTCGACGACCTTGGCGCACCAGTGCTGGTCGTAGGTCGGCAACGGGACGAGGTGGACCGGTTTGCCGAGGACGAGGGCCTCGCTGATCAGGTTGAAGCCCGCGTTGGAGAAGACGGCCTCGGAACGGGCCATGTCCGCGATGAACGCCTCGCGGTCGAAGGCGCGTATCTCGATCCGGGTGTCTGCGTACCCACGCAGGGACCTCAGTTCCGCCGGCTGTGCGTAGATCCGCAGCGTGCGGTCCGGTACGGACCGGCGGAAGACCGAGGCCAGCTCGCGGACGGACTCCTCCGGGCCGTGGTCGAAGTAGCGGGAGAAGTAGGCCGTGACGAGGGGCTCGGTGGTGACCTGCGCCGACCTGACGAGATCCGGAACGACGGGGGAGATGAACTCCACCCTCTGGTCCTCGGCACTCAGCGGGACGTAGGAGCAGATGAAGGACCGGTCCATGCGGGGCGCGAAGTACCGCAGCCGTTGCTCGTCGGCCGTACGGGCGTACCGGCCGACGGTGGGGAGGTCGAGGTGCCGGTACTTGCTCTGCTGGTCGATGGAGACGAGCGGCCGACCGAAGTGGTAGGCGAAACGGGGGGTGTTGGGCTCGTAGTCGGTGACGAACACGTCCGGGACGCCGCTGTTCCGGATGGCCCGGCGCAGCCGGAGGTGGCGGAGGAGACCTCCGGGCGCCTGCCGGATGTTCGCGCGCAGGGCGTCGCGGGCGTGGATCCGGTCGCCGCGCGCGAGCAGCGTCGGCATCCAGGCGTCCCAGGCGGGGAAGCCGAGGTCCCGGAAGTACTCGACCCTGCCCTGGCCGTTGGTGACGATCCGGACCCGATGTCCGCGGTCGCGGAGGTACTGGGCGATCACGCTCTGCCGGACGGTGTGTCCCATACCGATGCCGTTGACACCGATGATGACGTCGAGCGGTCGTACGTTACTGGTTCCGTTTGCGGGCACGACGATCCCATCCCTTCGGTCAGGAGAGCCGGGTGATGACGTTGCGGGTGACCGTGGCGACCTGGGGATCGGTCGCCAGGAGGCGTGCCCAGTCGGTGGTGGCGGCCGTGAAGACCGTGCCGCCGGCGGTGAAGACGCCGAGCGTGGCGGCCCGGGGGCCGGACATCGGCTCCCGGGCGGCGAAGTTCCAGTCCGGGGGGAGCTCGGCGACGCCGAGGATCTCGAAGTCCTTCGGCGTCCCGTCCTGGCCGGTGGGACGCGGGCGGCCGGCGGCGTCGTACTCATACGCCGCGCCGTCGCACTCGTAGCCGATCAGCGCTCCGCCGTGTCCCAGGCTGTCTCCGGTCCTGAGCTCTGTGCCGGCGAAGGCCCAGTGGCCGGCGTCGGTGACGACGAAGCCCTGGGAAGCGCGGGTGCCTTCCCAGTGGCCCCCGCCGTTGCGGTAGCTCACGCCCAGGAGGGTGTTCTCCGGCTCCGACTCCCACCAGTGGTCCGGGCACCCGTACGAGCTGTCCGGGTCGGTGCCGGCGGGCGCTCCGGGCGGGAACTTGCCGCAGGACAGCCCCGTCCCGCCCGGGGCGACGTCGACACGCCACCAGCAGGTGTTGGCCCCGAAGTTCGCGATGTGGCCGCCGACGTCCCGGAAGGCCGTCACGTGGCGTCGGAGGTCGGTGCTCCAGTACTCGTCGTGACCGGCGGCGACCAGGAGGCGGTATCCGTCGCGCAGGAACAGTTCCTCGTGGAGGTCCAGGTCGGTGCAGTAGTCGGCCTCGATCCGGTTCCGCTCCATCCAGGCGATGAAGGGGGCGTCCCAGTGGGCGAACGTCTGCCGGGGCGATGACGGGTCGTACGCGTCCGGCAGGCCCTTCACAGGCCCGCCGACACCACCCCCGGGACGGCGCGTCGTGACCTGGGCGGCGCTGTAGAGGCTGCCGCCGCCCGCCGTGTTGTACGCCTGGTAGGTGAAGGTCGGGATCTTGTACAGGATCCTGCGGCCGGAGGGCGCGGAGGGGGTGACGACCAGGAGGATGCGTGCCTCGCGGGCGTCCAACGGCGGTATGCCGGAGCCGCGCTCCGTGCTCAGCACCGCGACGTAGACACCGGACCGCCACTCCGGGGGTACGAGGAACTCGTACGCGGGCCACTGCCAGTCCGCGTCGAAACGTCCAGGAGACGCGGCACGGCCGGGCCACTCGACGTGCCCCGCGTGCTGCGGTTCGGCTCCCCAGCGGTAGAAGTCGACGTGGAAGCGGGGCGCGGTGGTGGCGATGTGCAGGCGCACCACCTCGCCGGCCCGGACGCTGGGCCGGGCCGCGTAGCCGTTGACGGTGGTCACGCGCCCTCCTTGGCGCGGGCCACGCCGGCGAGGTGGAACAGGTCGATCGCCTCGACGCGGGCGTCCCAACCCAGACCGCTCAGCTGGGAGGTGAGCTCGGTGGAGTCTCGGAGCACCTTCACGGCCATGTGACGGGAGCCGTCAGAGAGGGTGCGATGGACGGTCGGCACGGGCGCCGCTTCCACCCGGTCCTCGATCTCCGCCTTCGCCGGCGAGTCGTCGAGGAACACCACGCGACCGCCGGGCACCAGAGTCCACCTGAGCAGGTTCCAGAACGCTTCCATCTCCACCGGCGGCACGTGGCTGAGCCAGAACGCGAAGAACACCGTGTCGTACTGGCGGTCCGGCTCCCAGCCGAAGACGTCGGCTTCGACGAACCGGGTCTCGGTTCCTCGCATACGGTCGCGGGCCCGGCGGAGCATCTCCGGCGCCGCGTCCAGCGCGGTCAGGCTGCGGGCCCGGTGCGAGAGCAGCCGGGTCCACTGGCCCGTGCCGCAGGCGATCTCCAGGACGTCACCGCCGATCGGCAGCGAGTCCAGGGCCTTCGCGAGCCGCGGCATGTCCATGCGGGTGCCGTACGTGGCGTCGTACTCGTCGGCTCGCGCCCGGTAGTAGGCGATCTGCCCTCCGGACCAGTCGCCCGGACCGCCCTGTCGTTCTTCCGTTCCGGTCACGCTGTGACCACCCCTCTCGGCTGTTCACGGAGCCGTGGTGCTCCGTGCCGAGAAGACTGCCGAGCGGCGCTGGTCAGCGGGCTGTCGTGGTGTCGCACCCGCGGTGCAGCACCGCCGCTGTCCAGGGCGACGGGTGCACCTCGCCCGGACCTGGCCCGAATCGCCCGGGTGCTGCATCCGTGCTGAACTCCCGTCGCAGCGAAGGCTCTACGCCGCTGGTCAGACCGCCCTACCCTGTTACCGTCGTCGGTGTCGGTCGAAGGAGCTCAGGTGGCCACGGTGCAGCGCTGGACCGGACGGGAGGCGCGTGCTCTGCGGCTCGCGACGCGACGGAGCGTGCGTGGCTTCGCGTCCTACCTCGGCGTCAGCGACCGGACGGTGTCCAACTGGGAGGCCCGGGGCGAGGAGATCGTCGTCGCACCGGACTCCCAGGCGTTACTCGACACGGCGTTGGAACGGAGCGACGCGGAGGTGCGGCAGCGCTTCTGGGACTCTGTCGGTGCTCCGACGCCCGAGGTCGCGCCGGCGCCGGACGAATACCGCCCCATACCTGTTCCGGAGCCCGGCTTGGTGCACAGGTCCGAAGATCTCGAAGGGCTCGTCTCCGTACTCCGTGAGGCGGCGCAGGACGACACCGTCGCCACGGTCGCCCTGTGCGGCCCCGGCGGGTTCGGAAAGACGACGCTGGCCACGCAGGTGTGCCACGACCCGCGTGTACGGGACTCCTTCTCGGAGATCCTCTGGGTGGAGACCGGCGAGGGATGCACGGCTGCCAGGGTCGTCGAGCTGATCTCCGACCTGTGCGTCCACCTCGACGGCAACCGTCCATCGCTTGCCGATCCGGAACAGGCCGGCTTCCACCTCGCCCGCCTGCTCCAGGGACGACGTGCGCTCCTCGTCGTCGACAACGTCTGGTCCGCCACCGACCTCGGCCCCTTCCTGCTCGGCGGCGAGGACTGCGTACGGCTCGTGACCACGCGGAACGTGCGCGTCTGCCCCAGCTCCGCCCGAGTCGTGCGCCTGGGGCCCATGGCCCCGGGGGAGATCCGCGAGCTGCTCGTCCGCAACGTCGGTGCCCTCGGCGATGCCGAGGCCGCGCGCCTCGCAGGCGTGTGCGGGGGCTGGCCGCTCCTCGCGTCGATCGTCGGCGCGAACGTCTCTCAGGAGGTCGGTTTCGGCGCCCCGGCCGACCGCGCCGTCACGGAGACGAACGCGGCGATCCGCGCGTACGGCCCTCAGGCTTTCGACGTCTGGGACTCCGACCAGCGCAAGAACGCCATCGGGCAGGCGCTCGAATCCAGCCTCCGCAGTCTCGCGGAGAGCGTCTCGATCGCCGGCCGCACGGACCTGCGAGACCGGTACCTGTCCCTGGCGGTGTTCCCTCCGTCGGTGCCGATCCCCATGTCGGTCCTCACCCACTGGTGGGGCACCGCGAACGGGTGGGCCCCTCACGTGGTGCGCCAGTTCTGCCGGGTGCTGTCCGACCGGTCCCTGATCGGCGCCTACCTCGCCGACCGGAACGCCATCGTGCTGCACGACGTGTTCCGGTCCTATCTGCGCCATCTGATCGGTGACCAGTGGGCGACCCTTCACCGGTCCCTGACCGAGGCGTACCGGCAGAGCACGGACGGTGCCTGGGAAACGCTCGCTGATAGCGAGGGATATCTGTGGCGTCACCTCCCCTACCACCTGCGTGAGGCGGGCCTTGACGCCGAGCTCGTCAGCCTGCTGGCCTCGCCGACGTACGTCATGCGCAAGGTCGCACTGGTCGGGCACCAGTCGCTGACCGCGGACGCCGCCGTGCTCGACGCCATGCCCGAGCGCCACGATGCCGGCCACCCGCAGCACCAGGTGTGGGCCACCGCCCGGGCCCTGACCGGTGCCGGGTATCTGCTGAACGGGCTGGAGAGCCCGGCCGACATCGCCTCGACCCTCTCGATCGTGCTGCGGCGGGCATCCACACCCGAGGCCACCCGAACCTTGGAAGGCGCGGCGGGGGAGGGAACGGTGCTCGCCCCGCGGTGGCTGTTGCCGCCCCCTGAGGTGAGCTCCGAGGCGGTGACGGAGCGCGGTCACATCGGTGCGGTCGTCAGCGTGTCCGCCGTCCGCGACCTCGTGGCATCAGGCGGCGAGGACGGGGTGGTCAGGCTGTGGAACCTGAACACGGGCAGGCTCCTCCGAGCCCACGAAGCCCATACCGGATGGGTGTTCGCAACTGCGCTCTCCGGGGACGGGATGGTTCTCGCCTCAGCGGGGGACGACGGAGCGATCCGACTGTGGCGCACGGACACCGGCGAA
This sequence comes from Streptomyces sp. NPDC088553, assembly GCF_044752965.1. Taxonomy (NCBI): domain Bacteria; kingdom Bacillati; phylum Actinomycetota; class Actinomycetes; order Kitasatosporales; family Streptomycetaceae; genus Streptomyces; species Streptomyces sp. NPDC088553. The sequence continues at coordinate 229,099 of NZ_JBIVMG010000009.1, read as the reverse complement.
CCCGTCGGGGTGCTGCCCGGGCACAACCGCCGCATCCGCAGCCTCGCCTTCTCCTCAGCCGACTCGGTCCTCGTCTCCGGTGCCGAGGACGGAGCCGTATGCGCGTGGGACCTGGAGCGGCTGGTGCTCCTGCGTACGATGCGGGCCGCCGGCACCCCCGTCTGGTCCGTGGCGATCGGCGGGGACTCCGACTCGCTCGTGGCCGTGGCCGGAGAGGACGAGTTCGTCCGACTCTTCGACCTGCGCACCGGCCGCCTCCTCGACGAACGTGCGGAACACCAGGATTGGGTCCGCTCCGTGTCCTTCGCCCCCGGCTCCTCCCTCTTGGCCTCGGGGTCTGGTGACCGTTCCGCAGCTTTGTGGGACACGGCCGACGGAAAACTCGCGCTCGTCCGCCGGATCACCGGCCTCAAGGCGCGCGTGCGCGCCGTCGCCTTGTCCCCGCGTGACGACGTCCTCGTCGCCGCGACCGAGGAGCCGAGGATCCAGGCGTTCTCGGCGGAGACGTCAGTAGGTGAGACACAGCTCCCGCAGGGCGTCGACTGGGTGCGCTCACTCGCCAGAACGGGTGACGGCACCGTGGTCGCCGGGTGCGAGGACGGCGCTGTCCGTGTCTGGGCCGTGGGGAAGGGCAGGCTCAGGACCCTGGTCGGTGGCTCGAACACCGTGTGGTCCACGCAGTTCGCGGCCGGCGGACGTACCGCTGTGGTCGGCGACGGGGACGGCGGCGTCGCCGTCGTCGACACAGCGACGGCGGCGGTCGGCCGGCGGCTGCCCCCCGCCCATGGACGCGTCTGGTCCCTGGCCTGCGGCGAGGAGCACGTCGCCGCGGCTTGCGGCGACGGGGCGGTCAGGGTCTGGTCGCTGCCTGACCCGGCCTGGTCGCTCACCTTGAACCAGGACACTCCGCGAACGTGGGCTGTGGCGATGGCCCGTTCGACGCCTCGTATCGCTGCGAGCACGGGTGACGGACACATCCGGTGCTGGGATCTCCCCACCGGGACGCTGTTGTGGACTCAGGACGTGCACGCCGGTCGGCTGCGATCGCTCTCGTTCGACGACAGCGGAGACGTCCTGGTTGCCTGCGGTGGTGACGGCTCGGTGCGCGTATGGCACGCCCCCACCGGGGATTTCAGAAGCCGGTTCAGCAGCCCCAGCGGATGGGCTCGCGCCGTCACCGTGGACGGTCCGGGCGACCGCGTGGCGGTCGGGTCGGGAACCGGAGACATCGCGGTACGGCATCTGGGGACGGACCGGTTCACCTCCCACCTCTCCGGTCACACGGGCCGCATCCTCATGCTGGGCTTCATGCGCGACGAGGACCGCCTCGTGTCAGCTGCGGCGGACGGGACGGTGCGCGTGTGGTCGCTCGACGATCAGCGGCAGATCGCCGAGGTCCGAGTGGACGCCTCACTGCACTGCGCGGCCTTCGAGCCGGCGACGGGTGAGGTGCTGGTCGGGAGCGCGGCTGGCGTCGTGGCCCTGGGGATTATGGACACGTGAGCGACATGCGAAGGGCTTTGGACACGATGACAGAGAAGACCTCCCACGACTCGGGCGATGCGGCTGGAGCGCCGGTCATCCTGAGCAACGAGCCCGGCTCGTTCGCCTGGGGCGTGCTGGCCAAGCGCCACCCCGCCCTCATCCAGCAGGTGCGAGACGCCTTCCCGTACGGCCGCCAGCAGCACGAGGCCCTCGACGCCCTGCTGGACGAGATCACCAACGGCGTCATCGAGCCGCTCGCCCCCGGGGAACACGACCGTGAGCGCTGGGCGGACTGGGGGCAGGAGCACTTCGGGCGCTCCTGGTACGACGCCCCGTTCCTGTGGGCGGAGAGCTACTTCTACCGCAGGCTCCTCGGCGCGGTCGGCTACTTCGGCACCGGGCCGTGGCAGGGAGTCGATCCGTTCGCGCCGTTCAAGCGGGCCGAGCTGCGCGGTGAGGCCGTGGAGGAGGAACTACGGGCCCTGGACGCGCTCGCGAGCGTTCCGGCGGACGAGCGGGCTGCTGCCCTGCTCCACGCGTCGCTCTGGGGTAACCGGGCGGACCTCGGCTTCCGCGTCTCGGCGGGGGAGCCGGCAGCCGGTGACGCCGCTGCCTCCGCGCTGGTGGCTGACGACAGCGCCTTGTTGTGGCAGCTGTTGCCCGTCGGGGGCTCCTCGACCGTCGCCGTGGTGGCGGACAATGCGGGGCGCGAGCTGATCCCGGACCTGATCCTCATCGACCACCTCCTCGAACAGCGGCATGCCGAACAGGTCGTGCTTCACCTCAAGCCGTACCCCTACTACGTCTCCGACGCGATGACGGCCGACGTCGTCGACTGCCTCCGCCGCCTCACCGAGGCACCCGGCGAAGCCGGTGTGATCGGAGGCCGGCTGTGGAAGGCCGTGGCAGCAGGGAGCCTGGAGGTCCGCACCCACCCGTTCTTCTGTGCTCCGCTGCCGTACGAGGACATGCCCGAGGACCTCCGCGGCGAGTTCGAGGGCGCCACGCTCACCGTCTTGAAGGGAGACCTCAACTACCGGCGCCTGGTGGGCGACCGGCTGTGGGACGCCAAGGCGTCCTTCGCCGATCTCACCGCGTACTTCCCGGGGGCCGTCGCGGCGCTCCGGACCCTGAAGTCCGACGTCATCGTCGGTTTGGAGCAGGAAGTGCTGGACGGGCTCGAACGGTCCGGGGCTGCCTGGCGTACGAGTGGAACGCACGCGTTGATCCAGGTGCGACGGTAGGGGATCTTCGTGACGGTCGAGGCCCAGAGAGCGGTCGCCGCTGCTGTCGTCGTTCGGGGCGAGCGAGTCCTGCTCGTGTGGCGGAAGGGGCGCTCTCGTGGCAGTTCCCGGCAGGGAAGATCGAATCCGAGGAGACTCCTGGGGAAGCCGCAGCACGTGAAACCGAGGAAGAGACCGGGCTCCTGGTGGTGCCCCAGAGTGTGCTGGTGGCGACCGCTAGCGCGTCATCTCGGCACTGGCTGCAGCCCAGCTTCTCGCTCTGCAGCCGGCTGTAGTCGGCCCACTTTTCCAGCGAGCCCGGTGTGCTGAACTTGGCTGGCTTCTGGTCCGCAGCCGCGCACAACAGGCCCAGCACTCGCAGTTGGTACTCCACATGGACCAGCATCCTGAACGGACCCTGATCTTGGTCCGGTGCCGCGACGAGGTCGGCGATGGTCAATATCCACTCCAGAACGCGCAGGGCGGGCAGGGCAGGCCTCCACGCCCATGGAACAACCGAAGGGCATCCGGCGATCAGATTACTGTCGCCTTATCAAATCCTCCGAAGCCTGCCTGGTGCGGGGTCACAGCGACGGTATTCCTGCAGACCAGCGTAAATCTGAATCGGTGACCCTCCGCCCCGTCTGGTAGGGAGCAGGTAGGGGCGATTGTCTGCTCAGACAGGTCAGGCTTCGTTGTCGGGACGGGCCCCTTTGCTGCCGAATAGCCAGGCATGGGCAAAGAGATCGCCCTGAAGGAGTTCGCGCATACCCTTGCGACCGGACGGAGGACGGGGTGGGGTTCCCAGTGGTGAACCCAGCGGATCAAAACGTTTCGCGTACGCTTCGGCTTACTCCAACCACTCCGACTGCATCCTAGGTAGTTCCGATCCGGCGGGCCGGTCCGTTGCTCCGTCAGCCTGTGCTTGATGGCAGGTTCCTTCGGCGGGCCGTGGGCGCAGTGCCGAAGTAGGGTGGTCGGGCAGCCCGGGAGCATTCGTTTCTAAATCACGTCCGGGTTTCACCACGCGTACCGGCCCTTCGTCGACAAGCACCTGGTGTAGAGAGCTCAGGGATCTCCCGGCAGAGGATGCCGACTCTCATTCGCTCGTGACGCTCTGGCTGCCCTGCCATCCTCCGGCAAGGGAAAAGGTGCCTCTGACCTTTACTTTCTCCCATGGTTAGGACTCGCGACCTCCTTCCTGACGCACCACGTGGAGTGCGTGGCGATCCTGGAGCCGGTTAAGAAGGACGCCTGAGTCGGGGATCGCGCGTGGGGGGTCGGGTGACCCCACGCGCTGTTCGTTCAGGGGCTCAGGGTGAGGGGATCAGTGAGCGGAGCTTCTCGCGGGTCTCGGGGTCTGTCGAGTAGATGATCGTGCCGATCATGCCCCGGGTCAGCAGCACCTTGTAGGTGTTGCGGACCAGGCGGTCGACGTCCTCGTCCGGGGTGGCCCTGGTGAGGGACGGGTCCTTGGACGCCGTTCGGTCCACGACCCAGCGGTCGGTCCGCCAGACGAGGTCCGGGCCCATGATCACGCCGGACCAGTCGTACTCGAAGCCCTGTGCCGTGTAGACGCAGCCGACCTGGCCGAACCCCGCAGGGTCGGTCGCCCACAACGGTGCTGGCGGGGCGCCGAGCAGGGAGCGGTCGCCTGCCAAGTTCCACGGCTTCGCCCAGTCGCCGACGACCACGTCGGCCGGCAGCTCTGTCATGCTCGGCGTGATCTTCGTTGTCCACTTCCAGCAGTAGCCCGCGGACAGCCGGGCCCCGTAGTCCTCGGCGTGCCGCGCGGTCAGGAACGCCTCCAGTTCCTGAGAGCTCTCGGCCGTAAGCAACCGCACCTTGCCGTCGGGCTCCCACTCCAGGGGTCCGTCACCCTCCAGCCCCAGGAGCCCGGTCACCCAGCGCAGGTAGCCGTCGCTGCCCCCGCACCGGAACTGGCTGTCCAGCTCCACCACCGTGCACTCCAGCCCCTGCTCGGCCGCCGCCTCGCGGATCTCCTCCACAGTTCCCATCTCGCCCGGGCGGACCACCTGGTGCTGGTCCAGGAGGAACACCGGCACCCGGGCCGCGTCGATCAGCTCCGCCACCTGGGGACGGCCGGTGCGCAGGGCGGCCCTGGTGTACCGGTTCGCGGAGGTCTTCCGGAGCCGGTGGGCCTCATCGCAGACGAGGACGTCCAGATCGTTGGGCTCGGCCTCCATGAAGCTGTTGAAGTAGCGGAACAGCTTCTGCACCTCGGGCTTGCGGGCTCCCGCGACCTTGCGCATCGTCTTGGTGAACGACTGCGAGCCCGTCGCGTGGAGGGCGGGCACCCCGCGCCGGTACAGGTCGCCGAGCAGGGACAGGGCGATCACGCTCTTGCCGGAGCCCGGGCCGCCGGCCACCACGACCACCTGCTTGTGGTGGGACCGCCGTGCCTTCCTCACCGCCGACATCACGGTCTCGTAGGCGAGCCGCTGCTCACCCAGGAGCACGAACTGCTCCCGGTTGCGGACCTCTTCCGCGGCCACGGCCATCAGCTGCTTGGAGGGCCTGACCTTGCCCTGGAGCAGGGCGTCGGCAGCGTCGCTGCCGGGCTTCGGCGCCAGCACCGAGCGCAGGTAGTCCATGAACGCGCCGCGCTGCTCACCGGTGAACATCCTGCCCCGGCGGTCCTCCGTGACGGCGCGCAGTCCGGCCACGCCGAACTCGGTCGCGTTGTGCAGGTACGCCACGCCGGTGATCGACTCCGGCGCTCGCTCCAGGGCCCCGTTGAACGACACCAGGTAGTCGCAGTAGCCGCGTACCTGCTCGATCGGGTTGAGGACGGGTTCCGCGTACGCGTCGACGCGGCACCGCACGGGGTCGTCCTCCTCCGGCTCGGCGTTGCTCCACTGCTTCAACTCGACCACGACGTAGGACGGTCCGCCGGTGGCCGGATGGACGCCGGCGAGTATCACGTCCGCCCGCTTGCTCGTCAGGGGGAGCCCGTACTCCAGCAGCATCTCCACATCGCCGAGTCCGGCCTCGACCAGCGTGTTGGTGAGTGCCGGGATGCTGCGTTCCCAGGAGCGGACCTCCGCGGGGTGCGGCCGGTGGCGGTGCTTGTGCAGGAAGTTCTTGCTCAGCAGCTCTGCCAGTCGTCCTTCGAGGTGGGTGCGGGTGGCCAAAGACGCCGCGGACTCACGGAACAGCAAGGGAACGCCCCCAGGCAGCACGAAGTAGCTCGTGCGGGTGGGGGCATGTCCTTCAGTTCCGCGGAAGCGGAGCGGAAGCCCGGCGGGCCGCTGAGATGGTCACCGCAATCCTAGGGCAGGGGCCGGAGGCGGTTCCTGGGGGCGGGACGAAGCGGTGGGGGCGGGTGTGCCGGGGGCCGGGTCCCGAGAGGCCCCGGCGCAGCTCCCGACCGCAGCCCGCAGCCCCGCGAAGTCGGTCCGCACGGGTGCGAGGCGGAGAAGGCTGGAGAGGCCGATGGTCTTCTGGGTCGGGCAGCGGCTGTTCAGCACCTTCGTGGGCAGGACGTAGAAGGTCCACTGGTCCAGGTCCAGGGGGTCGAGCGTCCGCTTGTCCTCGTGGTGCAGCAGGCAGAAGACATAGACGTCCGAGGAGCGCAGCGCCTCCAGTGCGGAGGTGCCTGTGCGGGCGTCCCAGGAGACGGTGGGCGCGATGCCGAACGTGGGGACGGACGGCCGGGACTGGGCCCACGACTGGAGGTACGCGGTCGACTTGACCTCGACGCGCCACTCCTCGGGTGTCCGGACGTCGACGGCGTCCCACTCGGTGCGGACGCCGGCGGCCGCACCGAGTGCCATGGCCACCAGGTACTCGGCCAGCACGCCGCGCATGGTGTTGCCCGCCAGGTCCGAGCACGCCCAGCTCCAGAAGTCGGCCAGCGCGGCCACGCGTTCGCCGTCGACCCGGATCGGCTCGTCTCCGCTGCGGCGCGAGACGGGCAGCGGGTCGAGAGGGGAGTTCATGTGGTCCTCCAGTCCTCGGGCTGGTGGGGGCACGCGAGGGTCATAGGATGATGCTGCAAAATCACAGCACGGCGCTGGGGGAACCATGGACGAACTGATCGAGTTCAAGACGGACAGCGGTGCCTCGGTCGTGGTCGCCGTCGCGGAGCAGAGCCGTGGTGCCCGGCCGGTCTCCCGCGGGGACGGCGTGCTGAGGCAGGCGGGGCAGACCTTCAACGGCGCCCTGGAGAGCATCCACACCGCGGCCGAGTCGGCGCTGCGCGTCTTCCGTGACGGTGAGCTCAAGCCCGACACCGTCGAGATCGAGTTCGGTGTGAAGCTCACCGCCGAGGCGGGCGCGGTGATCGCCAAGACGTCCATGGAAGGGCACCTCGTCGTGAAGCTGAGCTGGACGCCGTCCGCCGGGACGACCTCGGCTGGTTGATGAGCTCCAAGTCCTGGCAGGTGCGGGTCACCACCACCGCCGATGTGGGTTCCGGCTTCCTGGTGACCGAACGTCATGTACTCACCTGTGCGCACGTCGTGGACGGCGCGGAGCACGTCGACGTGACGTTCGCCCAGCACCCGGACCTGTCGCCTCGCCGCGCGACCGTGATCGCCACCGGCGAGTGGCGCCGGGACGGCGAGGACCGTGGCGACGTCGCGGTGCTCGAACTCGAACGGCCGATGGGCGTGACCCCGGCCCGGTTCGCCACCGTGCACGCACCGCTCGCCCATCAGGCGGTCCGGCTGACCGCGTACGGGTTCCCCCGTGGGTACGACGAGGGCATCCTCGGTGAGTTCCGGAGCACCAGCGACCAGCTGATCGCGGGGGAGTGGCTTCAGCTGGAGGCCTGGACGGGCCACGGCGCACCGCTGGAAGAGGGGTTCAGCGGAGCCGCGGTCGTCCGGGAGGACACCGGCGAGGTGGTGGGCATGGTGACCGCCCGCCACCCGGAGGGCGGCGGTGGGCGCATGCTCCCCGTCAGAGCGCTCGTCCGCCGCTGGCCCGACGCGGCCGATCTGGTGCCCGTGCCCGACCACAAGCCCGGCTCCGTGGCCGCCCTGCGCGATCTCGTCCAGCGGTGCGCAGACGACCACGCCCCCGAGACGGCGTACCTGAGCGTCATGGAGAAGCTGTCGCCGCTGCCTCCGCCTCCGCCCGCCGGTGGCTTCCTCTCCCTCTGGGACGTGGCCTGGTTCCTACTGACGGAGGTCGAGCCGGCACCGGGGACCGCCCCGTGGGCTGATTTCGCGGCGTACCTCGCCGGCCGTTCCCCGGACCCGGCCGTCCGGCGCGGGCTGCTGGCCTGGGCCGAGGAGCACGGGGCGGGGACCGCCCCCCGAGAATCGTGGGCGCCGGATCCGATGACGTGGTCCCCGATCCTCGTCGAGATCGAACGCAGCGGCTCCGACCGCGACACGTACCTCGTCTCGGTCCACGCGGTCCGGGACGGGCGGGCGCGGCTCGTGGCCAGCACCACCCTCGCCCGGGGGCGCGTGCAGGAGTACGTGAGGGAGCACCTCGGCCACGCCTTCGCGCACATCGACCGTGAGAACGGTGACGAGCTCATCGCGTTCGCGGTTCCGGGAGACTGGCTCGGCGAACCCGTCGACGAGTGGCATACCAGCGCGGACGACGCGGCTCCGCTGGGGTGCTCCTCGCCGGTCGTAGTGATGGACCTGAGGCGTCGCCGGGAGTCCAGGCTCCAGTTCAGGCTCCAGAAGGCCTGGGAGACCCTCGACCGCCGGACGGAGGGCGCCGCTTGGCACCGGGTGGAGTGCGACAGCTTCCAGGATCCCGCCAAGCTCACCGTCAGGCTCCGTCTGCTGGAGACGACCGCCGTGGGATACGGGGCGCCGCTCTCCTCCGAGCGGTCGCGCGACCTGTTGCGGGCGAGTCTGAACGCGGCGGTTCCCGTCGTCGTCTGGTCAAGGGCCGGCTGCTCCGACCGCCACGATGAGGCCACCGCGGCTGAGTACGCCTGCACGGGCGCCCGCTTCCTCGACGCCCTGCAGGAACAGCTCGCGTCCGTGCCGCTGGCCGAACTCCCGCGCCGGGTGCACACCCTGCGGCAAGAGGCGTACCTGGCCGACGAGCACTGGGCCACCGGTCTGACCCTCGTCTGGGAGGACCCCCGGTGCTTCCCCGAGACGCACGTCTACACACAATCACCGATCTTCTGAGCGAAACCGTACGAGCTGGAGAACTCCCATGTCCCTGTGGCCTGTGTACACCGGCACGGACGAGCCGCACGACGGTGTGTCCCGCCTGCCCGACCCTCCCCCCTGGCGTGCCTTCGACGGCGGACCGCCCCTGCCCTCCCCGTCGGGCGGGGACGACTCCGTATCGCGCGACCGGAAGCACCGGGCCGGCACCTACCGGGCGACCCGGGAGAGCGTCGACCTGGTGAACGCGGCCATGGTTCTGCGCCGGCCGCTGCTCATCACAGGCCCGCCCGGCAGCGGCAAGTCATCGCTGCCCTACGCCGTGGCAAGGGAGCTGAAGCTGGGACCCGTACTGCGCTGGAACATCACCAGCCGCAGCACCCTTCAGGACGGTCTCTACCAGTACGACCCGATGGCCCGCCTCTACGCCGCCAGCAGGGGCGCGGGACGCACGTCACCTGGGGAGCCCGGCGATGGGAACCCCACGGGTGACGCCATCGAGGACCACCTGAGGCTCGGCCCGCTGGGAACCGCCCTGCTCCCCTACGAGCGGCCCCGCGTCCTGCTCATCGACGAGATCGACAAGAGCGACCTCGACCTGCCGAACGACCTGCTCAACGTACTGGAGGAGGGACAGTACGAGATCCCCGAGCTGGTGCGCGCCGCCGAACACACGCCCACGACACGGTTGATGGCCGCGGGCGGCGAGGACCGCGTCACCGTGGAACAGGGTCTCGTGCGCTGCCGGGCGTTCCCGTTCATCGTGCTCACCAGCAACGGCGAGCGGGAGTTTCCTCCCGCCTTCCTGCGCAGATGCGTCCCCCTGCACCTCAGCCGGCCCGATCGGCGCCACCTGGAGGCGATCGTGCGGGCGCACCTGGGGGACCTGAACGGGGAGACGACGCAGATGATCGCCACGTTCCTGGAGCGCCGCAGTACTGGGGAACTCGCCACCGATCAGCTGCTCAACGCCATCTACCTGTCGCGCGTCCCCGGTCTGACGACCGAGTCCCGCGAGGCACTGGCCGCCTCCCTGATGACCCATCTCGGCCCGGCCTCCGAGTTCCATGACTTCTGATCCTGGCCGACCGGGCCGGCCCTCGTCCCCGTCCGACCCGGACGGCTCCTCGTCCGCGTCCGATACCGGCGGCCCCCCGTCGCCGTCCGAATTCACGCGTCTCCTCGACGTCCTGCACCGGGCCGGGGGCCAGGGTGTCACCGCGACGGAGATCGCCGAGTTGATCTGGCTGGCGCGCCACGGCGGCGCGTCGGCACCAGCCTCCGAGCCGGGAGCGCAGGAGCCGACACCAGAGGCGGAGTCGGCCCCGTCGGGCGCGGCGGCTGAACCCGCCGCGGCCCCAGAGCCCTCGCGAGCGTCGGCCGACGGGCCGGGGACCCAGCTGTCGCCACGGTCCGACGAGGAACCGTCGGGCGAGGGCGGGGACGAGGAGCGGTACAGATCGTTCCTGGCGCCGCTGCCGCCCATGCTGGCGTATCCGCTTGCGCTCCAGCGTGCCCTGCGGCCACTACGGCGGCAGGTGCCTTCGCGCCTGAACAGGGAGCTGGACGAGCGGAGCACGGCCTACCGCATCGCCCGTCAAGGCGCCCTGCCCGGTACCTGGCTGCCCGTGCTCCGGGCGAAGCCCGAGCGCTGGCTGACCCTCTACCTTGTGTACGACGCGGGGCCGACGATGCCCATGTGGCGCCCGTTGTGGCGGGAGCTCCACCGTGTCCTGGGGCAGACGGGCGCGTTCCGAGGGGTCAGGCTGCTGGCCCTCACCGAGGACGGCCGCCTCCGGCAGTCCCCCGGTGGCCGCCCGGCCGCGCTGCCGCCGCGCGACGGCCGCGCCGCGGCGCTCGTCCTCAGTGATTGCAGCGGCCCCCACTGGTACGCCGGCCACGAGGCGACCGCGCGCTGGTACGGAGTCCTGGGCCGGTGGGCGCGCACGATGCCGGTGGCCGTCGTCCAGCCCCTCCCGGAGCGGCTGTGGCGCCGCACCGCACTCCCCGGTACGGCGGGTCTGCTCGCGGCGAGGGGACCGGCCGCCGCCAACTCCGCTCTCCGTTTCACCCCGTACGAGCCGACGGGCGAGGAACACTCGGGGCTGCCGCTGCCGCTTCTGGAACCCTCCGCGCGCTGGTTCGCGCACTGGGCGGAACTCGTGGCGGGGAGCACCGGGACGGAGGTGCCCGGAGTGGCCGCCCTGCTGCCCGCCGGTCTTTCGGTGACCCCGCTCGAACGCGGCGGCGTCGAGGCCGCTTCGCTCTCGCCCGAGGAACTCGTCCTCGACTTCCGCGCCCATGCCTCTCCGCAGGCCCTCCGTCTCGCGACCCATCTGGCCGCGGGCGAACCGATCCTTCCCGTCATGCGATTGGTCCACGCCGTCACAGAGGCGCGGCCGGAACCGCAGCACTTGGCCGAGGTCGTCCTGAGCGGCCTGCTCACGACCGCTCCCGGAAGGCCGGCCTCCTCAGGCCACTACGCCTTCCGCCCGGGTGTGCGGGAGGTGCTGTCACGGGCCGTGCCCCGCTCCACCGCGGCGCGGATCGGCGCCGCTATCCAGCGGTACGCCGGGGCTGGACCAGGGGAGTTCCCGGTCGTGGCGCGCGACGAGGACGGCGACGGGACGAAGGGGCGCCCGGAGGGGGAGCCCGTGGCGGTGGTGACCGATGAGACGGTCCGGAAGCTGGGCGGCAGCCCGGACCGGGCCCTAGGCGAGGACGGGAGGGACACGGGCACCGGTGGTCCCGGCTCCCTCATCGACGGGCGCTATCGGCTGGTCGAACGACGTCACGCCGGACCGACCTCCGATCTCTGGCGGACGATGGACGAGGCGCGGGACCAGGAAGCCACGCTCAAGCTCTTCCACGCGCCGGTGGAGGACGGGACCGGACGGCAGGCCTTCTTGGTCGACGCGGAGCTGCTGGCGGCGACCGACATCGGGGGACTGGCGCGCGTTACCGGTTTCGGATTCCACGAGGGCCGTCCCTACGCGGTGACGGACCCCATCGAGGGGGAGCCGTTCGAGGACCTGCTCGACCCTGTCGCCAGGCCCCTGACCTGGGAGTCGGTCCGGGCGATCGGCGGACAGCTCATCGAGATCCTCGACGCCCTGCACCGAAACGGCCTTCCGCATCTGGACCTCGACGCGGCGACCCTGGTAAGGCGCCACGACGGGCGGGTGGTCGTCGTCGATCCCGGCCTAGGCGTCCACAGCCTGCCGGGCGACCGCGGTGACGCGTACAGGCGATGGACGGCCCCCCCGCCCGCGTACCGCTCGCCCGAGCAGCTCTTCGGACGGCAGGTCGATCACCGAAGCGACCTGTACGCGCTCGGCTGTCTGTTCTACGCGATGGTCACCGGGGCCGCTCCCGCCCTGACCCACCACGCCGTGCGCAACGCGTGGGCGCACGGAGGTCCGCATCCCGGGCCGGAGTTCCACTCCGTCCACCCGCCCGGTTTCGACGCGCTCGTCACCGACCTGCTCGCCGCCCGGCCCGAGGACCGGCCCGCCGATGCGCAGACGGTGAAGGCGAGGCTCATGAGCGTGCCCGCGGACGACCCGGAACTGACAGCGGTCGCCGGGACCGTGCTGGCCCTGGATCCGGACGGCACTCGCATGGGCCGGGTCCTGCGGGACACCATCGACTCCGTCCTCGATGGTGAGCGGACCGGCCGCTACGACTGGACGGACCTCTTCAAGACGGAGAGGACGCACCTTGGGACGCTGGTGGAGGTCGCCGTCCAGCGCGAGTTCGGATTCGACAACGGGGACGCGATGGACTACCGGATCGCGGGGGTGGAGGTGGACTGCAAGTACTCTCAGCGGTTCGGTGGATGGATGATCCCGCCCGAGGCCGAGGGCCACCTGTGTCTGCTGGTGTGGGCGGACGACCACGAGAGCCGTTGGAGCGTCGGACTGGTGCGCGCCGCCAGGGAACGGCTCAGCGGCGGCTCGAACCGGGACAGGAAGGCTACGGTCAGGGCCGAGCGCCGCGACGAGATTGTCTGGCTCTGGCGCGACGCGGACCTGCCGGAGAACGTCCTCCTGCACATCCCGGCCGAGGACCGCGCCGCCATTCTCGCGCACGCGTCCGGTCAGCGACGGCTCGACGAGTTGTTCCGGCGGGTGCAGCGGCGCCGGATCGGGCGGAACACGGTCCGTACCGTTGCACAGCAGAAGGACTACATGAAGCGGGTCCGCGGGAACGGCGGGTCGCGCTCCAGGCTCCGGCCCCACGGGATCGTCGTCCTCGGCGACTACCGGTCCCATCAGGAGATCGCCCGCGGACTTGGACTTCCCATCCCCCGGGAAGGGGAGTTCGTCAGTGTCCGGCTGGTGAGGGCCGTTCCCGGCGATGACCGGCCCTTCGTGGAGTTCGACGGCGCGCGGTGGTCGGCGGCGTCCCCCGAGGACCCCGTCGTCACGGCACCCGAACTTCCCTCCAGCCTCGGACGGGTGGGAGACGAAGGAGCGTGAGCAGTCTTCTGTGACCACCGTCACCCCCGTGGTCCGTGGTGTCTCTACGGTGGGGGCGCTGGATCAGCCGCCGGGTTCCGTCGCTTCTTTGGTGAAGGGCGGGCTTCAGTGGACTGCGAGAGCCTCGTGTTGTGTGCGGCCGGTATGGAGGAACGTGCCGCCGAGTTCGTGGAGCGGGTGGGGGTGCGTCTGCCCCTCGACTACTCCGTGTGCTGGTGATCGCGGCTGGCGTGCAGGATTCCATTGTCGGCGCCCACCTCCTGGACCAGGTCGCCCCCGCACACCCGGGCATCCGCAAGGTCTGGGTCGACGGCGGCTACCGCCAGCACCTCGTCGAGCACGTCGCGACCCTCGGCATCGACATGGAGATCACCGCCCGCAAGCCCGGGACCAGGTGCTTCACCCCGATACCGAAACGATGGGCGGTGTAGCGGGCCTATGGCTGGCTCATGCTGAACCGCCGCCTGGCCCGCGATTACGAAGCCCTGCCCACACGCCCCGAAGCCATGATCCACCTCGCCATGACCCGCCGCCTGACCAGCGAGAACATCATCTCCTGGCGCGACCCGAAGGAGACCACAGAAACATCCCACCTCGGGATGAAACATTGGAAGAAAACGACCTCTAAGTCCCGGGTCGTAGCCGCTGGGGCCCATGGGCGCCGGTAAACCGGTAAACCCGCCGGAGGGCCGACCCTGCCGACGCTCAGGTCCTCCGTGCTGCGACGAAAGGCGACCACGCTTACCGGGGAGGCGGAGCGGAGCCGTTCGTCGAAAGTGCCGGGAATCAGGCCCGGGTCCCGGCGAGGGCGGTCGAATGCCTCCGGGTGCCGGAGCAGGCGGCCTCGACATGCGTGTCGGGCGAGCAGTACTCACCTTCGGGCTTGATCCTCCGCAGCAGCGGCGCGTTGTTCGTCGGCTCCGATTTTTCGAAGGCCGAGGCCCAGCGCCTGACCGACCTACTTGACGTGGGGCAAGCCCGCGACCGGCTGTTTTGTTACCTGCTCAGTCGATGTCCGGATCATCGACCTCTTCGAGGAGACGGGTTGCGAGGTCGTCGGCCCACTCCAGGGCCCAAGCACGGAGAGCGGTGATCATGGCGTCATCGAGCCCATAGGCGGCGAAGGCTTCGTCGTCGGTCCACTCGGCTCCGGCGAGGTTTGCCTGCAGGTCTTCGCGCTCGAAGCGGTCGCGGGCGTGGCGGCGCCCGAATTCTTCGAGATCGGCAGTGCTCCAGCGGCGGGAGGCTGCGAACACGTCGATCAAGTCACGAGGCGCTCCGCGGTCAGCGAGGGCGCGGACCTTGGTCCCGATCATGTCCTCCTCCGCGAGGACGGGCCCATACGGGCTCTGGGCGACCGGGCGCCAGAAGATTTCCCTGAGGATGTCGACCTCGCAGTCCTGCCCGGCAGCCGGGTCGGTGACGGTGAAGCGGGCCGACAGCGGGGCGATCTCCAGCGCACGCACCTTCCAGGCCGGCGCGCAGCGTAGCCGCGATGTCGGTTATGAGTGCCGGGTTCTCGGTGTCAACGTCGAGGTACGGCAGCGAGCTGGTCGTGGCGGTCTGTTCCGCCCGAAGAGGTGCTGGATGGTTAGTTATGACGCTCGTTTGATGCTCTGGGCGCCCTCACGCCGGGCAGCGATCTGTGAAACCGGCTCTGACCTGGGAATTCTCAGGAATCGCTCAGCCTAATAGCTTTCCGATGACGCACCACGTGGAGTGCGTGGCGATCCTGGAGCCGGTGAAGAAGGACGCCTGACCTGCTGTTCCGGAAGGCCAGACGGACGACGTGGGAGCACGCCGCGGCCGAAGGTGAGGGTGATGCCGATCTCGACGCGTGGCGGGCCGTCCACCGTCGCTTCTGGAGCGGTGCGGGTAGTACCCCGGTCGAGGACGACACCCTCGTGGTCTGTCTGGCCTTTCGGGCTGCGGGCCGCCCGGCCGGGGCGGCGTTCCCGGCCTGACCCGTCGATTCGGGCGGGCCGTTCGGTGGTCTCCGGATCGATGAAGCGGTCGGGTGCTCATCGCCCCATGCCCGTGAGCCCGTCGCCCAGGATGCTCGCGCCCAGGAGGATGAGGACGACGACCATGATCACCGTGCTGTTGGTGACCATGAACCGACGCACGTCGTCCAGGAACGACCTGGCCGGTTCCCCGCCGACGAGGTGGGCGACGACCGCGCCGACGACGGTGCAGGAGCCGAGGATCACGTAGACGGTCACGGCGACGGCGAAGTCCGCGCCGTGTACGTCGGTTTCCACGATCTCCGTGACGGCCGAGGCCGTCAGCACGAAGTTCTTCGGATTGGCGCCGGACAGCAGGACGCCCAGCGTCAGGGACCGCCCGGCCGTCGCCTCGCCGAGCGAGGCCATCCAGCGCGGTTCGTCGACCTCGGCACCTGCTCGCGGCCGCCGTGACCACTTGCGGACCCCCAGCACGATGAGGGCCGCTCCGGCGGCCACCCGCAGCCAGTCGGCGACCGCCGACGACGTGCTCTCCGGGTCGTCGGCACCTCTGAACACCACGGCCACCAGTACGGCCACGACCGTGAGCCCGGCGACCCAGCCGGCCGCGAACAGCGGACCGTTGCGGCGGCCGTGCCGCCCGGCCAGGAGCAGCACCACGCCCACCACCGGGAACGGGCTGATTCCCACCGCCAGCGCCGCCGGCAGTACGGCCCCGATCGCCTCGACCAGCACCTGCTGCCCCTTTCCGTACCGGTGCATCAGTCAGTGACACTGTCGACCAACGAGCGGCGGGCCGCAAAGCGACGGCCGTGTCCCGGCCCCCCTCGCGTCCCGGAAACGGCAACAGAGATTGTTCAGGTTTCGGGTGGGCCGCACCCTGGCGGCGGAGGTGATCGCCATGACCGGCGCCCACAAGGAAAGCAGTGTCCGAACCTCGTACGACGTGATCGTCATAGGCGGCGGGGCGGGTGGGCTCAACGCCGCGCTCGTGCTCGCGCGGGCGCGGCGCAGTGTCGCCGTCGTCGACGCCGGGGAGCCCCGTAACGCTCCCTCGGCCCATATGCACGGCTTCCTCTCCCGTGACGGAGTGTCGCCGCTGACCGTGCTCGAGACCGGGCGGGCCGAGATCGCGCGCTACGGGGCCGTGCGGGTCGAGGGCCGTGTCGACCAGGTCGAGGCGCGGGACGAGGGGGGCTTCGTCGTGCGACTCGACGGGGGTGCCTCGCTCGGCGCGCGGCACGTCGTGCTCGCCACCGGGCTGCGCGACCAGCTGCCCGAGGTCCCCGGAGTGCGGGCCCTGTGGGGTGGGGACGTGCACTTCTGCCCCTACTGCCACGGTTACGAGGTGCGCGACCAGCGGATCGTCGTGCTCGGGGTCCATCCGGCCTCCGCCGGGCAGGCGCTGCTGCTCCGGCAGTGGTCGCACGACGTCGTGTACGTCTCCCACGACCGGCCGCTCAGCGAGGACGAGCGTGAGCTCATGGACGCCCGCGGGGTCCAGGTGGTCGAGGAATCCGTGACCACCCTGCTGAGCAAGGACGGGCGGCTGCACGCCGTCGAGCTCTCCGACGGGCGCACCGTCGACTGCGCCGGTGTCTTCCTCTTCCCGAAGATGAGTCCGAACGACTCCGCCTTCGACGGGCTCGGCTGCGAGCGCGACGAGCAGGGCTGGCTGGTCACCGACCGCGCCGGGCGCACGAGTCGGCCGGGTCTCTGGGCCGTCGGCAACGTCGTGGACTCCCGCGCCCAGGCCGTCACCGCGGCCGGCATGGGTGCCGCGGCCGCGTTCGCGCTCAACCACGACCTCGTGGACGAGGAGATTCAGAGGGATCTCGACGCCCATCGGACCTCGCGGGCCGACGGGGCCGTTTCCGTCGTCTGATTCTCCGCCTTCCGGCGTTCGTCCCCGCGCTGCCTCCCCCTCCTCGCCCGTCTCCGGCTCAGTCGCCGGAGGCGGGCGTTCGGCCTGTCGGCCTGGCGCGGATGTGCATGCGCTCGCCCTGGCGTCCGAACAGGCTGAGCACCTCGACCGAGCCCTGTCCCGTGCTGCCGAACCAGTGCGGCAGCCGGGTGTCGAACTCGGCCACCTCGCCCGGATCCAGGACGATGTCGTGGTCGGCCAGGACGAGCCGGAGCCGCCCGGAGAGCACGTACAGCCACTCGTATCCCTCGTGGGTGCACAGCTCCGGGGTGTCGCGGCTCGCCGGGAGGACCATCTTGTAGCTCTGCAGCGGGCCGGGCTGCCGGGTCAGCGGCAGCACCGTGTTGCCGTTCACCGCGTGCGGCTTGAGCCGGACCCTCGGGTCGCCCACCTCGGGGGCGCCGACCAGTTCGTCGATCGGGACCTGGTGGGCCTGGGCGATGGGCAGCAGCAGTTCCAGGCTGGGGCGGCGCTGGCCGGCCTCCAGGCGCGAGAGGGTGCTCTTGGAGATTCCGGTGACCTCCGACAGGGCGGCGAGGGTGACACCGCGGGCGGTACGCAACCGCTTCAGTCGGGGACCTACGGCGGACAGGGCCTGGGCGATGGACGAGGGCTGCTCCACGTCGTCATTACATGCACTTGTTCCGGAATTCGCAACGAGAGGTGCTGTTTTCGGACGCACCCCCATCCCGGTCCCCACGTGTGCGCCCCGTCCGTCGCGCGGCGGGGGTGGGGCGCGCGGCGGACGGGGCGGGTCTTGCGGGCAGGAGTTCGCGGCAGAGGACCTGCGTCGTAGGCCTTGCCTCAGAGCGCCTTGCGTCGGAGGACCTGTCTCACAGGCCCAGCGAGCGGCCGATCAGCTCCTTCATCACCTCCGTCGTCCCGCCGTGGATGGTCTGCACCCGGCTGTTGGCCCACTCGCGGGGAGATCGTGCTCTCCTTGAGGTAGCCGAAACCGCCGTGGATCTGGAGGCAGCGGTGGGCGATGTCCACCCTGGAGTTCGGTCGTCCACCACTTCACCTTCGCGGCGTCCGTCACCGACAGGCTGCCCGCGTCGAGTTCGGTGACGCAGTGGTCGTGAAAGACCAGGGCGATCGTCAGTTCGGCTTTCATCGTGCCCAGTTGGAAGCGGCTGTGCTGGAACGTGTCGATCGGCCGGCCGAAGGCCTCGCGGGTCTTCGCGTACTCCAGCGTGTCGGCGAGCATCCGTCCCGCCGCTCCCACCGCCACCGTCGCGACGCTGAGCCGTTCCCGGGGCAGTCCGGCCATCATGTAGGCGAGGCCCGTGTTCTCCTTGCCGATCAGGTTCTCGGCCGGCCCCGGCAGGCGTCGAAGAACAGCTCGCAGGTGTCGCCGGCGTGCCGGCCGAGCTTCTCCATGCGCCGGCCGCGGGTCAGGCCGGGCGTGCCGCGCTCCACCGCCAGCAGGCTGAAGCCCTGGGCGCCGCGGTCGGGGGCGGTCTTCGCGGCGACCACGACGACGTCGGCGTTCTCGCCGTCGGTGATGACGGTGAATCAGTTGTCCGCGACCGCCCGGGCGTTCGCGGTGGCGCTCGCGCTCGCTGTCGCGCTCGCGGGCCCGGTGTCGCGGGCGGCCCGGTTGCGGGCCATCGTGCGCTCGACCAGCACGACCGGGATCGTGAGGACGGCGAGTCCCGCACCCAGCCACGGGATCGAGGTCAGACCGGCACCGGCGCCGAGCGCCACGCCCGCGAGGACGGGGACCACGCTGATGCCGAGCTGGAACATGGAGACGGCGGTGGCACCGGCGAGCGTCGGCGCCCCCGCCGCCACGGTGAACACCCGCCCGTAGACCGCCGGGTTGAGGACGAAGCCGGCGACGCCCAGGAGCAGGACCAGGGGGACGACGGCCACGGCGTGGTCGGCGAGGAGCGCGAGCAGCACGGAGCAGACGAGGATCCCGCCGGCCCCGACGAGCAGGGCGTGGTGGGGGCGCCCGTCGGCGATCCGACCGCCGATGGAGAGCCCGATGAAGGCCCCGACGCCGAAGAGGACGAGGACGCCGGGCACCCACACGGAGTCGACACCGGTGACGTCCGTGAGGAAGGCCGTGAGGTAGTTGTACGAGATCATGTACGCGGCGGTGCTGAGCAGGGTCGCGGCGTACACCACCCACAGCTGCGGCTGTCGCATCGTCCGCAGCTCACGCTTCACGCTGGGCTCCTGGGCCGCCTTGGTGGCCGGCACGGCGACGATCGTGGCGATCGCGCCCAGCGCGGTGAGCGCGACCACCGCCCAGAAACCGCCCTGCCAGCCGGTGAAGTGGCTGAGGAAGGCGCCGGCCGGGCCACCCGCGACCATCGCGATGCTGAGGCCGCTGACCACCACGCCGGAGGCCCGGGCGGTGCGGTCGGGGGTCACGAGGGAGATCGCGGTGACCGCGGCGACCGCCCAGAACCCGGCGTACGCCAGGCCGATCAGGAAGCGGGTGACGAGCAGCACGGTGAAGTCGTCGGTCAGCAGACCGACGGCCACCCCGGCCGCGAACACGGCCTGCGAGATCACCAGGGTCGTACGGCGCGGCCAGCGCAGGGTCAGCACCGCGAGCGGCGGGCCGCCGATCACCACGCCGATGGCGAAGGCCGAGATGAGGGCACCGGCGGACGACAGCGAGATGTCGAGGTCGTCGGCGATGTCCGGGAGGACACCGGCGAGCAGGAACTCGGCGCTGCCCATCGCGAACAGGCTGAACGCGAGCAGATAGACGGCGAGCGGCAGCCTGCCGTTGGCCTTCGGGACGGTGGCCTCGTGCGGTTCGGTCCGGACGCTCATCGGTGGCCACCCTCCGGCTGGGTGACGGCGAGGTTGGGGCTCGGGGCGAGGTGTGGGACGGCGGTGGGGCGCGGGGTGGCGGTGGGGCGCGGGGGGACACGTCGCACGGCCCCGGGGGTGGCCAAACGCATGAGCGGACTCCTCGTTCTGACGGTTCGGGCATACGGATCAGGGCGGGTGCGCGCCGGTCTGCCGGCCTCGGCGGTCCGCCGGATCGTGGTGATCACCAGTGACGCCCATGCTGGAACCGGGCTGCGCGGAAGGACAACATTTGTTGCCGATACCGGGACGCGGAGGGGCCCCGCCGGCCGGTGGATCACTCCTCACCGGGTACGCCCCCGCCCCAGCCCCACTTCTTGATGGTGGTAGGACGGGTGGGGCCGACGTCCGGCTGGGAGTTGGCCATCGCGCGGCGCGAGCCGAACTCGATGTCACCGACGAAGGCGGGCGGAACTGGGCGTCCTCGGACAGCCCCACTTCGTCCATCGCCGTCAGCATCAGCTCCACCCGGCGGGCCCGCTGCTCGGGCTTGATGGCCCGGCCCCGATGCCGGGAGACCATGTGGGGGTAGCCGCCGTGCCGCTCGGTGTAGTGCGTCGGACCGCCGAGCACCTCGCCGAGGAAGGTCCGGCACCTGAAGACACCCGGCCCACGAGCCCCCGGCGCCTGAAGGCACCGGGCCCCGGAGTCCCCGGCGCCTGAAGACACCCGGCCCACGAGCCCCCGGCGCCTGAAGGCACCGGGCCCCGGAGTCCCCGGCGCCTGAAGACGCCCGGCCCCGGTGACCCTTGTGCGTCAGGGTTCGATCAGGCCCACCCGGATCGCGTACCGGGTCAGCTCCAGGCGGTCACGCATGCCGAGCTTCTGGAGGAGGTTGGCGCGGTGGCGTTCCACCGTCTTCGGGCTGATGACGAGGAGATCGCCGATCTCCTTGGAGCTGTGGCCCTCCGCGACCAGCTTGAGGATCTCCTCCTCGCGCTCCGTCACGGCCTTGTCCGGCAGGGGCCTGCCCTGCTCGGCGCGGTCGAGGTAGGTGCGGATCAGGGCCGTCTCCGCGCCGGGGTAGATGAAGGGCTCGTCGCGGACCGCCGCCCGGCAGGCCTCCACCAGGTCGCGGTCCGCCACCGACTTCAGGACGTAGCCGCTCGCGCCTGCCTTCAGGGCCTCGAAGAAGTACTGCTCGTTGTCGTACATCGTGAGGATCAGGATCCTCAGCTCCGGCTGGAGGCGGCTCAGTTCGCGGGCCGCCTGCAGGCCCGTCATACGGGGCATCGAGATGTCCAGGACAGCCAGGTCGACGGACTCGGAGCGGGCCAGGGCCACCGCCTCCGCGCCGTCCGCCGCCTCCGCGACGACCGTCAGGTCGGGCTCCGCGTCCAGGATCAGGCGTACTCCGCCGCGGACCAGCGCGTGGTCGTCCGCGAGGAGGATCCGGGTGGGGGGCGGGACTGCCGGGGCCGCGGGGGGTGTGGGGTCCGTCATGGCGTCGCCTCAGCGCTCGGTGTGCTCAAGTGGACTTCCGTACCGCCGTCCTCGCCTTCGCGGATCGTCAGCTCCGCGCCGATCAGCAGGGCTCGTTCCCGCATGCCGCTGAGGCCCGCGCCGTCCGGCGCCCGGCCGATTCCCCGGCCGTCGTCCTTGACCAGGAGGCCGACCCCGCCGTGGGGCAGCCGGCGCAGCCGCAGATCCACCCGGGCCGCGCCCGCGTGCCGGGCCGTGTTGGTGAGCCCCTCCTGCGCCACGCGGTAGAGCACCAGCTCCGTCGCGTGGTCGAGCTTCGGCAGGCCCGACTCGATGTGGGCCCGTACCGTCAGGCCCGGCGTCGAGAACTCCGAGGCCAGCGATCTGAGCGCGCTGTGCAGCCCCAGCTCCTCCAGCACCCCCGGGCGCAGTCGGCGCGCGATGCGGCGGATCTCGTCCAGGCTCGTCCGGGTCGTCTCCTGCGCCTGGTGGAGTTCGGTGCGCAGCTCCTCCGGAGCGTGGTTCGCGGCGTGCTTCAGCTGGAGCAGTACCGCCGTGAGGGTCTGCCCCACCTCGTCGTGCAGCTCCTGCGCGATCCGCCGCCGCTCCTCCTCCTGCGCGGAGAGGACCCGGGCGGTGCTCACGGCTCGCTCGGCCTCCAGCCGGTCGAGCATCGTGTTGAACGTACGCGTCAGGTCGGCGAGCTCGCCGCGCCCCGCCACCGCCGCCCGCCGCCCCGGCCTCAGCAGGTCCGCGGTCCGCATCGCCCGGGTGAGGCGCTGGAGCGGCGCCAGGCCGAGCCGCAGCAGGAACGCGTTCGCGAGGAGCATCCCGACGAGACCCGCCACGAGCACGATCGCCTCACCCAGGAGAACGGGCGTGGAGACGGTGACCGGGCCCAGCAACAGCAGGACGGCGACGACAAGCACCGAGGCGTCGAGAAGGAAGATGCGCCAGTACAGCGACACGGTTGCGACTCTCTCCCTTTGCCTGCTCCGGGGCTCTGACCTGCGGCGGGATCCATGTCCCCGCCTCATCCTGACCAGTTTCCGGTGCCTTGTCCATCCGTGCCGACACCCATGTTCCGGGCCTCCCGACGGGTGGCACGATGGCCCCCGACCACCGACCTGATCACCCTTTGACATGACAATGGAAGGGACGGGCCCTTGCCTGCTCCGCGGATGAGAACGACACCCCTGCCCGGCATAGGCGTCCAGTACGACCTCACCACCCGGGAGCACCGCCAACTGTCGGTCATCGCGCACCGCGACGGAACCCGGACCGTGAACGTCTACCGGGGCGACGACCCCGACGCCTGCGCGCAGTCGCTCCACCTCACCGAGGCCGAGACCGCCTCGCTGATCGACGCGCTGCTCCCCGCGCACCACAGCCCCAACGTCCTGCACACCACCGACCTGGGGCTCGTCGCCGAACGCATCGAGCTGTCCGCCCACTCGTACTGGAACGGGCGGCTGCTCGGCGAGACGCGGATGCGCACCGACGCCGGCGCCTCGATCGTCGCCGTACTGCGCCGCTCCGGGGCCGTACCGTCCCCGACGCCCGCCTTCCGGTTCGCCGGCGGCGACACCCTCATCGTCATCGGCACCCGCGAGGGCGTCGACGCGGCCGCCGCGATCCTCGGTCGGGAGTGAGGGCGGCGTGCACTCCGCGGTCTTCCTGATCGAATTCGGCGCCATCATCCTCGGTCTCGGCCTGCTCGGGCGGCTCGCCGGCCGGTTCAGCTTCTCCCCGATCCCCCTCTACCTCCTCGCCGGGCTCGCCTTCGGCAAGGGCGGCCTGCTGCCGCTCGGCACCAGCGAGGAGTTCGTCGCCATCGGCGCCGAGATCGGGGTGATCCTCCTGCTCCTGATGCTCGGCCTGGAGTACACGGCGAGCGACCTCGTCTCCAACCTCAAGACCCAGTACCCGGCCGGGCTCGTCGACTTCGCCCTCAACGCCCTGCCCGGCGCCGCCGCCGCGCTGCTCCTCGGCTGGGGGCCGGTCGCCGCCGTCGTCCTGGCGGGCGTCACCTGGATCTCGTCGTCCGGCGTCATCGCCAAGGTCCTCGGGGACCTCGGACGCCTCGGCAACCGCGAGACACCGGTCATCCTCAGCATCCTGGTCCTCGAAGACCTCGCCATGGCCGTCTACCTTCCCATCATCACGGCCCTGCTCGCCGGGGTGGGGCTCGCGGCGGGCAGCGCCACGCTCGCCATCGCCCTGGGGGTGGCCGGCGCCGTGCTGTTCGTCGCCGTCCGCTACGGACGGCTGATCTCGCGGTTCGTGTCCAGCGACGACCCGGAGAAGCTGCTCCTCGTCGTCCTCGGCCTGACGCTGCTCGTCGCCGGTGTCGCCCAGCAGCTCCAGGTCTCCGCGGCCGTCGGCGCGTTCCTCGTCGGCATCGCCCTCTCCGGGGAGGTCGCCGACGGGGCCCACGCCCTGCTGAGCCCCCTGCGCGACCTCTTCGCCGCGGTGTTCTTCGTCTTCTTCGGACTGCACACCGACCCCGCCAGCATCCCGCCGGTGCTCCTCCCGGCGTTCGCCCTGGCCGTCGTCACCGCACTGACCAAGATCGCCACCGGTCACTGGGCCGCGCGGCGCGCCGGCATCGGGGTCAAGGGGCGCTGGCGGGCGGGCGGCACGCTGGTGGCGCGCGGCGAGTTCTCCATCGTCATAGCGGGCCTCGCCGTCACCGCGGGGGTGCAACCGCAGCTCGGGCCGTTCGCCACGGCGTACGTGCTGATCCTCGTGGTGATCGGGCCGCTCACCGCCCGCTACACGGAGCCGATCGCCGCGTACCTCCTCCGAGGACGACGAAAGCCGTCGGCCCCGGAGGGCGTGACCGTACGGGAGTCGGCGCCGGCATCGGAGCCGGAGACAGGATCCGAGCCCGTACGCGTACCCGAGCCCGGGTCCGCCTCCGACCGCGTGTGAACGCGGGAGGCCTGTCGCAGCAGGACCGTTCGGCCGCGACAGCTGCGACAGCTGAGTCCGCCGCGACTGCCACGACTGCTGAGTCCGCTGCGTCCGCCCGGACCGCTCAGCCCGCGATCTCGATCGCTTCCCCCTGCGGCGCGGTCCGCTCCACCGGCTGACTGGTCGGCTGCTTCCGCGTGATGCCCTGGAGCAGCTGCGCGAGGTCCACCCCGGTCGTGGAGGAGAGGAGTTCCATGCCCTGGGCGACGTTGTCCGCGACCGTGCGGGACAACTGGCTCGCCCCGTCCGTGGAGATGACCGTCATCTTCTCGACGGCCGACAGCGGCTCGGACGCCTTGGCCACGACCTGGGGCAGGACCTCGACGAGCATCTGGAGGACGGCCGCGTCCCCGTACCGGGCGTAGGCGTCGGCCTTCTTCTGCATGGCCTCGGCCTCGGCGGAGCCCTTCGCGGCGATCGCCGCGGCCTGGGCCTCGCCCTCGATGCGTACGGCGTCGGCGAGGGCCGCGCGGTGCGCCTTCTCGCCCTCACCGGTGAGCCTGGCCCGCTGGGCGTCCGCCTCGGCCTCCTTGACCAGGGCGATACGGCGGGCCTCGGCCTCCTGCTCGGCCTGGTAGCGGGCGGCGTCGGCGGGCTTGCGGACCTGGGTGTCGAGCTGGCGGTCGGTCAGCTCGGCCTGACGCGCGGCGACCTTCTCCTGCTCGGTCAGGATGTCCTGCTGGCGGGCGGCCTCGGCGAGCGGGCCCGCGGCGTTCGCCTGGGCGGCGGCCTCGTCCGTCTGGGCCTTGATCTCGGCCTGCTTCAGGTAGAGGGTCCGCTGCGCGATGGCGATCTCCTCCTCCGCCTTCAGCCTGGCCTGCTCGGCGGCGCGCCGCGCGACGGCCTCGGCGATGTCCGCCTCCTGCTTGGCGCGGGCGGCCTCGGGGCGGCCGAGGTCCTCCAGGTACGAGCCCTCGGTGGTGATGTCCTGGATCTGGAAGGCGTCGAGGACCAGGCCCTGGCCGGAGAGGCTGGCCTCCGCCTCCTCGGCGACCTGACCGGCGAACGCGGCCCGGTCCCGGATGATGTCCTCGACCGACATCCGGCCCACGATGGACCGCAGGGCGCCCGACAGCACCTCCTGGGTGAAGCCGACGATGCCGTCCTGCTGCATCAGGAACCGCTGCGCGGCCGCGCGGATCGAGTCCTCGGTGCCGCCGACCTTGACGATCGCGACACCCTCCAGGTTGGCCTTCACACCGCGCAGGGTGACCGCGCCGCGTACCGCGACCGGGATGTGCCGGCTCGACAGGTCGAGCGTGAACTTCTGCTGCACGAACGGGACGACGAACACACCGCCACCGACCACGACCTTCTGGCCGCTGTTGTCGGTGAACACCCGCCCGGTGGCCGGGTCGGTGGCTTTCTTGCCGCGCCGACCGGTGATGATGAAGGCCTCGCTGGGGCCGGCCACCTTGTAGCGCGTGACGACGACGAGGCCGAGCAGGACGACGAGGACGACTATTCCCACGACAGCGGTCAGGACAGGACTCATGCAGAAATCCCTTCGAATGAGGTGAGCGAACCGAATGAATGAATGAGATGAATGAGATGGATGAACTCGATGAAAAGGGCCGTGCATCGGGGCGCGGCGCGGACGCGGAGGTCAGCGCTCCACAGGGCGGACCGTGACCGACGTCGCCGACAGCACCGACTCCACCCACACCTCGGCGCCCCGCTCGACCGGCGCGGCCGCCTTCGCCGCGTACTTCACCGGCTGGCCCGCCAGATACAGCAGCACCTCGCCGTAGCCCCCGGCCGGAATCGCCGTGACGACCGCTCCCGACGTGCCCGTCAGGTCCTCGCCCCGCGGTGCGCGCGCGTCGCCGTCCCGGAGCAGCGCCCGGCTGAACCGCCAGGTCGCCCAGCCCGCCAGGGCGCCCGCGGCGATGCCGGCGAGGGTCGCGACGACCGCCCCGGCTCCGGCCGCGCCCGTCGTGATCGCGCCCGTGAATCCGAGCGCCGACACGAATCCGGCGATCACCGGGAGCGAGAGAAATCCGTCGAGGCCGCCGCCGATGCTTTCCAGGACGCCGTCGAAGACGAGGGAGAGTGCCAGGACGATCAGCCCCGCGATACCGAATCCCAGAAACCATTCCACGCGCCGATCCCCCTTGATTCCCCGCGATCCTCCGCTATTCCTGAATTGTTCCATGTAAGGAGCGCGTAGGACATGGGTGCCAGCACCCAATGATTCCCGGGAGCGGCCCGGCCGTTCAGTACGATGGGCTGTTGTTCTTACGTGGAGGAGGGCGTCGTGACGGACCGGGGCGAGGGCGGAGCGGAGCCCTCCGCGCGCAGGCGCGGGCAGGGCGAACTGGAGTCCCAGGTGCTCGCCGTGCTGCGCGAGGCGTCCGAACCCGTGCCCGTGGCATGGGTTCGCGAACGCCTCGGCGGCGGTCTCGCCTACACCACCGTCATCACCATCCTCACCCGCCTCCGGGCGAAGGGCGCCGTCGAACGCGAGCGCGCCGGCCGTTCCTTCCGGTGGACGGCGGTCGCCGACGAGGCCGGGCTCGCTGCGCTGCGGATGCGGAAGGTGCTCGACGCGGAGGCGGACCGCCAGGCGGTTCTCGCCAGCTTCGTCACCGGCCTCTCGCCGAACGAGGAGCGACTCCTTCGTGAACTGCTCTCCAAGGCCGCCGAGGAGGAGGAAGGCTAGCCGCCATGGGAGTCTTCGTCTTCCTTCCCCTGGTCCTTCCGCTCACCGCCTGGCCGGTCGCCCGCCTCGCCGAGCAGCGGCTCCACCCCCGTACCGCGACGCGGCTGCTGGCCGCCGTCGCCGGTGTCTCCGCCGTGTGCAGCACCCTCTGCCTGGGCCTGCTCATGATCGTGGGCACCGCACAACTCCCCGGCAACCCGCTCCCCGACAGCTGGTCGGACCCCGATGTGCGCGCGGCCGTCCCGTACGACGAGATCGCCGGCCGCGCGGCCATCCCGGCGCTGCTCGCCGTCCTGGTCTCGTGCGGTGCGGCGGCCTGGCGTCAGGTGCGGGTAAGGCGCCGGGTCGCGGCGGCCCTCGGTGGGCTGCCGCCGACACCCGTCGCCGTGCTGCCGGACCGTACGCCGTACGCCTACGCGGTGGCCGGCGGCCCGGTACGGGGCGGGGGGCGGGACCACGGCCGCCGTCAGGTGCGGGGCGGGGGGAGAGGCAGAGGCAAGGGCCGTGGCCGGGTCGTGGTCAGCACCGGGATGCTCGCGGGCCTCGCCCCCGCCGAACGGCGGGCGCTCTTCGCCCACGAGCGGGCCCATCTGGCCGGGCGGCACCACCGGCACCTCCTGACGGTCCATCTCGCGGCCCGCGCCAACCCGTTCCTGCGGCCGCTGCGTACCGCCGTCTCCTTCACCGCCGAGCGCTGGGCCGACGAGGAGGCGGCCGCCGAGGTCGGCAGCCGCCGCTCCGTCGCCCGAGCGATCGGCAAGGCGGCCCTCCTCGCGCCCCGCGCTCCGGCCGCCGGCCTCCCCGCACTGACGGGCGGCGACGCCGGACCGGTGCCCCGACGGGTCGCTGCCCTGATGCGCCCGGCCCCGGCCGGCCGCGCGTGGCCACCGGCCGGCACGGCCGTCGGCCTCGCCGCCTGGTGCGCCGCCTTCGGCGCGACCGTGTCGGCGCTGTCCTCGGCGAACTCGGCGGTCACGCTCTACCTGGTGCTGCGCGGGGCCGCCTCGCCGATGTAGCCGCGGGAGTCCCCGTCAGAGGTCGAACTCGTGCGGCGGCAGGTCCAGCGTGAAGCAGGCCTCGCGGACCACGGCCTGCTCCGTCTTGTCGAAGTCGCCGTCGGCGCCGCCGATGACGATGCCGATCTGGATGACGGCGCGGGCCTCGGCAGGCTTCTTCTTCGCCTTGGCGATCTCCTGGAGCACGCTCACCTTGCCGAAGTCGAAGTCGGCCGTCAGCTTGTTCAGGTTGTCGTCGAAGCGCCGCTGAAGGTCGAGCGCGTCGAAGTTCTGCAGCACCTCGTTGGTCGAGATGAGCTGGGCGACCCGGCGGCGCTCGGCGGGGTCGATCGTCCCGTCGGCGGCGGCGACCAGCGCGCACATGGCCATGCTCGCGTCCCGGAACGCGCCGCTCTTCAGGTCGTTCTTCTTCGCCACCAGCTGGGTCTGCATCGTCGATGCGGATTCCTTGATGCGGTCCCACAGGGCCATGAGCACTCCAGACGTCGATAACTTCTACGGTCTTGTAGAACGTAGCGGCGGGATGTGGAGTTCCCGGGGACCGTCAGACGCCGAGAAGCTGGAGCGAGGCCCACAGCGCCACCGTCGACGCGGTGAGGGTGGCCGGCACCGTCAGGAGGCCGAGGCGGGTGAACTCCCCGAGGCCGACTGGGTGGTCGTGCTCGTGGGCGATGCGGCGCCAGAGGAGCGTGGCGAGGGAGCCCGCGTACGTGAGGTTGGGGCCGATGTTCACCCCCAGCAGCACGGCGAGCACCGCGCCGGGGCCCGAGGCCGCCGCGAGCGGGACCAGGGCGAGGGTCGCCGGGAGGTTGTTGATGAGGTTGGCCAGGATCGCGGCCACGGCGGCGGTACCGAGCAGGGCCGGCAGCGAGGTGCCGTCGGGGAGGACATGGGAGAGGGCGGTGCCGAGCCCGTTGTCGACGACGGCCCGGACGACGATCCCCAGCGCCAGGACGAACGCCAGGAACGGCAGCGCCGCCGAGCCCACGAGCGCGCGTGGAGAGGTGCTGCGGCGGGCCAGCGCCCGTACGGCGAGCACGGTGGCGCCCGCCGCGGCCGCCCACGCCGGATCCACCCCCGTCGCCGAGGCGAGGGCGAAGCCGCCCAGGGTTCCGGCCACGGTGAGCAGGGCGAAGAGGGGGACGGCCACGGGGGCCGGAGGGTCGGTGGGGGCGGCCGCGGCAGCCAGGTCGCGCGCGAAGAAGCGGCGGAAGACGCCGTACTCGACGGCGATCGCGGCGAGCCAGGGGAGCAGCATCAGCAGCGCGAACCGGGTGAAGCCGAGCCCGGTGGCCGTGAACGCCAGCAGGTTCGTGAGGTTCGAGACCGGCAGGAGCAGCGAGGCCGTGTTGGACAGATGGGCGCTCGCGTAGGCGTGGGGCCCGGGCCGGGCCCCCATCCGGGCGGCCGTCGCGAAGACCACCGGGGTGAGCAGGACCACCGTCGCGTCGAGGCTCAGGACGGCGGTGATCAGCGAGGCGAGGGCGAAGACGGCGCCGAGCAGTCGCTGCGGGCGCCGGCGGGACCAGCGGGCCATCCAGGTGCCGCAGGCGTGGAAGAGCCCTTCGTCGTCGCAGAGCTTGGCGAGGACGAGGACGGCCGCCAGGAATCCGATCACCGGCCCGAGGCGCTCCGCCTCCTCGCGTACGGCCTCGGGGGTGACCGCGCCCACGGCGAGCACGGCGCCGGCGGCGGGTACGGCGAAGACCGCCTCGGGCAGGCGGAACGGGCGGACGACGGCGCAGATCAGCACCACGGCCAGGGCGAGCACGGAAACGGACGGAGCGAGCATGCGTTCGATGATCCGGGTCGGCCGGAGCGGCTCCGCAGGGGGGTGCGCGACGGGACTCCCCGCCCCGTGCTGCCGCCGCGTTCCTTCGCCCCGTACTTCCTCGGCGTACTTCCTGGGCCCCGGAGAAACGTGACATTGTACGATGCACCCCCGTGACTTCTCGGAGGACGCACGATGGGTGACCTGAAACAGTACGGTCTCGTCAGAGCCCAGGAGCGGCTCCGCGACCAGGTCGGGCACGCCCTCCGCGCGGCCCTCATCGCCGGCGAACTGCGCCCCGGCCAGGTCTACTCGGCCCCCGGACTCGCGAGCGACCTCGGCGTCTCCGCGACCCCGGTCCGCGAGGCCATGCTCGACCTGGCGCGGGAGGGCCTGGTCGAACCCGTCCGCAACAAGGGATTCCGCATCACCGAGGTCAGCGAGCGGGACCTCGACCAGTTCACCGAACTGCGCACCCTCATCGAGGTGCCCACCGTCGGGCGGGTCACGAGGAAGGCGGACCGCGAGCAGCTGGAGGCGCTGCGCCCGATCGCCGAGGAGATCGTCTCGTGCGCCCGGGGGCACGACCTCATCGGCTATCTGGAGGCGGACCGCCGCTTCCACCTCGCGCTGCTCGCGCTCTCCGGCAACGACCGGCTGGTCGAGACGGTGGGGGACCTGCGCAAGCGCTCCCGGCTCTACGGTCTGACCGGTCTGGACGAGGCGGGCAAGCTCGTCTCCTCCGCCGAGGAGCACCTCGAACTCCTCGACCTGATGATCGCCGGAGACGCGCGTGGCGCCGAGGCGTGCATGCGGCGTCACCTCGGGCACGTACGGTCGCTGTGGGCCGAGGGCCGCGACGAACCGGTCGGACGGCGGGGGTAGCCGACGGGCGCGCCCGCCATCCTCCCGCAGCCTCAACCGGCCATGTGGTGACCGGAGTTCGGACAGCCTGGACAGTATCGGCGGTCTCTATATGCTGACGGCATGCTCCCTGCCGCCGCCGAGTCCGCGCACGCCCCCGCCTCCGTCTCCGCCGCTCCCGCGCCGGCCACCGCCTCCCGGCTGGCCGGCGTCGGCGCCTCGCCGGTACGCGAGATCCTGGCGCTGACCGCGCGGCCGAGGTGATCTCGTTCGCCGGCGGCCTGCCCGCCCCCGAGCTGTTCGACGTCGCGGGCATCCGGTCGGCGTACGACAAGGTCCTCACGGAGAACCCGGAGTACGCGCTCCAGTACTCGACCACCGAGGGCGACCCGGAGCTGCGTGCCGCCATCGCCGCCCGGCTGGCCGCACGTGCACTCCCCACCGGCCCCGACGACCTGCTCGTCACGACGGGCTCGCAGCAGGCACTCACCCTCCTCACCACCGCCCTCGTCGAACCGGGCGCCGTGGTGCTCGTCGAGGACCCCTGCTACCTCGCCGCCCTCCAGACCTTCGGCTTCGCCGGCGCGCGGGTCGTTCCCGTACCCACCGACGACGACGGCATCATCCCGGAGGCCCTGGAGGAGATCGCGGCCCGAGAGAAGCCGGCCCTCCTCTATCTCGTGCCCACCTTCCAGAACCCCACGGGCCGTACCCTCCCCGCCGAGCGCCGTACCGCCGTCGCCAGGGCCGCCGCGCGGACCGGGTTCTGGATCGTCGAGGACGATCCGTACGGCGAGCTGCGGTACGACGGTGAGCGCGTCCCCTGGATCGCCGCCGACCCCGCGGCCGCCGACCGCACCGTGCTGCTCGGCTCCTTCTCCAAGGTGATGGCCCCCGGCCTCCGGCTCGGCTACCTGCGCGCCCCCGCCGGCCTCCGGCGCGCCTGCGTGATCGCCAAGCAGGCCGCCGACCTGCACACCTCGACCATCGACCAGGCCGCGGCCGCGCGTTATCTGCGCGACAGCGATCTCGACGCGCACGTCGCGGTGATACGGGCCGCGTACCAGGAGCGCAGGGACGCCATGCTCGAAGGCCTGCCGGCCGCGCTGCCCGAGGGCAGCCGGTGGAACCGGCCGGACGGCGGCATGTTCATCTGGGCGACGCTGCCCGCCGGCCACGACGCGACGGCGCTCCTGAAGACCGCGGTCGGCCATGAGGTGGCGTACGTGCCGGGGGCACCGTTCTTCTGCGGCGAGCCGGACCCGGGCGCGATGCGGCTCTCGTTCACCACGCATTCGGCCGACGAGATCAGGGAGGGCCTGCACAGGCTCGCCAAGAGCTTCGGCAAGTAGCTGTTCCCCCCCCCGCCCGGATCACGCCTCGTCGGCGGGCCGGGTGAAGCGGCCGCTCGGCTCCCCGCGGAGCCGGCCGGCCGGAAGCCTGCGGCCGTAGGCCAGCAGCAGGAGGTCCTGGGCGCTGCCGAACACGGGGGTGCCGGCGCCGTACGACCAGTCGAGGTCCTCGGCGCACAGCCGCACCCCGTCGAGGCGGGCGCCGAAGAACCTCAGGCCGCTGGGCCGGATCTGGTCCAGCAGGATGCGCAGCCGGTCCTCGGGGACACGCCGGTCGAGGCCGAGAGCGACGGTGATGTCCAGGCCGTGCACCACGTCATGGCCGAGTGCCGCCGCGAACCCGCCGACCGGTGGCGTCCACGGGTGGTCGGCGTTCTCCCGCAGGAACGCGGCGAGCGCGGTGGTGGAATGGGCGGCCGCGTCCCTGCGCGCCACCCGGTCGGTCATGCGGTGGAGGTTCCCGCGAGCCCTGACCAAGGCGCCCAGCGTCGCGGGCAGGGAGAGCCGGAACCCCATCGACATGTGCGCCGCGACCTCACGGACACGCCAACCCGCGCACAGACTCCGCTCGTTCCAGCGCGCGCACGGCAGATCGTCGAACAGGTCCGCCAGTTCCCGGCGTTCGGCCGCGATCGCGGCCCTGACCTCGGTGCTGTTCCCCTTGCGGGCTGTGGCCTTCTCCATGGGACCCACCCTGAGGCCCGCCAGACGACA
Source organism: Streptomyces sp. NPDC088553 (assembly GCF_044752965.1). Taxonomy (NCBI): domain Bacteria; kingdom Bacillati; phylum Actinomycetota; class Actinomycetes; order Kitasatosporales; family Streptomycetaceae; genus Streptomyces; species Streptomyces sp. NPDC088553. The sequence goes on along the minus strand of NZ_JBIVMG010000009.1, from coordinate 196,303 downwards.
ACGCCAATAGATGGTTCTGCTGCCACCTAGAATCGACGCTTATGGAGCTTCGTCAGCTGCGCTACTTCGTCTCCGTCGTCGAGGAGGGCGGATTCACCCGGGCCGCGGCCCGGCTCCACCTGGCCCAGCCCGGCCTCAGCGCCCAGATCCGGCAGCTGGAGAAGGAGTTGGGGCAGCCGCTGCTCGACCGCTCCGGCCGTTCGGTGACGCCGACCGAGGTCGGCCGGGCCGTCCTGCCCTACGCCCGCGCCGCACTGGCCGCCGCGGACGCCGTGCGGCAGACGGTGGACGCGTACACGGGACTGCTGCGCGGCCGGGTCACCCTCGGCCTGGTGTCCGGCGGCGCCGGGCACGCCTTCGACATCGCCGGCTTCCTCGCGGACTTCCACGAGGACCACCCCTCGGTGGAGGTGGCCCTCACCGAGGACACCACGGAACGCATGCGGGCCGCGCTCCTCGCCGGCGAGCTCGACATCGCCTTCCTCGGGACCGCGGTGGCGGAGCCACCGCCGGGAGCCGCCTTCCAGCTGGTGATCGACGTCCCCCTGGTCGCCCTCGTCGCGCCCGGCGATCCGCTGCTCGCCCACGTCGACGGCACGACCGTGCCGCTCGCCGCCCTGCGCGACCGGCCGCTGATCTGCCTGCCGCGCGGCACCGGGGTGCGCGCCGCGCTCGAACGAGGCTGTGCGCAGGCGGGGTTCCGGCCCCGGGTCACCTTCGAGGCGGCGGCACCGGACGTGCCGGCGCGGCTCGCCGCGCGGGGCCTCGGCGTCGCCGTACTACCTGCCGGAGAGGACGGACCACCCTCCGACGGGCGGCTCCGCACCCTGCGGATCGTCGAGCCCGAGATGCGCGGCCGCCTCGCGCTCGCCTGGCAGGCCACCGGCCCTTCGAGCCCCGCGGCCAGAGTCCTCCTCGACCGCCTGCGCGAAGCCCTCCCGAAGCCCCGTCCCATCGAGGAGCCGGCCGGTCGGTCCTGAGCCGCATGGCGGGCGCGGGAGCCGGCCGGTCGGTCCTGAGCCGCGGGGCGGCCGCGAGCCGTGCTCCGTCCCGCGGCTCTCAGTCGCCGGGGAAGAAGTCGGCGCTCTGGACGTACTCCATGGCCTCGGTGAACTCCGGGTCGCCGAGACGACGTTCCATCTCCTCAGGGCTCACGTCCTCCACACGGGTCTGGATCCAGTACAGGTTGCCCAGCGGGTCACGTACGCGTCCGACCCGGTCGCCGAAGAACAGATGGGTGACCTCGGTGACCGAGGTGCCGCCGGCCGCGACGGCCCGCCGGTGCGCGGCGTCGGCGTCGTCCACGTACAGACGGAGGAAGCCGGGGGTCGCCGGCCACTCCGGTCGCGCGTCGAACATCATCACCACCGAGTCGCCGATCCGGACCTCGGCGTGCTGGACGCTCCCGTCCTCGCCGGTCAGGCACGCGAGCTCCGCCGCGCCGAAGGCCCGCTTCAGGAAGTCGATGAGCCGCACGGTGTCGCGCGAGATGATCCACGGCGTCACCGTGTGGTAGCCCTGGGGAACGGGATCGACGGACATCTGACTGCCTCCTGGGACGCGCGTGCCTCGACGGGATGACGACGCTAGCCCCGATATAGGACGGTTCATGGCCTAGAAGGACCCGGCTCCCCGAGAGACGAGACCCGGCGCCCTCACCCGGCCATCGGGCCCGCCACCCCCACCTGGCCATCACCTCGTGTCGTTGTTGGGCCGAACGGGTGAGGAGCGGGAGGATGTCCCCATGAGTAGGTACGAGAGGTACGACGTCACCGACGAGCAGTGGGAGGGCCTCGCCCAGGTCGTGCCCCTGCGCGGCCGTGACGAATGGCCGTCCAGGGTCGACCACCGCACGATCCCCGAGCAGTACGAATCCGCCGAGCAGCGCCGCATGGTCGTGCTCCGCGTGCAGGTGTTCGCCGACGCCCGCGAGGTCGCCGAGTACCTCATCGCACAGATCCCGGTGCTCCTCGACCTGACGAGCGCCGACACCGAGGTCGCCAAGCGCATCCTCGACTTCAGCAGTGGTGTGGTCTTCGGTCTCGGCAGCGGGATGCACCGCGTCGACCGGAACGTCTTTCTCCTCGCCCCGGCCGGTACGGAGGTCGAGGGTGCGGAAGGCGAGGACGAGGAGGGTGTCGTGGGCGGCCGGACCGCCGGCGTCCCCCGATCGTAGGAAGGTCATCTAGCCGTAACGGTTCGTCAGGGAACGGACTGCGTACGGTCCGGGCATGGACCTCACCGGTGGCTTCACGCTCGACCACTCCTCCTCCACGACTGCCCCTTCCTCCCGCGCCCCTTCCCTGGGCGTACCGTCCGGTGGCGCGTCCTCCGTGGAGGCACCGTCCGGCGGCACTTCCTCCGCGGGGGCCGCGCCGCGGCTGCCGCCGCAGGGCGGGGCCGGGCGGAGGGCCGAGAAGGGGTCCGCCCGTGGGGGAGGCGGCGGGGGACTCCGGGCGCGGCCCGCCGTCACCGAGCTGCGGTTGTCCGCGTTCGCCGGTCACCGCTCCGCCGTGCACGCCCTGGGGCCGGTCACCCTCTTCACCGGGCCCAGCGGCAGCGGAAAGTCCACCACCCTGCGGGCGTACGAGGCACTGGCCCGGCTCAGCGCGGGTGACACCCTCGACGAGGTGTTCCCCGACGCGGCCCACTGCGTCCCCGAGCGGGCCCGGCCCGACGCCCAGGGCCGACGCGGCTTCCGCATCGGGTGCACGGTCGACGGACCCGAGGGCCCGGTCCACCTGGACCTCGCCGTCCAGGCCGAACCACGGCTCCGTATCGTCGGCGAACGGCTCACCGGCCGGGGCCGCACCCTCCTCGCCACCGCCCTGCGCGACCCGGGCCGCCCCACCGTCCAGGCCGAGTGGCACACCGCCGGCACCACGCCCGTCACCCGGGCCCCCTTCCCCGACGACCTCCTCGGTACGGCCCTGCTGCCGCTGCGGGTCGCCGGCAAGACCCCCGGACAGCTCGAAGTGCTCGCCGCCGCCGAGCAGGTGGTGGTCGGGCTGCGGTCCGCGTTCGCCTGCGACCCCCGGCCCGAGCGGATGCGTGCTCCCGTACCGCCGGGCGAGGGGCGGCTGCGGCGCGACTGCGGCAACCTCGCCGAGGTCCTGCACCGCACCCACACGGACTGCCCGCGCCGGCACCACCGCCTCGCGGCCGTGGCGGCGGCGGGCTGCGTGGGACCCGTCACCGGACTCGGGGTGCGGGAACTCCCGGAGGGCACCGTTCGGGCCGTACTCGAACGGGGCGGCCGGCCCGCGACCCCGCTCGCCCGGCTCGGGGACGGGGAACTGCGCTATCTCGCGCTCGCGCTGACGCTGCTCACGGGCCCCGGCATCCTGGAGATGGACCGGATCGCCGAGGTGCCCGAGGCCATGCAGTCCCTCGCGCTGCTCGCCGACGGCCTCGACCGCGGGCTCGACGAGCGGCAGGTCGGCGAACTGCTCGGCCTCGCCACGGGCATCGCCGCCGACGGGCACATCCGGGTGGCCGGCACGGTCGGGGAGCGGGCGGCGGCGCAGGCCCGCCGGACGCCCGGGGCGACGGTGGTGGAGCTCGGCGAGTGACGGGACTGGTGGCACGGCCGAGACCGGGCCTCGTGGCACGGCCGAGGTGACGGGCTCGGTGGTAGACCTGGGCGGGTGACGGACAACGACGTAGCGGGACTGCAGCGCAGGCTGGCCGAGTTCGCGGCGGCCCGCGACTGGCGGCCTTACCACACGCCCAAGAACCTGGCGGCGGCGCTCAGCGTGGAGGCGGCCGAACTCCTGGAGATCTTCCAGTGGTTGACCCCCGAGCAGGCGGAGCGGGTGATGGACGACCCGGAGTCGGCGCACCGGGTCGCCGACGAGGTGGCGGACGTCCTCGCCTACCTCCTCCAGTTCTGTGACGTGCTCGGGGTCGATCCGCTGGCCGCGCTCGCGGCCAAGATCGACCGGAACGAGGTCCGATTTCCCGTCCGGAGGCGGGGCGGAGGGCGGGGGGAAGGGGGTGAGGAAGGGGATTCGAGCAGAGATCGTCACTCTTCGGAGTGATCGACTTTTCCCCGTCGAGCCTCCTGTCCACAGATTTCCGAATTCCCCTGGTGTTGGGGCTCAGGCCGCCTCACTCTGGGTAGTGGACTCAGTGGGCAGATAAGTCGTACGAACGGGGGCGGCGTTGATGGAAGCGGAACGACTCGTCGCGCTTGGCCGGCACGCGCTGGCGGAGAGCGGATCGGCGCAGGACATCGTGGCGGAGGCCTGGCAGGCACAGGCGCTCGCCCAGGCGATAGGGAATCATCTCGCGCTCTGCGGACCGCAGGAACTGCGCGGCGAGGCGCGGGGACTGAGCGAGATCGGGGAGTACCCGGCGTGGGGTGCCGGTGGGCCGCGTGCGGCCCGGTTGTCGGAGGTGGCGGACCCGCGCGGGGCGTTGACCGCGCTCGGGGAGCTGCTCGGGGAGGTGGGCATCGCGCTGGTCGGCGTGGCCTGCGCCACCGACGAGGAGGGGCTCTACTGGCAGTGCATCGAGGCCATCGACGCCGCCGACGAGTCGAGCGACCGGGTCCGCGGGATGCTGCGGCGCCTCGCCGTGCGGGACGGGGAGCGGGCCCGCCCGCCCGACGCCGCCCGGGGCCGCGCGGGCCCCGGACGGGGCCGGTGGTGAACGGCGTACGGCTGGGCTGCTGGGGCTGGTGTCTGGTGCTAGGGCTGGGGTTGGTGGGGATCGGTCTTGTGGTGGGCGGCCCGGTCCGGAGCGGGGCGGTCGGACGGGGACGGGTCCGGAGCGAGGCGGTCGGACGTGGACTGGAGGTCGGCGTCCAGCTGGTTGAGGTCGGCCGAGAGCGCCGCCATCAGTTCTTCCATCTGCTGGAGCAGGCCCTTGGGGGCGCCGGCGCCCTTCTGCTCGGGCACGGACCGCGGCGCCGGGTGTTCGGGCACGGCCTGCTCCGGCGCGGCTTCCTGGGACATGGGGGCCTCCTCGGCCCGGACCCCGCCGCCGAGGACGGGGCCACGAGAGAGAGCGACGCACCGGCAGCGGCCGCCGGCACGCGGGCCGGGCGGTCCGGCTCCGCCCGAGCCAACGACGGGTGCCGGGCCCCGGTCACTGGCCGGGGCGGACGCGGCCCGCCGGAGGGCGGGATATTCACCCGACCGAGCCGGGGCGCGCAAGGAGCTGACGGAGAGGTTGACACGCACCCGACGGTGCAGGATGGAGGCATGGATCTCCGTATCTTCACCGAACCCCAGCAGGGGGCCGACTACGGCACCCTCCTCACGGTGGCCAGGGCCACCGAGGAGCTCGGATTCGACGCCTTCTTCCGCTCCGACCACTACCTCAGCATGGGCTCCGCCGACGGACTGCCCGGACCGACCGACGCCTGGATCACCCTGGCCGGGCTCGCCCGGGAGACCAAGCGGATCCGCCTCGGCACCCTGATGACGGCCGGGACCTTCCGGCTCCCCGGCGTGCTCGCCATCCAGGTCGCCCAGGTGGACCGGATGTCCGGCGGACGCGTCGAACTCGGGCTCGGCGCGGGCTGGTTCGAGGAGGAGCACAAGGCCTACGGCATTCCGTTCCCGAAGGAGAAGTTCGGCCGGCTCGAGGAGCAGCTGGCGATCGTCACCGGTCTGTGGGAGACCGAGATCGGCAAGACCTTCAGCTACGAGGGAGAGTTCTACCGGCTCAGCGACTCCCCGGCGCTGCCCAAGCCCGCGCAGGACAGGATCCCGGTCCTGATCGGCGGTCACGGCGCGAGCCGTACGCCGCGGCTGGCCGCGCGGTACGCGGACGAGTTCAACATCCCGTTCGCCTCGATCGGGGACAGCGAGCGGCAGTTCGGCCGGGTCAGGGCCGCGGCCGAGGAGGCAGGGCGGGCACCCGACGACCTGGTGTACTCCAACGCCCTGGTCGTCTGTGTCGGCAAGGACGACGCGGAGGTCGCCCGGCGGGCCGCCGCGATCGGGCGGGACGTTGACGAGCTGAAGGCGAACGGTCTGGCGGGTTCGCCCGCCGAGGTCGTCGACAAGATCGGGCGGTACGCGGCGATCGGATCCTCCCGGGTCTACCTCCAGGTCCTCGACCTGGACGATCTGGACCACCTGGAGCTGATCTCGGCGCGGGTCCAGTCGCAGCTGGGATGAGCGGGGTGATCCGATGAAGCCGGTCCGTACGCTCGCCGAAGCCCTCGGGGCGGGGGTCCTCGTCCTCGACGGCGGGCTGTCCAACCAGCTGGAGGCACAGGGCTGCGACCTGTCGGACGCGCTCTGGTCCGCGCGGCTCCTGGCCGACGGACCCGAGCAGATCGAGGCGGCCCACGCGGCGTACGTACGGGCCGGCGCCCGGGTGCTCATCACCTCCAGCTACCAGGCCACCTTCGAGGGCTTCGCCCGGCGGGGCGTGGACCGGGAGGAGGCGGCGCGGCTGATCGCGCGGAGCGTGGAGCTCGCCCGGGCCGCGGCGGCGGGGGCGGGGGCGGGGGTGTGGGTCGCCGGGTCCGTGGGGCCGTACGGCGCGATGCTCGCGGACGGGAGCGAGTACCGGGGACGGTACGGGCTGTCCGTGCGGGAACTGGAGGCGTTCCACCGGCCCCGGATCGAGGCGCTGGCGGCGGCGGAGCCGGACGTGCTGGCGCTGGAGACCGTTCCGGACGTGACCGAGGCGGAGGCGCTGCTGCGGGCGGCCGAGGGGTGTGGGGTGCCGGTGTGGCTCTCGTACACGGTCGAGGGCGGGCGGACCCGGGCCGGGCAGGACCTGGCGGAGGCCTTCGCGGTCGCCGAGGGGAACGACCGGGTCGTCGCCGTCGGGGTCAACTGCTGCGACCCGGCGGAGGCCGGACCCGCCGTGGAGCTCGCCGTCGCCGTGACCGGGAAGCCGGCCGTGGTCTACCCCAACAGCGGGGAGCGTTGGGACGCCCGCGCGCGGGGCTGGCGCGGCGACATCGCCTTCGATCCGGCCCGGGCCACCGACTGGGCCGCGTCCGGCGCCCGGCTCATCGGCGGGTGCTGCCGGGTCGGCCCGGCGACGATCTCCGCCCTCGGCACGTCCCTGGTCACCGGCGAGGGCGAGGGCTGACCGCGCCCCCGCCGGGTCCGCCGTCGGCCCGGACCCCGGCACCGGCGCCGCCGCGGGGTCCGGCCACGGGAAAATGCCTGGTCGGGAGGGGAACGGCGAACCATACTCGGAAGCGTGTTCCTGACGATCAGTACGACCGGCAACCCGGAGCGTCCCGCGACCGATCTCGGCTTTCTGTTGCACAAGCATCCCGAGCGGGCGCAGACGTTCTCGACCTCGCACGGCACGGCGCACGTCCTCTACCCCGAGGCGAGCGCCGAGCGGTGCACGGCGGCACTTCTCCTGGAGGTGGACCCCGTGGCGCTGGTGCGCCGCGGCAAGGGCAAGGGCCGGGGCGGCGCCCCGGACTCCGCACTCGCCCAGTACGTGAACGACCGGCCCTACGCGGCGTCCTCGCTGCTCGCCGTCGCGCTCGCGAAGGTCTTCAAGACGGCGCTGCACGGCGTCTGCCAGGCGATGCCCGAGCGGGCCGCGGCGGCGCTGCCGCTGCGCGTCGAGGTGCCCGCGCTGCCCGCGCGGGGCGGTGCCGAGCTGGTGCGCAGGCTGTTCGGCCCGCTGGGCTGGGACACGGTGGACGCCGAGCCGGTGGCCCTGGACGGACGGTTCCCCGAGTGGGGTGCCTCCCGCTATGTGCGCCTGGTGCTCGAAGGTGAGCTGCGGCTCGCGGACGCCCTCAACCACCTCTACGTCCTGCTGCCCGTGCTCGACGACGCCAAGCACTACTGGGTCGCGCCCGACGAGGTCGACAAGCTGCTGCGCGCCGGTGACGGCTGGCTCGCCGGTCACCCCGAGCGGACGCTGATCACGGCACGCTATCTGTCCCGCCGCCGGGGCCTGACGCGTGAGGCGGACGAGCGGCTCGAACTCGTGCGGCTCGCCGAGGCCGACGGCCTGGACGTCGACGACGTCGACAACGCGGTCGACGAGTCGACGGACACCGAGGAGCGGCCCGTGCCGCTCGCCGAGCAGCGCCGGGCGGCCATCCTCGCCGCCCTGGAGCGGGCCGAGGCGAGCCGGGTGCTCGATCTCGGGTGTGGTCAGGGCCAGTTGGTGCAGGCGCTGCTCAAGGACACCCGGTTCACGGAGGTCGTCGGAGTCGACGTGTCCGTCCGTGCCCTGACCGTCGCCGCGCGGCGGCTGCGGCTGGAGCGGATGGGGGAGCGGCAGGCGGCCCGCGTGAAGCTGTTGCAGGGCTCCCTCGCGTACACCGACAAGCGGCTGACCGGCTACGACGCGGCGGTGCTCAGCGAGGTCATCGAGCACCTGGACCTGCCGAGGCTGCCGGCCCTGGAGTACGCGGTGTTCGGCTCGGCCCGGCCGCGCACGGTCCTCGTGACCACGCCGAACGTCGAGTACAACGTGCGCTGGGAGTCGCTGCCGGCCGGGCACGTCCGGCACAGCGACCACCGTTTCGAATGGACCCGGGAGGAGTTCCGCGGCTGGGCGGCCTCGGTCGCCGAGCGGTACGGGTACGACGTCGGGTTCACCGCCGTCGGCCCGGACGACCCCGAGGTCGGACCGCCCACCCAGATGGCCGTCTTCACCCGGGCCCAGGAGCAGGACCGGGCCCAGGACCGGGCCCAGGCCCAGGCCCAGGACCGGGCCCAGAACCAGGACCGGGCCCAGGACCAGAAGCGGACCCCGACCCCGACCGCCGCGAAGGAGGAACAGGCATGACCACCGAGACCGTGAACCCGGCCGACACCACCCCGGCCCGCACCTTGCCCGTCACCGACCTGTCCCTCGTTGTCCTCGTCGGTGCCACCGGCTCCGGCAAGTCCACCTTCGCCCGGCGCCACTTCAAGCCGACCGAGATCGTGTCCTCCGACTTCTGCCGGGGGCTCGTCGCCGACGACGAGAACGACCAGTCCGCGAGCAAGGACGCCTTCGACGTCCTGCACTACATCGTGGGCAAGCGCCTCGCGGCCGGGCGGCTCGCCGTCGTCGACGCGACCAACGTGCAGCAGGAGGCGCGGCGTCAGCTCGTCCAGCTGGCCCGCTCGTACGACGTGCTGCCCATCGCGATCGTCCTCGACCTGCCCGAGGAGGTGTGCCGCGGCCGGAACGCCGCACGCCCCGACCGCGCCGACATGCCGGCGCACGTCATCCAGCGCCACCGCCGCGAGCTGCGCCGCTCGCTGCGCGGCCTGGAGCGCGAGGGCTTCCGCAAGGTGCACGTGCTGAAGTCCGTCGAGGAGGTCGACGCCGCCCAGGTCGTCCTGGAGCGCCGCTTCAACGACCTGCGTCACGTCACCGGCCCCTTCGACATCATCGGTGACGTCCATGGCTGCCGCTCCGAGCTGGAGACCCTGCTCGCGAAGCTCGGTTACGTCGACGGGCACCACCCCGAGGGCCGTACGGCGGTCTTCGTCGGCGACCTCGTCGACCGGGGCCCCGACTCGCCGGGCGTCCTGCGCCGGGTGATGGCGATGGTCGCCGCGGGCGACGCCCTCTGCGTCCCCGGCAACCACGAGAACAAGCTGGGCCGCTGGCTCAAGGGCCGGAAGGTCCAGGAGACGCACGGCCTCGCCGAGACCATCGAGCAGCTGGGGCACGAGAGCGAGGAGTTCCGGGCCGAGGTCGGCCGGTTCATCGACGGGCTCGTCAGCCACTACGTCCTCGACGGCGGCAACCTCGTCGTCTGCCATGCCGGCCTGCCGGAGAAGTACCACGGCCGGACGTCGGGGCGGGTGCGCTCGCACGCCCTGTACGGCGACACCACCGGTGAGACCGACGAGTTCGGGCTGCCGGTGCGCTATCCGTGGGCCGAGGAGTACCGGGGCCGGGCCACCGTCGTGTACGGCCACACCCCCGTGCCGAACACCTCCTGGATCAACAACACCCTCTGCCTCGACACCGGAGCCGTCTTCGGCGGGAAGATGACCGCGCTGCGCTGGCCCGAGCGCGAACTCGTCGACGTACCCGCCGAGCGCGTCTGGTACGAGCCTGCCCGGCCGCTCGCGACCGAGGCGCCCGGCGGGCACCAGGGACGCCCCCTGGACCTGGCGGACGTGCACGGCCGGCGGATCGTGGAGACCCGGCATCTGGGCAACGTCGCCGTGCGCGAGGAGAACGCGGCGGCCGCCCTGGAGGTGATGAGCCGGTTCGCGGTCGACCCGCGGCTGCTCACCTATCTGCCGCCGACGATGGCGCCCACCGCCACGTCGAAGGAGGAGGGCTATCTGGAGCACCCGGCCGAGGCCTTCGCCCAGTACCGGGCGGACGGCGTCGAGCGGGTCGTGTGCGAGGAGAAGCACATGGGCTCCCGGGCGGTGGCCCTGGTCTGCCGGGACGCCGACGCGGCCCGCGAGCGCTTCGGCGTGGACGCCGAAGGGGTCACCGGCGCGCTGCACACCCGTACCGGACGGCCCTTCTTCGACGATCCCGCCGTCACCGAGCAGGTGCTCGGCCGGCTGCGGAGGGCGATCGGAGCCGCCGGGCTCTGGGACGAGCTCGACACGGACTGGCTGCTGCTCGACGGCGAGCTGATGCCGTGGTCGCTGAAGTCGGCCGGGCTGCTCCGCGCGCAGTACGCGGCGGTCGGCGCGGCCTCGGGCGCGGTCTTCCCCGGTGCGATCTCCGCGCTCGAACAGGCGGTGGCGCGCGGGGTCGAGGGCATCGACGGGCTGCTCGCGAAGCAGCGGGAGCGGGCGGTGGACGCGGAGGCGTTCACTGAGGCCTACCGCAGGTACTGCTGGCCGACCGAGGGCCTGGAGGGGGTGCGGTTCGCGCCGTTCCAGCTCCTGGGGGCGCGCGGGCGCTCGCTCGCGGCCGTCCCGCACGACGAGCAGCTCGCCTGGCTCGACCGGCTCGTGGAGCACGATCCGACGGGGCTGCTCCAGGTCACCCGGCGGCTCGTCGTCGACACGGGCGACGAGGCCTCGGTCCGGGCCGGGGTCGACTGGTGGCTGGACATGACCGACGCCGGTGGCGAGGGCATGGTCGTCAAGCCGCTGGCCGCACTCGTCCGCGACGGCAAGGGTCGGCTCGGGCAGCCGGGCGTCAAGGTGCGCGGCCGGGAGTACCTGCGGATCATCTACGGCCCCGAGTACACCCGGCCGGAGAACCTGGAGCGGCTGCGACAGCGCTTCCTCGGCCACAAGCGGTCGCTGGCCCTGCGCGAGTACGCGCTGGGCCTCGAAGCCCTCGACCGCCTCGCGGACGGGGAGCCGCTGTGGCGGGTCCACGAGGCCGTGTTCGCGGTCCTGGCCCTGGAATCGGAGCCGGTGGACCCGAGGCTCTGACGGGCGGTGAGGCCCTGCGGCGGTGACGCCGTGGGGCCTTGCGCCGGTGCGCCGGCGAGGGGCGCCCCCGCGCGGTGCGCCGGTGACGCCGTGGGGCCTCGCGGCAGTGCGGCCTCGGCTCCCAGAAGCCCTCGCGGAGATCGCCACCCCCTCGGACGGGTGGGGCTCCGCGAGGGCTTCCGCGTGCGTTCGCCTCGGCTCCGCAGTGCCTTCGCACGGTCTTCGCGAGGTCTTCGCCCGGCCCCGAAGGGGGGCGCAGGGGCGCCGGGCGCGGCGCTCCCCTGCGCCCCCCGTGCCCGTTGACGCATTTCTTCCGCACCCTCTAGCGTTCTTCACCCCATGACGTGACACAGCGTCAACAGTGTGACGTCACACGTCACTTGAGGTGGGAACACGCACACGAATACGCCGGTCGACCATCGGCGGATCGGTCTTCCCCGGAGGGCCCGAGGACGGTACGGGGGTGAGCGCGCGGTGAGTCTCTTCGGCCAGGACCGCTCCTTCCTCCACGCCCTCCCGGCGGCCGACCGGCGCTCCCTGATCGCCGAGGGCGCCCGGCGCGTCTACGAACCCGGGGAGGTGATGATCCGCGAACGCGACACCACCGCCTTCGTCCTCGCGCTCCTCTCCGGCTGGTCCGTCGTCTCCGTGGGCACCGAGCGCGGCTCGCGGCTCATCCTCGCCCTCCGGGGCGCCGGCGAGGTCGTGGGCGACCTCGCCGCAGTCGACCGGCGCCCGCGCAGCGCCAGCGTCACCGCGCTCGGCAGGGTCGAGGCGGTGGCGATCTCCGGCGACCGGTTCCGGCGCTTCCTCGCCGCCCGGCCGCACGCCACCTCGCTGATCATGCGCCAGCTCGCGACCCGGCTGCGGAGCGCCGACGTCGAGCGCCGCGCGCTCGCCTCCGAGACCGTCCTCCAGCGCCTGGCGGCCCGCCTCGTCGAGCTGGCCGAGCGCGCCGGGCGGCGGGCCGAGGCCGGGACCGTACTCGAACTTCCGCTGCCGCAGCACGACCTGGCGGCGGCCATCGGAGCGACCCGGGAGGCGGTGGCCAAGGCGCTGCGCCTGCTGCGGGAGCAGGACGTGGTCCGCACCGCGAACCGCACCGTCGTCGTGATCGACATGCGGGTCCTGGTGCTGCTCGCCGAGGGGCGTGCGCGCCCCGGCGGAGAACCGGCGGACGAATCTCCGCCGGGTGTGTAAACGGCTACATCGCCGGTCGCGGAACGCGGCCAGTCTGGACACGCATCACCACGGCACCAACGGCACCGGGGCAGCACACAGGGAGTCCGAGAGTGAGCAGTGCGGGAGTGAACGGGGAAGTGGGCGGAGACGTGGTCGGAGAGGCGGGTGGCATCCACCGGTTCGTCGTCTTCGGCGACATCTGCGGCTCCGGGACGCTCGACCTGGCCGAGAAGAAACACCAGCGGGCGGCGATGTACGCCGCCTTCGACGACGCGTACAGCTCCGTCGGCGTCGAGCCCGGCACCTTCCACCAGGAGGACCGGGGGGACGGCATCCTCGCCGCCCTGCGCCCCGACGTGCCGCCGACCCTCATGGTCGGCCGGTGGATCGACACGCTGTACGAGAGTCTGCGCGCCCACAACCAGGGCCGGGCGAGGCCGCTGCGGCTGCGGATCGGGATGAACGCGGGGCTCGTGAGCCAGGACCGGCACGGGCTCGTCGGACGCGCGGTGGACCTCGCGGCCCGGCTCTGCGACAGCCCCCCGGCCAAGCGGATCATGAACGAGACCCCGGAGATCGACCTCGTGGTCGTCGTCTCCGACTGGCTGTACGGGAACGTGGTCGCCGAGGGCGGGCGGTACGTCGAGCCGGACCACTACCGGTCGGCGCGCATCCGGTCCAAGGAGACCGACGAGGCGGCCTGGTTCCACGTACCGCGCAGGCCCGCGCCGCCGCTGATCGGGCGCGACGGGGAGCTGCCGCCGGAGGGGGAGCCGGCGCCCGAGGGGGAGCCGGCGGTCGCGGGGGAGCGGCCGCCGGCGGGGGCGGCACGGACCGGCGTTGGGCCGTCGCGGGGGGACGGCCCAACGCCCCGGCCCGTGGGCGGGAACCGTGAGTACCACGTCGGGGGCGACCTCCTCGACATCCACGGCAACACCATCCACGGCGGGTTCACCGGAATCCGCAAGGACTCGGGCCCGCGATCCGGTTCCGGTGCCGGCTCCGGTTCGGGTTCAGGTTCCGGTTCCGGTTCCGGCACGGCCTCCGGGGCGGGTGAGCCGGAGTGAGCGACGAGGACGACGCGCCGCAGGGCGACTCCTCGGACGCCGGGCACGGCCACGGCGACCGGGCCGACGGGCCGGACCGGGGCGGCGATCGCGGCGACCGGGGCTCCGACCGCGGTGGCGGCCGGGGGTCCGACCGGGGTTCCGACCGGGGCTCGGACCGCGGCGGCGACCGCGACCGGGGGGACCGCGACCGGGACGGCGGGTCCGAGCGGGGTGACGGTACCGAGCAGCCCCGCGAGCCGAGCGTCTTCGCGGCCGCCGACCGGGGGCCCCTCGGCGGCGAGAGCGACACCGGCGGGGCCGCCACGGCACGCCGGGCCGTGCGCACCTGGGCGGGCGGCGCCGCCGACCGCCTCACCACCATCCACGGCGACGGCACCGTCTTCGAGGGCAACCAGATCTTCGCCCTCTACGGCTCCGAGCGCACCGCCCACTTCGTCCAGGGACCCGTCCCGCCCGAGACGCTCGACCACCTGGGCCGGGTCTACTGCGCCACCTCCGGCTACCGGCGGATGCGGGACCGGCTCCGCGACCACCGGGTCCTCGTCCTGTGCGGCGAACCCGGCAGCGGCCGCAAGGCCACCGCGCTCGCCCTCCTCGACGAACTGACCGGCGGCAAGGTCTTCCGGCTCGACCCGCGCCACGGCGTCGACGAGATCACCGAGGAGGTCCTCCAGGAGAGCGGCGGCCACCTCCTGGAACTGCCCACCGAGGACGTGCGCGAGGCCGAGGGCGAACCGCGCGCCGCGCGCTCCGGCCGCGGCGAACACACCGCCGTCGCCCGCCGTCCCGCCACCCGGCTCTCCGAACTGCACCTGGACCGCTTCGGCGACCTGTTGCGCGGCCGGGACGCCTACGGGGTCGTCCTCGTCGAGAACGGGGAGCTCGCCGACCGGCTGCTGCGCGGCCGGTACGGGATGTACTGCGCGCCGCCGCCGGCCGACGAGGTCCTCCACCGCCACCTCTGGAACGAGCTGCGCACCGAGTCCGACCAGGCCCTCGGTGCCGCCCGGGCACGCGGCGCGCGGCGGGACGTGGTCGAGGCCCTCGGCCTTGAGGAGCTGCGGCCCCGCGAGGCGGCTCGGCTCGCCGACCACCTCGCCCGGCACTGGCGCGGCGAGGTGACCGACGAGGAACTCCTGGCCGAATGCTCCTCCTTCGTACGCTCCCAGGCGCGCGAGTGGTTCGCGGGCGCCGACCGTCCGGGCGCCGTCCCCGAGGCCCTCCCGGCTCTGAACGCCGGCGCGTTCCGTATCGCCGTCGCCGTGTTCAACGGCTCCGCGTACAGCCTCGCCGCCGAGGCCGCCGAACTCCTCGCCTGGGAACTCGCGGTCACCCTCGACCCCGAACACCCTCCGGGGCGACGCCTGTTCGGGACGCACGCCGAGCACCGGCCAGTGCAGGCGCGGGCCGTCCTGGAGGACGGCGAACTGGACCTCGGCCCGGCCAAGGTGCCCGTGCGGGCCGTGCGCTTCCAGGGCGAGGCGCTCGCCGGAGCCGTACTCGGTGAGATCTGGCACGGCTACCACAACGTCCGCGGCCCGGTCGCCCGTTGGCTGCGCGCGCTGTGCGACGACCCGCGCCCCGAGGTATGGGTGCGGGCCTCCATCGCGGCCGGGGTCCTCTGCTCCTGGGACTGGATCCACGGCTTCCGCGAGCTGGTGGTGCCGCTCGCCGTGACCGACGATCCGGTCGCCCGCATGGCCGCCGCCACCGCGCTCGCCGAGTCCGCGCGCGACCCGCGCGTCCGGCCCGCCGTCGCCGACGTCCTCAAGAACTGGGCCGCGTCCGACGACGAGATGCTCGTCAGGACCGCCCTGCTCGCCCACGGCTATGTGCTGGCCGCCGGCGGCGTCTCCGGTTCGCTCGACGCGATCGCCCGGGTCGTCAGGGCCCGTGAGGCGACCGACGTCGAGGTCCTCGTGCCCGCCGCGTTCAGCGTGGCGCGGCTGCTCGCCTGCGGCGAACCCGCGCCCGTGCTCCGACGGCTCCGGCAGTGGCTGGAGGACGGCCGGCTCAACCTCGCCAACCTCGTCCACCTCGCCGTCATCCGTGCCCTGAGCACCCGGACCACCCATCTGTGGGGGCTGCGGGAGGTCCCGGAGCTGGACGGGCACGCGGCCCGCCCGCTGCTGCTCGCGCTGCTCGCGACCCGGCCCGGGCTCGCCCCCGAACTGGCCGCGCTGCTGCGGTCCACGCTCACCACCGCCCGCTCGGGGGAGTCGGCCCTCGAAGCGCTCGGCGGGATGCTCCGGCGGGCCGCGAAGGACCCGGAGTCGCTCGGGCTCGTCTGCGCCTTCCTGCCGCGCCTCGCGGTGGACCGGCGCGACCGGGACCGGCTCAGGGGCCTGCTGAACGAACTGGTCCGGGACCGTGACCGGCCCCTGGACAGAGGCGCGGCGCGCCGGATGTGGGACGCCGTGACGGAAGGAGCGAACCGATGACCGGGCCCGAGCAGGACAGGAACCCCCGGCCCGACGAGCGGACGCGCTGGGTCGATAGGGACCGCGACGGCCGCGGCCGCGAAGGCGGGGGACGGGACGAGCGGGCGCGCGACGAGCGGGTCGGGGCCGAGCAGGCCCGTGACGAGCGGGCCCGTCCCGCCCGCGACCGGGACGATCGGGAGCGTCAGGGGTACACGGGGCAGCGAGGCGACGGGCGGCGGGGCGGCGGACAGCAGCACGGCGGGCAGCGGTACGGCGGACAGAACGGCGGCGGCCGGCACGCCGGCGGCCGGGACGAGGACGAGGACCTGGACATGGACCCGGACGAGGAGCTGGACCGAGAGCGGCAGCAGCGGCAGGGCGGGGGGCGCGTCCGGGGACAGGGCGGGCGCTGGAGCGGGGACGGCGGCGGGTCCGGTGCGGGGTCCCGCTCCGGCGAGCGCCCGCGCGGTCCGCTGATCGCCGAGTACGCACCCCCGTACCGCCGCAGGAGCGGCAAGGTCGCGGCGGTGCTCCTCTACCGCAACGGCGGCCACCGGGTGGTCTGGCCGGACCGCGTGGAGGACGTCAACAAGCCGATGCTCGGCTCCGCCTACACCGTCTTCGAAGTACAACTCGGGCGCAACGTGACCGAGTTCAGGCTCCAGTTGCCCGCCGCCGGCGACGGCGTCTTCTTCGAGGCCGTCGCCAGGGTCCAGTGGGTGGTGACCGACCCCCACCTCGTCGTCCGCGAACAGGTCGAGGACGTCGCCGAGTTGCTGCACGACGAGCTGCTCGACGGGCTGCGCAGGATCTCCCGGCGGTTCCGGATCACCGAGGCGCAGCGCGCCGACGAGGCCGTACGCGAGGAACTGAGCACCGGACGCCTCAGGTTCGGCGCGGACATCGGGCTGCGGACCCGCGTCCATGTCTTCGTCGACCTCGACGACTCCGTCAAGGCCGAGGTCTCGCGCCGGGACCGGGTCGGCGTCACCATGGAGGCCGACGAGCGCGTCGCCGAGGCCGAGCGGCGCAGGGAGGCCGCCGAGCGGGCCCTGGTCGCCGACCGGGCCCGCGAGATGGAGGCCCTCTTCCGGCGCGGCGACCTCGCCCAGATCGCCCACCACATGGCGATGCACCCCGACAAGCAGTGGGAGATCCGCACCCAGCTCCAGCGCGAGCGGCGCGAGAGCCAGGAGGACTACCTGGCCGTCTTCAACCGGCTCCTCGACACCGGAGTCCTGGAACGGCACGACATCGGCGAGCAGATGTACCAGGTGCTCATGTACCTGCGGACGCAGACCGGCACCGTCCTCGGCGGCATCACCGACCGGGTGCTCAACCCCTCGGGCAACCCCCCGCCGCACCGCCTCGCCCTGGAGGACGCGGCGCCGGAGCCGAACCGCCCCGACTGGTACGAGGAACAGGACCACGGGGACGCCCCGCCCCCCGGCGGGCCCCGCGTCTACGAGCCGACCCGCGTCGAGTCCGGCTCCGAGCGCGAACGGGAGCGGGGCAGGGCGCGGGAGAGGGGCCGCGACGACGACCGCGAGCGCGCCCGCTCGCGGGACCGGCACGACGACGGCTACGACGACGGACACGACCGGTACGAGGACGGTGACCCGTACCGGCGGAGCGACGCCTACGAGCGCAACGACCGGTACGACCGCGACGACCCCTACGACAGGGACGGGCGCGACCGCGCCCGGCGGCCGGCCCGGCCGGCCCGGCCCAGTTCCGAGTTCAACGACTGGGACGACGAGTGACGACCGCGCCGGGGCGCGGGCAGGACCCGACACGGGCGACGGCGCCCACCGCGCAGGACTCGGCGCCGGGACCTGTGCCGGACCCCGCGCCGGACTCCGCGCCGAGCCAGGACCCGGCCCGGACCGCGGCGCCGGGGCCCACGCCCGTACCCGCGCCGGGGCCCACGCCCGTACCCCCGCCCGTGCCGGGCCCCACGTCCGTACCCGTACCCGTGCCCGCGCCCCTCCCCGTACCCGCCGAGGAGCTCAGGTTCATGGCCGAACGGCTGCTCGCCACCGTCCGGGAGGACATCGGCAGGGCCGACACCAAGGCCGCGATCCTGCTCTCCGGCGCCCTCGCCTTCCTGGCGGTCGTCTTCTCCGGAGACCGCGCCCTCCTGCCCGACTCCGGACCCGGGCTCGTCCTCCTGCTCCTCGCGGGCGCGCTCTGGACATCCGGTGTCCTGATGCTCGTCTCGGTGGTGCTGCCCCGCACCAGGATCGGCGCCGACCGCACCTTCCTGCGCGAGCTGACGGGCGGACCGTCGGTGACCGCGCTGCGCGAGCGGCTCGCCGCACCCGGCGCGGACGCCACCGGCTGGCTCCTCGAACAGGCCAGCGTGCACGGCCTCGTGCTCGCGGCGAAGTACCGGTGGCTGCGTCTGGGCGTGTCCGCGCTCGCGCTCGGCGCCCTTCTGGCCCTCTTCAGTGAACTGTGGTGAGAGAGAACATGCAGTGGACCAACAAGAGGGGCGCCCTGCTCCTCGCCGGAGCGCTCCTCGCGCTCGCCGGCCCGCTCGCGGCGACCACCGCCACGGGAGCGCCCGGCGTCTCCGGGGCGCGGGGGGTCCCCCGTACCGCTCCCGCCGCTCCCGCCGACCCCGCGGAAGGACCCGACCCCATCGACTTCGCGGTCGTCGTCGACCAGTCGGCGAGCCTCGCCGACAAGGACCTGGCGCGGGAGACCGAGGCGGCGGCGCTGCTCGTCCAGGGCGAGATTTCGGAGCGTTCCCGGGCGGCCGTCATCGGCTTCGGCAGCTCGGAGAAGCGCGGCCAGTCGCCCGTACAGGACGTGTGCCAGCTCACCGTCGCCGACGCGGCGGGCCGTGAGCGACTCAGCGACTGCGTCCAGGAGCTGGGGCGCCGCGACACGGCCCGGATGGGCCCCGGCACCGACTTCCCGGCCGCCGTCCGGCAGGCCGTCACCCGCCTCACCGGAGCCGCGGCCGGACCCGGCACAGGCACCGGAACTGGCACCGGAACCGGAACCGGCACCGGCACCGGCGGAGCCAAGAAGCCCGGTACCCCCAAGGTCGTCTTCCTGCTCACCGACGGCAAGCTCGACGTCGCCGACAGCCCCGAGTACGGCACCGACCGGGAGAGCCGCCAGTCCAACGGGGAGAAGCGGCTCGTCGAGGAGCTCGCCCGCGCCCGGGCGGCCGGCGTCCAGATCTGGCCCCTCGGCTTCGGCGGCGAGCTCGACCGTGCCGCCCTCACCGCGATGGCCGAGGGCGGCTACCGCGGCGCCTGCTCCGAGATCCCCGGCTCCGCCCCGCGCATGCGGGTCGTCGACACCTCCGCCGAGATCGACAAGGCGCTCCAGGAGACCTTCGCCGCCGCCCGCTGCGCCCAGATCGCGCACGGCACCGCGGGCAAGCCGCCCGCCGACCTGACCGTCACCATCCCGCCCATCGCCACCGACGGCTCCCTCACGGTCGCCAAGCACGACCCCAAGGTGCAGGTCACCTACTTCGACCCGGCCGGCCGCAAGGTGCCCGTCCGGGGCGAGTTCGACGGCTCCTCCTTCGAGGTCAGCGGAGCGAACGGCCCGGTCGAGGCCCTGCGGGTGAAGAACCCGCTGCCCGGCGCCTGGCGGGTGCACATCGAGGCCCCGCCCGGCCACGGCGACCGCGAGGTCGCCGTCCGGGCGATCTGGCAGGGCCGGCTGCGTTCCGCCGTCGTCCTCGATCCGGCGTCCCCGCGCGCCGGGGAGCAGGTCAAGGTCGAGGTGCAGATGCAGACCCGGCGCGGCGTCGTCATCACCGACCCGCGCCAGCTGGCCGGCCTCTCGGTCGCGGCCGACCTGAGCGGCGAGGGATTCGAACCCGTCAGCTTCCGGCTCGGCGACGACGGCAAGGCCCCCGACGCCAAGGCCGGCGACGTCCGGTTCACCGGCACGCTCACCGTCCCCGCGGGCGCCACCGGCGCCCTGGAGCTCGTCACCCGCATGGAGGCGCCCGGGATCACCTCCGACCGGCGCCCGCTGCACGCCGTCGTGGCCAAGGGCGCGCCGCTCGTGACCGCCGCCCTCACCGTCGACAGTGCCACCGTGCACCCCGGTGCCACCGTGCGCGGCACCCTCGACGTCACCAACAACGACTCCGCGCCGCACACCCTGCGGCTGGGACTCGCGGACCAGACGCCGGGCGCCGAGCTCGTCGTCGCCCCGGCGACCGTCACGGCCCCGCCGAACGGCAGCACCCGGATCCCCTTCACCGTCGCCGTCGGGAAGAGCACGCCCTTCGGCGCGCTCGGCGGCCAGATCACCGTGGTGGACACCGCGCACGGCGACCGCACCCTGCGCGGCGCGCTCCTGAACGTCCGGGTGGTGGAGCCGCCGACCTGGTGGGAACGCTGGTGGAAGGCGGTGATCGGCGGGGTCGTGCTCGTCCTCCTCGTGGGCACCTTCGTCGGCATCCGGCTCTTCTTCCGGCGCCGCCGCCGCGACCTCACCGGCGTCACGCTCGAACTCTGCCAGGACGGGCGGTCGCTCGACACGCTGACCGTCCGCCGCGGGCAGAGCCCCGGCGGCGTCTTCGCCTTCACCGTCGACGAACCGTACGGGGCCCCGGCCACCCTCCGGCGCGTCCCCGGCGGCGGCGGATCCTCCGCCCATGTGCTGCGCAGCACCGGCGCGGGCGAGCTGCTGCTGCGCCCCCGCGGCGGCGCGCAGGTTCCCGTGCGGACCGGCGAGCCGGCCGGGCTCGGCGACCACGAGCTGGTGGTACGGGGCGGCCGCCCGGCGCCGGCCCGCGGCCGGGGCACACCGTGGTCCCGTCGCCCCCGCCGTACCGGAGGCGGCGACACGGGCGAGGGTTCCGGCCGCCTCACCGGCCCGGGCGCGGACGGCTCTTCCGACGCGAGCGCATACGACGTCAACTTCTGAACGGGTTCCGAGGAGAACGACATGAAGATCTACCAGCCCATGCTCTTCGTCGGACTCGGCGGCACCGGCGGACGCATCGGCACCGAGCTCGAACGCAGCCTGCGCCGGGAGCTGTGCGGCCCCGACGGCACCGACCTGGTCGACGGCGGCCGCCGCATGCCCTTCCAGCTGCCCGACTGTCTCCAGTTCGTCTACGCGGACTTCAGCGAGGCCGAGCTGCTCAACTACCCGCAGTTCAAGGCGAAGGGCGCCGAGGGCGCCGCCTTCGCCCGTACCTCCCGGATCGTCCGCGACCTGCTGCCCACCGACTTCGACTCCTCGCCCGAGGTGACGCGCATGCTGCGCGTCTCCGTCCCCGAGGAGACCCGGCTCTGGCTGCCGCCGAAGGCCCGTGAGCCGCGCGTCGCCCCGCTCAACAACGGGGCGGGACAGCTGCCGACCGTCGGACGCTCCGCGCTCTTCGCGACCCTCCGCTCCGGGCTCGAACCCGTCCTCCGGCAGCTCCGCGAGGCGATCGGGTCCATCGGGCAGGCCGCGGGCGACCTGCGGCGGGTCGGTGGCGGCAAGATCCGGGGCTGCGACGTGTTCGTCGCCTTCTCCGTCGCCGGCGGCACCGGGGCCGGCATCTTCTACGACTTCATCCACCTCATCGGGCACGAGTTCCGCAACGCCCGGGTGCCCGGGGTGAAGATCTACCCGCTCGTCGTCATGCCCTCCGCCTTCCCGCCCGAGGCCGGCGGCGGACGCGAGGCCGAACTCAACTCCGCCCGCGCCCTCGTGGACCTCTCGCGGCTCGTCGACGACCAGAACGTGCCCGACGCCGTCGACCAGGTCGGGGACGTCGAGGACCGGGGGCGGCTCAGCGTCACGTACCCCGGCGACGGCGTCGTGGCGCTGCGTCCCGCCACCATGCAGACCGCCTTCCTCTTCTCCAAGCCCTCCGTCATCAACAGCGAGGACCTGCGGCGCTCCATCGCCGCCATGGTGATGTCGCTGATCGGCACCGACCTCGGCCAGGACAACGGCTCGGCGACCCGCGCCGAGGAGGACTACCAGTCCTTCGCCGCCAGCTTCATCAACAAGGCCGTGGAACGCTCCACCCCGGCCCGTACCGGCATCGGCTACCGGGGCATGTCCACCAGCCTCGCCGCCGCCCTCACCGTGCCCGTCGACGACCTCGCCGAGATCGTCGCCGCCCGGCTCCTCGCCCAGGCCGTGCGCGGCATGACCGAACGGGCCCGGCGCCCCGACCGGGAGGGACAGAACCACGTCAGGGAGCTGTTCAACCGCTCCGGCGTCGGCCGCCTCTGGACCCGGGACGCCCCGGACGTCCCCCTGCCCGAACAGCTCCCCCGGGGGAAGACGAGGATCACCCAGGAGCTGCGGAACCGGCTCGGGGACATGGAGGAGTCCCTGCGCCGCCTCGACACCGGTCTGGCCCGCGAGATCCCGCGCCTCACCGAGGACTTCAGGCCGAGCGCGGGGGTCCGCGAACTCCTCGGCTCCATGGACCCGTTCCAGATCAAGGTGATCCTGTCAGGTCTGCCCGGCCACCCCGACCGGGTGGCGAGGGAAGGCTTCACCGGCATGATCGACAACCGGCGGAACGAACCCGAACGGCCCCCGAACGTCCACACCGCCGCCCCCAACATCCCTCCGATCAAGGGCCCGGTCGGGGGGGTCGTGCCGGCCCGGTGGAGCGACCCCGACGTCCAGGACGCGCTCGCCGCCCAGCAGGCCTGGTACCAGTGGCGGGCCCGCACCCTCTGGCACCACGGCTGGCAGAACGGCGAGGCCCAGTGGCGGCCCTCCCTGAACAAGGCGAGCTCCGAGGTCGCCGAACTCGTCAAGGCGCTCCGCGACCACGAGCAGGACGAGGGCAAGGCCTTCGCCGACAGCCGCCGCGACCTCTACCGCGACGACCGCGCCGGCATCGCCTATCTGCTGCCCCCGCAGAACACCCTGCGCGCCTTCTACGACGACGTCGTCGAGCGGCTCGCCCAGAGCGAGGGCCTGCCCGAGTCCTCCGACGCGGCGAACCTGCTCGGCCGGATCGTCGGCCCCGAGGACTGGCGACGGGCCCTCGACGCGGTCCGCCGGTCCTCCGGCGCGGCGGTGAAGGAGATCAAGCAGGTCGTCGAACGACGGGTCAAGCGGCTCTTCGGCGAGGCCAACGAGGACGCGTTCGCCCGCCCCCTGCTGCCCTCCATGGAACTGCTGCTCCGCGCCGCCGCGGGCGACGAGACCGCCGAGGCGAAGGTCGACGCGCGCTGGCTCGACCAGTTCCGCTCCCGCCTCGCCGGACTCATCCCGGTGGGCTTCGTCCCGGACGGCAGCGGACCGCTCAAGATCCTCATCGTGCATCCGGCGAGCGAGTCCGACGGCCGCGCCCGCGAGTACCTGGAGCAGGCGCTCAACCTGCCCTCCCGGGTGGCCCCGGAGAGCCGGGCCGGTGAC
Organism: Streptomyces sp. NPDC088553; assembly: GCF_044752965.1. Lineage (NCBI taxonomy): Bacteria > Bacillati > Actinomycetota > Actinomycetes > Kitasatosporales > Streptomycetaceae > Streptomyces > Streptomyces sp. NPDC088553. The sequence goes on along the minus strand of NZ_JBIVMG010000009.1, from coordinate 172,957 downwards.
ACCGACTCCATCACCGTCGTCTTCTTCCGCAGCGGCATGAACCTCACCGACATCTCCGAGGTCCGCAACGTCCTCAGCCTCTGGTCCGAGGCCCGCGACTCGGCCGGCGAGGAGGACTTCCTGCACTGGCGCCAGCGGCTCGGCTACGAGGACGACTGGCTGGTCTCCACCGAACACGACCGGCAGCGCATCCTGCACCGGCTGCTCTGCGCCATGTGGAACGGGCACATCGACACCGAGGGTCCGGCCGGCTCGCCCCACCGCGTCCGCATCCGGCTGCAGGACGGCGAGTCCGCGGCCATGTCCCTGCGGCTCGAGGACTTCGACGGCTCGCTCACCAGCTGGGCGGGGCTGCTGCGCGCGTACGAGCGGTGGGCGCTGCTCGACGAGGGGCAGATCATCGAGCAGTTCTGCGAACGCCTCATGCAGGCCCTGCCCAAGGGCCTCGCGCAGGTCCCGGCGCCGCCGTCACCGCTCTTCACCCACTTCGTGGAGCAGGTCGCGCCACGCCAGCTCGCCCTGATCGACCAACTCGTCGCGGAGTACGGGGAGTACGGCGATTCGGAGATCGAATGGCTCGCTCCGTTGCGCCACTTCTGGGAGGTCACCTTCCCCGGCGCCCTCGACATGCGCTTCCCGAGGTCGGCCCGGCCGACCCGGAAGAGCCTGCGGGCGCTGTTCGAACGGCACGCGCCACGGGCCGGCACGGTGCCGGGTCAGAGCCGGGGCCAGGGACAGAGCCAGGGACAGGGCCAGGGACAGGGCCAGGGCCAGGGCGAGGGCGGCGGCCCGCAGGGGGTGCGGCGGCCCCGGGCGTACGAGAACGGCGCCCGTCCCGCGCACGAGAACCGTTCCCGTACGGCCTACGGGAACGGCACCGCGCCCGACCCCCGTACCGCCTACGGGAACGGAGACGCCCCCGGCCCTGGCCCGGAGGCGCAGCCGCCCCGGCGGCACTCCGCCTTCGAGGGCGAATGGGAGAGGGAACCCGAGCCGGACTTCGGCCCCGATTTCGGACCCGTCTTCGGCGACGAAGACGGCCCCGACTTCGGTCCCGATTTCGGACCCGCCTTCGGCAACGAGTTCGGCGACGAGTTCGGAGACGACGCCGGACCCGACTTCGGCGACGAGCCCTACCGCCGCGGCCGAGCCGGGGAGGCGGAGTGACCGCGCGCGTCCTGCCCGAACGGCCGCTGCCCGGCCACGCCGTCTGCCTCGACCTGCGGACGGCGGGGGCGTACGACCCCGACGCCGTCGTACGCGCCGCCCTCGACGCCCCGCAGCCCGGTGGCGAGCGCCGCTTCCTCGTCCTCGACGAGGCCGACCGGCTCGTCTCCCACCAGCTGCTGTACGAGCGGCTCTCCTCCTACGGGCCCGCCCACATCGTCTGCCTGGCCGTCGGGGTCAGGGGCGAGCGGACCGTGCGCCGCACGCTCACGCTCCGCCCGCCCGCCGCCGGTGTCCTGTGGGTGTTCGACACGACGGAGGAAGGCGTCCCGGCCGAGGCGGTGCTGCGTCCGCTCGTCGACGTCCTGTCCACTCCCGAGGTCTTCGACGCGGTGCTGCGCGCGCTCGGCGAGGTGGTGCACGGCGTCGCCGTGCCCGCCGTGCGCGTCCTGGAGCACGACCTCACCGAGGAGGCCCGGGCGCGCGCCTGGCGGCAGGCGGTGGAGGGGCTCACCGGCCCGGAGGTCCCGGCCGGCGCCGCCTCGGCCGAGCAGGTGCCGCCCGCCCTCGCGCTGCTGCTCGACGAGGGCCTGCCGCGCTCGCTCGCCGACCACCGCTGGCTGCCCGCCCAGGGCCGGGCGGGGCTCCGGCTCGCCACCTGCGACGACGCCGTCCAGGACGCCGTCGACGGCTACCGACGGGTGCGCGGCGCGGCCGGACTCCTCACCGGCGCCGGCCGTACGGTCGACCTGCCCGGGGACATCGAGCGGGTGGCGGGGGAGCTGGAGCGGTTCCGGATCGCCGTAGCGGACGCGTTCGCCGCCGCGGGCGGCAGCAGGCTCACCGTCGAGCACCGGGGAGTACTGCGGGAACGGGGCATCGAACTGCCCGAGATGCCACGGGAGATCTCGCGGGCCGGAATCGTCCCCGCCCTGCGCGACCACACCCACGAACTGATCGGCAAGGGACTGCCGTTGCGCTCCGTGGCGGCCCGGCTCGCCGCGCTCTCCGCACGCACCGCGCCCGTCGGCAGCGCCTCCCGGCTCGCCCGGCTGGACGCGATCTGCGGCCCTGAGCGGCTGCGGCGGCTCGGCGGCCGGTACCCGTTCACGGCCGGCGGTTCGCGGCCGGTCGCCTTCGCCGTGACCGGCCTCCTGGCCCTGCTCGCGGGGGTCTGGCCGGTCCTCGGCTGGTTCCTCGGCCCGGCCGTCGGTGTGCTCGCCGCCGGGCTCGCCCATCTGATGCTGCGCCGCAGGCCCAACCGTTCACCGGACGGGCGGATCGACGGCGGCGGTGCCACGGGGGCGGCGCCCCGGCTCTTCGGCGGCGTGCTCGGCGGTCTCGTCGGGGCGGGCCTCGGGCAGTTCCTCGGCCCGCCGCTGTGGGCGGGGGCGGTGGCCCTCGTGGTGTCCGTCGCGGTGGTCGTCCTCCTGGCGCTGCGCGACTGGAGCCGTGCCGTGGACGACTGGTGGGCGCGGGCGGACCCGGAGGACGCCTGGCGGATCCTGCGCGAGGTCCAGGGCCTGGTGGTCACCACCGCCGTGCACGACTGGCTCTTCGCCGAGGTACGGCACCACTGCTCGGCGGGCGCCGGCGCGGTGGCCCGGCTGCTCCGCGGCCTCGCGGACACCGCCGACGCGCACGGCCGGGGGCCGTCCCACGCGAACGGGCCGGGGTACGCGTACGTGCCGTCGGCCGACTCCGCCGACACGGGGGAGGGGGGATCCCGGAAGCGGGCCGCCGGGCCGCCGGAGGCGGACGGCGTTACCTCGTCGTGGAGTTGGGAGGACTGGGGGGACGGCGGCGCGGACGACGTCTGGTCGGACATGGACGAGGAACCCCCGCCGCCGGTACGGGCGCCCGCACCGCCGGCGAACGGGTCTCCGTACGCGGCCGACCCGTTCGGCCCCTCAGGGCCGTTCGGGACGTCCGTCCCCTCCGACCGGGACCCCGCCGTCGCCCGCGGCGGGGCGGCATGGGCCGGACCGGACGTCGGCCCCGAGCCCGCGCCCGCCTGGCTGGAGCGGCGGTACGGCGACGGCGGCCCCCTCCTCGTCGACACGCTCGTCGGCGACCTCGTCGCCGGGACCCTCCTGATCCTCGACCGGTGCTGGGCGGGCATCGAGCGTGATCCCGGAGCCGTGGTGCCCGCGGTCCATGAGGAGCGCATCGCGGAGCTCCTGGACGAGACCCGGGTGCGTCTGGAGCGTGACGTCGCCGCCTCGCCGCCGCCCCGGTACGACGGCCTCCGTGACCAGGACGCGCTCTCCGGCCTCGCCGCCTTCACCGACCGTTCCGACCGGCCCGACGCCGCCCGGCTCACCGGCGTCGCGCCGGACGCGGTGGCCCGGCTGGTCCTGGCCGAGGACGACCCCGCCCGCACGGTCGCGCTCTGCGGCCCGGAGCACATGCGCCTGCTCTCCCACGACCCGGTCGCCGCCCGGCAGGTCCGGTTCGTGCCGGAGGCGATGCGGCGCGGGGCCGCCGGGGACGACATCTGGCGGGGCATCGCCGAGGACGTCGTATGGACCGGCGCGGGACGCCACGCCGGAATCCTCCGCCTCGTACCACTGCGCGCGGACGTCGTGCACACCGTCCGCGCCGAGGAGGCGGGAGAACCGTGACCGACCCGAACCATCCGAACGACCGGCGCGACCCGAACCACGCGGACCATCCGGGCGACCGGCGCGACCCGGGCCGTCCCGACGACCGGAACCACGCCGCCGGCCCGAGCGGGCCCATCGGCCCGGACCATCCCGACCACCTGAGCGAACCGAGCCCGCCGCCCCATCCGTACTACCAGGAACTGGAGTTCCTCACGCCGAGGGAGGCACTGAGCCGCTTCGTCGTGCGGTACGGGGAGGACCACAGGCCTCCCGGGCGCCCCGGGTTCCTCGCCCGCCGGGCGGACCTCGGGTCCGGCGGCGTGCCCGTCGTGCAGTACCGGCTCGCCTCGTCCGCGCAGGGCGACCCCCAGGCGTACGGCCTCCTGGAACGGGAGGTGGCGGCCTCCGTCGCCATCGAACGGCGGTACGGCGGCGACAAGTTCGTCGGCATCCTCACCCGGATCGTCGGCTTCGACCTGACCGCCGCCGAACCCTTCGTGCTCTACCGACCGCCGAGCGGGCGTCCGCTCTCCGACTGGGCGGGCCGGCTCGGCGCCGAGGACCAGGAGCGGATCACCGGCCAACTCGCCATGGCCGTACGCCTCCTGGGTGATCTCGGCCTCGTCCACCGGGCGATCACACCCGAGAACGTCCGGTGGGACGGTGCCCGCGTGCGGCTCTGCGAGCCGTACGCGTCGCTGCGCGCGGGAGAGGCGCGCGAACCCTTCGGGGCGGCCCCCTGGGCCTCGCCCGAGCAGCGCGCGGGGCGCGGCACCGTCGACCCCCGCGACGACCTGTGGTCCGTCGCCGAACTCGCCTACTACCTGCTTTCCGGCCGCCCCGACCGTGGGGAGGGCCCTCCCGCGGACCTCGCCGACTACCGGCGCCTCGCCGCTCTCCAGCACAGCGGTCTCTTCTCCCCGATCGCGGCGGAACGACCTCACCCGGCCGAGCTGTTGAGGCTCCTGTACGTGCCCGACCCGCTCGCGGCGGCCGGGGCCGACGCGGCCGATGTGCTCGAACCGTTCCGCGCCCAGTACGACGCCCAGCTCGCCCGGAAACACGCACTGTCCGGGCGGAGCCGACCCGGTTCGGGTCCGGCCGGTGAGGCCCCGGAGGCTCCCGCCCGGGATTCCCGCCCGTCCCGCCCCTCCCTGATCAGCAAGATCTTCGGCGGCGGGGAACCACCCCGCCCCGCCGCACCCCGCGCCGCCGAACCCCCCCGCGCGTCCGCCCCGCCCTCCGAACTCGTCCAGGCCCCGCCGTCACGCAGCCGGATGTGCCCGCACTGCCTGCTCCCCGTCGAGTACGACGAACGCCTGCTCGTCACCATCGACCCCAAGGGCAACCGCATCCCGCTGGACCTCAGCGCCGAACGCCGGCCCGCCCACCGCGCGGACGCCCTGCGCAAGGCCTACCACCTGTGTCCGCACACGGTGGACGGCGACGAGGGGCACGAACTGCCCCTGCCCTACCTCGTCAACGGCGAGCCGCTCTCCATCGCCCTGGTCGGCAGCTCCTCCGTCGGCAAGACCCACCTGCTCGCCGCCATGCTGGGCGAGGTCGAACTCGGCGGCCTCGAACCGTACGGACTGAAGTGCCTGCCGCTCAACCCCGAGGCACACCGCGCCTATCTGCGCGAACGCGTCCAGAGCCTGCAGCAGGGACGGCAGTTGGGGCGCACAGGACAGCAGACGTTCGCCCGCTTCGCCGACGGCCTGCTCGTCTCGGCGGGCGGCGCCACACCCCGGCCCGTCGTCTTCTTCGACCTCGCGGGCGAGGACCTCGCCCAGGACAGCGAGGTCGGCCGCTTCCTCATGGGCGTCGACGCCTTCATCTTCGTCCTCGACCCGCTGCGCGCGCTCCGGCTGCCCTCCCTCGAACCGGTACGGGAACAGAGCGGACTGCGGTTGCGCGAACTCGGCGACGAGGCCTTCGCCACCGTGCTCAACCGGATCCCCCGGCAGCGCGGCGGACTCGTCGCCGCCCCCGCCGCGCTCGCCGTCAACAAGAGCGACCTGGTGCGCTTCGAACCGGTCGTCGACCGCTGGCTCGGCCGCGCCCTGCCGGGCCGCCACGACCCCGCCGCGGTACGGGCCGAGAGCCGGGACGCGTACGCCTTCCTGGCCCAGGGGGCCAGCCCCGCCTGGCTCAAGCCGTTCGACGACTGCGCCGACTGCACCCTGCACTTCGTCGCCGCCACCGGTGGGCAGGCGCGCGGCGACCGATTTCCGCACGGGGCCCGGCCACGCCGGGTCCTCGCGCCACTGCTGTCGCTCTTCGCCCTGTGCGGGCTGCTGCCCGGGGCGGAACCCGCGGGACCTATGGAGGGGATCGGCCGATGACACGGTCGGAGAACGAGGTCGACCAGATCGTGTTCCGGTGGGACAGCGAGAACCTCACCGGCAGCACCGGCTTCGGACCGGTGGCCTGGTCCGGGCCCCGCGAAGAGGCCGAGAACCTCTTCCGGACCTCCGGGCCCGTGCTGCGCGCCAGCGGCGAGGAGACCCGGCCCGCGCTGATCCGGCTCCAGCGACGCTCGGAGGTGATGCTGATCCACCGCACGCCGTTCACCGACGCCGACGGCGGGACGTCCGTGCTCTGCCACGCCCTCGTCGGCTCGCCCGAACTCCTCGAACCCGCCACCTGCCTCGGGCTCCACGCCTGGAACTGGGAGGGCGCGGCCATGGACGGCGCCCGGGTGCGCGGGCAGCTGCCGGTGATCCCGGAACGGGTCCTCGTCCCCGCGACCGGCCGCGGGCAGGGGGAACTCGACAGCGCCCTGGAGCACGCGGTCGATGAACTCACCGGGATGGTCGCGGAGTTGCTGCGCCACCCGGACGAGCGCTTCACCGTCCTGGACGAAAGCGGCGACACCGCGGGGCCCGTGCTCTGGGGGCTGCACAGCATGTTCGGCGCGCTCACCGGCCGCCGGTGGACCTTCGCCACCCATGACACCGTCGAACTCACCGCGCTCCGCTTCGTGTTCGTCGGCCGGTGGTCGGGCGCGGCGAGCCGCAACACCGACCGGCGCCGCGTCGACCCGCGCGAGCGCTTCGGCGACCGGGCGGAGGAGATCGCGGCCCGGCTCGTCCGCCACCACCTGACGGGCGTCGCGGAGGGGGAGGGCCAGGAGTACGCGGTCGGCAGCGCCCTGCACGGGGCCTCCTCCGCGCGTGGCGGCTCCCTCCTGGACACGGCCGCGCGGGCACTGGACGTCCTCGACCGCCGCCACCCCGGCGGGTACGCGGCGCCCGCCCCGGCGCCCACGGGCCAGGCGTCACGGCCCCCGGCCCCGATGGAGTCCCGCACCCCGGCGCCGCCGGCGCCGTCGGCACCGGAGACCCGGAGGACGTCGGGCCGGAACCGGGGATGGGGCCTGGGGGGCCGGACCGGCGACGACGCCCCACCGCCGAGGGACGACACCACGGCCGACCGCCAGGGGGCCCGTGACGCGGCCCCCGCCGGGGGAGACCCCCGAGGGGCGGGCGGCCCCGGTCCGTACGAGAGCCCGGACGACTGGTTCCGCCCGGACCGGCCGGAGCCGGCCCGCCCCGGCGCCCTGGCGACACCCCAGGACGGCCCGCGGACAGGACCGCCCCGCCGCCCGGACCCTTCCCACCCGCCCACCCAGAACGACCAGCCTCACCCGGCCCCGGATCCCACCCCGTACAACCCACCGCGCCCTGCTCCGGAGCCCGACGCGTACCGCCCGCCTCAGCCGACCCCGGAGCCCGACGCGTACCGCCGTTCGTCCCAGCCGACCCCCGAGCCCGACGCGTACCGCCGTTCGTCCCAGCCGACCCCCGAGCCCGACGCGTACCGCCCGTCTCACCCGACCCCCGAGCCCGACGCGTACCGCCGTTCGTCCGAACCGGACCCTGGCCCCGACCCGTACCGCCGTTCGTCCGAACCGGACCCTGGCCCCGACCCGTACCGCTCCTCCCGTCCGGCGGCCGAGGCCGACCCGTACCGCCGACCCTCGGTGGAGCAACAGCCCGCCCCGCCCCGCCCGTCCCACCCGACCCCGGAGCCGGGCCCGGACGGCCGCGACGCCGCCGATCGTGAGCCCCGCCCCGTCTCCTCCACCGCCCCACCGGCCCAGGAGCAGTCCCGGCCCCCCGACTTCCCCCCGTACCGCCACGATCTCTCCAAGGGGCCCTTCGAGTCCGGCGTCCGCCCGTCCCCGGCCGCGGGTGCCGACGCGTACCCCCGTCCCGTTCTCCCCGTCGTCGCGCCCGCGTGGACCGGGCCGGGGGCGGCCTCGGGGCGGGCCTGGGGTGCCGTCCGGGGCCGTGGGCGGGAGCGGGAGGCGGAGACCGGACTCGTGCACAAGCTGCCCGCCGCGCGCACCGTGGACGAGGCGCGCGAGCTCGTCGAGCGCGGTGGCAACCGCGAGCTGCTCGACTCGCTGCGCCGCCCGCAGGCGTACGTCGTCCTCACCCTCCTCCTCGGCGAGGCCGCCCGGCGCCTGCCGTCCTGGGAGCATCCGCTGCGCCGGGAGCTGTGCGAGGTGGCCATCGGCCAGGAGTTCTGGGCCGTCGCACCGGCGGGCGCCTCCGCCGACCCGTCCGACCCGCCGGAGGAGCAGCGCGCGGCGAACGCCGCCGAGCTGCACCGCTGGGCCGTCCGCCCGCTCCTCGCCGGCGGCGACGCCCCGGTCGGCACCGTGGGGGAGCTGCTCGCCCGGCTCCGCATGAGCCCGGTGCCGTCCGCCCGCGAGACCTTCTGGCTGATCGTCGACGACGAGCGCCCCGGCCTGCCGGAAGCCGTCTGGCTCACCCTCCTCAAGGACGCGTACGGCCTGCCGCGTACGGCGCGCCGCCCGGGGCCGCCCGCACCCGGGGCGGTCACCGGCGACCCGGACGATCCCGGCAACGGCTACACCCGTCGCTTCCTGCGCCGCGCCGGGCTGCTGATCGGCGGCATGGTGGCGGCGATCCTCCTGCTCGTCGGCGTGCGGGGGTGGTTCGGCTGACCGAGGCCAAGACCGGGACCGAGAACAAGGCCGGGACCGAGAACAGGGCCGGGACCGAGGCCGGGACCGCCGCGAGGCGCGGGAACTCCGCCCGCCACGCGACGCGTCCCGGCCCCGCCTGTCCCGAAACACAGGCCACGGGCGCCCCGCTCCGTCAGGATGGGCGCATGGGATTCCACGTCGATTCCGAGACCGGGCGGCTGCGCCGCGTCATCCTGCACCGGCCCGATCTGGAGCTGAAGCGGCTCACCCCGACCAACAAGGACGCCCTGCTCTTCGACGACGTGCTCTGGGTGCGCAGGGCCCGTCAGGAGCACGACGGCTTCGCGGACGTACTGCGCGACCGGGGCGTGGAGGTGCACCTCTTCGGGGACCTCCTGAGCGAGTCCCTCGACGTGCCCACCGCACGCGCGCTGGTGCTCGACCGGGTCTTCGACGAGAAGGAGTACGGTCCGCTCGCCGCCGACCACCTCCGTGCCGCGTTCGACTCGCTGGACGCGGGCGCGCTGGCCGAGGCGCTCATCGGCGGGATGACGAAGCGGGAGTTCCTGGCGGCGCACCGGGAGCCGACCTCGGTCCGTTTCCACGCCATGGACCTGGACGACTTCGTCCTCGGCCCGCTGCCGAACCACATCTTCACCCGGGACACCTCGGCCTGGATCTACGACGGCGTCTCGATCAACGCGATGCGCTGGCCAGCCCGGCAGCGCGAGACCGTGCACTTCGAGGCGATCTACAAGCACCATCCCCTGTTCACGGGGGCCGACGCGGGCGCCTTCCACCACTGGTCGGAGGGGCAGACCGACTACCCCTCGACGATCGAGGGCGGGGACGTGCTCGTCATCGGCAACGGCGCCGTGCTGATCGGGATGAGCGAGCGGACGACGCCGCAGGCGGTGGAGATGCTGGCCCGGGGCATGTTCGCGGCGGGTTCGGCGCGCACGATCATCGCGCTCGACATGCCGAAGCGGCGCGCGTTCATGCACCTGGACACGGTGATGACGATGGTCGACCAGGACACGTTCACGCAGTACGCGGGGCTCGGGATGCTCCGCTCGTACACCATCGAACCGGGGGACGCGGGGCAGTCCCTGCGGGTGACCGACCATCCGCCGGAGCAGATGCACAGCGCCATCGCCGCGGCGCTCGGCCTCCAGGACATCCGGGTCCTGACGGCCACGCAGGACGTGCACGCGGCCGAGCGCGAGCAGTGGGACGACGGCTGCAACGTGCTCGCGGTGGAGCCGGGGGTGGTCGTGGCGTACGAGCGGAACGTCACGACCAACACGCACCTGCGGAAGCAGGGCATCGAGGTGATCGAGATCCCCGGCAGCGAACTGGGCCGGGGGCGGGGCGGCCCGCGCTGCATGAGCTGCCCGGTGGAGCGGGACGCCGCCTGACGTCTCCCAGCGCCGGCCCCGGAACCGGTTGGGTCTGCATATGAACAGGCAGGGCCGGGCTGTATATAAATGTTGAAGTGCGTATACACTTCCAGGGTCCCTGATCGTCGTCCCCGATCGCCGACCCCTCGACCGTACCCACAGGAGCGCGTCCCATGGCCACTGACCTCATCGGCCGCCACTTCCTCAAGGAGCTGGACTTCACCGCCGAGGAGTTCCGCGGCCTGATCGCGCTCTCCGCCGAACTCAAGGCCGCCAAGAAGGCCGGCGCCGAGGTCCAGCGGCTGCGCGGCCGGAACATCGCGCTGATCTTCGAGAAGACCTCGACCCGCACCCGCTGCGCCTTCGAGGTCGCCGCCGCCGACCAGGGCGCCGCCACCACCTACCTGGACCCGGCCGGCTCCCAGATGGGCCACAAGGAGTCGGTCAAGGACACCGCCCGCGTCCTCGGCCGGATGTTCGACGGCATCGAGTACCGGGGTGACGGCCAGGACGTCGTCGAGGAGCTCGCCGCCTTCGCCGGCGTCCCCGTCTTCAACGGCCTCACCGACGACTGGCACCCCACCCAGATGCTCGCCGACGTGCTCACCATGACCGAGCACACGGACAAGCCGCTGGACGCGGTCTCCTTCGCCTACCTCGGCGACGCCCGCTTCAACATGGGCAACTCCTACCTGGTCACCGGCGCCCTGCTCGGCATGGACGTCCGGATCGTCGCCCCGCGGGCGTACTGGCCGGCCGAGGAGGTCGTCGCCGCCGCCCGCGAGCTCGCCGAGACCAGTGGGGCCACGGTCACCCTCACCGAGGACGTGGCCGAGGGGGTCCGGGGCGCCGACTTCGTCGCCACCGACGTCTGGGTCTCCATGGGCGAGCCCAAGGAGGTCTGGGACGAGCGGATCGCCGCCCTCGCCCCGTACTCCGTGACGATGGACGTGCTCCGCGCCACCGGGAACCCCGACGTCAGGTTCCTGCACTGTCTGCCGGCCTTCCACGACCTGGGTACGGACGTGGGGCGCGACATCCACGCCCGGCACGGCCTCACCGAGCTGGAGGTCTCCGACGAGGTCTTCGAGTCGGCGCACTCGGTCGTCTTCGACGAGGCGGAGAACCGGATGCACACGATCAAGGCGGTCCTGGTCGCGACGATGGCCGGCGGCCCGCTTCCCACGGCGATCCCCACGGTGATCCCCGCGGTGCTCCCGAAGGCATAGCTTTACGCCCGATTGGGTCAATATGCGTGGTGCGGTTTACGATCGCACCCTTACAGGGGGTTCGGGCATACGTGTCCGAACCCCCTGACGCGTGCCCATGAGAGATGAGAACCACCGCATGACCCCGTCCGCCTCGCGGATCAAGACCCCGCAGCAGCTCCTCGCCGAGTCCGGCGCCGACCTCGAAGGTCACGGCCTCAAGCGCACCATGGGCCTCTTCCAGCTCGTGTGCTTCGGCGTCGGCGCGATCGTCGGCACCGGAATCTTCGTCGGCCTCTCCGACAGCGTCGCCGAGGCGGGGCCCGCGGTGGTGATCTCCTTCGTCCTCGCCGCGATCACCTGCATCTTCACCGCCTTCTCCTTCGCGGAGCTGGGCGGCGCGATCCCGGTCTCGGGCTCCTCGTACTCCTTCGCGTACGCGAGCCTCGGCGAGCGGGCCGCCTTCCTCGTCGGCTGGTGCCTGCTCCTGGAGTACGGCGTCTCGGTCTCCGCGGTCGCCGTCGGCTGGAGCCAGTACCTCAACGAACTGCTGGAGAGCCTCACCGGCTGGCAGCTGCCGGCCGCGCTGTCCGCCGGGCCCGGCGAGGGCGGGGTCGTCAACGTGCCCGCCGTGGTCGTGATCGCGCTCGCCGCCACCCTGCTGGTGCGCGGGGTCCGGGAGAGCGCGCGGGCGACCGCCGCCATGGCGATCCTCAAGATCGGGATCCTGGTCGTCTTCTGCGCCATCGGTTTCTCGGCCTTCCAGGCCGGTCACCTCTCGCCGTTCGCCGAGCACGGCATGAGCGGGATCACCGCGGGCGCCTCGGTGGCCTTCTTCTCGTACATCGGCTTCGACGCGATCACCACGGCCGGCGAGGAGGTCAAGAACCCCCGCCGGAACATCCCGGTCGCCATCCTCATCTGCATCGGGCTCGTCACGCTGCTCTACTGCGCCGTCGCGCTCTCCGCGATCGGCGCCCTCGGCGCCGACGCCGTGGCCGGTCAGCCGGCGGCGCTCTCGCTGGTCGTCGACCAGGTCACCGGATCGTCGGTCGGCGGCGGGGTCATCGCGTTCGGCGCGGTCGTCGCCATCGCGTCCGTCGTCCTCGCGGTGATGTACGGGCAGACCCGCGTCCTGATGTCGATGTCCCGCGACGGTCTCGTGCCCCGCGTCTTCGAGCGGGTCTCGCCGAAGTCCGCCACTCCGGTGGCCAACACGTGGATCGTGGCAGCGGTCTTCGCCGTACCGGCGGCGTTCGCCTCGCTCGACGTGGTCGTCAACCTGACCACCATCGGCACGCTCGCCGTCATGGCGGTCGTCAACCTCGCGGTGATGGTGCTGCGGCGCCGGAACCCCGAGCTGCCGCGCTCGTTCCGGGTGCCGCTCTTCCCCCTGAGCCCGATCCTCGGCATCGGGTTCTGCCTCTACCTGATGTGGGGCACGGGCTGGACGACCTGGCTGCAGTTCGCCGGATTCCTGGTCGTCGGGACGCTGGTGTACGCGGTCTACGGGCGCCGCCACTCGCGTCTTGTCACCGCTCCGAGCGGGGGCGCTGCGCCGGTATCCCCGGCAGGGTGAACCAGACCGCCTTGCCCTGCGCGGTGGGGCGGTGGCCGCAGTCGCTGCTGAGGGCCCGGATGAGGAGCAGGCCCCGGCCGTGCTCCTGCCAGGGGTCCACCTCCCCCGGCGCGGGACAGACGAGCTCGTCCGGACGGGCGGGCTCGGCGTCGTGGACCTCGATCTGACAGCCGCCGGGTGTGGCGAGCAGCTCGACGACCAGCTCGATGGGGCCGAGGCCGGCGGTGTGCTCGACGGCGTTGGCGACGAGCTCGGCGGTGAGCAGCTCGGCGGTGTCGCTGTCGGGGCGGCCGGCGGTCTCGGGGTCGACGTCGGTGAGAACGGTACGGATCAGGGCACGGGCGATCGGCACGGCGGCGGTGGTGTGGGGCAGCCGGACACGCCAGGAGACGGCGGGTCCGTGTCCGGTGGGTCCGGTGGGTCCGCTGGGTCCGGCGGTTCTGGCGGGCCCGGTCGGTCCGGCGGGTGGGCCGGCTGGGGGTCCGGTGGCTTCGGGCATGGGGGCAGGCTCCCTTCACCGAGTGGGGGTGGGCGAGTGGGGTGGAGGCATCCCGAGACGTCCTGGTTTCAACCTTACGAGGCGCAATTTATTTCTCCAGAGGCGCCCCTCCCTGATGGGCGGGGACCTCCGTCATCGGCTGCCGAGGACCTTCTGCGGGGCATCCTCATCCCTCCTTTATCGCGTACTCGTGACGATGGTCACAGGAGAGTGATACCCTCCGAACGGAGGAAGGAGGCCGTTCCGGATGAGCCCCTTTATCGGCTCCACGCCCCGCACGGCACGCTGGCACCATCTGCGCGTCGACATCGACCGGGGTGTCGCCACCGTCACGCTGGCCCGACCCGCGAAACTCAACGCCCTCACCTTCGGCGCCTACGCCGATCTGCGCGACCTCCTCGCCGAGCTCTCCCGCGAGCGGTCCGTCCGCGCGCTCGTCCTCGACGGCGAGGGCCGCGGCTTCTGCTCCGGCGGTGACGTCGACGAGATCATCGGCGCCACGCTCGCGCTCGACACCGCCCAGCTCCTCGACTTCAACCGGATGACCGGCCAGGTCGTCCGGGCCCTCCGCGAGTGCCCCTTCCCGGTCGTCGCCGCCCTCCACGGCGTCGCGGCGGGCGCCGGGGCCGTCCTCGCCCTCGCCGCCGACTTCCGGATCGCCGACCCCACGACCCGTTTCTCCTTCCTCTTCACCCGGGTCGGGCTCTCCGGCGGCGACATGGGCGCGGCGTATCTGCTGCCCCGGGTCGTCGGCCTCGGCCACGCCACCCGGCTCCTCATGCTGGGCGAGCCCGTCCTGGCCCCCGAGGCCGAGCGCATCGGCCTGCTCTCCGAGCTCACCGAGGAGGGCGGGGCGGGGGAGCGGGCCGCCGAACTCGCCCGCCGCCTGGCCGACGGCCCGGCACTGGCCCTCGCCCAGACGAAGGCGCTGCTCACCTCGGAACTCGACATGCCCCTGGCCGCCTCGATCGAACTGGACGCGGCCACCCAGGCCCTCCTGATGACCGGCGAGGACTACGCCGAGTTCCACGCCGCCTTCACGGAGAAACGCCCTCCCCAATGGCGGGGGTGCTGAAGATGCCGGCTCCCGGGCGGGACCCGGCTCCCGGGCGGGACCCGGGCCCCGCCGCGAGCCCGAGCCCCGGCCCCCGCCCCGCCCGCGGCGGCCCCGCCCTCTCCCGTATCGCCGTCGTCGGTGGCGGGCCCGGCGGGCTCTACGCCGCCGCGCTCCTCAAGCGGCTCGACCCCGCCCGTGAGGTCACCGTCTGGGAGCGGAACGCTCCCTCCGACACCTTCGGCTTCGGCGTCGTCCTCTCCGACGAGACCCTCGGCGGCATCCGGGAGGCCGACCCCGTCGTCCATGAGGCCCTCGGCCGCGACATGGTCCGCTGGGACGACATCGTCGTCGTCCACCGGGGCCACCGCACCACCTCCACCGGCCACGGCTTCGCCGCCCTCGGCCGCCGCCGGCTCCTGGAGATCCTGCACGCCCGCTGCACCGACCTGGGCGTACGGCTCCGCTTCCGCACCGAGGCCCCGCCCGCCGACGTCCTCGCCGCCGGCCACGACCTGGTCATCGCCGCCGACGGCGTCCACAGCCGCACCCGCGAGGCCCACGCCGCCCACTTCCGTCCCCGGATCACCACCCACCGCTGCCGCTACATCTGGCTCGCCGCCGACTTCGCCTTCGACGCCTTCCGCTTCGAGACCGCCGAGACCGAGTACGGCGTGATGCAGCTGCACGCCTACCCCTACGAGGCCGGCGCCTCCACCGCCATCGTCGAGATGCGCGAGGAGGTGTGGCGGGCCGCCGGCTTCGACGAACTCGACGAGGCGGAGTCCACCGTCCGCTGCGCGAAGATCTTCGCCGAGGCGCTCGGCGGCCGGGAGCTGCGCTCCCACCGCTCCGCCTGGACCGCCTTCCGTACCGTCGTCAACGAGCGCTGGTCGTACGGCTCCACCGTGCTCATCGGCGACGCCGCCCACACCGCGCACTTCTCCATCGGCTCCGGCACCAAACTGGCCGTCGAGGACGCCCTGACCCTGGCCCACAGCCTCCGCGACCACCCCACCCCCGCCGAGGCCCTCGCCGCCTACGAGGCCGAGCGCCGGCCCGTCGTCGAGTCCACCCAGCGCGCGGCCACCGCCAGCCTCCAGTGGTTCGAGGAGCTCGCGGGCCACGTCGACCGGCCGCCCCGCCGCTTCGCCTTCGACCTGCTCACCCGCAGCCGCCGCGTCACCCACGCCAACCTGCGGCTCCGCGACCCGGCCTTCACCGCCACCGTCGAACGCGACTTCGGCTGCCCGCCCGGCACCCCGCCGATGTTCACGCCCTTCCGGCTCCGCGGACTGACCCTGCGCAACCGGATCGTCGTCTCCCCGATGGACATGTACGTCGCCGAGGACGGCGTCCCCGGCGACTTCCACCTCGTCCACCTGGGGTCCAGGGCCCTCGGCGGCCCCGGACTCGTCATGACCGAGATGGTCTGCGTGAGCCCGGAGGGCCGGATCACCCCCGGCTGCACCGGTCTGTGGACCGACGAACAGGCCGCCGCCTGGAGCCGGATCACGGCCTTCGTCCACGGGCGGGCACCCGGGGCCGCGATCGGTGTCCAGCTCGGCCACTCCGGCCGCAAGGGCTCCACCCGGCGCATGTGGGAGGGCATCGACCAGCCCCTGCCCGAGGGCAACTGGCCGCTCGTCGCCGCCTCGCCCCTCCCGTACCGCCCCGGCGTCAACCAGACCCCACACGCCCTCGACCGCGCCGGACTCACCGCCGTGCGCGAGGAGTTCACGGCCGCCGCCCGCCGCGCCGCGGGCGCCGGCTTCGACCTCCTCGAACTGCACTGCGCCCACGGCTACCTGCTCTCCGGCTTCCTCTCCCCGCTCACCAACCACCGCACCGACGGCTACGGCGGCGACCTGACCGGCCGGCTCCGCTTCCCGCTCGAAGTCTTCGACGCCGTACGGGAGGTGTGGCCCGAGGACCGCCCCATGACCGTCCGCGTCTCGGCCACCGACTGGGCCGAGGGCGGGACCAGCGACGAGGACGCGATCGCCGTCGCCCGCGCCTTCGCGGAGCACGGCGCCGACGCGATCGACGTCTCCACCGGCCAGGTCGTCCCCGACGAGACCCCCGCCTACGGCCGCTCGTACCAGACCCCGTACGCCGACCGGATCCGCAACGCGACCGGCGTCCCCGTGATCGCGGTCGGCGCGATCTCCTCCTGGGACGACGTCAACTCCCTGCTCCTGGCGGGCCGCGCCGACCTGTGCGCACTCGCCCGCCCGCACCTCTACGACCCGAACTGGACCCTGCACGCCGCCGCCGAACAGGGCTACGAGGGCCCGGCCGCCCCCTGGCCCGCCCCGTACCGCGCGGGCAACCGCCCGCCCCCGACCGGCCGTCGGGGATGAGGGGCGCCCCGGGGCGGTGTCCGTGGACGCCCGCGCATGCGGGGGCGACGCGCGAGCATGGTCGGCGCACCACCCCCTGCTCTTGAATGGGGACATGACAGAGCAGCGGGGTGGGAAGGGTGCCGGGGCGGTCCTCGGCGCGGCGACGGTGGCGACCGGACTGGTCGCGGGGGTGTGGTTCGCGTACGTGTGCTCGGTGATGCCGGCACTGGCGCGCAGCGACGACCGGGTCTATGTCGACGTGATGCGGGACATCAACGAGGTGATCCAGAACCCGCTCTTCTTCACCTCGTTCTTCGGCGCGACGATCCTCGCGGCGGTGGCCGCCTGGCAGCACCGCGCCGGCCGGGCGCGGATCTGGACGCTCGCGGCGCTCGTGCTCTCCGTGGCGGTCTTCCTGGTCACCTCGGCGGCGAACGTGCCCCTCAACGACGCGCTCGCCGCGGCCGAGGACCCCACGGCCGCCCGGGCGGCCTTCGAGGGCCCCTGGGTGGCGTGGAACCTGGTCCGCGCGATCCTCACCACGGTGGGCTTCGCCTGCCTGCTCCGGGCCCTGGCGGTACGGTCCCGGCCTCGGGGTTAGTCCCCCGACGCCGCCCCGGACACGAACGGGCGGACGAATTCCGCGCCACGGTCCCGCAGCAGCTCGTGCAGGGCCGTGAAGACCTCGGCCGAGCGCCGGCCCGGCCAGTCGTCGGGCAGGAGTTCGGGCGGGAGCACCGGGTCCGCGTACGGCAGCCGGCGCCAGGAGTCCAGGGCGAACAGATAGTCCCGGTAGGCCGCCTCGGCGCCTCCCGCGCCTCCCGCGCCTCCCGCGCCTCCCGCGCCTCCCGCGCCTCCCGCGCCTCCCGCGCCTCCCGCGCCTCCCGCGCCTCCCGCGCCT
>NZ_JBIVMG010000009.1:0-155139 GCF_044752965.1 Streptomyces sp. NPDC088553 | reverse complement strand
GCGCCTCCCGCGCCTCCCGCGCCTCCCGCGCCTCCCGCGCCTCCCGCGCCTCCCGCGCCTCCCGCGCCTCCCGCGCCTCCCGCGCCTCCCGCGCCTCCCGCGCCCGCCGGGTCCTCCGCGCCCGCCCGACCCGTCCGCCAGGCCCGCAGCACCGGTTCGTGGGCCGCCAGGAACTCCTCGTGGAGCCGGGCGATGGCCGACAGGTCCCACCAGCGGGCCACCGCCCCGGCCGTCGCCGCGTACCCCAGGTGGTCGCCCCGGAAGAGGTCCACGTACGGGGAGAGCTCCAGGCGTTCCAGGGCGTTCCGGGTCTCCTCGTACAGCCGCGCGGGCGCGATCCAGACGCCGGGCGCGGCCGTGCCGAAGCCCAGGCGGGCGAGCCGGGAGCGCAGCAGGTGCCGCTTGTGCCGCTCGGCCTCGGGCACCGAGAAGACGGCAAGGACCCAGCCCTCGGAGAGCTTGGGTTCGGTACGGGCGTAGATCCGGCGGTCGCCGTCGTCCAGGAGCCTGCGGGCGTCGTCCGAGAGGGCGTATCCGGCGGCCCCGTCGGCCGTCCGGCCCGGCAGCAGCAGTCCGCGCCGCTTCAGCCGCGACACCGAGGAGCGCACCGAGGGCGCGTCCACTCCGAGGACCGCGAGCAGCCGGATGAGCGCGGCCACCGGCATCGGCGACCCGTCGGGCGTACGGCCGTACGCGCCGTAGAGGGAGACGATCAGGGATCGGGGGGTGTGCTGCTCGGCCACGTGATCACTTTAGAGGGTGGTGCGCCGGCCGGGCCGGGCCGGGCGGGGGAGCCGGGCCGGGGGAGTCGGCGAGGGGCGGCCTGGGCCCGCCGGCCGCGCGTCACCGTCGGCGGGCCGGCCGTCACACCGGCTCGCGCAGCCGGAAGCGCTGGAGCTTTCCCGTGGGGGTGCGCGGCAGGGCGTCCAGGAAGACGATCTCGCGGGGCGACTTGTACGGGGCGAGCCGGGCCCGGACGAAGGCCCGCAGCGCGGCGGCGGTGCCCGCGTCGCGCGGCACCCCGTCCCGTACCACCGTGTAGGCGACGACGACCTGTCCGCGCAGCTCGTCGGGGCGGCCCACGACCGCCGTCTCCACCACGTCGGGGTGGTCGAGGAGCACCTCCTCGACCTGTGGTCCCGCGATGTTGTACCCGGCCGAGATGATCATGTCGTCGGCGCGTGAGACGTAGCGGAAGTAGCCGTCGGGCTCGCGGACGTACGTGTCGCCCGTGACGTTCCAGCCCTCCCGTACGTACTCCGCCTGGCGTGGATCGGCCAGATACCGGCAGCCGACCGGGCCGCGCACCGCGAGGAGCCCCTCCTCGCCGTCCGGGACGTCCTTGCCCGCGTGGTCGACGATCCTGGCCTGCCAGCCGGGGACGGGGCGGCCCGTGGCGCCGGGCCGGATGTCGCCGTCGGCGGCGGAGATGAAGATGTGCAGGAGTTCGGTGGCGCCGATGCCGTTGATCAGGCGCAGGCCGGTGCGCGCGTACCAGGCCTTCCAGGTGGTCTCCGGCAGGTTCTCCCCGGCCGAGACACAGCGCCGCAGGGAGCCCAGATCGGGGGCCGTGCCCTGGGTGAGCTCGTCGAGCATGACCCGGTAGGCCGTGGGGGCGGTGAAGAGCACCGAGACCCGGTGCCGCTCGATCGCTGCGAGCAGCTGCTTGGGTCCGGCCTGTTCGAGGAGGACCGCGCTCGCCCCGGCCCGCAGGGGGAAGACGACGAGCGCGCCGAGGCCGAACGTGAAGGCGAGTGGCGGCGAACCGGCGAAGACGTCGTCGGGCAGCGGGCGCAGGACGTGCGCGGAGAAGGTGTCGGCGATGGCCAGGACGTCCCGGTGGAAGTGGACGCAGCCCTTGGGCCGCCCGGTCGTGCCGGAGGTGAAGGCGATGAGGGCCACGTCGTCGGCGGCCGTCTCCACCGCCGTGTACGGGCCGGGGCGGCGGGCCGCGAGGGTGAGCAGGTCGTCCGGGCCCTCCCCGCCGAAGGGGGTGACGCGGAGCCCCGGTATCCGGGCCGCGAGGAGCTCGTCGAGGCTGTGGACGTCGCAGAGGGCGTGGGTGCAGTGGGCCGCGTCGGCCATGGTGGCCAGCTCGGGGGCGCGCTGCTGGGCGAGGACGGTGACGGCGACCGCGCCGGCCTTCATCACGGCGAGCCAGCAGGCGGCGAGCCAGGGGGTGGTGGGGCCGCGCAGGAGGACCCGGTTGCCGGGCCGGACCCGCAGGTCGGAGGTGAGGACATGGGCGATGCGGTCGACCCGGTCCTGGAGCTCTCCGTAGGTCCAGACGCCGCCTTCGCCGTCGTGGAAGGCGGGCCGGTCGGCGCCGAATCGTTCCGCCGTACGGTCGAGGAGCTCGGCGCCGCAGTTGAGCCGGTCGGGGTACACCAGCTCGGGGAGGTCGAAGAGGAGACGCGGCCAGCGGTCCGGCGGAGGCAGCCGGTCACGGGCGAAGGTGTCGAGGTGGGCCGAGGGTGTCAGCTCCATGAGTCCGTCCCCCTGTCGTGGTGGGGTCGACCGTCGCCCCACGAGCGTATCGTGTTGGTGACGGCAGTCAACGGTTCGCGACAAGGGTGCTTGCGAGCGCCCTGACGAAGGCACCGGACGGCGCGCGGACGCCGTACGGCGCAGGGACACACGCACCGGGCGGCACAGGCACGCCGCCCGACGCGGGGACGAAGACGCCCGAGGGCGTCAGAGAGGGCCCACATGCCCGCATTCTCGCTCGATCCGGCACAGACCACCTGGTGTGCGGAGCTCCGCACCCTCGCCGCCGACCACCTGAAGCCCCTCGCCGACAAGGGCGAACCGGGCCGGGTCAACCGCCCCCTCGTGGCCGCCCTCGGCCAGCTCGGCCTCCTCGCCCGGCTCTTCGACGCGGGCGCCCTCGAACTCTGCCTCCTGCGCGAATCCCTCGCCCGGACCTGCACCGAGGCCGAGACCACCCTCGCCCTCCAGGGCCTCGGCACCCACCCCGTCGCCGCCTTCGGCACCCCCGCGCAGCGCGCCCGCTGGCTCCCCGAGGCCATCGCGGGACGCGCCGTCGCCGCCTTCGCGCTCTCCGAGCCGGGCGCCGGCTCCGACGCCGCCGCGCTGGCCCTGGAGGCCCGCCCCGACGGAGTCGGAGGCTGGCGCCTGTACGGCGAGAAGCGCTGGATCTCCAACGCCCCCGAGGCCGACTTCGCCACCGTCTTCGCCCGCACCACCCCGGACGCCGGAGCCCACGGCGTCACCGCCTTCCTCGTCCCCGCCGACCGGCCCGGACTCGGCGGCGAGGCCCTCGACATGCTCGCCCCGCACGCCCTCGGCACCCTCACCTTCGACGGCGTCCCCGTCGGCCCCGACGACCTGCTCGGCGAACCCGACCGGGGCTTCCGGGTCGCCATGAACACCCTCAACCTCTTCCGGCCCAGCGTCGGGGCCTTCGCCGTCGGGATGGCCCAGGCCGCCCTGGACGCGGCCCTCGCCCACACCGCCGACCGCCCCGCCTTCGGCGGACACCTCGCCGACCTCCAGTCCGTCGCGCACCGGATCGCCGAGATGGCCACCCGTACCGAGGCCGCCCGTCTCCTCGTCTACGCGGCCGCCACCGCGTACGACGACGGCGACCCGGACGTGCCCCGGCGCTCCGCCATGGCGAAGCTCCTCGCCACCGAGACCGCCCAGTACGTCGTCGACTCCGCCGTCCAACTCCACGGCGCCCGCGCCCTCCAGCGCGGCCACCTCCTCGAACACCTCTACCGCGAGGTCAGGGCACCCCGTATCTACGAGGGGGCGACCGAGGTCCAGCGCACGATCATCGCCAAGGAGCTGTACGCGTCCCACCAGCGGTCCCACCCCCGTCAGGAGGAGCCGGCCCCATGAGCCTGCACCGGCACAACCCCGCCGAACTCGCCCCGCCCACCGGCTTCTCCCACGCCGTCACCGCCACCGGCAGCCGGCTGGTCTTCCTCGCCGGACAGACCGCGCTCGACAGCGACGGCACCGTCGTGGGGGACACCCTGACCGAGCAGTTCACCACCGCGCTCGCCAACCTCCTCACGGCCCTGCGCCACGCCGGCGGCACCCCGGCCGACCTGGCCCGGGTCACCGTCTACACCACCGACGTCGACGACTACCGCACGCACGCTCCCGAACTCGGCCGGATCTGGCGGCGGTTGGCGGGCCGCGACTACCCGGCGATGGCCGTGATCGGAGTCGTACGACTCTGGGACGCGCAGGCCCGGGTGGAGCTGGACGGCTTCGCGGTCCTGGACGAACCGTCCCCCCATTGATCAACTGGTCACCCGCGTGGGCCGGGCTTAGTGTCGAAAGGTGGACCGACCGGCCCACGGCTGCCACAGGTGAGGGCGTTGCGCGCCATGAACAGCCATGACTAGCACACCGAAGCCGACCCCCACGGCGACCGCACCCCGCAAGAGCGGGGGAGACGGCAAGGGCATCGCACTCTTCGTGATCGCGTCGTGTCAGCTGATGGTGGTGCTCGACATCACCATCGTGAACATCGCGCTCCCGCACATCCAGACCGCGCTGGACTTCTCCACCACCAGCCTGGCCTGGGTCGTGAACGCCTACACGCTGACCTTCGGCGGTCTGCTGCTCCTCGGCGGCCGCGCGGGCGACATCCTCGGCCGCCGCCGCGTCTTCATCTTCGGCGTCCTGCTCTTCGGACTCGCGTCGCTGCTCTGCGGACTGGCCCAGAGCGAGTGGCAACTCCTCGCCGCCCGTGCCCTCCAGGGCGTCGGCGGCGCCATCGCCTCGCCGACCTCCCTGTCGCTGATCACCACGACGTTCGACGAAGGCCCGGAACGCAACCGGGCGTTCGGCGTCTTCGCGGGTGTCTCGGCCGGTGGCGGCGCGATCGGCCTGGTGGCCGGCGGCATGCTCGTCCAGTGGCTCGACTGGCGCTGGATCTTCTTCGTCAACGTCCCCATCGCCGTGGTCATCGCCATCCTCACCCCCCGTCACGTCAAGGAGTCCGAGCGGCGCCCCGGCCACTTCGACCTCGCCGGCGCGCTCACCTCGACCCTCGGCATGGTGGCCCTCGTGTACGGGTTCATCCGGGCGGCCCAGGAAGGCTGGCGCGACCCTCTCACGATCGGCTCGTTCATCGCGGCGATCGTGCTCCTGGGCGTCTTCCTCCTGATCGAACGGCGTTCCCAGCAGCCCATCACACCGCTGCGCATGTTCGCCGACCGCAACCGCTCGGGCACCTACGCCATCATGCTGTGCCTGGCCGCGGCGATCTTCGGGATGTTCTTCTTCCTCACCCTGTTCGTACAACAGGTCCTGGGCTTCAGCCCACTGGCGACCGGCCTCGCGTTCCTGCCGGTCAGCGCGATCATCGGGGTGGGCGCCGGCCTCACCTCCAACCTGCTGCCCCGATACGGGCCGAAACCCTTCATGGTGACGGGTTCGGTGCTCGCTGCGGCAGGACTCGCCTGGCTGACCCTCACGGACGTGGACTCCACGTACCTGGGAAGCATCCTCGGCCCGATCCTCGTCTTCGGCCTCGGCATGGGCTTCATGTTCGTCTCGCTGACCATCATGGCGCTGTCGAACGTCGAACAGCGGGACACGGGCGCCGCGTCCGGTCTGCTCAACGCCATGCAGCAGGTGGGCGGTTCGCTGGGCCTGTCGATCCTGGTCACGGTCTTCGGCACGGCCAGCCGGAACGAGGCGAAGACCGAGGTACCGGCCTTCCTCGCCCAGGCGACCCCGCTGGAGAAGGCCGAGTTCGCCAGAACGGGCGTGCTCCCGCCGCCCTGGGGCGACCAGGTACTGACCTCGGGAGTCTCCGCGGGCTTCGTCACGGCGGCGGTGTTCGCCGTGGTCGGCCTCCTGATCTCCCTCTTCGTCATCAAGGTCCGCCAGTCGGACATCGACCGCCTCAAGGGCGGGGTGGGCCCGCCGGGCGTCGGGTGACGACACGGTGCGAGGAACCGGTCGCCGCCCGGACCGGAAGGACATGACGCGGCACCGCTCCTGACCTTCAGGGGTACAGGTCAGGAGCGGTGCCGCGGTGTCGTCCCTCAGATGTCCCGGAAGATCTCGATCTGCGCGCCGATCGAGTTCAGCCGCTCCGCCAGGTCCTCGTACCCGCGGTTGATGACGTACACGTTCCGGAGGACCGACGTGCCCTCGGCGGCCATCATCGCCAGGAGGACGACCACCGCCGGGCGCAGGGCCGGCGGGCACATCATCTCGGCGGCGCGCCAGCGGGTGGGGCCCTCCACCAGGACGCGGTGGGGGTCGAGGAGCTGGAGGCGGCCGCCGAGGCGGTTGAGGTCCGTGAGGTAGATGGCCCGGTTGTCGTAGACCCAGTCGTGGATCAGCGTCTTGCCCTGTGCCGTGGCCGCGATCGCCGCGAAGAAGGGGACGTTGTCGATGTTCAGGCCGGGGAACGGCATCGGGTGGATCTTGTCGATCGGCGCCTCCAGCTTGGAGGGGCGGACCGTCAGGTCGACCAGGCGCGTCCGGCCGTTGTCCGCCGGGTACTCGGCCGAGCGGTCGTGGTCGAGGCCCATCTCCTCCAGGACCGCGAGCTCGATCTCCATGAACTCGATCGGGACCCGGCGGATCGTGAGCTCCGACTCGGTGACCACCGCGGCGGCCAGCAGGCTCATCGCCTCGACCGGGTCCTCGGAGGGGGAGTAGTCGACGTCCACGTCGATCTGCGGCACGCCGTGCACGGTGAGGGTGGTGGTGCCGACGCCGTCCACCCGTACGCCCAGGGCCTCCAGGAAGAAGCACAGATCCTGGACCATGTAGTTGGAGGAGGCGTTGCGGATGACGGTCACGCCGTCGTGGCGGGCCGCCGCGAGCAGGGCGTTCTCGGTCACGGTGTCGCCGCGCTCGGTCAGCACGATCGGGCGGTCGGGGGAGACGGAGCGCTCGACCTGGGCGTGGTAGATGCCCTCGGTCGCGGTGATGTCGAGGCCGAAGCGGCGCAGCGCGATCATGTGCGGCTCGATCGTCCGCGTACCGAGGTCGCAGCCGCCGGCGTACGGCAGCTTGAAGCGGTCCATGCGGTGCAGGAGCGGGCCGAGGAACATGATGATCGAGCGGGTGCGGATCGCGGCCTCGGCGTCCATCGAGTCCATGTCCAGCTCGACCGGCGGCACGATCTCCAGGTCGACGCCGTCGTTCACCCAGCGGGTGCGCACCCCGATGGAGTTGAGCACCTCCAGGAGCCGGAAGACCTCCTCGATGCGGGCGACCCGGCGCAGGACCGTGCGGCCCTTGTTGAGGAGGGAGGCGCAGAGCAGCGCGACGCAGGCGTTCTTGCTCGTCTTGACGTCGATGGCGCCCGAGAGGCGGCGGCGGCCGACGACCCGGAGGTGCATCGGTCCCGCGTAACCCAGGGACACGATCTCGCTGTCGAGGGCTTCGCCGATCCGGGCGATCATCTCAAGGCTGATGTTCTGGTTGCCGCGCTCGATCCGGTTGACGGCGCTCTGGCTCGTGGCCAGTGCGTCGGCGAGCTGCGTCTGCGTCCAGCCGCGGTGCTGCCGGGCGTCACGGATGAGCTTGCCGATGCGTACGAGGTAGTCGTCTGCCATGGCGTCACGTTATCTCAGATATGAGATGGTGCTTGCTGTTGGGGTAGGCCGTCAGGGTGACAGGCCGTGCGCGGTCGGGTGACGCGGCTCGTACAGGGGGAGTTCGGTCCCGCTCGGCAGCCGTACGGCGGCGAGCAGGCCCCAGCCCTGGTCGGTGATGGCGCGTGAGATCTCCGCGCCCCGGTCCTCCAGGTCCTTCAGGGTCGCGGTGAGGTCGTCGCACATGAGATAGAGCTCGTGCTTCGGCTCCTCCGTCGTCGGGTGGACGGCGACCTCGGCGGGCGGCAGCTTGAAGATGAGCCAGCCACGCCCGGCGTCCACGTGCGGGAAGCCCACGACGTCCTTGAGGAAGGCCCGGTCGGCCTCCGCGTCCCGCGTGTAGAGGATCACATGCGCGCCACTGAACATGTCCCGATCGTCGGCCGCCCGCGCGGCCGCGGCAATTCGGCCGCGGCCGTACGGGCGTGGTGCGAGGGGAGGGGGCGGGGGATGCGGGGTGAGGGGGGGGGCGGTGGTGCGGCTCAGTGCGCCGCGCAGCCGCACGCCCGGTGCCGGCCGCCGTGCACCGCCGCGTACGTCGAGGGCCGCGGCGCGGACGCCGCGCGGGCCAGCCCCGCGGAGGCCGTACGGCCCGAGGCCGACTCGGCGTCGTGGACCACGCGGCCCCCGACCAGGGTGAGCCGCACCGCGGTGTCACTGATGTCCGCGACCGGACATCTCATGACATCACGGTCGAGAACCAGCAGATCGGCGGCCCGTCCCTCCCGGATCGTCCCGGTCTCGCCGTCCATCCGCAGCTGCCACGCCGTGCCGTACGTGTGCATCCGCAGCGTCGAGGCGCGGCTCAGGCTCTCGAGCTCGCGGTGGAGCGGGCCCTGGCCGTACGCCCCCTGCCGGTCGATCGCGGTCCGGATCTGGTTCCACACCTGGAGCGCGTCCACCGGCCAGTCCGAGCCGCCCGAGAGCACGGCGCCGTGGCGTTCGAGCGAGCGCGCCGGGTACATCCACCGGTGCCGCTCGGGCCCGATGTACGGCAGGAGCGCCTCCATCGTCCAGGTGTCCGCGGACGCCCACTGCAGCTGCATGCAGGCCGCCACGCCCAGTTGGGCGAAGCGCCGCAGGTCGGCCGGGTTCACCAGCTGCAGGTGGGCGACGGCGTTGCGCGGGTCGCGCAGCCCGGTGGCGCGGCGGGCGTACGCGTATCCGTCGAGCGCCGTCCGTACGGCCCGGTCGCCGAGGCCGTGGGCGTGCATCTGCCAGCCGGCCCGGTTGAACGTGGCCGAAAGGCGTCCGTAATCCTGGGCCGAGACGTACAGTTCGCCCCGATTGGTGGTAGGTCGTCCCTCGCCGTCCAGATACGGTTCGAGCAGCGCCGCCGTCTGCGCCGGGTACTCGATCACCCCGTCGAGGAACACCTTGATCATCCCGAACCGCAGCCCCCGCACGTCGCCGAACTCCCGGCGCAGCCCCCGGGCGTACGCGAGCGCCGCCGCAGGGTCCTTCGCCTGGTCCGGGTCGAGCCGGATCGCCGGGACGATCCGCTGCGGCAGCTTCCCGGCCGCCGCGAGCGCCCGGTACGTGCCCAGCTCCCCGCGCCCGACCAGCGCGTCCATCATCGTGGTGACCCCCGAGGCCGCCGCCTGGGCGAGCACCCGCGCGCACGCCGCGACCAGCTCGGCCTCGCTCGGCTCCGGGATGTGCCGGGTCACCAGCGGCTGGGCGTCGTCCTTGAGGACGCCGGTCGGCCTGCCGTCCGCGCCCTTCACGATCTTCCCGCCCACCGGGTCGGGCGTGGCGGCCGTGACGCCGGCGATCTCCAGGGCGCGGCCGTTGACCCAGATGTTGTGGCCGTCGCCGCCGACCAGGGCGATCGGACGGCGGGTGGGCAGGGCGTCGAGCAGCGAGTGGTGGGGGAGCGAACCCTGCGGCAGCAGGCCGATCGGGTTCCAGTCCTCCACCACCAGCCAGCCGTCCGGCTCCTGCCCCGGGCTGTCCTTCAGGAAGCCGGTCAGGATCGCGAGCAGCTCCTCCCGCGTCGTCTCCGCCCCTTCGAGGGAGGGCCGCAGCGAGCGGCTGCCCGCGCCCAGCGGGTGGACGTGGCCGTCGTGGATGCCGCTCATCACGGTCGCGCCGCGCGCGTCGACGACCTCGGTGTCCCGGCCGACGAGGCGGCGCAGTTCGTTGCCGCGCCCGGTCGCCAGGATCCGGCCGTCGCGGCCGACGGCCACGGCCTCGACGGGACGGCCGCCGGACCGGCCGGTGAACACCCGGGCGTTGTGCACGACCAACGCGGCCGAGCGGGGGCGCGAGCCCGCCGCCGCGGGGCTCCCGGCTACCCCGACGAGACCCGCCGCACCGGCGGCGGCGAGGACGGTGCGCCGGCTCAGGGAAGAAGTCATGACCACTCCAAACATTGGCTGTGGCCGGACGCTCGCTGATTAACGTCGTAACCAGTACCCTCCCCGGACCGCGAAATCCGTACGATGGCGCGCATGTCAGGGCCCACCCTCACCGACATCGCCCGTGCCGCGGAGGTGTCCACCGCCACCGTGTCCCACGCCCTCAACGGCACGGGCCGGCTCGGTGAGTCCACCCGGCGCCGGGTCCGCGAGGTGGCGGCCGCCCTCGGCTACGGCTCGCGCCGGACGCCCCTCACCCGGACCGGGACGCTCGGCCTCGCCGTCACCACCTACGCGGGCGCGCCCTGGAACTACCTGGAGGTCCCCTACTTCTCCCGCCTGCTGACCGCCGCCGCGGCCACCGCGCACGCCCTCGGCTACGCGCTGACGGTCCTGCCCGCGGCGCGCGGCGGCGAGACCCTGTGGCACACCCTGACCGTCGACGGCATGCTCCTCCTCGACAGTCCCGAGGACGACCGGGTGCTGCGCGCGCTGCGGGCCCGGGGCATCCCCGTGGTCTTCGACGGCCGTCCCACCGACCCGCACCCCGACGACGTCTGGGTGGACAACGACCACGCCACGACCACCCGCGAGGTCCTCGACCATCTGGCGGCCGCCGGAGCGCGCCGGATCGCGCTGCACGCCGGGTACGGCCGCGAGTACTACACGGGCGCCGTGACCCGGGCGTACGAGGAATGGTGCGGGGAGCGCGGCCGGGAGCCGGCGGTGATCACCTTCGACCCGGAGGACGCGCAGGGCCACGCCTTCGACCGGGCGTTCTCCAGCCGGTCCTGCGACGCCGTCCACTCCCTCTACGACCCCGGCGGCCGGCAGGTCCTCGCCGCGGCGGCCCGCCACGGTCTGCGGATCCCCGACGACCTGCTCGTCGCCTGCGCCAGCGAGGATCCGGCCTATGCCGAGACGGACCCGCCGGTGACGACGGTGACGCTGCGGCCCGAGGACATCGCGGAGACGGCCGTCACGACCCTGGTGGCCCGGCTCGACCCCGCCCTGCCCGCTCCCGCGCCGGGCGGCCTGACGGTCCCGGCCCGGCTGCGTCCGCGCACGTCGACCCGCCGGGGGAACGGCTGACGGCCGCCGTGCCTCCGGGGTCGCCCGCCGGACGGTCCGAGGATGACGGCCGTCACAGGCATGCCGGGCATGACCGATCAGCGGGCATGCACTAGAGTTATCTCGACATCGAGATAACTGCTTACGGCGCACCGCGGCCGCCCACCTGGTAAGGGTTACCTAACCAAGCCTTACCTTAGCGGATCGGCGAGGGAGTCGTGGCGCGCACCACGCGGCGGAGCCGCATATTGTCGCGGCGCGGTAGTACGCGCACATTGATGAAGGAGACTGTCGTGTCGGCGAACAGCTTCGACGCCCGCAGCACGCTGCGCGTGGGCGACGAGTCGTACGAGATCTTCAAGCTGGACAAGGTCGAGGGCTCCGCGCGCCTCCCTTACAGCCTGAAGGTCCTCCTGGAGAACCTGCTCCGCACCGAGGACGGCGCGAACATCACCGCCGACCACATCCGGGCCCTCGGCAACTGGGACTCGCAGGCCCAGCCGAGCCAGGAGATCCAGTTCACGCCGGCCCGCGTGATCATGCAGGACTTCACCGGCGTTCCCTGTGTCGTCGACCTCGCCACCATGCGTGAGGCCGTCGCGGCGCTCGGCGGCGACCCGGCGAAGATCAACCCGCTCTCCCCGGCCGAGATGGTCATCGACCACTCCGTCATCGCCGACAAGTTCGGCACGAACTCCGCCTTCGCGGAGAACGTCGAGCTGGAGTACGGCCGCAACAAGGAGCGCTACCAGTTCCTGCGCTGGGGCCAGACCGCCTTCGACGACTTCAAGGTCGTCCCCCCGGGCACCGGCATCGTCCACCAGGTGAACATCGAGCACCTGGCCCGTACGGTCATGGTCCGCAACGGCCAGGCGTACCCCGACACCCTCGTCGGCACCGACTCCCACACCACCATGGTCAACGGCCTCGGTGTGCTCGGCTGGGGCGTCGGCGGCATCGAGGCCGAGGCCGCGATGCTCGGCCAGCCGGTCTCCATGCTCATCCCGCGCGTCGTCGGCTTCAAGCTGACCGGCGAGCTGCCGGCCGGCACCACCGCCACCGACCTGGTCCTCACGATCACCGAGATGCTGCGCAAGCACGGCGTCGTCGGCAAGTTCGTCGAGTTCTACGGTGAGGGCGTCGCCGCCACCTCCCTCGCGAACCGCGCCACCATCGGCAACATGTCGCCGGAGTTCGGCTCCACCGCCGCCGTGTTCCCGATCGACGGCGAGACCCTGAACTACCTCAAGCTGACCGGCCGCTCCGCGCAGCAGGTCGCGCTCGTCGAGGCGTACGCCAAGGAGCAGGGCCTCTGGCTCGACCCGGCCGCCGAGCCCGACTTCTCCGAGAAGCTGGAGCTCGACCTCTCCACGGTCGTCCCCTCCATCGCCGGCCCGAAGCGCCCGCAGGACCGCATCGTCCTCGCGAACGCCGCCGCGCAGTTCGCCCAGGACGTCCGCAACTACGTGGACGAGGCCGACGAGGCGGGCAAGGAGTCCTTCCCGGCCTCCGACGCCCCGGCGAACCACCCCAACGGCGCCCCGTCGAAGCCGGTCACCGTGACCGCCCCCGACGGCTCGACCTACGAGATCGACCACGGCGCCGTCACCGTCGCCGCGATCACCTCCTGCACCAACACGTCGAACCCGTACGTGATGGTCGCCGCCGCGCTCGTCGCGAAGAAGGCCGTCGAGCGTGGCCTGACCCGCAAGCCGTGGGTCAAGACGACCCTCGCCCCGGGCTCGAAGGTCGTCACCGACTACTTCGACAAGGCGGGTCTCACCCCGTACCTCGACAAGGTCGGCTTCAACCTCGTCGGCTACGGCTGCACCACCTGCATCGGCAACTCCGGCCCGCTGCCGGAGGAGGTCTCCAAGGCCGTCAACGAGCACGACCTGGCCGTGACCTCGGTGCTCTCGGGCAACCGCAACTTCGAGGGTCGCATCAACCCCGACGTCAAGATGAACTACCTGGCCTCCCCGCCGCTGGTCGTCGCGTACGCCCTCGCGGGTTCCATGAAGGTGGACATCACCAAGGACGCCCTCGGCGTCGACCAGGACGGCAAGCCCGTCTACCTGGCCGACATCTGGCCGACGGAGGCCGAGGTCAACGACGTCGTCGCCAACGCCATCGGCGAGGACATGTTCAACAAGTCCTACCAGGACGTCTTCGCGGGCGACGCCCAGTGGCAGGCGCTGTCGATCCCGACCGGCAACACCTTCGAGTGGGACACCGAGTCCACCTACGTCCGGAAGCCCCCGTACTTCGAGGGCATGACGATGGAGACCACCCCGGTCACCGACATCGTCGGCGCCCGCGTCCTGGCCAAGCTGGGCGACTCGGTCACCACCGACCACATCTCCCCGGCCGGTGCCATCAAGGCCGACACCCCGGCCGGCAAGTACCTCACCGAGCACGGTGTGGAGCGTCGTGACTTCAACTCCTACGGCTCGCGCCGTGGCAACCACGAGGTCATGATCCGCGGCACCTTCGCCAACATCCGCCTGCGCAACCAGATCGCGCCGGGCACCGAGGGCGGCTTCACCCGCGACTTCACCCAGGCGGACGCGCCGGTGTCGTTCATCTACGACGCCTCGCAGAACTACCAGGCCGCCGGCATCCCGCTGGTCATCCTGGGCGGCAAGGAGTACGGCTCCGGCTCGTCCCGCGACTGGGCCGCCAAGGGCACCGCGCTCCTCGGCGTCAAGGCCGTCATCACCGAGTCGTACGAGCGCATCCACCGCTCGAACCTCATCGGCATGGGCGTCCTGCCGCTGCAGTTCCCGGCCGGCCAGTCGGCCGACTCGCTCGGCCTGACCGGCGAGGAGACCTTCTCCATCGCGGGCGTCACGGAGCTGAACGAGGGCACCACGCCGAGCACGGTCAAGGTCACCACCGACACCGGTGTCGAGTTCGACGCGGTCGTCCGCATCGACACCCCCGGTGAGGCGGACTACTACCGCAACGGCGGCATCATGCAGTACGTGCTCCGCAACCTGATCCGTGGCTGACACGAGCTGACCGCGTAGCCGTACGACGTACGGAAAGGGCCCCGCTCCTCGGAAGAGGAGCGGGGCCCTTGCGTCGTGCCTCGCGGCCCGCGGATCAGAACATCGCGCCGAAGCCGTTCCAGCCCGAGGTGCCGATCTTGATGCGGGTGGCGTACGGCGTGGTCGAGCTGCCCGCGCCCTTGTACAGCCACAGCGCGCCGGCGGCGTCGCGGGCCACCAGGTCCGCGCGGCGGTCGCCGGTGAGGTCGCCGGGGGAGAACAGGTTGTTGAACATGTTCCAGCCGCTGCCTACACGGGTCCGGGTCGAGAAGGGGGCCCGGTAGTTGCCGGTGCCCTTGTAGAGCCACAGGACGCCGCTGCGGTCACGCGCGACGAGGTCGGCGCGGCCGTCGCCGGTCACGTCACCCTTGCCCGCGATCTGGGTGTACGCGTTCCACCCGGAGCCGATCCGGGTGCGCGCGGTCAGGGACGCGTTGCCGTTGCCCAGGTAGTGCCAGAGCACGCCGGAGCCGTCACGGGCCAGGAGGTCGTCCGCGGCGCCGCCGCCGGTGTTGCCGGCCGAGATGATCTTGTTGTAGGCGCCCCAGCCGCCGCCGAGGTCGCGGACCGGGCCGTTGCCGGCGAAGTGGAGCCGGCCCGCGCTGTTGACGGCGTACCAGCCGTCGGCGTGGTACCAGCCCTCCTCCTCGGGCTGCCCCTCGATGTCCGCCTGGGTGAAGTTCTTGTATCCCACCCAGTTCCAGCCCTGGCGCCCGGCGATCCGCTGGATGGCACCGCCGCCGACGGGGGTGTAGCCGATGATGTCGCCGTTGGTGTGCCAGCCGTAGAGGTTGTTGAGCGCGGCGCCGGAGGCGGCGGTCGCGGAGGCCGCCGCGGCGGACGCGCGGCCCGACTGCGGTGCGGCGGACACACGGTCCGACTGCGGCGCGGCGGGGGCCTTGGCCGCGGGGCCCGGCTCCGCCGCGACCGCGGCGGTCGAGGTGCCGACGAGGGCGGCGGTTATCGCGGCGACGGTGACTCGGGACAGGAGGCCCGAGCGGTTCAGGCCAGAAGAGTTGGCCACGTATGACTCCATAAGGGGAGAGGGACAAGGAAGTCCCGCCGGGCCCTCGAACACACGGACGAGGTCGGCGGTCCCTCTATGATCCCCGGTCATCCTCACAGGATCCTTACTTTTCGGGGTGTCTGTGACACGACTGTTTCGATCCCGACCGTATGTCCCCTTTGCCCGCCCGCGTCCCCTCGGCACCCTGGACCGCGCCGTCAAGGTGCCCCACTACGGGGAGGTCTGAGGCGCTGTCAAGGGCATTGATGGACGAGTGGTTGGACGAAACGCCGCAGATCCAGCGTGCTTATCCCGGAGGTCTCAACTCGGGAAAGATGGCCGTCAAAACCTGCTTTCGATCTTGCTCCGGCGAAGGGAAGTGGACTATACCTGTCGCGTCCAGCCAGTCGGTTCCATCACACGACGGCCCGACGCCTGCACGACCCGGCTGCAAATGACCGCGGTGGCGGGGCCCTTCGCCTGTGGCGAGTGAGTACGGGCGACCGGTACACCGCCTGAGTCCTGAATGAAGGCGAGGACTTGAGCATGGGATCCACCTCCGCTCAGACCAATGAGGGCCTTGGCCGTCGCGATCTGATCAAGCGTTCCGCCGCGATCGGCCTGATTTCGGTGCCGACCATGGGCTTCCTCTCCGCCTGCGCGAGCAGCAGCGGCGACGGAAACGCAAAGGTCGAGAAGGGTACGAAGTCCGACAAGAACCCGCTCGGGGTGAACGAGTCGGCACCGCTTGATTTCGTCCTCTTCGACGGCGGATTCGGACAGCAGTACGCCAAGGACGCGATCAAGGTCTACGAGACGAATTACCCCAAGGCCAAGGTCAAGTTCACGCCCACCCAGAAGATCACCACCGAGCTCCAGCCGCGCTTCAACGGCGGCAACCCGCCGGACCTCATCGACAACTCCGGTGCCGAGCAGATGGACATGGGCGTCCTCGTCGGCCAGAAGCAGCTGGCCGACCTCACCGCCCTCCTGGACTCGGCCTCCGTCGACGACCCGAACAAGAAGGTCCGCGACACCCTGCGGCCCGGCATCGTCGAGATGGGCCAGTTCGACGGCGCCCCGGTCTGGATCCTCTACTACGCGTACACCGTCTACGGCGTCTGGTACTCGCAGAAGCTGCTCGACTCGCTCGACGCGAAGTACCCCGAGACCTGGGACGAGATGCTGGCCGTCTGCGAGAAGGCCAAGAAGAAGGGCATCGCGGGCTGGACGTACGCGGGCAAGCACCCGTACTACCTCCCCTTCTCGCTCTACCCGATGATCGGCAAGGTCGGCGGCCGCGAGGTCCTGGACGCCATCGACAACCTGGAGCCGAAGGCCTGGGAGCACCCCGCGGTCAAGGCGTGTTTCGAGGCCTACTACGAGCTCGTCCAGAAGGGCTACATCCTCAAGGGCACCCCCGGCCTCGACCACATCCAGTCGCAGACCGCCTGGACCGAGGGCAAGGCGCTGTTCATCCCGAACGGCTCCTGGGTCGAGAACGAGGCGGCGAAGACCATGCCGGCCGACTTCGACCTGGCCGTCTCCGCCCCGAGCGGCATCGACGCCTCCGACAAGTTGCCCTTCGGCACGATGTGGGCGTCCGGCGGCGAGCCGTTCATCGTCCCGGCCAAGGCGGCCAACCCCGAGGGCGGCATGGAGCAGCTGCGCATCATGCTCAGCGAGGCCTCGTCCAAGAACTTCACCCAGTCCGTGAAGTCCCTCTCCGCCTTCAACGGCGGCACCGACGGCATCGAGCTGACGCCGGGCCTCAAGTCCGGCGTCGCGGCCCTGAAGAAGGCCGGCGAGAACGTCGTCAACCCGCGCCTCCAGGACTGGTACGTCGCGCTCCAGAAGGAGAAGATCGGTGTCGCGGGCATCGGCGAGATGATGGCCGGCCGCGCGACCCCGGCCGAGACGATCAAGAAGATCCAGAAGTTCGCCGACGAGGCGGCCAAGGACTCCTCGATCAAGCACTACAAGCACCAGTGAGCAGTGCCGGGGCCCCTTCCCGCCGACCGGGAGCGGGCCCCGGCCCCTTCGCGCGCGGCACCCGCGGCGCGCCTCCGCGGGAAGATCGGGGTCGGTAGGAATGCAGCACGGCAAGTACCGTTTCATCGTGGGGTTCCTGGCGGCACCCCTCGCGCTCTACGCGCTCTTCGTCATCTGGCCGTTCATCCAGTCCATCTACTACTCGCTCACGGACTGGAGCGGACTGAGCCCCGAATTCGGCTTCGTCGGATTCGACAACTACAGCAGAATGCTGGACGACGAGATCTTCTGGAAATCGCTCCAGCACAGTCTGACCCTCGCGGTGGTGCTGCCGCTGGTGACCGTCGGGCTCGCGCTGTTCTTCGCGTTCATGCTCAATGTCGGCGGCCGGCGCCGCCGCGGAGCGGCCATCGCCGGCGTGCGCGGATCAGCCTTCTACAAGATTGTGTACTTCTTCCCGCAGGTGCTGTCGATCGCCATCGTCGCGCTGCTCTTCCAGTTCGCCTACAACCCGAACAGCGGAGCCATCAATTCCGCTCTGAAGCTCGTGGGCCTCGGCAGCATTCAGCCGGACTGGCTGGGCGACCCGAAACTCGCCCTCATCTGTGTGATGGCGGTTCTCGTCTGGTCCACGGTCGGCTTCTTCGTCGTCCTCTTCTCGGCCGGCATGGCGTCCATTCCGAGGGACTTCTACGAGGCCGCGCTGCTCGACGGCGCCAACCGCTTCACGACCTTCTTCAAGATCACGCTGCCGCTGCTCTGGGACACCGTGCAGTCCGGCTGGATCTACATGGGCATCCTGGCGCTCGGCGCGGAGTCCTTCGCCGTCGTCCAGATCATGACCGTCGGCCCCAACGGCGGCGGGCCCGACTACTCCACCGTCGTCCTTCCGCTGTACGTGTACCAGAAGGCGTTCCGGGACGGTCAGGCCGCCTACGCAACGACCATCGGTGTCGCGCTCCTTCTCGTCACCCTGGCCTTCGCGGCCATCGTGATGAAGCTGGGCCGGCGCGAGCGGCTGGAGTTCTGATGAAGACGACCGACACTGCCACCCCCGGCGTCGAGACCCCGGGCCCCTCGGGGGGCTCGGGCCCGGTGGTCACCAAGACGGTGGCGCCCACGCCCCGCAAGGAGTCCAGGAGCGAGGGCGCGGTCCTCAACGTCTTCTCGCACGGCGTCCTGATCATCTGGGCGATCATGGTCGTCATGCCGCTGCTCTGGGCGGTCATGACCTCGTTCAAGACCGACCGGGCGATCTTCACCTCCCCGTGGTCGCTGCCCGACGGCCTGCACTTCGAGAACTGGTCGCGCGCCTGGTCCCAGGCGCACATGAGCGACTACTTCATGAACACGATCGTGGTCGTCGGCGGCTCGCTCATCGGCACGCTGCTCTTCGGC
Organism: Streptomyces sp. NPDC088553; assembly: GCF_044752965.1. Lineage (NCBI taxonomy): Bacteria > Bacillati > Actinomycetota > Actinomycetes > Kitasatosporales > Streptomycetaceae > Streptomyces > Streptomyces sp. NPDC088553. The sequence goes on along the minus strand of NZ_JBIVMG010000009.1, from coordinate 136,661 downwards.
TCGATGGCGGCGTACGTACTGGCCCGCTTCGACTTCCCCGGGAACCGCTTCATCTACTTCCTCTTCATCGGAGGAATGAGCTTCCCGATCATCCTGGCGCTCGTGCCGCTCTTCTACGTGATGCAGAACATGGCCCTGCTCAACACCCCGCACGGCCTGATCCTCGTCTACATCGCGTACTCGCTGCCCTTCACCGTCTTCTTCCTCACGGCCTTCTTCCGCACGCTGCCCACCTCGGTGGCGGAAGCGGCCTTCGTGGACGGCGCGTCGCACACCAGGACCTTCTTCCAGGTGATGCTGCCGATGGCGAAGCCGGGCCTCATCAGTGTCGGCATCTTCAACTTCCTCGGCCAGTGGAACCAGTACCTGCTGCCCACGGTGCTCAACACCGAGCAGGACCAGAAGGTGCTCTCCCAGGGCCTGGTCCAGCTCGCCACGAGCCAGGGCTACAAGGGTGACTGGTCAGGCCTCTTCGCCGGTCTGGTGATGGCGATGCTCCCGGTGCTCGCCGCGTACATCATCTTCCAGCGGCAGGTGGTGGCCGGACTGACCGCCGGCGCCGTGAAGTAACCCCGCTCCCGCGTTCTCCAGGGCCCCCGGCGCACCCGCGCCGGGGGCCCCGCGCGTCGTGTGACACAGACCCTCCGCCACTCAAGGTCTTGACGGGGAGCAAGCCGAAAGCGTCCCCTTAGAGTTCACATGTTGGAGAAAACGGTGGGAGTGAGTGAGTCGATGGAGACTCCGGGGTCGCAGACGTCTCTGCACAGGGCCAATCTCGAACGGGTCGTCCGGGCGGTGCGCATGGCCGGCTCGCTCACCCAGGCGGAGATCGCCCGGGCGACGGGACTGTCCGCCGCGACGGTCTCCAACATCGTCCGGGAGCTGAAGGACGGCGGCACCGTCGACGTCACGCCCACCTCGGCGGGCGGCCGCCGGGCCCGCAGCGTCTCGCTCTCGGGTGACGCCGGCATCGTGATCGGCGTGGACTTCGGCCACACCCACCTCCGGGTCGCCGTCGGCAACCTCGCCCACCAGGTGCTCGCCGAGGAGGCGGAGCCGCTCGACGTGGACGCCTCCGCCGCGGAGGGCTTCGACCGGGCGGAGCGGCTGGTCAACCGGCTGATCGAGGCCACCGGGATCGGCCGGGACAAGGTCATCGGCGTCGGGCTCGGTGTGCCCGGCCCCATCGACGTCTCCTCCGGGACCCTCGGCTCGACGTCGATCCTGCCGGGCTGGAGCGGGATCAACCCCGCGGAGGAGCTCTCCGGCCGCCTGGGCGTCCCCGTGCACGTCGACAACGACGCCAACCTCGGTGCGCTCGGCGAGCTGGTCTGGGGCAGCGGGCGGGGCGTCAAGGACCTGGCGTACATCAAGGTGGCCAGCGGCGTCGGCGCCGGCCTCGTCATCGACGGGCGGGTCTACCGGGGCCCCGGCGGCACCGCGGGCGAGATCGGGCACATCACGCTCGACGAGTCGGGCCCGGTCTGCCGCTGCGGCAACCGCGGCTGCCTGGAGACCTTCACGGCCGCCCGGTACGTGCTGCCGCTGCTCCAGCCCAGCCACGGCCCCGATCTGACCATGGAGCGGGTCGTCCAGCTGGCCCGCGAGGGCGACCCCGGCTGCCGACGGGTGATCGCCGACGTGGGGCGGCACATCGGCAGCGGCATCGCCAACCTCTGCAATCTTCTGAACCCGAGCCGGGTGGTGCTCGGCGGCGACCTGGCGGAGGCCGGGGAGCTGGTCCTGGCGCCCATCAGGGACTCCGTCTCGCGGTACGCGATCCCCAGTGCCGCCCGGCAGCTCTCGCTGGCCCAGGGGGCCCTGGGAGGCCGTGCGGAGGTGCTCGGCGCACTGGCCCTCGTGCTGAGCGAAATGGGCGATTCGACCCTGTTGGAGAGTGCCCTGCCGACGGCCGCTCCGGTCTCACGCCTTGCGTTCACTTAGATAACGAACACCACCGTTGTCATCTCGTTAAGGATTTACTTCTTGACGTCGGTGTGACGGCCGAGTTGACTTCGTGCCACCTCGGCCGCAACGTCGCGGCCTCGTCAGGGAGGCAACCCCAATGAACGCAGTGACGCGTCGCGCCGTCATAGCCACGGCCGCGGTGTCGATGGCCCTCTCGCTCGCCGCCTGTGGCCAGGCCGGCGGCGACGACAGCGGTGACAAGGGCAGCTCGACCAAGATCGGCCTGCTCCTTCCGGAGAACAAGACCTCGCGCTACGAGGCTCTGGACAAGCCCCAGTTCGAGAAGGCCGTCAAGGCCGCGTGCGGCGACTGCGAGGTCGTGTACAACAACGCGGTCTCCGACGTCGTCAAGCAGAAGCAGCAGTTCGACCAGCTGATCGCCGACGGCATCAAGGTCATCGCGCTCGACCCGGTCGACGCCACGAAGGCCGAGGGCTGGGTCACCGAGGCCAAGGCCAAGGGCGTCAAGGTCGTCGCGTACGACCGTGCCGTCAAGGGCGCTGACGCCTACGTCAGCCACGACAACAACAAGGTCGGCGAGCTCCAGGGCCAGGCGCTCCTCGCCGCCCTCGGCGCCAAGGCCGCCTCCGCCAACGTCGTGATGATCAACGGCGACGAGAAGGACCCGAACGCCGGTCTCTTCAAGAAGGGCGCCCACACCGCCCTCGACGGCAAGGTCGGCAAGATCGCCTACGAGGCCTCCGGCGAGTGGGACCCGAAGATCGCCGGCGAGAAGATGTCCGCCGCGATCTCCTCGGTCGGCAAGGACAAGATCGGCGCGGTCTACTCGGCCAACGACGGCATGGCCGGCGGCGTCATCACCTCCCTGGAGAACGCCGGCATCAAGGGCATCCCGGTCGGTGGCCAGGACGCCGAGGTCGCGGGCATCCAGCGCATCATCGCCGGTTCGCAGACCTTCACCATCTACAAGAGCCCGCTCCAGCTGGCCCCCGAGGCCGCCAAGTTCGCGGTGAACCTGCTCAAGGGCAAGGAGCTCGGCGCCCAGGGTGCGACCGACGGTGTGCCGTCGACGCTGTTCCCGCCGGTCGTCGTCGACAAGACCAACATCCAGTCCACGGTGATCCAGGACGGCATCTACAAGGCCGCCGACCTCTGCACCTCGGACCTGGCCGCCAAGTGCACGGAACTGGGCATCAAGTAAGCCCCGAGCCGAGCCCGCCGGGCCCCCGAGGGCCCGGCGTCACGGATCCCGACACCGGCCCGCGTACAGAGGCTGAAGCCCCGGCCACGGGGTGAAGAGCCCCGCCGAGGGTGAAACCCCGCCAGAGGGTGGAACCCCGGCCGGAGGGTGATTCCCCCGCCACCCGACCGGTGCCCGTCGGCACGATCCGTCCCCCTGCCCGTCCGGCCCCCGGCCGACCCAGACCCCGCTGTCGGTCCGGGGGCCGGACGAGCTCAGCCCCCCCTCGAACTTTGGCGCTGCACCGGCGGCGCGACATGCCGCCGCCCGCGGGCGGCGAAGGAGTTGGTTCACGTGTCCCAGACGCAGGCGCCCGTGCTGGCGTTGCGCGGGATCTTCAAGCGGTTCGGAGCGGTTCAGGTCCTCTCCGGTGTCGATCTCGAAGTCCACGCAGGAGAGGTCGTCGCGCTCGTCGGCGACAACGGAGCGGGCAAGTCCACGCTGGTCAAGACGATCGCCGGCGTGCACCCGATCGACGAGGGCGTCATCGAGTGGGAGGGCGAGCGGGTCGAGATCCAGCGCCCGCACGACTCCCAGAACCTCGGTGTCGCGACCGTCTACCAGGACCTCGCGCTCTGCGACAACCTCGACGTCGTCGCCAACCTGTTCCTCGGCCGCGAGATCAAGAAGGGCGGCGTCCTCGACGAGGTCGCCATGGAGAAGCGGGCCAAGGACCTGCTCTCCACGCTCTCGATCCGCATCCCCAGCGTCCGCATCCCCGTCGCCGCGCTCTCCGGCGGTCAGCGCCAGGTCGTCGCCATCGCGCGCGCCCTGGTCGGCGACCCCAAGATCGTGATCCTCGACGAGCCGACCGCCGCCCTCGGCGTCGAGCAGACCGCCCAGGTCCTCGACCTGGTCGAGCGGCTGCGCGAGCAGGGCCTCGGCGTCATCCTCATCAGCCACAACATGGCCGATGTGAAGGCCGTCGCCGACACCGTGGCCGTCCTGCGCCTGGGTCGCAACAACGGCACCTTCCCGGTCGCCACCACCACGCACGAAGAGATCATCGCCGCGATCACCGGTGCCACGGACAACGCCGTGACCCGCCGTCAGGCCCGCAACGCGGAGGTAGCGAAGTGAGCAACACCCCTCCCACCGCGAGCGAAGAGGCAGCGGTGCCCGAGCCCCGTACCCCCGACGAGACGACCCCGGTGAGCGAGGTCCCGGCCGCCGCCGCGATCCCCGCCGTCGACCCCCGCCTCCTCGTGCGCGAGCAGGGCTTCAAGGGTTACGTCGAGGAGTTCAAGCGCAAGATCCGCTCCGGTGAGATCGGCTCGCTGCCCGTCGTCGTCGGCCTGATCGTCATCGGCATCGTCTTCCAGGCGCTCACCGGCAACTTCATCACCTCGTACAACCTCGACCAGATCACGCTGTACGCGGTCGGCCCCGGCATCATGGCCGTCGGCATCGTCTTCGTGCTGCTGCTCGGCGAGATCGACCTCGCCGTCGGCTCGGTGGCGGGTCTGGCCGGCTCGGTATGGGGCGTCCTCGGCACCGACATGCCGGACGGCCTCGCGATCCTCCTCGGCATCCTCTCCGGCACCCTGCTCGGCGCCTTCCACGGTCTGGTCTTCGCCAAGATCGGCGTGCCCGCCTTCGTCGTCACCCTCGCGGGCTTCCTCGGCTGGGCCGGTCTCCAGACCTGGGTGATGGGCGACAAGTCCACCATCCCCACCCCGATCGGCAGCTTCGTCGCCGACCTCACCAAGTACTACTTCTCCGACGTCGCCGCCGCCTACGGCCTCGCCGTGGCCGTCGTCGCCGCCTTCTACCTCGCCCAGCTGCGCGACTCCCGCCGCCGCAAGGCCGCCGAGCTGCCGCACCGCCCGCAGAGCGAGATCATCCTGCGCACCGCCGTCCTCGCGGTCCTGGTCCTCGTCGCCGCGTACGGCTTCAACCAGGAGCAGGGCCTGCCGCTCTCCCTGGTGATCTTCCTGGTCATCCTGCTCGTCACCGACTTCGTGCTGCGCCGCACCACGTACGGCCGCCAGGTCTTCGCCGTCGGCGGTGGCATCGAGGCCGCCCGCCGTGCCGGTATCAACGTCTCGTGGATCCGGATCTCGGTGTTCATGATCTCCGGCACCATGGGCGCCATCGGCGGTCTGTTCCTCGCCTCCGCGACCGGCGGCGCCGACCGCTCCCTCGGCGGCGGCAACCAGCTGATGATGTGCATCGCCGCGGCGGTCATCGGCGGTACGTCCCTGTTCGGCGGACGCGGCAAGGTCTGGTCGGCGCTCCTCGGCATCCTGGTCATCCAGTCGATCGTCCAGGGCCTCAACCAGATGAACCTGTCCTCGAACGCGATCCAGTACATGATCACCGGAGCGGTCCTGCTCATCGCCGTGATCATCGACTCGGTCTCCCGCAAGACGCAGAAGACGGCAGGACGTGCCTAGGGACCCCGTCCCGCGCGCGTAACGCTCGCCACACCGCCCGGCGCCGTGAAACCGGCGCCGGGCACTGCTGCGTCCGGAGCAGTACCCCGACCAACGGGGAGCCGTACGGATCAGCGTTCAAAGCCGTACAGATCAGCGACATGTAGGCCGTGAGGGTGACGCGTCACCCCCCGGCCCGATGCCCACGATCCAAGACGGAACATTAGACTCGACAAATCGGCAAGCTCGACCAGCTCAAACGCAAGGAGGCACGGGTGGCTCTGCTGACCCGTATCAGGGGACCGCGAGATCTGGACCGGCTCTCCCCGGAACAGCTGGATCAGCTGGCCGACGAGATCAGGACGTTCCTCGTGGACGCCGTCTCCAAGACCGGCGGGCACCTCGGGCCCAACCTCGGCGTGGTCGAGCTGACCATCGCCCTGCACCGCGTGTTCGACTCCCCGAAGGACAAGGTCCTCTGGGACACCGGCCACCAGAGCTACGTCCACAAGCTGCTCACGGGCCGCCAGGACTTCTCGAAGCTCAAGATGAAGGGCGGCCTCTCCGGCTACCCCTCGCAGGCCGAGTCCGAGCACGACGTCATCGAGAACTCGCACGCCTCCACGGTCCTCGGCTGGGCCGACGGCCTCGCCAAGGCCAACGAGGTCCTCAAGAAGGACGACCACGTCGTCGCCGTCATCGGCGACGGCGCCCTCACGGGCGGCATGGCCTGGGAGGCGCTGAACAACATCGCCGCCGCCAAGGACCGCCCGCTCGTCATCGTCGTCAACGACAACGAGCGCTCCTACGCGCCCACCATCGGCGGCCTCGCCAACCACCTGGCGACCCTGCGCACCACCGACGGCTACGAGCGCTTCCTCGCCCGCGGCAAGGACATCCTGGAGCGCACCCCGGTCGTCGGGAAGCCGCTCTACGAGACCCTGCACGGCGCCAAGAAGGGCCTCAAGGACTTCATCGCCCCGCAGGGCATGTTCGAGGACCTCGGCCTCAAGTACGTCGGCCCGATCGACGGCCACGACATCGAGGCGCTGGAGTCCGCCCTGACGCGCGCCAAGCGCTTCGGCGGCCCCGTGATCGTCCACTGCCTCACCGAGAAGGGCCGCGGCTACCAGCCGGCCCTCCAGGACGAGGCCGACCGCTTCCACGCCGTCGGCAAGATCCACCCCGACACCGGTCTGCCGATCGCCTCCTCCGGCGCCGACTGGACGGGTGTCTTCGCGCAGGAGATGGTCGAGCTCGGCAAGGAGCGCGCGGACATCGTCGCCATCACGGCGGCCATGCTCCAGCCCGTCGGCCTCGACAAGTTCGCCAAGGCCTTCCCCGAGCGGGTCTTCGACGTCGGCATCGCCGAGCAGCACGCCGCGGTCTCCGCGGCGGGCCTCGCCACCGGCGGTCTGCACCCGGTCTTCGCGGTCTACGCGACCTTCCTCAACCGCGCCTTCGACCAGGTCCTGATGGACGTGGCCCTGCACAAGTGCGGCGTCACCTTCGTCCTCGACCGGGCCGGCGTCACCGGCACCGACGGCGCCTCCCACAACGGCATGTGGGACATGTCGATCCTCCAGGTCGTCCCCGGCCTGCGGCTCGCCGCCCCGCGCGACGCCGACCAGGTCCGCGCCCAGCTGCGCGAGGCCGTCGAGGTCACCGACGCCCCCACCGTGGTCCGCTTCTCCAAGGGCGCGGTCGGCCCCGCCGTACCCGCCCTGCGCCGCGTCGGCGGCATGGACGTGCTCCGCGAGCCCGGCTCGGACCGCCCCGACGTCCTCCTGGTCTCCGTCGGGGCGCTCGCCCCGATGTGCCTGGAGATCGCCGACCTGCTCGACCGGCAGGGCATCTCCACCACGGTCGTCGACCCCCGCTGGGTCAAGCCCGTCGACGAGGCCCTCGCCCCGCTCGCCGAGCGCCACCGGGTCGTCGTCACCGTCGAGGACAACAGCCGCGTCGGCGGCGTCGGCTCGGCCGTCGCCCAGGCGCTCCGCGACGCCGGCGTGGACGTGCCGCTGCGTGACTTCGGCATCCCGCCGCGCTTCCTCGACCACGCCTCGCGCGGCGAGGTCATGGCGGAGATCGGTCTGACCGCCCCGGACATCGCCCGTCAGGTCACCGGATTGGTCTCGCGCCTCGACGGCAGGTTCGAAAGCAGCGCGCAGGCCGTGGAGCCCGCCCGCGACTGACGCCCACCGTCACCCCGCGTCACCTCAGGGCCGATCGGTTCACTCTTCGGAGTGCCGATCGGCCCTTTCGCGTGCATTCTGACCACAGGGCGGGCAGCCCCATGGCAGGGAGGTACGACGAGTGAGTACGGACCAGCGGCCACGCGCCAACAACGGCATCTTCCGGACCAAGACGATCGAGCAGTCGATCCGCGACACGGAGGAACCGGAGCACGCACTCAAGAAATCCCTGTCCGCATGGGATCTGATGGTGTTCGGCGTCGGCGTCATCATCGGCACCGGCATCTTCGTCCTGACCGGCAAGGTCGCCAAGGAGAACGCGGGCCCGGCCACGGCCCTCGCCTTCGTCGCCGCCGGCATCGTGTGCGCCCTCGCGGCCCTGTGCTACGCCGAGTTCGCCTCGACGGTGCCGGTGGCGGGATCGGCGTACACCTTCGCGTACGCCTCGATCGGCGAGCTGCCCGCCTGGATCATCGGCTGGGACCTCGTCCTGGAGTTCGCCCTCGGTACGGCGGTGGTGGCCGTCGGCTGGTCGGGCTACGTCCGCTCGCTCATGGACAACATCGACTGGCATCTACCGGCGTCGCTCCAGGGCCCCGACGTCGAGGGCGGCACCTTCGACATCCTGGCCTTCCTGCTCGTCCTGGTGCTGACCGTCGTCCTCGTCCTCGGCATGAAGCTCTCCGCCCGGATCACCGCGATCGTCGTGGCGATCAAGGTGACCGTCGTGATGATCGTGATCGTCGCCGGCCTGTTCTTCATCGTCGGTGACAACTACGACCCCTTCATCCCGCCGGCCGTCACCCCCGAGGGCGGCGGTTCCAACTGGGACTCCCCGCTCGTCCAGCTCCTCTTCGGGTACGAGCCGACCAACTTCGGCGTCATGGGCATCTTCACCGCCGCCTCGGTCGTCTTCTTCGCCTTCATCGGCTTCGACGTGGTCGCCACCGCCGCGGAGGAGACCAAGCTGCCCCAGCGGGACATGCCCCGCGGCATCCTGGGCTCGCTCTTCATCTGCACCGTGCTCTACGTGGCCGTCGCGCTGGTCGTCACCGGTATGCAGCACTACACGGAGCTGTCCGTGAGCGCCCCGCTCGCCGACGCCTTCAAGGCCGCGGGTCATCCCTTCTACGCGGGCGTGATCAGCTTCGGCGCCGCCGTCGGTCTCACCACGGTCTGCCTGATCCTGCTGCTCGGCCAGACCCGGGTGTTCTTCGCGATGAGCCGCGACGGCCTCCTGCCGCGCTTCTTCTCCAAGACGCACCCGCGCTTCAAGACCCCGTACCGGCCGACCATCCTGCTCGGTGTGATCATCGCCATCGTCGCCGGCTTCACCAGCATCAACGAACTCGCGACCCTGGTGAACATCGGCACCCTCTTCGCCTTCGTCGTCGTCGCGTTCGGCGTCATCGTGCTCCGCCGCACCCGCCCCGACCTGCCGCGCGCCTTCCGCACCCCCTGGGTGCCCGTGCTGCCGATCCTCTCCATCGCCGCCTCGCTCTGGCTGATGCTCAATCTGCCCGGCGAGACCTGGTTCCGGTTCGCGGTCTGGATGGTGATCGGCATCGTCGTGTACTTCCTGTACGGGCGCAGTCACAGTCGGCTCGGGCGGGAAGGCCGGCGCGCGACGTACTGAGCGGGCCGCGAGGCGGTGATACGGCAGGCGCGGAAGGGACCGTTCGGGAGGGCGACTACAGTCGCCTCGTACCCGAACTCCTTCCGACGACCGGAGTGCTGGATCCCCCCATGGCTAATCGATCCCAGGCCCCCGCCGCCCCCTCCCACGGCTCCTCCACCGGCCCCCTGCTCCAGGGTGCCTGGCTGACCAGAGGGACGGAGGGCCGGTTCAGCGCCTACCTGCCCCGGGACGGAGAGGTGGTGCGCTGGACCGAGCAGCCCGACGGATCCTGGAGCGGACCCGTCTCGCTCGGCGGCCCCGGACCGGCCGGCGGACTGACCCCCTTCCTCGCCGTCGGCCAGGGCGTCGACCGTTACGTCCACCTCGTCGCCCTGCGGCCCACCGACGCGGGGGAGGGACACGTCGAGCTCGTCCACAGCGTCCAGTTCCAGACCGGCCGCCCCGCCCTGGAATGGCGCTCGATCGGGCACTCCAACGGCAAGGGGCCGTGGACCGGCAACCCCGCCGTCGCGGTGGACGGCCAGGGCCGCGCGTACGCCTTCATGCGCAACGGCGGCGGCGGACTGAGCGTGCGGGCCCAGAAGGACGCCGGCGGCTGGCACCCCTGGTGGGACCTGATGGGTTCGAAGACCGACCCCTCGCCGGTCGCGATCACCAACGGCTCCGGCTTCGTCGAGCTGTTCAGCTCGCACGCCAAGGGCCTCGTCCGCTACGTCCAGCGCGAGTCCGGCGCCCGGCCGATCCGCGAGGAACTGCTCCCGGCCTCGGTGACCATGGGCACCCTGGCGGCCACGACCGGCCCCTCCGGACACGTCACCCTCTTCTACCTGGACCAGGACGGCCAGGTCCGCGCCTGGTCGCCGGAGCGCTCCCTCGAGCCGACGGTGCTCGGCAAGGCCGTCGGCACCGGACGGCTCGCCGCCGCCCGATGTCTCGTCGACGGCGCCGACCGCACGGTCCTCGCCCAGCAGTCCGCGGACGGCAGGCTCGCCCTCGCCACCTACCCGAGCGAGCAGGAGACCGAGGGCATCCAGTGGTCGGAGACCGGGGAGCGGCACGGCGCGCTCGCCGCCGTCCTCACCCGCGGGCTCGACGGGCGCCTCGTCGCGATGGCCCGCGTCGGCGCCGGCGCCCCGATCACCACCCGCCAGAAGGACTCGGCGGAGGGTCTGCTCCTGGAGGGCTGGCGCTCCATAGGGTGACGCCCCGAGGAGCTCCCCCGGCACGCCAGGGGAGCTCCCGAAGAGCCCGCCCGACGGACGTGCGCGTACGTGAACGGCCCCGGCACCTTCTCCAAGGTGCCGGGGCCGTTCACGTACGCCCTGGGGCGCGAGGCCGGGTGTTACGCCGGGACGCTCGCCACGCCCTGCGCGAGGAAACGCTTGCCGTTGACGCGCTCGGAGACGCCCTCACGGTCCAGGTACGGCGTGATGCCGCCCAGGTGGAAGGGCCAGCCCGCGCCGGTGATCAGGCAGAGGTCGATGTCCTGCGCCTCGGCGACGACACCCTCCTCCAGCATCAGGCCGATCTCCTGCGCGACCGCGTCCAGGACGCGGTCGCGGACCTGCTCCTCGGTCAGGACGGACTCGCCCTGGACGAGGAGGGCGGCGACCTCCGGGTCGAGCTCCGGCTTGAAGCCGTTCTCGGCGTTGTAGACGTAGAAGCCGCGCTTGCCGGCCTCGACGACGCGCTTGAGGTTCGGCGAGACGGTGAAGCGCTCCGGGAAGGAGCGGTTCAGGGTCTCGGAGACGTGCAGACCGATGGCCGGGCCGACGAGCTCCAGGAGGACCAGCGGCGACATCGGCAGGCCGAGGGGCTCGATCGCCTTCTCGGCGGTCTCGACCGACGTGCCCTCGTCGATGACGTTCTGGATCTCGCCCATGAAGCGGGTGAGGATGCGGTTCACGACGAACGCCGGGGCGTCCTTGGTGAGGACCGCGGTCTTCTTCAGCTTCTTGGCGACACCGAACGCGGTGGCCAGCGAGGCGTCGTCCGTCTGCTCGCCGCGGACGATCTCCAGGAGCGGGAGGATCGCGACCGGGTTGAAGAAGTGGAAGCCGACCACGCGCTCCGGGTGCTGGAGCTTGGAGGCCATCTCCGACACCGAGAGCGAGGAGGTGTTGGTGGCGAGGATCGCGTGCGCCGGGGCGACCGCCTCGACCTCCGCGAACACCTTCTGCTTGACGGACATCTCCTCGAACACGGCCTCGATGATGAAGTCCGCGTCCGCGAAGCCCTCGGCCTTGTCCAGGACACCGGAGACCAGGCCCTTGAGACGGTTGGCCTTGTCCTGGTTGATGCGGCCCTTGCCGAGCAGCTTCTCGATCTCGGCGTGGACGTAGCCCACACCCTTGTCGACGCGCTCCTGATCGATGTCGGTCAGGACGACCGGCACCTCGAGGCGGCGCAGGAACAGCAGGGCGAGCTGGGAGGCCATCAGGCCGGCGCCGACGACACCGACCTTGGTGACCGGGCGGGCCAGCGACTTGTCCGGGGCGCCGGCGGGGCGCTTGCCGCGCTTCTGCACCAGGTTGAAGGCGTAGATGCCGGAGCGGAGCTCGCCGCCCATGATCAGGTCCGCGAGGGCCTGGTCCTCGGCGTCGAAGCCCTTCTGCAGGTCGCCGTCCTTGGCGGCCTCGATGATGTCGAGGGCGCGGTAGGCGGCCGGGGCGGCACCGTGGACCTTGGAGTCGGCCACGAGACGGCCCTTGGCGACGGCCTGGTCCCACGCCTCGCCGCGGTCGATCGCGGGGCGCTCGACGGTCACGGAGCCGTTGAGGACGGACGCCGTCCAGATGAGCGACTGCTCCAGGAAGTCGGCGCCCTCGAACAGCGCGTCGGCGATGCCGAGCTCGAAGACCTGCTTGCCCTTGAGCTGACGGTTCTGGTTCAGCGAGTTCTCGATGATGACCGAGACGGCCTTCTCGGCACCGATCAGGTTCGGCAGGATGGCGCAGCCGCCCCAGCCGGGCACCAGTCCGAGGAAGACCTCGGGCAGCGAGAAGGCCGGCAGGGCCTTCGACACGGTGCGGTAGGTGCAGTGCAGACCGACCTCGACGCCGCCGCCCATGGCCGCGCCGTTGTAGTACGCGAAGGTCGGAACGGCGAGCGTGGACAGCCGCTTGAAGACGTCGTGGCCGCCCTTGCCGATGGCGAGCGCCTCGTCGTGCTTCTTCAGCAGCTCGACGCCCTTGAGGTCGGCGCCGACGGCGAAGATGAACGGCTTGCCGGTGATGCCGACGCCGGTGATCTCACCGTTCGCGGCCTCGGCCTCGACCTGGTCGATCGCCGTGTTCAGGTTGGCGAGCGACTGCGGGCCGAAGGTGGTCGGCTTGGTGTGGTCGAAGCCGTTGTCCAGCGTGATCAGGGCGAACCGGCCCGCACCCGCGGGCAGTTCGAAGTGCCGTACGTGGGCGCTCGTGACGACCTCGTCGGGGAAGAGCTCCGCGGCGCCCTTCAGAAGCTCGGCGGTGGTGCTCACTTGCCCTCCCAGTGGGGGTTTTCCCAGATGACCGTGGCGCCCATGCCGAAGCCGACGCACATCGTGTTGAGGCCGTAGCGGACCTGCGGGTTCTCCTCGAACTGGCGGGCCAGCTGCGTCATCAGACGGACGCCGGAGGAGGCGAGCGGGTGACCGTAGGCGATGGCGCCGCCGTACTGGTTGACGCGGGCGTCGTCGTCGGCGATGCCGTAGTGCTCCAGGAAGGCGAGGACCTGGACCGCAAAGGCCTCGTTGATCTCGAAGAGGTCGATGTCCTCGATGGACAGACCGGCCTTCGCGAGGGCCTTCTCGGTCGCCGGGATCGGGCCGTAGCCCATGACCTCGGGCTCGACGCCGGCGAAGGCGTACGAGACGAGGCGCATCTTCACCGGGAGGTCGTTCTCGCGGGCGAAGTCCTCGGAGGCGATGATCGAGGCGGTGGCGCCGTCGTTGAGACCGGCCGCGTTGCCCGCGGTGACGTTGCCGTGGACGCGGAACGGCGTCTTCAGGTTGGCCAGCGACTCCAGGGTGGTGCCCGGGCGCATCGGCTCGTCGGCGGTGACCAGGCCCCAGCCGGTCTCACCGGTGGAGGCGTCGGTGCGGCGGACCGAGATCGGCACCAGGTCCTGCTGGATCTTGCCGTCGGCGTACGCCTTGGCGGCCTTCTCCTGCGAGCGCACGGCGTACTCGTCGGCGCGCTGCTTGGTGATGCTCGGATAGCGGTCGTGCAGGTTCTCGGCGGTCATGCCCATGAAGAGGGCGGACTCGTCGACGAGCTTCTCCGACACGAAGCGCGGGTTCGGGTCGACGCCCTCACCCATGGGGTGGCGGCCCATGTGCTCGACGCCACCGGCGATGACGGCGTCGTAGGCGCCGAAGGCGATCGAACCGGCGACACTCGTCACGGCCGTGAGCGCGCCGGCACACATGCGGTCGATGGAGTAGCCCGGCACCGACTGCGGCAGCCCGGCGAGGATGCCCGCCGTGCGGCCGAGGGTCAGACCCTGGTCACCGATCTGCGTGGTCGCGGCGATGGCGACCTCGTCGATCTGCGCGGGGTCCAGGCCGGGGTTGCGGCGCAGCAGCTCCCGGATGGCCTTGACGACGAGATCGTCGGCGCGGGTCTCGTGGTAGATGCCCTTCGGGCCCGCCTTGCCGAACGGGGTGCGGACGCCGTCGACGAAGACGACGTCCCTGACGGTACGAGGCACGATGGCTCTCCTCCAGGGTGCGGGATGGCACTGCTGCGGCACACGCCTAAGCGTGCGCTTGCTTCCCCCATGCTACTTGTGGGTAACCAGGCTGCCCAGTCCCTGGGGCGGGAGCGGCGAAGGTCACACTCCGAGGATGCCACCGGACCGACCGCACGCCCCCCGCGTACGCCCGTCTGTTCGGACGGTCCCGCAACCCGATGGGCTCAGAGCGGCGGCCGTGTCGCGCCGCGGACGCCCGTCGGCGGGCGGAGTCTGGCACCGGCCCGGGGCACGAGGCTCCGGCCCCCGCCCATGGAAAGGACTCCTATGGCGATCGTCACCACCGACCACGAAGTCCCCCACACGTCCACCGTCCCCGCCAACGCCGGCGCGCCCGTCAAGCTCTTCGTACGGGAGCGGCGCAACACGTCCGAGAGCGGGCCGCGCACACCGGTCCTCATGCTCCACGGCCGGAGCGTCCCGGTGCTGGCCGGCTTCGACCTCCAGTACGAGTCGTACAGCTGGGCCGAGGCGCTGGCGAAAGCCGGCTACGACGTCTTCATGATGGACCTCCAGGGGTCGGGTCGCTCCCCGCGTCCCAAGATGGACGACCCCCACAACGTCAACCCGGCGCACCAGCCCCTGCTGCCGCCGAGGCCGCCGGGATTCGTGCCGGGCCCGCTGAACTACCCGTTCCAGCTGACCAACTCGAACAGCGACCGGGACGAACTGAACACCGTCGTGGAGTTCATCCGCGCCGAGTGCGACGTGGACAAGGTCGCCTTCATCGGCTGGTCCGCCGCCGCGTTCACCATGGGGCCGTACGCGGTCAACAACCCCGACAAGGTGTCGAGCCTGTTCCTGCTCGCACCGATCTTCCCGCCCCTGGGGACGTCGAACCCGCCGCCCACACTGCCGATGCCGGGCTTTCCGACCTTCATCGGCGGCAAGGAGGGCTTCGATTCGAACTGGGAATCGGAGGCGCCCTGCGAGGGGCAGCGTGCGCCCGGCATCGTCGACGTGGCATGGGACGCGATCATGGCGAACGACCCGGTCGGCAGCACCTGGGGACCCCCGACGGGGTTCAACCGGATCAGGAACTTCGTCCGGTGGGGATGGAACAACACCCGCGCGGCGCAGGGCGGAGTGCTGGGCGGAAGCGTTCCCGTGCTCATGGTCTACGGGGAGTACGACCGGCAGGTGAACACGTCACCGCCCCACCCGAACCCGGAACTCAACTTCTCCGTCCCCGCGCTCTACGACGCCGTCACGGGCGCCCACAAACTCATGGTCAAGCTGGCCTGTGCGGGGCACTCGGTGGTGTGGGAGATGCAGCACAAGAACGTCCACAACCTCTCGAAGCACTGGCTCAAGCACCTCAAGGTCGACGGCAAGACCAACGGCGTCTTCGACATGGACACCGACGGCAACCTCAGCCCGGCCCCATAGGCACGGCGGAGCCCCTGGCGGTTCGCACCGTCCAGGGGCTCTCCGAGCGGGGGGTCACGCGGTCGCCGTCAGCGCCTTCACCAGGAGCGGGGTCACCAGTTCGACCTGCCAGGGGCGCGCCCCGTGGCTCGCCAGGGCGGCGGCGACGCCGTCCGCGTCGGCCGGGGTCGGCGGCTCCCAGCAGACGCGGCGGACCGTGTCCGGGGTGACCAGGTTCTCCTGCGGCAAATTCAGTTCCTCCGCGAGGGCCGAGACCGCCGCGCGCGCCGCCGAGAGGCGGGCCGCCGCGACCGGGTCCTTGTCCGCCCAGGCGCGCGGCGGGGGCGGGCCGGCCACCTGCTGGCCCGGCTGGGGCAGCTCGCTCTCGGGCAGGGCCCGGGCGCGGTCGACGGCCGCCTGCCACTGCTCCAGCTGACGGCGGCCCATCCGGTGGCCGTAGCCGGGCAGCGCCATGAGAGCGGTCACGTTCACCGGCACCGCGAGCGCCGCCTCCACGATCGCCGCGTCGCTCAGCACCTTGCCGGGAGAGACGTCCCGCCGCTGGGCGACCTTGTCACGGGCCGTCCACAGCTCCCGTACGACCGCCATCTGACGACGGCGCCGCACCTTGTGCATCCCGGAGGTGCGCCGCCACGGGTCCTTGCGCGGCGGGGCGGGCGGGGCCGAGGCGATCGCGTCGAACTCCTGGTGCGCCCATTCGAGCTTGCCCTGCCGGTCGAGCTCCTTCTCCAGGGCGTCCCGCAGGTCGACGAGGAGTTCCACGTCGAGCGCCGCGTACCGCAGCCAGGGCTCGGGCAGCGGCCTGGTGGACCAGTCCACGGCGGAGTGGCCCTTCTCCAGGGCGTAGCCGAGGACGGACTCGACCATCGCCCCGAGGCCGACGCGCGGGAAGCCCGCGAGCCGCCCGGCGAGCTCGGTGTCGAACAGCGAGGTCGGAAGCATGCCTATGTCGCGCAGGCACGGAAGGTCTTGGGTCGCGGCGTGCAGGATCCACTCGGTCCCGGAGAGCGCGTCGCCGAGTCCGGAGAGGTCGGGGCAGCCCACGGGGTCGATGAGCGCGGTCCCCGCGCCCTCGCGGCGGAGCTGGACGAGATAGGCGCGCTGGCCGTACCGGTAGCCGGAGGCGCGCTCGGCGTCCACGGCGACGGGGCCGCGGCCGGCCGCGAAGGCGGCGATCACCTCGGCGAGGGCGTCCTCGGTCTCGACGACGGGCGGAATCCCCTCGCGGGGTTCCAGCAACGGGATCGGAAGCCCATTCGCAGGGACATCGTCGTCCGGGGGGCCGCCCCCGGTGGTGCGCAGTGCTGTGTCTGCTGCGGTCTCTTGGGCGTCGGTCACCTGTCAAGGGTATCGGTGAACGGCAAGCGCCTGTCGACGGAACGTTCCGTCGACAGGCGCCGGCTTCTTGTCGAGCGCTCCGTCAGTGGATGATCCCCGTCCGCAGGGCCACCGCGACCATGCCGGCGCGGTCGCCGGTGCCCAGCTTGCGGGCGATCCGGGCGAGGTGGCTCTTCACGGTGAGGGCCGAGAGGCCCATGGAGACGCCGATCGCCTTGTTCGACTGGCCCTCCGCGACGAGCCGGAGCACCTCGACCTCACGGCCGGAGAGCTCGCGGTAGCCGCCCGGGTGGCTCGGGGCACCCGGGGGGCGGCGGTGGCCGAGCCGCGCGGCCGCGGCGCCGATGGGGGCGGCGCCGGGTCGGGTCGGGTGGCCGATGTTCGTACGGGTGCCGGTGACGACATAGCCCTTCACGCCGCCCGCCAGGGCGTTGCGCACGGCACCGATGTCGTCCGCCGCCGAGAGGGCGAGGCCGTTGGGCCAGCCCGCGGCGCGGGTCTCGGACAGCAGGGTCAGGCCGCTGCCGTCGGGCAGGTGGACGTCGGCAACGCAGATGTCGCGCGGGTTGCCGACGCGGGGACGTGCCTCCGCGATGGAAGAAGCCTCGATCACGTCGCGTACTCCGAGGGCCCACAGGTGGCGGGTCACGGTGGAGCGGACGCGCGGGTCGGCCACGACGACCATGGCCGTCGGCTTGTTCGGGCGGTAGGCGACCAGGCTTGCGGGCTGCTCGAGGAGAACGGACACCAGGCCTCCTGGGGGGAAGGGTGCGGGACGGAGCCGGCTCGGGGAAGAAGCCGGGGGCGAACCCGTGCTGTGAAGGGGTCACTGGTTCCTTCGGCAGTTGGGCCGCCCGCCTTTAGGGAAAGATCACGATTTGGTGAGTAACAATTAGGGCAATTCGGACGCGTGATCGATCATCCTACGAGCGGGCCCCCTCGTGTCACCCCTGAGAGGGAGTGCCGGGGCCGTCGTTCGGACACTCCGAAGGTTGGCTTGATCCCGTCCCTCAGACCTGCTGAGGCCCCCGCCGCTGGGGCAGCGAGACGATCCCCGCGCCCGACACCGTCCCCGCCGCGCCCGTCGCCGGATCGGCCGGCGCGGGCGGCAGGCCCGCGATCTGGCACAGCAGATCGCACCAGGCCGCCAGATGCGTCCCGGTGTCCGGCACCCCGCCCAGACCCTCACGTGGCGTCCAGGACGCCCGGATCTCGATCTGCGTCGCCGGCCTGCGGTCCGCGAGACCGCCGAAGTAGTGCGAGCCCGCCATCGTGACCGTGCCGCTCGCCTCCCCGTACGCGAGCCCCCGGGCCTCCATGGCCCCGGTCAGCCAGGACCAGCACACCTCGGGCAGCAGCGGATCCGCCGCCATCTCCGGCTCCAGCTCCGCCCGGACCAGGGTCACGAGCCGGAAGGTGCCCTTCCAGGCCTCGTGGCCGTCCGGATCGTGCAGCAGCACGAGCCGCCCGTCCGCGAGGTCCTCCTCGCCGTCCACGACGGCCGCCTCGACCGCGTACGCGTACGGGGCGAGGCGCTGCGGGGGCCTCGTGGGGTCGATCTCGATCTCGGGCCGCAACCGCGCCGAGCGCAGCGCCTCCACCGCCCGGCGGAACACGGGGGGTACCGGGTTCGCCTCCGTACTGTCCGCCGTTTCGTCCGTCCCTCGATCGCCGTCGGAATGATCGGAAAAATGTCCCTGAGCCGCAGCCATGCGGGGAAGAGTAGGCGGAACGGGGCCTCTGTGCAGGGAGGACACCCGGCCCGGACGAGCGGCTTCCCGCCACATGCGAAGATTCTGGGCGTGAGTGCCAACGATCGCCCGCAGGGCCAGCAGACGAAGCAGCAGTCGCGGACGCACGACTCCGCGTTCCTCAAGGCATGCCGGCGGGAGCCCGTGCCGCACACCCCCGTCTGGTTCATGCGGCAGGCCGGGCGCTCGCTCCCCGAGTACCTGAAGGTGCGCGAGGGCATCCCCATGCTCGAATCCTGCATGCGGCCCGAGCTGGTCACCGAGATCACCCTCCAGCCGGTCCGCCGCCACAAGGTCGACGCCGCGATCTACTTCAGCGACATCGTCGTCCCCCTCAAGGCCATCGGCCTCGACCTCGACATCAAGCCCGGCGTCGGCCCGGTCGTCGCCGACCCGATCCGCACCCGCGCCGACCTGGACCGGCTGCGCGACCTGACCCCCGAGGACGTCCACTACGTCACCGAGGCCATCGGGATGCTCACCGAGGAGCTGGGCGACACCCCGCTCATCGGCTTCGCGGGCGCGCCTTTCACTCTCGCGAGCTACCTCGTCGAGGGCGGTCCCTCGCGCAGCCACGAGCGCACCAAGGCGATGATGTACGGCGACCCGCAGCTGTGGGCCGATCTGCTCGACCGCCTCGCCGAGATCACCTCGGCCTTCCTCAAGGTCCAGATCGAGGCCGGCGCCTCGGCCGTCCAGCTCTTCGACTCCTGGGTCGGCGCCCTCGCCCCGGCCGACTACCGGCGCTCGGTGATGCCGGCCTCCGTGAAGGTGTTCGACGCGGTCGCCGGGTACGGCGTCCCGCGCATCCACTTCGGCGTCGGTACGGGCGAGCTGCTCGGCCTCATGGGCGAGGCCGGCGCGGACGTCGTCGGCGTCGACTGGCGCGTCCCGCTCGACGAGGCCGCCCGCCGGGTCGGCCCCGGCAAGGCGCTCCAGGGCAACCTGGACCCGGCCGTGCTGTTCGCCGGTCGCGAGGTGGTCGAGGCCAAGACGGACGAGGTCCTGGCCGCCGCGAAGAACCTCGAAGGGCACGTCTTCAACCTGGGCCACGGCGTCATGCCGTCGATGGACCCGGACGCGCTGTCCCGGCTCGTCGAGTACGTCCACACCCGGACGGCCGTCTGACGGTCACCCCCGTACGGCCGACGCCTCCGCCCCACCGGGCGGAGGCGTCGTCGTCTCAGCCCGCCGCGCGGACCGCCGCCGTCGCCTTGCGAGCCGCGATCAGGACCGGGTCCCACACCGGCGAGAACGGCGGCGCGTACCCCAGGTCCAGGGCCGTCATCCGCTCCACCGTCATCCCCGCCGTCAGCGCCACGGCCGCGATGTCCACCCGCTTCGCCGCGCCCTCCCGGCCCACGATCTGCGTCCCGAGCAGCCGGCCCGTGCGCCGCTCGGCCAGCATCTTCACCGTCATCGCCGCGGCCCCCGGGTAGTACCCGGCCCGGCTCGTCGACTCCACGGTCACCGTCACGTACTGCAGCCCCACCTCCCGTGCGTCCTTCTCCCGCAGGCCGGTCCGGGCCAGCTCCAGGTCGCAGACCTTGGACACCGCCGTGCCCACGACCCCCGGGAACGTCGCGTAGTCGCCGCCGACGTTCGACCCGATGACCTGGCCGTGCTTGTTCGCGTGGGTCCCCAGCGGCACGTACCGCTCGCGGCCCGAGACCAGGTCCAGGACCTCCACGCAGTCACCCCCCGCCCAGATGTTCTCGTGGCCGCGGACCCGCATCGCCAGATCGGTGAGCAGCCCGCCGTGGTTCCCGAGCGGCAGCCCCGCGGCCCTCGCGAGGGAGGTCTCCGGCACCACCCCCATGCCCAGGACGACGACGTCCGCCGGATACTCGGCCTCGTCCGTCGCCACCGCCCGGACCCCGCCGTCCTCACCCGTGAGGATCTTCGTGACCTCCGCCGAGGCGACCGTCGTGATCCCCAGCCCGTCCATCGCCCGGTGCACCAGCCGGCCCATGTCCGGGTCCAGGGTCGCCATCGGCTGCTCGCCCCGGTGCAGGACCGTCACCTCGTAGCCCCGGTTGAGGAGCGCCTCGGCCATCTCCACGCCGATGTAGCCCGCGCCGATCACGACCGCCCGCCGTCCCGGCGTCGCGTCGAGCGAGTCGAGCAGCGCCTGCCCGTCGTCCAGGGTCTGCACCCCGTGCACACCGGTCGCGTCGATCCCGGGCAGCGCCGGCCGCTTGGGCCGGGCGCCCGTCGCGACCACCAGCTTGTCGAAGCCCGTCCACGTCTCCGCACCGGTCTCCAGGTCCCGTGCGAGGACCCGCTGACCGGGCACGTCGATCGCCGTCACCTCCGTCCGCATCCGCAGGTCGATGGCGCGCGCCCGGTGTTCCTCGGGGGAGCGCGCGATCAGCTGGTCGCGCGTGGCGACGTCACCGCCGACCCAGTACGGGATGCCGCAGGCCGAGTACGAGGAGAAGTGACCGCGCTCGAACGCGACGATCTCCAGCTCCTCCGGCCCCTTGAGCCTGCGCGCCTGTGACGCGGCGGACATCCCCGCCGCGTCACCACCGATGACCACCAGTCGTTCGCTCATGGGGACAGCGTATTTTTCGCGCTCACTCGGCGGGCGTCTCCGGGGGTACGGGGGCTCCCGCGGCGCCGCGGCGGGCCGCCGGGACGGCGGGCGGGGCCTCCGGCACGGACGCCGGGCGGGCGTCCGCGCGCCCGGCGCGGCGGGGGCGGACGACATGGCGCCACACGAGGTAGGCGATCAGGGCGACGGCCAGCCACGGCGCCAGGGCGGCGAGCACGACGACGGCCCAGGAGACCGCGGCGACCAGGGCGTTCCATCCGCCGCCCAGGGCGTCACCGAAACCGGGGCGGCCGTCCTCCTCGTTCTCCGCCGCCCGCGGCTTCTCCTTCTGCGACAGCTCCAGGGTGATCGTCGCCAGCGACGTCCTGTCCCTCAGGGAGGACTGCTGGGCCAGCAGCGATTCCAGGTCCGCCTGGCGGCGGCTGAGTTCGCCCTCCAGGGTCACCACGTCGGTCAGCCTCTCGGCCCGCTCCATCAGGGCCCGCACCCGCGCCACGCTCGCGCGCTGGGTGGCGATCCGGCTCTCCACGTCCACCACCTGCTCGGTGACGTCCTTGGCGTCGGCCTTGCGGGCCAGCAGCTTCCCCGTGCCGGCGAGTTCGGTGAGGACGGAGTCGTACCGCTCCTGCGGCACCCGCAGCACGACGCGCGAGGTGACGTACCCGTCGTCGAGCCGCTCCGTCGACTCGTTCTCGACGCGCCCGCCCGCGCCGACCGTCACGTCGCGGGCCGTGACCAGGGCCTTCGTCACGTCGCCGACCTCCACCGAGAGCGAGGCCGTACGGATGACGTGCTGCTGCGCGGGGGCCTTCGAGGGCGCGGACGGGGCCTTCTCGGCGCCCGGTCCCGCGTAGCCGTCGGCGGCGCCCCGCTCCGCCGAGCCCTTGGCGTCCGCGGGCGCCGCCGCGCTCAGGTCCCGCTTGGAGTCCCCGGCCATGTCGGTGCCGCCGCCTCCGCAGCCGGTCAGCACCAGCGCCGCGGTGAGCAGGACGCCGCCCGCCGCCGCCCGCGTTCTCGCCGTCGTACGTGAGCTCCGCATCGAAGTCCCCCCAGGGGTGGTAGGTGTCGCCGGTTCGACGTATCAGCCCGTCGATCGGGTTGCCCTCCGGCGGTAGCGATGCGGTCACGGTCCGGACTCGGAACGGGAGCGGGCGGGAGGGGGAGCCTCGGAACCGGGGCCGATGGGCGATTTGAGAGAGTGGTCCCATGAACGCGGACACCACGGGACACCACGCCGGGCCTCATGTCGTCGTCGCCGGAGGCGGTATCGCCGGACTCGCCGCCGCCCACCGGCTGGTCCTCGCCGGCCACCGGGTGACCCTCCTCGAAGCGGGCCCGCGGCTCGGCGGCAAGCTCCTCGCCGGGGAGATCGCGGGCGCCCCCGTGGACCTCGGCGCCGAGTCGCTGCTCGCCCGCCGCCCCGAGGCCGTCGCCCTCGCCCGGGCCGTCGGCCTCGGCGACCGGCTCCAGGCCCCCGGGACGACCACCGCGTCCGTCTGGTCCCGGGGCGAGCTCGTCCCCATGCCCAAGGGGCACGTCATGGGCGTCCCCGGCGACCCCGCCGCCGTCGAGGGCCTGCTCTCCGCGGAGGGCGTGCGCCGGATCGGCCTCGACGCCGAACTGCCCCCGACCGAGATCGGCGACGACATCGCCATCGGCGCGTACGTCGCCGCCCGCATGGGCCACGAGGTCGTCGACCGGCTCGTGGAACCCCTCCTCGGCGGGGTGTACGCCGGTGACGCCTACCGCATCTCGATGAAGGCCGCCGTCCCCGCGCTCTTCGAGGCCGCCCGCACCCGGCCCACGCTCACCGCCGCCGTCCGCGCCGTCCAGCAGGCCGGTGCGGCCGTCCCCGCCGACGCGGCGGGCGCCGCCACCGGCCTCGGCGGCTCCGTCTTCCTCGGCGTCGACGGCGGAGTCGGCACCCTGCCCGGCGCGGTCGCCGACGCGATCCGCGCCGCCGGCGGCGAGATCCTCACCGACGCCCCCGTGACCGGGCTCCGCCGCACCGGGGCCACCGGCTGGCAGGTCGTCAGCGGGGACCGGGTCCTCGCCGCCGACGCCGTCGTCCTCGCCACCCCCGCCGGGCCGGCCGCCGCGCTCCTCGCCCCGCACGCGCCCACCGCCACCGCCGGGCTCGACGCGATCGACTACGCCTCCATGGCCCTGGTCACCCTGGCCTTCCGCCGCACCGGCATGCCCGCCCTGCCGGGCTCGGGGTTCCTCGTGCCGCCCGTCGACGGCCACACGATCAAGGCCTCCACCTTCTCCTCGCAGAAGTGGCGGTGGGTCACCGACGGCGCCCCCGAGCTGTTCGTGCTGCGGACCTCCGTCGGCCGCCACGGCGAGGAGGGGCAGATCCACCGCGAGGACGCCGACCTCGTCGCCGCCTCCCTCAAGGACCTCGCCGCCGCCACCGGGCTCACCGCCCGGCCCGTCGCCACCACGGTCACCCGCTGGATCGGCGGTCTGCCGCAGTATCCGGTCGGCCACCTCGCGCGGGTCGCCCGGGTCCGCGAGGCCGTCGCCGCCCTCCCCGGACTGCGCCTCGCGGGGGCCGCGTACGACGGCGTCGGTATCCCCGCCTGCATCGCCTCGGCCCATCGGGCGGCCGACGAGATCATCGCCACGTCGAAAAGGGCCGACCCCGGTGCGGGGCACTCCCTGTGACGGGCGAGAATAGGCGTATGAGTGCGCCCGAAAAGATCCCGAACGCCGGTAAGAAGGCGAAGGACCTCAACGAGGTCATCCGCTACACCCTGTGGTCCGTCTTCAAGCTGCGCGACGTTCTCCCCGAGGACCGCGGCGGCTACGCCGACGAGGTCCAGGAGCTGTTCGACCAGCTCGCGGCGAAGGACATCACCGTCCGCGGCACGTACGACCTCTCCGGTCTGCGCGCCGACGCCGACGTGATGATCTGGTGGCACGCCGAGACGAGCGACGAGCTCCAGGAGGCGTACAACCTCTTCCGCCGCACCCGCCTGGGCCGCGCTCTGGAGCCGGTCTGGTCGAACATGGCGCTGCACCGCCCCGCCGAGTTCAACAAGTCGCACATCCCGGCCTTCCTGGCCGACGAGAACCCGCGCGACTACGTCTCGGTCTACCCCTTCGTGCGCTCCTACGACTGGTACCTGCTGCCGGACGAGGACCGCCGCCGGATGCTCGCCGACCACGGCAAGATGGCCCGTGGCTACCCGGACGTCCGCGCCAACACGGTCGCCTCCTTCTCCCTCGGCGACTACGAGTGGCTCCTCGCCTTCGAGGCCGACGAGCTGCACCGCATCGTGGACCTCATGCGTCACCTGCGCGCTTCCGAGGCGCGGATGCACGTCCGCGAAGAGGTCCCGTTCTACACCGGTCGCCGCAAGAGCGTCGCCGACCTGGTGGCGGGCCTGGCCTGACGGCCGTACGCAGACCTGGTGGTGGCCCGGCTCCCGGCCGGGCGCGCCACCCCTCGACCCGGAAGATCAGACGGCAGGCGTGACCATGGCCTGGCGCTCCAGCGACACCGGGTCCGGCTCCGGGTGCGGCGCGCGTGACGCGCGCCGCACCGGCGTCATTTCCGGGACCTTCTTCGCTCTCAGCCCCCGCCGCGCAGCGCCGCACGGAGCTCCGGCTCCAGGACCGCGGGCCCGCGCGTCGCGAGGGCCGTCAGAGGGTCCGCGGGGGAGAGCCCCGCGAGCAGCCGCTGCCCGGCCGGCGATGCCCAGCGGGTGTACGGGTACACCTCGGTCCGCCCGATCAGCAGACAGAGCCCCGACGCGAGCAGCGGCAGCGCGAACCCGGCGAGGACCGCGGCCCGTTCGGCGGCCGGCCCGAGCAGCGCGGACACCGTCCCGAGGGCCAGGCTCAGCAGGAATCCCGCCCGCACCGCCCGCAGCCCGGCGGACACCTCCCGCCGGCCCGCGGCGGACACGGCGAGCCCCCGTGCGACGAGCCGCTCCGCGAGCAGGTGTACGGAGTCGGCGGCGGCGACCCGCGGACGTACGGCGGGAATCGGGGCCTGCCCCTGAGGGCCCAGAGCGCCGATCACGGCCCGCTCCAGCGGGTCCGCCGCACACGCGCCGGCGTCCAGGACCGTCGCCCAGCCGGTGCGGGCGAGGAGCAGCCGGCGTTCCCGGTGCATGGACACGAGGGTGAGATCGGTGACCCGCAGCGGGCCGCCGGCGAGGTAGGCCGCCTCACCGACGGTGAGTTCCGGCGCGCTCCCCTCCGGAGCCTCGGCGCGCGGGGGCAGGGCCGCCGCGAGCGTCGCCCGGCAGAGCCGCGCACAGCCGACCCCGGCCACCACACACGCCACGAGCAGCAACGGAACCCAGACCATGAACGAGTTGTACGGGAGGCGGGGCGGGCCCGCCACCCGAACGGGTGATCAGCTGCTGGAGCTGGAACACGAACTCCCGCTGGAACTGGAGCTGGAGCACGAACTTCCACTGGAGCTGGAGCACGAACTCCCGCTGGAGCTGGAGCACGAGCTTCCGCCCCCGCCGCAACCGGAGCCGCCCCCGGAGCAGGACCCGGACGAGCACGACGAACCGGAGCCGCCGCCCGAGCAGGAGCCACCGCCCGCGCCACCCCCGCCGCCGCACGCACTGGTCCCCGCACACCACACGGTGGCCGCCGCGAAGTCGTCGTCCGCGCCCGAACCGCCGTAGTGGTGCCGCGCCACGGGACGCCGGCCGCCGCGTCCGCGTCGCCGGGGCGGCCCGTAGATCCGGGCCGCGGCCAGCAGCTGCTCCCGCAGCACGGCGTCGGGCAGCGCCCGGAGCCCGTGCAGGGCCACCAGCAGGCCGGCGTCCGCGAGATGGGCGTGGGCCCGCCCGTACGCCAGGGCCGCGCGCCGCCCGGCCGGGGTGATCTGCCGGGCGCTGAGCGACCCGCAGACGATGGCGGTGACCATGGTGGCGATCAGGATCGGCGCCACCTTGAAGATGAACGGGACGGGCATCCCCGAGTCGGTGTCCAGGGTGGTCGCGAAGTCCACGACCGTGAGGACGATCGACACCGGGAAGAACACGAAGGTCGTGACGGCGGCCACGCCGCACCACCGGGCCGTGGCACGCCGGGTCGCCGGATCGACGACGAGCCCGCGCACCGCGAGCCCGTCGCCGATCTCCTGGACCGCCGGGTGCCGCATGACGGCCATCCGCAGGTGGTGCAGGGCCCCGTGCGGGGCGGCGGCGTGCTCCTGGAGCACGGCGCGCTCCACCGGGTCGTACGCGACGGGGCGGACGACGGCCACGATGCCGGGGCCGCCGATCGCCAGCCTGCCGTCCGCCTGCAGGGCGCTCAGGGCGGTGTCGACGACCCTGGCGGGGCCGCCGTTGAGGAAGGCGGCCTCGTACCGGTCGTGGACCGGTCCGCCGGGTCCCCCGCGGGTCCGGGCGACCCGGGTGACGAGCACCGTGATGACGGTGATGCCGGCGAGAT
Organism: Streptomyces sp. NPDC088553; assembly: GCF_044752965.1. Taxonomy (NCBI): domain Bacteria; kingdom Bacillati; phylum Actinomycetota; class Actinomycetes; order Kitasatosporales; family Streptomycetaceae; genus Streptomyces; species Streptomyces sp. NPDC088553. The sequence goes on along the minus strand of NZ_JBIVMG010000009.1, from coordinate 110,084 downwards.
GGTAGAGCGCGACCAGGACGTTCACGAGCACCTCACTTCCGTACCAGTGCGTGCCGGGCGGCCCGTACGAACCGGGTGGCGCGGCTCGGCGGGCGGCTGCCCGAACGGTCCTGCCACCACTCCGTGAGCCGCCGCCGCGCCGCGGGATCATCCGGCCGCCCGGCGACGAGGAGGTGCTCGGCGAAGTCGAGCGCGTCGCGGCGGTAGCCGCCGGTCATGGGCCGGGATCGGGCGTACGCGAGGAACGCCGGGCGGTAGCCCTTGCCCAGGATCTCGGGGAGCTCCGGCGCCACCTTCGCGACGACCCCGGCCCGCTTGGCCGCGAGCGCCCGGCTCTGCACGCCGAGCCGTCGGCTGTCGAACCCCTCGGGCACGGGGGTCCCGGCGACGAGCGCGGACAACAGAGCGGCCTGAGCGACGGCGACGCGCTGCCGGGCGCCGGGCGCGGGCGCGGGGGCGGTCTCCGGTACGGGGGCCACGGGTACCACGGGGATGACGCTGGGCATCGGCCCACCGGAAACCCGGGCCCCGGCGCCGATGAGCAGCGCGTCCCGGGGCGCGGGCCTCGACGAGAGGGCGCCGTGCCGGTGGGCTGTGCGCACCGCCTCGGCCCCGGAGGAACGCGTGTCCACGACGGTGATCGTCCCGCGGATCGCCCGCAGCTCGTCGGCCAGCTCCTCCGCGGGGGGAAAGTCGTCGTCCCGCTCCAGCAGCACGCCAGGCGGCGCGACCCGCGAGGCGAGGTCCGCCAGCACGTCGAGCACCGCGCCCGGCACGGGGTGCGCGTGCGTGTCGTGCCAGACCCCGTCCCGCTCGACACCTCCCGCCACGTGCACGTACGCGATCGCTTCCACCGGCAGCTCCGACAGGGCCCGCGCCGGGTCCTCGCCGCGGTTGACGTGGTTGGTGTGCAGATTGGCGACGTCGATGAGGAGCCGTACCCCCGTACGCTCCACGAGCTCCGCCAGGAAGCGCCCCTCCGACATCTCCTCGCCCGGCCACGAGACGAGCGCCGCGATGTTCTCCAGGGCGAGCGGTACGGGCAGCGCGTCCTGCGCGATCCGTACGTTCTCGCAGAGCACGTCGAGCGCGTCCCAGGTCCTGGGGACGGGAAGCAGATGGCCCGCTTCGAGCTGCGGGGTCGCGGTGAGCGGGCCCCCGGCCCGGACGAACGCGATGTGTTCCGTGACCAGCGGCGCCCCCAGCGCCACCGCCTTCTCGCCGAGCGCGGCGAGCCGCGCCGGGTCGGGGCGGTCCGCGCCCCCGAGCCCCAGCGAGACGCCGTGCGGCACGACGGTGACGCCGCGCTCGCGCAGCCGCGTCAGGGAGTCGGGGAGATGGTCGGCGCAGATGTTCTCCGCGACGACCTCCACCCAGTCGATGCCGGACAGTCCCTCCACCGCGTCAGCGATCTCGGGACGCCAGCCGATGCCGATGCCGAGTTCCGTCATGTCCCCCTCCTTCGGTCCTCAGTCACCCACGTGATGGCCCCGGCGGAGGCGTTCGAATCCCAGGAGGGTCACGTTCAGAGGTTGATTTGAGGTTCCGTTCGGTCACGGCGAACGGAGGGGGTGCCAGGTGGTGACGGCTAGGGTCGCGGCAGCCGCAGTCCCGGGGCGAAACGGTCGCTTCCCTCGGCCACCACGGTGGGGCCGGGAGCGATCTCGGTGAAGCCCGCGTCCCGGACCAGCGGGAGACCGCTCGCCGTCAGCGCGGGCCACTCCTCGGCCGACGCGGTGCGCACCGCGAGCGGGAAGCCCGCCTCGTGCCAGGCCTTCCGCTCGGCGTCCCCCATCGCCCACCACAGCAGCTGGGCCCCGTGCCCGGCCTGGGCCATCGTCTTGCCCGCCGACATGTCGAGCTCCGGGTTGATCCACAGCACCACCGCGCCGTCCGGTACGGGGCCGGGCGGGGCCGGGTCGTCGAGGTCGGTGCCCGAGACCTGGAGCTTGGCCAGCTCCTTGGGCCAGCCGTCGAGCGGGACCGGCGGGAAGACCCGTACCTCCGCCTCCAGGCCGTCGACCGTGATCCCCGGGAGCGCGCCCGCGCGCCGCCACTCCGCGCCGCGCGCCCGGCGCACCACCTTGCGGATCCTGGCGTCCTGCCAGTCGGTCATGGCCTGCGCCCACGGGCCCTCGCCGAGCGAGCGGTCGTCGGTGAGGATCTCCAGGACGGCGCGCGCGGCGGTCTCCAGGGCGTCGGTACGGGACGGCGGCGCGTCCCGCTCGATCCGTACGACCAACGGCAGGACGAACTGGGGCTTCTCATCACGGAGATCGGTCTCATTGCTGCTCACCGGGCAAGTCTGCCACTGCCGTCACGAGCGTTTCTTGGAGGAACGAGCAGTTCCGGGCCAGGATGCCCCTCATGAAGAGTGATCTTTTCGCCGGCGAACACCTTGCCGAGACCGCAGATTTTCCGGGGATGACCCTCCAGAACGCCAAATCCGTCAAATACACCGTCAACGGTGAGATGCACGCCCGCCAGGGATCGATGATCGCCTTCCGCGGCAACCTCCAGTTCGAGCGCAAGGGCCAGGGGATCGGCGGCCTGCTCAAGCGGGCCGTCACCGGCGAGGGCCTCGCCCTGATGGCCGTCCGCGGCCAGGGCGAGGCGTGGTTCGCGCACGAGGCGCAGAACTGCTTCATCGTCGAGATCGAGCAGGGCGACGCGTTCTCGGTCAACGGCCGCAACGTGCTCTGCTTCGACTCCACCCTCCACTACGAGATCAAGACCGTGAAGGGCGCCGGCATGACCAGCGGCGGCCTCTTCAACTCCGTCTTCTCCGGCTACGGCAAGGTCGCCCTCATGTGCGAGGGCAACCCGATCGTCATCCCCGTCACCCCGCAGGCCCCGGTCTTCGTCGACACCGACGCCGTGGTCGGCTGGAGCGAGCAGTTGCACACCTCGCTCCACCGCTCGCAGTCCGTCGGCTCGATGATCCGCGGCGGCTCCGGCGAGGCGGTGCAGCTGAAGCTGGAGGGCCAGGGTTTCGTGGTCGTCCGTCCCAGCGAGCTGACCCCGCAGAAGACCTCGAATTGAGGCTGGAGCGGGTGGGGCGCCGCCACGGCCTCCGGGGGGCGTGGATCCTGCGCGAGGTGGACCTCGACCTGCCCGCCGGGGCCCTGGTCCGGGTCGTCGGCACGAACGGCACCGGGAAGTCGACCCTGCTGCGGCTCGTCGCCGGCGTCGACGCGCCCACCACCGGCCGGGTCACGGGCCGCCCGCCCCGCACGGCGTACGTCCCCGAGCGCTTCCCGGCCGCGCTGCCCTTCACGGCCACCGACTACCTGGTCCACCTGGGGCGGATCCAGGGTCTCGGCACGGCGGCGGCGCGCGCCAGGGCGAGGGAGTGGCTCGAACGCCTCGGGGCGGGCGAGCACGCCCGTACGGCCATGGCGGAGCTCTCCAAGGGCACGAGCCAGAAGGTCGCCGTGGCCCAGGCCTTCCTCGCCGATCCGTCCCTCCTCGTCCTCGACGAGGCCTGGACCGGCCTCGACACGGGCGCGCGTGCGGAACTGGACGCGGCGGTCCGCACCCGCCGGGCGGGCGGCGGAACCGTCGTCTTCGTCGACCACGACCCGCGCCGGCTGGAGGGGGAGCCGTCCGCGGTGTACGAGGTGCGGGAGGGACGGGTCAGGGAGGCCCCGGGCCCCCCGGCCGGCCCCGCCCCGGGTCCGGTGCGCGCGGGCGGCGGGCCGCGGCCGCGCGTGCGGATCACCGTCTCCGACGGCCCGCGCGCCCTCCCGCCCCCGGAGCGACTTCCCGGTCACCCCCTCGTCGCCCCCGGACCCGACGGCGACGGCACCACCGTCCTCACCGTCGACGCCGGCCACTCCGACGCCCTCCTGAGCGCGCTCCTCGCCGCCTCCTGGCACATCCACCACCTCGGCCCCGAAGGCGTACGCGTATGACGGCGCTCCTGCGCTACCAGACCGGCCTGCTGCTCCGCTCGCAGCGCTGGCTCGCCCCGCTCCTCCTCTACGCGGCCTTCCTCGCCGTCGGCGTCGACGCGGGCGAGCCCGTCCTCGGCGCGCTCGGCCTCACCGCCGGCGCGCTGCTCCCCGTCACCGCCTGGTGCGTACGGATCTGTGTCACACAGGAGCCGTCCGCCGCCCGGAACGTCGTCGCGGCGGCGGCCGGCCGGGGCCGCGCGCATCTCGCGACGCTCGCCACCGGGACCCTCCTGCCCGCCCTCGTCGGCGCGGTCGCGGTCCTCGCGGTGACCGCGACCGGCGACCGGCGCGGTGTCACCGCGCCCGCCGCCGCGACCACGGGGCTCCTGGCGGCTCTGGCCTGCGCCCTGACGGGCGCCGCCGTCGGCGCGCTCGCGTCCCGCCCCTTCGTCCGGGCCCCCGGCTGGTCCGTCGCGGCCCTGGTCCTGGGCTCGCTGCTCGCCCTGGTGACCACCGGCTCACCGGCGAAGCACGCGATGACGGCCCTGATCACCGGCGCCCGCACGGCGACCGCCGACCCGCCGTGGCTCGCCTGCGGGGGCGCCGTCCTCCTCGCGGCGGTGTGCGCGGTTCTCGCGTGCGGGGCCACGGCCCGCCTGGAGTGAGTACGCTCGAAGGCATGAACGACACGACCGAGTCCACCGAGTCCACGTCGTACTGCGCCACCCCGGAGCCCGGCCCGAGGCCCGAACCGGCGGCCGAGGGGCCCTTCGCCGCCTGCGTCCTGTGCCAGGAGCCGACCGAGTACCCGGAGTCCACGAAGGGCATCACCCTGTGCCCGGTCTGCGAATGGCGGGAGGCGGAGCGCACGGCCTGCTCGGGCTAGGGGGCCGCTCCTTCGCCCAGCCGCGCATCCGCCGAGCGGCTCGTCGGCTCAGCCGCGCATCAGCTCCGAGACCTTCACGAAGCGGTAGCCGCGGGCCCGGAGTTCCGGGACGATGCGCTGGATCGCCTGCTCCGTGACCGGGGCCGCGCTGCGCGTGCAGTGCATGACCACCAGGGAGCCCGGCTTCACCCCGTCGAGGACCTGCTCGGCCACCGCGTCCGCGTCCTGTGCGAAGGCGTCGCCGCTGACCACGTCCCACTGGACCGCCGTCACCCCGGCCGGGGCGAGCGCGTGGAGGGCCGCGTCGTCGTAGCAGCCGCCGGGGAAGCGGAAGTACGGGACGACGTTGACCGCCCCGGCGTCGCGGAACGCGTCGAAGGCCCGCTGGACGTCGTCCGCCATGTCGGGCTTGGCGACAGTCGGGAGGCCGTAGCAGGGGGACGCGAAGGCGTAGTGGCTGTAGGAGTGGTTCGCGATCTCGAAGCGCGGGTCGCGGCCGATGGACTTCGCCTGGTCCGGGTACTCCTCCGCCCAGCGGCCCGTCATGAACACGGTCGCGTCCACCTTGAGCCGGCGCAGGGTCTCGATGAGCTGCGGATTGTCGAAACGCTCGCCCTGCGCGGCCCGCGGCCCCTGATCGGCCGTCATGTCGGCGTCGAAGGTGAGCGCGACGACCTTCTCCGCGGCCTTCCCCGTGCTCTTCGCCCGGTGCGAGTACACGGGGGTGAGGCCGCCGGGTCCCGGAGCCATGGTGGGCGGTGCGGCGGGGACGCGCGCGGGCTTGGGGCCGGCCGCCGCGGCGCTCGCCCGGGGCGAGGGGCTGGTGGTGGCGGCCGGTTCCTTCGCCTGCGGGGCCGGGGGCGTGTCGACGGCTTCCCGGCCACAGCCGACGAGGGCGGCGCCCAGAAGACCGAGCGCCGCCAGGTTTCGTACAGAAGTGTTCACGATCGGAAGTTAACTGATCAAAGTGTTCTCACGCTCGCGACTCGACAGCAGCAGCACCCGAGTCCACGCACTGAGCTGACGCACCATCGCGCCGACGTGCGCGGCCCGCTCCCGCCGGAAGGGCAGGACGAGCAGGGCGGGCACGAAGGCGAGCGTCACGAGCAGCAGGGGAAGGGTCGCCACGAGAACGATGAGGGCGCGCTGGCCCCAGCGAAGAGTACGCATCGGGTTCCTTGGGTCGTGTGGGGTTTCGGATGAGCGAGCCCCCACCGTCGGACCCGTCCGGTACGTTGCGAAAGCCGCAACTGTTGCCGGTGTCGCGGCAACGCCCAGGGGGAGGTGTGCGATGACCGAAGTCGCCCGTACGCAGGGGAGTTCGTCGGAGATCGAGCGCGGCGGGGTCGCCGAGGTTGCTGCCCTCGGCACCGTGTTGACGGAGCTCTTCAGACGCCTGGGCGTCACCCAGACCCAGTACGCCCACCGCGTCCACCTCGACAAGTCCGCCGTCTCCCGCTACCTGAGCGGCCGCCGGCTCGCGCCCCAGGAGTTCGTCGACCGGCTGGTGAGCGAGGTCGAGGAGCACCTCGGAGCGCCCCTCAGGGCGGAGGCGAAGGAGGCACTCAGGAGCCGGCGCCTGGAGGCGCTGCGCGTCTGCAACCCGGACGAGTTCCAGCTGGAGAGCCTGCGGGGGGAACTGGCCCGCTCACGCCGGGACACCCGGCGCGCGGAGCGCAACATCGAGGCGCTGCAGACCCTCCTGGAGGTGAAGGAGGGCGAGGTCCGCCGCCTCGCCGACGACCTCACGCGGCTCCGCCTGGACTGGGGCGCCGAGCGCGCGGACCCCGCCCCCACCTACGACCTGCTGCGGGAGATCGCACGGCTCCGGCAGGACCTCGAGGACGCCGAACACCTCCGAGCGGAGGCGGAACGCCACGGCGAGGAGCTGCGGGACCAGGTGCTGCGCCTGGAGGAGGAGCTGTCGCGGCGGAGCTCCTCCACCGGAGCCGTGCCCCTGGCGGCGTTCAAGGACCAGCTGGCCGAGCTGTGGGGGGAGGAGAACTTCCCCGAGGCGAGCCGCGACCTGACGGAGGCGGCGTGGTCGCGGCCGCTGGACGAGGTGACCGAGCTGCTGAACTGGGTGAAGGAGACGGCGGGGCTCACCCCCGCGGTCACGTTCGTCGCCGACGTCGCACGGCTCAGGCCGCTGGAGGACGTGCTGGCCTTCGCCCCCGAGGTGTCGTGGCAGGGGCGGTCCCGGATACAGGAGTCGTGGACCAACGCGGTGGCCGCTCGGGTCACCTCTCGCAACGCGGCCGTCGTCTTCCAGGGGCTGCGGAAGACCGAGACCCACTCCGACTCCGAGAGCGATCGGGTCCTCGCCGAGGTGGTGTCCCGCGTGCGGAGCGACGCGCAGGCCGTCGACCTCGTCACGGCCGCGCTCTCCGGCACCTCGGCGCCGACGCGGCTGCGGCGCGTGGCGGAGACCCTGGCCCGGAGGCGCCGGGGAGACCGGTTCGGGCTGAGGGTCTCGATCGGCCTCGTGGGGGCCGGCCGGCACGACGTGGCGGCTCTCGTGCTCGCCGCCGCCCTGCCGGACGGCAAGGGGCCCGAACCCGACGACGTGCGGCTCGGCGTCGTCGTCCAGGAGCTGGAGGACGCGCAGATCGAGGCCCTGTTCGATCTGGTGACCTGGCTGGACGACACGAGGCTCATGACCACCTTCGCCGTGTGGCTCAACCACCTGCACGACTCGACGCTCCTGTACCGGCTCTTCACCACGATGGCGCGGCAGGGGCGGCTGGGCCTGCTCGACCTCCACGCGTCCACGGCGCTGAGGGATGCCGTCGGCGGCTGGCGCCGCCACTCACGTGGCCAGTAGCCGCCGCCGGCTCTCGTCCACGTCGAAGTCGCCCGGCGGGTACTTCGGGTCCAGCGCCTCCAGGTGTTCGAGGAGGAGCGTGCTGATCGCCCAGTTCCGGTACCACTTGCGGTCCGCCGGGACCAGGTACCAGGGGGCCTCGTCCGTCGTGCAGCGTTCCAGGGCGATCTCGTACGCCTCCTGGTACGCCGGCCACTTGCCGCGTTCCTCGATGTCGCCCGCGTTGAACTTCCAGTGCTTCTCCGGGTTGTCCAGACGCTCCAGCAGGCGGCTGCGCTGTTCCTCGTACGAGATGTGCAGGAAGACCTTGACGACCGTCACGCCGTCCTCGGCGAGGGACTTCTCGAAGCGGTTGATCTGGTCGTAGCGGCGTTCGAGCTGCCCGCGCGGGACCAGCTCCCTCACCCGGGCGATGAGGACGTCCTCGTAGTGCGAGCGGTCGAAGATGCCGATCTCGCCCGGCTCGGGGAGAGCCTTCATGATCCGCCAGAGGAACGGGTGGTTCCGCTCCTCCTGCGTCGGGGCCTTGAAGGCACGGATGCGGCAGCCGGACGGGTTGAACAGGCCGATGACGTGCTTGACCGTGCCGCCCTTGCCGCTGGTGTCCATTCCCTGGAGGACCAGGAGCACCCGCCGGCGGTCACCGGCCGTGCTCGCCGCATACAGGCGTTCCTGCAGGTCCGCGAGGCGCGGCGCGAGGGCGGCGGTGGCGGCGAGACCGGCCGCCTTGTCGGCGGGGCCGCCCGGGGTCGCGGAGGCGTCGTACGCGGCGAGGCCGACGCGCTCGCCCTCGGGGACGCGGAGCAGCTCCCGCAGGGGAGTGGGCCCGGAGGTGCGCTTGTGCTTCCTCCCGGCGTCCTTCCCGCCCTTCTTCCTGCCGTCCTGCCCGCCGTCCTTCCCGCTGTCTTTCCGGCCTTCCGTCTTCCCGTCCTTCTTCGCCACCTCGTGCCCCTTCCGCCGCACCGCCCGTCCGTCCTCCCCGATCCTGCGACGGAACCCGGCCGCCCGCGAGTGCGCGCGACCGGGCGCCACCCTCAGCTCAGCACCAGGGGCCGGTCACCGCGAACGTCGTCCCCGGGGTGTAGCAGTTGACGTACATGGTTCCCCGGTCCGGGGAGAACGTGACGCCCGCGAACTCGCCCCACTCCGGCGCCTCGGGCGTGCCGATGTTCTGCGCGCCCCGGGCGAGCGCGTACACCTCGCCCCGCTCGCTCACCCCGAAGACGTGCTGCGCCCCCTCGCCGTCCTCGCAGACCATCAGGCCCCCGCTCGGCGCCAGACAGATGTTGTCCGGTGACTCGCCGGGGAGCTGGATGTCGGTGTCCGGTCCGAAGACGACGACGAGGGTGAGCCGGCGCCGGTGCGGCTCGTACTTCCAGACCTGGCCGAAGTGCGTCGCGCCGGAACCGTCCTTCACGCGGGCGAAGGAGGACACGAAGTACACGGCCCGGCCGCCCCAGTAGCAGCCCTCCAGCTTCTGGGCGTGCGTGATGCCCCGGGGACCGAAGTCCTGGAATCTGATAGGGGTCTCCGCCGCCTGCGGGTCCGGGACGGGGACCCACTCGATCCCCTCGAAGCGGGTGCCGGCCTCCTGGATCACGGAGAGGTCGGCGACGCCCGGGACCCGCATGGCCTCCAGGGCGCCGCCCGCGCGCAGCGAGCCCGTGCCGCCGAGCGGCCGGTGGGGGAGGAAGCGGTAGAAGAGGCCGAAGGGGCGATCGAAGGCGTCCTCCGTCTCGTAGACGATGCCGCTCGTCGGGTCGATCGCGATCGCCTCGTGCTGGAAGCGGCCCATGGCGGTGAGCGGGACGGCTCCGGTGCGGTGCGGGTCGGCTCCGTCGACCTCGAAGATGAAGCCGTGGTCCTTGGTGTAGCCGTTCGTCCCGGCCTTGTCCTCGGTCTCCTCGCAGGTCAGCCAGGTGCGCCAGGGGGTGGGCCCGCCCGCGCAGTTGACGGCCGTACCGGCGATGGCGACCCGCTCGCCGAGGACGTTGTTCCGGCCGTCGAGCTCCAGGGCCGTACAGCCGCCCTTGCCGGCCGGGTCGTACGTCAGGCCGGGGACGGTCGGGACGCCGATCTTGCCGGTGACCCGGTTCTCGTGGTTGCGGACGAGGTGCACCCGGCCGCGACGGCCGGCGAAGGCGCCCATGCCGTCGGGATTGCTGGGGACGAGACCCTCGCCGGAGCGGAGCGGATCGCCCTGCCGGGAGAGGACCTGGTAGCGGAAGCCGGCCGGGAGGTCGAGCAGGCCCGCGGGGTCGGGGACCAGGGGGCCGTAGCCGGCCCGTCCCGTGTGGCCGCCGGGCGCGGCGCTCGCGCTGCCGGCGAAGAGTTCGGAGAGGGCGCCGGTGAAGGCGATCCCGGCGGCGGTGGCGCCGGTGCGGGACAGGATCTGACGTCGAGTCGCGGACATGAGGCAACCCACTTTCCTGTTGGCGGACAGGCGTGCGATGTGACGTGTGACCCGCATGTGTGTACCACGCACTGTGGTGACACGTGAACCATGCGGGCCACAACTGCCTCATGTGGCGTGTGTTCTGACCGGGGGTCAGGAACCGGCGAGCTCGGCCGTGAGGGTGATCGTCGTGCCGGTGAGCGCCTGGCTGACCGGGCAGTTCTTCTTCGCGTCCTCGGCCAGCGCCTGGAACTGGTCCGCGTCCAGGCCGGGGACCTCGCCGCGCACGGTGAGGTGGATGCCGGTGATGCCCTCGCCCGGCTGGAAGGTGACGTCGGCCTTGGTCTCCAGGCGGGTCGGCGGGTTGCCCGCCTTGGCCAGGCCGTTGGAGAAGGCCATGGAGAAGCAGGAGGAGTGCGCGGCCGCGATGAGCTCCTCGGGGCTCGTCTTCCCGTTGGGCTCCTCGGTGCGGGCCGGCCAGGAGACGTCGTACGAGCCGAGACCGGAGGAGTCGAGGGTGACGACGCCGGAACCCTTGAGGAGGTCGCCCTGCCAGACGGTGTGGGCGTGACGCACGGTGGCCATGGTGGATCCCTTTCGATCGGGTACGGCCACCAACCTACTGCGCGACCAGCCCCTTGGCGTCGCGGGCGAGCGCGGTGAGCCGGGAGATCGCCCGGAAGTACTTCTTGCGGTATCCGCCGTTCAGCATCTCGTCGCTGAACAGCCGGTCGAAGGGCAGTCCGGAGGCGAGCACGGGTATCTCGCGGTCGTACAGCCGGTCGGCCAGGACGACGAGCCGCAGAGCCGTCGACTGGTCCGGGACGGGCTGCACGTCGGTGAGGCAGACCGCGGTGAGGTCGTCGGTGAGCGCGCCGTACCGGCTGGGGTGAACCCTGGCCAGGTGTTCGAGCAGGTGCGGGAAGTCGTCGAGGGAGGCGCCCGGCGTCGCGTACGCGGTCTCCGTGACGACCTGGTCGGAGTACGGGGACGGAGCCTCGGGCAGACCGCGGTGGCGGTAGTCCTCGCCGTCGATCCGCAGCGGCCGGAAGTGGGCCGAGAGGCCCTGGATCTCGCGCAGGAAGTCGGCGGCGGCGAAGCGGCCCTCGCCGAGCTTGCCGGGGAGCGTGTTGGAGGTGGCGGCGAGCGCCACGCCCGACTCGACCAGCTTGCCGAGCAGGCTGGAGACGAGGACGGTGTCGCCCGGGTCGTCGAGCTCGAACTCGTCGATGCAGAGGAGACGGTGCTCGCTGAGGGTCTTCACGGTCTGCTGGAAGCCCAGCGCGCCGACCAGGTTGGTCAGCTCGACGAAGGTGCCGAACGCCTTCAGCGCGGGCTCCGCGGGGGTCGCGTGCCAGAGCGAGGCGAGCAGGTGGGTCTTGCCGACGCCGTACCCGCCGTCCAGGTAGACCCCGCGCGGCCCGGTGGGGGCGGCCGGCTTCCGGGCGAACCAGCGGCGCTTCCCGGCGCCGGAGGCGTGCGCTCCGCCCAGGCCCTCGGCGAAGGAGCTCAGCGCCTTGACGGCGTCCGTCTGGCTGGGCTGGTTCGGGTCCGGGAGGTACGTGTCGAACCGTACGGAGTCGAAGCGCGGTGGCGGCACCATCTCCGCGACGAGTCGGTCGGCGGGGACGTGGGGCTCTCGGGAGCAGAGCGAGAGCGGGGCCGCTGGGGTGGATGCGGCTTCGGAGAGGGCACGGGTCGACACAGTTCCCCACTGTAAGCGCCATGTCAGACTCGAAGGATGCGACGCCTGTTCCCTGTGACGGACATGACAGCCCACGAGACCGATGCGGGAGCCGACCGGGAGTGGTCGCTCGACGAGCTCGCCGACGCCTACGCGTACCCGGAGCTCCCCGAGGGGGAGGGCGCCTGGCTGCGGGCCAACATGGTCTCCTCGCTCGACGGGGCGGGGCAGCACGACGGGCGCTCCCAGCCGCTCTCCTCCGACGCCGACATGCGGATCTTCGGCACCCTGCGGGGCCTCGCCGACGTGGTCGTCGTCGGTGCGGAAACGGTACGTCTGGAGGGATACCGCCCCGCACGCGCGCGTGAGGCCTTCGCGGCCCGCCGCGCCGCCGCCGGTCAGGGACCGGCCCCGGTGATCGCCGTGGTCAGCGCCTCGCTGAGCCTGGACTTCTCGCTTCCGCTCTTCACCGGGCCGCTGGTGCCGACCCTGATCCTCACGGGCGCCGCCGCGCCCGTCGAGCGGGTGCGGGCGGCGCGGGAGGCGGGCGCCGAGGTGCTGGTGGCGGGCGACGGTGCCGGGGTGGAGCCGGCCCGTGCGAAGGCGGTGCTCGCGGAGCGCGGGCTCAGGCGGCAGCTGACCGAGGGCGGGCCCCGGCTGCTCGGCCAGTTCGTGGCCGCGGAGGCACTCGACGAGCTGTGTCTGACGGTCTCGCCGACGATGACGGCGGGTGGCGCCCAGCGGATCGCCGGAGGCCCTCCGGTGGCCGTCCCGACACGCTTCGCCGTGGCTTCGCTGCTGGAGCAGGACGGCTTCCTCTTCACCCGCTACGGTCGGATCTGACAATCGGCGGAATTTGTCGTTCCGCTTTCCGTCCGCTGGGCACACTTACTGTCGCAGACCCCGTGCGGGCACGGGGAAGGATGGTTTCCGCAGAAGGGCTCCTGAGGTGTTCACAAGCGTTCTGATGATCGAGAAGCCCCTGACGTCCGTCGACGTGGAATTCGTCACCACCCTGCACGGCGACGAGGGCGTGTCCTTCATCGTTCTGATGCAGCCGCGTGGTGACCAGGCCGATGTACTGCTGCGTGCCATCGACGACGTAGCCATGGGCGAACTGAAGGAAGCCGCCCGCGAGGGCGACGAACCGGAGGGCAAGGAGGCCAGGCGCCCCGCCGAGCTGGCCCTGGAGCACTCGCTCCAGGCGCTGAGAGACGCCGGCTGCGAAGCGGTCGGCCAGGTCGTCGAGGACCACCCGCTCACCAAGATGAAGGCGGTGGTCGAGGAGTCGGAGGCGGACGAGGTGATCGTGCTGACCGCCCCGCACTACGTGGAGGAGTTCTTCCACCGTGACTGGGCCTCCCGGGCCCGCCACAAGGTAGGGGTACCCGTCCTCAAGCTCTTCGCCCACAGCGAGGAAGCGGCCGAGTAGCCGTACGGCCGTCCCGGTCCGCGCCCCGTGCAGGGGGCGCGGACACGGGCCGGGAACGGCCGGCCCGCCTCGTACCGGCCCCGCCGCCGCCCGCCGGGCCCACCCGGCCGGAGCCACTAGGCTGGGGTCTTCCACGCACGACGCACCCCGGGGAGAGATCCGCATGGCACCCGCCATCCCTGCCGCCATGGAACGGCCGCACTTCATCGGCATCGGCGGTGCCGGAATGTCGGGCATCGCGAAGATCCTCGCCCAGCGCGGCGCCAAGGTCGCCGGCAGTGACGCCAAGGACTCCGCGACCGCCCAGTCGCTGCGCGCCCTCGGCGCCACCGTGCACATCGGGCACGCCGCCGAGCACCTCGCCGACGACGCCTCCGCCGTCGTCGTCTCCAGCGCCATCCGCGCCGACAACCCCGAGCTGGCCCGCGCCGCCGAGCTCGGCATCCCCGTCGTCCACCGCTCCGACGCGCTCGCCTCCCTCATGGACGGCCTGCGCGCGATCGCCGTCGCCGGTACGCACGGCAAGACGACCACCACCTCCATGCTGGCCGTCGCGCTCACCGAGCTCGGCCTCGACCCCTCGTACGCCATCGGCGGCGACCTCGCGGGTCCCGGCACCAACGCGCTGCACGGCGACGGCGAGGTCTTCGTCGCCGAGGCCGACGAGAGCGACCGCAGCTTCCAGAAGTACGACCCCGAGGTCGCGATCGTCCTCAACGTCGAGCTGGACCACCACGCGAACTACGCCTCCATGGACGAGATCTACGAGTCCTTCGAGGCCTTCACGGCCAAGATCCGCCCCGGCGGCACCCTGGTCGTCGGCGAGCACGCGGGCGCCCGCGAGCTGGCCCGCCGCGTCGCGGACCGCGACGGTCTGAACATCGTCACGGTCGGCGAGACCGAGGACTCCGACGCCCGCATCCTGAAGATCGTCCCGAACGGGATGAAGAGCGAGGTGACGGTCGCCCTCGACGGCGCCGAGCACACCTTCACCGTCTCCGTGCCCGGCCGCCACTACGCGCACAACGCCGCCGCGGCCCTCGCCGCCGGCGCCCGCGTCGGCATCGACCCGGCCGAGCTCGCCCAGGCCCTCACCGCCTACACCGGCGTCGGCCGCCGCCTCCAGCTCAAGGGCGAGGCGAAGGGCGTCCAGGTCATCGACTCGTACGCGCACCACCCCACCGAGATGACCGCCGACCTGGAGGCCATGCGCGGCGCCGCCGGAGCCTCCCGCCTCCTGGTGGTCTTCCAGCCTCACCTCTTCTCCCGCACCCAGGAGCTGGGCAAGGAGATGGGCGACGCGCTGGCCCTCGCCGACGCGTCCGTCGTCCTCGACATCTACCCGGCCCGCGAGGACCCGATCCCGGGCATCACCAGCGAGCTGATCATCGCCGCCGCGCGCCAGGCCGGCGCCGACGTGACGCCCGTCCACGACAAGGCGACGGTGCCGCAGGTCGTGGCGGGAATGGCCGGACCCGGTGATCTCGTTCTCACCATGGGCGCGGGCGACGTCACGGACCTCGGCCCGCTGATCCTGGACCACCTGTCGAAGTAGCAGAGGGAGCGAGCTCATGGCGTACGACGTCGAGAAGCCGGACGAGCAGTGGCGTGCGGAGCTGACCCCGGCGGAGTACCAGGTGCTGCGCCAGGCGGGCACCGAGCCCGCGTTCCGGGGTGAGTACACGGACACCACCACCAAGGGCGTGTACTCCTGCCGGGCCTGTGGCGCGGAGCTGTTCACGTCGAACGAGAAGTTCGAGTCGCACTGCGGCTGGCCGTCCTTCTTCGACCCGAAGGACAGCTCCGCCGTCGAGCTGATCGAGGACCGCTCGCACGGCATGGTCCGCACCGAGGTCCGCTGCTCCCGCTGCGGCTCCCACCTGGGCCATGTCTTCGAGGGTGAGGGCTACCCCACCCCGACCGACCAGCGGTACTGCATCAACTCGATCTCGCTGCGGCTGGAGCCCGGCGAGAGCTGAGCTGTCGGGAAGGCGACGGCGGCAAGGGACGCTTCCCTTGCCGCCGTCGTGCTGTTCCGCCGGAGACGGCGGACGGGTCGGGGGGAGTCCATCACCGCCCACGCCCGTCAGGAGCTCCCTGTGCCCCGTCACGCCGCTCAGTGGACGGAGAAGCCGCCGTCCACGAACAGGGACTGGCCCGTCACGTACGCGGAGGACGCGCTCGCCAGGAAGACCGCCGCGCCCGCGAAGTCCTCGGCGAGACCGTTGCGGCCGACCATCGTGCGCGCCGCCAGCGCGGCCACCTTCTCCGGGTCGGAGGAGAGCCGCTCGTTGAGCGGGGTCATCACGAAGCCCGGGACCAGGGTGTTCGCGGTGACGCCGTACGGGGACCAGGCCTCCGCCTGCGAACGGGCCAGGGACTCCACGGCGCCCTTGGACACCCCGTACGCACCGCTCTGCACGAACGCGCGGTGCGCCTGCTGGGACGTGATGTGGATGATCCGCCCGAAGCCGCGCTCGGCCATGCCGGGCCCGAAACGCCGGCCGAGGAGGAAGGGGGCCTCCAGGTTCACCGTCATCGTGGTGTCCCAGACCTCGTCGGAGAGGTCGCCGAACGGCGGACGCAGGTTGATGCCCGCCGAGTTCACGAGGATGTCCGGCTCGCCGAAGACCGCCGCGGCCTGCTCGGCCCCGGCCTTGATCCCCTCGCGGGTGCTCAGGTCGGCGCTCACCCAGGCGGCCCGGCAGCCGTCGGCGGTCAGTTCGTCGACGGTCGCGACGAGCTCCGCCTCCTTGCGGGCCATCACGACCACGCTCGCCCCGGCGCGGGCCAGGGCTCCGGCGATGGCGCGCCCGATGCCGGAACTGCCGCCTGTGACGAGGGCGGTGCGGCCGTCCAGGGAGAAGAGGCCGGAGAGGTAACCGCCGGGCGTTGTGCTCATCTGGTACGTGCTCCTCGCGTCGTGCGTCCACCGGCCGCCCCGCGTGCGGTGGAGGGCCGGTACACGCATCCTGTCAGACGCGGCTCAGCCCAGTTCGGCGAGGAACTCCGTCCAGGTGGCAGGGGAGAGGGCGAGCTGGGGGCCGGCGGGGTTCTTGGAGTCGCGGACGTGAATGGTGGAGGGGCAGGTGGCGATCTCGACGCAGTCGCCGTCGCCGCCGCTGCTATAGCTGGACTTGTGCCAGGCGAGGGCGACTTCGACGCAGTTGTCGCCGTCGCCACCGCTGTAGCTGCTCTTGAACCAGACCAGGTCTGTGGTGCTCATGTTGCTCCTCGCATCTCCCGCAACAGGCTCACGGACTCCTCGAAGGACAGACCCTGTGCCCGCATCCTGGCATACCGCTTCTGGAGGATGCCGACCTCTTTGGGGTCGGGGATGAGGTGGGCGGCGCGCCGGCCCTCGCAGTAGGCGTACCACTTGTTTTCCGCAGTCTCCAGGAGCTGCACCGGACCGTCGAGACCTGCGTGATGTCCCCTTGCCTGCGGCATGATCTGGAGATCGATGTTGCGTCGTGCGCGATGAAGCTGTAGATCGTGTGGGGGTGGTCCGTCAGCAGCTTCTTCCGCTCCACGCGTGCGACGAGCTTCGACTCGATCTCCTCGTCCCCCAAGGCCGGGACCTGCTTCTCGAACAGCGTCTTCGCATAAGCCGGCGTCTGCAGCAGCCCCGGCACCAGCCGGTTCTCGTACGTGTAGAGCGTCGCTGCCTGCAGCTCCAGCTTCGCCCACTGCCGGAACCACTTCGCAAGCCCCGGCTTCCGCGCCACATGCTTGGCCGCGCCCCTGATCGCCCCGAACGCGTCGAGCACCTCCTCCGACCGGTTCACGAAGGCCATCGGCGGTAAACGCCGGCCCTGTTCGATCGAGGCGACCGTCGGTACCGAGTACCCCACCATCGGCGCGAAGCGCTCCTGCGTCAGCCCCGCCCGCCTCCGGAAGGTTGACCACCTCCCCGAAGGCCGTCAGGCTGTCCGACGCCTCCGGTTCGCTGCCGCCGTTGACCTCGTCCGGAACCTCATCCATCACCCCGGCCGCCTCCCGCACCCGTGCGCTCGCGTTGAACGCACCCATGCTCACGGGTAGTCACCGGTACCGTCCAGAGCGTGAACCCGTACGCTGTCGGAGCGTACGGGTTTCTGACCTGGCAACCCGCCCCCCGCGGCGCCACATTGGCCCCATGACCTCCCCCATGACCCGCGAAGCCGCCGTCACCGTACGTGTGTTCACCCAGCGCTTCAGCTCCACCCCACGCGGCGCGCGCCTCGCCCGTCGTCTCTCGCTCCACCAGCTCGACCGCTGGAACATCCCGTACGGCTCCGAATCCTCCGACGCCGCCGCGCTCCTCGTCGCCGAGCTCGCCGCCAACGCCGTCACCCATGGCCGTGTCCCCGGGCGGGACTTCGAGCTGACCCTCTCGTACGCGCCCGGGCTGCGGCTGCGGAAGACCGTACGGGCCGAGCTCGACCTCGGCTCCTGACGTACCTTGATCGGGAGGAACCGACAAAGGGGGTGGACGACTTGGGCGCCGAGACGAACGAGGGCAAGGCAGTTCTGGGGCCACGGGTGGCGGTCGTGTTCGCGCTGGTGCTCACACTGCTGCTGGCGGCCCTGTCGGGCCTCGTGATGCATCCGGCGGCCCAGCACCTGCGCTCCCTCCAGGACGGTCGGCAGGCCGAGGCCACGCTGGTCGCGGCCGGCTCGGGATGCTTCCTGGGGGGATGCGAGGTCAGGTTCGAGGCCGAGGGGCGGACCGTGGTGGCGAACCTTCCGGTGGGGAGCGGTCACGGGGAGAACGTGGCCGGTGAACGGCTGACCGTCCGGTACCGGGAGGACGATCCGCAGGTGGTCGCCTCTCAGGACGATGTCGGTGGCGGTGGTCCGGCCGTGGCCACCGTCATGTTCGGCGCCGGTGCCGTGCTCTTCCTGCTGGTGTTCGTATGGTCGGCGGTCCACCTGGCGCGGCAGCGGCGCGCCGTTCCCGAGGGCCGGCCGAGGAGCGGAGCCTGAGCGGGTGTCCGGTCCGTGGGGTCGCCACGGACCGGACACCCCTCACTCAGTCGGCCCGGCCCCGGGGCGCGGGGGCGTAACCCGCCGGGCGGGTCGTGAAGGTGCCCCGGCCCTGGGTGCGGCCGCGCAGGCGGGACGCGTAGCCGAAGAGTTCGGCCAGCGGCACCGTCGCCTCCACCACCGCCGTACCGGAGCGGGTCGTCTGGTCCGTGACCCGGCCGCGGCGGGCCGCGAGGTCGCCGAGGACCGAGCCGACGGACTCCGCGGGGACGGTGACCGTCACGTCGGTCACCGGCTCCAGGAGCGTCATCACACTCGCGCGGAGCGCCTCGCGCAGCGCGAACCGGCCCGCCGTGCGGAACGCCATCTCCGAGGAGTCCTTCGGATGCGTGGCGCCGTCCGTGAGCGTGACCCGGACGCCCGTCACCGGGTGGCCGCCGAGGGGACCCTCGACGAGGGCGTCCCGGCAGCCGGCCTCGACCGCGCGGACGTACTCCTGCGGGACCCGGCCGCCCGTGACCGTCGACGTGAACGCGAACTCCGCGTCCTCGGTGTCCGCGAGCGGTGCGACGTCGATGACGACATGGGCGAACTGGCCCGCGCCGCCGTCCTGTTTGACATGACGGTGGAGCAGCCCGGTGACGCCCTTCGCCACCGTCTCCCGGTACGCGACCTGCGGACGGCCGACCGTGACCTCAAGGCCCCGGTCGCGGCGCAGCTTCTCCACCGCGACCTCCAGGTGTAGTTCGCCCAGACCCGACAGGACGGTCTGGCCGGTCTCCGGGTCGGACCGCACGACGAGCGACGGGTCCTCCTCGGAGAGCCGGGCGAGGGCCGTCGCCAGGCGGCCGGTGTCCGTGCTCCGGCGCGCCTCGACCGCGACCGAGACCACCGGGTCGGCGGTCGTCGGCGATTCGAGGACGATCGGAGCGTCCTGGGCGCACAGGGTCGACCCGGCGCGGGCGCCCTTCGGGCCCACGACGGCGACGATGTCCCCGGCGCGCGCCACGTCGACCTCGGTCGCGCGGTCGGCCTGGACCCGCAGGATGCGGGCGATCCGCTCGGTGCGGCCGCTGACGGCGTCGAGCACGGTGTCCCCCTTTCCGATCGTGCCCGCGTAGACGCGGACGTACGTCATCCGGCCGGTGGCCGTCGCGCTCACCTTGAACGCGAGCGCGGTGAACGGCGCCTCCGGGTCCGCCGGCACCTCGCCGCGGACCGGCGGCATGTCCGACGGCGCCGGGAGGTACGCGACGACGGCGTCGAGCAGCGGCTCGACACCCCGGTTGCGGTACGCCGAGCCGCAGAGCACGACCACGGCCTCGCCGGTGAGGGTGAGGTCGCGGAGCGCGCCCGTGAGGGTCTCCGCCGAGAGCGTGCCCTCGCCGCAGAACTCCTCAAGGGCGCCCGGATGCAGCTCCGCCACGGTCTCCTCAAGGCCTCGCCTGCGGTGCCGGGCCTCGTCCCCGAGCTCGTCGGGGATCGGTTCGTCGGTGTACGTGTCGGCGCCGTCGGCCCACACGTACGCCCGCATCCCGACCAGGTCCACGACGCCGGTGAAGCCGTCCTCGCGCCCGATGGGCAGCTGGACGGGCAGCGGGACGGTGCCGAGACGGGTACGGATCGACTCCACGGCGGTGTCGAGCTCCGCGCCCGCGCGGTCCAGCTTGTTGACGAACGCGATGCGCGGGACGCCGTGCCGGTCGGCCTGCCGCCACACGGTCTCGCTCTGCGGCTCGACGCCCGCGACGGCGTCGAAGACGGCGACGGCACCGTCGAGGACGCGCAGCGAGCGCTCGACCTCGTCGGAGAAGTCGACGTGCCCCGGGGTGTCGATGAGGTTGATCCGGTGTCCGGCCCAGTCGCAGCTGACGGCCGCGGCGAAGATCGTGATGCCGCGGTCGCGCTCCTGCGGGTCGAAGTCGGTGACGGTGGTGCCGTCGTGGACCTCGCCGCGCTTGTGGGTGGCGCCCGTGAGGTACAGGAACCGCTCGGTGACGGTGGTCTTGCCGGCGTCGACGTGGGCGAGGATGCCGAGGTTGCGGACGCGGTCGATGAGGTGGGTACGCACGGTGTCGTGCCTTTCGCTGCTGCTGGATGAAGACAGGGCAGCGCGATTCCCGTACGCGGGCCGTCAGAGGGACGGCGGGAACGTCACGGGTCGGCGATGGCGGGCGCGCAGCCGCCACCGGCCGGAGCGAGAGGCGAGGATCACGTCGTACCGGGCACGGGCGGACGACACGGCGGCGGCGTTACGGCAACGCACGGTCGTCTCCCCTCGGTCGGACGCCTGGCGGCACATCGGTCGATGCGCCGCGAGACGTGAGTGTAGGGAGGGGGAGCGGAGAGGCGACAGCGGATTTCCGGGACCCGGGGGCGGTGGCCGGTGTGCGTCGCCCCTTGCTGTGGTAGCCAACTACCGGCCAGAGAAGGCGAATTGGCCGTATCTCGTCTGCCTCGCGACGCGACCCCGGCGCTTAATGGTGCTCCCGCACGGTGCGGGTGGGAGTGACGAGAACACGGGGGACGTATGGATGTCACAGGAAGCACAGGAGGTCCGCCGCCGGGTCCGCCGCCCGCGCTGCCGCCGGGTCCGCCGTCCGGTCCCCCGGGTCCGCCGCCCGCGCCGCCGCCGGGACCGCCGCCCGGTCCCCCGGGTCCGCCGTCCGGTCCCCCGGAGCCGCCGGACTCGCCGCCACTGGATCTTCGTGGTGGTCGCGTCCTGCGCCTCCGGGTCAGCCGCCGGATGCTGTGGGTGGGTGCGGCGGCCTTCCCGCTGCACAACATCACCCGCGTCGAGGCCTACAAGAAACAACCCGACCGGGGTGCGGCCGTCCTGCGCTTCCTCAAGTGGTTCGCCGTGGCCGTGGTGGTCTACGCCGTGGTCGATGCGGGGAGCGGCCGCAGGGCCGGTGCCGAGGCCAACAACCCGGTCATGATCATCGTCCTGATCGTGCTGGCCGTCTACCTCCTCAGGGAGCTGTTCGAGAAGCCGAAGCCGGTGCTGGACATCGAGATGTCCAGCGGTTCCACCGTGGCCGTGACCCTGCCGAGCGTGGACGAACTGCGGGACATCGCCGGACGGATCGCCCGCGCGATCGACAACCCGGCCGCCGAGTTCAGCACGGTCGTGCAGCAGATCAACAGCAACACGAACAACTACGGTCCGGTCGTCAACATGAACGGCGGCCGGAACAACAGGGGGATCAACCTGTGAGCGGCGACACGACGAACAACTACGGCCCCGTGGTCAACATGAACGACGGCCAGGGCAACGTCGGCATCAACTACGGAACCGTCGGCGGCGCCCCGGACGACCGCCTCCGCGCCGCCGTCGACGAACTCACCCGCCTCCTCCAGGGCCTGCGGCCCCACCTCACCCCGGAGCAGGCGCGGACCGTCGACGAGGCGCTGCCCGAACTCACCCCCGACCGCGCCGCCCTGCGGCAGCGCGGCCTCGTCCTGGCGTCGGTCGCACAGATCGCCGCCGCCGTCGGCACCGTGGGCCAGCCCGTCGTGGACGCGGTGGGTCAGCTGATCGCCCTGCTGGGGTAGGGCCCCCTACGCGGCCGGGTCCGCCGGCTGGAGGAGGTCCCAGCGGTTGCCGTACAGGTCTTCGAAGACGGCGACCGAGCCGTAGGGCTCGTGCCGCGGCTCCTCCAGGAACTTGACGCCCGCCTCCGACATCCGCGCGTGGTCGCGGGCGAAGTCCTCGGTGTGGAGGAAGAAGCCGACCCGGCCGCCCGTCTGGTTGCCGACGGAGGCCTCCTCGGCGTCGTTCTTGGCGCGGGCCAGGAGCAGGCCCGCGTTCCCGAGGCCGCCGACCCCGGCCGCGCCGCGCGGGCGGACGACGACCCACCGGTTGCCGCCGCCCCGGTCGGTGTCCTCGACCAGGTCGAAGCCGAGGGCGTCGGTGTAGAAGGCGATGGCCTCGTCGTAGTCACGGACGACAAGGGTCACAAGTGCGATGGACGGCATTACCCCAACGTAATACGTGGAAGCGGCAGGAATCTACCCGCGTCAACCCGTGTCGACCCGGGCGCGACCCTTGCCGTGGGGAGGGTCCGGACGAGGGTCCGGAGAGGGCCGGGCGAGGGTCGGGGCGGGGGCGAGGGTCGGGGCGGGGGCCGGGGGAGGGAAGCCGCGGCGGGCGCACACTGGGCCGCGCCCGCACCCGGTGCGAGAATGCCCCGCATGGACGCGCAGCAGTTCGACCGCCTCGCCGCTCGGGCGCGGGCCCTCGCCGAGCGCCCCGGGGACGGCCGCCCGCCCCGCCGCATCCTCGGGCTCGCCGGCGCGCCCGGCGCCGGGAAGTCCACCCTCGCCGCCCGGCTCGTCGCCCGCCTCGACGGGCTCGCCGTCCTCGTCCCCATGGACGGCTTCCATCTCGCCCAGGCCGAACTGGAACGCCTCGGCCGATCCGGCAGGAAGGGCGCGCCCGACACCTTCGACGCCGCCGGGTACCTCGCGCTCCTCGCCCGGCTGCGCGCCCCCGCCCCCGGCACCACGGTCTACGCCCCCGCCTTCGACCGCGGCCTGGAGGAGCCGATCGCCGGGGCGATACCCGTCGGCCCCGAGATCCCGCTGGTCGTCACCGAGGGCAACTACCTGCTGCACGACGAGGGCGCCTGGGCCGGTGTCCTGCCGCTCCTCGACGAGGCCTGGTACCTCGACCTGGACGCCCGGCGCCGCGTCCCCCGCCTCGTCGAGCGCCATGTCCGCTTCGGCAAGGACCGGGCCCGCGCCGAACGCTGGGTCCAGGACTCGGACGAGGCGAACGCCCGCCTGGTCGCCCCCGGCCGCGACCGCGCCCACCTCGTGGTGCCGATGGCCTGAAGCGGGCCCAGGGGCGGTCCCGCCGGTCAGCCCGCCGCGTGCCGCGCCGCCGCCGCCGCGAGCGCCCGGATCAGCGGGTGCGGGCGGGTGCCGTCGCCGGCCAGTTCCGGCTGGAAGAGGGTCGCCAGGAAGAAGGGGTGCGAGGGGAGTTCGGCGATGCGGATGCCGCCCTCCTCGTCCGTGCCCGTGAACCGCATGCCATGCGCCCGCAGGGTGTCCAGATGGCGACCGTCGGGGCCGTAGTTGCAGTGGTAGTGCTCGGTGGTCCGCTCCGCGCCGATGGCCTGCTCGGCGAGCGAGCCGGGGGTGATCCGTACGACTCCCTCGTGGCCCACCAGCGAGCAGGCGAGGGGCGCGATCAGCAGGTCGCCGACGTCCGCCGACGGGTCGTTCTCCGCGTGCGCCGCGCTCGTCAGGCCGCAGACGTCCCGCGCGTACTCCAGGAGCGCGTGCTGGAAGCCGCCGCAGGTGCCGAGGAACGGGATGCCGTCCTCGCGGGCCGTGCGGATCGCGGCCAGCGTCCCCGCCTCGCTCGCGTACGGGCTGCCCGGGAGCACCCACACCGCGTCGAAGTCCTTCACCGCGCCGGGTGTCTCCGCGTCCCCGGTCGGGATCCAGTACGCGTCGAGGGCGAGGCCGTCGCGCTCGGCGAGGGCGTCGAGGAGGACCGGGATACGGACGTGGGAGCGGACGTGCGGGGAGCGGTCGCCGACCAGGGCGATCCGAGGGGTGTGGGGGAGGGTGTGCGTGCTGTTCATGGGGACCATCCTTGGCGCCGCCGCCCGTTCACGTCCAACGATGATCACTGCACTGTCCATCACGAACGCTTATACCGGGCTGGATAGGGTGGCCGTATGACCACCGATCAGGAACACGCCCACTGGGAGCACCGCGTCGCCGCCCTCTGGGAGCGGCTCGACACGTACGAGCCCGCCGACTTCCGCGCCCGAGTCGCCGCCCTCGCCGCCGAGCGCCCCGAGGACGACCCGGCCGCCCTCTTCGAGCGCGGCGCCGCCCACGACTCCACCGGAGAGCCGGAGGAGGCCGTGCGCCTCTACCGGCGGGCCCTCGACCAGGGCCTCACCGGACTCCGCCGACGGCGGGCCGTCATCCAGCTCGCCAGCAGCCTGCGCAACCTCGGCCGCCCCGACCGCAGCGTCGAACTCCTCACCGCCGAGCGCGCGATCCCCGCCGCCGAGCTCGACGCCGACGAGACCGCGCTGTCCGGCGCCGTCGACGCCTTCCTCGCCCTCGCCCTCGCCGACACCGGCCGCGACCGCGAGGCCGCCGCCCTCGCCCTCGGCGCCCTCGCACCCCTGCTGCCCCGCTACAACCGCTCCCTCGCCCACTACGCGCAGGCCCTCCTCACCGCCCCCGACGGATCCTGACGGGCCCGGCGCGTATCCCCATGGACCCGCACCTCCTCCGTACGTACGTCACCGTCGCCCGGCTCGCCTCCTTCTCCGAGGCCGCCCGCGAACTCGGCTACACCCAGTCCGCCGTCTCCCAGCACATCGCCGCCCTGGAGGCCGACCTCGCGCTGCCGCTGCTCACCCGCCGGCCGGTCGCCCCGACCCCGGCCGGGGAGCGGCTCCTCGAACACGCCGGTGCGCTGCTGCTCCGGCTCGACGCGGCCCGCGCCGACCTCGACCGGTTCGCGGCCGCGCCCCGCGCCACCCTGAGCGTCGCCGCCTCCCCGCTCGCCCTGCACGCCCGTACCCTCGCCGCGCTGCCCGCCACCGGAGTCACCCTGCGGGCCCTGCCCCGAGAGGCGGTGCCCGCCGCCGTCGCCACCGGCGAGGCCGACGCCGGGCTCGTCGACGGCATCGCCGCCCCCAGCGACCCGCTGCGGCTGCCCGACGTCGCCCCGCTCGCCGCGACCGGCGTCGCCGAGGAACCGCTCGCCGTCGTCCTGCCCGCGGCCCATCCTCTCGCCGGACGCCCCGGGCTCCGCCTCGACGACCTGGTCGACGCCCGCTGGCTCGACGCGCCCGCCGCCGGCCTCCCCCTCGACGGGCTGCGGGGCGCCCACGGCGGGCCGGCCGGGCGGGGCTTCCGTACCGCCCTGCGCTACGAGGGCACCGACACCCGCACCCTCGCCGCGCTGGCCGCCGCCGGGCACGGCCTCGCCCTGCTGCCCGCGCCGGTCGCGGCGGACGTCTCCGGCGCCGTCGCCGTCCCCCTGGTCGCACCGCGGCTCGTCCACCGCACCGAACTCCTCCTCCCGGCCGGCTCGCGGGCCGAACCCACCGGCCCGGTGGCCGAGTTCACCCGACGGCTCCAGAGCTGACACCGGCAGTCGCTACCCTGTGCGCAACGGCGACGGAAGGCGGGCGGGCGTGGGGTGGCTGCGACGAGGACCCAGGCGGGACGGCGACGACGCACCGAGGGACCCCGAGTTCGCGTACTTCTCACAGCGTGAGGCCGCGCTGTTCCGCGGCCGCGTCCGGGAGACCTTCGCCGAGCTCGGCCTGGAGGTCAGCGTCTACGCCGACCATGTCGTCGACGACAAGGGCCGCCGCTTCGGCCTCGGCAACCTCGCCGCCGTCTGCCACCAGGACCGGCGCGGCCCCCGCGTCTGGCCCGGCATGATCGACCGCCACATCGGTCTGGTCGTCCGCGCCATGGACGGCCCGTCCGCGCTCGACACCCTGCCGCCCGAGCAGATCCGCTCCCAGCTGTACCCCCGGGTCGTCAGCGGGGACGGCATCGACGCCGCCGCCTTCGGGTACGCGCGGACCGTCGCCCCCGGCCTGTACGAGATCCTCGCCCTCGACCTGCCCGAGAGCGTCATGATGCTCACCGACGACGCGCTCGAACGGCTCGGCGACCACGCCCAGCTGCGCGACCGGGCCCTGCGCAATCTGCGCGGGCTGCCCGTCGAGGAGCACGAGACCGTCCGCGACGCCGACGGCATGTGCTTCGAGCTCATCCTCGGCGACTCCTTCTACACCGCGAGCCGCGTCCTCGACCTGGAGGGCGTGGCCCGGCGGGTCACCGGGCTGCCGCTCGGCGAGCACGGCGCCCTGGTCGCGATGCCGTTCCGGCACCAGCTCGCCTTCCACCCCATCCGCGACACCTCGATCATCCCGGCCCTCGGCGCGATGGCCTCCTTCGCCGCCTCCGGGTACGAGGACACACCGGGCGCCATCAGCCCGTACGTCTTCTGGTGGCGCGGCGGCACCCTCACCCAGCTCAGCGAGCACGACGAGGAACGGGGGGACCTGCGGATCGTCGTCGGCGACGACTTCCAGGAACTCCTGGAGCGGCTCATCGCCCAGGGCCCGGACCTCCGCTGAGCGGTCGCGGCCCCGGGCGTCGCCCGGCAGGATGCTGTACGTCCAGGACGCAGCGGAGCCGAGAAGGAGACCCCATGTCGAGCACCCCCGCCCCCGAAGCGGCCGAGGAGCACGGCGAGACCCCCGTCCCGTTCACCGCGGACGACTACCGGGCCCGGATGGCACGCGCCGCCGAGTCCGCCGCCGACGCCGGACTCGCGGGCGTGATCGTCGCCCCGGGCCCCGACCTCGTCTACCTCACCGGCTACCAGCCCACCGCGATCACCGAGCGGCTCACCGCCCTCGTCATCGCCCCCGGACAGGAACCGGTCCTCGTCGTCCCGACCCTGGAGGCCCCCGACGCCGAGAAGGCCGCCGGAGCCGCCGCGCTCACCCTCCGGGACTGGACCGACGGCAAGGACCCCTACGCCGTCACCGCGCCGCTCCTCGACGTCGACGGCAGGTTCGGCGTCAGCGACAACGCCTGGGCCATGCACCTCCTCGGCCTCCAGAAGGCCCTCCCCGGGACCTCCTACGTCTCCCTCACCGAGGCCCTGCCGATGCTCCGCGGCGTCAAGGACGCCCACGAGCTGGCCCGGATCGCGGCCGCCGGGGCCGCCGCCGACCGGGCGTACGGCGAGATCCTGGAGGTCCGGTTCGCCGGCCGCAGGGAGACCGACGTCGCCGCCGACCTGGCCGCGCTGCTGCTGCGCTTCGGGCACTCGCAGGTGGACTTCACCGTCGTCGGCTCGGGTCCCAACGGCGCCAACCCGCACCACGAGGCCGGTGACCGGGTCATCGAGCGCGGCGACATGGTCGTCCTCGACTTCGGCGGCCTCAAGCACGGGTACGGCTCCGACACCACCCGTACCGTCCACGTCGGCGAACCCACCGACGAGGAGCGGCGCGTCCACGACCTCGTACGGGAGGCCCAGCAGGCCGGCTTCGAGGCGGTACGGCCCGGGGTCGCCTGCCAGGAGGTCGACCGGGCGGCCCGCAAGGTCATCACGGACGCCGGGTACGGCGAGTACTTCATCCACCGCACCGGCCACGGCATCGGCGTCACCACCCACGAACCGCCCTACATGATCGAGGGCGAGGAGCTCCCGATCGTGCCGGGCATGTGCTTCTCCATCGAGCCCGGCGTCTATCTGCCGGGCCGCTTCGGCGTCCGCATCGAGGACATCGTGACGGCGACGGAGGACGGTGCGGGGCGCCGCTTCAACAACACCCCGCACGAGATGGCGATCGTGGAGTAGTCGCGTCCAGGGGGCGGCTCAGCCGTCCGTCAGGACGACCGCCGACTCGCCGGGGAGCCGCAGGACCCCGTCCACCGCCGGGGTCTCGACCGGCTCCCACGACGCCAGGACCTGGTCGCGGCCGTTGGAGCCGAGCGGGATCGCCGCCGGCTCCCCGCCCAGGTTGACCGCCACCCGCAGGACCCCGCGCCGGAAGACCAGCCAGCGGGCCTCCTCGTCGAAGGCCACCTTCACGCCCGCCAGGTCCGGATCCGTCAGGTCGGGCAGGGTGCGGCGCAGCGCGATGAGCTGGCGGTACCAGGCGAGCAGCCGCTTGTGCGGGTCCCGCTCCCGCTCGGCCCGGTCGAGGACCGAACGGTCACGGGTGGCGGCCTCCTGAGGGTCGGGGACCTCGTTCTCGTCCCAGCCGTGCTCCGCGAACTCCCGCCGCCTGCCCCGCCGGACGGCCTCCGCGAGCTCCGGGTCGGTGTGGTCGGTGAAGTACTGCCAGGGCGTGGTCGCCCCCCACTCCTCGCCCATGAAGAGCATCGGCACCGAGGGGCCGGTGAGGACGAGGGTCGCCGCGCAGGCCAGCAGACCGGGGGAGAGGGAGGCCGAGAGACGGTCGCCCAGGGCCCGGTTGCCGATCTGGTCGTGGGTCTGCGCGTACCCGAGGAAGCGGTGGGCGGGGGTGCGCTCGCGGTCCACCGGACGCCCGTGACGCCGGCCCCGGAACGCCGAGTACGTGCCGTCGTGGAAGAAGACGTGGGTGAGCGTCTTCGCGAGCGCGGCCATCGGGGCGCGCGCGAAGTCCGCGTAGTAGCCCTGGGATTCGCCGGTCAGGGCGGTGTGCAGGGAGTGGTGGAAGTCGTCGTTCCACTGGGCGTGGATCCCGATGCCGCCGAGCGCGCGCGGGGTGGTCGTGCGCGGGTCGGCGAGATCCGACTCGGCGATCAGGAAGTGCGGGCGGCCCTGCTCCTTCGCCAGCTCGTCGACGGCCGCCGACAGCTCCTCCAGGAAGGTCAGCGCCCGGGTGTCGGCGAGCGCGTGCACGGCGTCGAGCCGCAGGCCGTCGATCCGGTAGTCCCGCAGCCAGGCGAGCGCGCTGCCCCGGAAGTACGCCCGGACCTCGTCCGAGCCCGGCGCGTCCAGGTTCACCGCCGCGCCCCACGGCGTGTGGTGGGTCTCCGTGAAGTACGGGCCGAAGAACGGGAGATGGTTGCCGTCGGGTCCCAGGTGGTTGTGCACCACGTCCAGGACCACGCCCATGCCGAGCCCGTGCGCCGCGTCCACGAACCGCTTCAGCGCCGCGGGGCCGCCGTACGGCTCGTGCACCGCCCACGGCGCCACCCCGTCGTACCCCCAGCCCCGCACCCCGGGGAACGGACACAGCGGCATCAGCTCCACATGGGTGACGCCGAGGCCCGCGAGCTCCCCGAGGCGCGCCGCCGCCGCGTCCAGGGTCCCCTCCGGGGTGAAGGTGCCGAGGTGCAGCTCGTACAGGACGCCGCCGCGGAGCCGCAGCCGCGGGGACTCGTTCCGCCAGGCGTACGCGGAGTGGTCGACGACCGCGCTCAGCCCGTCGGGCCCGTCGGGCTGGCGGCGGGAGCGCGGGTCGGGCAGCAGGTGCCCTCCGTCGAGCGAGAAGCCGTACCGGTCGCCGTCCTCCGCGGGTACGACCCCCGTCCACCAGCCGTCGCGCTCCGCGTCCCGCTCCAGGGGATGCGCGGAGCCGTTCAGCTCCAGCGTCACCCCGTCACGGGCGTTCGGCGCCCACACCTCGAAGAGCACGGAAATCCCCTCGTCGACGGACCAGCCGCTCCACGACTGACTACCGCGACCATCCTGGCAGTCAGGAACCCGCCACGCCCGGTGTGTCCCACACGTAGTTGATGGCCCGCTCGAAGGTGATGTAGCCCGCACGGGCGAACGCCGCCGCCATCGGTACGTTGCCCAGGTCCGTCGCCGCCCGGATCCGGGGGACGTCGGCGGCGGCCAGGACGCGCGTGCCCTCCGCCAGGATGGCGTCGATGTGGCCGTGGCCGCGGTGCGCGGGCAGGACGCCGATGTACGCGATCGTGTGGTGGTAGTTGTTCCGCGCGGGGACGACGAAGCCGACCGGCTCGCCCGTCTCCGGCAGCTGGGCAACCCGCCACCACTCCCGCGGCGAGGAGTAGTGCGCGAACTCCTCGTCGTAGTGCAGCTCCGCGGCCTCGCGGGCCGACAGGCCGGAGGCGAGATCGGCCTGCCCGTGCGCGTCGAGCGTGCCCTCCATGACGGGCGTCATCAGCGCGACGAGGTCCTCGCGGTCCCGCACCGGGCGGAACTCCAGACGTCCCTTCGGCTCCGGCACGGGAGTGCCGGGCCGCCACTCCAGGCGCAGCCGCTCGACGAGCGGACGGGCCCCCGTGGCCACCAGGGCGCCGAAGACGGACTCCAGGAGCGACCGGGTCTCCGGCACCTCACGCCAGTCCGCCGGCATGAAGCGGCCGAACTCCGGGCGCCGCGTGCCCGCCGGGATCACGGCGGCCGTGGCGGTCTCCAGGAGCCGCAGGCCGATCTCGGCGCGCTCCGCCTCCGAGAGCTCCGGGGCGAGGTCGAAGAAGTCGAGCGCCTGCGGGGCGCCGCCGGCCGCGTTCGTCCACCAGGAGAGCCGGCCGAGGAGCCGGTCGCCGTCGAGGGCGACCCACATCCACTCGGGGACGCGGCGGCCGGTGGCGAGGTCGTCGGCGAGCTCGTGGTCGAGCGAGTAGGTGAGGCGGAGGAACAGGTCGAGTTCCTCGGGCCCGGCGAGCGGACGGATGACGAGATCGTGCGCGCCGGTGGTGCTGGCGGTGCTGGTCTTTCCGACGGTGCTGGTGGTGCTGGCGGTGCTTGAAGAAGACGTGGTCACGTCGTGTTTCCCCCTGGGGATCCGTGCTGTGGAGACGGCAGACCGTAACAGCGATCACCGACGACGGGGTACGGGGTTTCCCCGCCGGGAGGCCCTTCTGGACACTGCGGCCCCGACGGACGGACAATCACAGATGTGACGACCCCTTTCGAGCTTCCGGCGAACACCCCTCGGCTGACCGACGCCGAGCGGGACCGCGCGCTGGTGCTGCTCCGTGAGGGCGCCGCTCAGGGCCGCCTCTCGCACGACACGTTCGTCTACCGGATGGAGCGCGCGCTCCAGGCCCGGCGCCCCGACGAACTCGCCCTGCTCACCGCCGACCTGAGGACCGAGGGCACCTGGACCCGCCGGGTGATGGGCGCGGTCGAGCGGATGTCCGCGTTCACGGTCAAGCTGGGACGCGCCTGGTCCGCGGAGCGCCTGCCGAAACTCCTGCTGCCCCTGCCCGGCCCGCACCCCCTGCGCATCGGCCGCGACCCGGTCAACGGCCTCCGCCTCAGCCACGAGACGGCCTCCCGGCTGCACGCAGAACTGTCGATGCAGAGCGGCATGTGGATCCTCCGCGACCTCGGCTCGACGAACGGCACGACGGTCAACGGCCGCCGGGTCACCGGAGCGGTGGTCGTACGGTCGGGCGACGTCGTCGGCTTCGGCCAGATGTCGTTCCGGCTGTCGCACGGGTAGGCCCCGTCCGGAGCCCAGCGGCGCGACCTTCTACGCTCTCGGCATGCAGCGGAACGATGTCACCCGGGGCGACGGCACCTGGGCGGGCCTGTCACTCGACGTGCGGGACCGCGACCAGCCCGGGCTGTGCGTGTTCAGTGCCGGGCAGCAGTTGCTGATCTCCCAGCGGGCGCGGCCGGTTCTGCTCGCCGTCGTCGACGAACACCTCGACGGCGTGGACTTCTGGCGCACCGACGCGTACCGCTCCGTCGTCCCGCCCCTGCGCGCCGATACGGCGCGCGCCCTGGCGGGCAGCCCGGAACGGTGGGCCCATCACATCGCCCGGTACCTCGACGAATCGCAGGGAAGTCCGCTGCACGAGGGCCGATGGCTGCTCTCATGCGACAGCCCGCTCCCGCGATGGCGCCACGCCGACACCTCGCACGCCGAGCACTGGAGCTCGATGCTCGTCGACGGCCATCCGGACGGCTACATCGAGTGGTTCCTCCATTCTCATGCGTGGGAGGTCCTTCCGCTCCGGCCGATGCCCGCCTCCGACGACAGCCGGGTCAAGGCGTACCGCAAGCAGGCCCGGGAAGGGACGCTCCCACCCGTGCTGCTGTGGTGGGTCAGCGGCCTGGACTGCCATCTGATCCTGGACGGTCACGCGCGGCTCGCCGCGGCGATCGCCGAATCCGTCGACCCTCCGGTGCTGCAGCTGCAGCGCACGGTGCCGCGTGACGACCTGGCCGCACGCACCCAGGAGGCCGCGGAGTTCTACGAGGACGAACTGGCACGCTTCGCGGAGCTCCGCGCCGTCCACGGTCCCACCGTCCCCGACGGCGCCGCCACCGCCGGCCCGCAGCTGGCCCGTCTCCTCCACGACCTGAACACGAAGCAACAGCTCACCTGGGCCTGGCCGCTGCCCGGTGGGGAGGCCGAGTGGCAGAGCATCCGCCGGGAGGTGACCGCCGGCCAGGAGTGGCCCGCGGGCTGAGCTCCGGGGGAGCCCACCCCGGCCCCGTGGAGCCGTGCCGCCCCGTCCGGCCGCCTCGGCGGCGTTCACCCGTTCGGCGGCATGCGGCGGGCGGTGCGGCGCGGGCGGTGATGGGCTGGGGGGACGCGCGCCACGATCTCCGGCCGCGGCACCCACCGCCGATCGACAGGGGGCGCGATGAGCCACGAGCAGAACCGCGAGCCGGGCCGAGGCAAAGGGAACGACCGGCCGGAGGCGCAGCCCGGGGATCCCTGGACCCGGCTGCCGTCCATGGCACCCGCGACGCCCCCGGCCGGCGGCCGGGCGGGCGAGGGTGTGAGCGCCGTGGTGCCGGGCGGCCTCGCGCCGCTGGCGGCGCCCGTGCGGACCGTGCCCGGCGGCGGCGTCCCGCCCGGGGCCCGGGTCGTCGCGCCGAGCCCCCTCGACCCCGGTGCCTCGCGCGACCCGCACGGGATCCACCGGACCCTGCGCGAGGAGTTCCCGCTCACGTACGACCCGCTGCTGCGGGCCTGGGTGCTCAGTCGGTACGCGGACGTGGCCACCGCCCTCACCGACCGCCGTTTCACGCACGGGCACCGGCCCGGCGACCCGCCGTGCGCGCGGGCCCACGTCGACGTCGACGTGGCCGCCCTCCGCTCGGTCACCGAGCGGACGGCGTACGTCCTGGCCCGCCGGATCGCCGAGCGGCCCCAGGCCGACCTGGTCGCCGATTTCTGCCACTGGCTCCCCGCCGGAACCGTCGCCGCCGCCGTCGGCGTGCCCTACCGCGACATGATGCGGCTGGTACGCGGCCGGGCCGCCGGAGCCCTCGCCGGGGAGTGCGGCGGCCAGATCGCCGTACGGGAGAAGGCCCTCGCCTCCTTCCTCGGCAACGTCCTCTCGGACCCGGACCAGGTCGCCGCCCTGCGCGACGCCCCCGCCGGCCTCGTGAGCCGGGCCTGGGCGGAGTCGCTGCGCCGTGACCCGCCCGTGCAGATCGCCGTGCGCCGTACCGCCGCCGAGGTCCCGGTCAGCGGCGGCGTCCTCCCCGCGGGCGCGTCCGTCGCCCTGCTCGTCGGCTCGGCCGGCCGCGACCCGGAGCGCTTCCGCGAGCCCGACCGCTTCGACCCGCTCCGCGACGACCCGGGCCAGCTCACCTACGGCAGCGGCTTCTGCCCGGCCGTGATCCTGGCCGGACTGGAGGCCGAGTACGCCCTGCGGGCGCTGTTCGCGGCCATGCCCCGGCTCCGCCTCGCCGACGGCTTCCGGCCGGTGTGGGCCGGTCTCATCACCCGGGCGCCGCGGACCCTGATCGTCCGTCCCGGGGGCTGAACCCGGAGGGGGAGAGGTGGCCGTCCCCCGCTGCTAGGGTGACGTGCGCTCGTCAAGAGCGCCTATTTCTGTACCACTTTCAACGGGGATTCAAACGTGAAGATGCGTCATGTCCGCGCGATCGCTGTCTTCGGCATCGCGGTCGTCGCCCTGACCGGTGCCCGCGGCTCGCACGGCGGCGGCTGCGGCAGCAGCAGCTCCGGCAGTTCGAGCAGCAGCAACCACAACGGCGACAACGACAGCACCTCCGGTGGCACCTCCGGCGGCTCCCTTCCCGGCGGCTCCAGCAGCGCCGACAAGGCGATCCGCGACGTGACCATCAACGAGTGCAGGTACGACGCGGCGACCAAGAACCTCGTCGCCCGCGTCACCGTGAAGAACGACGGCGTGCTCGACTACGACTACACCGTCACCATGAAGTTCAAGGGCGACGCGGCCGGCAGCGCGGTACCGGCGAGCGCCACCAAGACCGCCATCAAGGTCGCGGCGGGCGCCTCCGTGAACGAGGACCTCACCACCGCCTACCCCGGAACCGGCGACGGCTCCGAGTACACCAAGTGCGAGGTCTCGCGAGCCTCCCGCTCCTGACCCTCCGCGGGACCCCGGGGCTCACCCCCCGGGGCCCCGCGGCCCGCGGCCCGCAGCCCCTCGGCCGGTCAGTCCCTCAGTCGTGCAGACGTGCCAGCAGTGCCACCGGCCGCTCCGCGAACAGCTCGGCCAGTTTCAGCTCCGTCGCCGGGCCGCCGATGAACTCCCGCACACCGTCCAGGACATCGGCCCAGCGGCCCTCCGGCAGGACCAGCTCCGTGTCCTGCCAGCCGCCCGCCTCCCAGAGCCGCAGCGGCAGCCGGGTGACAGCGGTGATCACCTCGTCGGAGCGGCTGAAGGCCAGGCAGTGGGCGGCCGTCGGACCCTCCGCCGACAGCGGGGTGTACGTGCCCCTGGCGCCGAAGGCCGCGGGGCGCTCGCGCCGCAGTCGCAGCGCCGCCCGCACCAGGGCCGTGTGGTCGTCGTCCGCGCCGATCGCGAACGGGGCCCGGTTGTCCGGGTCGACGAGGGCCCGGTACTCCCGCTCGGTGTTCTGGTACAGCTCCGGCACCCCCGGCATCGTCAGCTGCGTGAGCAGCGCGCCCAGCGCGTGCGCCCGGATGTGCGGCTCCAGGGCGAAGGCCGCCTCCGAAGCCGCCCGGAGCGGGATGCGGCCGGGACCGGCCGCCGCGAACTCCTCCACCGCCCGCTCGTACTCCGTGTCGGGCTCCGTCCAGCTGGTCCGGAGCCCCGCCTCCCGCACGGACTTGAGGATCGCCGGGCCGAGCCGGTCCGGGTCGGGGGCGCCGAAGCCGAAGGCGGTCTGCCAGGCCGTCCAGGCCACGTGCGGGTCCGGCGACGGCACTCCCGCGACCTCGGCGAGGAGATCCACCCACACCTGCGGGCACTGCGAGAGGACCGCGATCGCGGCCCGGACGTCGGCACTGCGCTTGGTGTCGTGCGTGGACAGGACGGTGCCGGTGCCCGGCCAGTCCTGTGAGATCCGCCGGCAGTACGCGTGGAACTCGTCCACCGGCACCGCCGGGCGCCCCGCGTCCCCGCCGACCTCGTTCGCCGAGAGCAGCGGGGTGTACCGGTAGAAGGCCGTGTCCTCCACGGACTTGGCCCGCAGCGCCGACGAGGTCTGGGCGAACCGGGCCCGGAACGCCCGGTGTTCGGGCCCGTCACCGAGCGCGCCGAGCGCCAGGTCCCGTACGACGTCGACCGCGGCGGCCTCCTCCGGCACCGCGAAGGCCGCCTTCGCGCCGCGCGCCGCCTCCGGGGTCAGCACCTCCTCGCCGCCGGTCCGGTAGGGGCGGTAGACCGGGACCCGGACCAGGAGTTCGCGGACGGCGGTGCGCAGCGCCCACGGCGCGTGGTCCCGCAGGGCGGGGTCGGCGGCGCAGATCCGCTCCGCGATGCGGGTCAGGACGGACGTCTCGGCGGCCAGGTCGTGGCCGACCACCTCGTACGCGGCGCGCCGCTCGGTCGCCTCCCAGCGGCCGCCCCTGTCGCCCGCCCGGCAGACGAACTCCCGGTACAGGTCCGTCAGCTCGTGGGCGCCGACCGGGTCGGTGAACACCCCGTCGACGTGCCGCAGGGCGTCGTACCCGGTGGTGCCGGCCACCGGCCAGGCGGCAGGCAGGGTCTCCGCACCGGTGAGGATCTTCTCGACCACCGTCCAGCAGTGACCGCCGGTGGCCTCGGCGAGCCGCTCCAAGTAGCCCTGGGGGTCGGCGAGTCCGTCCGGGTGGTCGATCCGCAGCCCCTCGACCACCCCGTCCCGGACCAGCTCCACGATCTTCGCGTGGGTGGCCCCGAACACCTCGGGGTCCTCCACCCGTACCCCGATCAGATCCGAGATCGTGAAGAAGCGCCGGTAGTTGAGCTCGGTGCGGGCGAGCCGCCACCAGGCGAGCCGGTACCACTGGGCGTCGAGCAGCTCGTCGAGCGGCAGCCCCTCCGTGCCGGGCCGCAGCGGGAAGTCCTGGCCGTCCAGGTGCAGGCATCCGTCCGCGACCCGCAGCCGGTCCCGCACCTCCGGGAGCCGCGCGGGCAGCACCGGGAGCAGCAGCCGGCCGTCCCCGGCGGACCGGTCGATGTCGAACCAACGGGCGTACGGCGAGGCGGGACCGTCGCGGAGCACGGCGCGCAGCGCGTGGTTGTGCCGGGCGGAGGCCGCCATGTGGTTGGGCACCAGGTCGACGACGAGGCCGAGCCCGTGCGCCCGCGCGGTCGCGGCGAGGGACCGCAGCCCCTCCTCGCCGCCGAGCTCGGCGCGCACGGACCGGTGGTCGGTGACGTCGTAGCCGTGGCTCGAGCCGGGGACCGCCTCCAGGATGGGCGAGAGGTGGAGGTGCGAGACCCCGAGGCCCGCGAGGTGCGGCACGGCCCGCTCGGCCGCCGCGAACGGGAACTCCGGCTGGAGCTGGAGCCGGTAGGTGGCGGTGGGGAGCGCGGGCGGGGAGGAGTCGGAACCGGACGGGAGGGAGGTCGGGCCGGACGGGAGGGAGGTCATGCGAACGTACGTACCCCGCGGGAGGGCTTCTGTGTCATCGCCCCATGCACCCGTTCGTGTGCATCGCGTTACGTTCGCCCGATGCTCCGGATGTATCGCGACACGCTCTCCCTGCTCGGCCCGGCCCTGCCCGTCGTCTCCTTCCTCGGCCGGCTGCCCACCGCCATGTGCCAGCTGGGCAGCCTGCTCCTGGTCGCCGAGACGAGCGGCTCCCTCGCCACGGCCGGCCTGGCGGGCGGGGCGCTCGCGGCGGGGCAGACCGTCGGCGGGCCGGTCATCGGACGCCTCACCGACCGGCACGGTCAGCGCGGGGTCGTCCTCGTGGCCTCCCTCGCCAACGCCGTCGCCGTCACCGCCCTGGTCCTCGCCGCGCCGGCCCACGCCCCCACGGCCTGGCTGATGGTCCTCGGCGGGCTCGCCGGGGCGACCGTCCCCCAGATCGGGCCGCTCGCCCGGACCCGCTCGGTGGCCCTCGCCCGCCGCTCCGGCGCCGACGACCGGACCGTCGGCACGGTGCTCTCCTTCGAGGGAACCCTCGACGAGGTGTCCTTCGTCCTCGGCCCGGCTTGCGTCGGCCTCGCCGCCGCCGTCGCCCACCCGGCGGCCGCGCTCCTCCTGGCGGCGCTCCTGCTCGCCGTCTTCGGTACGGCCTTCGCCCTCCATCCGACGGCGCGGGCCACCCTTCCCGAGCCGCCGGCGTCCACCCGTACGGGCGCCGCCGAACGGACGCGGCTGCCGGGATCCGCGTACGCCCTGCGCGGCACGATGGTCCTCCAGGGCGCCATGTTCGGCGCCTCTCAGGCCGGGATCACCGCGCTCACCGAGGAGCTCGGCGCGCCCGCCCAGGCCGGTCTCGTCTACGCCGCCATGGGAGTGATGAGCGCCGCCGTCGGTCTCTCCCTGGCGGCCGTGCCCGCCCGGATCGGGCTGACGACCCGCTGGCGCACGGCGACCGCGGCGCTGGTCGTCCTCTCCGTTCCACTGCTGTTCGTCGGCTCCCTCGGCGCCCTGTACGCGGTCGTCGTGGTCCTCGGGGCCGCCTACGCCCCGCACCTGATCACCGTCTTCGGGCTCACCGAGCGGACCGTGCCGGCCGCCCGGCTCGCCGAGTCCATGGCCTTCCTCACCAGTGGGATCGTGGCCGGTCAGGCCCTCGCCCTGGCCGTGTCGGGCCGACTCGCCGAAGGCCACGGCGCCCCCGCCGCCTTCGCGGTGGCGGTGGGGGCGGCCGTGGCCTGCGCGCTGCTGTCCTGGACGGTACGGGCGGCGGCGCCCGGTCCCGTACCGGAACTCAGGCCGGCCGGCGCAGAACGGTCAGGCTGAGCGGCGCGAGGGTCACCCGCTCGCCGCCCACGAGCTCAGGGCCCTCCTGCGGTGGCATCCCCTCCGGATCGGAGGTGTCCACCACCGTGCGCCAGCGGGTCCCGTGGCTGTCGGGGACCGCGAACTCCAGCTCCTTCGACGAGGCGTTGAACATCAGCAGGAACGAGTCGTCCGCGATCCGCTCGCCCTGGGTGCCCGGCTCCGAGATGGCGTTGCCGTTGAGGAAGACGGTCAGCGCCTGGGCGTGCGCCGCCTGCCAGTCGCGGGACGTCATCTCCTCGCCCTCGGGCGTGAACCAGGCGATGTCGGTGAGCTCGTCGTGGGTGCCCTCCACCGGCCGTCCGTGGAAGAAGCGGCGGCGCCGGAAGACCGGATGCTCCCGGCGCAACCGCACCATCGCCCGGGTGAAGCGGAGCAGCGTCGCCTCCGCCTCGGCGTTCTCCTTCGGCCAGCGCACCCAGGACACCTCGTTGTCCTGGCAGTACGCGTTGTTGTTGCCGCCCTGGGTGCGTCCGAACTCATCGCCGTGACTGAGCATCGGCACCCCCTGCGAAAGCATCAGGGTGGCAAGGAAGTTACGGCTCTGGCGGGCGCGCAGCTCGGCGATCCCGACGTCCTCGCTCTCGCCCTCCACGCCGCAGTTCCAGGAGCGGTTGTAGCTCTCGCCGTCCCGGTTGCCCTCGCCGTTCGCCTCGTTGTGCTTGTCGTTGTACGAGACGAGGTCCCGCAGGGTGAAACCGTCGTGGCAGGTCACGAAGTTGACCGAGGCGAGCGGCCGCCGGCCGTCGTCCTGGTACAGGTCGGAGGAGCCGGTCAGCCGGGAGGCGAACTCGGCGAGGGTGCGGGGCTCGCCCCGCCACAGGTCCCGTACGCAGTCCCGGTACTTGCCGTTCCACTCGGTCCACAGCGGCGGGAAGTTGCCCACCTGGTAGCCGCCCTCGCCGACGTCCCAGGGTTCGGCGATCAGCTTCACCTGGCTGACCACCGGGTCCTGCTGCACCAGGTCGAAGAACGAGGACAGCCGGTCCACCTCGTGGAACTGTCGGGCCAGGGTGGCCGCCAGGTCGAAGCGGAAACCGTCCACGTGCATCTCGGTCACCCAGTACCGCAGGCTGTCCATGATGAGCTGGAGCACGTGCGGCGAGCGCATGAGCAGCGAGTTTCCGGTGCCGGTGGTGTCCATGTAGTAGCGGGGGTCGTCCGCGAGCCGGTAGTACGAGGGGTTGTCCAGGCCCCGCATGGAGAGCGTCGGGCCCAGGTGGTTGCCCTCGGCGGTGTGGTTGTAGACCACGTCCAGGATGACCTCGATGCCCGCCTGGTGCAGCGCCCGTACCGCCGACTTGAACTCCAGGACCTGCTGACCCCGGTCGCCCCAGGACGCGTACGCGTTGTGCGGCGCGAAGAATCCGATCGTGTTGTAGCCCCAGTAGTTGGAGAGCCCCGCGTCGACCAGTCGGTGGTCGTTCACGAACTGGTGAACGGGCATCAGTTCGAGCGCCGTGACGCCCAGTTCCTTGAGGTGCCCGATCACCGACGGATGCGC
This sequence comes from Streptomyces sp. NPDC088553, assembly GCF_044752965.1. NCBI lineage: Bacteria > Bacillati > Actinomycetota > Actinomycetes > Kitasatosporales > Streptomycetaceae > Streptomyces > Streptomyces sp. NPDC088553. The sequence goes on along the minus strand of NZ_JBIVMG010000009.1, from coordinate 70,871 downwards.
CAGACCCGCGTACGTGCCGCGCAGCTCCTCCGGAAGGTCCGGATGGAGCATCGTCAGGCCCTTCACATGGGCCTCGTAGATCACCGTGTGGTGGTACTCGGTGCGCGGCCGCCGGTCGTCGCCCCAGTCGAAGTACGGGTTGACCACGACCGAGGTCATCGTGTGCGGCCCAGAGTCGAGGTCGTTGCGCGCGTCCGGCTTCCCGAAGGGATAGCCGTACACCGCCTCGCCCCACTCGACCTGCCCCGACACCGCGCGCGCGTAGGGGTCGAGGAGCAGCTTCGCCGCGTTGCAGCGGAGCCCGCGCTCCGGGGCGTACGGGCCGTGCACCCGGAACCCGTACCGCTGACCGGGCATCACGCCCGGCAGATAGGCGTGCCGCACGAACGCGTCGGTCTCACGCAGCTCCACCGCCGTCTCCGAGCCGTCGTCGTGAAGCAGACACAGCTCGATCCTGTGGGCGGCCTCCGAGAAGACCGCGAAGTTGGTTCCCGCTCCGTCATAGGTGGCGCCCAGGGGGTACGCCTGTCCCGGCCAGACCTGCATGGATACGACTCTTCCTCTTCTGTCCGGGTTTTATAGCTGTTCTTCGGCCGAATCCTGCCCGAAAGAGGCGCAACCTCCTAGGACTTCGCCCCGTCCTACCGGGTGACCGCACACCTAGAGGGGGAATGAGGGGGAAGTGTGTACGAAATAGCGCGCCGCCACCTGGGGAAGGTGGTGGCGGGAGCGGCCATGGCGGTGACGGGAACCGCCGTCGCGGTCGCGATCAGCCTGCCGGGCTCGGCGGGGGCGGACGACACGCCGGGCGGCCGCGCCGCCGTCGGGGTGGGGGCGGCCGGAACCGCGGGGTCGGCCGGAGCCGCCGGTTCGACCGGACAGCAGGGCACGGACGGAACGCGGGGAGCCGACGCGCAGGCGCAGGGCGGCGCGCCCCCGCCGGCGACCGTGGCCCCCGCGGCGGCCGAGGGGGAGAAGGGCGTGGGCAGCGACCCGCTCACCGACGACGAGCTCGCGCGTGCCGAGACGCTGGCGCTGACCCCGCCCGGCGCCGCGGCCCAGCAGAACGTCGAGGGCGGCCGGGGACCCCAGCACCTGGGCACCGGCCTCGCCGACCCGCTGCCGGGGGACGGCACGCGCCGCGCCGAGGTCCGCTTCTACGACTACGGCCGGGACGAGCTCATCACCCGGACCGTCAACCTCACCACGGGGAAGGTCGAGAAGTCCGGTGCGCAACGCGGGGTCCAGCCCTCCGCCCACCCCGAGGAGCTGCGCGAGGCCCTGGAGCTGATCCTCGCGAGCCCCCTCGGGAGGGGCGTCAAGGAGGACTACAAGGACGCCACCGGCAAGGAACTCACCTCCACCGCCCAGTTGTGGTTCAACGGCGACCTCTACCGCACCTACCGCGAGGCGAACGTGCCCGCGCAGCTCACCCGTTGCGGTGAGCACCGGTGCGTACGGCTCGTCACCAAGGTCCTCAACGGGGCCTGGATCGACACCCGCGACCTGATCGTCGACCTCTCCGCGAGGACCGTCACCCGCGTCGGCTGACCACCGCCGCCGGTCCTCTCCCGCCGCCCCTCGCGGACGGCGGGCCGATCTCCGTACGAGGGAGCACGTCCCCATGTCCACCCCGCACACCCTGTCCACCCGGCGGAAGCCGCGCACCCGCGGCGCCGTCCTGACCGCTGCCGTCCTGCTCGGCACCGCGACCGCCGCCACCGGCCCGGCGACCGGGGCCACCGCGGCCCCCGCACCGGCCCCGACGCGCAACCCCGTGGTGCCGCCGCCGTCCCCGACGCGCGCGCCCGTCACGCCCGAGGCCGACTGCTCCAACGCCTACCGCATCACGCAGAAGCTCGACGGCGGCGCCACCTGGCGCATGTGCTGGCGCTACGACACCGACGCCGGGCTCACGCTCGACAAGGTGACCTACCAGCCGCCCGGCGCGGCCGCCCCGATCAAGGTCCTCACCAGCGCCCGGCTCGCCCAGATCCATGTGCCCTACGACGACGGCGTCGCCGAGTACGACGACCTCACCGGAGCGGGCTTCGGCTGGGGCCTGCAGAACCTCAAGCCGGCCGAGTGCCCGGGCGGCACCCTCACCACGGTCAAGGTGCCCGAGGTCGGCCAGGTCAAGGGTCTGTGCACCACCACGCGGGCGCGTGGCCACGCCTACCGCATGGCCAGCGACAACGGCAGCAAGGTGTACCAGGCGCAGGCCAAGGACCTCCTCGTCTACACCGTGAACAAGGTCGGCTGGTACGAGTACATTTCCGAATGGCGGTTCTCCGCCGACGGCACCATCGGCGCCAACGTCGGTGCCACCGGCAGCCTCTCGCCCGTCGACTACAACGCCACCGACGGCCGCGGCTGGCCCATCGGCAAGGGCTCCCGCGCCTACGCCACCAGCCACGCCCACAACGTCTTCTGGAAGCTCGACTTCGGTCTCGACGGCTCCACCAAGGACCGCGTCGAGCAGTTCGACTCCACCGTCACCGCGCCGGCCCCGGGCGGCGGCGGACCGACCGTGAAGACCAAGCGCACCGTCGTCACCAAGGAGCTCGCCGGCGACGCCAAGAACATGCGCTGGTGGCGGGTGGTCAGCGGCACCGGCAAGAACGCCGACGGTCACGAGCGCTCGTACGAGATCGTCCCCGGCCACACCGACACCCACGCGGGACGCGGCTTCACCAAGCACGACGTGTACTTCACGCAGGCGCGCGCCTGCGAGAAGTTCGCGAGCAACAACATCGGCAACTGCGCGCCCAACGCCGGCGACAGCGTGGACAAATGGGTCAACGGTGAGACCCTGACCAAGCCGTCCGTCTGGGTCAACATCGGGTTCCACCACATCGCCCGGGACGAGGACCAGCAGCCCATGCCGGTCCACTGGCAGGGCTTCCAGCTCGCCCCCCGGGACGTAACCGCTATGAATCCGCTCACTCCGTCCGATCTCGCCTCTCAGAACGGGCAGCCCGATCTGGGGAGTTGAGGAAGGAGCCTGACGATCCTGCTGCACCGCCTCCCGCTCGCGGAGTACCCTTCCTTGATCGTTGTCGGACCGGTCGACACGGGCGTCCAGGAGCAGAAGGCGGTGCGCGGGTGAGCTCGGGAGGTCTGGAGCTGCCCCCAGGGGATCCGGGTCAGGAGAAGGGTCCCGCCGGCCCCGCCGAGGCCCCGCCGGGCGCGGTCGCGCCACCGGGCGCCGTGCCGCCCGGGACGGTCACCGTGGCCCGGCCGGTGGAGATAGGCGCCGAGCTCGACTGGGACGCCGAGGCCTGGAGCGAGGTCCGCACCCGCGCCCAGCGCGCCGGACGGGCCTACATCTGGCTGAACCTCGTCGAGCAGCGGCTCCGCGCCGTGGTCGCGGCCGTCCTGCGGCCCGTGTACGAGCCCGTGCACGGCGAGGAGTGGGTGGTGGCCGCGGCGGGCCCCGCCGGCCAGGAGTGGGTGCAGCGGGCGGTCGCCGTGCGCGAGGTGTCGCGCCGCAAGGGCTATCTGCTCGACCCGGCCGACGACAACGTCCTCAGCTTCCTCACGCTGCCGCAGCTGCGTGAGCTGATGGTGCAGCACTGGCCCTGCTTCGAGCCCTACTTCGACGACCGGCGCGAGGTCGAGCTCGCCCTCGACGAGCTGGAGGTCACGCGCAACGTGGTCTCCCGCAACCGGGCGCTCTCGCTGACCGTCCTCGCCCAGTCGGAACGGGCCTCGGCCCGCATCCTGGAGATCCTCGGCAGCGGCGCCGGGGTGCCCTCCGCCGACCGGCTGCCCGTGGACGCGGTCGAGGACCTCGTCGGGGACCGGTACGCGGACGTGGTCTCCGTCCACCCCGACCGGGTCCGGCTCCAGCGGCAGCTGCCGGCCGAGGACCTCTTCGGCGGAGCCCGTCGCCTCGACGCCACGGGCATAGGTCTCAATCTGCTCGTGCAGAACTTCTCGGGGCGCCGCATGGTCCGGCTGGCCGAGTCCGGTTGCCGGACCCGGCTCCTCTTCCTCAACCCCGCGAGCAGCGCGGTGAAGCGCCGTGAGCGCGAACTCGGTCTCAAGAAGGGCGAGCTGAGCCGCTCGGTGGAGATGAACATCCTCCACATGCGCCGGGTCCGCTCCAAGCTCCGCGACCCGGGTGCCTTCCAGATCCACGTCTTCGACGAGACGCCCCGCTTCACCGCCTATCTGGTGGACGGCGACGGACCGGACGGGGTCGGCGTCGTGCAGTCCTATCTGCGCCGGGCCCGGGGCATGGAGGCACCGGTCCTCGTCCTGCGCGGCGGCGGGCGGAACGTGGTGCGGCACGGCCAGGGCATCCGTGACGGCGATCACGGACTTTTCGAGACATACCGGGAGGAGTTCGAGTCCGTCTGGCTCGACTCCCGGCCCGTCTCCTGACCCTCCGACGGGGGACACCGGAGGCGTTGTCAGTGGTGCGTGCGAGGGTGGTCAGCACCACGGGGGAGATCACGTAAGGAGGACCCGATGGCTTGGCACGGCGAGACGCTGGTCGGCTTCGACCTGGAGACGACCGGCACCGAACCGCTGGAGGCCCGGATCGTGACGGCCTCGATCATCGAGGTCGACGGCGGGGGACACGTCACACGTCGGCGGGACTGGCTCGCCGACCCGGGCATCCGCATCCCGGAACAGGCGTCCGCGATCCACGGCATCAGCACCGAGCGGGCGGCCGCCGAGGGCCGGCCGGTGCGCGAGGTCGCCGAGGAGATCGCGCAGGCCCTCGCCGCGTACTGGGAGGACGGCGTCCCGGTCGTCGCGTACAACGCGTCCTTCGACCTGACGCTGCTCTCCGCCGAGCTGCGCCGGCACGGACTGCCCTCGCTCAGCGAGCGGCTCGGCGGGGTCCCCATCGGGCCCGTCGTCGACCCGTACACCATCGACCGGGCGGTCGACCGCTACCGGCGCGGCAAGCGGAACCTCGAAGCGGTCTGCGGGGAGTACGGGGTGGTGCTCGAAGCCGCCCACCAGGCCGCCGCCGACGCGCTCGCCGCCGTCCGGGTCGCCGTCGCGATAGCCGAGCGGCACCGCCAGGTCGCCGAGCTGAACCCGGCCGAGCTCCATGAGCGCCAGATCGGCTGGTACCGCGCCTGGGCCGAGGACTTCCAGGCCTTCCTGCGCCGCAAGGGCGACGCGGAGGCGGTCGTCGACTCCACGTGGCCCCTGCGCGAGGCGGTCGCGGCGGCGGTGTAGGACGCCGCCGTCCCTTCCTCTAGGAGTGCTCCTTGAGGAAGGAGAGGAGCAGGTCGTTCACCCGCTCCGGCTGATCCAGCGGGAACCAGTGACCCGCGTCCTCCACGCGCTCGTACCGCCAGGGACCGGTGACGTGTTCTCCGGTGTCCACCATCTGCCGCTCGCCGAGGAACCGGTCGCCGGTGGACCAGACGCCCATGGCCGGGACGGACAGCGGGGGAAGCTCAGGGGGCGCACCCAGCTGGGTCTCGATGGACAGCCCCGACCGGTAGATCTGGAGGGCGGCCGTCAGCCCACCCGGAGCGCGCAACGGCTCCAGGACGGCCTCCGCCTCCGCGTGGTCGTCGAGCATCTCGCGCAGCCGCGCGAAGTCCTCGCGGGAGAGCCACTCCTCGGCGAGTCCCTCGTGCTGGAACATCGACAGGTGCCACAGGCGCTGCCGCTGCTCCCAGCCCGCGGCGAGGATCGCCGCGAGGTTGCCCACCGACATGAGCGTCGCGCTCGCCACCCGGTCCGGTACGACCTGCGCGATGCCCTGCGCGAGACCCGAGCCCCAGTCATGGCCGACCACATGGAACCGGTCGACCTCCAGCCGGGCCAGCAGCTCCAGCAGATCGCCCACGTGCTTGGCCGGGTGGTACGCCTCCGGACCGCCCTCGGGACGGTCCGAGGCGCCGAAACCCCGCAGCGTCGGGGCGACCGTCATGAACCCGGCCACGTTCAGCGCCGGGATCTGATGACGCCACAGACGGTGGCTGTCCGGGAAGCCGTGCACGAGCAGCACGGCCGGTCCCGCGCCGCTCACCTCGACGTCGAGCGCCACCTCGGACAGTTCCACGCGCATCCCAACACCCCGTTCTCGGAAGCCGGTTCGGTCAGGACCACATGATGTCAGAACGGGTACCAGCGCACCTCGGGGTCGCCGTCCCGCAGCGAGGCCACCCGCCGCTCGAATTCGGCCAAAGCCTTCGGGTTCGTCGGCGCGTGCTGCGCCACCCACGCACAGCTCGCGGTCTCCCGCGCCCCGCGCAGCACCGCGCACCCCTCCCACTCCCGCACGTCCCAGCCGTACGCCTCGGTGAAGGCCTCGTACGCGGCCGGGTCCAGGCCGTACCGGTCCCGGGAGAGGGCGAGCACCACGAGGTCGTGCTCGCGCAGATCCGAGGAGAAGGTCTCCAGGTCCACCAGGACCGGGCCGTCGGGGCCGACATGGACGTTCCGGGGGAGCGCGTCGCCGTGGATCGGTCCCGGCGTCAGGTACGGCGTCAGCGCCGCCGCCGCCGGGGCGAAGGCATCGCGCCGCTCCCGCAGGAAGGCCGCGTCCGCCGGGTCGATCGCGCCGCCCGCCAGCCGCAGCCACCGCTCGACCCCGCCGAGCAGCTCACGGCGCGGCAGCGTGAAGGCCGCCGGCTCCGGCAGCGCGTGGATCCGCCGGAGCAGCGGCGCCAGATCACGGGGCTCCGCGGGCCGTACGGCCTCGGGCAGCCGGTGCCAGAAGGTGAGCGGGTGCCCCTCGACCAGCCGCGGCTTCTCCTCGGCGGCCCGCACCGCCGGGACCTCCGCGTCGGCCAGCCAGGCGGCCAGCGCCAGCTCCCGCTCCGCCCGCTCGAACAGCTCCGCGTCCCGGCCCACCTTCACGGCGAGATCGCCCACGGCGAAGACCGCGTTCTCTCCGAGGGCCAGCAGCCGCGCCTCCGCGACCGGCACCCCCGCCGCGGCCAGGATCTCCCGCGCCCGCGCCTCGTCCATCGACCTCTCCCTACCTGTGTGATTGAGCCAAAGTCTCCCATCCACGCAGCTCACCGCGCAGATCGCCTTGACCGCCCCCCGGGCCGTCAGCACCATGGCGGGGTTCCCACGGCGGTGCGGGTCCCCCGGCCGGAGCCCGGGAGAAGGCGGACGGGGGTCGAATCGGTGAGCTCGCTGACCGCGACGAAGCGGCCGGGCCGGACGCGCACACCGCGCGCCGCCCACGGGACACGCCCGCGCGGCCCCGATGTCGGCGCCTGGTTCCTGGTCCTCCCCGCACTGCTGCCGATCCTGGTCCTCAGCGTCGGCCCGCTGCTCTACGGCATCGCGCTCGCCTTCACGGACGCCCAGTCCGGCCGCACCCGGGCCACCGGCTGGGTGGGCACGCTCAACTTCCAGGACCTCCTGCACGACACCCTGTTCTGGGACTCGTTCCGCATCGGCGTGGTCTGGGCCGTCGGGGTCACCGTCCCCCAGTTCCTGCTCGCCCTCGGCCTCGCCCTCCTGCTCGACCAGAAGCTCCGCTTCCGATGGCTCACGCGGGCCCTCGCGATCATTCCCTGGGCGATGCCCGAGGTCGTCGTCGGCATCATGTGGCGGCTCGTCTACAACCCCGACGCCGGCATCCTCAACGAGACGATCCGGAACCTGGGCCTCGGCGAGGGCCGCGACTGGCTCTCCGGCCTCGCCACCGCGCTCCCCGCCGTCATCCTCGTCGGCGTCTGGGCCGGGATGCCGCAGACCACCGTCGCCCTGCTCGCCGGACTCCAGAACACCCCGCACGAACTCCACGAGGCCGCCGCTCTGGACGGCGCCGGAGCCTGGCGCCGCTTCCGCGTCGTCACCTGGCCCGCGCTCCGGCCGGTCGCCCTCGCCATCACCGCCCTCAACCTCATCTGGAACTTCAACTCCTTCGCCCTGGTCTATGTGCTGACCAGCGGCGGACCGGGCGGCCGGACCCGGCTCCCCATGCTCTTCGCCTACGAAGAGGCCTTCCGCTACGGGCAGTTCGGCTACGCCGCCGCGATGGGCTGCGTGATGATCGCCGCCGTCTCGGTGCTCATCGCCCTCTCCCTCGTACGACGGCTGAAAGGGGACCAGGACCGGTGAGCGCCCTCCGGACGAGCAGACCCGCGCGCATCGGCCAGTACGTGGCCCTCCTCGCGTATCTGGTCTTCCTCGCCTTCCCCTTCCTCTGGCTGGTCTCCACCGCCTTCAAGCCGGCTCCCGAGCTCGCCTCGCTGCACCCCACCTGGATCCCGAAGGACCCCACGCTCGCCAACTTCCGGCAGGCCTTCGACGAGCAGCCGCTGCTGAGGGCCGCCGGGAACAGCCTGGTCGCCGCGGTCGCCGCCGCCGTGATCGCGGTGGGCGTCGCGACCCCGCTCGCCTATGTGACGGCCCGCCACCGGGGCAGACTCGCCTCGGCCGCGACCGGCTGGGTGGTGATCAGCCAGGCGTTCCCGTTCGTCCTCGTGATCATCCCGCTGTTCCTGATCCTCAAGAACCTGCACCTCGTGAACAGCGTGTTCGGCCTCGTCCTGGTCTACGTGGTCTGGTCGCTGCCCTTCGCCCTCTGGATGCTGATGGGGTACGTCCGGGCCGTCCCCGCCGAACTGGAGGAGGCCGCCGCCGTCGACGGCGCGGGCCGGCTCCGTACCCTCGTCTCGGTCACCGCCCCGCTGCTCGTCCCCGGGATCGTCGCCACCGCCCTCTTCGCCTTCGTCACCGCGTGGAACGAGTTCTTCTTCGCGCTCGTCCTGCTCAAGACCCCGGAGAAGCAGACCCTGCCGGTCGTCCTCACCCACTTCCTCGGCGCCGAGGGCGTCGCCGACCTCGGCCCGCTGGCCGCCGCGGCCTTCCTCGCCACCCTGCCCTCCCTCGTCGTCTTCGGCTTCCTCCAGCGCCGCATCACCGGCGGGACGCTGGCCGGGGCGGTGAAGTCATGAAACGACGGATCCTCACCCTCACCGCCGCGCTCGCCCTGCTCGTCACCGGCTGCACGGCGGGGAACGACGCGCCCGAGGACGGGGTCGTACGGCTCCGCTTCCAGTCCCTCGCCTGGCAGAAGGAGTCCGTCGACGCCAACCGGCAGCTGGTGGAGGAGTGGAACGCCACCCACCCCGACGTCCAGATCGACTACGTCCAGGGCAGCTGGGACTCCGTCCACGACCAGCTCCTCACCTCCTTCGAGGGCGGCGAGGCGCCCGACATCATCCACGACGCCTCCGACGACCTCGCCGACTTCGCCTACGGCGGCGACCTCGCCGACCTCCGCCCGCTGCTGCCCGAACGGCTCCGGGCCGACATCCCCGCCCGCAGCTGGGAGACCACCACCTTCGGCGAGGGGATCTACGGCGTGCCGTTCCTCCAGGAACCGCGCGTGATCATCGCCAACCGGAAGATCCTCGAATCCTCCGGCGTGCGCGTCCCCACCCCGGAGGAACCCTGGACCTGGACCGAGTTCCGGCAGATCACCCAGGACCTCACCCGCACCATGGGCCCCGGCCGGTACGCCGTCGCCTGGCCGCTCAAGGAGCCCGTCTCCGTCAGCCTCAACCTCGGACTCTCGGCGGGCGGGCGGCTGTTCCACCGGGAGGCCGACGGCCGGGTGACCATCCGCTTCACCGAGGCCGACGCCGTCGTCGCCGGCACGATCCACGACCAGGTCGTCACCGACCGCACGGCCCCGCGCACCACGCTCGGCAGCGGCGGCTCCGACACCCTCCCCGGTTTCTTCGCCGGCAAGTACGCCATGGTGCCGCTGGGCTTCGCCTACCGGCAGCAGATCGCCCAACAGGCCCCGAAGGGCTTCGAGTGGACGGTCCTGCCCGCCCCCGCCGGAGACGCGGGGCTCGCCCAGGGCGTCTCCCCGCAGACCCTGTCGATCGCCGAGGACAGTCCGTACAAGAAGGAGGCGGCCGCCTTCCTCGACTTCTTCCTGCGCCCGGAGAACATGGTGCGGCTCGCGCGCGGCGACTGGATGCTGCCCACCGGCACGACCGCGCTCGCCGACCCCTCGCTGCACACCGCCCGGGACGGCTGGGCGACCGGAGCCGCGGTGGCCGAACGGCTGCGGCCCGCGCCGGCGCAGTCGGTCCGCGGCTACCCGGAGTGGAAGGACAAGGTGGCGACGCCCGCCTTCCAGGAGTACTACAGCGGCGCCATCGACGGCGCCGAGCTGCGCAGACGTCTGGTGACGGACGGCAACCGGGTGCTCGCCCGCTATCAGCGCAAATGACGCGTTCACCAGAGGTTCGGCATTACGAAAGTTTGTTGGATAAGTCACAGATGGGTGAAGGGTCTTCTCGCGGATCCCTCTGATCGGACAGTGTTCGAACCGGCCACCGCGCCGCCCCCCACGAGGCGCGGTGGCCCGCCTAGATTTGACCCCATGACGAAGACGACGTACGCGGCGCTGCTCCGCGGCATCAACGTGAGCGGACACCGCAAGGTCCCCATGGCGGAGCTCCGGACCCTCCTCGAAGGCCTCGGGCACACGAACGTCCGCACCTACCTCCAGAGCGGGAACGCCGTCTTCACCACCGACTCCGGCGCCGGGGAGGACGAGCTCGCCACCGCGCTGGAGGACGCGATCGAGGAGCGGTTCGGCTTCCGCGTCGACTGCCTCGTCCGCGACGGCGACTATCTGGCCGCGGTGGCCGAGGCCTGCCCCTTCCCGGCCGCCGAGCTGGAGGGCAAGCAGCTCCACGCCATCTACTACTCGGGGCCCGTGGACCCCGGGCGCTTCGCCTCGATCGACCGCGAGGCCCATCTCCCCGAGGACTTCGCCCTCGGCGACCGCGTGCTCTACCTGTATGTGCCCGAGGGTCTGGGGAGGTCCCGGCTGGGCGACATGGTCTCCCGTCCGGCCGTCGTGAAGGGGCTCGTCGCCACCGCGCGGAACTGGAACACCGTGGTCAAGCTCATCGAGATGACCCGGGAGGGCTGACCGCGAACTGGCCCAGTCCCAGCGGGTGCGATTGGACCACGAGGGCAGGCCATCGGCTGGCTAGATTTCTCGGTATGACGCACACCGAGACCGTGTCCCGCCCCGCCGTCGACTTCTACTTCGACCCCGCCTGCCCCTTCGCCTGGATCACCTCCCGGTGGATCCTGGAGGTCGAGCGCGAGCGGGACATCGACCTCCGCTTCAAGGTCATGAGCCTGTACCTGCACAACGAGGGCAACACCCTGCCCGACTGGTACCGCGAACTCGTCGACGCCTCGATCGGACCGGTCAGAGTCGCCGCGGCCGCCGCCGAGCGGCACGGCGAGGAGATCCTGCGCCCGCTCTACACCGCGTACGGGACCCGCATCCACGAGCAGAAGCGGCAGGACTTCGACGCGGTGGTCGCCGAGTCGCTCGCCGAGCTCGGCCTGCCCGCCGAACTCGCCGGGGCTGCCCACGACGCGGCGTACGACGAGGCCGTCCGCCGCAGCCACGACGCCGGCAAGGACCCCGACGCCGACGCGTACGTCGGCACGCCCACGATCCACGTCGACGGCACCGTGTGGTTCGGCCCGGTGCTGCGGGCCGTCCCGCGCGGCGAGCGCGCGGCCGAACTCTTCGACAGCTTCCGGGTCCTCGCCGGCCACCCGGACCTCTTCGAACTGAAGCGGACCCGCACGGGTGGCCTCGACTTCAGCTGACGGGTGTCCGGCGGAACATGGCGGGGGCCTGCCCCCCGACGAGCGGAAGACAGGCCCGGGGCGGGACCGGCGCCGTCGTGGGCCGGTCGCCGCCGATCGCGTTCCTACCTGGCGAAGCCGTAGTCCAGCAGCTTCTTGACGTCGGTCGCCCGGTTCGCCTCGCTCGGCGAGGCGAGCACCGCGCCGATGACCGTCTTGCTGCCGCGGGTCGCCGCGAAGACGAGGCAGTACTTGGCCTGCGGACCCGAACCCGTCTTCACGCCGATCGCGCCGCTGTACGTGCTCAGAAGCTTGTTCGTGTTGCTCCACGACATGTACCGGTAGCCGCCGGTCTTCGTGGTCACCTTCTGCTTCGTGGACTTCGTCGCGACCACGGTGCGGAACGTGGGGTTCTTCATCGCACTGCTCGCGAGCTTCGTCAGGTCGCGCGGAGTGGAGTAGTTGCTCCCATTGCTTATTCCGTCGAACGAGTCGAAGTGGGTGTTGCGCATGCCGAGGTTCCTGGCCTCGGTGTTCATCTTCCCGATGAACGACTTGATCCGCGCGGCCCGCGTGGTGCCGGTGCCGAACTTGTCCGCGAGCGCGTAGGCCGCGTCGCAACCCGACGGCAGCATCAGGCCGTAGAGGAGCTGTCGGACCGTCACCTTGTCCCCGACGATGAGCCGGGCGGACGAGGCGTTCTTGGAGACGATGTAGTCGCTGTAGGCCTTGTCGATGGTGACCTTGGCGTCGAGGTTCAGACCGCGCTGGGCCAGGACCACCTTCGCGGTCATGATCTTCGTGGTCGAACCGGTCGACCGACGGGTGTCGGCGGCCTTCCCGAACAGGGTGGTGCCCGTCCCGTTGTTCATGACGAAGCCGCCCTGGGCGGTGATCGACGGGGTGGGCGGCGCGGCGTACGCCTGGCCGGTGAAGAGGCCGCCGGCCAGTACGGCCGAGGCCGTGACCGTGACGGTCACGGCTCTGCGTACGCCGAGTGTCGAAGTGATCAAAGTCTTCTGCCCTTGGTAGGAACCGAATGTCATCCGGGCCCGCAATGGCCCGGCGCACAGAAGACGCGCGAGAGGGTGGGATGGATGCACGGCACAGGCGTGAACTTGCTCGCACCGCCCTGTCGGAGCAGTGCTTCAGCCGCTCGGAGCAGTGGCGCGTGACCGCCACCCGGTACGACCGTCAGCGGCCGGAGCCCGAGGAGTCGACCGAGCAGCCGTCTCCCGCGGTGACGACCCGGTGCCGGGTCACGGTGCCGTCGGCGGCGAGTGCGTAGACGTCGCCGTCGGGCCGGACGCGCAGGCCGACGGCGCGGACCTCCGAGCGCTCGACCCCGCCCGTGGCAGGCATGGCCGCGATTCTGCCCTCGGAGAGGAACACTCCGCAGCCGCTGGTGGCGCCGAGCCCGCCTCCGCTCGAAGTGCCTGCCCGGGACGTCCGGTTCCCGGTGTTCCCCGTCACCTGGACGGACTGGGCGTCCTGTTCGGCTCCGCCCACCGCGTAGCTGCCGAACACCGTCGTGCTCCGCGACATGGCGCACTCGCTGGAGAAGTCCCCGAGGTCACGGACCCTGCGGCCCGAGCCGAGGGTGAAGAGGGCGGGCTTCTCGCCGATGGTGGCGGCCCGGTCGGCCGCGGGGTCGAGGCAGCCGACCGATCCGGGAAGGTGGTCGACGGCGAGCCGTGGAGTGCCGGGCGTCCTGCCGGGGACGTCGAAGAGGTAGGCGGACCAGCGCGGGGCGGCCTCGTTGCCCGTGGCGACCGACACCGCGAGAGAACGTCCGTCGGCGGACTGCGTGCCCATCGAGTCCCTGAGCTCCCCCGGCAGGTCCAGGGACCGCTTCCGGGCGCCTTCCGACCAGGTGACCGACGGGCCGACGGTGGCGATCCAGTTGTCGGGATCGGAGCTCCAGTGCACATCGAGACGACCGGCCGGGAATTTCTTCACGGTGGTTTCTCCGCGGTACTTCCAAATCGCCAGCGATTCCTTCTGCCTCGGATTCTCGGAGACGGGTGCGGAGATCACCGCGTCAGGACATCGGTTGAGGCATTGGATATCGGAAGGGAAATATCCGGAGTGGGTCCACGCGCGCGTGCCGTCGGAGCGGTACCCGGTCAGTTTCTCCTGTTCGGTGTCGAACGTGATGTATCCGGCGGTGTCTCCCTCGACGAGGAGGAACCGGTTTTCCACCGGGTCCCCGGAGGCGGCCGGGGTGGTGGGTCCGTCGTCCGCCGAGCATCCGGCCAGGACCGGGATGATCAGCAGAGCGGCGGCCGCCAGGCGTGTGCGCATCCTCATGGATTCCCTCCGCGGGCGCGGGCGGGCCCTGCCGGCCCGCCCGCGCTCACTCGCTCCCTGGTGCGGGTGTGGGTTCAGAAAGCGAAAGACTTGCCCTGGCACTCGACCGGCCAGCTGTTCATGTTGTACCAGCCGTGGCTGACGAGGCGGGTGCGGCCCTTCTTGGTGACCGGCTCACGGCCCACGCCCCAGGACGCGATGCCCCAGCTGTTGTTGTCCCAGGCCACCTCGTTCTTCTTCACCTCGACGTGCCCCCGGCGGGTCGTGCCGTCCAGGAGGTAGGTGACGTGGCTCAGATCGCGGCGCGTCTTGCTGATGCCGTGACTGGTCGGGAAGTTGAGGCGCTGCTTGTGCTTCCAGGTCGTCGACGTCTTCGCCACGTAGTAGCTGACGGTGCGGACGTTGCCGTCGGCCGAGGGCCCCAGGGCGGCCGAGCAGTTCACGGTGACGGTCCGGTCGGCCGCCATGGCCTGGGGCGCGGTGAGCGTCCCGATGGCCAGTGCGGCGACGACGGCGGGGGCCGATAAAATACTGACCCGGCGAAGTGCGATGTTCATTTCTTTCCCCTCTTGATCGGTCGGTAATATCCTCCGGGTGAACGGGGTGACAGAACAAGGGAGTTGAGGAACATCTGAGGTTTTAGTGGCGCGTGATTCTCGACTATTCCATGCGATGGGATCGCGGATTTCCGAATTCCGCTTCGGCCGTATAGCCGTCCCTATTCGGCATTCCATTGCCGAACTTCGGACGACCGGGCTCAGGCGGTACGGGCGACCGGCAGACGGGTGGCACGGGCGCCGTCGTAGCGCTCCACCAGGAGCGCGGCCAGTTCGGGGGAGGGGCCGAGGACGTCCGCGAGGACGTCCGCGCCGGTCGCGCCGGCGGCGATCCGGTCCGGGAGCCTGCCCGGAGCTATCACGTACGGGGCGACGGCCACCCGGCGGACGCCCCGGTCGGCACGGAGGAGCCGGACGGCCTCCTCCGTACGGGGGAGAGATGCGGAGGCGAACGCGGGCCGCACGGAGCACCAACCGGTGCGCCGCAGCTCCCGCGCCGTTTCTGCGATCACCGCGATCGCCTCCGGGTCGGTGGAGCCCGCCGAGGCCAGGACGACCCCGGTGGTGCTCTTGTCGCCGGGCGTGAGCCCGGCCTCGTACAGCCGTCGCTCCACCGCCGCGATCAGCAGCGGCGAGGGACCGAGGACCTCCGCCTGGCGGATCCGCAGGGACGGCGGCGCCTGGCGCAGTACGGCGGGGATGTCGGCCTTCGCGTGGAAGGCACGGGTCAGCAGCAGCGGCAGCGCCACCACATCCCGTACGCCGTCGGCGGCGAGCCGGTCGAGCACCCCCGGCACCGACGGCAGGTTGAAGTCCAGGAACGCCGTCTCCACCCGCAGCCCCGGCCGCAGCGCACCGGCACGGCGCACCAGCGCCTGGACGGTCGCCGAGTGCCGCGGATCGCGGCTGCCGTGGGCGATGACGAGGAGGACGGGGCGGTTCATGACAGGCTCAGCTCTTCGTCAGCAGGCCGCGGCGGCGGAGCACCGTGCGCTCCAGCGGGCTGAAGATCAGCAGGTCGATGGCGATGCCGACGATCAGGATCAGGATGATCGCCAGGAAGATCCCCGCCATGTCGATGTTGTTGCGGCCGTACTCGAGCAGCTGGCCGAGGCCGAGCCCCAGGTCGGGGGAGGACGCGATGATCTCCGCGGCCATCAGCGAACGCCAGGAGAACGCCCAGCCCTGCTTGAGCCCGGCCAGGTAGCCCGGGAGCGCGGCCGGCATCACGATGTGCCAGGCGCCCTTGAGCCCGGTCGCGCCGAGCGTCTGGCCGGCCCGCAGATAGAGCGGCGGGACCTGGTCGACACCGGCGACGAGGCCGTTCGCGATGGACGGGACGGCGCCCAGCAGGATCACCGCGTACATCATGCTGTCGTTGAGGCCGAGCCACAGGACCGCGGGTGCCACCCAGGCGACCGAGGGCAGCGACTGGAGACCCGCGAGGATCGGGCCGATCGCCGCCCGGACGAATTTCACCCGGGAGACCAGCAGACCCAGCGGGGTGCCGATGACCAGAGCGAGGAAGAACCCGTACAGGGCCCGGGACACACTGGTCCACAGGACGCTGAGGAGGGTCCCCTCCCTCCACATCACGGTCAGGCTGTCCCACACGGCGGACGGGGCGGGCAGCTTGTAGTCGGCGGTGACCTTCCCCCAGACCAGCAGCTGCCACACCACCAGGACCAGCGCGACGGCGACGACCGGCGGGAAGACCTTCTTGAGCAGGACCTCGCGGACCGGGGTGCGCCGGATCTGCACGCTGTCCAGCGCGTCCAGGCCGGCCTCCAGGCCGGCGAGGTCGTCGGCCTTCCGCGTCGTCGGCGTCTTCGGACTGGTGTCAGTGCTGGCCATGACGGCGGATCTCCCCACGCAGGTGCTCGGTGATCTCGAGGGACAGCTCGGCGACGTCGGAGTCCTCGATACGGCGCGGCTGAGGAATGTCGATGGTCCACTCGTGGGCGATCCGGCCAGGCCGGGACGAGAGGAGGACGACGCGCTCGGCCAGCCGCACGGCCTCGCGGACGTTGTGGGTGACGAAGAGCACCGACAGCTTCGTCTCCCGCCAGATGCGGGTCAGTTCGTCGTGCAGGACGTCCCGGGTGATGGCGTCGAGCGCGGCGAACGGCTCGTCCATCAGGAGCAGGTCGCTGTCCTGGGCGAGCGCGCGAGCCAGGGCGACCCGCTGGCGCATGCCGCCGGACAGCTCGTGGACCCGCTTGCCGTACGAGCCACCGAGCCGGACGAGGTCGAGCAGCCGCTCGGCCTCCTCGCGCCGCTCGGTCTTGGGCACCCCGCGCAGCCGCAGGGCCAGTTCGATGTTCTTGCCCGCGGTGAGCCACGGGAAGAGGGCGTGCTCCTGGAACATCAGGGCCGGCCGGCCGCCGGGGGTCTCGATGGACCCCGCGGACGGCCGGTCGAGCCCGGCGACCAGGTTGAGCAGGGTGGACTTGCCGCAGCCCGAGGCGCCCAGGAGGGTGACGAACTCGCCCGGGGCGACATCGAGCGAGATGTCGTCGAGGACGAGCTGCCCGCCGGCGGGTCCGCCGAAGGACTTGGAGACATGCTCGATGCGGGCGGCATGGGTCACCGCCGCACGGTCCTCGGCCTTGGCGAGCGTCGTGGTCGTGGCCATGGTCGTCACCTCCTGGGGATCAGCTGCGGACTGTTACTTCGCGCCGAGACCGGCGTCGGAGACCTCGGGCTTGCCCGCTGCCTTCAGGACCTTGTTGAGCGGCTTCAGGTCGTAGATGCCGGCCAGTTCGGGCTTCTCCAGGAGACCGGCCTTCACCGCGTGGTCGGCCTGGGCCTGGAGCGTGGCCGCCAGCGGGTCGTTGGTGAACTGGATCGACGGCCATGCGGCGTCGATCACCTTCGCGCCCAGCGCCTTGCCCGAGAGGTTCTTCAGCTTGGCGTTGGCCGAGGCCTTCGCCTTGTCCGGGTTGGCGTTGATCCACTCGTTGGTCTTCACCGCGCCGCGCAGGAAGGCCTCGACCACGTCCGGGTGGGCCGTGAGGAACTTCTGCGACACGATGATGTTGGTGATGACGAACTTCTTGTCCGGCCAGATGTCGGACTCGTTGATCAGCACCTTCGCCCCGTCGCTGACCAGCTTCGACGCGGTCGGCTCCGGCACCCAGGCACCGTCGATGGCGCCGGAGGCGTAGGCGTTCGGGGTCACCTTGTTGTCCGTGCGGACCACGGAGACGTCGCCCTTGCCGCTCTGGGCGTTGACCTTCCAGCCCTTCTCGGAGATCCAGTTGAGGAAGGCCACGTCCTGCGTGTTGCCGAGCTGCGGCGTGGCGATCTTCTTGCCCTTGAGGTCGTCGAGGGTCTTGATCTTCGCCGGGTTCACCACGAGCTTCACGCCGCCGGAGGCCGAGCCGCCGATGATGCGCAGGTTGGTGCCCTTGGTCTTGACGTAGCCGTTGATGGACGGCGAGGGGCCGATGAAGCCGATGTCGATCGAGTCGGCGTTCAGCGCCTCGATCTCGGACGGGCCGGCGTTGAAGGTGGTGGGCACCAGCTTCGTGCCGCCCAGCTCCTTCTGGAGGATGCCCTCCTGGTCACCGACGAGCGCGGTGGCGTGCGTGAGGTTGGGGAAGTACCCGAGCCGTACGGTGTCGGCGGAGAGCTTCTTGCCCTCGGCGGCCACCTTCTTCTCGTCGTTCTTGGCGTCGGAGCCGTAGCCGCAGGAGGCGAGCGCGCCGATCAGCAGCGGCAGGGCGGCAGCGGCGGCGAGGCCGCGGCGCAGGGTGGTGCGGGTGGTGGCAGGCACGGGAGGTTTTCCCCTCGATTCAGCGTCTTCGAAGTCTGCGTCTATGTCGTTCGGGGTGGAGCGGGTGGAGCGGGGTCGCGCCGCGCATGCGGCGCGTCGAGGTCAGCACGCACATCGCGCGACGCCTCCCATGCCGGCGCCGAGGGCGCCGGAGCCCACCCGGCCGCCCTCCTTCGCGAAGGTGGCGTAGACGTTCTCGCTCATGTCAGAAGTCCCATCCTTCCTCGTCCTCGACGACCGCGACGGCCTTGGCGGTGGCGAAGGACGCGCCCGCCATGCCCGCCGCGAGCGTGGTGCCGTCAGCCGGGTCGATCAGCAGGAACGAACCGGTGCGGCGCGAGTCGGCGTACGCGTCGAGCGCGAGCGGCTCGGCGGTGCGCACCACGACCCGGCCGATGTCGTTGGCGACCAGCTGCCCCGGGTTCGGGTGCTGCGAGAGGTCGTCGAGGGTCAGCCGCGAGGGGATCTCCTTGACGATCGCCTTGACCGTGCGGGTGGTGTGCTTCAGGAGCACCCGCTGGCCGACGGCGAGCGGGTGGTCCGCCACGTGGCAGACGGTCGCCTCGATGTCCTGCGTGGTCGGCGGGGCGTCACCGCTCGGGGCGAGCAGGTCGCCGCGCGAGATGTCGATGTCGTCGGCGAGCCGGATGGTGACCGACTGCGGGGCCCAGGCGATGTCCACGGCCTCGCCCAGCGCGTCGATCCCGGTGATCGTGGAGGTCTTCCCCGACGGCAGGACGGTGATCTCCTCGCCGACCCGGAAGGCACCGGCCGCGATCTGACCGGCGTAGCCCCGGTAGTCGGGGTGCTCGGCGGTCTGCGGGCGGATCACGTACTGCACGGGGAACCGCGCGTGGCAGGCCGTCAGGTCGTGGCTGACCGGGACGGTCTCCAGGTGTTCGAGGACCGTCGGGCCGCCGTACCAGTCCATGTTCGCGGACGGCTCCACGACGTTGTCGCCGGCCAGCGCGGAGATCGGGATCGCGGTGATCTCCGGGACGCCGAGCTCGGAGGCGTACGTCGTGAACTCCTCGGCGATCGCGGCGAAGACGGGCTCCCGGTACTCGACCAGGTCCATCTTGTTCACGGCCAGGACCACGTGCGGGACGCGGAGCAGCGCGGCGACGGCCGCGTGCCGGCGGGTCTGCTCGACCACGCCGTTGCGGGCGTCGACGAGGACCACGGCCAGCTCGGCGGTGGAGGCGCCGGTCACCATGTTCCGGGTGTACTGCACGTGCCCGGGGGTGTCGGCGAGGATGAAGCGGCGGCGGGGCGTCGCGAAGTAGCGGTAGGCCACGTCGATGG
The DNA here is from genome assembly GCF_044752965.1 of Streptomyces sp. NPDC088553. Classification (NCBI taxonomy): domain Bacteria; kingdom Bacillati; phylum Actinomycetota; class Actinomycetes; order Kitasatosporales; family Streptomycetaceae; genus Streptomyces; species Streptomyces sp. NPDC088553. Next base: position 51,338 of record NZ_JBIVMG010000009.1, on the reverse strand, counting down.
TGATGCCCTGCTCGCGCTCGGCCCGCAGACCGTCGGTGAGGAGCGCCAGGTCGGGGGCCTCCTGGCCGCGGGAGCGCGAGGCGTGCTCCACGGCCTCCAGCTGGTCCACCAGGACCGACTTGGAGTCGTGGAGGAGCCGGCCCACCAGGGTGGACTTGCCGTCGTCGACGGAGCCGGCGGTGGCGAAGCGCAGCAGGGTGGTGGCCGCCAGCTGCTCGGTCAGCTGCTCGGTGGACGTGCTCATTAGAAGTACCCTTCGCGCTTGCGGTCTTCCATCGCGGCCTCGGACATCTTGTCGTCGGCGCGGGTCGCGCCCCGCTCGGTGAGCCGGGAGGCGGCGATCTCGGCGATGACGGCGTCCAGCGTGGTGGCGTCGGAGTCGACGGCGCCGGTGCAGGACATGTCGCCGACGGTGCGGTAGCGGATCAGCCGCGTCTGCGTGGTCTCGGACTCCTTCGGGCCGCCCCAGTCGCCGGCCGTCAGCCACATGCCGCTGCGGGCGAACACCTCGCGCTCATGGGCGAAGTAGATCTCCGGGAGCTCGATCTCCTCGCGCTGGATGTACTGCCAGACGTCCAGCTCGGTCCAGTTGGACAGCGGGAAGACGCGGACGTGCTCGCCGGGGGCGTGCCGGCCGTTGTAGAGCTGCCACAGCTCGGGGCGCTGGCGGCGCGGGTCCCACTGCGAGAACTCGTCGCGCAGCGAGAACACCCGCTCCTTGGCGCGGGCCTTCTCCTCGTCGCGGCGGCCGCCGCCGAAGACGGCGTCGAAGCGGTGCTGCTGGATCGCCTCGGTGAGCGGCACGGTCTGCAGCGGGTTGCGGGTGCCGTCGGGGCGCTCGCGGAGCTTGCCGGCGTCGATGTACTCCTGCACGGAGGCGACGTGCAGCCGCAGGCCGTGCTTGGCGACGGTGCGGTCGCGGTACTCCAGGACCTCGGGGAAGTTGTGCCCGGTGTCGACGTGCAGCAGCGTGAAGGGGATCGCCGCGGGGGCGAAGGCCTTCAGCGCCAGGTGCAGCATGACGATGGAGTCCTTGCCGCCGGAGAAGAGGATCACCGGACGCTCGAACTCGCCCGCCACCTCACGGAAGATGTGGACGGCCTCGGACTCCAGGGAGTCGAGGTGCGACAGCGCGAACGGGTTGTCGGTGCTGTCGTGAACATGGGCGACGGTGGTCACAGCAGACCCCTCTCGGTGAGCAGCGCGTGGAGCTGCGCCGCGGACTCCTGCACGGTCTGGGTGTGGGACTCGATCCGCAGATCCGGGTCGCGCGGCTCGTCGTACGGGTCGTCGACGCCGGTGAGACCGCTGATCTCGCCGGCGGCCTGCTTGGCGTAGAGGCCCTTCACGTCGCGTACGGAGCAGACGTCCACCGGAGTGGCGACGTGCACCTCGACGTAGGGGGTGCCTTCGGACGCGTGGCGCTTGCGGACCGCCTCGCGGCTGTCCTCGTACGGGGCGATGACGGGGACGAGGGCCTTCACGCCGTTGGAGGCGAGCAGCTCCGCGACGAACCCGATCCGCTGCACGTTGGTGTGCCGGTCCTCGCGGCTGAAGCCGAGGCCCGCGGAGAGGAACTCACGGATCTCGTCGCCGTCGAGCACCTCGACCCGGTGGCCCTCCTCGCGGAGCCGGCCGGCCAGCTCGTACGCGATGGTGGTCTTGCCGGCGCTCGGCAGGCCGGTGAGCCAGATGGTGGCACCCGTCACGTGCTTCTCCTGAACTTCCTGAGTGTCCGTCATCCGTGCAGCCCGCATTCGGTCTTGCCGCGGCCCGCCCAGCGTCCGGCGCGGGCGTCCTCGCCCTCCAGGACCCGGCGGGTGCAGGGGGCGCAGCCGACGGAGGCGTATCCGTCCATCAGGAGCGGGTTGGTGAGGACGCCGTGCTCCGTGACGTACGCGTCGACGTCGTCCTGCGTCCAGCGGGCGATGGGGGAGACCTTGACCTTGCGGCGCTTCTCGTCCCAGCCGACGACCGGGGTGTTCGCCCGGGTGGGGGACTCGTCGCGGCGCAGACCGGTCGCCCACGCGCTGTACCGGGTCAGGCCCTCTTCGAGGGGCTTGACCTTGCGCAGCGCGCAGCACAGGTCGGGGTCGCGGTCGTGGAGTTTCGCGCCGTACTCGGCGTCCTGCTCGGCCACGGTCTGACGCGGGGTCAGGGTGATGACGTGGACGTCCATGACGGCGTCCACGGCGTCACGGGTGCCGATGGTCTCCTCGAAGTGGTAGCCGGTGTCGAGGAAGACGACGTCCACGCCGGGCCGGACCCGCGAGGCGAGATGGGCGACGACCGCGTCCTCCATGGAGGACGTGACGCAGAAGCCCTCACCGAAGGTGTCCACGGCCCAGCGGAGGATCTCCAGCGCGGAGGCGTCCTCCAGATCACGGCCGGCCTGCTCGGCGAGTGCCTTGAGGTCGGCCGTGGTGGCGTCCTGAGTGAGCGTCATATCTCTTTCCCTCCAGGGGTGTTGCCCGAAGTGCCGGGGGCGAGCAGCCCCAGGAACTTCAGCTGGAAGGCTCGGCTGCACGCGGCGCATTCCCAGGCGCCGTGACCCTGCTCGTTGGGACGCAGGTCCTCGTCGCCGCAGTAGGGGCAGTGGAACGGTGCGGCACGCTCGCTCATGACAGCGCCTCTTCCGAGGCACGGGCCGCCCAGGTCGCGAAGCGCTCGCCGGTCTCGCGCTCCGCCTGGAAGCGCTTGAGGACCCGCTCCACGTAGTCGGGGAGTTCGGCCGCGGTGACCTTGAGGCCGCGGACCTTGCGGCCGAAGCCGGCCTCCAGGCCGAGCGCGCCGCCCAGGTGCACCTGGTAGCCCTCGACGCGGTTGCCCTCGTCGTCCAGGACCAGCTGGCCCTTGAGGCCGATGTCCGCGACCTGGATGCGGGCGCAGGCGTTCGGGCAGCCGTTGATGTTGATCGTCAGCGGCTCGTCGAACTCCGGGACGCGACGCTCCAGTTCGTCGATGAGCGAGGCACCGCGCGCCTTGGTCTCGACGATCGCGAGCTTGCAGAACTCGATGCCGGTGCAGGCCATCGTGCCGCGTCGGAACGGCGAGGGCGTGACCCGCAGGTCGAGGGCCTCCAGCGCGGCGACGATCGACTCGACCTGCGCCTCCTCGATGTCGAGGACGAGCATCTTCTGCTCGGCGGTGGTGCGGACCCGGCCGGAGCCGTGCGCCTCGGCGACCGCGGCGATCTTCGTCAGGGTGGCGCCGTCGACCCGTCCGACGCGCGGCGCGAAGCCCACGTAGAACTTGCCGTCCTGCTGGCGGTGCACACCGACGTGGTCGCGCCAGCGGCCGGCGGGCTGCTCGGGGGCGGGGCCGTCGGTCAGCTTGCGCTGGAGGTACTCGTCCTCCAGGACCTGGCGGAACTTCTCCGGGCCCCAGTCGGCGACGAGGAACTTCAGCCGGGCGCGGTTGCGCAGCCGGCGGTAGCCGTAGTCGCGGAAGATCGAGATGACGCCCTCGTAGACGTCCGGGACCTCGTCGAGGGAGACCCAGGTGCCGAGGCGGACGCCCAGCTTGGGGTTGGTGGAGAGACCGCCGCCGACCCAGACGTCGAAGCCGGGGCCGTGCTCCGGATGGTTCACGCCGACGAAGGCGATGTCGTTGATCTCGTGCGCCACGTCGAGCAGCGGCGAGCCGGAGATCGCGGACTTGAACTTGCGGGGCAGGTTGGAGAAGTCCTTGTTGCCGACGATCCGACGGTAGATCTCGTCGATCGCGGGCGTGCCGTCGATGATCTCGTCGGCCGCGATGCCGGCCACCGGGGAACCGAGGATGACACGCGGGGTGTCGCCGCAGGCCTCGGTGGTGGACAGACCGACCGCCTCCAGGCGGTTCCAGATCTCGGGGACGTCCTCGATGCGGATCCAGTGGTACTGGACGTTCTGCCGGTCCGTGATGTCGGCGGTGCCCCGGGCGAACTCCTCGGAGATCTCGCCGATGACCCGGAGCTGCTCGGTGGTCAGCCGGCCGCCGTCGATCCGGACGCGGAGCATGAAGTACTCGTCGTCCAGCTCCTCCGGCTCCAGGACACCCGTCTTGGTGCCGTCCAGACCCTGCTTGCGCTGGGTGTAGAGGCCCCACCAGCGCATGCGTCCGCGCAGGTCGTTGGGGTCGATGGAGTCGAATCCGCGCTTCGAGTAGACCGTCTCAATACGTGTCCGTACGTTGAGACCGTCGTCGTCCTTCTTGAACTGCTCATTGCCGTTCAGGGGGGTGAAGTGCCCCACGGCCCACTGACCCTCGCCACGGTGGCGCCCGGTCTTGCGGCGTGCGGCGGCGGGAGTGGGGTTTTCCGGGGTGGCGGCCATGGCGTCTTGTCCTTCGGGACTGCGAGAGGGCGGCTCTGACCTGCACACTGGCGCTCAGGTCGGAGGGTGGCGCGTCAGTGCGCAGCAGGGTCGGGCAGAGTCGTGCTGAAAAGTGATCGCGGCGGTGCTGGTTCTCTCAGCGCGCCGGACAGATGGCGCTGGACATGCGGCCCAGGTCGACGTGCCGCCGACTCACCAAGGCAATTCCAGTTCCAGACATGACGGAAGCGTGTCACGGGACTTTGGACCCAGTCCAGCATCGTCCAGAATATGGACGTAGTCGTCTCGTTTTGTGAGATGGTGTGGTGTGGGTCACGCGAAAGGGGCCCTGATCAGGGCCCCTTCGCGGGTCTTCGGTACGGGGTGCCGGGCGGCGTGTACGTCGCGCGCGCCGAGGGGCGCGGCCGGCGGCGTCAGGCGTGGGCGCCCGGCCACGGGCCCGGGGCCTCGGTCTCGTCGACCTCCTCCACCTTGGTGTCGAAGAGCCGGAAGCCGCGGCGCTCGTAGTTGGCCATGGCGTGCGGGCCGTCGAGCGAGCAGGTGTGCAGCCAGACGCGCCGCGTCGCCTCCCGCCCGGGCCAGCGCTCGGCCAGGTCCCAGGCCCGCGCCACCCCGTACGACAGCAGGTGACCACCGATCCGGCGTCCCCGGAAGGCCGGGATGAGGCCGAAGTAGACGATCTCCACGACGCCGTCGTCCTGAGGGTCCAGCTCCACGTACCCGGCCGGCGTCCCCTTGTCGTACGCCACCCAGATCTCGGCGCCCGGCTTCTCGACGATCTCCTGCCACTGCTTGTACGTCAGCGACAGCCTGTCGTTCCAGCGGATGTCGCCGCCGACCGCCGTATAGAGGAAGCGGCTGTACTCCGGCGACGGGACCGCGGCCCGCGCGATGGTGATGTCGTCACCCTCCGGGGCGGGGGAGGGGCGCAGATCGGCGGGGGAGGTCTGTTCGAGGGACCAGGTGGTGAGAGTGATGCGCATGGGTTCATCGCATCACGGCCCCGTTCGGCGAGGCGACCGGGGGGTCGGGCGGTGGGGCCGCCGGTCCGGGGTGTCCGCATGCTGGACAGACGTGGCCGGATCGGGGCCGTCCGCGCCCTGAGCGCACTGCACGTCCCGCGCGCCCTGCACGTCTCACGGGCCCCGCACGTCCGACGCGCCCCGGCACCCCGCACCCCGGACGTCCGACGCGCCCCGGGCGTCCGACGCGCCCGGACGTCCGACGCGCCCCGGGCGCTACGCGATCGTGCCCGTGCGGGGGCCCCGTACCGCCGGTGCCAGGGAGTGGGGCAGCAGGTCGGCCGGGCGTTCCGGGCGGAGGACCTCCACCGCGACCTCCTCGCTGAAGCGGTAGGGGCGGTGCGCCAGGACCCCGGCCAGGTTCCGGCGTACCCGGGACATCTCCGCCCGTACGGTCACCGTCCGCGTACGGTCCCCGAACACGTCGTGCGCCAGCTCCGCCGCCGTCCGGCCGTCCCGGTGCATCGCCAGGACGTAGAGGAGCTCCGCGTGCCGAGGGCTCAGCTCCTGCTGCCAGCTGCCCGCCGCCCCCGAGACGGACACCGTCCAGCGGCGCGGTCTGCTCAGGTCGAGGACCACCCGGCTCGCCGCCGCCGTGCCCGGCTCCTCCGCCGGCGTCTCCTCCTCGACCCGCAGCAGCCAGCCGCCCGGCAGCGGCTCCACCGCGCACACGCCGAGCGAGGGCAGCCACATCCGGCCGGACCGGAAGGACTTCGGCAGCGTGATCCGGTCCACCGGCGCGAGCCCCGTCACGGCCGCCGTCCAGCCGTGGGTGTCCACGGCGACGGCGCGTCCGCCCACCCGGCACAGGATCGGCGCGGCCACCGCCCGCAGCCGCTCGACCGAGCTGCGGTGCCGCTCCCGCATCTCCGCCTCGGCGAGCTGGGCCACCGAGCCGACCAGGGCCAGCATCGCCGGATGGAAGCTTGACGCGGGGCCGCTCACGTCCACGATGCCGAGCAGCCGCCGGTCGCGCGGGTCGTGCACGGGCGCGGCGGCGCAGGTCCAGTTGTGGAGCGCCTGGACGTAGTGCTCGGCGGAGTGCACCTGGACCGCCCGGCCCATGGCGAGGGCCGTACCGACCGCGTTCGTCCCGGTGGTGTGCTCGGTCCAGGCCGCGCCCTCCTCCAGACAGATGCCGTTCGCCTGCCGCATCACCGCGAGGTTCCCCTGCCGCCACAACACCCGGCCGTGCTCGTCGGTGACCACCATGATCTGGAGGGAGGTGTCGGCGATGCCGGCGAGCCCGCCGCTGAGCGTCTGCATGACCTCGGAGAGGAGCGTGGTCCTGCGCCGCTCCTCCAGCTCGTCGCGCTGGAGCAGCACGCTGTTCGTCCCCTGGTCCGGGTCGAGTCCCAGCCGCGCCATCCGTTGCCAGGACGCGTCGATCACCGCGCGGGGCGCGATCGGGGGCGTACGGCCGGCGAGCGTCTCCTCGCGGACCCGGTGGAGCAGCCGGGTGGCCTGGGCGGCGTCCATGGCGGCGAGGCGCTTCATGTCGAGCTGCGTGTTATTCATCGGTCTCTCCCAGCCACCCGGGGTGCTGTATCGGTTCTGCACGGGGCAGATGTCCGGAGTGTCGGTGCCCATCGTGCCGTTCGGAAGCGTCCCGCGAGGCCCGGTTCGGGTAATCCTGCAACCCTTTGCAACTCTGGTCGCCGATCGGCCCCCTGGGTGAAGGTGGTGCGAGCGGCGGGTGGTGCCGTGTCGGCGCAGCACCACCCCCGCTTTTCCGCGCGTGCCGACCCTCGCGGTCCACCCCTGGCACGCGCGGCGAACTTCCCCCGGGTGTACGTACGCAGTCGCCTCAGGTCCCCGATGTACGGAGCCGCCTCAGGTCTTCACCAGGCGTACCGACTCGCCTCAGGCCTCCACCCGTGCCCGCTCCACCAGCGCCCGCAGGTCCAGCGTGTGCGGCAGCGTCCCGAACGCCGCGCCCCCGTCCCCGCCGAGACGCGCCGCGCAGAAGGCGTCCGCGACCTCCGGCGGCGCCCACCGCACCAGGAGCGCCCCCTGGAGGACCAGCGCGAGCCGCTCAGTGATCCGCCGCGCCCGCGCCTCGATCCCGTCCAGGTCCGCCAGTTCGACGAGCAGCCCCCGGATCGCCCGGTCGAGCCGGTGGTCCGCGCCCCGCGCCGCCCCGACCTCCCGCAGGAACGCGTCCAGCGCGGCGGGCTCCGTCCGCAGCGCCCGGACCACGTCGAGCGCCTGGACGTTCCCCGAGCCCTCCCAGACCGAGTTGAGCGGCGACTCCCGCAGCAGCCGGGGCATCCCGGACTCCTCCACGTACCCGTTGCCGCCCAGGCACTCCAGCGCCTCCGCCACCATCGGCGTGCACCGCTTCGTGACCCAGTACTTCGCCGCCGGAACGGTGATACGGAGCAGGGCCCGCTCCCGCTCGGCGTCGCTGCCGCCGCCGGTACCGGCGGCGTCGTAGGCCGCCGCCAGACGCATGCCCAAGACCGTCGCCGCCTCCGACTCCAGGGCCAGATCCGCGAGGACGTTCCGCATCAGCGGCTTCTCGATCAGCGGCCCGCCGAAGGCCTCGCGGTACGCGCAGTGGTGCACGGCCTGAGCCACCGCCTGCCGCATCAGCGCCGCCGAACCGAGGACGCAGTCGAGCCGGGTCGCCGCCACCATGCCCATGATCGTGCGGAGCCCGCGCCCCTCCTCGCCGACCCGGCGCGCCCAGGTCGTCCCGTCGAACTCCACCTCGGCGGAGGCGTTCGAACGGTTGCCCAGCTTGTCCTTCAGACGCTGGATCGCGAAGGCGTTGCGCGAGCCGTCCGCGAGGACCCGCGGCACCAGGAAACAGGTCAGCCCCGCCGGCGCCTGCGCGAGGACCAGGAAGGCGTCCGACATCGGCGCCGAACAGAACCACTTGTGCCCCGTCAGGACGTACTCCCCGTCGGCCGCCAGCGGGTGCGCCTCCGTCGTGTTCGCCCGGACGTCACTGCCGCCCTGCTTCTCCGTCATCGCCATCCCGAGCAGGACACCCGGCTTCTCCGCGACCGGGCGGAGCCCCCGCTCGTACACGTGCGAGGTCGCCGCCGGCTCCCACACCTCGGCGAGCTCCGGCTCGGCGCGCAGCGCGGGCACGGCGGCGTGCGTCATCGACAGCGGGCAGCCGTGCCCCGCCTCCGCCTGCGACACGACCAGGAACCCGGCGGCCCGGCGCACATGACCGCCCGGGCGCCCCCACGCGTCCGTCAGCCCGGCCCCCACCGACTTGCCGAGGAGCCGGTGCCAGGCCGGATCGAAGTCGACCTCGTCGATCCGGTGGCCGTACCGGTCGTGGGTCCGCAGCCGCGGCGGGTTGGCGTTCGCCCGCTCGCCCCACTCCCGGACCTGGGCCGAACCGGCGGCCCGGCCGAGCACGACGAGGTCCTCGCGGACCTCCGTGAGGAGCTCCGGCGCGAGGTGTCGTTCGACCGCCTCCGTCAGGACGGGATCGGTCATGAAGACGTCGTACCCGACCAGGGGCGGAGCCTGGTTGGTCACGGTGTGGGTGCTCGCTGCCATGCCGATACGGTAAGCAGGTGCAGGCAGCAAGCGAAACACCCGAACGGCCCGAGCGGCGGCCCTGGAGCAGGCTCCACCGTGCGCGCGTCCTCTACCGCAACGTCTCGAAGCGGAAGATGGTCTGGCTGCTCCTCAAGGACACCGTCAACTCGTGCATCGAGTACCGGATCCTCGGCCTCGCCGCCGAGGCGGCGTTCTTCACCCTGCTGTCGCTGCCGCCGCTGCTCCTCGGCCTGATCGCCCTCCTCGGCTACGCCGACGACTGGACCAACACGGACACCGTCGCGAGCATCGAGGAGAACATCCTCCGCGCCGCCGGAACGGTTCTCTCCGACCGCGGGGTCCATGACATCGCGAAACCGCTCCTGGACGACGTGACCCAGGGCAAACGCCCCGAGCTGGTCTCCCTCGGGTTCGCGATCGCCCTCTGGTCCGGATCACGCGCGGTGAACGTCTTCATCGACACCATCACCGTCATGTACGGGCTCGACGGCCACCGCGGCATCGTGAAGACCCGGCTCCTGGCCTTCCTGCTCTACATCGTGGCCCTGATCATCGGAGCGGTCGTCCTGCCCCTCGCGGTGGTCGGCCCCGACCGGGTCGTCGAATTCTTCCCCTGGGGCACGGAGGTCGTCGCCGTCCTCTACTGGCCCGCCGTCATCCTGCTCTCCATCGCCTTCCTCACCACGCTCTACCACGTGTCCGTGCCCGTCAGATCGCCCTGGATCGAGGACATCCCGGGCGCCCTCGTCGCCCTCGCGATGTGGGTCCTCGGCAGCTTCCTGCTGCGCATCTACCTCACCAGCCAGGTCGAGGGACCGACGATCTACGGCTCCCTCGCCGCCCCCATCGCCGTCCTCCTCTGGATCGGCATCTCGGCCTTCGCCGTCCTGGTCGGCGCCGCCGTGAACGCGGCCATCGACCGCGTCTGGCCCTCCGTGGCCACCGCGGCGGCCCGCGAGGCGAACGAGCGGGCCCGCGCCATCCAGGCGGCGGAACTCGTCGCACGCGTGCGCGCCGAGGCGGAGGACGTCGACGAGGACGACCCGGACATGCCGTCCGAGTTCCCCGAGCGCTGGTCCCGGTTCCTGCCCCCGGACGACGTGAAGTCCCGCCTCCACTCCGGCTGGGAGAAGGACTGACCGACCGGCGGGGCTATTTTTGAGGTGTGTACGAGGAGCGCCCCGCCCTGCTCGACGGAGCCGTCCTGTGGACCCGGACCGCCGGCCCCGCCACGGACGGCGCCCGGCCCGTCCTGCCCGACGGCTGCATGGACCTGATCTGGGCCGACGGACACCTTCTCGTCGCCGGACCCGACACACGCGCGTACGTACCCGGGGAGTTCGCCGCACGGTACGCGGGCATCCGCTTCGCCCCCGGTGACGCGCCCGGCTTCCTCGGCGTCCCGGCCCATGAGCTCCGCGACCGGCGCGTCGCCCTCGGCGCGCTGTGGGGCGAGGTCGGGGCGCGGCGGCTCGGCGAGCGGATCGGCGAGGCCCCCGACCCGGCCGCCGCCCTGGACGAACTCGTCCGGCGCAGGGCCGCCGAGGCCCCCGCGCCCGATCCGCTGCTCCGGGCCGTCGTGGCGCGCCTCGCGGCCGGCCGGGCGGTCGCCGAGGCGGCCGAAGCGGTCGGGATCGGCGCCCGGCAGCTGCACCGGCGGTCCCTGGACGCCTTCGGCTACGGCCCGAAGACACTCGCCCGCGTGCTCCGGCTCCAGCGGGCGCTCGCCCTGGTCCTGGCCGGCGTGCCGTACGCCGAGGCGGCCGTCCGGGCGGGCTGCGTCGACCAGGCCCATCTCGCTCGCGAGACCAGGGCGCTGGCCGGGACGACCCTCGGTGCCTACGTGGCGTCCGTGGCCTCTGCGACGTCCGTGACGTCCGTCGCGTCTGTGGGGTCCGTGGCGGGGTCGGCGAACAGCGAGACGCCGCTGCCGTCCGGGTCGAGGACCACCGCGTAACGCTGGCCCCAGAAGGCGTCCCAGGGCTTCAGATGCCCCCGGTACCCGGCGGCGACCAGCTCCTCGTACGTCGCGTCCACGGCCTCCGGCGTGGCGCACCGGAAGGCGAGCTCGATCCGGTTGCCGCCCTCGGGCCGCCGCCGGTCGGGGTCGAAGGAGCGCACGACGTCCTCCGTGTCCCAGGCGATCCGCAGTCCGCCCGGCAGCGCGGTCTCCACGTGCGGGGCGGACTCGGCCCCGTCCGGGAGGTCCAGGCCGAGGCGGCGGTAGAAGGCGAGCGAGGCGGCCATGTCGGAGACGACGAGGCCGATCAGGTCCAGGTGCGGGGTGATGGGTGCTGTGTCCATGAGGGCACGGTAGGCAGGCCGTCCCCGGCCGGTCTTGTACGAATCGGACCTCGGCCCCGACCGGAACATGGCCGGAAAAAGGTCCTGCAAAGGCCGAAAATAAATGCCTGGCGTGGTCCGAACGGGTCGCGCTAAGGTCATGTCGTTCTCATGGACCGGCCGTTGTGCCGTCCGTGACTGTCGCTGTGCGTGATCCAGGAGGTGTGACCGATGGCTGTCGTCACGACGGGCGTTGCCCGCATTCAGCAGTTCGTTCACTCCACCTCCGTGGTCGCCGGCTGACCTTCCTTCTGCGCGCCGATCGGCGTGTGCCGGGGCCACCCCTGTGAAGGGTCCCCCTTGTCTTTCCCGCTTTCCCCCATCACTTCCTCCTCCTCTTCCTCGCCGCTCGACGCCCATGGCTGGGACGCCGGGTGGGCCACCGCCTTCGCCCCGTACGCCGCCCAGGGACTCGTCCCCGGACGGGTCGTCCGCGTCGACCGCGGTCAGTGCGACATCGCCACCGCCGACGGGATCGTGCGCGCCGACACGGCGTTCGTGACCCCGCACGACCCGCTCCGGGTCATCTGCACCGGCGACTGGGCCGCCGTCGACCCCGAGGGCGTCGGCGACCCCCGCTACGTACGGGCGTGCCTGCCGCGCCGTACGGCCTTCGCGCGGTCCACCTCATCCAAGCGGTCCGAGGGCCAGATCCTCGCCGCCAACGTCGACCACGCCGTCATCACCGTCTCGCTCGCCGTCGAGCTCGACCTCGGCCGGATCGAGCGCTTCCTCGCCCTGGCCTGGGAGTCCGGCGCCCAGCCCACCGTGGTCCTCAGCAAGGCGGACCTCGTGCCCGACCCCGTCGGGCTCTCCTACCTCGTCGAGGACGTGGAGACGGTCGCCCCCGGCGTCCAGGTGGTGCCGCTCAGCTCGACCACGGGCGAGGGGCTCGACGTGCTGTCCGCGGTGGTCGCGGGCGGTACGACCGTGCTCCTCGGCGTCTCCGGCGCCGGGAAGTCGACCCTCGCCAACGCCCTCGTCGGCGAGGACGTCATGGCCGTCCAGGCCGCCCGGGACATCGACGGCAAGGGCCGCCACACCACGACCACCCGCAACCTCTTCGTCCTGCCGGGCGGAGGCGTCCTCATCGACACCCCCGGGCTGCGCGGAGTCGGGCTCTGGGACGCCGAGACGGGTGTCGGCCAGGTCTTCTCGGAGATCGAGGAGCTGGCCGGGGACTGCCGCTTCCACGACTGCGCCCACGAGGCGGAGCCGGGCTGCGCGGTGGCGGCGGCGATCGAGGACGGCTCGCTTCCGGTGCGCCGCCTGGAGAGCTACCGCAAGCTGATCCGCGAGAACCAGCGGATCGTGGCCAAGACCGACGCCCGCGTGCGCACCGAGATCCTCAAGGAATGGAAGCGCAAGGGCGCCGAGGGCCGCCGCGCCATGGAGCTGAAGCGCGGACACGTCCGGTAGCGGGCGTACGGGGGAGTGGCGGGCCTTTCCCCCATGGCGGGCGTGACGGGGGAGGGCCGGACCCTCCCCCGTAGCGCCGTGTCCGAAAACCGCGAGCCGGGGGTCGTCGGCCGTCGCACACTGGGAGACGTGAAGGACGACGACACCCGCTACGAGGCGGTCAGCAGCAGGGACGCGCGGTTCGACGGAGAGTTCTTCTTCGCCGTCCGCACCACCGGCATCTACTGCCGCCCCAGCTGCCCCGCCGTCACCCCCAAACGGCAGAACGTCGCGTTCTTCCCGACGGCCGCCGCCGCCCAGGGCCACGGCTTCCGGGCCTGTCGCCGCTGCCGCCCGGACGCCGTGCCCGGCTCCGCGGCCTGGGACGTACGGGCCGATGTCGTCGGGCGCGCGATGCGGATGATCGGCGACGGCGTCGTCGACCGGGAAGGCGTGCCCGGCCTCGCCGGACGCCTCGGCTACAGCACCCGGCAGGTGCAGCGCCAGCTCACCGCCGAGCTCGGCGCCGGACCCGTCGCACTGGCCCGCGCCCAGCGGGCGCACACCGCACGGCTGCTTCTCCAGACCACCGGTCTTCCGGTCACCGAGATCGCCTTCGCGGCCGGATTCGCCAGCGTCCGCCAGTTCAACGAGACCATCCGCGCCGTCTACGCCCGCACCCCCACCTCCCTCCGCGCCGAGGCGGGCAGCGGCGCCGGAGCCCGCACCGCGCTCGCCGCCGGGGTGCCGCTGCGGCTCGCCCACCGGGGGCCGTACGCGGCCGGCGAGGTCTTCGACCTGCTCGCGGCCGAGGCCGTGCCTCGCGTGGAGGAGGTCGTCGGCGCCCCCGGCGCCCGCACCTACCGGCGCACCCTCCGCCTCCCGTACGGCACCGGGATCGTCTCCGTCGACGAGCGCTCCGCCGGGCGCTGGCTGGAGGCCCGGATCCATCTCACCGAGCTGCGCGACCTGACCACCGCCGTGCACCGGCTGCGCCGCCTCTTCGACCTGAACGCCGACCCGTACGCGGTCGCCGAGCGCCTCGGCGCGGCCCCCCGGCTCGCCGCCGAGGTGGCCGCCCGGCCCGGCGTACGGTCCCCGGGGACGGCCGAACCGGAGGAGTTCGCCCTGCGGACGCTGCTCGGCGCGGCGGAGTCCGCCCGGGTCGTCGAGGAGCACGGCACCCCGCTGGCCACCGGCTGCGGCAGCCTCACCCATGTCTTCCCGGAGCCCCGGGCGCTGACCGGCCACCCCGTCGCGGGCCCGCTGGCCCGCGCGCTCACCGACGGCGAGGTCCGCCTCGACCCGGGCGCCGACCGCGACGAGGCCGAGCGCGCGCTGCTCGCCGTGCCCGGCGTCACCGCCGAGGCCGCCGCCCTGATCCGGATGCGGGCGCTCGGCGACCCCGACGTGCCCCCCACGGACGGCCCGGACACCGAGGAGTGGCGCCCCTGGCGCTCGTACGCCGCCCGCTACCTCAGGACGCCGCTCCCGGGGACTCCTCAAAGCCCCGGCTGTGGATCCGGCGCGGACGGATCCGGATGACCTCCCCGCTGACGCGCGGGCCCAGCGGGTGCGGGCCGACGAGCAGCTCCGCCTCCCCCCCCCCCGGATCTCGACGCCCCGCACCCGCCAGGGCGGACGCTCGCGAGATCGTCGACGACCGGCGCCACCGTCGGATCGTTCCGCGGTTGCGCCACTTCTCAGCCGGCGGATCGGCAGCGGGGCCCGGGCCCCTCACTCCTCCGGCCCAGGACTCAGCCCCAGAGCACCGCCCCCGCCCACGCCCCCACGATCAGCAGGCAGGAGAACAGCTCCACGAGGACGCTCGTGCCGGCCGCCCGCATCACCGTGCGGGTCGCCGCCCTGGCCTGGCCGTGGCCGCCGAGCCGGAGCCGCTCCGCGAGGTAGATCCCGCCGACGAAACCGGGGATCGCGCCGAGCACCGGGACCAGGACGAAGCCCAGAAGGGCGCCCGCACCGGCGTACGCCACCATCCGCCGGGTGATGCCCACGCCCCGGAAGCGGCGGGGCGGCAGCTGCCAGACGACCACCTGGGTGAGCAGCAGCAGACCGGTCGTGGAGGCGAGCAGGATCCACGCGAGGTCGGTCCGCTCGTGCAGCGACCACCACAGCATCGCCGCCCACACCAGCCACGTTCCCGGCACGCCGGGCGCCAGTACCCCGAACAGGCCGAGCAGCATCACCGTCGCGACGAGCAGGAGCTGCCACACACCCATGTGCCCAGCGTGCCGGAATTCGGGTGTTCCCGCAGGTCAAGGCGGACGAATGGAGGAGCGGGGGTCAGCCGGCCAGGGGGAGGGCGGCGGCCACGAGGTCCCGCTCCTTGCGGCCGAGCAGCGGGAACAGGATCTTCAGGGAGGTCTCGCTGTGCGGCGAGGAGACGACGAAGGAGGAGTTCACATACCGCTCCGTGATCTCCGACCGGACCAGACCGGCCCGCTGGAGCGTCATCGTGTGCTCCACCGGCTTCGCGAACACCGGGTCCGCGCGGAAGATGAACAGCCGGCGGTCGGTCATCGCCAGGTACATCGGGGTCGGCGTCGGGATGACCGCCATCGTGCCACCGCTGAAGACGGCCGACGCCACACCGAACGCGGCGGTCCGGCGCGCCGAGACGGAGCTCAGGTTGACGACGCTCGTCACCTCCACCCGCTCCCCGGGCTCCAGCAGCGGGGTGACGGTGGCCAGCAGGGCGCGGCGGCGCCTTCCGTTCATGGCGGTGCTCCTGAGGGGTCGTACGGGAGGGCGGCGGGCCGGCAGGTCCGAACCGGGCGCGCTCACCCTGCCATACGGCCCCCGCTCAGCCGCGTGCCACCCACCCCTTCTCGTACGCGTGCCAGCCCAGCTGCAGCCGGGTCGTCACCCCGGTCAGCTCCATCAGGCCCTTCACCCGGCGCTGCACCGTCCGCAGCCCCAGGTCCAGCTGCTTGGCCACGCTCGCGTCCGTCATCCCGGCGAGCAGCAGCGACAGGATCTCCAGGTCCATGACGTCCGGACCGGGCGCCTCGTCCTCGGTGATCTGCGCGCCCGCCCCGAGCCGCAGCGGCAGCGCGTCGCGCCACACCGACTCGAAGAGGCCCATCAGCGATTCGAGGAGCCCGCTCGCGTGCACGACGATCGCCGCCGGTTCCGCGCCCCGCCCGGTCAGCGGCACCATCGCCAGGTTCCCGTCGGCGACCACCAGCTTCGTCGGGACCCGGTCCGCGACCCGGATCCGCTCCTCACGGCTGAGCGCCGCCGAGAGTTCGAGCAGCCCGGACGGGAGCGTCAGCACCTCCCGCTCGATCACCACCCGGTAGCGCACCCCCCGCCCGGCGGCCTGCTCCTCCGCGTCGTTCTCCATGCCGGAGACCGCGATCGGCTTGCCCGTCACCAGGGCGCAGACCTCCTCCTGCGCGCCCAGCTGGAGCTGGAGGAAGCGGTGGGTGACGGCGCTCGCGCCGGTCACCACCTCGACCAGGTCGTGCACGGCGGCCTCCGCCGCCTCCGCCCGGTACTCCTCGGCGAGCAGCTTCGCCGCCAGCTCGGCCTGCTCCAGCTCGTGGCGCTGCTGGGTGAGGAGGGCGCCCAGGGCGACCCCCGGCGGCGCCGCCACCCACCGCCCGATCCTGGCCGAGGACTGCGCGGCCAGGCCCTGCGACTCCAGGCGGCGCAGCGCCCGCTCGGTGTCCCGCTCGGGCAGCGCGAGCCGGTGCGCCAGGTCGGTCACCTCGGCCGCGCCCAGCGCGACCAGCGCCCGGTACGCGGACTCCTGGCGCTCGTCGAGTCCTATCGCTCCCAGCATGGATGCCCCACCCCTCGCCCTACCTCCGGCGGTGCGCCCGGATCTTCCCAGGACATTCACCGGAGGCATTCGTTCCGTTGGTGACCTGGCGGGAAACGGCCACGGCGTATTCCCGCCTCGCCCATCATCCCTGTACCGCCCTCACCTCTGCCAATGTGGCGCCACCGCAGCACCAACAGCCTCCGGAGACGGGTTTCTTGTGCCCTTTTTCCGGAATCAGATGGGGAGAGCGATGCGCCCGATTTCGCGTACGGCCCTGGGGGCGGCGACAGCCGTCGTCCTGGCCGTCACCGCGGTCGCGCCGTCCGTGGCGAACGAGCCGCAGGACGACACGGCCGGCAAGCGACCGCCGGCAGGGAGCGAGGCCGCGGCCCGCACCGGGGGCCGTCCCCTCACGGTGACCCTGGTCACCGGGGACCGCGTCGTGGTCGACCGCGACGCCGACGGCAACCCCTCCGCCACCGCCCTGCCCCGCGAGGACGGCACCGTCCCCCTGGTCCAGACCCGCCGCTCCGGCCAGGACCTGTACGTCTATCCCGAGGGCGCCACCGACGCGCTCGCCGCGGGCCGCGTCGACCAGGAGCTCTTCAACGTCACCGGCCTCGTCCGGCAGGGCTACGACGACGCCGCCAGTACGACGCTTCCCCTCATCGCGGTCTACGGCTCCGACCTCGCGCGCTCCGTCCCCGCCGCCCCGCGCGGCGCGAAGCGCGGCCAGGTCCTCAAGACCGTCGACGGCGTCGCGCTCAAGGCGGAGAAGAAGCAGGCCGCCACGTTCTGGGCCGAGGTGAACACCCCCACGGCCCGCTCCGCCTCCGGAATCACCAAGCTCTGGCTCGACCGCAAGGTCCAGGCCTCCCTGGAGCGCTCGACGAAGCAGGTCCACGCCCCCGAGGCCTGGGCCGCCGGCTACGACGGCACGGGCACCAAGGTCGCCGTCCTCGACACCGGCGCCGACGCCGAGCACCCCGATCTCAAGGGCCGGATCACCGCCTCGGAGAACTTCACCGACTCCGACAGCGCCGACGACCGCCAGGGCCACGGCACCCACACCCTCTCCACCGTCGGCGGCTCCGGCGCGGCGAGCGACGGCAAGAAGAAGGGCGTCGCGCCCGGCGCGGCCCTCCTCAACGGCAAGGTCCTCAACGACTCCGGCTCCGGCGCCGCCTCCTGGATCATCGCGGGCATGGAATGGGCCGTCGCCCAGGGCGCCGACGTCGTCTCGATGAGCCTCGGCAGCCCCGTACCCACCGACTGCACCGACCCGATGAGCCTCGCGGCCGAGGAACTCGCTCAGAACAAGGGCACGTTGTTCGTCATCGCCGCCGGAAACTCGGGCCCCACCCTCAACACGGTCTCCTCGCCCGGCTGCGCCCCCAGCGTGCTCACCGTCGGCGCCACCGACCGCGACGACTCCACCGCGTACTTCTCCAGCCGCGGCCCGACGATCGTCAACCACACCCTCAAGCCCGAGATAGCGGCGCCCGGCGTCGGCATCTCCGCCGCCGCGGCCGGCGGCCGGGGCGTGTACGCCTACCAGTCCATGTCCGGTACGTCGATGGCCACCCCGCACGTCGCGGGCGCCGCCGCCATCGTCAAGCAGCGCCACCCCGGCTGGACCGCCCAGCAGGTCAAGGCCGCGCTCGTCGCCTCCGCCGAGAGCTCCGTCCCCGGCGACGTCCGCGAGGTCGGCGGCGGCCGCCTCGACGTCAAGGCCGCGATCGACCAGACGGTCCTCGGCTCGCCCGCCGTCCAGGGCGGCAGCTTCAACTGGCCGCAGGACAGGACCGACCGCACCACGGTCTCCGTCCCGTACACCAACACCTCCGGCGCCCCGGTCACCCTGAACCTGGCCGTCGAGAAGGTCACCGGCAACGACGGCTCCACCGTGCGGAGTCCGGTCGCCCGCCTCGGCAAGCGCACCGTGACGGTCCCCGCCGGCGCCACCGTCCAGGTCCCGCTGGAGCTCGACCCCACGGCCCGCCTCGACCGCGCCCAGTACGGCGACGTCACCGGCCGCGTGATCGCCACCGGCAGGGGCGGCATCCACGTCTCCACCCCGTTCTCTCTCTACGTCGAGCCCGAAACGGTCACCCTGCGCGTCAAACTGATCGACCGTCAGGGCAACCCCGCCGCCGGAGCCTCCTCCCTCGACGTCATCGGCACCGACGTCGCCAGTGGCGAGCGCCGCTTCAACGACGGCGCCGCCGACCAGGTCTACCGCGTACGCCCCGGCAGCTACTTCCTCTCCTCCTTCGTCACCACCCCCGACGCGGGTGAGGGCGCCACGCTGAACGACTCGCTCAGCTACCTCGGCCGCCCGCAGGTGGAGGTCAAGAAGGACACCACCGTCGTCCTCGACGCCCGCAAGGCCCACAAGCTCTCGGTCGCGACCGACAAGGCCTCCGAGAGCCGCGGCACCACGCTCGCGTTCGCCCGGTCGTGGGACGACTTCTGGCTGCACGCCGGCACCGCCGCCGGCGGGCGCACCATCCGCGGCTACTACGCCTCCGTCGAAGGAGCGGCCGCCGAGGGCGACTTCGAGTTCGGCAGCTATTGGCGCACCGCCGCCCCGCTGGTCTCCTCGCTCCGGACCACCGACGGCCTGACCCTGCACCCGGTCACCGCCTCCACCGGCTCCGACAACCTCGACGGCACCGGCTCCGCCGGTCTCGTGGACGCCGGCACCGGCACCCCCGAGGAGCTCAAGGCCGCCGGCGTCCAAGGCCGCATCGCCCTGGTCCGCTTCCCCGACACCTCCAACTCGGCGACGACCGTGGCCCGCAACGCCAAGGCCGCCGGAGCGGTGGCCGTCCTCGCGTACCGCACCGGCCCCGGCCGCTGGTACCCCACGGGCGGCTTCACCGGCGCCGGCTTCCCGGTCCTCGCCGTCGACTCCGCCGAGGGCGCGGCCCTGCTCGGCAAGCTCGCCGCCGGCGAGGTCGGCCTCTCCTGGAAGGCCACGGCGAAGAGCCCGTACCTCTACCACCTCGCCTTCCCCGAGCAGGGGTCGATCCGCGCCGACAAGAACTACCGCGTCCGCGACGCGCAGCTCGGCCGCACCGAGTCCACCTACCGCGCCATGGGCCTCGCCAACGACTTCATCGACTTCAGCGGCGCCTCCCGGCCCAACGGCGTGTCGGTCTCCTTCGGCGACCTCGCTCCGGTCTCCGCGCCGGGCACCCGCACCGAGTACTACACCGCCGGTGACACGAGTTGGGACCGGATGCTGTCCTCCAGCTTCCCGTTCGGCGAGTACATGATCGGCACCCCGCACACGTACAAGGCCGGCGAGCGGCGCACCGAGCGCTGGTACGACGGGGTCGTCACCCCCACCGCCCCGCGCGACAGCACCGGCAAGCCGGTCCTCGTCGCCGAGCGCCAGGGCAACTACATCGGCTTCTCCGCCGCGATCTGGGGCGACAACACCCACCACGGCGAGGCCGGTTCCTTCGGTGACATCGGTGGCATCCGCCTCAGCCGCGACGGCGAGGTGCTCGGCGAGAGCGGCTGGCCGTTCGGCGCCTTCCCGGTGCCCGCCGACGAGGGCACGTACACCCTCGAACAGAACGTGATGAAGATCGGGAGCAAGGTGTGGGCCCGCTCGAACTCCGTCAATTCGGTATGGAAATTCACCTCCAAGCTCGACGAGAGCGTCTATTCTCAGGGCATCCCGATTCTCTTCCCCCGGTACGACCTTCCGGAGGACGGACTCAAGACCCTCGCCGCGACCGACGGCCAGCACATCGGCCTCACCGCGACGGGTCACGCGGGCTACACTCCCGCGGCGCTCACCTCGGCCAAGCTCTCGTACTCCTACGACGGAGGCACGACCTGGACCGAAGCGCAGGTCTCTCAGCAGGGCGGCCACTGGACCGCGACCGTGAACCACACGGGCGCGACCGGTGAGCAGGTCACCCTGAAGACCGAACTGACGGACGCCAATGGCATCTCCGTCACCCAGACCGTGGTCCGCGCCTACGACGTGCGCTGATCACGCCGGTCCGCCGGGCGTCCTTCCCGTGGGGGGTGGGGCCGCCCGGCGGATCACCCATTTGCAGCAACGGTTTTCCTGATGTCCCGTTTTCGGGCGCCCCGCGCGGTGGACAATAAGGGCATGACTCAGCAGGGGGACGACAACTGGTGGGACAAGCTCTACGACGAGTCGGCGCCGGACACGGCCCCGACGGCGTCGGCTGACACCCTCGACGACCACTTCACCACGGCGACCCGGGCCACCACGGGCCCGCCGGGCGCGACTCCGGGCCAGACGCCGGACCCGTGGGCCGAGGCGGCCGTCCCGGTCCCGGTGCCGCCGAAGGCCGCCGCAGCGCCGAGCCCGCCCGCAGCGCCGCCGAACCCGCCGGCACCACCGAGCCCGCCCGCCGCACCGCCGAACCCGCCGGCAGCGCCGAGCCCGCCCGCAGCGCCGCCCGCCCCGCCCTCGCCTCCGGTGGCCGCCGCGCCGCCCCCGCCGCCCGGCCCCGCCGCACCCCTCGTGCCCGGGCGGGCGCCCTGGGAGGCGCGGCAGGAGGGCCCGCAGACCTTTCCCGCCCCGCCACCGCCGCCTCCGCCCGCCCCGCCCGTCGAGACGCCCACCGTCCAGGTGCCCGGGAGACCGGACGACCGCGAGGGGACCACGACCGGGATCGAACCCGCGTCCGAGCCCGAGGCCGGCTCCGGTTCCGGCCCCGACCTCACCGTCGAGGTCTCCGTGCCCCGGCCCCGTACCGGACACGTCGGCAGTCGGCCGCCCACCTACGAGGCCGAGCCGACCGCGCTGCCCGTCGCCCGGCCCGGGGAGCTCGGCGAGCTGGTGTCCGACACCGTGCTCGACGGCGCCCGGTACGGCACCTGCACCCTGCGGGCCGCCTCCGTACGCGGTGACTCCGCGCGCTACCGGGGCGAGCCCCGCCGCGACGCCCTGCTCACCGCCCGCTTCGGCCACGACGAGACCGCGCTCGTCCTCGTCGCCGTCGCCGCGGGCTCCCGCGCCGCCGAGGACGCCCATCTCGCCGCCGCCGACGCCTGCCAGTGGATCGCCGAGGCCGTCTGCCGCAGCCACGCCCGCCTCTCCGAGGACATCAGGTCCGGCCGCCGCGGCGACCTCAAGTCGGGACTGCACCGGCTCACCGACCGTACGTACGGGAGACTCCGCGCCCGCGCCGCCGAGCGCGGCCTCGCCCCCGACGAGTACACCGCGACCCTCCGCTGTCTGCTCGTCCCCGCCGACCCCGACTGCCGAACCCGGGTCTTCTTCGGCATCGGCGGCGGCGGTCTCTTCCGGCTCCGTGACGGCTCCTGGCAGGACATCGAGCCGCTCCTGCCCGAGCCGGCCGCCGTCACCGGCGCCCCCGTCGTGGGATTCGGCTCGCCGCCTCCGCCGGACGTCGCCTCCGAGACCGAGGAGGGCGACCGGCTCACCATGGACCTCGGCATCACGACCGCGCCGGGACCGCTCGTCGAGGAGCCCGTGCCGCCGCCTGCCGAGCCGTTCCGCTTCCGCGCGTCCGTCGCCCGCCCCGGCGACACCCTGCTCCTCGCCTCACCCGGCCTCGCGGAGCCGATGCGCGGCGAACCCGCCCTCGCCCGCGAGCTGGCCGCCCGCTGGGCCGACGCCGAGGCCCCCGGCCTGGCCGCGTTCCTCGCCGACACCCAGCTGAGGGTGACCGGGTACGCCGACGACCGTACGGGGGTGGGTGTCTGGGAGGCGTAATCCACCGGGCGCAACCCGCCGGGCGCAACCCGCCGGGCCATGGGTTGATGGAGCCATGGCCAAACAGAACGTGGCGGAGCAGTTCGTCGACATCCTCGTCCGCGCGGGAGTCCGACGCCTGTACGGCGTCGTCGGTGACAGCCTGAACCCGGTCGTCGACGCGATCCGCCGTACCCCCTCGCTCGACTGGATCCAGGTGCGGCACGAGGAGACCGCGGCCTTCGCCGCCGGCGCCGAGGCCCAGATCACCGGTGGCCTCGCCGCCTGCGCCGGTTCCTGCGGACCGGGGAACCTGCACCTCATCAACGGCCTGTACGACGCCCACCGCTCGATGGCCCCGGTCCTGGCCCTCGCCTCGCACATCCCGTCGAGCGAGATCGGCCTGGGCTACTTCCAGGAGACCCACCCCGACCAGCTCTTCCGCGAGTGCAGCCACTACAGCGAACTCATCTCCAACCCGCGGCAGATGCCCCGGCTGCTCCACACCGCGATCCAGCACGCCGTCGGCCGCGGCGGCGTCAGTGTCGTCGCGCTGCCCGGTGACATCGCCTCCCAGCCGGCCCCGGAGAAGGCGGTGGAGACCGCGCTCGTCACCTCCCGGCCGACCGTCCGCCCGGGGGACGCCGAGATCGACGCCCTGGTCCGGATGATCGACGCGGCCGACCGGGTGACGCTCTTCTGCGGCAGCGGGACGGCCGGGGCACACCCCGAGGTGATGCAGTTCGCCGAGCGGATCAAGTCACCGGTCGGCCACGCGCTGCGGGGCAAGGAGTGGATCCAGTACGACAATCCGTTCGACGTCGGCATGAGTGGACTGCTCGGCTACGGCGCCGCGTACGAGGCCACCCACGAGTGCGATCTGCTGATCCTGCTCGGCACCGACTTCCCGTACAACGCCTTCCTGCCCGACGACGTCAAGATCGTCCAGGTGGACGTCCGGCCCGAACGCCTCGGCCGCCGCTCCCGGCTCGACCTCGCCGTCTGGGGCGACGTCCGGGAGACCCTGCGCTGTGTGATCCCCCGGGTCAGGGCGAAGACCGACCGGCGCTTCCTCGACAAGATGCTCAAGAAGCACGCCGACGCGCTCGAAGGCGTGGTCAAGGCCTACACCCGCAAGGTCGAGAAGCACGTCCCGATCCACCCCGAGTACGTGGCCTCCGTGATCGACGAACTCGCCGATGACGACGCCGTGTTCACGGTCGACACCGGGATGTGCAACGTCTGGGCGGCCCGCTACCTCAGCCCCAACGGGCGGCGCAGGATCATCGGTTCGTTCAGCCACGGCTCGATGGCGAACGCGCTGCCGCAGGCCATCGGCGCCCAGTTCACCGACCGGAACCGGCAGGTCGTCTCGCTCTCCGGGGACGGTGGATTCTCCATGCTGATGGGCGACTTCCTCACCCTCGTGCAGTACGACCTGCCGGTGAAGGTGATCGTCTTCAACAACTCCTCGCTCGGCATGGTCGAGCTGGAGATGCTGGTCTCCGGACTTCCCTCGTACGGAACGACGAACAAGAACCCGGACTTCGCGGCCATCGCCCGCGCCGCCGGGGCCTACGGCGTGCGGGTCGAGAAGCCCAAGCATCTGACGAGCGCCCTCAAGGACGCCTTCAAGCACAAGGGACCGGCCCTGGTGGACGTCGTCACCGATCCCAACGCGCTGTCCATCCCCCCGCGGATCAGCGCCGACATGGTGACCGGCTTCGCCCTCTCCGCCAGCAAGATCGTCCTGGACGGGGGAGTGGGGCGGATGGTCCAGATGGCCCGCTCCAACCTGCGCAACGTGCCCCGACTCTGAGGGAATGCGGGCGTTTTGGCGGGGCATGCATCCCCGTGAGCCTGTTCGACGCGATCTGTGGGTGGGGGATATGGCCGGGGAGGCACGACAGCCGACTCAACTGCTCAGAAAGGTGGGATGCGAGGATCTCACCGCGGTGCCGGAGGTGCGACATGCCTTGCGTGAACTGCTGGGGAAATGGGGCCGACCGGGCGCCTCCGACGTGGCGGAACTGCTCACCAGCGAGCTGGTGACCAACGCCCTGATCCACACCGAGCACGGGGCCGTCGTGACGGCGACGGTCGTGCCCGAGCAGCTGAGGGTCGAGGTCCGCGACTTCGTCCCCGGTCTCGCGCCACCGCACGTACCGCCCGCCGACGACGGTACGCACGGCAGGGGGCTGATCCTCGTCGATGCCCTGGCCGACTCCTGGGGGGTCGAGAACCACGGGGTGGGCAAGGTGGTGTGGTTCGAACTGAACGGCGGGGCCGCCTGAGAGGCGGCCCCGCCGGTGTGTGGTGGACGGAGTGATGCTCAGCCGAACTGCTGCTCCAGGTCCTTGAGCTTGCGCTCAAGGGAGTCGAGACGGGGCAGCGTCTGGGTGTCGTCCTCCGCGGTGAGGTCCACCGTCCGGGAGTCGCTCGTGTGCGTGTCACGACCCCTGACGGCTTGGAGGGAGGGCCGGGGTCGAAGCGGCAGTTGTCCCGGATCCGCTATGGCCGGTTCCGCGACGGCGGCCTGCACGGACGCCGACGCGGAAGCGGAACCCGAGCCGGTGCCGGACCCCGAACCCGGGCCCGTACCGGAGCCCGAGGTGGCGTTGAGCGCCGCCATCTCCACCTGACGGCCGCCACCCCGGCCGAGCCCGAAGGCGCGGTGCTGACGGTTGATCGCCTTCAGCCGTGCCCGGTCGAGCTTGACCTGGTCGCGACGGCGGATCCGGTTCTGCTCCTTCTCCCGCCGGTCCTCGCGCACCTCGTCGACGGCCTCGTCCAGGGTCCGTACGCCCTCCAGGAGCATCAGCGACCAGGCGGCGAACGTCTCCCGGGGCGCCCTCATCCACCGCACGATCCGGATCTGCGGCAGCGGGCGGGGCACCAGGCCCTGCTCGCGCAGCGCGGCCCTGCGGGTCTGCTTGAGCGCCCGGTCGAAGAGGACCGCCGCCGAGAGGGACATGCCCGCGAAGAACTGCGGCGCCCCGTCGTGGCCCAGGCCACGCGGTGCGTGCACCCAGTTGAACCAGGCCGCCGCGCCCGCGAACAGCCAGACGAGCAGGCGCGAGCCGAGGGCCGCGTCGCCGTGGCTGGCCTCGCGGACCGCGAGCACCGAGCAGAACATGGCGGCGCCGTCGAGTCCGAAGGGGACGAGGTACTCCCAGCCCCCGGTGAGGTTGAGGTTCTGCCGGCCGAAGCCGACGAGGCCGTGGAAGGACAGGGCCGCGGCGACCGCGGCGCAGCAGAAGAGGAGGACGTAGGAAGCGGTGCCGTACACGGCTTCCTTGCGTCTGCGGCGCTCCTCGCTGCGTTCCCAGGAGTCCTCGGCCGCGGCCTGGTCACCGGCGCGCTTCCCGCGCGCGAGCACCGCCACCGCCGTCAGGACTCCGGCCACCATGACGCCACCCGGAAGCAGCCAGTCCAGCGATATGTCGGTCAGTCTCATGCGGTGTCCCTTGCATCGCAGTAGGGCGTTTGGCGGCCCATACTGGCCGACCCCGTGGGGCGCTCAAGGGGTTTCCGGGCAAGAGCACGCCAACGGGGCCCCACGACATACGAATAGGTGCGATCTGGTCGAACGCCCATACAGGGAAAGGGGTTTGAGTTCGATTTACGCCACCCGTCCGGGTGGCGTAATCACTCGGGAGCCTCAGGCGGTCGCCGTGAGCCGACGCACCCGCTCGGCGTCGCACGTGCGCGGACAGGTGAGGCAGGTGTCCTCGGGGCGCAGCGTGTAGAAGAAGCAGCAGGTCGCCCGGTCGCGCGTGGCGCGCGGGGCACCGTCCGGTCCCTCGGTGCCGGGCAGTTCGCGGAAGCCCGCAGCGCCCGCGTAGGGCTTGTACGGCTTGACGGTGCCCGGCATCAGGAGGTCGAGCTCGTCCATCGCCCGCCGCTCCTCGCCGAGCAGGGCGCCGACGTACCAGAGGCCCTCGACGATCTCGTCCGTGGCCATCCCCCACAGGGCGCGGCGGCCGCGCCGCATCCGGGAGCCGAAGCCTTCGAGGATCGCCTCGAAGTGCTCGGCGAGCGAGGCGCGCACCTCGGCCCGCAGGGCGTCCTCGTCGGGGACGACCCGGGCGCCGGGGAGCGACGCGGCGGGGTCGCCGGGCAGACAGGCGAACTCCTCCACCCGGACGGCCATCCGCCCGAGCGCCCGCTGGAAGGAGACGTTCCGTGCGGGCAGCCGGGGCACCCTGCGGTCCAGGAACCAGGGGACGGTGACGAGCAGACAGGCGGGCCACGCGTACCGGTGCAGTCCGAAGCTGGCGACGACGTCGGGCCGGGCCTGGGTGCCGTAGTCGCGCAGCACCTGCGCGTTGTCCCAGGCGAGGAAGGCGTCGAGATCGGGGCCGCCGGCCGCGAGCTCGTCCGCGCCGACCCAGCCCGCGCCGCGCGGCAGCCGCTCGCCGCGGACGAGTTCCTCCATCCGGAGATGGGGGAAGACCTCGGCGAGCCGGGCGTAGGCGGCCGCGACGGGCGAGGTCGGAGAGGCGGGCAACAGGGCGGGGACGGTCATGGGGACCACCGAATCGCGAGCGTTGGCAGGTTAGCCTTACCTTACCCGATTCGCAGTCACCTCTCACCACCGGCCCAGGGCCTCCGACCAGCGAGGCAGCCCTCACACCCCTGATGTCGGTCTGTTCGCCTATGGTGCACAGAGGACCCGCGCGACGCGAGCCGGGCCCGGCACGAGGCCGCAGGAGGACCCGGGTGGAGCAGGGCGCAGCGCGCGAGCGGGCGACGGAGAGGCCGTCCCCGCCCTTCGGCGACGCCGCCCGGGACGCGGAGGGGGCCGCACGGGTGCCGGAGCAGGCGCGTGGCACGGGACGGCCCAGTGGCGCGGAGTACGCCCGGGGCGAGTCCGCCCAGGGCGAGTTCACCCGTGGCGGGTCCGCCGGTGGCGAGGCGGTTCGGGGCGATGGCATTCCGTGCGAATCGGTACGAGCTGAGCTTGTTCGGGGTGAATCGGCGCAAGGTGAGTTCCCTCATGTCGAGTTCCCCCGTGGCGAGGCCGCCCGCGGCGAGTCCCCCCGTACGGGGTCCGCCCCCGGCGAGGCCGCTCGGACTGAGGTCGCCCGTGGCGACGCCGTTCGGAGCGAGTCCGCCCGCACCGAGTCCGTCCGTGGCGACGTCTTCCGTGGCGACGCCGTTCGGAGTGAGTCCGCCCGTGGCGAGGCCGTTCGAGGGGAGCACACGCACTGCGAGCCGGACGGCCCCGGCGTCGGCCCCGCGCCCGGTGTCGCCCCGGTTCCCGTCCCCGCGCGCGCTCCCGTCCCCCGTGTCGTACGGCATTCCGTCCGTGGCCAGATCCTCGACGCGCTCCGCACCGCCCTCGTCGGTGGCGAGCTCGTCCCCGGCGAGGTGTACTCCGCCCCCGCCCTCGGCGAGCGGTTCGGCGTCTCGGCCACCCCGGTCCGCGAGGCCATGCAGCGCCTCGCCGTCGAGGGCGCTGTCGAGGTCGTGCCGAACCGCGGCTTCCGTGTCACCGAACGCACCCCGCGCGAGCTCGCCGAACTCGCCGAGGTCCGCGCGCTCATCGAGGTCCCCGTCATGCTGCGGCTCGCGCGCACGGTCCCGGCCGCCCGCTGGGCCGAGCTCCGCCCGCTCGCGGAGGCGACCTCGAACGCCGCGGCCCGGGGTGACCGCGCCCACTACGCCGAGGCCGACCGGGCCTTCCACCGGGCCGTCCTCTCCCTCGCGGGGAACGAGCAGCTGCTCGCCGTCGCCGACGACCTCCACCGCCGCTCCCAGTGGCCCCTGATGAGCGCCCCCGTCGTCCGCCACGGCGTGCTCGTCGCCGACGCGGCCGAGCACACCGCTCTGCTCGACGCCCTGCTCGCCCAGGACCTCCCGGTCGTCGAAGCCCTCGTCCGCGAACACTTCACGGGCTCCAACGCCTGACCCCCGTCGCCCGACCGCCCCGCGAAACCCGCGAAACCCGCGGAAGCTCCCGGAAGTCCGTCCCCGCGACAGGGCGGTCCCCGAGGGCCCGCGCCCACTAAGGTCAAGGGCGACAGCCGCCCGTACCGCGTCGCCCGTGAGGTGCCCCATGCCGTCCGCGACCCCGTCCCCGGCGGACGGAGGCCGACCCGTCACCGGTACGGAGACCGAGGCCACCGCCCTGCTCGGCTGGCTCACCGATCCCGAGGCGCCGCGGCTCTGCCTCGTCACCGGCGCCCCCGGCAGCGGCAAGACGGCTCTGCTCGGCTGGTTCGCCAAGCACGGCCCGCGGGCCGGCCGGCCGCGCCGCCGCACGGCCCGGGTGCTCGTTCCGCTGGCCGGACAGAGCGCCCTCGGCGCGACCTGGACGATCGCCGACCGCCTCGGCGTGGTGGCGCGGTCGCCCGGCGACCTCGTGCACGCCCTCGCCACCAGCGAGGCCCGGCCCGCCGGCCGCGCCGTCCTGCTCCTCACCGATCTGCACGCCGCCGCCGAACCCGCCGCGCTCACCGATCTGATCGCCGAGCTCGCGGGCGTCGGCCGGGTCCGTCTCGTGGTCGAGGCCCGCAGCGGCACCCCGGCCCCCGCCGCCCTGCGCACCGACCGCCGGGTAGCCGTCGTGGACCTCGACGGCGACGACGGCACCCCCGGCCCCGGAGCCCCCGAGCGGGCCCGGCCGCTGCCGGACCTCTCCGACCCGGTGGCCGTCTGCACGGCCGACCCGTTGCTCGTCACCACCGCGTACGTCACGGGGGCGGCCGCCGCCGGACTCCCGGGCACGCTCGACGGCCCCGAGGCACCCGCCCGCCCCGGCGAGAGCGCCGCCGAGGACCACGGCGGTCTCCGGGCCGCCTGGATGCGGGCCGGTCAGTCCCTCTGCCGCGAACAGGCTCCCGCCGAAAGGGCGTCGGTGCTGCTGTCCGCGCTCGGCGACGGTGCCGACCCCCGGTTGCGTCCCGCGCTCGCCGAGCTCGCGGAGGGCTCGCCCTGGCGGCTGCGCTGGGCCCGGCACCGCGGCGATCTGACCCCGCCCTGGCCGGGTCCCGTCACCGTCCTCGGCGCGGCGGGCGGGCCGTTGGAGGGGACGCTCCTCGTCGGTGACCGCACCGGCGCCGTGCGGCTGCTCCACGAGGCCGACGCGAGTCCGGCGGGCCGTCTCGCCCACACCGTGCCCGGCCGGGTCACCGCGCTCGCTCCCGCGCCCGACGGCACCGTGCTGCTCCTGGACGACCGGGGCCGACTGCACACCGTGCGGGGGACGACGCCGCGGGCCCCGTATCTGGAGCGCCTCACGGAGGCCGTCTCGGCGACCCTGGCCCGGCACCCGGGAACGGCCCTCGCGGCGATCGCGGGTTCGGTGGTGGTGGGGGACCGGCTCGGCTCGGTGCACGCCTTCGGTCTGCGGGGCCTGCACCAGGCCGCCTCGCACAGCGGTCGGGTCACGGCGGTCGCGGCGGTGGACTCCGAGACCCCGTTCGTCTGCTCCGGCGGTGTCGACGGGACCGTCCGGCTCTGGACCCCGGGCCGCGATCCGCGCCCCGAACCCCTCACCGAACGGCCCTCGCCCGTGGTCTCCCTGCATGCGACGGAGACCTCGCACGGTCCGCTGATCGCCGTCGCCTGGGGCGACGGACTCGTCGGACTCCACCGCCCGGAGGGCGGCCCGGCGCTCTCGTTCCGCCCGGGCCCCCCGGTCCGCGCGGTCGCCGTGACCGGCGCCGGCTCCCTGCTCATCGGCACCGACGAGAGCCTGGTGTGTCTCGTGCCGAAGCGCACGACGTTCTGACGCGTCGGCCCGAGGACTCCTCAGGATTCCTGAGGTGCCGTCACCAACCCCTCAAGTGGAGGGACTTCAGGTGGCCGGCTGCGGCGTCAGCTGGCTCGCGAGCCAGGTCGGCACGCCACCCAGGAGGCGGAAGAGACGGCGGGCCTCGGCGCGCAGCCGCCCCGCCTCCGGCTCGGTCTCCGTGGTGGCGAGGGCGGTGAGAGCCGGGGCCGTACCGACCAGGTAGCCCAACTCCTCCCGGATGCGCAGCGATTCGGCGAAGCCATGCCGGGCTTCCGCCAACTCCCCCTCCCTCAGAGCGAGTCCGGCGAGGTGTCGCCAAGTGGACGACAGCAGAAGCGAGTCGCCCTGCGCGGTGGCCCCGGCGTGCGCCCTGCGGTACGCGGCGCGGGCCGCCTGCGGGGAGTCGCCGAGGTTCTGCGCGATGAGCCCGCGCCGCAGGTCGAGCAGCGGCCGGCCCTCGGCGGACGGGGCGATGAGGGCGGCGGCCCGGCCCAGGGCCATGCGTGCCTCGTCGGCCCGGTCGCGCACCCCCAGAAGGGTCGACGCGTAGGCCAGATAACCGCGTTCGCAGGCGGCGGCCCCGCGTTCCTCGTCGGTCCCGGCCACCGCCTCGGCCGCCCGGAGCGCCTCCTCCGCGTCGGCCCAGCCCTGTTCCGTGTAGAGGCAGCGCTCGATCAGCAGCGCGGCCCGTTCGAGTGCGGCGGCCGGTTCGGTCGCGTGGGGCGCGAGGAGCGCGGCCGCGTCCGTCCAGCAACCCCGGGAGCGGAGCCGCCATATGGCGGTCTCCACGGGAGTCTCCTTGCCGTAGGCGAGGGACGGGTCTCCGCCGCCCCCTGTTTCGGAACCAGACATGGCGGTATCCGCCACATTGCCCTCCCCGAGCGCGCCATTGAGCTGTTGAGTGAGACCCGCATCTCAGCACGAAGGGGAGTACGTGGCCAAGGGGTCAGGTGAAAGAATTCACAAGAGTCCGGTGGATCGGTGTACCGCTGTCCGGACCGTGGCCGAAAGGGCGCCGAAGCCCCGCCGGGCCCGCGATCAGGCCCCGGCGGGGCCCGCCGGCCGCCCCGGCCGACGGGCCCCCACCGGCCCTGACGTCACTCCGTCGGACTCGCCCGAAAGGGTGAATCCGCGTGGGATCCCCCGGGTCGTCCGATCAGCTCGTCTCAGCTCATCCGCAGGGCGAGGAAGAAGTCGAGCTTGTCCTCGAGGCGGGACAGGTCACGGCCCGTGAGCTGCTCGATCCGGCCCACCCGGTAGCGCAGCGTGTTCACGTGCAGGTGGAGCCTGGTCGCGCAGCGGGTCCAGGAGCCGTCGCAGTCGAGGAAGGCCTCCAGGGTCGGGATGAGCTCTGCCCGGTGCCGGCGGTCGTAGTCGCGCAGCGGGTCGAGCAGCCGGGCCGTGAACGCGCGCCGGACGTCGTCCGGGACGAACGGCAGCAGCAGCACGTGCGAGGCCAGCTCGTGGTGGCCCGCGGCGCAGACCCGGCCCGGCCGGGCCGCGGCGACCCGGCGGGCGTGCCGGGCCTCCTCCAGGGCCCCGCGCAGGCCCTCCGCCGAGTGCACGGCGGCGCTGACACCGAGGGTGAGCCGCCCGTCGTCGGCCAGGCCGGCCGACAGCGGAGCGCGTACGGCCGCGAGCAGCGCGTCCGCGTGCAGGCCGAGCGCGGTGGCCGGGCTCTCGTCCTCGCTGTCCGGCAGCGGACCCGCGGCCAGCGGGACCAGCGCGATGGCCTCGTCGCCGCTGTGCGCCACGGCGATCCGATCGGCGGACTCGGCGCCCACGGTCGCCGGGTCGACGAGGATCTCCTCCAGGAGCGCCTGGGCGACCGGGCCGGCCTCCACGGCGGGGCTCTGACCGGCCTCCTGCTCCCACTCGACCCTGGCCACGACCACCTGCCAGTGCGGGGCCGTGCCGAGACCCGGCAGCAGCACCGGGGCGGCCACCCGCAGCCTGGCGGCGATCTCGGCGGGCGCGGCGCCCGTCTGCACCAGCTCCAGGACCTCCTGGGCGAGACGGCGCCGCACCGTACGGGCCGCGTCGCGCCGGTCCCGCTCGACGGCGATCAGCTGGGTGACGCCCTGGAGCAGGTCGAGCCGGGCGGCCGGCCAGTCCCCGGCGTCCGCCTCGACGGCGAGGAGCCAGTCCGAGAGGACCGTCTCGCGCACATCACGGGAGGCGGGGGCGGCGCCCCGGCCGGTGTTGCGGATCGGGAAGAGGGAGTACGCCGTTCCGCCCGTGCTCAGCCGGTGCGGGCCGCGCCGTCCGGTCCGGGTGGCGGCCAGGTGCTCACCGGCGAGGGTGGCGGCCAGCGAGGGCGGGAGGGGCTCGCCCGCGCCGGCGATCTGGCGGCCGGTGGGGGAGAGGACCCAGGCCCGCAGGTCCAGGTCGGAGCCGAGCAGGTCGAGGACCACCTCGGGTCCGCCGCCCGCCGGTCCGGAGGTCATGAGCCGCCGGTGCCGGTCGACGACGGCCGCCAGGTCACCCGCCCGCTCGCCGGAGACCTGTCGAACGACGTGTTCGGTGATCGTCGCGAACGCAACGGTCTCGTTCACCGCGAAAAGCGGCAGCCGATGGCGTGAACACGCCTCTACGAGATCGTCGGGGATGTCGCCCAGCTCGGCCTCGCCCGCCGCGAGGGCGGCGACCCCGGCGGAGGCCAGGATCCGGACGAAGGGCTCGGCGTCGGCCGGCTCCCGCAGCCAGGCGAGGCCGGTCAGCACCAGCTCGCCGCCGGACAGGTACCGGCTGGGGTCCTTGAGATCCGTCGTCATCACGCCGCGGACGGTGCGGTCCAGCTCGTCCTCGCCGCCGAGCAGGCGCAGCCCGAGCGCGTCGTTCTCCAGCAGTGCGCGCAGCCGCATCGTGTCGCCGCCGTTCCTTCGTCAGTGGGTGGTGGGGATGTCGCATTGTCGACGGTGGCGTGGGGCCACCGTTTCCAGGGGAAAACGGCGAGGTAACCGTTCCCCGCCTTTCGTTCGAATCTACAAGACGACGACGGGACCCAGCCAACTCCTTCATGTTTTCGGTGACTGCACCCGGGCGATCGTCGGCTTGTGTACTAGGCCACACACCGCGTTAACAGCACATGAACGTGAAGTCGAGGACCGGCCGTCCCCCCGGAATCCCTGCGCACGACCCCCGATCACCAGAATCACTAGAAGAGAGCCACCATGGACTTCCTTCGCCCCGCCAGCTGGGAGGAGGCGCTCGCCGCCAAGGCAGAGCACCCCACGGCCGTGCCCCTTTCGGGTGGTACGGACGTCATGGTCGAGATCAACTTCGACCACCGGCGGCCCGAGTACCTCCTGGACCTGAACCGCATCGAGTTGCTGCGCGAGTGGGAGGTCGGCGAGGAGAACGTCCGCCTCGGCGCCGCCGTTCCGTACACCCAGATCATGGAGAACCTGCGGGCCGAGCTGCCGGGCCTGGCACTGGCCTCGCACACGGTCGCCTCCCCGCAGATCCGCAACCGCGGCGGCGTCGGGGGCAACCTCGGCACCGCATCGCCCGCCGGCGACGCCCACCCGGCCCTGCTCGCCGCGGGCGCCGAGGTCGAGGTCGAGTCGGTGCGCGGCAGCCGGTTCATCCCGATCGACGAGTTCTACACGGGCGTGAAGCGCAACGCGCTGGAGCCCGACGAGCTCATCAAGACCGTCCACATCAAGAAGGCGGACGGGCCCCAGCAGTACTCCAAGGTCGGCACCCGCAACGCGATGGTCATCGCGGTCTGCGCCTTCGGCCTGGCCCTGCACCCGGAGACCCGGACCGTGCGGACCGGCATCGGCTCCGCCGCGCCGACCCCGATCCGCGCCAAGGAGGCCGAGGCCTTCCTGAACGCGGCTCTGGAGGAGGGCGGCTTCTGGGACAACGGCAAGATCATCACCCCGTCGATCGCGAAGCAGTTCGCCGACCTGTGCTCGGGCGCCGCCAACCCGATCGACGATGTCCGAGGCACCGCCAAGTACCGCCGCCACGCCGTCGGCATCATGGCCCGCCGCCAGCTCGGCTGGACCTGGGAGCAGTACCGCGGCACCGGCCGCACGCTTGAGGGAGCTGCATAACCATGCGCGTCAATTTCACGGTCAACGGGCGTCCGCAGGAAGCCGACGACGTCTGGGAGGGCGAGTCCCTCCTCTACGTCCTGCGTGAGCGGATGGGCCTGCCCGGCTCCAAGAACGCCTGCGAGCAGGGCGAGTGCGGTTCCTGCACGGTCCGCCTCGACGGAGTGCCGGTCTGTTCCTGCCTCGTCGCGGCCGGACAGGTCGAGGGCCGCGAGGTCGTCACCGTCGAGGGCCTCGCCGATTTCGCCAAGGAGCGTTCCGAGCACGCCGGTTGCGCCTCCGGCGCCTGCGGCACCTCGCTCGACGCCGCCAAGAAGTGGGAAGCCAAGCCCGGTCAGGACTCGCAGACCGGCGAGGGCATCGAACTGTCGCCGATCCAGCAGGCGTTCATCGACGCCGGCGCCGTCCAGTGCGGTTTCTGCACCCCGGGTCTGCTGATCGCCGCCGACGAGCTCCTGGAGCGGCAGAGCGACCCGTCCGACCAGGACATCCGTGAGGCCCTCTCCGGCAACCTCTGCCGCTGCACGGGCTACGAGAAGATCCTCGACGCGGTCCGCCTCGCGGCCGCCCGTCAGGGAGAGGCGGTCTGACCATGGCGCAGAACACCCGCACCGTTCCGGCCGGTACGCCGACGAACGTCACCCAGAACCACACCAAGGGCGGCATCGGCGAGTCCACGCTCCGCCCGGACGGCACCCTCAAGGTCACCGGCGAGTTCGCCTACTCCTCGGACATGTGGCACGAGGACATGCTCTGGGGCCAGACGCTCCGCTCCACCGTCGCGCACGCCGAGATCGTCTCCATCGACATCTCCGAGGCGCTCGCGATGTCCGGCGTCTACGCCGTCCTGACGTACGACGACCTGCCCGCCGAGATGAAGCACTACGGCCTGGAGATCCAGGACACGCCGGTCCTGGCCCATGGCAAGGTGCGTCACCACGGCGAGCCGGTGGCGCTGGTCGCCGCCGACCACCCGGAGACCGCCCGTCGCGCGGCCGCCAAGATCAAGATCGAGTACAAGGAGCTGCCGCTCGTCACGGACGAGGCCTCCGCGCTCGCCCCCGACGCGCCGCTGATCCACGAGGGCCGCGACGACCACCACATCGGTCACGTCCCCCACCCGAACATCGTGCACCGCCAGCCGATCATCCGCGGAGACGTGGCGGAGGCCCGCAAGAAGGCCGACGTGATCGTCGAGGGCGAGTACGTCTTCGGCATGCAGGACCAGGCCTTCCTCGGCCCGGAGTCCGGCCTCGCCGTGCCCGCCGAGGACGGCGGCGTGGACCTGTACGTCGCCACCCAGTGGCTGCACTCGGACCTCAAGCAGATCGCCCCCGTCCTCGGCCTGCCCGAGGAGAAGGTCCGTATGACGCTCTCCGGCGTCGGCGGTGCCTTCGGCGGCCGCGAGGACATCTCGATGCAGATCCACGCCTGCCTCCTCGCGCTCCGCACGGGCAAGCCGGTCAAGATCGTCTACAACCGCTTCGAGTCCTTCTTCGGCCACGTGCACCGCCACCCGGCGAAGCTCTGGTACGAGCACGGCGCCACCAAGGACGGCAAGCTCACGCACATGAAGGCGCGGATCGTGCTCGACGGCGGCGCCTACGCCTCGGCCTCCCCGGCCGTCGTCGGCAACGCCTCCTCGCTCGGCGCGGGCCCCTACGTGATCGACGACGTCGAGATCGAGGCGGTCGCCCTCTACACCAACAACCCGCCCTGCGGCGCGATGCGCGGCTTCGGCGCGGTCCAGGCCTGCTTCGCGTACGAGGCCCAGATGGACAAGGTCGCGAAGAAGCTGGGCATGGACCCGGTGGAGTTCCGCCAGATCAACGCCATGGAGCAGGGCACGATCATGCCGACCGGCCAGGTCGTGGACTCGCCGGCGCCGGTCGCCGAGCTCCTGCGCCGGGTCAAGGCCCGTCCGCTGCCGCCCGAGCAGCAGTGGCTCTCCGCCGGTGAGCAGGCGGACGTCCGCGCGCTGCCCGGCGGTCTCTCCAACACCACCCACGGCGAGGGCGTCGTCCGCGGTGTCGGCTACGCCGTCGGCATCAAGAACGTCGGCTTCTCCGAGGGCTTCGACGACTACTCCACCGCCCGCGTGGTCCTCCAGGTCATCAACGGCGAGCCCGTCGCGATGGTCCACACGGCCATGGCGGAGGTCGGTCAGGGCGGTGTCACCGTGCACGCCCAGATCGCCCGCACGGAGCTCGGCGTCACCCAGGTGACCATCCACCCGGCCGACACCCAGGTCGGCTCCGCCGGTTCGACGTCCGCCTCCCGGCAGACGTACATGACCGGTGGCGCGGTGAAGAACACCTGCGAGGCCGTCCGCGAGAAGGTCCTGGAGATCGGCCGCCGCAAGAACGGCTCCTACCACCCCGCCTGGGCGACCGCCGAGCTCCTCCTGGAGGCCGGCAAGGTCGTCACCGACGGCGGCGAGGTCCTCGCGACCCTCGCCGACATCCTGGAGGACGAGGAGCCGATCGATCTCGAACTCGAGTTCCGGCACCGCCCGACCGTCCCCTTCGACCTGGTCACCGGCCAGGGCGACGGCCACGTCCAGTACACCTTCGCCGCGCACCGCGCGGTCGTGGAGGTGGACACCGAGCTCGGCCTGGTGAAGGTCATCGAGCTCGCGACCGCCCAGGACGTCGGCAAGGCGCTCAACATGCTCTCCGTCGTCGGCCAGATCCAGGGTGGCACCACCCAGGGCCTGGGCGTCGCGGTGATGGAAGAGATCATCGTGGACCCGAAGACCGCGAAGGTGCGCAACCCCTCGTTCACGGACTACCTGATCCCGACGATCCTCGACACGCCGACCATCCCGGTCGACGTGCTCGAACTGGCCGACCCCAAGGCGCCGTACGGCCTGCGGGGACTCGGCGAGGCCCCGACCCTGTCGTCCACCCCGGCCGTCCTCGCGGCGATCCGGAACGCGACGGGCCTGGAGCTCAACAAGACGCCGGTCCGCCCCGAGGCGCTCACCGGCACCCTCTAGGACTCTCCGGGCGGTACGTGCCTCCCAGGGAACGTCACACTTCCCCAGCCCGTACCGCCCGGAGTGACCCCCAGCAGTACCCGCAGTACCAGCAGCACCCCGTGTCACCGCAGTACCAGCACCACCGGCAGTATCCCGCAGTGCCGCAGTACCGATTCATTCCGTTCGTCTCGGGCCGTCCCCCGGGTCGTGCAGCCCACGCAGCATCCCAAATCCCGCAACTTCAGCAGATCAGAAGTCCTTCGAAGTCTGACGCGGGTGCCCCTTTGAACCTTGGGAGTAGGCCCCATGACCCAGTCGTCTGTGGAGCCCAAGACCGCTTCGGAGGACGCGGGCTCCGGCTCGAACGTCCCCGCCGGCCGCTCTTGGCTCGACCGGTACTTTCACATCTCGGAGAGAGGATCCACCGTCGCGACGGAGATCCGCGGCGGCGTCACCACCTTCATGGCGATGGCGTACATTCTCCTGCTCAACCCCCTGATCCTCGGCGGCAAGGATGTGGACGGCAACGTCCTCAGCCAGCCCGCACTCATCACTGCGACCGCTCTCGCCGCCGCCGTGACCACCCTGCTGATGGGCTTCTGGGGCAAGGTCCCGCTCGCCCTCGCGGCCGGTCTGAGCGTCTCCGGCGTGCTGTCCTCGCAGGTCATCGCCGTCATGACCTGGCCGCAGGCGATGGCCATGTGTGTGGCCTACGGTGTGGTGATCTGTCTCCTGGTGGTCACCGGCCTCCGTGAGATGATCATGAACGCGATCCCGTTGGCGATCAAGCACGCGATCACCATCGGCATCGGCCTCTTCATCGCACTGATCGGCTTCGTCAAGGCGGGCTTCGTCCACGAGAACCCCTCTCCCGGTGGTGGCCCGGTCGTCCTGGGCCCGGCCGGTGAGCTGGCCGGCTGGCCGGTCCTCATCTTCGCCTTCACGCTGCTGCTGATCTTCGCGCTCCAGGCCCGCAACGTGCCCGGCGCCATCCTGATCGGCATCGTGGCGGGCACGGTCATCGCCGCCGTCGTCAACGCCGTCGGCGACCTGCCGGCCAAGGCCTGGTTCTCCGGCCCGCCGGAGCTCAACGGCAGCGCGGTCTCCACGCCCGACTTCTCGCTCATCGGCGAGGTGTCCTTCAGCGGCTGGGGCGACGTCGGCTACATCACGATCACCATGATCATCTTCACCCTGGTGCTCGCTGGCTTCTTCGACGCCATGGCCACGATCATCGGCGTCGGCTCCGAGGCCAAGCTCGCCGACTCCCAGGGCCGGATGCCCGGCCTCTCCAAGGCGCTGTTCATCGACGGTGCCGGCGGTGTCATCGGCGGCGGCGTCGGCGGCTCCGGCCAGACCGTCTTCGTCGAGTCGGCCACCGGCGTCGGCGAGGGTGCCCGCACGGGTCTGTCCTCCGTCGTCACCGGCGCGTTCTTCGCGGCCTGCCTCTTCTTCACCCCGATCACCGCGATCGTCCCGGCCGAGGTGGCCTCCGCCGCCCTGGTCGTCATCGGCGCGATGATGATGCAGAACGCCAAGCACGTCGACTGGAGCGACCGCTCCGTCGCGATCCCGGTGTTCCTCACCGTGGTCCTGATGCCGTTCACGTACACCATCACCACGGGTGTCGCGGCCGGCGTCATCTCCTACACCGTCATCAAGACGGCTCAGGGCAAGGCACGCGAAGTGGGCGCCTTCATGTGGGGCCTGACCGCGATCTTCATCGTGTTCTTCGCGATCCATCCGATCGAGAGCTGGCTGGGCGTCAGCTGACGCCCGTACCGTCGCCCTCCACACACATATCGAGGAGTTCGAGATGCTGGACATCGCCGAAGAGCTGCACCGGTGGGTCGAGCAGGGACGCGAGTTCGCCGTCGCCACGGTCGTGGCGGTCGGCGGCAGCGCGCCCCGGCAGCCGGGCGCCGCGCTCGCCGTCGACAGCGACGGCACGGCGATCGGCTCGGTCTCCGGCGGATGTGTGGAGGGCGCGGTCTACGACCTGTGCCAGCAGGCCCTCGAAGACGGGAAGACCGTCGTCGAGCGCTTCGGCTACAGCGACGAGGACGCCTTCGCGGTCGGTCTGACCTGCGGCGGCATCATCGACATCCTCGTCACCCCGGTCCGCGGCGGGGTCTTCCACGCCGCGCTGGCCGCCGCCGTCACGGGGGAGGCGGCGGCCCTGGCCCGGATCGTCTCCGGCCCCGAGGACCTGATGGGCCGGGCGCTCCTGGTCCGCCCCGACGGCTCGTACGAGGGGAAGCTCGGCGGCCACCCGGAACTGGACCGCACGGCGGCGGGCGAGGCCCGCGCGATGCTCGACGCGGGCCGCACCGGCGCGGTGGAGATCGGCGAGGACGGCAGCCGCTGCGGACAGCCGCTGACCCTCCTGGTCGAGTCCTCGGTCCCGGCCCCCCGCATGATCGTCTTCGGTGCCATCGACTTCGCGGCCGCCCTGGTCCGGGTCGGCAAGTTCCTCGGCTACCACGTCACCGTGTGCGACGCGCGGCCCGTCTTCGCGACGCCGGCTCGCTTCCCCGAGGCCGACGACATCGTCGTCGAATGGCCCCACCGCTACCTGGAGTCCACGGAGGTGGACGGCCGTACGGTGCTCTGCGTCCTGACCCACGACGCCAAGTTCGACGTGCCGCTGCTCCAGGCGGCCCTCAAGCTTCCCGTCGCCTACGTCGGCGCGATGGGCTCCCGCCGCACCCACGAGGACCGCAACGAGCGCCTCCGCGAGGTCGGCGTCACCGAACTCGAACTCGCCCGCCTGCGCTCCCCGATCGGCCTCGACCTCGGCGCCCGTACGCCGGAGGAGACGGCCCTGTCGATCGGCGCGGAGATCGTCGCCAGCCGCCGGGGCGGCACGGGCCTCTCCCTCACGGGCGCCCACACCCCGATCCACCACGACGGCCCCCGCGAGCCGATCGGACGCATAGGCTCCGTCGCCTAGCGAGACGCACGGGATCCGTCGCCCGGCGCGAGCACGGGCTCCGTCGGCCAGCGGGCGACGCGGCGGCCGGCCGGGCACTCGGGGCGGCCCGACAAGGCCGTCGACGGGAGGCGCACGCTCAGTGCGCCTCTCGTTCCCGCACGGTCGACGCCCAGGCCGGCTGCTCCTCGGCCGCCTCCGTCTCGGCCCGGCGGCCGCCCCGACCGAAGAAGTCCGCGAGCGGCAGGATCGCCGCGCCGACCGTGACCGCGTCGGGGCCGAGCGTGCCCATGTCGATGCCGACCCGGGCCGCCGGGTACGTGAGCGCGTACTCGTTCGCGTGCCCCTTGACGGTCTCCAGGAAGCGGGCGCCGAGCTGGAGTCCGGCCCAGCCGCCGACCAGGATGCGCTCGGGCTGGAAGAGGTTGATGAGGTCGGCGAATCCGGCGCCCAGGTACTCGGCGGTCTCCGCCAGGACGGCGAGCGCCGTGGCGTCGGGCTCCGCCCCCGGTTCCGGCGGATACGCCGCCGCCAGCATCGCCGTCAGCGCCGTCTCCTCGTCCGCGCCGGCCGGGGGCCGCCCGCCCGCCTCCCGCCACCGGTCGAGCAGCGCCTCCGCGCCCGCGTACGCCTCCAGGCAGCCCTGGGCTCCGCAGCGGCAGCGGCGCCCCCGGACCCGCACCTTCAGATGGCCCCACTCGATCGCCCGGCCCGGACCCATCGGGTCGGTGACCACGCACGCGCCGACGCCCGAGCCGAACAGCACGACCACCGCGCTGCGCGCGCCCCGGCCGGCGCCGAACCACATCTCGGCCTGGCCCAGGGTCTTCGCGCCGTTGTCGATCCAGTACGGCACCGAGGCCGGAAGCGCCACACTCTCCCGCAGCAGCCGCTCCAGGGGGACCGCGTCCCAGCCGATGGTCTGGCCGTGCACGACCGCGCCGTCCTCGGCGGTACGGGCCACGATGCCGGGGACGCCGACGCCGACGCCGAGGAGCCGCTCCGCGGGCACGCCCGCGGTGCGCAGCACCTCCGCGATGCCCTCCCGGAGGTGTCCGACGACCACCCCGACCTCGTACCGGCCGTGGGGGTTCGGGCTGTCGACGGCCAACGGGCGTTCGGTGCGCGCGAGTTCGGTGAGGGTGAGATCGAACAGCTCGATCCTGATCCGGGTCTCGCCGACGTCGACGCCGATCATGCAGCCGCTGCCCGGGGAGACCCGGAGCAGCGTACGAGGGCGCCCGCCGGCCGAGTCGACGCTGCCCGCCTCCTCGACGAGGCCCTCCGCGACGAGCTCCGCGACCACGTTGCTGATGGAGCCCGAGCTGAGGCCGGTCGCCGGGCCGAGCGAGAAGCGGCTCAGCGGCCCCTCGAAGTAGAGGCGCTGAAGGACGGCGGTGCGGTTCTCGCGTCGTAGGTCACGCACGGTGCGGCCGTTCCGCATGGTCACTTGGGCCCCCAGGTGAAGTAGTCCTGAGCGCAACATACCGCTGTCAGGACCCTGGGCGCGCCCTTCTCTTGAGGTTTAACTCACATCCTGAAATAAGCCCCTGGGGCCTTCAGGACATGAACGCGGGCTCAGGTCCTGCGGAGGCCGCTGAGGAGCAGCTCGGCCAGCTGGTCGTACGCCTCGGCGTCGGCGAGGCCGGTCGCCGCGGCCACCTGGCGGCGCTGGATGCGGACCATCACCGAGGAGATGACATCGGCCGCGAAGGTCACGTGCACCTCGCGGAAGACTCCGGCCCGGACGCCCTCCTCGATGAGCTGCTGGACCCGGCCGGCCGCCGCGCGCGTGTTGCGCTCGTACACCTCCGCCGCCGGCTCGAACGCCGCCACGTCGTCGAAGAACTGCGGCGAGACCGGCGCCAGCTCGGCCGAGACCGCCCGCAGGTAGGCGGCCAGCCGCTCGGCGGGGTCGGTCGCGGCGGCCAGGACCGCCTCGACCCGGGCCGTCGCGCGCCGGAAGAAGTGCACGACCGCCGCCCGGACCAGCTGCTCCTTGCTGCCGGCCAGCCCGTACAGGGTCCGCTTCGAGCAGCGCAGGCGCGCGGCGAGATCGTCGAGCGTCAGCCGGGCGAACCCCTCGCCGACCAGGAGGGCGACGAGCTCCTCGAAGAGGGCGGAGCGGCGGGCCGCTCCGCGGCCGGTCAGCTTCGGGGCGTCGGCGGCTGGGGTCTCGATCACCCGGCCAGTATTCCAGGCCCTCGTCCCGAGGGGGTTACGGGTACACCTGTCTGCGCTACGCTAAGCGGTACTGCAGTACCTTTCCCAGTACCACTTTGCGCGCCGCTGGAGTCGCCATGGATGTCGACCGCCTGCTTCCCACCCCCGAGGCAGCGGACCTCATCGCCCTCACCCGGGAGATCGCCGACAAGGAGCTCTCTCCGCGGGTGGACGAGTACGAGGCCGCCGAGAGGTACCCGGAAGGACTGTTCGCCACCCTCGGCGAGGCCGGGCTGCTCGGTCTGCCGTACCCGGAGGAGTACGGCGGCGGAGGCCAGCCGTACGAGGTCTACCTGCAGGTTCTCGAGGAGCTCGCCGCCCGCTGGGCGGCCGTCGCCGTCGCCACCAGCGTCCACACCCTCGCCTGCCACCCGCTCCACACCTTCGGCACCACCGAGCAGAAGGAGCGCTGGCTGCCCGAGATGCTGGAGGGCCGCACCATCGGCGGCTACAGCCTCTCCGAGCCGCAGGCCGGCTCCGACGCGGCCGCCCTCGCCTGCAAGGCCGAGCGGCAGGACGACGGCAGCGGGTACCGGATCACCGGCACCAAGGCGTGGATCACCCACGGCGGCAGGGCCGGCTTCTACGCGCTCTTCGCCCGGACCGCGCCCGGCAGCCACGGCATCTCCTGCTTCCTCGCCCCCGGCTCCGCCGAGGGCCTCAGCTTCGGCGCCCCCGAACGCAAGATGGGCCTCCAGGCCGTCCCGACCACCTCCGCCTACTGGGACGGCGCGCTCCTCGACACCGACCGGCTCGTCGGTGACGAGGGCCAGGGTCTCCAGATCGCCTTCAGCGCCCTCGACAGCGGCCGCCTCGGCATCGCCGCCTGCGCCACGGGCCTCGCGCAGGCCGCCCTCGACGCCGCCGTGGGGTACGCCAACGAGCGCACGACCTTCGGCCGCCGGATCATCGACCACCAGGGCCTCGGCTTCCTCCTCGCCGACATGGCCGCCGCCGTCGACGCGGCCCGCGCCACCTACCTGGACGCGGCCCGCCGCCGCGACCTCGGCCGCCCCTTCAGCCGCCAGGCCAGCGCGGCCAAGCTCATCGCCACCGACACGGCGATGAAGGT
This sequence comes from Streptomyces sp. NPDC088553, assembly GCF_044752965.1. Lineage (NCBI taxonomy): Bacteria > Bacillati > Actinomycetota > Actinomycetes > Kitasatosporales > Streptomycetaceae > Streptomyces > Streptomyces sp. NPDC088553. The sequence goes on along the minus strand of NZ_JBIVMG010000009.1, from coordinate 8,219 downwards.
CACGACGGACGCGGTCCAGGTCCTCGGCGGCTACGGCTACACGCGCGACTTCCCGGTCGAGCGCTACATGCGCGAAGCCAAGATCACCCAGATCTTCGAGGGCACCAACCAGATCCAGCGCCTCGTGATCAGCCGGGGGCTCGTCCAGCCGTGACGGTGCTCCGCCGGCTCGCCCCGGGGTCACCCCCGGAGCGAGGTCCGGGAGCATTCCTGAGGAGGCCGGCGATCTCCGTGAGGCCGTGCCGAGTGGCGTGGTCGAGTGCCGTGTCGCCGTGCGGGTCCGGGAGTGCGGGATCGGCGCCCGCCGCCAGGAGGAGGGCGACGACGCTCTGGTGCGCGCGGCCGCCCGTACCGAGGATCACGGCCTCCAGGAGGGCTGTCCAGCCCAGCCGGTTGACGTGGTCGACGTCGATGTCCGTCTCCGCGAGGACGGCCCGGACATAGGCCACGTGGCCCCGCTCGGCCGCCGGGATCAGGGCCGTACCGCCGTAGCGGTCGGTGAGCCCCAGGTCAGGTCCCGCGGGGAGCAGGGTCCGCATCATGGCGACACCGCCCGTGACGCCGGTGACCAGCCAGGCGCTGTCGCACCGGTCGTCCTGGGCGTCGGGGTCCGCGCCCGCGGCGAGGAGGACCCGGGCGGTCTCGACGTGGTCGTGCCGGGCGGCGTGCAGCAGCGGGGTGCGCCGGCGCCGGTCCCGGGCCTCGACCCGGGCGCCCGCGGCGAGGGCCGCGCGGACGGCGACGGTGTCACCGTGCGCGGCGGCCGCCAGGAGGGAGTCGTCGAGCGCGTTCATGGTGGCCTTCCTCGTGCGGACGCGGGCGCCGGACCGCCGGCGGGGTTACTTGCCGAGGGCGGCGACGCCGGCCTGGGCGAACTTCTCGTCGAGGTCGCCCGAGGGGGCGCCCGCGACACCGATGCCCGCGATGGGCGCGCCCTTGGCGGTCACCGGGGCGCCACCGGCGAGGAACAGGGTGCCGGGGATGTCCCTCAGGGTCGGGGCGTTGGTGAGGCGCTTGGCCAGCTCCGAGGTCGGGGCGTTCCAGGAGACCGCCGTGTACGCCTTCTTCTCGGCCGACTCGTAGGACTGCGGGCCCGCGCCGTCGCCGCGGAGGGTGACGATGGTGTTGCCGTTGCGGTCGACGACCGCGACGGAGACGCGCTGGTTCTCCTTCTCTGCGGCGTCGAGCGTCGCCTGCGCGGCCTTCGTCGCGGCCTCGATCGTCAGGTGCGTGGACCGCGTGGTGTTCTTGTTCTTGGCGTCGGCCTCGGCGACCGCGGCGGCGGGGGCGGCCGCCGTGTTCTCGCCGGTAGCGCTGGCCGAGTAGGCACCGAAGCCACCGAGGGCGAGCGCGGAGACGATCGCGCCACCGGTGACGACACGGGTGCGCGAGGTCTTCTTCACGTGCTTCATGGGATCTGCTCCAGTGAACTCGGTGGGCTGCGGGGGCCGTCGGTGCTCCGTGGCCCGCTTCTCCTCCATCCTGGGGCCGTCCCCCGCCGCCGTCGGTCGTCGTCCCGGCTGCCTCGGGCGCCCGCAACGGTGGACCCCGGGGTCATCCGATCGGTTGACCCTCCGCGCCGCCCGCGTCCCCCTCGTCGCCCGCGTCCTGCGCGTGCCGGTGGACGGCCAGGTCCGTGAACGCGCGTGTGGCCGCGCTCCGGTAGCCGGCCGCCCGGCGGAGGAGGGTCACGCCACGGGTCGGCAGGCCGGGGGAGAGCGGGACGGGGGTCAGCCGCGGATGGTCCCGGGTGACGGCGTCGGGCAGGACGGTGGCGAGCGCAGTCCGCAGGACGATCTCGGTCAGCGCGCTGACGGCGTTGGCCTCCACCGCGATCCGCGGCCGGAGGCCGTGTTCGGAGACGTACGCGTCGACGTGCCGGCGGGTCGCGAAGTCCGGGCTGAGCAGGGCGAGGTGATGGTGGTTCAGCTCCGCGGCCGGTACGGGTTCGATGCGGCCGGCGAAGGGGTGGCCGGGGCCGACGACGAGCCCCAGGGTTTCGGTGAACAGCGTGGTGTCCTCGATGCCCGGCAGATGGGCGCCCCGGAAGGCGATGCCGAGGTCGAGGCGGTCGGCGAGGAGCTCGGCCTCGATGCGGTCCTGGGGCAACTCCCGTACCTCCACGGCGATCCCGGGGTGCAGGGTGTGGAAGTCGGCGACCAGCGGGCCCGTGAGGTACGTGAAGGTGGGGGTCGCGGCGAGCCGGAGCAGGCCCCGCGAGAGGTCGTGCACGTCGAGCACCGCCCGCTCGCCCGCCGCCAGGTCCTGGAGCGCGCGCCGCGCGTAGCCCGCGTAGGCCTCCCCGGCGTCCGTGAGGCGCACCGTGCGGCCGGTGCGGTCCAGGAGCAGCACCCCGAGGGCCTTCTCCAGCTGCTTGATCTGCTGGGAGAGCGTGGGCTGGGCGATCCGGAGCTCTTCGGCGGCCCGGGTGAAGTTGGCGTGCTCGGCGACGGCGAGCAGATAGCGGAGATGACGGAGTTCCGGCTGCATGGCATCGACTCTAACCACTACCATAGATGCCAGCTATAGCAGACATCGATAAGGCGTCTTGGACGCTATAGGTGCTGGTCGTGCAGGGTGAAGGCATGCCTCATCTCGCCGAGGGAATCGCCCGCTTCCAGCGGGAGGTCTTCCCCGCCAAGGCAGGGCTCTTCGCCCGCCTGGCCACCGTCCATCGCCCCGGCACGCTGTTCATCGGCTGCTCGGACGCCCGCGTCGTACCCGAACTCATCACCCAGACCGACCCCGGCGAACTCTTCGTCGTCCGCACCGCCGGAAACCTCGTCCCCGCCCACACCCCCGGCACCGACGGCGTCGCCGCCGGCGTCGAGTACGCCGTCACCGTCCTCGGCGTGCGGGACATCATCGTCTGCGGGCACTCCGCCTGCGGCGCCATGACCGCGCTCGCCGAGGGCCGCGACCTGAGCGGGGCGCCCGCCGTCGCCGCCTGGCTGCGGCACGCCGACGCCTCCCTGGCCCGTACCGCGGCCGCCGGACGGGCGGGGGACGTGGCCGCGCTCGTACGGGAGAACGTCGCCGCGCAGCTGGCGAACCTCGCCACCCACCCGTCGGTGGCCCGCGCCCTGGCGCAGGGAGACGTACGGCTCCACGGCTGGGTCTTCGACATCGCCGACGGCACCGTCGAGGAGCTTCCCGGGGCCTTCGCCCACGCGGCCGCCTGACCCGGCCCCTTCCCGCACGCCCACACACACCCACCCCTTCCCGCACACCCCCACCGAAAGGACGTACCTCTCATGGTGCACGCCCAGTTCGACCCCACCGCCCGTCACGAGCTCGCCGTCGCCGCCGTCGACGCCAAGACCGTCAAGGACCTGAGCTGGCAGCAGATCGCCGACGCCGCCGGTCTCTCCGTCGCCTTCACCACCGCCGCCGTCCTCGGCCAGCACGCGCTGCCCGAGGACTCCGCGCGGGCCGTCGCCGAGCTCCTCGGCCTGGACGAGGACGCGGTGCGGCTGCTGCGGACGATCCCCACCCGGGGCTCCCTCGACGGCATCCCGACCGACCCGACCATCTACCGCTTCTACGAGATGCTCCAGGTCTACGGGACCACGCTGAAGGCCCTGGTCCACGAGGAGTTCGGCGACGGCATCATCTCCGCGATCAACTTCCGGCTGGATGTGAAGAAGGTCGCCGACCCCGAGGGCGGGGAGCGCGCGGTCATCACGCTCGACGGCAAGTACCTGCCGACCAAGCCGTTCTGACCCGTCGCGCCGACGCGCCCCCGGACGGTCCTCCTGGTTCCGCTTCCGGGGGCGCGGCCTGCGGTTCTATGGTGGGCGGCGCAGATCGCGCGGACCGCGCGGTCCTCCGCGGGCACGCGCCCGATCCGGCGGCCAACCCGGCGGCAGGATCGCACCCGCACGACACGAACGAGGAGTTCCATGGACATCGCCGGCTCCGCCGCTCTCGTCACCGGTGCCGCTTCCGGCCTCGGCGCCGCCACCGCCGCGGCGCTCGCCGCCCGGGGCGCCACGGTCTACGGACTCGACCTGGACAAGGCCGTGGCCGCCGCCGGGCAGCTGCCCGAGGGCGTCCGGCTGCTCGCCGCGGATGTCACCGACGAGCAGCAGGTCCGCGAGGCCCTCGCCGCGATCGACGCCGACGGCGCCGAGCTGCGGATCGCCGTGAACTGCGCCGGCATCGCGCCCTCGGCCCGCATCCTGGGCCGCAAGGGCCCGCACGACCTCGACCTGTTCCGGGCCGTGGTGAACGTCAACCTGATCGGTACGTTCAACGTGATGCGGCTCGCCGCCGAGGCCATCGCCCGGCACGAGCCCGACGAACACGGGCAGCGCGGTCTCGTCGTCAACACCGCCTCGATCGCCGCCTTCGAGGGCCAGGTCGGCCAGATCGCCTACGCCGCCTCCAAGGCGGGCGTCGCCGGTATGACGGTCACCGCCGCCCGCGACCTGGCGCAGTTCGGCATCCGGGTCGTCACCGTCGCCCCCGGCATCGTCGACACCCCGATGATGGCCGGGTTCGGGGAGGACGTCAGGGCCGGTCTCGCCGCGAGCGTCACCTTCCCGCAGCGCCTCGCGCGCCCGGAGGAGTACGCCCGCCTGGTGACGATGATCGCCGAGCACGACTACCTCAACGGCGAGACGATCCGGATGGACGGCGCGCTCCGGATGAGTGCCCGCTGAGCCTTCGTACCACCGCCTCCGGGCCTCCGTACCCTCGTGACAGCACTCGGTGCCGGATACGTCCGGCACCTAGTGCCGCGCCGAGGGGATACGGGTGTTAGGTTCAAGGCCATGGGAACAGCCGGATCAGCGTCGACGCACTCCACGAAGCCCGCGATGCGGGACTCCCTCATCGCCGCGGCCTTCCAGCTCTTTCTGGAGCGGGGCTACGAGCAGACCACCGTCGACGACATCGTCACCCTCGCGGGCGTCGGCCGGCGGTCCTTCTTCCGGTACTTCCCGTCGAAGGAGGACGTGGTCTTCCCCGACCACGAGCAGTGCCTCGCCGACATGACCCGCTTCCTCGCGGCGAGCGCCGACTCCGACGACCCCATGGTCCGGGTCTGCGGCGCCGCGCGGCTCGTCATGCGCATGTACGCCGAGAACCCGACCTTCTCCGTGCAGCGCTACCGGCTCACCCGCGAGGTGACCGGGCTGCGCACGTACGAGCTGTCGGTGGTCTGGCGGTACGAGAAGACCCTCGGCGACTATCTGCGCACCCGGTGGGCCGACCGCAGGGACGGCACCCTGCGCGCCAACGTGGCCGCGGCGGCCGTGGTCGCCGCCCACAACCACGCCCTGCGGCACTGGCTGCGCTCGGGCGGCGAGGGCGACCCGCTGGCGGAGGTGGACAGCGCCCTGGAGTTCGTCCGCGGCACCTGGAGCCCCGACGCGGTCGTGGCCGCGCCGGCCGAGGAGGCCGAGGACGTCGTCGTGGTGATCACCAAGCGGTCCACCCCCATGTGGCGCGTGGTGCGCGAGGTGGAATCGAGCCTCGGAGAGGGCTGAGACCCACCCCGGGGGTTCCCGGTATCTCTAATTGAGGGAACTCAGGTCTTTATTTGATGGCACTCAGTGCCATATCTTTGCTCCATGCACGGTCGAGCCGCCGAGTGCAAGGAGAAGGCATCGTGTTCCACACGGGACTGAGGAGCGGGACCGCCGTCCAGGCCGCCGAGGAGGCGGGCCCCGACACCGAGCTCTACTTCCAGCGCTGCCGCTGGTGCCACACCACGACGTTCCAGCGACTGCTCTGTCCGACCTGCGGGTCGACCGATCTCAACCCCGAACTCAGCGAGGGCGAGGGCGTGATCTCCGTACGGCGCGGGGTCGCCGCGGCCGACGCCGACCTCTGGCCGGTGTACATGACGGAGGGCTTCACGGTCCGCTGCCGGGTCGACGGGCCGCTGCACGCGGTGCGCCCCGGCGTCCGGGTCAAGGTCTCCTCGGGGGTCGGCGTGACCGGTCGCAGGCCCATCGTCCGACTCTGCGAGGAGGTCCCCCTCGACGGGTGGATCTGATCCGCCGGATCCGGTTCATCCGCTTCGGCGGACACAGGATAGGGGCGGGTGGTGGCACAGAGTGCCACCACCCGCCCCTATCGCGTCATCCGGCGCGGACGGGTCAGCGGGCGCCGATCTCGTCCGTCAGCTGCGGCAGCACCTCGAAGAGGTCGCCGACCACGCCGTAGTCCACCAGGTCGAAGATCGGGGCCTCGGGGTCCTTGTTGACCGCGACGATCGTCTTCGACGTCTGCATGCCGGCCCGGTGCTGGATCGCGCCGGAGATGCCCGCCGCGACGTACAGCTGCGGCGAGACCTGCTTGCCGGTCTGGCCGACCTGGTTGGAGTGCGGGTACCAGCCGGCGTCCACGGCGGCGCGGGAGGCGCCGACGGCCGCGCCGAGCGAGTCGGCCAGCTTCTCGACGACCGCGAAGCCCTCGGCCGCGCCGACACCACGGCCGCCGGAGACCACGATCGCGGATTCGGTCAGCTCCGGGCGGCCGGTGGAGACGCGCGGGGTGCGCGCGACGACCCTGGCGGCGTTGCCGGTGAAGGAGACGGTGACGTTCTCGACCGTGCCGGCGGCCGAAGAGGCCTCCGGGGCCGCGGAGTTCGGCTTGACGGTGATGACCGGCACGCCGTGCGTGACCGTCGAGCGCACCTGGTACGAGGCGGCGAAGACGGACTGCGTGGCGACCGGGCCGTTCTCGCCGGCCTCCAGCTCCACGGCGTCGGTGATCAGACCGGAGCCGAGACGGAGCGCGACGCGGGCCGCGATCTCCTTGCCCTCGCCGGAGGAGGTCACCAGGACGGCGGCCGCCCCCTTCTCCTGGGCGAGCTGGGTCAGCGCGTCGACCTTCGGCACGACCAGCTGCTCGGTGAACTCGGCGCCGTCCGCGACGTACACGGTCGCCGCGCCGTACTCGCCGGCGGTGGCGGCGATCGAGGCCGCGGCCTCGCCGGCGCCGAGCACGACCGCCGAGGGCTCGCCGATCCGGCGGGCCAGGGTCAGCAGTTCGAGGGCAGGCTTGCGGACCGCACCGTCGGCGTGGTCCACGAGAACCAGGATCTCAGCCATGATTCGTTGCTCCTGTGGGGTGTCAGGCTGACGGTGGGTCAGATGAACTTCTGGGTGGCGAGGAAGGCGGCGAGCTGCTTGCCGCCGTCGCCCTCGTCCGTGACGATCGTGCCCTTCGTACGGGCCGGGCGCGCGGCCACGGCGTCGACCAGGGTCCACGCCCCGGCGAGGCCCACCTCGTCGGCGTCGATGTCCAGGTCGTCCAGGTCCAGCTCCTGGACCGGCTTCTTCTTGGCGGCCATGATCCCCTTGAAGGAGGGGTAACGGGCCTCACCGGACTGGTCGGTGACCGAGACGACCGCCGGCAGCGGGGCCTCCAGGAGCTCGGTGGCGGCGTCGCCGTCACGGCGGCCCTTCACGAGACCGTCCTCGACGGAGAGCTCCGACAGCAGGGTGACCTGCGGCAGGCTCAGCCGCTCGGCGAGCAGCGCGGGCAGCACGCCCATGGTGCCGTCGGTCGAGGCCATGCCGCAGACGACCAGGTCGAAGCCGGTCTTCTCCAGGGCCTTGGCGAGGATCGCCGAGGTGGCGATCACGTCGGAGCCGTGGATGTCCTCGTCGTTGACGTGGACGGCCTTGTCGGCGCCCATCGACAGCGCCTTGCGCAGCGCGTCCTTGGCGTCGTCCGGGCCGACCGTGACGACGGTGACCTCGGCGTCGTCGGACTCCTCGGAGATCCGCAGCGCCTGCTCGACGGCGTACTCGTCGAGCTCCGACAGCAGGCCGTCGACCTCGTCGCGGTCGACCGTCAGGTCGTCGGCGAAACCGCGGTCGCCGGTCGCGTCGGGTACGTACTTCACACAGACTGCGATCCTCAGGGTCACGGCCTGGCTCCTTTCAAGTGACAGACGATTACGGGAGGTTGCGGGCCATGACGATGCGCTGGACCTGGTTGGTGCCCTCGTAGATCTGGGTGATCTTGGCGTCGCGCATCATGCGCTCGACGGGGTAGTCGCGGGTGTAGCCGTAGCCGCCGAGGAGCTGGACGGCGTCGGTGGTGACCTCCATGGCGACGTCGGAGGCGAAGCACTTGGCGGCGGCGCCGAAGAAGGTGAGGTCCTCCTTGTCGCCTCCGGCGGAGACGCGCTCGGACCTGGCGGCGGCGGCGTAGGTGAGCTGGCGGGCGGCTTCGAGCTTCATGGCCATGTCGGCGAG
>NZ_JBIVMG010000008.1:201705-469761 GCF_044752965.1 Streptomyces sp. NPDC088553 | reverse complement strand
CTGGCGTTGATTTTTGGCACGCTGTTGAGTTCTCAAGGAACGGACGCTTCCTTTGTACTCACCCTCTCGGGCTTTCCTCCGGGCTTCCCTTCGGTATTTCGTGTTTCCAGCCTAGCAGATCCGATTTTCCGTTTCTGCCACCCGCTGGAGCGGGTTCGCTGGGCAGGAATTCACTTTCGTGCTTTCCGTTCCCGGCGGGGTTGAACATTACCAGGCTTTCTCGGTCCCCCTGACCACATCCCTGCGAGCATGCAGAGGTGTAGACCACTGGGGTTAGGATCTGGCTTGATAGGTGCTGCCGACCCGCGACTCAAGGCCGCGTTGGGGTCAGGCAGGAGTACGACAGTACATCCCACCGTCAGCTGAGGCAAATCGTTTCCGGTAGTCCCTAGCTCCGCCCAACTGGTACGTCTCGTGCGGAACTGGGACTTCTTATGACATACGCTTCTGAACAGTACGCCGTCCAGGACAGGTAGTGACGGCGCCACACAATCTCCGCCCCTGGGAGGCTTCCCATGACAACCGTGACGTCGCCGCTTGCCGGACGCGCCATCGGTCTCGCCGCAGTTCCCGACCCGGTCTTCTCCGGTGCGATGGTCGGGCCCGGCACCGCCATCGATCCCGTACGTGAGCGATCGGAGGCCGTCTCCCCCATCGACGGGGTCATCGTCTCCATGCACCCGCACGCCTTCGTCGTCGTCGACAGCGAGGGCCACGGTGTGCTGACCCACCTCGGCATCGACACCGTCCAGCTCAACGGGGAGGGCTTCGAGCTCCTCGTGAGCAAGGGCGACACCGTCCAGCGCGGACAGGCCGTCGTGCGCTGGGACCCCGCCGCGGTCGAGGCCGCCGGCAAGTCCCCCATCTGTCCCATCGTGGCCCTCGAGGCCACTGCGGACTCGCTCTCCCACGTCGTCGAGGACGGCGATGTGAAGGCCGGCGACCAGCTCTTCGGCTGGAGCTGAGCCGGATCGTCCCCGGGACGACCGCGAGTTCGACATTCAACGCGGTGGCGGGTGCCGCCGCTCTATCGGAGACGGGTGAGATGGAGACAACGCTGCGAGGCGTCGGCGTCAGCCACGGTGTGGCGATCGGCGAGGTCCGGCACATGGGCACGGCGGTTCTCGAACCGCCGGCCAAGCAGATTCCGGCGGACGAGGCGGAGCGCGAACAGGGGCGCGCCCGTCAGGCCGTCGAGGCTGTCGCCGCCGACCTCAATGCGCGCGGCAACCTGGCCGGCGGCGAGGCCCAGCACGTGCTCGAGGCCCAGGCGATGATCGCCCAGGACCCGGAGCTCATCGCGGATGTGGACCGCCGTATCGCCGTGGGCAGCACGGCCGAGCGCGGTATCTACGACGCCTTCTCGCACTATCGCGAGCTGCTCGCCGGTGCCGGTGAGTACATGGCCGGCCGGGTCGCCGACCTCGACGACGTGCGGAACCGGATCGTGGCGCGCCTCCTGGGTGTGCCGATGCCGGGTGTGCCGGACAGTGACGAGCCCTATGTGCTGATCGCGCGGGATCTGGCGCCCGCCGACACGGCGCTGCTCGACCCCACGCTGGTGCTCGGGTTCGTGACCGAGGAGGGCGGGCCGACCAGTCACAGCGCGATTCTCGCGCGGGCGCTGGGTGTGCCGGCCATCGTCGCGCTGCCGGGCGCGGGTGAGCTCGCCGAGGGCACGATGATCGCGGTCGACGGTTCGACCGGTGAGATCTTCGTGGATCCGAGCGAGGAGAAGAAGGCGGAGCTGACCAAGGCGGCCGCCGCGCGCAAGGCCGCGCTGGCGACGTCCAGCGGTCCGGGCGCCACCTCGGACGGGCACAAGGTGCCGCTGCTCGCCAACGTCGGTGGTCCGGCGGACGTGCCGGCGGCGGTGGAGGCCGGTGCCGAGGGTGTCGGTCTGTTCCGTACGGAGTTCCTCTTCCTGGACGACAGCGAGAAGGCTCCGTCCGAGGAGAAGCAGGTCGAGGCCTACCGCAAGGTGCTGGAGGCGTTCCCCGAGGGCCGTGTGGTCGTGCGGGTGCTCGACGCCGGTGCGGACAAGCCGCTGGACTTCCTGACTCCGGCGGACGAGCCGAACCCGGCGCTCGGTGTGCGGGGTCTGCGGTCGCTCCTGGAGCACCCGGAGGTGCTGCGGACCCAGTTGACCGCGCTGGCGAAGGCGGTCGAGGGACTGCCGGTGTACCTCGAGGTCATGGCGCCGATGGTGGCCGACCGTACGGACGCGAAGGCCTTCGCCGACGCGTGCCGTGAGGCGGGGCTGCGGGCGAAGTTCGGTGCGATGGTCGAGATTCCCTCGGCCGCGCTGCGGGCGCGCTCGATCCTCCAGGAGGTCGAGTTCCTCTCGCTGGGCACCAACGACCTGGCGCAGTACACCTTCGCGGCCGACCGCCAGGTCGGTGCGGTGTCGCGGCTCCAGGACCCGTGGCAGCCGGCGCTGCTCGACCTGGTCGCGCTGTCCGCCGAGGCGGCGAAGGCCGAGGGCAAGAGCTGTGGTGTCTGTGGCGAGGCCGCCGCCGACCCGCTGCTCGCCTGTGTGCTGACGGGTCTGGGCGTCACCTCCCTTTCCATGGGTGCTGCCTCGATTCCGTATGTGCGGGCGACGCTGGCGAAGTACACGCTGGCGCAGTGCGAGCGTGCGGCTGCCGCGGCACGTGCCGCGGACACGGCGCACGAGGCGCGCGTGGCCGCGCAGGCGGTGCTGTCCGGGGAGTGATTCCCGGGGGTGCTTGACGAAGGGGCTTTCCGTCACCGAGGTGGCGGGGAGCCCCTTCGGCGTGTGCGGGGTCAGTGGTGGGTGGTCCAGTCGTCGTCGGGGTCGGGGGTGAGGGGGAAGCCGGCGCGGTGGTCGACGCCCGGTTCCGGGGAGAGGGGTTCTCCGGTGCGGGCGTCGGTGCAGTAGGCGGCGAAGACCTCGGCCTCGGTGAGGGGGGTGAGGGTGCCGCCGGTGAGTCGCCAGCCGTGGAGCCGGTCGCGGGCGCCGGGACGGGTGGTGCGCAGGACGAGTCCACCGGGTGCTCCGAGGGCGATTCCCGCGGCGAGGACGGCGGTGAACTCGGCGGCCGCGACGTCCTCGACGTCCGTGGGTGAGGTGGTGCCGTCGGCGTGGAGGACGGCGACGAGCTGGTCGTCGGCGGCCGGGACGCTGCAGACGAGGTGGTGGGTGCCGGGGCCGGCGGCCTCCAGGAGTCGGGCGAGGAGCCGGGCGGCGCGCTCGAAGGCGGCCCTGCCGATGTCCTTGCCGCAGGTGGCGCAGTCGCCCGCGGTGGCGAGGACGGTGGTGGCGTACTCCCACGTGGCGTGGCGGACGGCGGTGTCGACCAGCTCGGGGAGGAGGGTGCTGAGGGGCTGCCCGGTGTAGGTGACCTGGGCGCCGGTGGCGGCGAGGTGGGCGGTGAAGCGGCTGCGGCTGGTGGGGTGGTCGGGGTCGAGGGCGGTTTCGGCGCAGTAGGCCGCGTACTCCTCGGGGTCGAAGAGGGTGACGGTGGTGTGGCCGCCCTGCGTGGCGAGGGTCCTGAGGAGGGCCTCGACCTGGCGGAGGTAGGTGGTGTGGTCGTCGAAGACGAAGGTGCGGTACTGGCGCATGACCGTGAAGTCGTGCTCGTCGGCGAGGAGGCCGACGGTGCTGGGGACTTCGCGGCGCAGGGCGCGGCGGAGGTTCGCTGGGGTGGTGCCGGTCCGTGTCATGTCTCCCCCTGGAATGCGGTCCGATCAGTGCTCACTCACCGTAACCTTCGCCACTGACAGTGACGGCTCGGGGAGGCGTCGGCGGACGAGGCGGTTCTGGGCGGCGCTGGTGGCGACGAGCGCGGCGCCGAGGAAGGGCCAGGCCAGGGGGCCTGCGGAGACGAGGCCGGTCATGAGGAGCGGGCCGACGAAGCGCTGGGTGGACTGGGCGAGGCCGTGGACGCCGAGGTACGCGCCCTGTGCGTCGTCGGGGGCGAGGGCGACGGAGATCTCCCAGGACGCGATGGTGTGGATCATCTCGGCGAAGGTGAGGACGACGGCCGCGGTGATCAGGGCGGCGATGGAGAGGGTCCGGCCGCCGAGGGCGGAGACGGTCAGGGCGAGCGTACCGACGGTGAAGAGGACCGCGAGGGGCCTGAGCAGGCGGCGGGCGGCTTCGGTGGAGGAGCCGAAGCGTGAGAGCGGGACCTGGAAGATCACGACGAGGGCGCTGTTGACGACCATCAGGAGCGGGGCGAGGCCGACGGGGGCGTCGGTGGCGTGGACGATCCAGAGGGGCAGGGCGACCTGGAGGATCGAGTCGTGGAGGAAGAAGACCGAGTCCGCGGCCGTGAAGCCGAGGAAGCCCCGGTCGCGCCAGGGGTTGGACGGCTTGGCCGTGGGCGGGGCGTCGGTGGAGGCGGCGGCGATCCGGGAGGTGGCGGGGGCCGGGGGTTCGGCGCAGCGGAGGGTGAGCGCCGCCATCACGAGGTAGGAGAGGGCGTCTCCGACGAGGAGGAGGTGGAAGGCGGTGGTGCTGCCGACGGCGAGGGCTGCCGCGGCGCCGAGGCCGCCCAGGGTCCAGCCGATGTTGGAGGTGGTGCGGTTGATGGCCTGGTAGCGGATGCGGTCGGGGCCGGCGACCCGGGCGGCGTAGAGCTTGGTGAGGACGTTGGTGGCGCGGTCGGGGAGGGCGCCGGCGGCCGAGAAGAGGACGAGCAGCAGGTAGTCGTCGGTGGTGAGGAGGGCCAGGAGGGCCGCGGCGCGGAGCAGTTGGGTGCAGATGATGACGCGGACGAGGGGGAAGCGGTCGGCGAGCCGTCCGCCGAGGGGGGCGCCGGCGATGCCGGCGGCGCCGGAGACGGCGATGAGGAGGCCGACCTGGCCGAGGTCGAGGCCGGTGACGAACGTGAAGTAGAGGGCCATGGCCGTGGACCAGAGTCCGGTGCCGCACTTGTCGATGAAGCCGATGACGAGCATGCGGCGGCCGTCCCGGCCGCCGGGGATGCGGTCCTTGAGGGCTGTTCGGGCGGGATGGGTGGTGTGGGTGGAGCGGCTCAACGGGTCCCCCTTGCCAACTGCTTTGTATTGATACATACTTGATTACGTGGCAGCACAATATTCGATCGATGGCACAACGGCCAAGGGGATTGCCGCGTCCGTGGAGCGGGGTGTCACCGAGGGCGGCCTCTCCCCCGGTGACGCCCTGCCGCCCGTGCGGAGGCTCGCCGACGAGCTGGGGGTGAGTCCGGGGACGGTCGCGACGGCCTACAAGGAGCTGCGGCAGCGCGGCCTGATCGTCACGCGGGGCCGGGGCGGGACGGTCGTCGCGGAGGTGCCGTCGGTGGCCTCCCGCCGTCCACCGCGGGTCCCCCAGGGCCTGGTGGACCTGGCGGGCGGCCATCCCGACCCGGCCTTCCTCCCCGTACTGCGTCCTCCGTCGTCGGTCACTCCGGTGTACGGGTCCCATCGCGCCGCCCCGCGGCTCGCGGCGCTCGAGGAGGTGACCCGGCAGTGGTTCGCGCGGGACGGGGTGCCGACCCGGCACGTGACCTTCGCGCACGGGGCGCTCGACTGCGTCGCACGGCTGCTGTCGACCGAGCTGCGGCCCGGTGACGCGGTCGCCGTGGAGGATCCGGGCTTCCACCATCTGCTCGACCTGGTGCCCGCGTTGGGGCTGCGGATGGTCCCCGTGGCCGTGGACGGTGAGGGGCTCGTACCGGAGTCGCTGCGTGCGGCGCTGCGGGGCGGGGTGCGCGCGGTGGTGTGCAGTCCGCGGGGACAGTGCCCGACCGGGGCGTTCCTCACCCGGTCGCGACGGGACGAACTGGTCGCGGTGCTCCGGGACTTCCCCGAGGTGCTCGTCGTGGAGGACGACCACAACGCGGACATCGGCGGCGCCGCGGCGCACACCCTGGCGGCGGCCGGGCTCGAACGGTGGGCGCAGGTGCGGACCGTGTCGAAGCACCTCGGGATCGATCTGCGCTGGGCCGGGGTGGCGTGCGACGCGATCACGCTCGCGCGGCACGACGGACGGATGCTGATGACCTCGGGATGGGTCAGCCACGTCCTCCAGGAGACGGTGGTCGGCCTCTTCCGCGACAGCGCGGTACGCGCGCTCGTGGCCGAGGGGGAAGCGGCGTACACGGAGCGGCGCGCGGCACTGGTCGACGCGCTCGGGGCGTACCGGATCCGGGCGGTCGGCGCGAGCGGGCTGAACGTGTGGGTGCCGGTGCGGGACGAGTCCGCGGTGGTCAACGGGCTGCGGACGCAGGGCTGGTGGGTCGCCGCGGGAGCGCGGTTCCGGATCGCGACCCCGTCGGCCGTACGGATCACCACGTCGACGCTCGCGCCCGAGGACGCCCCGCGCCTGGCGGCGGACTTCGCGGAGGTCCTGGGGGACACGCAGGCGACGTACGGCGGTTGACGCCGTCCGAGGATCGCGCGAGCCGACGGCAGGGGGCGGGTGCCCCCACGTCCTGGTCGGGGCCGGTACGCGGTGTGGCGCGGGTCACGGGAACCCGGACGAACCCGCGTCCAGTGCTTTGTGTGGAATCACCTATGAGAGATCGTTTCCGCGCCGGGGATCCCTCCGCGCTCGGTGAGGCGTACGACGAGCACGCACGCGTGCTGTACCACTACGCCTTCCGGGTGTGCGGGGACCGGGCGGCGGCCGAGGATGTCGTCTCCGCCGCGTTCCTCGAGGCCTGGCGCTGTCGCGGGAAGGTGCACGCCGAGGGCGGCAGTCTGCGCCCCTGGCTGCTCGGCATCGCGACCAACATCATGCGCGGGTCCGCCCGCGAGGCACGGCGGCGGGACGCGGCGCTGGCCCGGATGCCCGAGCGGGGCGTCCTGCCGGACTTCGCCGACGACGTCCTCGCCCGGATGACCGACGGGGAGCAGATACGGGCCGCCCGCGCCGCCCTCGGCAAGCTCCGGAGGCGTGAGCGGGAGGTCTTCACGCTCGTCGTGTGGGCCGGGCTCGACTACGCGGCCGCCGGGGAGGCGTTGGGAGTCCCGGTCGGTACGGTCCGGTCCCGGTTGTCGCGGGCGCGTGAACGACTCCGGAAGCTCGCCGACGCCGAACTGCGGACGGCGCGCCGGAAGGAGCGGGCGGCGGCTGCCGCGGTGCGGTCGGCCGGCGGAGTGCCGGGGCGGGCCACCGGGCCCACCGCCGGCCCCCGTCCCCGTACGGGCGCCACCGCCTCTGCCTCTGTCTCTGCCTCGGTGGCGATGCGCCCGGCCGCCGGCTCCCCCGGTGCCGTGGGCAGAGCCACCGCGCCCGATGCCGTGAGCCGTGCCGATGCGGCGCCGTCCACCGTCCGTCCCGCCCTCGTGCCCCGATCGATCCCGGAGAACCAGGCATGAACGCCTTCGCCCCTCGTACCCAGCATCACCGCAAGGCCGACGCGCACGCCGACGCCCTGCTGCGGGCCGAGCTCGCCGAACTGCTGCCCCCACCGCCGGTGCCCGAGCCGGCGCCGGAGCGGGATCGCGAGCTGCGGCACGCCGTCCTGCGGACCGCCCTCGCCTCGGGTGACGGCGCCGTGGCCCACCCGCCTCGAGTGCGCCGGTCGCGCGGCGGGCTGCGGCTCGGCTGGATCGCCGCGCCCGTCGCCGCCTGCGCGGTCGTGGCCGGTGCCGTCGTGCTCGCGCCCCCAGAGGGACCCGCAGGGTCTCCGGGCCGCGTCTCGGCCGGGCAGCCCGCGGCCCCGGAGGCCGTGCGCTTCCTGTCCGGTGCCGCGCTGGTCGCCGCGGCCGCCCCCGTGCCGGACGCCCGGCCCGGCGGGTACGTCTACGTCAGGAGCCTGGTCGCCCACGCGGGGCGCGACGCGGCCGGCGGTCCTGCCACCCTGCCGCCCGCGCACCGGCGCGAGGTGTGGCTCTCCGTCGACGGCAGCCGCCCGGGGCTGTTGCGCGAGCCCGGTGCCGCCGACACGGAACTCGGGTCCGAACTGCCCGTGTACGAGCTGGACGGTCCCGGGGCCACCCCCAGGAAGACCACGCTCACGGCGGCGGAGCCCTCCGTCACGAACCCGACCCACACGTACGTGGCGGCCCTCCCCACGGATCCGGACGCGCTGCTGCGCCTCGTCCAGGACCAGACGCGTGAGGGCGAGGGCGACGCCGATCAGCGGGCGTTCACCGCGATCGGGACCCTGCTCGCCGAGACCTGGGCCCCGCCGAAGGTCACCGCCGCCCTGTACGGGGCGGCGGCGCGGATCCCCGGGGTGACCCTCCTGCCGTCCGCGAAGGACGCGGCCGGCCGTGAGGGCGTGGCCGTGGCCCGTACCGCCCACGGCGAGCAGACGCAGTGGATCTTCGACCGGTCGACGTCGGCGTTCCTCGGGGAGCGCACCGTCCTCACCGAGACCTCCTCGGCGGGCAAGGCCGGGACGGTCCTCGGGGTCTCGGCGGTGCTCGCCAAGGCGTCCGCCCCGGCGCCCGGCGTGCTGCCGAAGGGCTGAACCGAGGGCGTGGGCCGAGCTGAGCCGAAGGGCTGACCGGACAACGGCAGGGCCCGCCGATCCGACCGGATCGGCGGGCCCCGCCGTGCGCTCAGCGGCGGCGGTCGGCCGCCAGGGTCTCGTAGAAGTGCAGGAGCCCGAGGTCGTCGACCGAGCCGGCGTTGACGGCCTTGGCCAGGGGGGTGCCCTGGAGGAGGCGCTTGACCGGGACCTCGATGCGCTTGCCCGTGAGGGTGTGCGGGACTCCCGGGACCTCGATGATCTCGTCGGGGACGTGGCGCGGGGAGAGTTCGGTGCGGATCGTCCGCTTGATGCGGGCGACCAGCTCGTCGTCGAGGGTGGCGCCCTCGACGAGATGGACGAAGAGCGGCATCCAGTAGCCGCCGTCCGGCTCCTCCAGACCGATCACGAGGGATTCGCGGATCTCCGGGAGGCGTTCGACAGCCTCGTAGATATCGGCGCTCCCCATCCGGACGCCCTGGCGGTTCAGGGTGGAGTCGGAGCGGCCGTGGATGACGACCGAGCCGTGGTCGGTGATCGTGATCCAGTCCCCGTGGCGCCAGACGCCCGGGAACATCTCGAAGTAGCTGTCGCGGTAGCGGCTCCCGTCCGGGTCGTTCCAGAAGTGGATCGGCATGGACGGCATGGGGTTGGTGACGACGAGCTCGCCGACCTCGCCGATCACGGGTTTGCCGGAGGGGTCCCAGGCCTGCAGGTCGGTGCCGAGGCCGGCCGCCTGCAGCTCGCCGATGTGGACCGGGAGGGTGGGGACGGCGCCCGCGAAGCAGGAGCACACGTCGGTGCCACCACTGACGGAGGCGATCCACAGGTCCTCGCGGACCTCGTCGTGGAGCCAGCGGAAGCCGTCGGGCGGCAGCGGGGAGCCGGTGGTGGCGACGCACTTCACCGCCGAGAGGTCGAAGTCACGGCCGGGGTGCACGTCCGCCTTCGCGCAGGCCATCACGTACGCGGCGGAGGTGCCGTACAGGGTGGCGCCGGTGCGCTCGGCGACGCGCCACTGGGCGGCGGTGTCCGGGTAGCCGGGGCTGCCGTCGTACAGGACGACGGTCGTGCCGGTGAGCAGGCCGGAGACGAGGAAGTTCCACATCATCCAGCCGGTGGAGGTGTACCAGAAGAACACGTCCTCGGGGCCCAGGTCGCAGTGCAGGCCCAGCTGCTTGACGTGCTCGACGAGGATGCCGCCCTGGGACTGGACGATCGCCTTCGGCAGGCCGGTGGTGCCGGAGGAGTACAGGACCCACAGCGGGTGCGAGAACGGGACCTGCTCGTAGACCGGCTCGGCATCGCCGGCGACGAGGTCGGCCCAGGCGAGGGTGCCCTCGGGGGCCGGGGTGCCGAGCAGCGGGATGTGGACGACGGCGCGGAGGGTCGGGAGCTCGGCGCGCAGTTCGGCGACGGTGTCGCGGCGGTCGTGCTCCTTGCCGCCGTAGCGGTAGCCGTCGACGGTGAAGAGGACGACGGGCTCGACCTGCTGGAAGCGGTCGAGGACGCTGCGGGCACCGAAGTCGGGGGCGCAGGAGGTCCACACGCCGCCGACCGCGGCGGTGGCGAGGAGGGCCACGACGGACTGCGGGACGTTGGGCAGGTAGCCGCTGACC
This sequence comes from Streptomyces sp. NPDC088553, assembly GCF_044752965.1. Classification (NCBI taxonomy): domain Bacteria; kingdom Bacillati; phylum Actinomycetota; class Actinomycetes; order Kitasatosporales; family Streptomycetaceae; genus Streptomyces; species Streptomyces sp. NPDC088553. Next base: position 459,728 of record NZ_JBIVMG010000008.1, on the reverse strand, counting down.
CGGTCGCCCGGCCGGACGCCGAGGGCACGGAGTTCGGCGGCGAGGGAGCCGACCTGGCGGCGGAGCTCGGCCCAGGTGATCGGTGTGGGCTCATGTGTTTCGTCCACATGGAGCAGGGCCGTCTCGTGGGGGCGCTCGTCGGCGGCGCGCAGGGCGTGCTCGGCGTAGTTGAGGGTGGCCCCGGGGAACCAGTCGGCGCCGGGCATCGAGCGGTCGCCGAGAACGCGCTCGTACGGGGTGGAGAAGCGGATGTCGAACCACTCGACGACCGCCTGCCAGAAGGCTTCGAGCTCGTCGACGGACCAGCGGTGGAGCGCCGGGTATCCGCCCTCGGCCGGAGCGCCGTGGTGTTCGGCGGCCCACGTCTGGAAGCGGGTCACGGCGGCCGTGGCGATGCGTTCCTCGTCCGGCTGCCAGAGCGGCTCGGTCTGCGCTGATGTCATTGGGGCGGCTCCCTGGCTGTACGCGGGGTCGGCGTGTGTCCCGCGCACGTGCTGGGGTGTGCGCGTGACGCGGCTGACAGGACGATGCCATGTGATCGTCTTTCGCACCAGGTCTGCCCGCCCATGGTCGGGGAGTTGAATATGTGCTCCCACCACGGGTGAACGCCAGTTGAACGGAGCCTGTTCCACCCTGGGTGGATGGCAGGCTGAGCTGCATGGACGGTCGTGAACTGGTGCGTTCGATGAAGGTGTTCGGCTCGGTGCGGGGATTGCGGACGGTGCGGGCGGCGTGGCGGCAACGTCGTACGGACGCGTGGGGGTTGCCGCCGAGGGGTGCGGAGCGGGCCCGGGTACCGGGGTCGGCGACGGGTGCGGACGCCGCGCCCGGTGGGGGGACCATCCGGTTCGCGCGCTCCTCACTGCGGATCTGCGTGTCGTCGGGCGGCACCGTGTTCTGGGGGTGGGACGGGGCCGAGCCGCTTCCCTCGTACGCCCTGGCCGGTGAGGCGCCCGATCCGGATCTGCGGGCCTCCCTGGAGCCGGACACGGACGGCGGCTGGCGGATCGTGTCGGAGCGGGTGACGGTGGCGGTGTCCCGGCACGGGGCGGTCGAGATCCGGACGCCGGGCGGGGTGATGCTGCGCCGGGACCTGCCGCCGCGCTGGTGGGAGCCGGTGGCGCAGGCCGTTCCCTCGGGTGCGAAGCCGGCTCCCGGTGTCCGGTCGGCCGCCGGCACGGCTTCGTCCGGTGGTTCGGCGCGCTGGGTGCAGCGCAGTGAGGTGCCGGCGGACGCGCGGTTCTTCGGGCTCGGCGGCCGGTCGGCGGGGCCGCGGCTGCGGGACGGCTCGTACCGCCTCTGGAACACCGACCCCGGGGGGAGGTTCGGCCCAGGGGACGATCCGCTCTACCTCACCATGCCCGTGCAGTTCGTCGTCTCGGACGCGGGGACGCATCTGGCCTTCCACGACAACTCCTGGGACGGCCGGGTCACCCTCGCCGAGGGCGAGGAGGGCGCGGGGTCCGGGCACGACCGGCCGGGGACCAGCGAGGTCCGGATGGGCGGCGGTCCGCTGCGCTGCTGGGTGGTGGTCGGCACCCCCGCGCGCGTGCTCCACGGCTGGGCGGCGCTCACCGGCGCTCCGGCGCTGCCGCCTGACTGGGCGCTCGGACCGCAGCACGCGCGCTGGGGGTTCGGCAGCGAGCGCGAGGTGCGGCGGATCGTGGCCGGATACCGGGATCGGGGGCTGCCGCTGTCCGCCGTCCACCTGGACATCGACCACTACGACGGGCACCGCGTGTTCACCGTCGACCGGGAGCGTTTCCCCGACCTGCCGGGGCTCGCGAAGGAGCTGCGGGAGCAGGGCGTGCGGCTCGTGTCGATCGTGGACCCGGCGGTGAAGGCCGAACCGGGGAACGCGGTCTACGACAGCGGGCGGGCGGCCGGGGCCTTCGTGCGGGACGCGCGGGGCAACGAGGTCCACGGGGTGGTGTGGCCGGGCGAGTGCGCCTACCCGGACTTCACCGATCCGGCGGTACGGGAGTGGTGGGGCGAGCTGTACGAGGAGCGGCTCGGTCAGGGCTTCGCCGGGGTGTGGCACGACATGAACGAGCCGGTGTCCTTCGCGCCGTTCGGCGACACGACGCTGCCGCGCTCGGCACGGCACGATCTGGACGGCCGGGGCGGTGACCACCGCGAGGCGCACAACGTGTACGGCCTCACGATGGCGCGGGCCGGCTACGAGGGGCTGCGCCGGCTGCGCCCCGACGAGCGGCCCTTCCTCTTCTCGCGTTCCGGCTGGGCCGGGATGCAGCGGTACGGGGGCACCTGGTCGGGCGATGTGTCGACCGGGTGGCCGGGGCTTCGGGCCTCACTCGCCCTGGTCCTGGGACTCGGGCTGTGCGGGGTGCCGTACTCGGGCCCGGACGTGGGCGGTTTCGACGGCAGTCCGACGCCGGAGCTGTTCCTGCGCTGGTACCAGCTGGGGGCGTGGCTGCCGCTGTTCCGCACCCACGCGGCGATCGACGCGGGGCGGCGCGAACCGTGGGAGTTCGGTCCGGAGGTCCTGGAGCACGCGCGCGAGGCACTGGCCGAACGGGAGCGGCTCCGTCCGTACTTCACGACCCTGGCGCGGCTCGCCCGGATGACGGGCGCGCCGTACGTACGCCCGCTGTGGTGGGGGACGCCCGAGGACCGGGTGCTGCGCGACTGCGAGGACGCGTTCCTGCTCGGCGACGCGCTGCTCGTGGCGCCGGTCCTGACCCGGGGCGCCGACCGGCGGGCGGTGCGGCTGCCGCGCGGTCGCTGGTACGACACGGCGACGGGGCAGGCGTACGAGGGCCCCGGGCAGGTGCTGCTCGACGCGCCGCTCTCCCGGGTGCCGGTCCTGGCGCGGGCGGGGGCGGTGCTCGCGGTGCGGGGCGACGACGGCGGCCTGGCCCTGGAGGTGTGGGCGCCCGCCGCCGGGCGGACGGGCGGCGGGCTCGTCGTACGGGACACCGGGGACGGCTGGGAGACGGCCGAGATCGAGCGGTACCAGTCGCGGCTCGTGGACGGCCGGGTGGTCGTGGAGCGGGTGACGGACGACGGGGTGGAGGCGGCGGGGCTGCCGGTGCGGGTGCGGGGGGTGTGACGGGGGCGGCGGGGTCAGGGGCTCCGGAGTGCGGAGCCCCGCCCCCTCGCCGTCGTGCTCCCGGTCAGCCGTACTCCCCCGCGAACCACTTCCGTACCGCCTCCGTGTGGAGCGGGAAGGCGAGTTCCTCGGGTGCGTGGAGCACGTGGTGGCCGCTCGTCTCGTCCGTCGGGGCCGAGGGCGGGAGCGCGGCCGCCGGGCGGGGCGGGAGGAGGCCGAAGAGGAGGAGGTGGCCGGCCGGGGAGCTGAGCGCGTCGGCGAGGCGCACCTCCTCGGCGGAGGCCTCGATCCCGGTCTCCTCCCGGAGTTCGCGGGCCACCGCGGCGCGCCAGTCCTCGCCGTGGTCGATGAAGCCGCCGGGCAGGGCGACCTCGCCGCGCGCGGGTTCGATGGTGCGGGTGATGACGACGAGGCCCGTGTCCGTTCCGTCCGTGACGGGCAGCAGGGCGACGGCGACGGGCAGCGGGTTGCGGTAGGCGGTCTGGCCGCAGGCCGGGCAGGTGCGGGGCCAGCCGGCGTCGGCCGGGTGGGCGGCGCCGCAGAACGTGCAGTGGGAGTCCTTCACGGGCCGACCGTATGCGATCACCCTTTCCCGGCGCTGCCGGAACTGATAGACGGTGCGCATGACAGGACTTGCTTCCGCCCTCCATACCCTCGCCGTCACGGCCGCGGCCGGACTGCTCGCCGTCGCGGGCGCCGTCGCCGCGCCCGCTCCCCCGGCGTCCGCCGCGCCGGAGCCGAAGGCGCCACGGGAGTTCGTGGCGCTCGCCTCGGTGGACCGGACGATCATTCAGGAGATGCGCTACACGACGGAGCACAACTTCGTGGGCGAGCCGGTGGACGGGTACCGGCAGCCGCTGTGCATCCTGACCCGGCCGGCCGCCGAGGCCCTGCACCGCGCGCAGGTGCGTCTCCTCGCCCGCGGCTACACGCTCAAGGTGTACGACTGCTACCGGCCGCAGCGGGCCGTCGACCACTTCGTGCGCTGGGCGAAGGACCTGACGGACGAGCGGATGAAGGGGGAGTTCTATCCGCTCGTCGACAAGTCGCGGCTGTTCGCGGACGGTTACATCGCGGAGAAGTCCGGGCACAGCAGGGGCTCGACCGTGGACCTGACGATCGTCCGGCTGCCGGCCCTGCCCACGCGCGCGTACGTGCCGGGCGAGAGGTTGACGGAGTGCTACGCACCGCGCGCGGAGCGGTTCCCGGACAACTCCGTGGACATGGGGACCGGGTACGACTGCTTCGACACGCTCTCGCACACCGACGATCCCCGGATCCAGGGCGCGCAGCGGGCCCATCGGCAGCTGCTGAAGAGCACCCTCGTCGGGCAGGGCTTCGTGAACCTGCCGGAGGAGTGGTGGCACTTCACCTTCAAGCCGGAGCCGTTCCCGAGCACGTTCTTCGACTTCCCGGTGGCGCGGAGGTCGGTGGCCGGTCACTGAGCCTTTCGCCCGCGGGGCTCCCGTGCCACACTCCTGACGGTTCGTCAGTTCAGGGTGGGGCGACGGCAGGCACGGGAGGCCTCGATGGCACGGACACGCACACCGGTGGTGGCCGGGTGGTTCACCGACGACACCGTGCCGGAGGCGGAGTTCCGGCTGCTCGGGACCCGTTGCACGGCCTGCGCCTCGGTCTTCTTCCCGCGCGCGGACGACGGCTGCCGCAATCCGGTCTGCCCCGGGGGCGGGGAGCTCGCCGAGTTCCCGCTCTCCCCGCGCGGCCGGGTCTGGTCGTACACCGACGGGCGGTACCGGCCGCCCGCCCCGTACGTCTCCGATCCGGACGCGCCCTGGGAGCCGTACACCCTCGTCGCCGTCGAGCTGGCGGCCGAGGCGATGGTGGTCCTCGGGCAGGCCGCGCCGGGGGTGACGACGGCCGATCTGGCGGTCGGGACGGAGGTCGAGGTCGTGCCCGGGGTCCTCGACGAGGACGACGAGCACATCTGGACCACCTGGAACTGGCGGCCCGTCGGACAGGAGGAGCGGTCGTGAACGAGATCGCCGTCATCGGGGCGGGAATGCACCCCTGGGGCAAGTGGGGCCGCAGTTTCATCAGTTACGGGACGGCCGCCGCCCGAGCCGCGATCGCCGACGCCGGACTGGACTGGACGGACGTCGGCTCCGTCGTCGGAGCGAACACCATGCGGTGCGGATACCCGGGGTACGTCGCCGGGGCCACGTTCGCGCAGGCCCTCGGGTGGCAGGGGGCCCGGGTCACCAGCGTCTACGCGGCCTGCGCCTCGGGCGCCCAGGCGATCGGGACCGCACGGGCCCAGATCCTCGCCGGACTCGCGGACGTGGTCCTGGTCGTCGGCGCGGACGCGACGCCCAAGGGCTTCCTCGCCCCGGCCGGGGGCGAGCGTCCCGACGACCCGGACTGGGTGCGGTTCCGGGTGCTCGGGGCCACCAACCCCGCGTACTTCGCGCTCTACGCACGCCGCAGGATGGCCCTGTACGGGGACACGCCCGAGGACTTCGCCCAGGTGAAGGTGAAGAACGCGGCGGCCGGCGCGCTCAACCCGCTCGCCCGCTACCGCGCGCGCGTGAGCGCCGAGCAGGTCGCCGCCTCGGCCGTCGTCGCCGATCCGCTGCGGCTCCTCGACATCTGCGCCACCTCGGACGGGGGCGCCGCGCTCGTGCTGTCCAGCATGGAGTTCGCGCGCGCCCACGGGCACCCCGACCCGGTGCGGGTCCGGGCCGTGTCGACGGTGTCCCCCACGTACCCCAAGGCGGTGCTCGACCTCCCGGACATCGCGACCGACTCGGCCGTGGCCCTCGCGCCGGCCGCGCACTCCTTCCGCGCCTCGATCGCGCGCGCCGCCTACGAGGAGGCGGGGATCGGGCCCGAGGACCTGTCCCTCGCGGAGGTCTACGACCTGTCCACCGCTCTGGAACTGGAGTGGTACGAGGACATCGGGCTCTGCGCGCCCGGCGAGGGCGCCAAGCTGCTGCGGGACGGGGCGACCGCGCTCGGCGGACGCCTGCCCGTCAACACCAGCGGCGGACTGGCCTCGTTCGGGGAGGCCGTGCCCGCCCAGGCGATCGCCCAGGTCTGCGAGCTGACCTGGCAGCTGCGGGGTACGGCGGGCGACCGGCAGGTGCCGGGGGCACGGGTCGGCATCACCGCGAACCAGGGGCTGTTCGGGCACGGGTCGGCGGTGGTGGCGGTGCGCTGAGGATGCTCCGGAGGGAGGGACCTCGGGAGGAGGGGACCTCGGATGACGGCACCGCGGGTGGAGGGACCTCCGAAGGGCACCCCGGCTGGAGGGGCCTCGGAAGGCACGCCGAGTGGAGGGACCCCGGCGGCGGGCCGCCGAGGCCACCTCAGGAGGTCACCTCAGGACGCCATCTCAGGGGGCCGCCGTCGCGTGGCTCCGGTCCGCGAGGACGAGCGCGTGCTCGACGACGGCGACGAGGACGTTCTTCACGGACTCGCGGTCCCGGGCGTCGCACATGAGGAGCTCGACCTCCGGGTCCAGGTCCAGCGCCCCTCGCACGCTCTCCGCGGGGAACCGTCGCGCGCCCTCGAAGCAGTTGACGGCCACCGTGAACGGGATCCCGCGCCGCTCGAAGTAGTCGATGGCCGCGAAGCTGTCCTCCAGGCGGCGGGTGTCCGCGAGGACGACCGCGCCGAGCGCGCCCTGCGCCAGCTCGTCCCAGAGGAACCAGAAGCGGTCCTGGCCGGGGGTGCCGAACAGGTACAGGACGAGATCCTCGCGCAGCGTGATCCGGCCGAAGTCCATGGCGACCGTGGTGGTCGTCTTGGTCTCGACGCCGTGCAGGTCGTCGACGGGCCGCCCCGCCTCGCTGAGGACCTCCTCGGTCCGCAGGGGCCGGATCTCGCTGACCGCGCCCACCAGCGTCGTCTTGCCGACCCCGAACCCGCCCGCGACGAGGATCTTCAGGGTTACCGGCTCGACGTACGGCGTCTTGCGGCTAGAGCGCCCGAAGGCCATTGATCACCTCGCGGAGAATGCTCACGTCCGGCAGCTCGGCCGGCGGAACGGGGCGGGTCACATGGACGAGTTCGTCCTCGACGAGGTCGCCGACGAGCACCCGGACCACCCCGACGGGGAGGTCGAGTCCTGCGGCGAGCTCGGCGATCGACTGGGGCTGCTCGGAGCAGCGTTCGACGATCTCCACGTGCTCGGGGGAGAGCGTCTGGTCCCGGCCGGGGTCGTCGGCGGCGGGTTCGGGCACGACCACCGCGATCAGGTCGAGCCGGTGGCGGGTGGCGGCGCTCGTCCGGCCGCGGGTCATCGCGTACGGACGGACCACCGGCCCGGCCTCGTCGTCGAACCAGTGGTGGTGGGCCGGGGTGGGGCTCTGGTCCGACTCCGTGTGCCGGTTCGCCCGGTTCAGCTGGTTCCGCTCGGCTGCGTCACTCATGCCGTCCCCACTCACCCTCCCGCGGGCAGACCGGTCCGGGGCGCCGTCGCGAGGTGGACCCCGACCCGCTTCACCATCAGCGTCATCTCGTAGGCGACCTGGCCGACGTCGGAGTCCGCGTCGGCGAGCACGGCCAGGCAGCTGCCGTCACCGGCGGCCGTGACGAAGAGGAAGGCGTCCTCCAGCTCGACGACCGTCTGGCGGACCTTGCCCGCCTCGAAGTGACGGCCGACGCCCTTGGCGAGGCTGTGGAAGCCGGAGGCCACCGCGGCCAGGTGCTCACCGTCCTCCCGGGTCAGGTCCTGGGACGCGCCGGTGGGGAGGCCGTCGCTGGAGAGCACCAGGGCCTTCCGGATGGACGCGACGCGCTGCACGAGCTCGTCGAGGAGCCAGTTCAGCTCGCCGTTTCCGTGGCCGGCGGTGGTGCTGGATGCTGCGGCGTTCGGTGCGGTCATCGACCGTCCCCCTCGGGTGTCGTTCCAGGTGCTGTCGGTTCGTCAGGGTCGGCGTTGTGCTGTCGCCCGCGCTGCCAGCCGCGCTGCATGGCGGCCATGCGCGCGCGTACCTCCTCGGCGTCGCGCTCGAAGGAGTCGGCGTCCGCGGGCGCGGCGCCGCCGCTCGTACGGGCATCGGCGCGTCCGCCCGTACCGCGCTCGGCCGGGCCGTCGGTCGCCCGCAGCTGGGGCGCGAGGCTGGCCTGACGGACGCGGCGGGGCAGTCCGCCGAACGGCTCGGGGCTCGCCGGCGGCCGCACGGGACCCTCGGGCGGTACGGGGACGAGGGTGGGGCCGGTGCCTCGCGGGGTCAGGGGCAGACCGTGCTGCCGGCCGGTGCCGCGCGGGGGTACGGGCTGGTCGCCGGACCGGCCGGTGCCGCTCGGGGTCGCCGGCCGCTCGTGCGGCCCGGTGCCGTAGGCGTGGTGGTCAGCGGCGCCGGGGCCGTCCGTCACCCGGCCGAAGCCTTCGGTCACCCGGCCGGGGGCGGGGTGCGCCCGGCCGTTGAGCGGCTGGTCCAGGTCGGGGAGCGCGTGGGTCCGGTCGGGGAGCGCGTGGGTCGTGCGGTCGGGCCCGTCCGCTCCCCCGTTCCGGTCCGGTCCTTCGACGCCATGGGCCCGGTCGGGTCCGTCGGTGCCTCGGTCGCGGTCCGGCTCGTCGAGGCGGCGGCCGTGGTCCACGACGAGGGTCGGGGTGCGGCGGCGCGGCAGCGGTACGGGGCCGAGGACGCCCGTGTCGGCGGGCTTCTCCTCCTCGCCGTGGCCGTTCGTCCGGTCCGTGGCCTGCTGGTGCTGCTCGCCCGCCGGCGCGAGTCCGGCGCGGCGCCGGCCACGGGGCCGGAAGAGCCCGCCGCGCTCGCTCTCGGTGTCGAGGAGGTCCGCCGCGCCGTCGAGGAGCACGTCGAACTCCTCGCTGCCGAGCGGCCCCTCCAGCTCGACGGGGCCGTCGAGCGGGCCGGTCGCCTCGGTCACGTCCGGGACCCTGGCGAGGGCCGGGCGGCGGCTGGGCAGGACGTCGTCGTCGGTCCCGCCGTCGGCCGGGCCGGTGCGCTCCAGGGTCTTGCGATCCAGGCGGAAGCCGGCGCCCTGGGTCTCGGGCGCGTCGGTGAGGAGCGCGGCCGGGATGAAGACGACCGCGGTGGTCCCGCCGTACGGGGAGGTCTGGAGCGAGACACGGACGTTCTGGCGCTGGGCGAGCCGGCTGACCACGAAGAGGCCGAGCCGGTCGGTGTCCGAGAGCTCGAACTCGGGGGTCTCGGCGAGCCGGAGGTTGGCGTCGAGCAGGGCGTCGGGGTTCATGCCGAGGCCGCGGTCGTGGATCTCCAGGGTGAAGCCGTTGGCGACCCGCTCGCCGAGCACCTGGACGGCGGTGTGCGGGGGCGAGAACACCGTGGCGTTCTCGAGGAGTTCGGCGATGAGGTGGGTGAGGTCCGCGACGGCGGGGCCGCCCACGCCGAGGCGCGGGAGTCGGCGGACCTCGATGCGCTCGTAGTCCTCGACCTCGGCGACGGCGGCGCGGACCACGTCCATGAGCTGGACGGGCTTGCGCCACTGCCGGGAGGGCGCGGCGCCGGAGAGGATGACGAGGCCCTCGGCGTGCCGTCGCATGCGGGTGGTGAGGTGGTCGAGCCGGAAGAGGTCGGCGAGCTCGTCGGTGTCCTCGGTGCGCCGTTCCATGGTGTCGAGGAGGGTGAGCTGGCGGTGGAGGAGGACCTGGTTGCGGCGGGCGAGGTTGACGAACACCTCGGAGACGCCGCGCCGCAGCTCGGACTGTTTGACGGCGGCTTCGACGGCGGCGCGCTGGAGGGTGTTGAGGGCCTGGCCGACCTGGCCGACCTCGTCCTGTCCGTATCCCAGGTGGGGGACCTCGGTGCCGACGTCGACCTGTTCGCCCGCGGCGAGCCGCCGCATCACGCTGGGCAGGCGTACGCCGGAGACCTCCTGGGCCTCCTTCTGGAGGCGGCGCAGGTCGCGGACGAGGTCGCGGCCGATGCGGACGGAGATGACGATCGAGGCGAGCAGGGCGAGGAAGCCGAGGACTCCGGCGACGCCGGCCTTGAGGAGGACGCTGTACGCGGCGGGCTGGACGCGGTCCTGGTAGCGGTCGCCGGCCGCGGTGTTCTCCCTGGCCAGGTCGTCGAGGACGGGGCTGGCGTTGTCCTGCCAGTAGGCGGCGGTGACGGCGCGCGGGGCGTCGGTGGGGCCCTGTTCGATGATCGCGTTCTCGGCGGTGCGCAGCGGCTGGCTGTCGGGGCTGCGCCAGTACTTCTCGAAGCGGTCGCGCTCGGCGGTGGGCAGGAGTTCGAGGTTGACCTCGTAGAACTGCTCGCGGTTGGCGACGAGGTCGGATATCTCGCGGATCTCCCGGGCGGTGACCCGGTCCGCGACGAGCGCGGAGAGGACGAGCGCGTCCTCGCGGGAGAGCAGCTCACGCGCGCGGGTGATGCCGACGAGGGCGCGGCCCTGCTTGTCCATCTCCACGTTCTCGAGGGCGTGGAGGGTGATGAGGAAGCTGTAGCAGGGGTCGACGAGCCGGTTGTAGAACTCGAGGGCCGGCATCCGGCCGATGTCGCGCTTCTCCACGGAGCGGCGCAGCGAGGCGATGCCTTCGAGCGCCTGGAGGAGTGAGGTGAGCCGCTGGGCGGTGACGGGCCGCATCTCCTCGCGTACGCCGGGGTCGGCGGCGTTGGCGCGGATGCGGGCGATCTGGCGGTCGGTCGCCCGGCGAGTCTCGTTGAGGGAACCGAGGGCGTCGGAGCCCCGGGGGTCGGCGAGGTAGATGAGGGACTGGCGCCGTTCGAGCTGGATGACCCGGGCGGTGTCCTCGAGGGGGTAGCCGACCTTGTCGACGATGTAGCCGACGTCGAGGAGTTGGTCGGCCTCGCGTCCGGTGAGGGCCGTGGCGAAACCCCACAGGCCCGTCAGGGAGACGAGCGGTACGAGGAGCAACGCCACGATCTTCCGGCGGATGGACTTCCCGCGAAAGCGCATGGCCTCCCCCAGCTCGACCTCCGTGACCCCGGAGGTCCTTCACGTTCGTGACGTCCGGCGTCAACACGCGGCGTCAACCTTGAGATTCAACAAACGGCGGCGTGAGCCTACTACTGCATCACGGCCATCCCGAAGGCATGTCCGGGCTGTTTTCAGCCTGCCGAGTGAGCCTTGATCATGAGATGTCCTGGTATTCGGGGAGTTGGCATTGGTCAATGTGGCGTAGGACACCTGACGATGCGCCATTTCTCCGGCCTGCGGAGATGGCTGGAATTATTCGTTCCGGTCCCATCCCGCTCACGTTCATCCCAGGTCGGGCGAAACCTTTTCCCTCGCTCGTGCGTCAATAAGTACGGGGCGGGTTCTGTCCGTGTATAGGCGCTCAACACGGGCAACCGTTCCTGAAGACGGTCAGTGGTGGGGAGTGACGGGACAATGGAACACGAGGCGCGGTCGGCGCGGCAGTTGTGGGTGGAGGACGACCGGGCGCGACGGCGGATGCCGGATCCGGTGCGCACCGCCGCCGTACGGGCCGTGATGATCACATCGGTGACCCTCGTCCAGGGGGTCGTGGCGTTCTTCAGCTCCGTGACGGGTTCATGGCTGGCGTTCCCGGTGACCGTCGGCGCGGTGGTCTCCACCGTCGTGGCCACCTGGAGCGTGCTCGACATCTGGATCACCCGTCAGGTGTGGCGTCAGCGCAACGGTGTGGTGTCGGAGCCGAGCAGCACGGCGCGACCGCCGCTCCGCGCGAAGCGCGAGGAGAGCCGGGCGGAGACGGCGTCGCTGTCCGAGGCGGCCTGACCCGGGCGGAACGAGACCGAGCGGCCCGGCCCCCTGTCGAGGGGGCCGGGCCGCTCACTCGTGCGCCTAGACGGACGCCGGGCGGCTCGGGTCGTCCGACATGTGGCGGCGGAACATCCGCGTCGCCGTGATCTCGCCGTGGATCGTCTCGCCCTCCGCCGCGGTCTGCGGCAGACCCGGGCGCAGGTGCTCCTCCACGCTGATGTACTTGAGACCGGCCCGCAGGTCGGCGTCGTTGCGCAGCCGGATCACCAGGGGGAACTCGGCGAGCGCGGTCGTGTCGAACAGACCCGTCGTGTACAGGAGCTGCACGCCCAGCGCGTCCGACACGGCCCGCTGGAGCTCCAGGAGGTACGTGGCGTTGGCGCGGCCGATCGGGTTGTCCAGGAACAGGGTGCCCGCGTGCCGGTGCTTGTCGCGGCCCCGGTCGTTGGAGCGGAGCGCCGCCATCGTGCAGTACAGGGCGATGGCCGCGGTGAGCAGCTGACCGCCGGAGAAGACGTCGCCCATCTGCCCGACGGGCACCCGCTCGGCGCGCAGCACCGCGTCCGGCTTGAGGATCTCGACGGAGACGCCCTTGGGTTCGAGCGCCGCCTGGACTCCGCGGAGCAGCAGGGACATGCCGTCGCGGCGCAGGTCGGAGTTCTTCTTGACGGCGGCGCGGGTCGCCTCGTCGACGACCTCGCCGAGCCGCTCCGCGAGGGTGGCCTGGTCGGGCTCCTCGAAGCGGATCCGCAGGAACTCCTGGCCCGACCACTCCCCGAGGCCTTCGGGGAGGCGGGAGAGCCGCTGCGCCGAGCGGAGCGTCGCGAGCGAGGACTCCACCAGACCGCGCAGCCGGTCGACGATCGAGTCGCGGTTGCGCTCCAGCTGCTCCAGCTCGTCGGTGAGGACCCTCAGGCGGGGCGCGAAGGCCTCGGCCCACTTGGCGGCGTGCTCGGGCAGCGCCGACGCGGGCAGTTCGCGGATCTGCTGGCGGGCCGGAGTGCGGACCTGCTCGTAGCGGGTGGAGTTGGCGTGCCGTACGAGGATGTCGCTCGCCTCGCGCACAGCGGCGTCGGCCGCCGACAGCTCGGCCGTGCAGGAGCGCAGCGAACGACGCGCCTCGGCGGCCGTCGTACGGGCCTCCTCCAGGCTGCCGGGGTACGGCTCGGTCTCCTCCCGCTCCTCGTCGGTGTGGTCGCGGAGCAGGTCCCGCAGCAGGGCGGAGGTCTCGTCGAAGCCGCCCGCCGCGTCCTCGGCGGCCCGGTGGTCCCGGAGCAGCCCGGTGTGGGCGGCGCGGGCCGACTCCAGGGCGTCGGTGCGGGAGGCCAGTTCGGCGGTGGCGGTACGGAGCAGGGCCTGGGCCCGCTCGGCGTCGGCGGGGACGAGGCCCTCGGGCAGCTCGGTGTGCTCCTCGCCGTCCTCGGGGGCGAGGCGCTCCGCCTCGCCGCGCAAGCGGCCGAGCTTCTCACTGGCCTCCGACGCGCGGGTCTCCAGCATCTGGACGAGGGCCTCGGCGCGGGCGGCGGCGGCCTGCCGGGACGGGCCGTCGGCGCCGTCCGTGGACTCCAGGAGCTGCTCGGCGCGGGTGCGGACCTTGTTGGTGAGGCGGTCGAGCTCGGCGAGGGCGGCGGACTCGTCGCCCTCGGCGCGGGCCTGCTCGGCGCGCAGGTCGGCGCCGACGCCGACCTTCTCGTACAGCTGCGACGCGGCCCGGTAGGCCTCGCGCAGGGTGGGCAGCGCGGCGCGGGGCGCGGGCGCGTCGCCCTCGGGGAGGGTGTCGGGGGCGCCGGCGATCTCGGCGCGCTCGGCCCGCAGGGCGCGGGCGGTGCGGTGGGCGTCGTCGGCGGAGCGCTGGGTCGCGCGGCGGTCCTCGTCGGCGGCACGCGCGCGTTCCAGACAGGTCTGGGCGCGGGCCTCGGCCTCGGCGGCGTCGTCGGCGAGCTCGCGGAGCTTGGCCTGCCAGGCGGACCGTTCGCGCAGCCGGAAGGCGAGGCCCGCGAGGGCGTCGGCGACGCGGCGGGCACGCTGGGCGGCCTCCTGGCGCTCGTCCCGTACCTGGGCGGCCTCGGCGGCGGCCTCGTCGGCCTCCGCGCGCGCGGCGCGGGCCTCGTCGAGGGTGGCGGTCGCGGCCTCCGCGGTCTCCCGGGCGGTCGCGGCGACGGCCGCGAGTTCGGCGAGCATCCCGGGCGGGCAGTCGGCGCGCCAGGAGCCGATCCGCGCCGCGAGGGAACGGTCGCCGGCGAGGCGGGCGGCGAGGGTGCGGATCTCCTCGTCGCGGGCGGCGGCGCGGGCACGCAGGGCGTGCCGTTCCTCGTCGGCCGCGTGCTCGTCGTGCATGGCCGGGTTCGGCGGGACGAGGAAGACGCCCGTGTCGTCCGCGGTGTCCTGCGCCGGTACGGGGGCGAGCAGGGCGGCGGCGGTGCCGACGGCCACCGCGGAGCGCGGCAGCAGGGCCGCGGTGCCGAGGACCTCGCGGGCGCGGCCGTACGAGACGGGGTCGGTGATCACGACGCCGTCGACCAGCTCGGGGCGGGCGGCGAGGACGCGCGCGTGGTCGGCGGGGTCGACGGCCTGGGCGAGGTAGCGCCAGCCGGGGAGGGCGGGGATGCCGTGCTCGCCGAGGTACTCGACGGTGGCGAGGACGTCGGGGCCCGGCGGCAGCAGGCCGCCGTCGCCGAGGGCGCCGAGGATGCGGGAGTCGTCGGCCGCGGCGGTGCGCAGCTCGAAGAGCTGGCGCTCGGCGGAGGTGACGGCCTGGTCGAGCATGCCGCGCAGTTCGTCGGCGTACCGGTCGAACTCGGTGACGGTGAGCGGGCCCTGGGGCTCGCCGCCGGTGTCCGTCCCGGCGGCCTCCTCGGTGTCGGCGCCGGGGGTCGCGGCGCGCTGTCCGGGCAGGGGCGAGCCGGCGGCCGGGAGACCGGTGGCCGGGAGGCTCAGGAGTTCGGCGAGGCGCCGCTCTCCGGCGAGCGACTCGGCGGCGCGGCGCTCCGCGTCGTAGGCGTTGCCCGCGGCCTCTGCGGCGTCCGCGGCACGGGCCGCGGCGAGTTCGGCGCGGGCCTCGGCCCCGGCGGCCTCACGCGCGCGGTCGGCTGCCGTACGGGCGGCCTCGCGTGCGGTGTCCCAGGCGGCGACCGTGGTCTTCTCGGCGTCGCTCGCGGCGAGCGCGGCGCGGGCGGGGTCGGCGTCGGGCGCGGTGTCGTCGAGCCAGCCGGCCCGTACGGCCTCGGCGGTCTCCTGCTCGACCTCGGCGAGACGCTGGCGCAGGTGCCCGGCCTCGCTGCGGGCCCGCTGGGCCTCGGTCGCGGCGGCCGTGGCGTCGCGGTGGGCGGTCTCGCCGGCTTCCTGGAGGGCGGTGGAGCGTTCCTCCTCCTCGGCCGCGTGGCGCTCGCCCTCCTCGGCGGCGGCGGAGAGCGCCCGTACGAGGTCGGCGGCGGCCTCGGCGCGGGCCGCGAGGGCCGGGGCGGCGTCCCGCTCGGCCTCGCGGATGGCGGCGGCCACGCGCGCGGAGCGGTCGCCGGCGGCGCGGTGGCGGAGGACGACCTCGGCCGCCTGCCAGGCGGAGTGCACGGTGCGGGCGTCGGTGAGTTCGCGGCGCTGGGACGCGGCGCCCTTCTCGGCGGCGGTCAGCGCCAGGGAGGCGTGCCGGTAGGCGAGTTCGGCGGCGATGAGGGCGGCGCGCCCGCGGGCGGTCTCGGCCTCGGCGACGGCGTGTCCCGCGGAGGTGACCCGCTGGGCGAGTTCGGCTCCCCGCACGCGTTCCACGGCGGCGCGGGCGGAGAGCCGGCGGGCCAGGGTACGGGTGCGGCGCTCGGCCGCCGTGTGGATGTCGCGCGCGGCGGAACGGGTCCCGGCGGCCTCGACGATCCGGTTGAGGAGGTCCACGGAACCGGCCGTGAACTCGCGCTCGGCGGTGAGCTCGGCGCGGCGGCCGAGCTTGTTGCCGAAGCCTCCGACGAGGTCGGCGAGACCGTCGGTGTCCCGGGTGTCGGTGACGGCCCGCAGCAACAGGTCGGTGAAGTCGGAGTCCTTCTTGACCGCGAAGAGGCCGGCCGCCTCGCCCTCGTCGGCGTTCATCTCGCGCTGGTAGCGGAAGAGCTCCGGGTCGAGCCCGAGCTCGCCGAGGTGCTCGTTCCAGCGGTCGTGGATCTCCTCCCAGGAGACCTCCAGGTGCGGGTACGCCTTGCCCGCCTCCGTGAGCGCGTCGCGGAAGCCCTTCATGGTGCGGCGGCGGCCGGTGGCGCCGGAGGCGCCCTCGACGGGGGCGCGGACGGACGTCGCCTCGGCGACGGGGAGGTTGTCCAGGCTGAGTCCCGGGCCGGGCCGGAACGAGTACCAGGCCTCGGCGAACTTCCGCGGGTCGGAGGAGACCTGCCGGCCGCGCCACTCGCTGGCTTTGCCGACGACGACCAGTTCGCCGGTGAGGGTGTGCTGCCACTCCAGGGCGACGTGCCCGCAGTCGTCGGCGAGGAGGAACTTGCGCAGCACGCCGGAGCTGGCGCCGCCCAGGGTGTTGCGGTGGCCCGGGAGCATGACCGAGAAGATCAGCTTGAGGAGGACGGACTTGCCGCCGCCGTTCTCCAGGAAGAGCACGCCCGCGGGGGCGGGGCGGCGCGGCGGGCCGACCGGCTCCTCCTCGAAGAACTCCGCCTGGGTGGGGGCGGGGTGGGGCACGGGCGCGCCGACCCCGCGCAGGTCCAGGACGGTGTCGGCGTAGCGCGCACCGGCGGGACCGATGGAGTACAGGCGGACCCGGGACAGCTCGTACATGGCGAGGGACTCTCGTGCTCTCGTGCTCGGGAAGAACGGTTACGCGGGGCGGGCGATGACGCCGACCGGTCGCTCGGGGCGGTGACGCCGACGGTCACGCGGGGCGGTCACGCGGACGGTGGCGCGTGGAAGGGCAGGCCCGCGTCGGCCGCGATCTCCAGGTCGTCGCCCTCGGGCGGCGGCAGGAGGGTGGCGGAGCCGTCGCTGACGGGGACGACGCCGAGTTCGAGGAGCTCGGCCATGGCGGCGGAGCCGGCCATGTCGCGGACCTGGAGCTGGTAGCGGGCGGTGGTGCGGTAGGAGCCGCCGCCCTCGTCCCCGGTGCGCTGCAGGAAACCGGAGTCGGTGAGGAAGGCGGCCGCCTTGCCGACGATGCCGGTGGTGGATCCGGCGAGGCGGCGGGCGTCCTTGGTGGCGCCGGTGGCGCTGCGACGGGCGTAGATCCGCCAGGCGGCCTCCAGGCCGGGGGCGTCGGACGCCGGGTCGGTGTTCTCGCCCTGCTCCTCGGCACGCTGCTCAAGACGCAGACAGGCCTGCCGTACGAACGCGTCGACGCCGTTGACGGTGAGCCGGCCGATGTACGCGTCGTCCGCGAGGTCCTCGGGGCGGGGGAAGGCCATGGCGGCGACGGCGAGATGGGCCAGGCCGTGCAGGAACCGGTCGGCCGAGTCGGTGGAGGCGCGGCGCGCGTAGTCGCCCATGCGGACGGCGAAGACGGAGTCCTCGCCGGCGGTGACGGCCATTCCCGCGCGCGGGGAGACCTCCAGGACGATGAGGCCGAGACCGGTCGCGACGGCGTCGGCGAGGCGCGCGAAGGCGGGGTCCTCGCGATAGCGGCGCAGCAGCTCCGCGTACTCGGCGTCACGGGCGGGGAGCAGCTTGGGCTGCAGCCCGAAGGAGACGAGGCGGGCCGCGTCGGAGGCGTCGGCGGGGGTGACGGCGGGCGTGGCGCCGCCGCCCGTGGAGGCGGCCGGGGGCTGCGGGGGCTCCTGCTCGCCCCACGCGTCGGCGTACTCGGCGTGGGTTTCGCTCACGGCTGGGGCTCCTCGGTACGGCTCTCGGTCGATGGGGGGACGGCGGGGGTGATGGGTCCGGCGGGGCGGGGTACCGGCAGGGGGACCGGGGTGACGGCCGCGGGGCGCTCGGGGGCACCGGGGAGGCCGACGGGCGTGGCCGTGGTGTCCATGAGGCGCACGGGACGCACGGACGGGGTGCCGCTCCGCCGGTCGGACGTCGTGCGGGACGGCGGGGGCACCGCCACGACACCGAGGCGGGGCGGTGTGCGGGGGACGCCCGGGGCCGGGTCGTCGCTCTCGCCTCGTGCGCCGGCGGGGGGGTCGATCCGGACGTGGCGGAGGCGGGGGCCGGGGGCGGAGCCGACGGTGGGGTTGACCGGCTCGGGCTCCTGGCCTTGTTCCGTGTCGGCCGGCCGGGGCGGAGGGACGGGCAGGCCGGACGGGACGGGCGCGGCCTCGCGCGCGCCGGTCTCCGGCCGGTCTGCGACGGCGCTGTCCACCACGGTGCTGTCCTGGGCAGCGCTGTCCACTACGGCGCTGTCCTGGGCAGCGCTGTCCACTACGGCGCTGTCCACGGTCGCGGTGTCCGGGGCCACGGTCACGTCCGCGGGAACGGGCGGGACGAGGGTCACGAGGCCTCCGTCCGGCCGGCTGCCATGCCCGCGGCGTCGAGCAGCGCCGTACCGACGATGAGGTCGGCGCCGCCGAACTCGGGGTCGTCGAGCGGGGTGCCGTCGTCGACGGCGAAGAGGAGGCGCTCCTCGCCCTGGCGGTAGGCCGTGCCGACCGGGGGGCTCGCCGCGTGGACGGCGAGGAGGGCCACGAGGTACGGCAGGTCGGCGTCGAGCTCGCGGGCCTCGGCCAGCAGGCCGGAGAGCCGCCGCGGGGCGTCGTGCTCCAGGTCGAGCAGTCGCATGGCGCTCGCGAGCTGCTCCTCGCTGAAGCGAGAGTCGTCCGGGGTGGCGATGAGGTCGGGTTCGGGCATCTCGGCGCCGAGGTGCTCGCGCTCCACGGGCGGGGTGAGGAGCAGGTCGACGAGGTCGCCGAGCCGGACGGACGCCGGGGTGCGCAGACCGGTGCCGCGCGCGAAGAACGCGTCGGTGACCTTGGCTGCCTGCTCGACGGGGAGCGGCAGGGTCGGCGCCACGAGCTGCCCGTACAGGTCGAGGCCGGTGTACGACGTGGGCGCGGCGAAGGCCTGCCGGTCCTGCTCGGCGCGGAAGAGGGGCCCGGCGTCCAGGAGGCGGGACTGGAGCTGGGTGTGGCGCCGGATGCAGTCCTTCACTATGTCGACGAGCTCGGCGGCGCGCCGCTTGTGCTCGGCCGTCTTCGCGTCGGACGTGGCCTCGGCCTCGTCGCGTGCCTTGCGGATGTTGGTGAGGATCGCGTTCTCGTGGCGGTAGCGGTCGGCGACGTGGTCGAGCGCCTCGGCGATCATGTCGGGCACCGTGTTGAGCCAGTCCACCGCGCGCACGTTGCGCCGGGTGGCCTCCAGGGTCTTGCGGAGGGTCTCGGCGTACTGCACGGTCCGGTACCGCGCCTGCTCGGCGGCGAGCTGGGCGTCGGCGAGCCGGCCCCGGTTGATGAGGACCTCCAGCTTCACCTCGGCGGCGATCTGGGCGCTGGTGACGTCGGTGTCGAGGGCGCCGACCAGGACGTTGACCGCCTCGTCGGTGGTCCGGAGGTAGACGCCACCGCCGTACCCCGGGACCTCCTCGATGAGCTTGAAGTCGTAGTCCCTGCGGACGTACACGCCGTCGGTGCCGAAGGTGCCGTAGACGGCGCGGAAGCCGCGGTCGACGCTGCCGACGTTGATCAGGTTCTCCAGGACCCAGCGGGCCACGCGCTCGTGCTCGGCGGCGGGGCGGGCGGGTGCCTGGGCGGCGACGCGGGGCAGCAGGCGGGCGACGATCTGCTCGTGGTCGGCGCCGGTGTCGAAGTCCATGTTCAGCGTGATGAGGTCGATCGCCGAGAGGGCCACCTCGGCCATCGCGTAGACGGTGTACTCGCCCGCCAGGTTCGCCTTGCGCGCGTCCAGGTCGTGCAGCGGGGCGGTGCACGCGAGCGCGCGGAGGCGCCGCGCGAGCCCTTCGTCGGCGGCCGGGCCCTGCGCGGGCCGCGGCCCCGCGCTGAGCTGGGGCGGAGCGAGGTCCGTCGAGGCAGGCGAAGTCACGGTGGACAGATTAGGTCCTCGAACTGACAACGGTCGAAACGGCGCAGATGCGACCGGTCCCGGTCGGGGCCTCGGAGCGGTCAGTCCGAGGGGCCCGCCGGGGCCTCGACGGCCTTCGCGTACGCGGCGGCGACGCGGGTGCGGGAGTCGTCGAGGTAGCGGACGAGGAGCCGTTCGGCCGTGGCCCGCTCACCGGCTCGCAGGGCGTCCAGGATCTCGCGGTTCCGCGCCAGGTACGGCTCGTGCAGCGCCCGCGGGTCGTCGACGACGTGGAACGCGAGACGGAGCTCGGCGAGGACGCCCCGCATCAGCTCGTCGGTTCGTGCGCTGCCCGCGAGGGCGACGATTTCGCGGTGGAAGTGGATGTTGGCCGTGGAGACGCCCTGCCAGTCGCCCGCGCGGGCGGCGGTCTCGCCCGCCACCACGGCCACGGCGAGCGCGTCGAGGGCGTACGGGGGCTGTCCGAGGCCGCGGACGACGGCGCACTCGACGAGCCGGCGGGTGCGGTAGATGTCGTCCACGTCGTCGGCCGCGAGGACCCGGACGAAGACCCCTCGGTTGAGCTCGTGGACGAGCAGCCGCTCGTGGGTGAGGAGCCGGAAGGCCTCCCGCAGAGTGTTGCGGGACACACCGAGCGCGCCGCCGATGCCCTCCTCGGAGAGCCGGGTGCCGGGCGGGAAGTACCCCTCGGCGACCCGGGTGCGCAGGATGTCCGCGACCCGCTCCGCCGTGCTCGTGCGCCCGAGCAGCACGCGGTCGTCGGTCAGGCCCCCGGCTTCACTCGCTGTCACGGCGCTCCCTGTCGTCCTCTGCCGTCTTCTTGTCGGATCGTTCAACAATCCTCTACGTTGACGGCATCGTACGGTCCCCCGTGCCGCCCCGGCACGGCTCCCCCCTGCTGCGAGGTGCAGATGCGCACGTCCCCGGACCAGAGCCCGGCCGAGGCCCTGATCGACCTCAACGCCGATCTCGGTGAGGGCTTCGGACGCTGGACGCTCACCGACGACGAGCAGCTGCTGTCCGTCGTGACCAGCGCCAACGTGGCCTGTGGCTTCCACGCCGGGGACGCGGCCACCATGCGGCGGGTCTGCGAGCTCGCCGCCGCGCGCGGGGTACGGATCGGGGCCCAGGTCTCGTACCGGGACCTGGCCGGTTTCGGGCGGCGCTCGATGGACGTGCCGGCGGCGGAGCTGGCGGCCGAGGTGGCGTACCAGATCGGCGCCCTGGAGGTCTTCGCGCGGGCGGCCGGCGCGCGCGTGGCGTACGTGAAGCCGCACGGCGCGCTCTACAACCGGGTGGTCCGGGACGAGGAGCAGGCGGCCGCGGTCGTCGAGGGCGTCCTGCTCGCGGACCGCACGCTGCCGGTCCTGGGGCTGCCGGGGTCGCGGTTGCACGAGGCCGCGACGGAGGCCGGGCTGCCGGTCGTCCCGGAGGCGTTCGGCGACCGGGCCTACCGGGCGGACGGCACCCTGGTGCCGCGCGGGCAGGCCGGGGCGGTCGTCAGCGACCCGGACGCCGTGGTGGAACGGTCGGTCGCCATGGCCCGGTTCGGGGTGGTCACTGCGCACTGCGGCAGTTCCGTCGCGGTGCGGCCTCGGTCGCTGTGCCTGCACGGCGACACCCCGGGCGCGGTCGACCTCGCCCGGCGGGTCCGTGAGCGCCTCCAGGGTTCCGGTGTGCGGGTCGAGGCCTTCGCGTGAGCGCCACCGCCCCGCGCGTGTTGCGCGTGGGCGAGCGGGCGCTTCTGGTGGAGCTGGCCGACGGCGAGGAGACGGAGGCGTTCCACGCGGAGCTGCTGCGGCGCCGGGCGGCCAGGGTGCTGCCCCGCGTGCGGGAGATCGTGCCGGCGGCGCGGACGGTGCTGCTCGACGGGGTGGCGGACCCGGACCGGCTCGCGGCCGAGCTGACCGGCTGGGAGGTGGAGCCGCTCCCCGCGCGCGTGGGCGGGGCGATCGAGATACAGGTCCGCTACGACGGGCCCGATCTCGCCGAGGTCGCGGCGCTGTGGGGGGTGTCCGTCGAGGCGGCGGTACGGATCCACACGGCGGCCGAGTTCCGGGTCGCGTTCTGCGGGTTCGCTCCCGGCTTCGGCTATCTGACGGGACTCGACGAGCGGTACGGGGTGCCTCGGCGAGCCACTCCGCGGACGGCCGTCCCGGCGGGCTCGGTCGCCCTGGCGGGGCCGTACACGGGCGTGTACCCGCGCTCCTCCCCCGGTGGCTGGCAGCTGATCGGCACGACGGACGTGGTCCTCTGGGACACCGGCCGTGAGCCGGCCGCGCTGCTGGCTCCGGGCACCCGGGTCCGCTTCACGGCGGAGGGCGCCGCGCCAGGGGGTGGACGATGACCGACCGGGCCGTCGTCGTGGTCCGGGCCGGGGCGCTGACCACCGTGCAGGACCTGGGGCGGACCGGCTACGCGCACCTCGGGGTGCCCCGCTCCGGCGCTCTCGACCCGGCGGCCGTACGCCTCGTCAACCGGCTCGTCGGCAACCCGGAGTCCGCGGCCGTCCTGGAGACCACCGTCGACGGCTGCGCCCTGCGGCCCCGGCGCGCTGTCACCGTGGCGGTGGGCGGAGCGCCCTGCCCGGTACGGGTGGACGGGCGCCCGGCCGCCTGGGGAACGGCGGTCCGCGTGCCCGCCGGGTCGGTCCTGGACATCGGCGCGGCCACGCGCGGGCTGCGCGCGTATGTGGCGGTCGGCGGCGGGATCGACGTCGAGCCGGTACTGGGCAGCCGCTCCACGGACCTGCTGTCCGGCCTGGGCCCGGCACCGCTGGCCGTGGAGACGGTCCTGCCTCTGGGACCGGACACGGGAACGGAGACGGCGGTGCGGGGTTCGGTCGACGCTCCCCCGTGGCCCGGCCCGCCCGACGAACTCGTCCTGCGGGTCCGGCTCGGGCCGCGCGACGACTGGTTCACGGACGCGGCGCTCCGGACCCTCGTCACGCGCGCGTACCGGGTGTCGTCGGCGAGCAACCGCATCGGACTGCGCCTGGAGGGCCCCGTCCTCGATCGGGCCCCGCACGGCGAGCTCGCGAGCGAGGGCATGGTCCTGGGCGCGGTCCAGGTGCCGCCGGACGGGCGGCCCGTGGTGTTCCTCGCCGACCATCCGACGACCGGGGGCTATCCGGTGGTCGGAGTGGTGCGGGAGACGGATCTGGGCGCGGTGGCCCAGGCGGTGCCGGGCACCCCCGTGCGGTTCACGCCGGTGCGCTGAGCGCTTCCGGCCGGTACGCGGGTGGCCGACCGGACCGGGCGGCCCCGCGTCGGCCCTCACTCCTCCTCGGGCGGCGGGCCGTAGCCACCGCCGCCGGGGGTACGGAGGACCAGGACATCGTCGGGGCCGACTTCCGTGGTGGCCGCGCCGCCGAGCTGCTCGACGGTGCCGTCCGCGCGTTCCACGAGGTTCTCGCCGAGAGCGCCCGGTTCGCCGCCCGCCATGCCGTACGGCGGGATCCTGCGGTGTCCGGTGAGGAGGGCCACCGTCATCGGCTCCAGGAACCGGATGCGGCGCTCCACCCCGTGTCCGCCCCGCCAGCGGCCGCGCCCGCCGCCGTCCTCCCGTACGGCGAAGGCGTCGACCCTGACCGGGTGGCGCCACTCCAGGATCTCGGGGTCGGTGAGCCGGGAGTTGGTCATGTGGGTCTGGACGGCATCGGCTCCGTCGAAGCCGTCGCCCGCGCCGGAGCCGCTGGCGACCGTCTCGTAGTACTGCACGCGCGCGTTGCCGAAGGTGACGTTGTTCATCGTTCCGGAGCCCTCGGCCTGGACGCCGAGGGCCGCGTAGAGGGCGCCCGTGACGGCCTGGGAGGTCTCGACGTTCCCGGCGACGGTGGCGGCCGGAGGTTCCGGCGCGAGCATGGAGCCGGGCGGGACGCGGATCTCCAGCGGCTCCAGGCAGCCGCTGTTGAGCGGGATGTCCTCGTCGACGAGGGTGCGGAAGACGTACAGGACGGCGGCCATGACGACGGCCGTGGGCGCGTTGGCGTTCCCGGG
This sequence comes from Streptomyces sp. NPDC088553, assembly GCF_044752965.1. Classification (NCBI taxonomy): domain Bacteria; kingdom Bacillati; phylum Actinomycetota; class Actinomycetes; order Kitasatosporales; family Streptomycetaceae; genus Streptomyces; species Streptomyces sp. NPDC088553. Next base: position 436,037 of record NZ_JBIVMG010000008.1, on the reverse strand, counting down.
CAGCTGCGGGGAGGTCCCGGTGAAGTCGAGGACGGCGGAGCGCCGTTCGCGGTCGACGCGGACGGCCACCTGGATGACCGCGCCGCCGTCGGTCTCGTAGCGGTACGCGCCGTCGTCCAGGCGGGCGACGATGCGGCGCACGGACTCCTCGGCGTTGGCGCGGACGTGCCGCATGTAGGCGCGCACGACGTCGAGCCCGAACTCGTCGACGGCCCGGCGCAGTTCCTCGATGCCCTTCTCGTTGGCGGCGATCTGGGCGCGGAGGTCGGCGAGGTTGGTGTCCGGGTCGCGGGAGGGATGGGGGGCGCCGGTGAGCAGGGCCCGCGTCTCGGCCTCGCGCAGGTGTCCGTCGCGGACGAGCAGCCAGTTGTCGAAGAGGACGCCCTCCTCGTCGACGGTCCGGCTGAAGGCGGGCATGGAGCCGGGGGTGATCCCGCCGATCTCGGCGTGATGGCCGCGGGAGGCGACGAGGAAACGGAGTTCGGCGCCGGATGCGTCGAAGACCGGGGTCACGACCGTGACATCGGGCAGATGGGTGCCGCCGTGGTACGGGTCGTTGATCGCGTACACATCGCCGGGGCGCAGGTCGTCGCCGCGCCGCCGCAGGACCTCCTTGATGGACTCGCCCATGGAACCCAGGTGGACGGGGATGTGGGGAGCGTTGGCGATGAGGTTGCCCTCGGCGTCGAAGAGCGCGCAGGAGAAGTCGAGGCGTTCCTTGATGTTGACGGACTGGGAGGTGTTCTCCAGGCGGACGCCCATCTGCTCGGCGATGGCCATGAAGAGGTTGTTGAAGACCTCCAGGAGGACGGGGTCCACGTCCGTGCCCGCCGCCACGCGCGCGGGGCGGGGGGTGACCCGGTGCAGGAGGAGGTGTCCGGTGTCGGTCGCGGTGGCCCGCCAGCCGCTGTCGACGACGGTCGTGGCGTCGGCCTCGGCGATGATCGCCGGCCCGTCCAGGGCGCTGCCCGGCCGGAGGTCCACGCGCCGGTGGAGGGGAGCGTCGTGGGGTGTGCCGGCGCTGAACATCCGCACGGTGGCGTGTGGGGCGGGCGCGCCGTCGCGTTCCGCCGGGTGCTCGTACGCGTCGGCGGTGGGATCGGTGATGGGACCGGTGTGGACGGGCCCGTGCGGCCCCGCCCGACCGACGGCCTCCACGGAGACGGCCTCGACGACGAGCGGCCGGTCCATGGTGAAGGCGTACCGCGCGCGGTGCACCGCCGTGAACGCGGCTCTCAGCTCGTCCGCGGACGCGAGGTCGACCTGGAGGCTCGCGTCGGTGCCCGCGTACCGCAGGAGTACGCGCGCGTGGGTCGTGACCGCCTCGTCCGGCAGGCCGTCGGCGCGGAGCTCCGCGCGCGTGCGGTCGGCGAGTTCGGCGCAGAGGGCCTTCACGCGGGCGGGGGTGCCGGGCGCGTCGAGCTCCGCCTCGACGGACCGCTCCCGCATGGCGGTGGCGTCGGCGAGTCCGATGCCGTACGCGGAGAGCACGCCGGCGAGCGGGGGGACGAGCACGGTGTCGACGCCCAGGGCGTCGGCGACGGCGCAGGCGTGCTGACCGCCCGCGCCGCCGAAGCTGGTGAGGGCGTAGCGGGTGATGTCGTGGCCGCGCTGGACGGAGATCTTCTTGACGGCGTTGGCCATGTTGAGGACGGCGATCTCCAGGAAGCCCGCGGCGACCTCCTCGGGGGTGCGGCCGCCGCCGACCTCCTCCGCGAGGGCCGTGAACCGCTCCCGTACGACGTCGGCGTCCAGGGGCAGGTCGCCGCTCTCGCCGAACACGGCGGGGAAATGGGCGGGCTGGACGCGGCCGAGCATGACGTTGGCGTCGGTGACCGTGAGCGGTCCGCCGCGTCGGTAGCAGGCGGGTCCGGGGACGGCGCCCGCCGAGTCGGGGCCCACGCGGTAGCGGCGCCCGTCGAAGTGCAGCACGGACCCGCCGCCCGCCGCGACGGTGTGGATGCTCATCATCGGCGCCCGCATCCGCACGCCGGCCACCTGTGTACCGAGTTCGCGCTCGAAGGTGCCTGCGTAGTGCGACACATCGGTGGAGGTGCCGCCCATGTCGAAGCCGATGACCCGGTCGTGGCCCGCCTGTGCCGAGGTGCGGGCCATGCCGACGACACCGCCGGCGGGTCCGGACAGGACGGCGTCCTTGCCCCGGAAGTGCGCCGCCTCGCGCAGTCCGCCGTTGGACTGCATGAACATGAGGCGGATCCCGGCGAGTTCGTGGGCGACCTCGTCGACGTACCTGCGGAGGATCGGCGAGAGGTAGGCGTCGACGACGGTGGTGTCCCCGCGCGGGACGAGCTTGATGAGCGGGCTGACCTCGTGCGAGGAGCTCACCTGGGTGAAGCCCGTGTCGCGTGCGATGTCCGCGACGCGGGCCTCGTGCGCCGGATGGCGGTAGCCGTGCAGGAGGACGACGGCGGCCGAGCGGAGTCCGTCGCGGTGGGCGGCGGCGAGCGCCTCGGCGACGGCCGGTTCGTCCAGGGGCCGGACCACGTGGCCGTGGGCGTCGACCCGCTCGGGGACCTCGATCACGCGCGCGTAGACCGCTTCGGGGAGCACGATGTGGCGGTCGAAGAGCCGGGGCCGGTTCTGGTAGGCGATGCGGAGCGCGTCCCGGAAGCCCTCGGTGACGAGGAGGACGGTCGGCTCGCCGCGCCGCTCCAGGAGGGCGTTGGTGGCGACGGTGGTGCCCATCTTGACGACGGCGATCCGGTCGGCCGGGACGGGTTCGCCGGGCCCGAGGCCGAGGAGGAGGCGGATTCCGGCGACGGCGGCGTCGTGACGCCGGGCGGGATCGTGGGAGAGCACCTTGCGCGTGACGAGCCGGCCGTCGGGCCGTCTGCCCACGATGTCGGTGAAGGTGCCGCCGCGGTCGATCCAGAACTCCCAGCGCCCGTTCATCTCCCCATTGTGGCCGCGAGGGCGTCGGCGAGGGCGTCGTCCGCGCGCGCGTCGAGGGGGGCGGTGCCGGTGCCGTCGGCCCAGTGGCGCAGTTCCGCACCGGCGAGCAGCAGCAGCTGCGGGAGCAGGTCGCGGCTGCGCCGGAGGAGCCAGCCGGTGCCGGCGGTGGCGAGCCAGAACACGGCCTCCGCGCGGCTGGGCGGCGGCTGGGCGGGGTCCCGCGCAGGCGGGGCGCCGTGGGCGAGTCCCCGCTCGGCGAGCAGCCGGTGGAAGCCCCCGGCGACGGCGCGGTGGCCCCGCTCGCCGGGGTGCAGCCGGTCGGCGCTCCACAGGGTGCGGTCCTCGGTCCAGGAGTCGTCGGCGAGGTGCAGGTGGACGGCCCCGTACCGGGCGGAGAGGGCGTGCACGACGGCGTTGACCGCCCGCTGGCGGCGGGCGAGCGGGCGCGCCAGCGGGGGCGGCAGGCCGAGCATCCGGCCCGGGTCGGGCAGACAGGCGGTCAGGAGTACGGCTCCGGCGGCGTCGAGGTCGGCGCAGACGCGGCCCAGGTGGCGGGCGAGCACCCCGATGTCGAAGGTGCGGCGCAGGGTGTCGTTGACCCCGACGACGACGGAGGCGAGATGCGGCCGGAACGCGAGGGCACGCGGGGCCTGCCGGTCGGCGACGTCGCCGCTGAGGGCCCCGCTGACGGCGAGGTTCAGTAACGCCGTGTCCTGCCCCTCGGCCGCGAGCCCGTCGGCGAGCAGCGGCGCCCACCCCCGCCAGGCGCCGTCCACCCGGTCGCCGACGCCCTCGCTGAGCGAGTCCCCGAGCACGACGAACCTGACGGTGCAGGCGGGTGCCGTACGGGGGCGGGGCGGGGGTACGCGCGCGAGGACGGGCGAGGCGGCCGGGGCGGGCAGGACGGCGGGGGCGGGCAGGACGGCGGGGGCGGCGCACGGAACGGCGCGGCCCTGGACGGACGCCGACTCCCGGAACGTGACCGGGGCGGACGCCTGGTCCGGTGTCATCGCCGCACCTCCTCGGGGTGGCGCGGCTCCGCGGCCGGGAGGGCGTCGTGGGCCCGGAGGAAGGCGGTGACGGAGCGCTCCCAGGTGAAGACCTCCGCACGCGCGCGTGCGGCGCGGCGGCGGGTGGCCTCCGGCGCCGCGAGGAGCCCCCGTACGGCGGAGGCGAAGGCTCCCGGGGTGTCCACGGCGGCGGCCCCGGCCGCGCCGACGACCTCCGGGAGCGCGGAGGAGGCGCTGACGACCACGGGCGTCCCGCAGGCGAGGGCCTCCAGGGCGGAGAGACCGAACGTCTCGGCGGGCCCCGGAGCCAGGCACACGTCGGCCGACGCCTGGAGGTCCGCCAGGGCCTCGCGGTCGGCGACGTGTCCGAGGAACCGCACCGGAAGCCGCCGCTCGCGCGACCGTCGCTCCAGGGCGCCCTTCAGCGGCCCGTCGCCCGCGACCACGAGCGCCGCGTCGACGCCCGCGTCCCGCAGCTCGGCGAGGGCGTCCAGGGCGGTTCCGGGCCGCTTCTCGACGGAGAGGCGCGAGCAGAGCAGGAGCAGCACCCGCTCCCCGTCCGTGTGCCGGGCGCGGAGCACGGTGCTGCGGCGGCCGGGACGGCAGCGCTCCAGGTCCACACCGAGCGGGGCCCGTACGACGTTGCGCGCACCGATCCGTACGAACTCCCGCTCCGCCCACTCGGTCGTGCAGACGATCCGCGCGAACGCCCAGGCCGTGCGGCGGTTCAGCCGGTCCGCCGCGCGGGCGGCGAGGGCGGGCGGCACGCCCCAGGTGCGCAGCACGCCGTCGGCGGTCTCGTGGGAGACCATCACCGAGGGCACGCGGGCGCGTCGCGCCCACTCCCCCGTCCACCGCAGGGTCGTACGGTCCGAGACCTCGATCCGGTCCGGCGCGAGGTCCTGGAGCAGGTGACGCACCCGGCGCCGGTCGGCGAGGACCCGGTAGCCGCCGGTGCCGGGCAGCACCGGGCCGGGGAGGGTGATGACCCGGCCCTGCTCGGTGCGGACGTCGCTCGCGACCTCTCCGGGGACGATGAGGACGGGTTCGTGCCCGGCCTCCCGGTATCCCCGGCCGAGCCGGTCGAGAGCGGTGCGGAGGCCGCCCGAGGTGGGGGTGACGAAGTTGGCGAGCCGCACGATGCGGAGCCCGCCGCGGGCGCCGCTCATGCCGCCACCACCGTCCGCTCCCGCAGAACCTCCAGGTAGTGCCCGATCAGCTCGTCGCCGAGGGCCTCCCAGGTACGGCCCTCGACGGTGGCCCTGCCGGCCCGGCCGTACGCGGCGCGCAGGTCGGGTGCCGCCGCGAGCGAGGCGACGGCCTCGCGCAGCGCCTCCGGGTCCCCCGGCGGTACGAGGAGCCCGGTGCGCCCGTGGTCGACCAGGTCCAGGGGGCCGCCGGCAGCCGGGGCGACGACCGGGACACCGCTGGCCATGGCCTCCTGGACCGTCTGGCAGAAGGTCTCGAACGGGCCGGTGTGGACGAACACGTCCAGCGAGGCGAAGGTCCGGGCGAGGTCGTCGCCGGTGCGGCGGCCGAGGAACCGGGCGTCCGGGAGGGCGCCGCGCAGCGCCGGCCCGCTCGGCCCGTCCCCGACGACCACCAGCCGTACGCCGGGGAGCTTTCCCGCCCCGGCGAGGAGATCCACGCGCTTCTCGGGGGCGAGGCGGCCCACGTACCCGACGAGGAGCTCCCCGTCCGGGGCGAGTCCCCCGCGCAGGGCGTCGTCGCGCAGTTCGGGGCGGAAGCGGACGGTGTCCACCCCGCGGCCCCAGAGCCGTACGCGGCCGATGCCGTGGGCCTCCAGGTCGCGGACGGCGGCGGAGGACGGGGCGAGGGTGCGGTCGGCGGCCCCGTGGACGGCGCGGAGGCGGCGCCAGGCGGCGCCCTCGCCGGTTCCGACGTAGGTGCGGGCGTAGCCGGCGAGGTCGGTCTGGTAGACGGCGACGGTGGGGAGGCCGAGCCGGGTGGCGGCGGTCATCCCGCGCACCCCGAGGACGAAGGGTCCGGCGAGGTGGACGAGGTCGGCGCGGTGGGCGGCGATGGCGGCGGCGACGCGACGGCTGGGCAGGGCGACGCGGACCTGCGGGTAGCCGGGAAGGGGGAGGGAGGGCACCCGGACGACGGCGCAGGGGGCGTCGGCGTCCGCGGCCGGGTCGGCGACGGCGGGGGCGATGACGAGCGGGGTGTGGCCCCGCCGGACGAGGTGGCGCGCGGTCTGCAGGGCGCAGTGCGCCACACCGTTGACGTCGGGAGGGAAGGATTCGGTGACGATGACGACACGCATACGGGTGTTGTCGTCGCGTTCGGCGTGTCCCCGCCAACGTCGATCTGGACGGGGAGGGAACGTCCCATGAGCGTTTCGCGCGGGGCGCGCGGGTGGCCGGGAACGATCAAGCACGGGGACTTCCCGCCAGGTCCTCCACGGACCGGAGGATCAAGCGCCTGGGCCGGCGGCGGGGCTCGTCAGGCGTGGGGCCCGGCGGCCGGGCCCACCGGTCACCGGTCCTCCGGGGCGGGGCCACGCGCGGCGGGTTCTCCGCCGGGGGCCGCGCCGCCCCGGAGCCGGGTGGCGGGGGACGCCCCGGGTCCGACCGGTGGGGCCGGACCTCGACCGGGCCGCGTCAGACCTGGAGGTCCGGCCCTATGCGGTTGCGCACCGCGGTCTGGACCTCGACCTCCTCGGCCGGGTCCGCCGCGAGGCGGCGCAATCGCTCGGCGACGCGCACGTCACCGGTCTCGGCGTGCTGGGCCGCGACCTCGCGGGTGGTCTCCTCGCAGTCCCAGAGGCATTCGACGGCGAAGCCGGTCGCGAAGGTGGGGTCGGTGGCGGCGAGGGCGCGGGCCACGCGCCCGCGGAGCTGGGACGAGGCCGTCTCGCGGTAGACGTGGCGCAGCACGGGGGCCGCGCAGGCGATGCCGAGGCGGCCCGCGCCGTCCACGAGCCCGCCGAGCGCGGGCGCGTCGGGGCCTTCGGAGCGGATGGTGTCGCGGAGCGCGCCGAGGACGGAGGGGGAGTCCTGGGCGGTGCCACGGCAGGCGAGGACGTCGGCGGCGGCCGCGCCGAGGGCGTCGGTCCGGCGGACCCAGGCGCGGGCGCGGGCGACGGCGTCCTCTCCGCACATGCGGCGGTACGCGGCGATCGCGGCCTCGGCGACCTCGCGGGAGTCACCGTCGGCGGCGGCCTCGACGAGGTCGAGGACGGCGGGGTCCCGTGACTCGGCGAGGTGGTGCAGGGCGGCGCCCCGGGCTCCCACGGAGCCGTGCCGGGCCGCGGCGAGGAGTTCGGGCCGGTCCTCGGGTCCGGCGACGGCGGTGAGGCAGCGGGCGGCGGGGCCGTACAGCACGGCTCCGCGCTCGTATCCCTCCTGTGCCCAGTCGAGGACGGCGCGCACGCTCCAGCCGGGGCGGGGCCCGGCGGGGCTCATCTGGCGCTGCCAGCGGTCGAAGGAGCCCTGTTCCTGGGCGGCCCTGACCCGGGCGCCGACGGCGTCGCGCTGGTCCTCGGCCCACAGCCGCCACGGGCGGGGCTCGAAGGCGTCGCGCACGACGCCGGCCAGCTCGGCGTCGCCCTCGGCGTCGGCCGGGAAGCGGGCCAGCACGGGAACGGCGAGCGCGCGGAGGCCGGCGTCGTCGTCGCGGAGCGCCAGCTCGTCGAGGGCCCAGGCCCAGTTGGTGCCGTTCGCCGCGTACCGCCGGAGCAGCAGCAGGGCGTCCTGGCGTCCGTAGGAGGCGAGGTGCCCGAGGACGGCGAGCGCGAGCCCGGTCCTGGACTCCTCGGTGTCGAGGATGTCCTCGGCGCCGAAGAGATGCGCCTCGATCTCGTCGAGACCCCCGTGGAGGTCCAGGTAGAGACGGGCGTAGTAGAGGGAGCGGTTCTCGACCTGCCAGTCGTGGCGGGGGTCTTCGAGAACGCAGTGGTTGAGGGCCGCGAGGGCCTCGGCGCGTGGCGCGGCGAGCGCGTGCAGGGTGCCGTCGCCGCGGCCCCGCTGCAGCAGGCCGAGCAGGGTGCCGCTCGGCGCTATGACTGGATCGAACATGGGGAGACGCCTCACATCAAGCTGTCGACACGACCGGGGGATACCGGGAAGACCCGGGTCGGGCGGTACTTCGCCCGTACGCCTAGGCCGTGCGGCGACATGTCGGGCCGCTCGTCGTCCATCGCCTGCCAGTGACCATCTTCCTCAGCCTCTCGTCGGTGGCCCGTTTTGCCGGGCCCGACGTCATGATGACCCACCCATTTCGCCACCGCGACCACATTTACGACGCCGCTCTCACCTGGGGTTCAGCGCTCGTTCACCGGGATCCGAAGAGCTCGACGAGTTCGGCCTTGCCGAACATCCGGGCGGTGTCGACGGCGGACGGAGTCCCGGCTTCCGGATTTGCGCCGCCGGCGAGGAGGGCGCGGACGACGGCGTCCTCGCCCTTGAAGACGGCTCCGGCGAGCGGGGTCTGGCCGCGGTCGTTGGCGCGGTCGGCGTCGGCACCGCGCGCGAGGAGGGCGGAGACCGCGGCGGCGTGACCGTGGTAGGCGGCGAGCATGACGAGGGAGTCGCCCTTGTCGTTGGTGAGGTTCGCGGGGACCCCCGCGTCGACGTAGGCGGCCAGCGCGTCGGCGTCCCCGGTGCGGGCGAGGTCGAAGACCTTGGACGCCAGCTCGATGACCTCGGGGTCCGGAGTCTCGCTCATCGGGTGGGCCCGCCCTTCTCCTGCGTTGTCGACCTGTGCACGGCAAGCGCGGCCGTACGAGTGAATCGACAGGGTACTGCCCGTTCGCCGACATGACCGCGCCCGGCCGAGGCAAAGATCACGGCAGTCCGCCGTCGGCCGCTCCTCTAGCGCACGCCGGGCATTTCGCCACTCGACAGCCCGTTCGACGTCCGCCGGTCAAGTGAAATCGCCCGTTTTTCACTCTAATGCACCTTTAGTCACATAGATACTTGCTGTGAACTTGGAAGGACTCATGGTGACTGTCCCCTCAACCAGGAGAACAACCAATGATCCTGTCCATCTCAGGCGTGGTCCTGCTCGGCATCATCTGCTTCCTGTTCTTCAAGAAGGACGGGATGAAGGCCTCGCACGCCCTCGTCAGCGCGCTGTTCGGCTTCTACCTCGCGGGTACGGCCATCGCCCCGAGCATCACGGCGGGCGGGCAGAGCCTCGCCGGCCTTCTGGGCGGGATCAAGTTCTGACGCCCTTCCGTCCCTTCCACCACCTCAGGAGTACCTCGTGGCCCGGCGACCACTCCCCCGCATTCTGAGCAGCGGCAGCGCACAGATCGCTCGTAGCCGAGAGATCGCGCGCACGGCCGCCGACAGTGCCACCGACGTGCTCCATCCACTGATCACGGTCTCCCGTGGTCTGCGGAAGCTGGCCGTGTCCGCGCGCGCCAGGTGGGCCGCGACCCCCAAGGAGCGGCGTGGTCCTACGCTGCTCCTGGTCGCGGCCTGCGTCCTGGTCGTCGCGCTGATGCCGTACGGGCCGCTCCTCGCGCTCGTCACGCTCATGGCCGCGGCCGCGTGGAGGGGGCGCGAGCGCCCGGTCGTCAAGACCGGGCCCGACGACGCGGAGATCGCCCGGCTCAAGGGCCTGTACGAGGCCCTCGTGCCGTACTTCTCCGTCCCGGACGACCCCGCCCCGCTCTTCGCCCACGGCGGCGACTGGAGCGGCGCCTTCACGGAGTACGCCTTCGACGAGGACGGGCGTCCCACCCGGCTGAAGATCGCCTACCCTCCGTACTTCACCGACGGCGAGCCCGCCGCACGCGCGCGCATCGAGCAGTTGCTGCACGCCAAGTCCGGGCGCGGCCGTGAGTACCGCTTCGACTGGGACGAGGAGGGCAACCGGCTCGTCATGAGCGTGCTGCCCGCCCTGCCCACCACCATCGCCGCCCAGCGCTTCGTCACCGTGCCGGGCGAGACCGTCCTGGGCTTCACCGACGCGGACGCCGTCCAGCGGACCGTCCCCGTGGTCGGCTCCGACGGTACGGAGGACGCGCCGGCCGTGGTCTGGCGCACCGGCCCCCGCTCCACCGAGCCGCATCTGCTGGTCGTCGGCCAGCCGGGCAGCGGCACCACCTCCCTGCTGCGCTCGATCGCGCTCCAGGCCCTCCCCCACGGCGACGTGCTGATCGTCGAGGGCGGCGGCACCGGCGAGTACGCGTGCCTCACCGGCCGCGACGGCGTCCTGGCCGTCGAGTGCGGGCTCTCCGGCGCACTGGCCACCCTGGAGTGGGCGGCGCACGAGACGGAACGACGGCTCATCGCCGCCAACCGGGCCCGCCAGGCGGGCCACCCGGCCCCCGAGGACACCCGGCGACCGCTCTGGATCCTGCTCGACCGGCCGGGCGTCCTCGCCGACCTGGCGGCCGCCAACGGCCGCCCCGACCCGCAGGAGCTGCTCCAGGTGCCGCTGCGGCACGGCCGCGCGGCCCAGGTCACCGTGGTGGTCGCCGAGCAGTTCGACAGCGCGGACACCCTGAGCGAGGCGGTACGGAGCCACACCAGGGCCCGGATCGTGCTCGGCCCCGCCACTCCCGACCAGATCGCCGCCGTCCTCGGCACCGAGCCGCACACCACCCCGACGCCCCAGGTCCCCGCGGGCCGCGGCTACGCGCGCCTGGGCACCGGCCCGGTGCTGCGCCTCCAGGTGCCGGCGACCCCCGACCCGTACGACGACGCGACCAGCGAGGCGCACCGGCAGGCAGTGCTCGAACTCCTCCCGGAGCGCCGCGCGGCGACGACCATGGCCATCGAGACGGTCACCGTGAAGAGCCCCGAACCGGCCCCCGCGCCCCGCGCCGAGCCGACCCCCGGACCCGCCCCGCTGCACGCCCCCGTCCCCGCGGAGGGCTGAGCACCCCGCGCGCGTGAAGAGGCCGGTACGGACCCCCCCAGGTCCATACCGGCCTCTTCGCGCTTCACGGGTCCGTACCCGGCCTCTTCGCGTGACGCGGGTTCCGTGCCGGCCTCTTCGCGTGACGGGCGAGCCCGCGGGCGGCTACGCCACGAACGAGCGCGGCGGTTCGGCCCCCCCGCCCGCGCCCGACTCGACCAGCCGGGCCGCGGCCGCCAACCGGGCGGCGGCCTCGTCGGCCACCGGTCCGCCGACCGTGAAGGGCAGCCGGACGAAGCCCTCGAAGGCCCCGTCCACGCCGAACCGGGGGCCCGAGGGGACCCTGACGCCGACCCGCTCCCCCGCCTCGGCGAGCCGGGAGCCGGAGAGACCGCCGGTGCGGACCCAGAGGGTGAGGCCGCCGCGCGGCACCGAGAACTCCCACTCCGGGAGTTCCCTGCGGACCGCGGCGACCAGCGCGTCCCGGTTCTCCCGCGCCTGGTCGCGGCGGAGGGTGACGGCCTCCTCCCAGCCGCCGGTGCGCATGAGCCAGTTCACGCCGAGCTGTTCGAGGACGGGGGTGCCGAGGTCGGCGTACGCGCGCGCGGCCACCAGGGAACGGATGACGTCGGGCGCCGCCCGGACCCAGCCGATGCGCATGCCCGCCCAGAAGGCCTTGCTCGCCGAGCCGACCGTGAGGACGGTGGAGCCGGCCGGGTCGAAGGCGCAGACCGGCCGGGGCATCTCCAGGTCGTCGTCCAGGTGGAGCTCGGCCATGGTCTCGTCGACGACGAGGACGGTGCCGGCCGAGCGGGCGGCGTCCACGAGCTGCCGGCGCTGGTCCTCGTCGGCCAGGGCGCCGGTCGGATTGTGGAAGTCGGCCACCACGTACGCGAGACGGGGTGCCGCGTCGCGCAGCACCTGCCGCCAGCGGCCCAGGTCCCAGCTGCCGAGCCCCTCGGACATGGCGACGGGCACGAGTCGGGCCCCGGCCTCCCGCATCAGCTGGAGGATGTTGGCGTACGACGGGGACTCGACGGCGATGCGCTCGCCGCGGCCCGCGAAGAGGTGACAGATGGCGTCGATGGCCCCCATGGCACCGGTCGTGACCATGATCTGCTCCGGCATCGTGGGGATGCCGCGCGCGGTGTACCGGTCGGCGAGCATCTGCCGCAGCGCGGGCAGCCCCGCCGGGTAGTCGCCGTGCGTGTGGGCGTACGGGGGCAGTTCCTCCAGGGCGCCCTGGACGCCGCGCGTGAGCCAGGGCTCGGGCGCGGGCAGCGCCGCGCAGCCGAGGTCGATCATCGAACCGAGCGCCTCCGGGGGCAGCGGTTCGAGTCCTCGCGCGGGCAGCGGGTTCCCGGCCGGTACGGCGGTCCAGCTGCCGGCCCCCCGCCGCGACTCCAGGAAGCCCTCGGCGCGGAGCGCCTCGTAGGCCGCCGCCACCGTCGTGCGGCTGACGGTCAGGGCGAGGGCGAGTTCCCGCTCGGCGGGCAGCCGGGCGGCGACCGGGACGCGGCCCTCCAGGACGAGCAGCCGGATCCCGTCGGCCAGGGCGCGATAGGCGGGCGGCTTCCGCGTCCCGGGTCCGGCGGGCCGCGGCTGCTGCGCCTGGAGCTGCCGGGCGAGCTGAGCCGGTCCTACCGCCGAAGTCCACTGGGCCATCGAAATCAGTCCACCTTCCTCGAATTGGCCATGGTTGGCACCCGTTCCACCGCCACAGAGTGTCATGAGCCAGTCCACTACCACCACCCTGGGGGGAAGAACCTTGTCCATCGCCTCCGGCCTCCACGGCCGGCACCTCACCCGTCGCCTCGTCCAGCTCTACGTGGGGCTGACGCTGTACGGGGTCAGCTCGGCGCTGCTGGTGCGCAGCGGTCTCGGCCTGGAGCCGTGGGGCGTGCTCCACCAGGGCCTCGCCGAGAAGACGGGCCTGACCATCGGCGTGGTGTCGATCATCGTCGGGGCCGTGGTGCTGCTGCTGTGGATCCCGATCCGGCAGCGGCCGGGGCTCGGCACGGTCTCCAACGTGTTCGCGATCGGCCTGGCGATGGACGGCACCCTGGCGCTCGTCCCGGACGTCCACGGTCTGGCGGGGCGGATCCCGCTCCTCGTGGCCGGCATCGTCCTCAACGGAGTGGCGACCGGTCTGTACATCGCGGCGCGGTTCGGCCCCGGTCCGCGCGACGGCCTGATGACCGGTCTGCACCGGCTGACCGGCCGCTCGATCCGGCTGGTGCGGACGGCGATCGAGGTGGCGGTGGTCGCCACCGGCTTCCTGCTCGGCGGCTCGGTCGGTGTCGGCACGGTGCTGTACGCGCTGGCCATCGGGCCCCTCGCCCAGTTCTTCCTTCGCTGGTTCGCCGTTCCCGAGCCGGAATCCGGAAGCACCGCGGTCGCCCCCGCGACACCGGAAGACGCCATACTGCGGCGGTGACTCGCGTACGCCACCCCTACCTCGACCACCCCACGCCCCTCCCGTTCGCCCACCGCGGCGGCACGGCGAACGGCCTGGAGAACACCGCGGCCGCCTTCCGCCGGGCCGCCGCCGCGGGCTACCGCTACTTCGAGACCGATGTGCACACGACGTCGGACGGAGCTCTCGTCGCCTTCCACGACGCGACCCTCGACCGGGTCACGGACGCCTCGGGCCGGATCGGCGACCTGCCGTGGGCGGCGGTGCGGGAGGCCCGCGTGGCGGGCAAGGAACCGCTGCCGCTCTTCGCCGACCTCATGGACGAGTTCCCGGAGGCCCGCTGGAACGTGGACCTCAAGGCCGAGTCGGCGCTGCATCCGCTGGTGAACCTGATCCGCAGGAAGCGCGCCTGGGACCGGGTCTGCGTGGGCTCGTTCACCGAGGCCCGGGTCGTTCGGGCCCAGCGGATGGCCGGTCCCGAGCTGGCCACCTCGTTCGGGGTGCGCGGCGTGATCGGGCTGCGGCTGCGCTCGTTCGGCATCCCGGCGGCGGTTCGGGCCGGGGCGATCGCCGCGCAGGTCCCCGAGCGGCAGGGCGGCATCCCGGTGGTGGACCGCCGCTTCGTCCGGGAGGCGCACGCGCGCGGGCTCCAGGTCCATGTGTGGACGGTGAACGATCCGGCCCGGATGAACGCTCTCCTCGACCTCGGGGTCGATGGCATCATGACCGATCAACTGGAGACGCTGCGCTCGGTGCTGACCGAGCGGGGTGTGTGGGTCTGAGCGCGCGTCCCGGTCGCTCCGGACCCGGATCACCGGGCCCGGCCACGGGGACGAACGAGGGGGCGCGGCCTTGACCGCTGGAACCACCGAACCGGAGGAGTACGCCTCCGATCCCGCCGAACGCAAGCGGGAACAGCGGGGCTGGTACTTCTACGACTTCGCGTGCTCCGTGTACTCGACGAGCGTGCTCACCGTGTTCCTCGGGCCGTACCTGACCTCGGTGGCCCGGGCGGCGGCCGACGCGGAGGGCTATGTGCACCCGCTCGGGATACCCGTGCGGGCCGGCTCGCTCTTCGCGTACGCCGTGTCGGCCTCGATCGTGGTCGCGGTGCTGCTGATGCCGCTGGTCGGCGCGATCGCGGACCGTACGGGCCGGAAGAAGCCGCTGCTCGCGGCCGCGGCCTACGTGGGCGCGACGGCCACGGCGGGGATGTTCTTCCTGGCCGGCGACCAGTATCTGCTGGGCACGTTCCTGCTGATCGTGGCGAACGCCTCGATCTCGGTCTCGATGGTGCTCTACAACGCCTATCTGCCGCAGATCGCGGAGCCTGACGAGCGGGACGCGGTCTCCTCGCGCGGCTGGGCCTTCGGCTACACGTCCGGCGCGCTGGTCCTGGTACTGAATCTGATCCTCTACTCGGGCCACGACTCCTTCGGCCTGACCGAGGGCGAGGCGGTCCGGATCTGTCTGGCCTCGGCCGGTGTCTGGTGGGGCGCCTTCACCGTCGTACCGCTGCGGCGGCTGCGGGACCGCCAGGTCGGCCCGGAGGGGCGGGAGGGAGCCGGCGGGGGCACGGTCGGGAGCGGCTGGCGGCAGCTGCGGGCGACCCTCAAGGACATGCGCAGGCATCCGCTGACGCTCTCCTTCCTGCTCGCCTACCTGGTCTACAACGACGGCGTGCAGACGGTGATCTCCCAGGCCTCGGTGTTCGGTTCGGAGGAACTGGGCCTCGACCAGACCACGCTCATCACGGCGGTGCTGCTGGTCCAGGTGCTCGCGGTGGCGGGGGCGCTCGGCATGGGGCGACTCGCCCGGTCGTACGGCGCCAAGCGGACGATTCTGGGATCGCTCGCGGTCTGGACGCTGATCCTGGTGGCGGGTTATCTCCTGCCGGCCGACGCGCCCGTGTTCTTCTTCTGTCTGGCGGCCGCGATCGGCCTGGTACTGGGCGGAAGCCAGGCTCTGTCGCGCTCGCTGTTCTCGCATCTGGTGCCGCGCGGCAAGGAGGCCGAGTACTTCTCGGCGTACGAGATGAGCGATCGGGGGCTCAGCTGGCTGGGTCCACTCGTGTTCGGTCTCGCGTATCAGCTGACCGGGAGCTACCGGGATGCCATCATCTCCCTGGTGATCTTCTTCGTGGTCGGCTTCGTCCTGCTCGCGCGGGTGCCGGTTCGGCGTGCGGTGGAGGCCGCCGGCAACCCGATACCCGACCGTATTTAGACGTGGCAGTGAAAGGGCGGTAGTGTACGCGTTTGGCCTGCCAGGCGGACCGTTACTGCGTGCTGCTTTGGTGAAGACACCGGGTCACATCTGCCGTCAGATGTGACAAAACGGGCACTGGTGGGTACAACAAGGGGCGGCACGACGGGCGACGCATGACCCGGCACGGGAATCTTTACCGCCGACCGGACGTTGACCGGATAACGACGACAGCGACACCTGTCCTGTGGGCGACAAGCCCGGGAGGCACGATTCATGAGTGAGCGAGCTCTTCGCGGCACGCGCCTCGTGGTGACGAGCTACGAGACCGACCGCGGCATCGATCTGGCCCCGCGCCAGGCCGTGGAGTACGCATGCGAGAAGGGCCATCGTTTTGAGATGCCCTTCTCGGTGGAAGCGGAAATTCCGCCGGAGTGGGAGTGCAAGGTCTGCGGAATCCAGGCACTCCTGGTGGACGGGGACGGACCTGAGGAGAAGAAGGGCAAGCCTGCGCGTACGCACTGGGACATGCTCATGGAGCGACGCACCCGCGAGGAATTGGAGGAGGTCCTCGCCGAGAGGCTGGCCGTCCTTCGTTCCGGCGCCATGAACATCGCCGTGCATCCGCGCGACAGCCGCAAGTCCGCCTAGCGGACGCACCGGTAGAACAACGCCGCGGGGCCCGGTACACGAACTGTGTACCGGGCCCCGCGGCGTTTTCCGTGCCCCGCTCCCTCACCGCGGTGAGGGAGCGGGGCACGGGTCAGACATCAGGGCGTCAGGGGCGGGCGGTGCTCCTCGACCCTGCGCGGGCCCTGAGCGGCGTCCTCGCGGATGACCTCACCCTGGACGACCTTGCCGTCCGGGCGGTGGATACGAGCCTGCTGAAAGGCGTCCTGGAGGCTACCGGGAGGCGCGGCGGCCATCCGGCGCTCGGCGGCCCGGTCCGCGTACCGCCCGAGGAGCGAGCGGACCGGCGGGATCAGCAGCAGCAGACCGAGGGCGTCCGAGATCAGGCCGGGGATCACCAGGAGCAGACCGCCGAGCATCAGGAAGCCGTTGCGGTCCTCCGCGCCGGTCCGCTCGGGAGCCGACGGCACGGTGCCCGACTGCGCGGCGGCCTGGGCCTGCTGGAAGGTCGAGGAGAGGTTGCGGAAGGCACGACGGCCCGCCCGCTTGACGACGGCGGCACCGAGCACGATGCCGCCGACGAGCAGGGCGAGGACGGTGAGTCCGCCCGCCGCGTCCGCCACCACCGTGAGCAGCCAGATCTCGAGGACCAGCCAGGCGGCGACGGCGAGCGGAAGGAAAGTACGCGCGCGTGAGCGCTTCGGGGCGAGGGGAGGCGTTGCGCCGGTCGTCATGGTCCCCAGTGTGCCTGGAGCCCCGCCGGAACGTCGTAAAGGAAGGATCAGCACAGGACGCCCCGGCAGGGGCGTCAGGAGGCCTTGCGGCCGAGCAACCGGCCGACCTTCTCCGCCCGCGCCGACAGACCCCAGCCGGTGACCCGCCAGAGCGCCTCGACCACGATGTTCCGGCTCATCTTCGAGTCGCCGATCTCGCGCTCCACGAAGGTGATCGGGACCTCGACGACATGGAAGCCGGCGGCGACGGCGCGCCGGGCCAGGTCGACCTGGAAGCAGTAGCCGGCCGAGGCCACGTCCTCCAGGCCCAGGCCCTCCAGGGTCTCCTTGCGGAAGGCCCGGTAGCCGCCGGTGACGTCGCGGATCGGCACGTCGAGCATCACACGCGAGTAGAGGCTGCCGCCCCGGGAGATGAACTCGCGGGACTTCGGCCAGTTCACGATGCGGCCGCCCGGCACCCAGCGGGAGCCGAGGACGAGGTCCGCGCCCTTGAGGGCGGTGAGCAGCCGCGGGAGCTCCTCGGGCTGGTGGGAGCCGTCGGCGTCCATCTCGACGAGGACGCCGTATCCGTGCTCGATGCCCCACCGGAACCCGGCGAGGTAGGCGGCGCCGAGCCCCTCCTTGCCCTTGCGGTGGAGGACGTGCACGTGGTCGTCCTCGGACGCGATCTCGTCCGCGAACTTGCCCGTACCGTCAGGGCTGTTGTCGTCGGCGACGAGGATGTGCGCCTCGGGTACGGCTTCCCGCACCCGCGCGACGATCGGCTTGATGTTCTCCGCCTCGTTGTAGGTCGGAATGATCACCAAGGCCTTGCCGAGCGGGCCGTAACGCCTCTGGCCACCGTCGTTCACTACTGCCCCTTCGGATACATACACAGGCCACCACCATAGCGAGGTCCCCGGAGTGCTCCGGCGCGGCGGGTCGACCGCGAGGGGCGGGGCGGCGGCCGGACGGAGCCGGAATCGCGGGCTCCGCGGCGGCACGGCGGGGCCGGATCGCAGGTGGGACGGTGGCCCGGCGGGGCCGAACGCCCGTGTGACGTGCGGTGCGGGGGGGCGCCGTACACCCGCCTGACGTGCGGTGCGGGGCCCGTCGTCCTTCGGTCCGACCCGGGATCCGCTGGCGGCGGATCGACCGAAAGCCGTTGTCTACTGAACGTCCGGGCCCCACCCGGGTCGCACCTTCCGCCGGAGAAACCTTCCCTCGCGGCCGAGGCGCGGGCGGCGTTCGGCGAATGCGTGGAGATGCTGTCCGGTCGGACGTCCTGTGGTGGACGCGGAGAACCTACCCGCCCCTGACGGTCGACTGTCAACACCCGCTTGACCTGCGGATACGTCCCAAAAGGCCAGGCCGGAGGGGAAGATCCGCAGGTCGGGGACAAGCGTACGGAAGAGGTGTCCCGGGTGGGACATATCCCTACATCACTCGTTCGGCCGTACGAACACCGGCTGTCCGTGCACGACCGTCCGCAGGCAGACGGGGAGATCCACTCCGGGGGACAGATCGGGCAGACCGGGTGTTCCGGAGCGCGGGTCGGTGGACCAGCGGGCCACTCGGTCGTCGGGGGCCTGGACGACGAGTTCCTCGGTGCGCCAGACCGCGTAGTCGGCCGGGGCGCCCGGTACCAGCGTCCCCGCGTCGTCCCGGCCCACGGCCCGCCAGCCGCCCCGGGTGTGGGCGGTGAAGGCGGCCCGGGCGGAGATCCGGTGCTCGGGGGTGCGGTGGAAGGCGGCGGCCCGGACGGCGCCCCAGGGGTCGAGCGGGGTCACCGGGCTGTCCGACCCGAAGGCCAGCGGCACACCGGCGCGCAGCAGCGCCGCGTACGGGTTGAGGGTGCGGGCCCGCTCGGCGCCGAGCCGGTCGGCGTACATGCCCTCCTCGCCGCCCCAGAGCGCGTCGAAGGCCGGCTGGACGGAGGCGGTGAGGCCGAGCTCGGCGAAGGCGGCGACGGTCTCGGGGGTGAGCATCTCGACGTGCTCGACGCGGTGCCGGGCGGCCCGGATCCTCGCCATGCCGAGCTTCTCGGCGGCCGCCCTGACCCCCTCGACGACGGCCGTCACGGCGGCGTCCCCGATGGCGTGGAAGCCGGCCTGGAGGCCCGCCTCGGTGCAGGCCACGACATGGAGGGCGATGGTGGCCGCGTCCAGGTGGGCCGCTCCCGTGTGGCCGGCGTCGGCGTGGTCGGCGTACGGCTCGTGCAGGCAGGCCGTGTGGGAGCCGAGGGAGCCGTCGGCGAACAGGTCGCCGGCCGCGCCCAGGGCGCCGAGGGCGCGGGCCCGCTCGACGTCGAGGTCCGCCCAGTAACCGACGATCCGGGGGCCGGCCTCGTCGCGGGCCAGGTCCAGGAGGCCGGTGAAGTCGTCCTCGGAGGAGATGCGGGGGCCGCCGCACTCGTGCAGGGTGCCGATGCCGAGGGAGGCGGCCCGGCTCCGGGCCGCGCGCTGCGCCTCGGTGCGCTGGCGCGCGGAGACGGCGCCGAAGGCGGCGGCCCGCACGGCGTGGTGGGCGTCGCCGGTGAGCGGCCGCTGTCCGTCGTGGAAGCCGTCCAGGTCGCGGACGCCGGGGACGAGGTCCAGGAGGGCGGTGGTGACGACGGCCGAGTGGACGTCGATACGGGTGAGGTAGAGCGGACGGCCGCCGGTGAGCTCGTCGAGCTCGGCGCGGGTGAACGGCCGGCGCTCGGGCCAGCGGGAGGCGTCCCAGCCGTGCCCGATGAGGATGCGGTCATCGGGGCGGGCGGCGGCGTGGGCGCGGATCAGCTCCGCCGCCCCGGCGAGCGAGGCGGCGGCGGACAGGTCGAGCCCGGTGAGGGCGAACCCGGTGGCGGTGGTGTGGACATGCGCGTCGACGAACGCCGGGGTGACGAGCGCGCCCTCCAGGTCGACCACCTCGTCCACGCCGGTCGCGAAGGCGTCGGCCGCGCCCTCCGAGCCCACCCAGGCGACGTGCCCGCGCTCCACCACCATGGCGGTGGCGAAGGGGTCGGCGGGGCTGTGGACTTCTCCACCGCGCAGCAGCACGGTGCGGTGTTCGGCGGGAGACGCAGGAGGCATGGACTCACTCATGCGACCAGGCTAGGACCTGCCGGGACCCGGTTTGTCCGGCAGGTCCCCCGTGAGGGCCGCACGCGCGCGTCGTACGGCCCTCACGCACACGTCGCACGGACCCACGCGCGCGTCGTACGGCTCCGCCCCGCGCGGCCGTCCCGGTCAGATGCGCGGCGGCCGCGCCTCGTACGGGGTGGAGAGGACGACGGTGGTGCGGCTGGAGACGCCGGCCTGGGAGCGGATGCGACTGAGCAGGTGCTCCAGCTCCAGCGGGGTGGCGACCCGGACCTTGAGGATGTAGTTCTCGTCACCGGCGACGCTGTGGCACGCCTCGATCTCCGGGATGTCGGCGAGCCGGTCGGGGGTGTCGTCGGGGGCGCTGGGGTCGAAGGGTTTGACCGAGATGAAGGCGGTCAGCGGCAGGCCGACGGCCTCCGGGTCCACGACGGCCGCGTAGCCGCGGATGACTCCGCGCTGCTCCAGACGGCGGACGCGCTGATGCACCGCCGACGTGGACAGGCCCGTGGCCTTGCCCAGGTCGGTGTAGCTCATGCGCCCGTCCTTGACGAGCAACTCGACGATCTGACGATCCAGCTCCTCCATGCGGTGACCCTATTGCTCCCGGAGGGGAGCGGCACCGCCGGGGCCGACCGCAATCGGGCGGTATGGGTCATCACGGGGCACCCTCGGCGGGCATGTGACGAACGCCACAGGTTTGCGTCCGGCCTCGGGTACTGCCACACGATTATGCGGACGGCCGCATGGGAAGTGCTTGCTGTGGTCGAGGCCGTACAGATCCGGCCGACCCACCCGAGGGGGAGATTCTCCATGCAGGAGCCTGTTGATTCGGTCGACACGTCCGAAGAGCTCGACGCGTACGACACCTTTGAGATGTTCCGGGTCATCTGCCCGGAGTGCGTGCAGCCGATCGCGCTGCTCGCGGACGAGGACGCGCTGCCGGAGCACGCGCTCTGCCCGACGCCGTGGAACCCCTTCGTCCTGACGGTCTGCCCGGGCACGGGCCTGTCGGCGACCGAGGCCCGCCCCGCCGACGACACCCTGGAGGTCCAGGAGCAGGACACCGCCCTGCTCCTGACGCTCCCCCAGGGTCTCGACTGGCGCACGCAGCCGTTCTCGCACGTCGGCGGACCGGGCTCGCGCCCGATCCGGGTGCCGCAGATGCGGCGCGCGGCCTAGGGCCCGTCCGGACGGGGCCTCCGGGCCCCTCCGCTCACCAGTAGCTTCCCCGCACCATCGCCGCCAGGGTGGCGTGGTGCAGGATCAGGCCGTCGGGGTCCGCGGGTACCTCGACCTCGCCGAAGTGGGCCTGTCGGTACGCGATCCTGAGCATCACGATCGCGTGCCGCAGTGCCGCGTAGAGGGTGTGGAACTCCATGTCGCGCGGGGTGTGTCCGGTCAGCTCCGCGTATCGCCGTTCGACCGCGTCGCGCCGCAGGAATCCGGGCAGCCCGGGCTGGCCGAAGCCGACGGTCAGGTCCTGGAAGAAGCGGTGCAGGTAGACCGCCCAGCCGAGGTCGACCTCGCGCGGGACGCAGGCCGCCATCTCCCAGTCCAGGACGGCGGCGGGGACGAATCCGTCGTAGACGATGTTCCCGATGCGCGCGTCGCCCCAGCCGAGGACGGCCGGGCCCTCGTCGGCCGGCCAGTGCGCCTCCAGCCAGTCGAAGGCCGACTCGATGAGCGGCGAGGGCGCCAGCCCCTCCACCACCCAGGCGTAGTAGGCGCGTTGGGCGTCGACATGACGACGCAACGGCGTCCCCGGGCCGTCCGGCAGCAGGAACTCGGCCTCCTTCGCCGGGAACTGGTCGTGCAGCCGCGCGAGGACGGAGACGGACTCGGCCTCCAGCAGGGCGCGTTCGTCGTCGGTGGCGGCGTGCAGCCAGTTCCCCTCGTACGTGTAGGGCATGACGTCCGGCGGGACCCGGCCCTCGGCGTGGGCCATCACGAAGAAGGGCGCGCCGAGCGGCTCGGGGTCCTCTTCGAGCCACAGCACACGCGGTACGGGGATGTCGGTGTGCTCGCCGACCAGCCGCATGACCCGGTGCTGGCGGGCCATGTCGTAGACGGGGAAGACGGTGTACGCCGCGGGGTCGGCGGCCAGCCGCAGGGCGCAGCCGCGTACCGGGGCCTCCGGGTGCTCCAGGTCGAAGAGCAGGGTCTCGCTGGACATGCCGTTGGAACCGGGCACGGCGAGCCCGGTGACACGGGCACCGGGCAGCTGCCGGTCCAGCCAGGCGGTGAGCCGGCGCCCGAGCTCCTCGGGGTCGCGGGTGGTGGTGCGGGGGCGGGGCGCAGAGGTCAAGGGAAGCTCCTCAGAGGGCCGTCGACGTGTGGTCGGCGAAGCCACTGGGGTCGTGGCGGCCGAACGAGCCGTGCTCGAAGATGCCGTAGCCGGTGTGGCCGTCGAGGGTGAAGCGGGCGGCGTGGTCGGTGACGCCGTACGCCGCCATGGGGTGGGCCGCCGGGTCCGTGAGGTCGTAGACGCGCCGGTCGGTCCAGCCGCGGCCCTGCCAGGTGCCGTGCTGCCAGTCGCTGGCGGGCGGGTAGCCGGCGCCGACGGCGAGTGGGGAGGAGGCGAGGATGTGGACGCCGATCTCCAGGGGCTTCCCGGTCGGGTCGGTGAGGTGGACGGTGGCCCGTTCCGGGTGGCGGGTGCCCGTGCGGTACGTGATCTCGGTTCGGGGCCAGCCGAGTTGGGTGTCGCGGTGGCCGTTCCGTACGAGCAGGGCCTCGTTGAGGGTGCGGTAGCCGTCGGCGTCCTCCTGGGCGATGACCATGAGGAACCGGTCCTCGAAGCGCATCGGGATCCAGAGCCAGTGGAAGCCCTCGGGGCGGAACTCGGCGCCGCGGCCGGGCTCCTCGCCGGGGATCGGGCGGACGCCCCAGCTGCGGTCGCGGGTGCCGGTCCACTCCCCCGGCGTGACCGCGAACTCCTCGCCGCCCGCCCTGATCGTGCCGGCGCAGCGGCCGGCCTGGACGAAGCGGCGGCCTTCCAGGGTGAGGCGGCCGCCGTGGCGCTGGGTGTGGTGGGGTTCCCAGACGGCGGGGAAGTCGCCGGTCCAGCTCAGGTCGTACGAGAGCCCCTCGGGATCGTCCGGATCGGCCGCGCAGCGCAGCGAGAGGCGCTTGAGGGGCTCGTCGACGGTGATCGTGAACGGGCCGACGGAGAGGTTCATGCGGTCGTCGCCGAGCGCGTCGGAGGCCCGGACGGCGTGCAGCCGGTCACCGACGCGGAGGGTGGCGTAGGCGTCGACGACCCCGGTGTTCGGATAGACCCCGAGACCGGCGACGAGCAGGGCGCGGCCGGTGTGGTCGAAGACGTGGAAGATGCACCGGTCGTAGGCGTTGCGGTCGCCGCTGACGTGGTGCTTCATCGAGAGCGGGGCCTGGTGCACGGGGTATTCGTCGAGTGCGACGGGCCGGTCGTCGACGTGCCGGTGCACGGACATGGCTGACCTCCTGGTCGGCGAACGCGTGTCTTCCGCGAGGGAAACTGACGGTACGTCAGGTTCGCGGCGGGGGGCCAGAGCCGTGCACCGGGTACCGGACGAACTGCCGCACGAATCCCCTCGGCGGTGACCACGGCCGCCGGGACGCGTTGGTCCGGGCATGACCACGCTGTACACGACCCCCAGCGGAATCGGTCGGCACCGACAGGCCGAGCCGCGCCTTGAAGAATCGGTTCCTCGCCCGCCGTCGGCGGCCGCCCCGACGGCCACGCCGGCGCATCCGCCCGCACCGGTGCCCGTCCCCGTACCGGCGCAGGCGCCCGCGCCGACCCACCTCCCCTCCGACCCGCCCATCTACAAGGCCGTGCTCTCCCTCTGGGCGAGCCAGGGACGCACCCTCCCGGGCCACCGCGACCAGGAGTGGGCGCGGCTCGCCTCCGGCCCCGTCTGGGCGGACCGCACGGTACGAGTCAGCGGGACTCTGGTCCGGCCGGGCGAGGCGCGGTGACCACCCGCCGGATCTGACGGGAACGGACGCGGACACACGGTGCGGAGGGGTGGACCCGGCCTGCCCGGCGTGTGGATCCGGCCTGCCCTCGCACGCAATGGCCTGGCTCGAGCGTGAGCCCGCGCTGCCCGCGCGCGAATCGGCCGGTCTAGCGCGCGACGCGGTAGCGCAGGTACACGACCCTGGGGCCGAACCTGCGCGTCTCGACGAGTTCGAGCTCGACCTGGCGCTCGTTCCGGGCGAAGAACGGAATGCCACCGCCGACCAGCACCGGGTAGACCATGATCTGGTACTCGTCGATCAGGCCCAGCTCGGCCGCCTCGGCCGCGAGCGTCGCGCCGCCGATCGCGATGTCGCCCTCCCCCGGCTCGGCGCGCAACCGCTCGATCTCCTCCGCCAGCCCACCGGAGGCGAGGCGGGCATGGCCCCGCACCTCCGTCAGCGTGCGGGAGAAGACCACCTTCGGAAGCGGATTCCAGAGCTCGATCCACTCACGCCCGTCGTCGTCGAGCGACTGATCCTGGTCGGCGGTCTCCCAGTACAGCATCGTCTCGTACAGCCGCCGCCCCAGCAGATGGACGCCGACGCCCCGGATCTCGTCGATCCAGAAGCGGAAGACCTCGTCCTCGGGGACCGTCCAGTCGAAGCCGCCGTCCGGCCCGACGATGTAGCCGTCGAGCGACATGCTCATCGAGTACGTCACGCTGCGCATCAGAAGTCCTCCTCGGGAAGGGGAGCCCCGCGCGGAGATCGTCGCGAAGGCGGTCCGGCTGCCCTGCTACCTTCCCCCCTTCAGCAGCGATCTGCTGATCACCACACGCTGGATCTGATTCGTGCCCTCGACGATCTGGAGCATCTTCGCCTCCCGCAGATACCGCTCCACGGGGAAGTCCGCCGTGTACCCGTAACCCCCGAGCACCTGCACCGCGTCCGTCGTGATCTGCATGGCGGCGTCCGAGCAGAACAGCTTGGCCATCGCCGCGCGGCGGCCGAAGGGCCGCCCCTCGTCCCGGAGCCGGGCCGCCTCCAGATAGAGCGCCCGGCCCGCCTCGATCCGGGTCGCCATGTCGGCGAGGAGGAAGCGGATCCCCTGGAAGTCGGCGATCGGCCGGCCGAACTGGCGGCGTTCCACCGCGTACGCCAGGGCCACGTCCAGTGCCGCCTGGCTGAGCCCGACCGCGCAGGCGGCGATGCCCAGCCGCCCCG
The DNA here is from genome assembly GCF_044752965.1 of Streptomyces sp. NPDC088553. NCBI lineage: Bacteria > Bacillati > Actinomycetota > Actinomycetes > Kitasatosporales > Streptomycetaceae > Streptomyces > Streptomyces sp. NPDC088553. Next base: position 411,067 of record NZ_JBIVMG010000008.1, on the reverse strand, counting down.
AGTCCAGGGCGTCGAGCGCGATGGCGAAGCCCTGCCCCTCCGCGCCGAGGCGCCGCGCGTCGGGGACCCGTACGCCGTCGAAGTGGAGCTGCGCCGTGGGCGAGCCCTTCATGCCCATCTTGCGTTCGGGCGGGGCGGCGCTCAGTCCCGGCGCGTCACCCGGCACCAGGAAGGCGGTGATGCCCCGCGCCCCCTCCTCGCCGGTCCGGGCCATGACCGTGCAGAAGTCGGCGATCCCGCCGTGCGTGATCCACGCCTTGGTGCCGTCGATCACCCAGTCGCCGCCGTCGCCGTCCCGGACCGCCCGGGTGCGGAGGGCCGCCGCGTCCGATCCGGCGGAGGGTTCGGAGAGGCAGTACGCGCCGAGCAGGCCGCCGCCCAGCATCGCGGGCAGATGGGCGGCGCGCTGCTCGTCGGTGCCGTAGCGGGCGAGGGCGTGACAGGAGAGGCTGTGGACGCTGACGCCGAGCCCGACGGTGAGCCGGGCGGCGGCGAGCTCCTCGAGGACCTGGAGGTAGACCTCGTAGGGCTGACCGCCCCCGCCGTGCTCGGGGTCGTAGGGCAGTCCGAGCAGCCCGGATCGGGACAGCAGGGTGAACAGCTCGCGGGGGAAGTGTCCGGCGGCCTCCTCCTCGGCGGCGCGCGGGGCGATCTCCCGGCGGGCGATGTCCCGCGTCAGGGCGAGCAGCTCGCGGGCCTCGTCGGTGGGCAGCCGGCGTTCGACGCCGTCCGGGGTGCTGTCGGCCATGACCGGGCGCTCCTCCCTGCCGGGCGCGGGCACGAGCACGGGCGTGCGGGGCGCGCGCGGGGTCGCGGGGAGTATGCCCGTTCGAGGCATCGGGATCACCCGGCGACCGGGGGATCACACGGACGCCGGGGCCAGCACGGACGCCGGGGGATCACACGGACGCCGGGGCCGGCACGGACGCCGAGGGATCACACGGCCGCCGGGGGCGGGCACGGTCGCCCGCCGCGGCCGAGCGGAGGGCCCAGCCACGCAGGCCGTCGCCGGCTCAGGGCCGAGCGGAGCGCCCAGCCACGCGAGCGGTGCGCCGGCTCAAGACCGAGCGGAGGGCCCACGCCACGCGAGCGGTGCGCCGGCTCAGGTCCGAGCGGTCCGCCGACGTCACATGAGGCCGGCCCGGGTGACGAGCACGGCGAGCAGGACGACCAGGGTCCAGCCGAGGACGTGTTCGAGGAGCTTGGGGCCCCCGTCGTCCTTCGGGCCGCCCGTGCGGGCGCGGAGGAGGAGTCGGGTGGCGGAGGCGGAGGCGGAGGTCATGCCGACCACCTTGCGGTACGGGGGCGGCCCCGGGGTAGAGACGTCGGTCACGTCCCCCGGGGGCACGCCACCGCGTCGGACGACGCCGGGGGCCGCGCGTGCCGTGCGCCGCGCGGGCGAGGGCCGGTCGGGGAGGCAGAGGCGGCGGACCGCTCCTGTGCCGGAGACCACTCTCCCGCTCCCGTGGTACCGCCGGGCGCGGAGCCGGACGGTTCTCCGCAGGGGCGGGGCCCCGCTCACCACGCGGCCCCCCGCCCCTCCCCGTGTCAGGAGAGCCCGTGGGGCCGACGGCGGCCCGTGGTCATGCCTCCTCGTCGCCCCCGCGCCGGCGGAGCGCCCGCTCGGCGATGCCGCTGGAGAGCTTGCCCGTCGCCGACCTGGCCCGACCGAGGGTCTCGGTGCCGAGGCGGCGGGCGGCGTCGACGTTCTCCGCGCCCTTCTCCAGCGCCTTGTCCCTCACCTCGACAGCCGCGTCCTTCCATCGCCGAGCCTCCAACGACTCCTGACCGCGCTCGATCCCGAGCCGCCCGTGGAAGTCGACGACGGCGACCTCTACCTCGTTGCGCGCCCGCACCACGTCCCGGGACGTCGTCGGGTGCAACAGCACCTTCGCGTTGGCCGTACCGGCGGCCGCGTGCATCCGGGCCATCAGGCGCTCGGTACTGCGTGCGATGAGATCCGTCCGATTCCGCCTGGCGGCCCGCAGCCCGAGGCGATGCGAGTCCAGCTCGTCCGGAGCCGTGTCCCGCACCCGGTCGAGTTCGAGCACGGCGAACGCGTCCTGGAGCCGGAAGCAATGCGCGAGAACAGCGAGCCACTCCCGAGCCTTGGACTCGGCCTCCATCGACGCCTTGGCCAGCTCACCGATCTTGGTCTTGCCCTCCAACTTCTCCGCGAGCGCGTCGAGTCGACACAGCGCGTACGACTGGGTCTGGGCGATCGTCGTCGAGGTGTCCTGCACCTTCGACCAGGTCACCTCGGAGACCCGGCCCACCGTCTCCCGGATGGTCATGGCCTCCTCGATCACGAGGTCCACCCCGATCATGTTCGACAGCGCGAGGTCCTTCTGCGCGCGGAGCACGTCGTCGACCTTCTCGTCGATCGTGGCGAGATAGTCGGCGATTTCGTCCATGGCCTGCTGCATCGCCAGCTGAGCCATGATCGTGGCGATGCCGGCCAGCTGCGCCGGGTTGGTCCGCAGCGGTCCCGAACTCTTCGCGAACTCGACGAATCCCTTGATCTGGCCGCTGTCGCCCTTCAGCACGCCTGTGCTGAGACCTGTCGTGGCGCTCTCCCGCAGACCGTACGCGTCGATGCGCTGCGCGGACTCCTTGGTCAGCTTCACCCAGCGCCGTGAGTGGGCGGCAGCGTCGGAACCCGCCTGCGCGATTCCGGCCGCGTTGCCGAGGGCGGATCCGAACCGCCGCGGTCCGAGGTCCTTCGACGGCAGCCTCTCGGAACCGAGGAACCGCTCGACCGCCGACCGACTCCCGATGACCGTCAGGCCATCGCCGTCACTGATCAGCTGAATCTCGTCAGCCATGCTCAACTCCTCGTGTGGCCTTCCCCGACTGAGGAGGAAGCTCTCACATCGCCGGATCTCCCGCTGAAGGACGGCGACTTCAGGGGCAATCGCGGGGCCCGTCACCTGACCCCCGAGGGCGACCGCGCCACGGTTGCAGGTTCAACTGCGCGCTACTCCCGGTTTCCTCGCGCGGCTTCGACGCGAGCGGTGAGCAGTTGAACCCACGGGTTCTCGACGTTCCGCGGGTAGTTCGCCTGCTGAGCACCCGGCGCTGTTTCGATCAGATGCAGCAAGGTCCATGAAAGGCCGTAACAGTTGTCGGGGCCGAAGCACAACGCCAGCTCCTGCGCCTCTTCATCCGAGACCGGAGCAGCGATGTTCTCGAGAAGTCGCTGGGCCTCTGCGATTTCCTCCTCGGAAGCGTCCTCCGAGGGAAGCGCTCCCGCGCCGATCAGGTCCTCGACCTCACACCGAACCGACATTCCACACTTTCCCTTCTACATTTTTCCGATGCTCCGGTAATAGGCGAGCAGATCCCGGATTCCCTTGTTGTAGTAACTAGGATCGCCATACTGCTGTTGCCCTATTCGGCGCATGTCCCAAATATCTCTGGCGAGTACCGTCCGGAATGAAAGCCCAGCCTCCGCAGCCTTGGTGGCCCTGCCGCGAGCGCCATAGGTGCGGGTGAGGGCATGGTCCGCATGCGTCATCACGATCGCACCGCCATCGCTTCTGGGCAGGTGCCCAAGCGCATCCTGAGGCATGTGGTGGGGGGTGAGCCCGTCACCCGGCACACCGGGATCCATGTCGCCGAACCGTCCGGCCTGGTTCTCGACGACAGTCTTGCAGCTCGTGTTGTGAACGAGAACCGGGGCCGCCCCCGCCAGCACATAGTACGTATGCAGCTCATCGACCGTGAGATTGTGGACCCGCTTGTGCTGGAGCCACGCGCGTACGGCGCTCACCTGGGTGTAGGAGCCGTTTCCGGTCTGCAGCAGCGTGCCGGGGACGATTTCCTTGGCGTAGAGCCACTTGCCCAGTTCGGGTGCCCAGAACGGGTGGTTGTCCGTCGCGACGACCTTGCCCGGATGTCCGCCGGGGGCGGTGACGGTGATCTCGACCAGGTTCTTCTCGCCCTCACCGGTGATGAGCGCGGTGACCGTGCGCGAGCCGGTCTCTCCGGTCACCGGGTCGGTGGCGGTGACCGTGTCACCGATGCGTACCTGGCCGATGGCCTTGTGGGTGCCGTCGGCCATCACGACCCTGGTGTCCGGGGTGAAGCTGTTGCCGGTGCCGCAGCCCCCTCCCCCGGTGTCCGCGGCCTTGGGGGCGGGTCCGCTGTCGGCCGGTTTGGGTGCGGGAGGACTGTCCGCCGCCTTCGGTACGGGTGCGGTGTCGGCCGCCTTGGCCGTCGCCGCCGCGTCGCCCGCGTTGTTGGCGGTCTTGGCGGCCTGTGCGGCGTCGAGTGCCTTGTTGCCGTACTTGGCGGCGTTCGCCGCGTAGCCCGCGCCCGGGATCGCCGAGGCGGCGGAGAGGCCGGCGTTGACGTAGTCGCCTTCCGCGGCGTACCAGCCCGCGTTGGCCAGGTCGCCGACCTCACCGACGACCGGGACCATGCCGACGACGTCGAGGGTGGTGTGGCCGATCGTCTTCCACGACGGCATCTTCGGCCACTTGCCGGTCGGGTCCATGAGCTTGACCGGGTTGTTGTGGGCGTAGGTGTAGACGGCGAGGTTGCGCGGCTCGGCGATGCCGCCCGCCATGTCCCCGTCGAGGTAGTCGGGCAGTGCCGGGTCGCTGCCCGCCCAGAGCTGGGTCCGTGGGTTGTAGTAGCGGGCTCCGTAGTAGTAGAGCCCGGTCTCGACGTCGAGTTCCTTGCCGGTGAACTGGTAGGGCGTGTCCGCCTGTCCGGTCCGTTCCTCCACCCAGGTCTCCCCGTAGGGGAAGTACTCCAGGTGCTCGGTGACCTTGCCCTGCTTGTCGGTGACGTAGCCGGAGGAGCCGATGTGGTCGGCGTGGAAGAACTGCTGGGCGTCCTCGGGGCCGGTGGTCGCGACGGCCTTGGTCGTCACGCGGCTGTCGCCGACGAAGACGTGCTTGTAGCCGGTGGCGTCGCGTTCGCTGTAGTAGCGGTTCGGGTACAGCGAGAGCCCGTCCTCGCTCCGCTTGACGAGGCGGTCGCCCTTGTCGTCGTAGACGTAGGAGACGGTGGCGCCGGCGCAGCCGCCCGGGTCCTGCGTGAGGGTGCCGGTCGCCGTGTCCTGGTTGCAGACGAGGCGGTTCTCCTCGTCCCACACGTACTGCCGGCGCTTGTCGGCGGCAGCGGTGTTGACCGTGCCTGTCAGGTTGCCGTTGGCGTCGTAGGCATGGCTGATCGGACCGACCTCGGTCGGGGCATGCGGTCGGGCGCCGTCGTAGGCGTACGTGTAGTCGTAGGTGGTCCGGTCCTGGACGTCGCTCGGGTTGGACGGGTCCTCGACCGGTTCGATCGGCCCGGCTCCGCCGCCTCCGACCGGGAAGGCCGGGGTGCCGCCGGTGACCTCGTGGGTCTGCGACTTCCTCGTGGTGTTGTGGATCGAGTCGTAGCCCAGGCTCAGCGTGTACGTGTTGACCGCGTTGTTCTTGTCGGTGTACCGGCCGGACGCGGAGGTGAGCCGGTACTGGTCGTCGTATCCGTAGGTCTGGCTGCTCGGACCGCCGATGTCCCCGCCCTGCGGCGCGTCGTTCGCCAGCGAGGTGATGTTGCCGATCCTGTCGTACGCGTAGCCCAGGTTCTGGAACGCGGTTCCGCCCGGGGCCACGGACTTCAGTGCTCCGAGTCGGCGGTCCTCGGCGTCGTAGGTGTAGGTGGTGCGGACCCCGTTGCCGGTCTGCTGGAGGATCTTCTGCCCGAACTTGTCGTAGTCGACCCGGTCCAGGTACGTGTAGCCGGTGCCGTTCTTGGATCCGGTGGCCCGGCCGACCTGGCCGCCCGAGTCGTAGTCGTAGGTCAGGACCTCGCCGTCGGGATAGGTCATCTGCAGCACACGGTTGAAGGCGTCGTAGCGCCAGGCGGTGGTGTAGGTGCGCGGGGCGTCGCGGACCGCGGTGATGGTGCGGGTCTCCTTGATCACCTCGCCCAGTGCCCCGTAGGCGCGCTTCACCGTTCCCGCCGCGTCGTGCACCTCGGTGACGCGCGAGGCCGTGTTGTCCGGTGCGCCGGGGGCTCCGTACTCGTAAGAGACGTCGTTGTCCGGGAACGTCGGGTAACGGATGGCCTTCAGCCGCGAGTACTCGTAGTCGTACTCGACGGACTCGCCCGCCGCCCGCAGGTTCGCGGTGATCTTCGACGTGACGTTCCCGGCGAGGTCGTAGCGGGTCTCGGAGCGCCCGGCGTCCGGGCTGTCGAACGAGACGCGGCGTCCCAGAGCGTCGTAGCCGGCGCGCGTGACGTTGTTCTTGTCGTCGGTGATCGTCGTGACCTGACCTGAGGGGTCGTACGCGTAGCTGGTCCAGATCGCCGAGGAGCCGTTGAACTCCTTCACCGAGGTGGTGGCGCCCCGGACGTCGGTGTAGGTGCGCCGCTCCTTGCCGTTTCCGTCGGTCGCCGTCCGCTCGAAGCGGGTCGTGCCCGCCCGGTCCTGGCCGAAGCCGTACCGGGTGCTGGTGGTGACGCCGTCCGGTTGCACGGTCCTGACCGAGCGGTCCAGGACGTCGAAGGTGTCCTTCGTGGGTGCCACGGAGTCGAAGGAGGCGTTGAACGTGGTGTTCGCGGCTCCCTTCTCCTCGGTCACCGGGTAGTACTTCTCCACGGCGCGGCCGAGGTGGTCGAACGTCAGCCGGCCGGAGACCGTCATCACCTGGGTGGGCGTCGCCCCGGGCGAGGCGGACACCGAGGCGTCCTTCTTGGTCTGCAGGACACGCTTGAGGCCGTCGGTGAAGGTGACGGTGTCGATGGTGTCGTCGCGTACGCCCGAGGCGGCACGGTCGAGGTGCGCGGTCGTGGCGTACGGGACGGCCGCCTCGGGGTGGTAGCCGAAGGTGATCGTGGCCCGGTCGCCGTCCTTCTCGTAGGGCCCGGTCACCTTGTCGAGCCGGCCGACGCTGTCGTAGGACATCCGGAGCGGCTGGCCGTTGTGGTCGGTGTTCCGCTCCGGCCGGCCGTACTTGAGGTTGTACGCCGTGGACGACCGGTAGCCGAAGCTGTCCTCGATGGACTCGATGTGCACGCCGACGGTGGTGTCGTAGCCGTACTCCAGCGTGTAGCGCTGCCCCTTCGCGTTGGCCGGACCGGTGACCGATCTCAGGTTCCCGTCCGGGTGGTACGTCAGGTCGGAGACGGCCGCGGTGTCGTCGTCGAGGTACTCGCGTATCTGGCCCACGGCGCCGGTCGCGCAGTCGACGGTGGATTCACGGTGCCGCAGGAGGGCGCCGGTGGCCGCGGCCTTCTGCCATATCGCGTCGGCGATGCCGACGAGGTACCGGTCGCGGCACCGCGTGTCGGAGCCGCTGTACCCGTAGGTGGTCTCCAGGTCGTCCGCGGCGCCCTCGTCGCCCTTGTCGACGGTGCGGAGGACGTTGCCGTACTCGTCGTAGGAGAGGTCGGTGGAGGTGGATTTCCCTGCGCCGGCCGCGCCTTCGTAGTACTTGTCCTCGACGCGGGTGAGCTGCGGGAAGACGGTGGCTGTCCGGCTCTTCGGGTCGGCTTCCTGGTCCGTCGAGGTGTCGAGCAGCCGGTAGGTGTGGAGTGTCTCGCGGTACGGGTGGCCGGCGCCGTCCTCGGTCAGTGTGCGGGTCAGCAGGCCGCGGCTCGCGTATCCGTCGGTGCGGTACTCGTCGGTCACCGTGCGGCGGACGGCGTCGTCCGTGCCGGTGTCGCGGTCCTCGGTCACCACGCGGCCGAAGCCGAGGAACTCGCGCTCCAGCCGGTCGTACTGGCCCCGCTCGTAGCGGAAGGTGGTCCGACGGGTGTCGGCACCATCACCGGCGAGCCCGTCGAACACCGAGGTGCGGGAGAGCACCCAGCGGCTCGCCTGCATGTCGGCGGTGTTGCCCGACCGGGTGTAGTCCAGGTCGATACGGGCGCCCATCGGCCGGCTGACCGAGCGCAGCAGATTGGTGCGCCCGGTCTTGTTGACCGCGACCAGGAGTTCGTCGTCCCGGGTGGACTTGACGTGGTCGGCCAGGCCGTCGCCGTTGACGTCCCGCAGGCTGGTTTCGGCCCGGCTGATGCCGGTGGACGCGTTGACGCCGGGGTTGAAGACGAAGACGCCGACGGGAGTGGGCAGGCCGACGGTGAAGTAGACGCCCCCGCCGAGACTGGCGTTCTTGTCGACGGCGATGTCGGGGAAGCTGCCGCGGAAGGGGGTGGGCGCGGTGAAGCCGGTGCCGGTGTTGACCGCGACCTTGATCGGGTTGGCCCCGTCGGTGAACACCCGGTCGGTGAGGCCGTCGCCGTTGACGTCCGTCATGCTCGCGTGGGTGAACGAGGTTCCCAGCTCGGCGGAGACACCGCCGGCGAAGCCGTAGCGGTCGACGTTGAACCCGAGGTTGACGCCGACGTTGCGGGTGGACGCGTCGTTGATCGGTCCGGCCGGCCAGGGTTCGCGGGCGGCGAAGGAGTAGCCGAGGTTCAACTGGACGTCGCCGTTGCCGAACACCTTGTCCGGCAGCCCGTCCCCGTTGATGTCGATCAGGTCGACGCGGACGTCGGACTCGCCGCCGCCGAGGCTGCCGCCGATGCCGAGCGACGGCTGGACCGCGCCGGTGGTGGCGGTGTTGGCGCTGGTGCCCGCGTCGGGTGCGGCCATGCCCAGGGCGCTCGCGATGGTGGCGGTCTCGCTGCCCGCGGAGAGCGACACGTTGCCGGAGACGTTGTCCGCCTCGCGGACGTTGCCGCCGAGGGTGCCGCGTGTGGCGCCGAGCGCGCCGGTCATGTCGGAGAACTGGATCTCCTTGGCGCCCACGACGTCGGGGTAGCTGTCACCGTTGAGGTCGAGGTAGTCGACCGAACCCGCGGTGATCCCGCCGACCACGGTGCCGCCGAACGGGCCCGCCGCGAGGGTGGCCGACACCTGGCCGGTGACACCGCGGCGCATCACCGCCCGGTCGCCCGCCACGTCGGCGTCGGTGACGATGTCGATGGTGTCCGCGCCGAGGCGGGAGCTGGTCGCCATCGCGGCGGTGATCCAGGAGGACTCGTCCTGGGCGGCCCAGCCGCCCTTGGCGGGCACGGGGGCGAACACCGCGAGCCGCGGCATGGTGAGCCGGGGGTTCGCGGCGAAAGGCGCGACGTCCGCTTCCTTGGGCTCCTTGGGAAGCGCGTTCCTGAAGCTCTGGTCCAGCGTGAGTTCGGCCTGCTTGAGCGGTTGGGTGGCGCGGTCGCGGTTGCCCTGGTAGCCGATCACGCCCCAGCCGCGGTAGGGCTGGGCGAAGGCGCCCTGTCCGACGGAAGCGTGCATGGCGCTGGGCGCCGGGGTGAAGGTCGGCCAGGCCGAGGTCACGTCGTAGGTGACCGACGCGGACTGCGAGACGAGCAGGCCGAGCAGTCCGGTCTCGGTCGTGGAGTAGTCGATGTAGAGGTCGTCGCCGGCGGTGACCGGCACGGTCAGGTCCAGGTTCGGGCCACCGAAGGGGGAGGTGTCCTTGGCCTGGAAGACCCGTTTGCCGAGCAGTTGCCCGCCGCGCTTCTTCACCGTGAGCGCGATCTTGGCGTCACCGAGGAGGTTGAAGTTGAGGGAGACCTTGGGCCGCACCTTCAACTGGCCGGTCCTGGTCGCCTTGTAGGACTGCTGCGGCGCGGTGAGGGTGTTCGCCGGGAACATGTCCTGGTCGTACGGCGGGGTGATCACCAGCGTGGGATCGCCCGCGGCGTCGACGACCGACTCGACCCCCTGCGCGGCCGTGTAGTGCGCCTTCGGCGCCCAGGTCACCGCCGAGGCGTCGATCGGGGAGTCGGTCTTCAGCTTCCACGACATCTTCTCGAACGTTCTGACCGGGATGCTCACGTCGATCGCGGTGGTGCCGGTCGACGCGGCGGGCAGCACCTTGCGGAACACCTCAGCGCCGGGGTGGACGCCGTTGCCCTTCTCGATCACGACGGTCACGTCGTCGGAGGTCGCCTTGTTCTTGACCACGTCACCGGTCAGCCGCAGCGTGCCGTTCACCGGCACGGTCACCAGGGACGGCCTGCCACCGAAGGTGAAGTCGGCCGACGCGCGGAACACGGTGTCCGTCAACCCGTTCGCGTCCGTGCCGGCCGGCAGGTCGGTGTAGGTGATCGCCGGGTCCCACGCCACGGTGTCGTACGTGCCGTCCAGAATGGACTGGGTGCGGAAGTAGAGCGCGTCGCCCTTCCTCACCGGGATCGACGCCACATTGCCCGGGGTGAACTCGGTGTGGTCGTCGGGGCCGATCCGCTGCGCCCAGAGTTCGGTGTCCTTGTGCTGGATGGTGACCCGCACGCCGTCGGCCTTGGTGGAGGCCGCCCGTGCCGGGGAGGGGTCCTGCGTCAGCTGCACGCGGCCGTCCACGCGGACGGTGCCGTCGTACGGCGCGACCCAGCGGCGCACCGTGTCGAGCAGCGGCGAGTTGTCCACCTGCTGGTTGAACTGCGCGGTCTGATCGCCGACGATCTCGCCGGTCACCGTGCCGCCCCCGATCGGCACCGGGGTGCGGGTGGAGTCCGCGCTGTAGGCGGGTCGCCCGTTCGCGTCCAGGTAGCCGAACAGCACGCCGCCGTTGTTGACCAGGTCGGCTATGCCGTCGCCGTTGACGTCGCCGAAGAACCGGTCCGAGGTGGTCGTGGTGCCCACGAAGTCCAGCTGGGCCGAGGTGGTGAGGACGTACGACTCGACGCCGATGGTGCCGGACAGCGTGCGCTCGGTCGAGATTCCCGGGAGGCCGGTGAGCTTGATCGGCGTGTCGCCGAACTTCGGCGCACCGCCCGGTGTGGCCAGATTGGGCCGGTAGAACACGTCCTTGTTCCTGCGGAACACCTTGTCCGGCAGGTTGTCGCCGTTCACGTCGGTCAGCGTCGACAGGCCGTCGGACTGGCCGGCGTTGAACCCGACCTTCAGCCCGACGGATCCCTCCTTGGTCGGGAGTCCCTGCACGTTGTAGCCGGCGAACAGGTGCGCGCCGAAGCCGACCGACGTGTTCGCCGAGATCGCGCTGGCCTCGCCCTCGCGGATGTTCACCCCGAGGTCGTCGTCCGGCACCGACCAACCCGCCGCGTCGGCGAAGGTGTTGTAGGTGCCCGACGGGTCGCGCACGTCGTCGAAGTAGTCGAACGTGTGGGTGTTGAACAGCTCGTTGCCCTCGCTGAACTGCGACACCGAGGTGAGCAGCGTCTTGGCGAACGCGCCGGTCCGGTAGTTCAGCTCGTAGGCGCGGATCAGCTGGTCGTCCAGCTTGACCTCGACGCGCCGCAGCAGGTCGGCGGTGACCTTCTTGAACCCGTACGTGGCGTCGATCCGCACGTCCGGCCGGCGGGGCTCGCCGCGCTCACGGTCCCGGATGAACGTCACCGAGTACCTGCCGTCGGTGTCGCCGCGGCCGGTGTAGGTGATCTTCCGCGGGTACAGGTCGCTGCCCGGCACCGTGGAGCCCGCCGTGCCGCCGTCGGCCACCTTGGCGTACCGGTAGCGCAGGACGTTGTCGTTGCCGTCGCGGGTCTCGCGCGCCGCCCAGGTGGCGACGCGGCCCGTGCCGTCGGCCAGCGTGCTGTCGGCCGTGCCGCCGAAGAGCGTGCGGACACCCTGCTTGTCGGTGACCTCCCACCAGTAGTTGGTGGGGCTGTCACCGTGGCGCACGATCCGGTCGAACCGGCCCTCCACCCGGGTGTGGAACACCTTCTCGGCGGTGCGTGCCCGCAACGCGCTCCGGTGCGCCACCGGGGTCAGCTGCTCGCCGTTGAGCAGGTAGGTCTCGGTCTCCAGTCCGGCGTCGTAGCGGGGCACACCCCATCGGGTGTCGACCGTGACCATGGGGGTGGCGAGGTCCCACCCGACGCCGAGCCACCCGTTCGTCCCCGACGAGTTGTAGGTGACGGCCAGACTGGGCTCCAGGCCCGCGCGGCCCTTCGGCACCTCCAGCGGGTACGACAACCGCGCGTCGCCGCTGTTGTTCGCCGAGGGCGCCTCGACCAGGTTCACCCCGGAGCCGGGGTCGGCCGCCTTGACGTCCTTGATCTGGTTCGGGTTGAACGACGTGCCCTCCGGCCCCTCCGGGCCGTTGACCGCCGACCCGGCGTCCGGCACCGACGCGGCGGCGCTGCGCAGCAGTTCGGGCGAGGTCAGCCCGGACATGGTGAGCACCATGGCCAGGAGGATGATCACGCCCGTCCGTCTGCGGACCACGCGCTGGACAGTCATCAAAGAGCCCCCGTACCGCCGGACGTCCCCGGAGCACGGGTCATCCGACGACCGCCGCCCCCTGTACTACCGAACGGTAGATCGCGAGCCGCGTCGTTCGTACAGGCTTTCTGGACAAGACCGGTCCGCCCGGTCACGATCCGGCAACGGGCGGGCGGGCTCCCTTCGCCCACCCGCCCGTTGACCGACCCGCCCGCTGACGGTCAGGCCACGAGATAGCGAACCGCGTCCACGACGTGCGGACCGTACCCGAACGCCGAGCCGAGCCGCTCAAGGCGACGGTACGTCTCGGGCGACAGGCTTGAGCAGAGCTCGTCAGCGGCCCTCAGCAGGAAACGGAACGCCAGCTCCGAACACACCGTCTCGGCGCAGCGCACGAGAGCGTCCCGCACCGGTGCCGGCGGCACATGGCTACGGTCCGGCCGCCGGTCGAGGCTCGCGACCAGCTCCACCACCTCCACCACCTCGGCCGCCAGCCGCCGATGCTCCACCGCCACCGCACACTGCCCGGCCGCCCCGCACGCGGGGTACGAGGAGCGGTCGGCCTCCGACGCGCCACTCGAACGCGCGAGGGGCACGGCCACGTCGAGGAGCCGCTCCAGCCACGCACGCTCGGCGCCCCGGATCTCCGGCGAGCCGCCGTACGGCGGGTCCGTGGACCGCCACAGCAGGTTGAGCTCCTCACCGTCGAGACCGGAGTCCCGCAGCCGCAGGATGTCCTCGATGAGGAGGGCGAGGCCCACGGGGTCGCCCTCCGGGGCGCCGAGGTACGCCCGGACATGATCCAGTTCGTCCTCGGCGTCGAGGACCCAGTCCCCGTGGAAGGAGGCCCCCAGCGCGGTCACACCGAAGTCGAAGTCCAACCACTCATGCTGAGCTTCCGGGTTGTGCACGGAACTGCTCCTCGTCACAGCGGGTAGGCGGTCAGGACGTAGAAGCCGCCGGGCTTGTGGCCCTGCTTCACGGCCAGAGTCACGGAGAAGCGGTTGCTCGTCGTCTTCGTATGCTTGCCGAGGTGGTCGACACTGTCACCGAGCGACCCGGTCCCGTACGTCCCCGTCAGCGTGAGCTGCTGGGGCTTTCCGGGCTTTCCGGAGTCCCGTACCCACTTCTCGATGCGGGCCTTGTTCTCGTCGACGAGCTGGTTGACCGCCTTCTGCGCCAGGTCCGCGCTCGACCACCGCGAGCTGGGCGTAGGCCTGCCGATCTTCTCGGTCTTCTTGATCGCCAGGTTCTTCATCTGCTGCAGGTCCACGTCGACATGCTCGTCGAGAGTGTGCGCGACGCCCGGGAACAGACGCTGGGCACGCCCCAGGTCGGTGCAGTTGTGGACGAGGACGTCCTCGGTGCCGGCCTCCACGTAGTAGCTGTCGATGCCGCTCACGTCGAGGTCGTACGTGTCCTGGTGCCCGGCGAACCGGGTCGTCGCGGTCACCACGACCCGCGCGCCCTCCGCTGTCCGCAGACGGTCGCCCGCCACCACGGCGCCGGCGGACACCCAGGACCGGCGCTCGGGCAGCCAGTACCGGTGGCCCTCGGTGGACGTGACGGACGACTCCGTGCCGTCGCCCGCGGCGACCGTGAGACGTACGAACGTCTTGTCCGTCAGGGAAGAGGTGAACGGCACCGACAGGACCGGCCGGGGCTCGGTCGGCTCCATGGCACCGCCGGCTTCGGTCGCCAGGACCAGGTCGCCCTTCCGGACATCCTGGATCTTCCGGTGCGATCCGTCCGCCATCAGGACCCGCGTGTCCGCCGGGAAGCTGTTGCACGCGAAGACGTCGTCGGCCTTGCGGGCGGAGCGGATGTCGTCGGGGATGAGCTTGCCGCCGGTCTTGAGCCAGCGCAGCAGCGCGAGCGAGCCCAGGATCCGGTCCGTGGTGGTCAGTTGCTCGCCCGTGCCGGAGTCCTTGCCGGTGAGGGCGTCCAGAATCCCCTTGCCGTCGCCGATGCCCGGCAGCAGGTCGAGCAGCAGGGACATCCTGCGCTCCTGCGCGGCGAGTTCCGCGGGTGACATGCCGTTCGCGCCGATGTTGTCGGCGATCTTCGAGAAGTCGAATTCGATGTCCGGCAGTTCGTGGAGGCGGTCCGCCGCCTTGGTGAAGTCGGAGACCGCCTTCTTCGTCTGCTCCATGCCCTTGTTGGCCTGGGCGACGCCCTTGTTGAGCTCCTTCATGCCCTTGTTGGCCTGGGTCAGGCCCTTGTTGACCTGGTCGATGCCCCGGTTGACGTCGACCATCGCGTCGTTCATCTGGTCGAGGCCGGCGTTCATCTGGTCCATGCCCGCGATGGTCTGGTCGAGGGCCTTGTTGATGTCCTTGAAGAAGCCGCCGATGTCCAGGATCTCGACATCGTGGTCCGGCAGGGGCCTGGGAGGCTGGTGGTACTCCGGGGCCGCGAGGGTGAGCAGCACGAGGGCCAGGACGGAGTCGTTGTGATCGCCGAGGATCCGTGAGGCGTCCACCAGGTTGTCGCGGAGCCTGTCCAGGTGCGGCTTGGACGCCTTGAGCGCCTTGACCGTCTGCTCCAGGATCTGCCGCCTCTTCTCGGGATCCGTCTCCTTGTCCGAATCCAGCAGGGCGAGCGGCTGCAGGCTGTCGAGCGCCCGGAGTTCCTTGTTCAACGCGACGAACGACTTGCCGCCGTCCAGCATCGCCTTCTGCGAGATGAAGAGATAGAGCCCCACGCCGACGCCGATCTTGACGGACGTGAGCGCGAACTCCTTGTAGCACTTCGGCCGTTCGAGCAGCGGCTGCTCACCGCACTGGGAGTACCGCGAGAACCGTGCCGCGATCTCCAGCAGCGTGGGTTCCCGCTCGGCCTGCCCGGCCGCCGCCGCGGTGCCCGCGCCGCCGACGACGGTCAGGCACAGGACGGTGACGAGCGTGACGATCTTCTGTTTGATGTGCTGATGCATGCGTTCCTTACGGCGCGGGCCCCCTGGGCCCGCGCTCCCCCTGGCAGCGAATCCGCTGCCGTCGATGCCGTGCGCATGACGCGGCGCACGTGGTCGCCGCCGAGGGTAGACCGTTACCGCAGGTCATGATCATTCGTCGCTACGGTGCCCGGTGAGCACGGTGCCGGCCGGGGGCCGCCCATGCTCACAGCAAGCCGAGCGACCGCAGCGCACGATGCCGGCTCGGTGCCGGCTCGACCGGCCAGAAGATGTAGCAGACACCGCCCGTACCGCTTCTGACCTTGCCGTTCGCGTCGTAGCGCTTGGTCCGCAGCCAGATGTTCTCCCACTCGCGCCGCCGGTAGACCCGGCGGACGGCCTCGTTGCTCGGCGAGGCGGGGTCGTTCGCGATGACGTCGCCGTCCGCCGTGAAGCCGATGACGGTCATGAGGTGGCCGGAGGTGCCGTACCCGGCCCCGGTCAGTTCCTCCTTGAGGAAGGACTGGGACGTTATGGCCGGGACGCCGGCCCGGATCAGGCTCTCCAGTTCGGTGAGCGAGCTCAGCCGGGTGACCACGGCGTTCATGTCCGGGTACGTGGCCGCGTAGGCGGCGTTGAAGGGCCAGTTGCCGCAGCCCTCGTACTGGTGGTCGAACGTGAAGCGGGCCGCGTGGCAGACCTGGGGGTCGGCGAAGTCCGGGTTCACCCAGGACAGCTCCTCGGCCGACGGCCGGCGCCCCCAGTACTCGACGATCATCTGGGAGGAGGTCGGGCTGCACCACGCCTCGCCGCCGTTGTCGTACTCGGGGTACTGCCCGACGTGGGTGTTCTGCGAGTAGCGCGGCACGGCCAGCTCGCGCGCCAGGCCCGGCGCGGAGGCCGGGACGGTGAAGCGGTCCGGGATGTCCGAGGCCATCGCGCCGAGCCGCCAGACCGTGGGCGTGAGACCGCTGCCCGGGATGCGGTGGAGGGTCAACCGCAGGCGGTACGAGGCCAGCCGCAGCCCGCTCGTCGCGTCGTCGATCGCGAACGTGTCGGTCCAGACGGTGCTCCTGCCGTCGGTCTGGTCGTCGACCGAGGTCCGCCGGATGTCGTCGTCCCCGGAGGCCCAGCGGCCCAGGACGTACCAGGGGGTGGCGGTCGCGTCGGTGTACGTGCCGGACAGCTCGACCTGGAGCCAGGTGCCGGGCGGCGTGCGGGCGTTCCAGGAGGCGATGACCTCGGTGGCGGGCACGGCCGGGGTGTGCACCGGCGAGGTCCAGACGGCGTACTCCCACGCGGAGGTCCGCCCGGTGTGCGGGTCGGTGTAGTCGGTGACCCCGGCCGGGGTGTCGAGGACCAGGCCCGGACGGAGTCCGGCGACCGCCTTCGTGCCGGCCGCGCTGCCGCACCTCCAGTCCGTGTACGAGGACCAGAAGCGGTTGTCGACGAGGCCGGGCGCGGGCGCGTGGCCCCGTCCCGCTTCCTCGGCGGAGGCCGGGACCGCGCCGGGGGCCTCGGGTGGGCGGTCGGCGGCACGGTCGGGGACGGCGGCCACGGCGGGAGCGGCCGTGGCCGCCGACCCGGCGGCCGCGAGGGCCGCTGCGAGAACGGTTCTGCGCGGGGTGGAGCTGGTCATGGACGGTGACCCCCAGTCGAGAACGGTGGGCGTACGAACCTGTGGACGAGCCGGGTGAGCGGGTGGGTGGGGCGGGGCGAGCGGGCGAGTGGCAGACCGCGTTCGGAGGCGGGCGGGCGGCCGGGGCGGCACGCCGGGGCGGGCCTGTGGGCGGGCGGGCACGCGGGCGTCCGGAGCTCCGGGCAACGGGAGCCCGCGGGGTGCGCGGACGGGCCGCGCGCCCCACTATCGCGGCTCGCGCCACGCCTCCGCCAGCATTTCGCCACGCGTCGCCGCACCAATATTGGTCTCGACCACTGACGGCGGTACCTCCCTGACCTGCGACGGTCCCCCACTCCCCTACCCTGGGCCCATGAACGACCTCGATCGCGCAGCCCACGCGCTGCTCCGGCTGCCGCCCTCCTGCGGACCGGTCCGGCTGATCGCGGTCGACGGACACGCGGGCTCCGGCAAGTCCACGCTCGCCGCCCGCCTCTCCACCGCCCTGGGCGACGCCCCCGTCCTTCACCTCGACGACCTCGCCACACACGAGGAGCTCTTCGAGTGGACCGGGCGGCTGCGCGACGAGGTCCTCGATCCCCTCGCGCGCGGCGAGAGCGCCTCGTACCGCCCGTACGACTGGAACCTCCGTCGCTTCGGCGAGGCGCGCGCGCTCCCGCCCGCCCCGGTCGTCCTCGTCGAGGGGGTCGGCGCCGGCCGGGCGGCGGTGCGGCCGCTCCTCGCGTGGCTGCTGTGGATGGAGCGCGGTCCCGAGGAGTCCTGGGCACGGGGCCGTCATCGGGACGGCCCGGACCAGGCCGCTTTCTGGGACGGATGGACCGTGGCGGAGACTCGCCATTTCGCCGGGGACCCCTCCCGGCCCTTCGCCGACACCCTGGTACGCGAGTGCCACGAGCGCTACGACTGGCTCCCCGGGCCGGGTGTGACAGCGGGCGCGGACCAGATCATCACACACCGTGACGGCTTCATGTCCGTGAACTGAGGGGCCGAAAGTCCACTTCCGCAAGTGCCTCAACTCCGCTTGACCCAAGGGGCGTACAGGTCTTACGTTCTGAATGTGCGGCTTTTCGGAGCCGCCGCGGACGCGAAGCCCCCGGTTGTTCCCCCGTGATCGGGGGCTTCGTTCTGCCCCTGACGGCCCTCTCACGGGCCCTTCGCGGGCCCTGATGCTCACCCAGGGTCACCGCTTCCGGATCATGCGCTTCTCCTTAAGTACGCACCCCCTGCGCAGGTACGATGCCCCCAGGTGCGGTCAAATCCCGTCCATGCGAAGACGGTTGTGGGGGACCCGATGGACATCGGCACGCAGGGCGCGCAGGCCCCGGCCGAGCTCGCCTGGCTGCGCGGAATCGACGCCTACACGATGGGCGCGTATCCGCAGGCGGAGGACGAGTTCCGGACGGCGGTAAGGATCGACCCCGGGATGGCGGACGCCTGGCTCGGGCTGCACGCGCTCCGGGTCGACACCACGACCGCGCTGCTGCGCATGTACCGCAACCGCGACCGCTTCGGCGAGCAGCGGACCCGGTACCGGCGCACCCTCAACTCCTGGTACTGGCTCGGCTGGTGGGTCCAACCGGTGCTGGAGAGCCCGCGCGACCTGCTGCTCGCGCACGCCTCCCACTGGCTCGACGGGCGCCACGTACCGGAGCTGGACCGGGCCCTCGCGGGGCTCCCCCCGGTCGACACCGACCCGCAGGTCCGCTTCCTGCACGCCTGCCGGGCCTATCTCGTCAAGGACTGGGACCAGCTCGTCCGGCACACCGAGACCCTCGTCGACGACCCGCTGCTCGGCATCGAGGCCGGGCTCTTCGGCGGCATGGCCCGGGTGCGCCTGGAGATGTACGGGCAGGCCGAGCCGCTGCTGTCGGCCTCGCTGATGCGCTGCCGCAGCGAGCAGCCCCAGCGCAAGGAGCTGCGGTACTGGCTGGCCCGCGCCCACGAGGGGACCGGGCGCAGCGCCGCCGCGCTGCCCCTCTACCGGGCCGTGCACCGGATCGACCCCACCTTCATGGACACGGCCGCCCGGCTCGCGGCGATCGCCGAGTACGACGGCTTCGAGGGGTACGACGGCGTCGACGACCCGGCCGGACTCGCGACGGTCGCCCTGGGCACCGCCGGCGGGGGTCTCGGCCAGGACGCCGTGGACACCGCGCCGGGCGCCGAGCCCGACCCGTCGGCCGGCCCGCTGGGCGACGGAGTGCGGCTCGCGCCCGATCCCGTACCGCCGACGGCACCGGTGACGCCGCCCGAGACCGTACGCCAGAAGGCCCCGCTGCCGAACCAGCCGGTGCCGCCGCGTTTCCCCGCGGGTCCCACCGATCCGGTGCGGCTCGCGGAGGCGCTCGCCGAGCTGGAGGGCATGGTCGGCCTGGAACCGGTGAAGCGGCAGGTCAAGGCGCTGTCGGCGCAGCTGGAGATGGCGCGGCTCCGTGCCGGTCAGGGCCTTCCGGTCCAGCCGCCCAAGCGTCACTTCGTCTTCTCCGGCCCCTCGGGCACCGGGAAGACCACCGTCGCGCGGATCCTCGGCCGGGTCTTCTACGCCCTCGGGCTGCTCGGCGGCGACCATCTCGTGGAAGCCCAACGGGCCGACCTGGTGGGCGAGTTCCTCGGGCAGACCGCGGTCAAGGCCAACGAACTGATCGACTCTGCCGTCGGCGGGGTGCTCTTCGTGGACGAGGCGTACGCCCTCTCCAACACCGGCTACAGCAAGGGCGACGCCTACGGGGACGAGGCCCTCCAGGTGCTCCTCAAGCGGGCCGAGGACAACCGCGACCATCTCGTGGTCATCCTGGCCGGCTACCCCGAGGGCATGGACCGGCTGCTCAACACCAACCCCGGTCTCTCCTCCCGGTTCACCACCCGGGTGGACTTCCCCTCGTACCGGCCGCTGGAGCTCACCGCCATCGGCGAAGTCCTCGCGGCGGCCAACGGCGACGGCTGGGACGACGAAGCCCGCGAGGAGCTGCGCTCGATCAGCGGGCACGTCGTCGAGCAGGGCTGGATCGACGAGCTCGGCAACGGCCGCTTCCTGCGCACCCTGTACGAGAAGTCCTGCGCCTACCGCGACCTGCGGCTCTCCGGCTACGCCAGCACGCCGACCCGGGAGGATCTGGCGACCCTCCGGCTCGCCGACCTCATGCAGGCGTACGGCGAGGTCCTGTCGGGCCGCGGCCCGGTCGACCGCGGCCCCCAGCAGGAGCCCCCGGGTTACTAGGACCCGGGGGCTCCCGCACCGAGCCCTACGCGGTGGGCACCCGGTCCGACGCGACCCGGTGGGCGGGGTCGCGGACCTCGCCCACCAGCATCTCCAGGACGTCCTCCAGGGCGACCAGGCCGAGCACCCGGCCCGAGCCGTCCGCGACCCGCGCCAGATGGGTCGCGGCGCGGCGCATCACGGTGAGGGCGTCGTCGAGGGGCAGTTCGGGGCGGACCGTGGCCATCGGCCGCCACAGCCGCTGGGGCACCGCCCGCTCCCGCTCGTCCAGGTCGAGGACGTCCTTCACGTGCACGAAGCCCATGAAGGTGGTGCCCGCCTCGGCGCGGACCGGGAAGCGCGAGTACCCGGTGCGTACGGTCAGCTCCTCGATCTCCCGCGGGGTGACCGTCGGCGGGACCGTGACCAGGGAGGACGGTGCGATGAGGACGTCCGTCACCGGGCGGGTGCCCAGTTCGAGGGCGTCCTCCAGGCGCTCCTGCTCGGCCGGGTCGAGCAGTCCGGCCTGGCCGGCGTCCTCGACGAGGCGGCCGAGCTGGGCGCTGGTGAAGACCGCCTCCACCTCGTCCTTCGGCTCGACCTTGAACGCCCGCAGGACCAGCCGGGCGCAGGCGCCGAGCGCGGCCGTCACGGGCCGGCAGAGCCGGGCGAAGCCGACCAGGCCGGGGGCGAGCCAGAGCGCGGTCCGCTCGGGCGCGGCCATCGCCAGGTTCTTCGGGACCATCTCGCCGATGACGAGGTGGAGGAAGACGACCGCGGAGAGGGCGATGACATAGCCGAGCGGGTGGATGAGCCCCTCCGGGACCCCGACCGTGTGGAAGACGGGTTCGAGGAGACGGGCCACGGTCGGCTCGGCGACGGCGCCGAGCGTCAGCGAGCAGACGGTGATGCCGAACTGCGCGGCCGCCATCATCTGCGGAAGGTTCTCCAGACCGTGCAGGACCTGCTTGGCACGGGCGCCGCCGAGCGGCTCGATCTGGCTGCGGCGGACGGAGACGAGCGCGAACTCGGCCCCGACGAAGAAGCCGTTGGCCAGGACGAGGAGGACGGCGAAGAGAAGCGGAAGGGTGCTCATCGGGCCGCCTCCGCCGCCACGGGGACGGGCGCGGCCAGGTGGCCGGACGCCGGATCGGACACCGGGCCGGACACCGGATCCAGCGCCGAGCCGGACGCCGGGTCCGACACCGTGCCGGACGCCGGGTCCGTCCGGACGATCCGTACCCGCTCGGCGCGGTAGCGGTCGACCTGGCGCACCGAGAGCCGCCAGCCGGGCAGTTCGGCCCGGTCACCGGGGGCGGGGATGCGTCCCAGGAGATCGGCGACGAGCCCGGCGACGGTCTCGTACGGCCCGTCGGGCACGTCGAGGCCTATCCGGCGCAGGGTGTGGACCCGGCAGGAGCCGTCGGCCTCCCAGGCGGGCCGGCCGTCCTCGGCGGGAGCGGCGGCCAGCTCGGGCCGCCCGTCGGCCACCGTGTCGTGCTCGTCGCGGACCTCGCCGACGAGTTCCTCGACGATGTCCTCCAGGGTGACCACGCCCGCCGTGCCCCCGTACTCGTCGACGACCACCGCGATCGGCTGCTCCCTGCGCAGCCGCTCCAGAAGGGTCTGGGCGGGCAGCGTCTCGGGCACGAGGAGCGGCGGGACCGCGATCCGGCCGACGGGGGTGCGCAGCCGGGCGTGCGGCGCGACGGCGAGCGCGTCCTTGAGGTGGACCATGCCGACGATCTCGTCGATGCGGTCGCGGTAGACGGGGAAGCGCGAGAGGCCGGTGGCCCGGGTGAGGTTGAGGACGTCGGCCGCGGTGGCGTCCCACTGGAGGGCGCTCACCTTCACCCGTGGGGTCATGACCTGCTCGGCGGTGAGGCCGCCGAGGGACAGGGTGCGTACGAAGAGGTCGGCGGTGTCCTGTTCGAGGGCGCCGGCCAGGGCGGAGTGCCGGGCCAGGGAGACCAGTTCGCCGGGGGTGCGGACGGAGTCCAGCTCCTCGGTGGGCTCGACGCCCAGGAGCCGTACGAGCCGGTTCGCGACCCGGTTGAGCAGGGAGATCACCGGCCGGAAGAGGGCGGAGAAGTACCGCTGCGGGGTGGCGACGAAGCGGGCCACCTGGAGCGGCCGGGAGACCGCCCAGTTCTTCGGCACGAGCTCGCCGACCACCATCTGGACGGCGGAGGCGAGCAGCATCCCGATCACCACCGCGATGCCGGACACGGCGCCGGCGGGCAGTCCGGTCGCGGTGAGCGGTCCGTGCAGCAGTCCGGCGAGCGCGGGCTCGGCGAGCATGCCGACGACGAGGGAGGTGATGGTGATGCCCAGCTGGGTGCCGGAGAGCTGGAAGGACAGCTCGCGCAGGGCGGTGACGACGGTGCGGGCGCGCCGGTCGCCGGCGGCCGCGGCCCGTTCGGCATCGGCGCGCTCGACGGTCACGAGTCCGAACTCGGCGGCCACGAAGAAGCCGTTGGCGAGGATCAGGACGAAGGCCGCGAAGAGCAGCAGAAGGGAGATGATCATGCCGCCGCCTCCTGGGAGGGGGCGGCGCGGGTACTACCGGACGATCCGTCCATTGCTGGAGGGAGTCACTCCTCGGGTCGAAGGGTGGCCTCGCGGGCCGCGGGATCGCGGCCCTGCACACGCGAGGCGGTGGTGCCGCTCGGCACCACCGCCTCCAGAGTAGTCACGCGAAGGCCCGGAGGGGCAGGGGGTCGGCCCCGGATGGGGGACATCACGCCCCCGGCCGTCAGACGGTCCGCTTCCGCCCCGGCCGTCAGGCCGGCCGCTGAGCCCGGCCGCCGGACCGTCCGCTCAGCCCCGGCGTCAGGCCGGCCGCTGAGCCCCGGCGTCAGGCCGGCCGCTGAGCCTCGGGCGTCAGGCCGTCTGCTCCGCGCCCGTGCCGCGGCTGTCGGCCAGGGCCCGCAGGGCGCGGGCGTCCCGGATGGCCGACTCCTTGGCGATCCCGGGCTGGATGCCCAGCGCCGGCAGGCTGGTGCCGTCGCTCAGGTCGAGGAAGACCCAGGGGTCGCCCGGGCGCAGGTTGACCTTGAGGATCTCCGCCCAGGCCAGTCGCCGGGTCCGGGTGATGTTGACGACCGTGACGCCCTCGTCGTCGGCGACGACCTTGGGGCGGCTCAGCAGCAGCAGTCCTCCGGAGAGCAGCGCGGCGGTGAGGAAGAAGCTGGCGCGCTCCCCCGGGCCGAGCCGCTCCAGCAACACCGCGACGACGCTGATCACAGCGAAGATCGCGACGCTCATCGTGATCAGGACGACCCGGGTGCGACCGGGGCGGAACGTGACCGGGAGGACGGGCGTCTCTGCTTGGGACATCGGTGGTTCCTCGGTGCCTTCGGTGCGGGCGGTCCGTGCCGTCAGAGGCGGCAGGCGTGGATGGCGGTGGTGAGGATGGCGCGGGCACCGATCTCGTACAGGTCGTCCATGATCCGCTGCGCCTCCTTGGCGGGGACCATCGCGCGGACGGCGACCCAGCCCTCGTTGTGCAGCGGGGAGACGGTCGGCGACTCCAGGCCCGGGGTGAGGGCGACGGCCTGCTCCAGGTGCTCGGCGCGGCAGTCGTAGTCCATCATCACGTACGACCGGGCGACGAGGACGCCCTGGAGGCGGCGCATGAACTGCTGGACCTGCGGGTTGTCGTCGGTGGCGCCGTGGCGGCGGATCACGACGGCCTCGGAGGTGAGGATCGGCTCGCCGATGACCTCGAGTCCGGCGTTGCGCAGGCTGGTGCCGGTCTCGACGACGTCCGCGATGATCTGGGCGACGCCCAGCTGGATCGCGGTCTCGACGGCGCCGTCCAGGTGGACGACGGAGGCGTCGATGCCCTGGTCGGCGAGGTGCTTGGCGACGATGCCCTCGTAGGAGGTGGCGATCGTCATGCCGCCGAAGTCCTCGGGGCCGTTCGCGGTGCCCGGGCGGGTGGCGTACCGGAAGGTGGAGCGGCCGAAGTTCAGCGCGAGGATCTCCTCGGCGCTGGCGCCGGAGTCCAGGAGCAGGTCACGGCCGGTGATGCCGATGTCCAGCTTCCCGGAGGCGACGTAGATCGCGATGTCCTTCGGGCGCAGGTAGAAGAACTCGACCTCGTTGTCGGGGTCGATGACGACGAGCTCCTTGGACTCCTTGCGCTGGCGGTAGCCGGCCTCATGGAGCATTGCCGACGCAGGTCCGGAGAGGGAACCCTTGTTGGGAACGGCGATGCGCAGCATGGGGTGAGCTTCCTTTGCCTGGGAGTGGTGGGGAGTCCGGGCGGCACGCGCCCGGAGGGGTGTGCTCAGAGGTGGGCGTAGACGTCGTCGAGCGAGATCCCGCGGGCGACCATCATCACCTGGACGTGGTACAGCAGCTGCGAGATCTCCTCGGCGGCGGCTTCCTTGCCCTCGTACTCGGCGGCCATCCAGACCTCGGCGGCCTCTTCGACGACCTTCTTGCCGATGGCATGGACGCCCTTGTCCACCAGTTCCGCGGTGCGGGAGGTGGCCGGGTCGCCGGTCTCGGCCTTGAGCTTGAGCTCGGCGAAGAGCTCTTCGAAGGTTTTGGGGGTTCCGTTCGCCATGATGGTCCTAAGAGTACGGGGTGAGGGTCGCGTCATCAGCGCCAGGGTTCGCTCACCGTGCGCAGCGTGGTCGCGGTGGCGACGGCGGCGGTGACGGCCTCGTGGCCCTTGTCCTCGGTGGATCCTTCGAGGCCGGCCCGGTCGAGGGCCTGCTCCTCGGTGTCGACGGTGAGGACACCGAATCCGACGGGTACGCCGGTGTCGATCGAGACCTGGGTGAGGCCGTGGGTGACGCCCTGGCACACGTACTCGAAGTGCGGCGTTCCGCCGCGGATGACGACGCCGAGCGCCACGATGGCATCGTAGCCGCGCCCCGCGAGGACCTTCGCCACGACCGGGAGCTCGAAGCTGCCGGGGACGCGGAGGAGGGTCGGCTCGTCGATGCCCAGCTCGCTCAGGGCGCGCAGGGCGCCGTCCACGAGACCGTCCATGATCTTCTCGTGCCACTGCGCCGCGATGACCGCGACCCGCAGGTCGCCGCAGTTCTTCACGCTGAGGACGGGTGCGCCCTTGCCGCTCATGATTCTCCTTGCCGGTGGATTCGTACGTGATTACTGGTTGGCGCAGGTGGAGGCCGGGGAGCCGTCCAGCCAGGGCAGGTCGTGGCCCATCCGGTCCCGCTTGGTGCGCAGGTAGCGGAGGTTGTGCTCGCCGGCCGTGACGGGCATGGGCTCGCGGCCCACGACCGTGAGGCCGTGCCGGGTCAGGGCGTCGATCTTGTCGGGGTTGTTGGTCATCAGGCGCAGGCTCCGGACGCCGAGGTCGGCGAGGATCTGCGCGCCGGCCGCGTAGTCGCGGGCGTCGGCGGGCAGCCCGAGTTCCAGGTTGGCGTCGAGGGTGTCGCGGCCGCGCTCCTGGAGCTCGTACGCGCGGAGCTTGGACAGCAGGCCGATGCCGCGGCCCTCGTGGCCCCTGAGGTAGACGACGACGCCGCGGCCGGCCTCGGTGATGCGGTCCATGGAGGCCTGCAGCTGGGGGCCGCAGTCGCAGCGCAGCGAGTGGAAGATGTCGCCGGTGAGGCACTCGGAGTGGACCCGGACCAGGACGTCCTCGCCGTCGGCCGTGTTCTCGATGTCGCCGTGGACGAGGGCGACGTGCTCGACGCCGTCCACGGTGGAGCGGTAGCCGTACGCGGTGAAGTCGCCGTGCGCGGTGGGGAGCTGGACCTCGGCCTCGCGGCGGACGGTCGGCTCGGCGGAGCGCCGGTAGGCGATCAGGTCCTCGATGGAGATGATCGTGAGGCCGTGCTTGCGGGCGAAGGGGACCAGTTCGGGCAGGCGCAGCATGACGCCGTCCTCGCCGGCGATCTCGACGATCGCGCCGGCCGGGCGGAGGCCCGCGAGGCGGGCGAGGTCGACGGCGGCCTCGGTGTGGCCGTTGCGGGCCAGGACGCCGCCGGGCTTGGCGCGGAGCGGGAAGATGTGGCCGGGCCGCACGAAGTCGGAGGGCTCGTGGGCGCCGCTCGCGAGCATCCGCAGGGTGGTGGCGCGGTCGGCGGCGGAGATGCCGGTGGTGACGCCGTGGGCGGGGGCCGCGTCGACGGAGACGGTGAAGGCCGTGCGCATCGACTCGGTGTTGTGCTCGACCATCTGGGGGAGCTGGAGGCGCTCCAGTTCGTCGTTCTCCATGGGCGCGCAGATCAGTCCGCGGCACTCGCTCATCATGAAGGCGACGACCTCGGGGGTGGCCTTCTCGGCGGCGATGACGAGGTCGCCCTCGTTCTCGCGGTCCTCGTCGTCGACGACGACGACGGGGCGGCCGGCGGCGATGTCGCGGATGGCCTGCTCGACGGGGTCGAGGGCGAGGTCGGTGGCGTCCCAGGGGGGAAGGGCGGCGGCGCTCATGCGTGGGCTCCTTCCAGAGCGGTGGCGGAGGCCGTGCGCGTCCGGAGCCACCAGTCGCGCATGCCCCAGACGACGAGGGCGAAGTAGATGACGTAGACCAGGCCGGAGAAGGCGAGGCCGCTGTTGAAGGCGAGCGGGACGCCGACGAGGTCGACGAGGAGCCAGGCGAACCAGAACTCGACCAGGCCGCGGGCCTGCGCGATCATCGCGACGAGGGTGCCGACGAAGATGTACGCGTCGGCCCACGGGCTCCAGGAGAGCGACGGGTAGAGGGTGAAGAGGCCGCCGACGGCGAGGGTGCCGGCGACCGCGCCGGCGAGGAGCAGCCCACGCTCCTTCCAGGTGGCGAAGCGGACGGCGATGGAGCCGTCCTGGGCCTGCCGCCTGCCGCGGTTCCACTGCCACCAGCCCCAGGCGGCGACGCCGATGACGAGGAGCTGCTTGCCGACGCCGCCGGAGAGGTGGGCGGAGGCGTAGGCGCCGACGAGGATCAGGCCGGAGAGCAGCTGGGCGGGCCAGGTGAGGATGGAGCGGCGCCAGCCGAGCGCGAGGGCTATGAGTCCGATCGTGTTGCCGATCATGTCGGACCACATGATGTGCTGACCGAAGGCGCTGAAGGCCTCGGAGTTGAGCCAGCTCACTTGTCGCTCTCCTTGGCGTTCTGGCCGAGCAGCCGCTCGACGTACTTGGCAATGACGTCCACTTCGAGGTTGACCGGGTCGCCGGCCTGCTTGATGCCGAGCGTGGTCAGGTCGAGGGTGGTGGGGATGAGGCTGATGGTGAACCAGTCGTCGGTGACCTCGACGACGGTGAGGCTGACGCCGTCGACCGTGATCGAGCCCTTCTCGACGACGTACCGGGAGAGGTGGGCGGGCAGGCCGACCTTGACGAGTTCCCAGTGCTCGGACGGGGTGCGCTCCAGGATCGTGCCGGTGCCGTCCACGTGGCCCTGGACGATGTGACCGCCGAGGCGGCCGCCGACGGCCATGGGCCGCTCCAGGTTGACGCGGGAGCCGACCTCCAGGGCGCCGAGGCTGGACCGCTTGAGGGTCTCGGCCATGACGTCGGCGGTGAACTCGCCGTCGCCGAACTCGACGACCGTGAGACAGACACCGTTGACGGCGATGGAGTCGCCGTGCTGGGCGCCTTCCGTGACCAGGGGGCCGCGCAGGCGGAAGCGGGAGGCGTCCTCCAGCTGCTCGACGGCGGTGACCTCGCCCAGTTCTTCGACGATTCCGGTGAACACGGTCAGGCTCCCTTGAGGGTGGCGGTGAGGTGCGGGGTGGCGGTGACGCGGAGGTCGGGTCCGACGCGCACGGTCTCGTTGACGTCGAGCCGCAACGCTTCGGTGATGGTGCTGATTCCTGCGTCGGCGAGCGCGTGGGGGCCGGCGCCGAGGAGGACGGGGGCGAGGTAGCCGACGACCTGGTCGACGGCGCCCGCGGCGACGAAGGCGCCCGCGAGGGTGGGGCCGCCTTCGAGGAGGACGGAGCGGACGCCGCGCGCGTGGAGGGCGTCCAGGAGGGCGGGTACGGACAGGCCGCGCTCGGCCCTGGGGAGGCGTACGACGTCGGTGTCGTCGAGGGAGGTCCCGGCGTCCTCCGCGATCGCGATCAGGGTGGGGGCCGCGTCGTCCAGGACGCGTGCGCCGGGCTTCACGGCGGTCGCCTCGGTGTCGACGACGACCCGGAGCGGCTGGACGGCCCCTTCGATGCCGCGTACGGCGAGATGGGGGTCGTCCGCGCGGGCGGTGCCGGAGCCGACCACGACGGCGTCGGCCTCGGCGCGCAGCCGGTGGACGTCGGCGCGGGACTCGGCGGAGGTGATCCAGCGGGAGGTGCCGTCGGCGGCGGCGATCCGGCCGTCGAGGGTGGCGGCGTACTTCCAGCGGACGAAGGGACGGCCGTGGCGTACGGAGGTGAGCCAGGCGATGTTGCCGGCCTCGGCCTCGGCCTCCAGGAGGCCCTGTCCGACCTCGACCCCCGCGGCGCGCAGGGTGTCGGCACCGCCGGTGGCCTGCGGGTTCGGGTCGCCGACGGCGTACACGACGCGGCTGACCCCGGCCTCGATCAGGGCCTGGGCGCAGGGGCCGGTGCGGCCGGTGTGGTTGCAGGGTTCGAGGGTGACGTAGGCGGTTCCGCCGCGGGCGAGGACGCCTGCCTCGCGCAGGGCGTGGACCTCGGCGTGGGGGCCGCCGGCGCGCTGGTGGAAGCCTTCGCCGACCACGTGTCCGGAGGCGTCGGTGATGACGCACCCGACGACCGGGTTGGGGCTCGTGGCGCCGAGACCGCGTGCGGCGAGCTCGACGGCGCGTCGCATGGCGGTGATGTCGGCCTGCTGGGCCACCGGGTCCTCCTGCCTCTTCGGGCACGGACTCCGGGGCCTGTCGATGTCGACAGAGAGCGGAAAGACGCCTCGCGCAGGGTGCGCCGAGGCCGAGGTCCTGCGGGTACGCCGATCGGTGTCGATACGGCGACCAGCGGACGTACGGCCGGCACACCCCTGACAGGGGTCGCCCGCCGCGCACTGCCTCCCATCCGGACTTTCACCGTCGGTCCAGGAATTCCACCTGGTCAACCGGCCGCTGGCTGCGGACGGGTCGCGGACTATACCGCCGGTTCGGAATTACACCGACCCCGGAGTGCGCTGCTGCTGATACAGGGCCAGTCTGCCACGACCCGCGGGGGGCGACGTGGCCGAGTTCCTGTGGTCTGGCTCACAGAGTTCCATAGAACTCTTCTTTGGTCCAGACCTATTGACGCACTGGTCTAGTCCTCTTAATCTCCGTGTCACCTCCGAGGAACGGTCCGGCGGGGTGCGCACTCCACGGGCCCAACACGACCCACCCCCTTGTTCGTTGTGTTTACCCACCTCCCCAGGAGGAACCGATCGTGTTGTCCCCCACCACGAAGAGGGCCTCGCTGCTCGCTTCCGGCGCGGCGGTCGCCGGACTTCTGCTCAGCTCCCTCTCCGGCGGCGTCTCGTACGCGGCCGACAACGAGTCCTGTCGCCCCGACGGGCTCTACAAGACCCCGGGCGTCGACGTCCCCTACTGCTCGGTCTACGACACCGAGGGCCGCGAGAAGATGGGCGCGGACCACCAGCGCCGGGTCATCGGCTACTTCACCGGCTGGCGCGACGGCAAGAACGGGCAGCCCGCCTACCTGGCCAAGGACATCCCGTGGGAGAAGATCACCCACATCAACTACGCCTTCGGCCACATCGGCGGGGACAACAAGCTCTCCGTCGGCACGGACGGTCCGAACAACGCGGCCACCGGGATGACCTGGCCCGGTGTCGCAGGCGCCGAGATGGACCCCGCGTACGCCTACAAGGGCCACTTCAACCTGCTCAACAAATACAAGAAGCAGCACCCGAACGTGAAGACGCTGATCTCGGTCGGCGGCTGGGCCGAGACCGGCGGCTACTTCGCGGACAACGGTGACCGGGTCAACTCCGGCGGCTTCTACTCGATGGCGACCAACGCCGACGGTTCGGTCAACCAGGCCGGGATCGACACCTTCGCCGCCTCGTCCGTCGACTTCATCCGCAAGTACGGCTTCAACGGCGTCGACATCGACTACGAGTACCCGACGACCATGAAGGACGCCGGAAACCCGCTCGACTGGCAGCTCGCCAACGCGCGCCGCGCCGGACTCGTGCAGGGCTACGCGGCCCTCATGAAGTCCCTGCGCGAGAAGCTCGACGCGGCGGGCGCCGCCGACGGCAAGCACTACCTGCTGACCGTCGCCGCCCCCTCCTCCGGCTACCTGCTGCGGGGCATGGAGACCTTCCAGATGCAGAAGTATCTGGACTACGTCAACATCATGTCCTACGACCTGCACGGCGCCTGGAACGAGTACGTCGGGCCCAACGCCTCCCTCTTCGACGACGGCAAGGACGGCGAGCTCGCCGCCGCCAACGTCTACGGCTCGGCGCAGTACGGCAACATCGGGTACCTCAACACCGACTGGGCGTACCACTACTTCCGCGGCTCGATGCCGGCCGGCCGGATCAACATCGGCCTGCCCTACTACACTCGCGGCCACAAGAACGTGCAGGGCGGCACCGACGGTCTGTGGGGCAAGGCCTCCGCGACCACCTGCCCGGCCGGAGCCGGTCTGACCAAGTGCGGTGACGGCGCCACCGGCATCGACAACCTGTGGCACGACAAGGACACCAACGGTGTCGAGTCGCCCGCAGGCTCCAACCCGATGTGGCACGCCAAGAACCTCGAGAAGGGGATCGTCGGCGACTACGTCACGCAGTACGGCTTCCCGGCGAACACCACCCTGACCGGCACCTACGCCCGCAAGTACGACTCGACCCTGGTCGCGCCGTGGCTGTGGAACGCGCAGAAGAAGGTCTTCCTCTCCACCGAGGACGAGCAGTCGGTGGCCGCCAAGGCCGACTACGTGGTCAACAAGGGCATCGGCGGCACGATGGTCTGGGAGATGGCCGGCGACTACGCCTGGAACGCCGCCAAGGGCCAGTACGAGATGGGCTCGACCCTCACCTCGCTGATGTACGACAAGTTCAAGGCGGCCACCCCGTACGGCGCGAAGAAGTCCAACGCGACCCTGCCCACCAAGGCCGTGAAGATCGACGCGCAGTTCACCGAGTTCAAGCTGGGCGACTCGAACTACCCGATCACCCCGAAGATCAAGATCACCAACAACACGGCGACCGCCCTCCCGGGCGGCACGGAGTTCCAGTTCGACTACGGGACGTCGGCCCCGGCCAACGCCTCCGACCAGTCGGGCTTCGGCACCAAGGTGATCAGCAGCGACCACACGGGCAGCAACGTGGGCGGCCTGAAGGGCGACTTCCACCGCGTCTCCCTGAAGCTCCCGGCCTGGCAGTCGCTGGCCCCGGGCGCCACGGTCGACCTGGCGTTCAACTACTACCTGCCGGTGTCCACCCCCTCCAACTGGACGGTGAACATCAACGGCACGACGTACGCCCTCGCCGGTGACCTGGCGCGTGGAACGACGGTGGTGGAGCCGGGCACGACGACCCCGCCGACCACCCCGCCGACGACGCCGCCCACCACGCCTCCGACGACCCCGCCCACGACTCCCCCGACCACGCCTCCGACGACGCCGCCCACCGGCTGCGGCACGGTCCCGGCGTACGTGGCGGGCACGGTCTACAACGCGGGCAACGAGGTCTCCCACAACGGCCGCAAGTACAAGGCCCAGTGGTGGACCCAGAACGAGACGCCGGGCACGACCGGCGAGTGGGGTGTCTGGAAGGACCTGGGTCCCTGCTGACGCACCCCCTCCGAACCCCCGGCGGCGGAATCTCACGGCCCTTGCCGCCGCCGGGCTCCCCCCAGCGCCGCGCCCCCCTGTCCGGGGCGCGGCGCCTCCGCGTGTGCGGAGGAGGCCGAGGACGGTCAGGCTTGAGACATGAGCACGATCCTGGTGACCGGTGGCACGGGAACCCTCGGCCGGCCCGTCTGTGAGCGGCTGCGCGCGGACGGCCACGACGTACGGGTCCTCAGCAGGCACTCACCGCCGTACGCGGTCGACCTCCGGCAGGGCGGGCCGCTGCTCGACCGGGCCGTCGACGGGGTCGACGCGGTCGTCCACTGCAGCAACATCCTGCGCGGCGACAGGGACGCGGCCCGCATCCTGATCGAGGCGGCCCGGCGCGCCGGGGTGCCGCATCTGCTCTACATCTCCATCATAGGCGTCGACCGGGTGCCGCTCGGCTACTACCGCACCAAGTACGCGGTGGAGCGCATGATCCAGGGCTCGGGCATCGGCTGGACGCTGCTGCGCACCACCCAGTTCCACGACCTGGTCCTCCAGCTGCTCCAGGGGCTGGCCAAGCCCCCCGTGATGCTGCTGCCCAAGGAGGTACGGGACCAGCCCCTGGAGGTGACGGAGGCGGCCGCGCGCCTCGCCGCGCTGGCCGCGGGGCCGCCGGCGGGCCGGGTGGAGGACATGGGCGGCCCCGAGATCCGGACCTTCGTCGAGCTGGCCCGCTCCTATCTGCGGGCGAGCAGCCGCCGGCGCCGTCTCGTCGAGGTGCCGTTGCCGGGCAGGGTCTACCGGGGGCTGCGGCGCGGCGAGCACCTGGCGCCGGACCGCGCGGTGGGGCACGTGACGTTCGACGAGTTCCTGGCGCGGCGGTTCGGCGGGGCGGGCGGGCCGGGCGGGGCGGCGACGGGCGCCTGAGGGCCTGGTCCGCCCGAGGCCCTGGTGTGCCCCAAGGCCGCGTTCCGGAGTCCCGCCGTTCTACAGTCCCGCCGTCGGCGCCCCGAAGAGCGCGTCCTGCGCGGTGTCCCGGGCCAGGAGCAGGGCGCCGCGCAGCACCGCCGCACCGCCCAGGGCCGTCGCGCGGACCTCCGTACGGAGCGGGGAGAGGGCGGCGAGTTCGGCCTCCACGCGCGCGGCGAGCGCGGCGCCGCCCTGGTGTCCGGTCTCCCCGGCGAGGACCACGCAGCCGGGGTCGAGGACCGAGACGACGGCGGCCGCACCGAGGGCGAGGCGGCGGGCCAGGGCGTCGAGGAAGGCGGCATGACCCGAAGCCGGCGCCGTCCCCGTGGCGGGGCCCTCCGCCCCGACGTCCCCCGAGGTCAGCGCCTCCGCTGCCGTGAGGCCGTGGGCGGCGGCCAGGGACTCGACGGCCGCAGCGCAGGCCAGCTCGTGGAAGCCGCCGTCGCAGCCGGTGGCCGAGGGGAGGCCCGAGGTGCCGGGCACGGGCAGGAAGCCGATCTCGCCCGCGCCGCCGGAGGCCCCGCGGCGCAGTCGCCCGCCGAGGACGAGGGCCGCGCCGACGCCCTGGCCGAGCCAGAGCAGGACGAAGTCCTCGCGGTCGCGGGCCGCGCCCTCGCGCAGTTCGGCGACGGCGGCGAGGTTGGTCTCGTTCTCGACGAGGACGTGCGCGGGCAGCCGTTCCTGGAGGACGCCGACGAGCCGCCGGTGCCAGGCGGGCAGTCCCGTGGAGTCGCGGAGTTCGCCGGTGGCCGGGTCGATGAGGCCGGGGGCGCCGACGGCCACGCTGTGCAGCCGGTCCGCGCCCGCTTCCTTCACGGTCCGCTCCAGGAGCGCGACCGCCTTCTCGACGGCGGGTCCGGTGTCGCTGTCGTCGCCGACGGGCACGGAGGCCTCGGCGAGGGTGGTGCCGAGCAGGTCGGCGACGGTCACGGAGACCGAACGGGTCCGTACGTCGAGGGCGGCGAGGTGCGCCCGGTCGGCGACGAGTCCGTACAGCCTGGCGTTGGGCCCCCGGCGTTCGGCTCCGGACTCCCCGACGACATGGACGAGTCCGGAGCCCTGGAGCCGCTCGACGAGGTCGGCGACGGTGGGCCGGGAGAGTCCGGTGAGGGTCTTGAGCTGAGTGGCCGTCAACGGGCCTTCGTCCTGGAGCAGTCGCAGGGCGAACCGGTCGTTGATGGCTCGTGCGGTGCTCGGGGATGCGGCCATGCGGCGATCCTCTCAGACGCGCTCGGGTACGGAGGCCGTCCTGCGGTCTATTTATCAGGCAGGGTTCCTGATAGTTTACGGCCGCACCACCCGGCCATGCCACATCACCACCCAGGGAGGGCCCATGGCGGCGGAGACCGTCACCAGCACCGATCGCCTGCGGCGGGCGCGCTTCGCCGTCGCCGCCGTCTTCTGCGTCCACGGCTCCGTCACCGGCAGTTTCGCGACCCGCATCCCCTGGATCCAGGAGCACGCGGGCGTGAGCGCCGGGCAGCTCGGACTCGCGCTCGCCTTCCCGGCCCTCGGCGCCTCCGTCGCGATGCCGCTGGCCGGGGCCGTGTCCCACCGGTTCGGCGCCCGCACGGCCCTGCGCGGCCTGCTCACCCTCTGGACGCTCGCCCTGACGCTGCCCTCGCTCGCCCCGAACGTCTGGGGCCTGTGCGCCGCGCTGTTCGTGTACGGCGCGACCGCCGGGATGTCCGACGTGGCGATGAACGCGCTCGGGGTCGAGACCGAGAACCGGCTCGGCAAGTCCATCATGTCGAGCCTGCACGGCATGTGGAGCGCGGGCGCCCTCATCGGCTCCGCCGCCGGCACGGTCGCCGCCCACCTCGGCGGCGACGCCCGGCTCCACCACCTGATCGCGGCCCTGGTCCTCACCGCCCTCGGCCTGGTCTTCTGCCAGGGCGTCCTGGACATGCGCAGCACACCGGACGAGGAGCCGCCCCCGCGCTTCTCGCTGCCGCCGAAGTCCGCGCTGATCATCGGCGCGATCGGCTTCTGCGCGGTGTTCGCGGAGGGCGCCAGCCTCGACTGGTCGGCCGTCTACCTCCGGGACGAGCTGGGCAGCTCCGCCGGGCTCGCGGCCGCCTCCACCACCGCCTTCGCGCTGACGATGACCGTCGCGCGGCTGGCCGGGGACCGGGTCGTGGACCGCTTCGGCGCGGTCCGTACGGTACGGGTCGGCGGGGCCGTCGCCACCCTCGGCGGGGTCCTGGTCGTCCTCGCCCCGCACGCCGCCGTCGCCATGGCCGGATTCGGGCTCATCGGACTCGGGGTCGCGGTCGTCGTCCCGCTCGCCTTCGCCGCGGCGGGGCGCAGCGGCCCGAACCCGAGCCAGGCCATCGCGGGCGTCGCCACCATCACGTACACCTCGGGGCTCATCGCGCCCTCGGCGATCGGCGGCATCGCCGACGCGACCTCGCTGGTCTTCTCGTTCGGCCTGGTCACCCTGCTCGCCCTGGGGCTCGTCGTGGGCGCGGGCGTCCTCAGGCCGGGCGAGCGGAAGGCCGCACCGGCGAAGCCGGCCCCGGAGAAGGCCCCGGGGCCCGTCGGGTAGGGGTTCCGGGCCCGCGGGCAGGGGGACCGGGCCCGGGGCGAACGTCCGCGGGCCCGGGCGGCGCATACCATGTGGCTGATCTTTTGCGGTCACGACACGGCCGCCGGAACCGGAGAACGGGAGCCACCTCATGAACCTCGGCGTGCGCTGGACCTTGCACGGCGACGGGAAGACACCCGCTCCGGGAGCCGTCGTCCGCCCGGACGAACGGCTCTCCTGGCCCCGTACGGTCGGGCTCGGCGCCCAGCACGTGGTCGCCATGTTCGGGGCGTCGTTCGTCGCTCCGGTGCTCATGGGGCTCGACCCGAACCTCGCGATCATGATGTCCGGTTTCGCGACCGCGATCTTCCTCCTCGCGACCCGCGGCACCGTCCCCTCCTACCTGGGCTGCTCGCTCTCGTTCGTCGGCGTCGCCGCCGCGATCCGGGCCTCCGGCGGCACCAGCGCCACCGTGACCGGCGCGGTCCTCGTCGTCGGCGCGGTGCTCTTCCTCGCCGGTCTCGCGGTCAGGAAGTTCGGCGCGCGGATCATCCACGCGGCGATGCCGCCGATCGTGACCGGCGCCGTCGTCATGCTGATCGGCTTCAACCTGGCCCCGGTCACCGCGGCGACGTACTGGCCGCAGGACCAGTGGACGGCGCTCCTCGTGATGCTGTTCACCGGCCTCGCCGTCGTCTGTCTGCGCGGCTTCTGGTCCCGGATCGCGATCTTCCTCGGCCTGATCTTCGGCTACGGCATCTCGTGGATCTTCGACCTGGTCTTCGGCAAGATCAACTCGATGTCCGCGAGCGGGCAGGTCACCGACCACTGGCGGCTCGACCTCTCCGGTGTCTCCCAGGCCGACTGGGTCGGTCTGCCCTCGTTCCACGGCCCGAGCTTCGAATGGTCCGCGATCCTGGTCGCGCTGCCCGTCGTCATCGCCCTGATCGCCGAGAACGCCGGACACGTCAAGGCCGTCGGCGAGATGACCGGCACCCCGCTGGACGACCAGCTCGGCACCGCGATCGCCGCCGACGGCGCCGCCTCGATGCTGTCCACAGCCGTGGGCGGCCCGCCGAACACCACGTACTCCGAGAACATCGGCGTCATGGCCGCCACCCGGGTCTACTCGACGGCCGCCTACTGGGCCGCCGCCGGCTTCGCCCTGCTCTTCGGTCTCTGCCCGAAGTTCGGCGCGGTCGTCGCCGCCATCCCCGGTGGTGTCCTCGGCGGCATCACCGTGATCCTGTACGGCATGATCGGCCTGCTCGGCGCCCAGATCTGGATCAACGCCAAGGTCGACCTGCGCAACCCGCTGAACCTGGTCCCGGCCGCCGCGGGCATCATCATCGGCGTCGGCGGGGTGAAGCTGACGTTCACGGACACCTTCGAGCTGGGCGGCATCGCGCTCGGCACGATCGTCGTCATCACCGGTTACCACGTGCTGCGGGCCTTCGCCCCGGCCCACCTCAAGCAGCAGGAGCCGCTCCTCGACTCCGGCACCAGCTCGTACGAGGGCACGCCCGGTGAGGGCACGTCCGGCGAGAGCACGTCCGGCGACGAGCCGCTGTCGAAGAACTGAGTGATTCGCCCGTTCTGGGTAAGCCGGGCCGGAGGAGTTCCCTCCCGCGCCCGGCGACTGGGAGCCTGCCCGCATGGCGCAGACCCAGCAGATCGGGCAGAGCGAACAGACACAGCGGGT
The DNA here is from genome assembly GCF_044752965.1 of Streptomyces sp. NPDC088553. NCBI lineage: Bacteria > Bacillati > Actinomycetota > Actinomycetes > Kitasatosporales > Streptomycetaceae > Streptomyces > Streptomyces sp. NPDC088553. The sequence continues at coordinate 374,321 of NZ_JBIVMG010000008.1, read as the reverse complement.
CGGGCGGCAGCCCGGCCCGTTCCTCGCGGTCGACCCCGTGGTGGACCGGATGCGGGCGTTCCGCTCGGCCTGGCATCCGGCCGACGGGGTCGCCGTCTTCAACCGGGTCTATCTGACCGTCACCGAGGAGATCGGCCACGCCATCGAGGCGGGCGGCTTCGCCGACCGGCGTGCCGCCACGACCCTCGACGTGCGGTTCGCCGAGCGGTACCTGACCGCGGTCGACGCGGCCGCGACCGGCCGCCCCTCCCCCGCCTGCTGGCGGCCGCTGTTCCGCTACCGCCGCCATCCCGGCGTACGGCCGCTGCAGTTCGCGCTGGCCGGGATCAACGCCCACATCGGCCACGACCTGGCCCTCGCGGTGGTCGACACCTGCCGGGTCCTGGAGTGCGCGCCCGCCGACCTGGAGGACGAGTTCGACCGGGTCGGCGACGTCCTGGTCCTCCTGGAGGAGCGCATCCGGGAGGAACTGATGCCGGGCCCGGACCTCCTGGAGATCGCGGACCCGCTGACCCATCTGCTCGGCTGCTGGAGCCTCGACCGGGCCCGCGACGGGGCCTGGCTGGCGGCGCGCTCGCTGTGGCAACTGCGCGGCCTGCCCGAGCTGGCCGAGGAGTTCACGGAACGCCTCGACCGCTCGGTGGGCCTGGTGGGGCGGATGCTCCTCACGCCCCTGACCAGGCCCTGAACCGGCCGGGCCGTGGTGGACCCGGCCGGGCCCCGATCCGTACGGGGATCAGTCCTCCGGCAGCTCGACCGGGGCGATCTCGTCGTACACGTCGCCCGGACCCGGGTTGGTGGCGTCGGTGCCTCCGCCGAAGTGGTGCATCACGCCCCACACCGCGTTGAGCGCCGTCTGCACCGCACCCTCGGCCCAGCCGGCCGTCCAGGAGATGTCGTCGCCCGCGAGGAAGATGCCCCGCTTGTCCTCGGGCAGCCGGTCCTGCATGAAGTGGGTGAAAAGGCGCCGCTGGTAGCGGTAGTGCCCGGGCAGGTTCGCCTTGAACGCGCCCATGAAGTAGGGCTCGTTCTCCCAGGAGACCGTCACCGGGTTGCCGATGATGTGCTTCCGGATGTCGACCTTCGGGTAGATCTCGCCGAGCGACTTCAGCATGACCTCCATCCGCTCGTTCGCGGACAGCGGCAGCCACTTCAGGCTGTCGTCGCACCAGGTGTACGACAGACAGATCGTGGCCGGCTTGTCCGGACCGTCGTCCAGGAGGTACGTGCCGCGGGTCATCCGGTCGGTCAGCGTCATCGACATCACGTCACGGCCGGTCTCCTCGTCCTTGTCCAGCCAGAACGGCCGGTCGACCGGGACGAAGAGCTTCGAGGACTCCATGTAGTGGGTGCGCTCGATCGCCGTCCAGTGGTCGATCGGGAAGAGCGAGTCGTCACAGGCGATCTTGGAGAGCAGCATCCAGGACTGGGCGGTGAAGATCGCCGCCTGGAAGGTGCGGATGTCGCCGGAGGCGTCGGTGACGGTGATCCGGTTGCCGGCGGTCCGGTTCAGCCGGGTCACGGCCGGCTTCGGGGTGCCCTCGTGCAGGGAGCTGAGCGAGGTGCCCTGCGCCCAGTGGACGATCTTCTCCGGCTCGCGCTCCCACAGGCGCAGCGGCAGCTGCTGCGAGCCGCCGACGATGCCGCGGTGGTGGTCGTCCGCCTCGGTGTAGACGACGCGGAGGATCTCCAGGATGGAGTTGGGGAAGTCGGTGTCCCAGCCGCCGGTGCCGAATCCGACCTGGCCGAAGATCTCGCGGTGGCGGAAGGACTTGAAGGACTCCGACTCGCAGAGGAAGCCGTAGAAGGTCTGGTTGTCGAGCTTCTCGACGAGCTTCGACCAGATCTCGCGGATGCGCGGGACGTCGCGCTCGCGCATGGCCTGGTTCATGTCGGAGAAGTCGGCGCCCTCGTCGAGGCAGGCGTTCCACGCGTTCATCACGTCGCGGTAGACCTGCGGGAGGTCGTCGACGGTGGTGGCGTAGTGCGACTCGCCCTTGAGGTCGACGACGGTCGAGGGGGTCGTCTCGGCCAGCGGGTTCGGGAAGGGCGTGGTCTCCAGGCCGACCAGGTCGATGTAGTGCTGGAGCGCGGTCGAGGAGGGCGGGAAGCGCATGGCGCCCATCTCGGCGGTGAGGCCCTCGGTGGCGGTGCCCTCGAAGCCGACGGTGCGCAGCCGGCCGCCGATCTGGTCGGCCTCGTAGACGACGGGCTTGAGGCCCATCTTCATCAGCTCGTACGCGGCGATGATGCCGGAGAGCCCGCCGCCGATGACGGCGACCTCGGTGCCGTGCTCGGTCGCCGGTATCTGGCCGAGCCCGGCCGGGTGGGCCAGGAAGTCGTCGTAGGCGTACGGGAAGTCCGGACCGAACATGGTGATCGGCGGCTGGCCGTCGCTGTGGGGGACGGCGGTCGTGGGCACCGTGGACGTCATGGGGTACGGACTCCTTGCACGGAAAAGAGGGTGAGGCCTGGCGACTGCGCGAGTGGGGCGGGGCGGCTCAGACGAGTGAGCCGTAGAGGCCCGGGCGCCGGTCGCGGAGGTAGGGGTTCTCCTCGCGGGAGGCCGCGAGGAAGGCCGGGTCGACATCGCCGAGGACGAGGTCCTCGCCGCGCCCGGCGCGGGCCCGGGCGGTGCCGTCGGGTCCCGCGAGGGCGGAGAGGCCGACGAACTCGAACGCGCCCTCCGGGCCGGTCCGGTTGGCGTACGCGATGTAGAGCTGGTTCTCGAAGGCGCGGACCGGCACCACGGACAGGGGTACGACCTCGGCGGGGTGCATGAGCGCGGTCGGTACGAGGAGGAGGTCCGTACCGGCCAGCGCGTGCGCCCGCACGTTCTCGGGGAACTCGACGTCGTAGCAGATCATCATGCCGACGGTGAGGCCGTCGAGCTCCGCCTGGACGACGGCACGGTCACCGGGGGTGAACCACTTCAGCTCGAAGTCTCCGAAGAGGTGGGTCTTCCGGTACCGCGCGAGCGAGACGCCGTCGGCGCCGATGAGCTGCGCGGAGTTGTACAGGACACCGTGCTGCCCGGTGTCCCGCTCCGGGTAGCCGTAGCCGACGGCCAGGCCGTGGCGCACGGCGATCGCCGCGACGGCGCGGGCGGAGGGGCCGTCGGCCGGCTCGGCCAGGCGCGCGATGTCGGCGCCGATGGCGTACCCGGTGAGGAAGAGCTCGGGGGCGAGCAGCAGTCCGGCACCGGCCGCGGCGGCGCGGCCGGCGGCCTCGTCGAGGATCTTGAGGTTGGCGGCCACGTCACCGAGTTCACCGGAGCTCTGGAGCAGGGCGGTGCGCAGCGCGGGCATGCGTGATCCTCGGGGGTCGAAGTACAGGGGGAAGACGTCAAAAACGGTACGGTTTCGCGCTCGGCCGGGACAAGACGGCAGCGTTGCGGACCGACCGTCGAACCGTTGCGCGATCGGCCGTGCGGGCGGCGATTCGTTGCGTACGGCTCCGACCGGGGTCGCGGTCCCTCTCCGCCGCGCGGCGGAGGCGGAACCGTCCTGCGGCTCGACGCCCGGCGGCGGGGGCCGCGGAAGAGTGGTGGTCGTCCGGAGAACCCCGGACGACCTGCCGAAAGGACCGCTTGGCCATGAACCGTCGTACGAAGATCGTCGCCGTCTCCGCCGCCGTTCTGCTCACCCTGGGGGCCGGGGGCATGGCCGCCGCCTCTGCGGACGACAGCCACCGCCCCGCCCCGGCCCAGGCCGCCGTCACGGAGGCCGCGGCCCTGACCGGTTCGGCGAAGCTGTACCGGCCGGCCGGGGACGACATCACGTTCACGTTCGACGCGCACCTCGCCCACAAGAACCGGAACGACGCGCTGGCCGCCACCGGCACCTTCCGCTACAGCCACTACAAGAACGGCGAGGGCGGCTCCGCAGAGGTGAAGGTCGACTGCCTGGCGACGGGCGGCAAGGTGGCCACCGTGACGGGCATCGTCACCAAGACCGACGTGCCGGGGCTCCTGCACAAGCGGGTCGGCGTGTCGGTGCACGACGACGGCCGGCACGACCGGCTCGGCTACAGCTGGCTCGCCTCGAACCCGACGAAGGACGAGGTGCCCCCGTGCAACGCCGCGGCGCCGTACGAGCGGGTCAAGGCCGGCACCGGCGACTTCCAGGTCCTGCCGTGGAAGTTCGACTACCCGACGAAGTAGATCGCCGGCCGCGCGCGTCGGACCGCCCCACGGGGGTGGGCGGGCGAGGGGCGGTGCGGGAACCACGGCCCGCGCCGCCCCGACAGCCGGCGTCCCCGCAGGGGTTACGCGGGCGAGCCCGAGGAGAAGCGCCGCAGCAGCGGCGACAGCACAAGGACGGACTTGGTGCGCTCCACGAAGGGCTCGCCCGCGATCCGCTCCAGGACCCGCTCGAAGTGGCGCATGTCCGAGGCGAAGACCTGGACGACGGCGTCCGCGTCACCAGTGACGGTCGACGCGGACACCACCTCAGGGTACCGCTCCAGACCTCGCCGGATGTCGTCCGGCGAGGTGTTGTGGCGACAGTAGATCTCGACGAAGCCCTCGGTCTCCCAGCCGAGCGCCGCCGGGTCCACCCGTACGGTGAATCCGGTGATGGCGCCCTCGGCCCTGAGCCGGTCCACACGCCGCTTCACGGCGGGGGCGGAGAGTCCGACGAGCGAGCCGATGTCGGCGTAGCTGCGGCGGGCGTCTTCCGCGAGGGCGTGGACGATGCGTTCGTCGAGGTCGTTGAGTCGCACTACGGGTGGATCACTTCTCTGCTGAGGTCTCTGCCACGGTCGGCGCGGAGGCCAGTCGGGAGCGGCGCATGCCGTACAGGAAGTAGAACACGAGGCCCGCGGCCATCCAGCAACCGAAGACCACCCAGGTGACCGAGTCCAGGCTGAACATGTTGTACACGCAGAACAGGAAGCCCAGGATCGGGAAGGTCCAGCCGAGCGGCACGCGGAAGGTGCGGTCCATGGTCGGGCGGGTGCGGCGCAGCACGATCACCGCGATGTTGACCAGGGCGAAGGCGAACAGGGTGCCGATGCTGGTGGCGTCGACGAGCTTGCCCAGCGGGATGACGGAGGCGAGGGCGCCGCAGAACAGCGACACGAGGACGGTGTTGACCCTCGGGGTGCCGGTCTTGGCGTTGACCTTCCCGAAGACCTTGGGGACGAGGCCGTCGCGGGACATCGCGAAGAGCACGCGGGTCTGGCCGTAGAGGACGGTGAGGACGACGCTGGCGATCGAGATGACGGCGCCGGCGGCGAGCAGGGTGCCCCAGAACTTCTGGCCGCTGACGTCGTTCATGATCGCGGCGAGAGTGGCCTCGGAGCCGTCGAAGTCCTTCCAGTTCCACGCACCGACCGCGACGGCCGCGACCAGGACGTAGAGCACGGTGACGATGAGCAGCGAGAGCATGATCGCGCGGGGCAGGTCGCGCTTCGGGTCCTTCGCCTCCTCACCGGCGGTGGAGGCGGCGTCGAAGCCGATGTAGGAGAAGAAGAGGCTCGCGCCGGCGGCGCTGACGCCGGCCATGCCGAGCGGCATGAAGTCGGCGTAGTTGCCGGACTTGAAGCCCATGAAGCCGATGGCGCAGAAGAGCACCAGCGCGGCGATCTTCACGAAGACCATGATGGTGTTGACGACGGCGGACTCGCGGGCGCCACCGAGCAGGAAGACCATCGCGAGCAGGACGACGATCAGGCCGGGCAGGTTGATGAAACCGCCCTCGCCCGGGGCGGAGGAGAGCGCGTCGGGGATGGTGACCCCGATCGTTCCGTCGAGCAGCTCGTTGAGGTACTCGCCCCAGCCGACGGCCACGGCGGCGACCGAGACGCCGTACTCCAGGACCAGGCACCAGCCGCAGACCCAGGCGACGAGTTCGCCCATCGTTGCGTAAGCGTACGAGTAGGAGGAACCCGCGACCGGTATGGAGCCGGCCAGCTCGGCGTACGAGAGGGCGGAGAAGAGCGCCGTGAGGCCGGCGATGACGAAGGCGACGGTGACCGCGGGGCCTGCCTTCGGAACGGCGTCACCGAGGACGACGAAGATGCCGGTGCCGAGCGTGGCACCGATGCTGATCATGGTCAGCTGCCACATGGAGAGCGAGCGGCGGAGATTGCCACCCTCGCCCTGCCCACCCTCTGCGACCAGCTGTTCCACCGGCTTGCGCCGGGTCAGTGCGCCGAGAGCGGAGGTCTTGCGGGTGGCCGATTCCTCGACCGGTGGGGCTGCGCCATGGTCCAGCACTGCGGAGGCTCCTTATCGCTGCCTGTCGTCGTGACGTGGGACCGCAGCGGTGCGTGGGCATGACGAAAGAGGCCCACGGGGGAGGGGAACCGCCGAGCAGGCGGTCCCCGCCACTCCTGGTACGAGGCATGAGCCTAAGGGGCAGAGGTTCGCACTCGTAATGCAGGGTTGTTGCGCACTGCCGAATGATCATTGCGCGCTCGGGTCGCAGACGGGGAAACATTGCGCTCCCCCGCATGAATCCACACATTGGGGGTGTGAACCGGGCTCCCGCGAGCATTGACTCCTCATGCCCCGTGACCCACGCTGCGAGCCCACGACGACCCCCCGATCGGAGGCGGAGGTGGGCTGGCTCGACCCGGCGCCGTTCCTGCGCGGTACGGCCTGGCTGGACGGGAACCGGCCGGTACGCGCCGATCCCGACGACCTGGAACGGCTGCCGTGGGACGTCGCCGAGCGGGCCGCGCTGCCCATCGGCGTACGAGTGGAGTTCACGGCCGCCCCCGGCACGCGCGCGGTGCGGCTGCGCTACCGGGCGGCCGTCCCTGAGCCCGACGACCCGCTCGCCGGACTCCGCCACTGCTTCGCGCTCTGGAGCGGTACGCGGCTCGTCGGCGAGGCCTGTGCCGCCCCGGCCCCCGAGGCCACCGTCACGCTCCCGCTGCCCCCGGGCGGCGGCGTCTTCACCGTCCACCTCCCGGAGGGCCAGGCACCGGTGCCGCTCGCCCTGCGGGCCGTCGGCGGGGCCCTCTCCCCCGCCCCCGCGCAGCCCCGCTGGCTGGTCCACGGCGACTCCATCACCGAGGGCTGGTGGTCGACCCGCCCCGCCCACTCCTGGCCGGCCACGGCGGGACGGCTCCTCGGCCTCGACGCGGTGAACCTCGGGTACGCGGGCGGGGCACGCGGCGAACTCCCGCTCGCCGAACACCTGGCGCGGCTCCCCGGCGAGGTGATCACCCTCGCGTTCGGCACCAACTGCTGGTCCACGGTGCCCGCGACGGCCGACTGGCTCTACGCCACCGTCCGGGCCTTCGTGGGCCTGGTCCGGCAAGGGCACCCGGACACCCCGCTGATGATCGTCTCGCCCGTGCTGCGCCCGGCGGCCGAGCACACCCGCAACGTCCTCGGAGCGACCCTCACGGAGCTGCGCAGGGCCATGGAGCGGGCCGGCCGGGACCTGGCGGCCGAGGGCGACACACGGCTCCTGGTCCTCCCGGGGCGGCCCCTGCTCGGCCCGGAGCACCTGGCGGACGGACTGCACCCGAACGACCGGGGCCACGCCAGGATCGCGGCGGCCGTCGCGGAGGCCCTCAGCGGGGTCCTGGAGCCCCCGCTCAGGCGTCCGGCGCCGTGAGCTCCCTGACCAGGAAGGTGCACGGGTCGGCCTCGTCGTGCGGGCGCCCGTCCGCGTCCGTCCAGCTCCAGCGGTCCGTGTACGCGACGACGGGGGCGTAGCCGAGCCGGGCGTACAGCGCCGCCGCGCGCGGGTTGTCGCGGCCCACACCGAGCCCCAGGACGGTCCCGCCGCGCTCGCGCGCGAGCTCCTCGGCCGCGTGGATCAGGGCCGTACCGATGCCCTGTCCCCGGAGCCCGGCCCGTACGTCGAGGCCGTTGAACTCCGGGCACCCCCCGACCGCGGCCCGCACCTCGGGGGCCGCGCAGCCGTCCCAGCGGACCTGTCCGTGGCCCACGGGCACGCCGCCCCGCCAGGCGAGGAGGTACGTGCCCGTCCCGGCCTCCTGGCGCGCGAACCGGTCCGCGTGGCGGGTCGGCGCGCCGGGCGCGGGCAGGTGCCGGTCGAGCAGGGGCAGGTCGGCGGCGCGGCAGGGCCGGATCTCCGTACGGTCCAGTTGGTCCATGCGGCGACCGTACGGGACGACAGCGGGCCCCCGGGAAGGTTCCCGGGGGCCCGCTCAGGTCACGACGTGACGGGACTAGCTCCAGCTGGCGTGCAGCGGCTTGCCCTCGGCGTAGCCCGCGGCGGACTGGATGCCGATCACGGCCTTCTCCTCGAACTCGGCGAGCGAGCCGGCACCGGCGTAGGTGCAGGAGGAGCGGACGCCCGCGATGATCGAGTCGATCAGGTCCTCGACGCCCGGACGAGCCGGGTCGAGGAACATGCGCGAGGTGGAGATGCCCTCCTCGAAGAGACCCTTGCGGGCGCGGTCGTAGGCCGACTCCTCGCTCGTGCGGTTCTGCACGGCGCGGGCCGAGGCCATGCCGAAGGACTCCTTGTACGGGCGGCCGTCGGCGGTGTGCTGGAGGTCGCCCGGGGACTCGTACGTCCCGGCGAACCAGGAGCCGATCATCACGTTGGACGCGCCGGCGGCGAGCGCCATGGCGACATCGCGCGGGTGCCGGACGCCACCGTCGGCCCAGACGTGCTTGCCGAACTTCTTGGCCTCGGCGGCGCACTCCAGGACGGCGGAGAACTGCGGGCGGCCGACGCCGGTCATCATGCGCGTGGTGCACATGGCGCCGGGGCCCACGCCGACCTTGATGATGTCCGCGCCGGCCTCGATGAGGTCGCGCACACCCTCGGCGGCGACGATGTTGCCGGCGACGATCGGAACCTGCGGGTCGAGGGCGCGCACGGCCTTGATCGCGGCGATCATCGACTCCTGGTGGCCGTGCGCCGTGTCGATGACGAGCGTGTCGACGCCCGCGTCGAGCAGCTGCTTGGCCTTGCCCACGAAGTCGCCGTTGATGCCGACCGCGGCGGCGATGCGCAGCTTGCCATCGGCGTCGGTGGCCGGGGTGTAGAGGGTCGCGCGGAGCGCGCCCTTGCGGGTCAGGATGCCGACGAGACGGCCGTCCTTGTCCACGGCCGGCGCGTAGCGGCGGTTGGCGTGGTCGAGCGTGTTGAAGGCGTCGCGCGGCTCGATGTCGGCGTCGAGGAGCAGCAGGTCCTTCGACATGACCTCGGAGAGCTGCGTGAAGCGGTCCACCCCGGACAGGTCGGCGTCGGTGACGACACCGACCGGACGACGGTCCTCGTCGACGACGACGGCGGCGTCGTGCGCCCGCTTGGGCAGCAGCGAGAGCGCGTCGGCGACGGTCTGGTGGGGGGCGAGGACGATCGGGGTGTCGAGCACGTGGTGGCGGCTCTTGACCCACGAGATGACGTCGGTGACGACCTCGATCGGGATGTCCTGCGGGATGACGACCAGTCCGCCCCGGCGGGCGACGGTCTCGGCCATACGGCGGCCGGCGATGGCGGTCATGTTGGCCACGACCAGCGGGATCGTGGTCCCGGTTCCGTCCGGCGAGGAGAGGTCCACCGCCTGGCGGGAACCGACGGCCGAGCGGCTCGGCACCATGAACACATCGTCGTACGTCAGGTCGTAGGGCGGCTTGACGTCATTGAGGAAACGCACGTGCTGACATCCCAGTCGTTCGGATCGGCCCCTAGGCATTTCAGCCAGGGGAAAAAGCACGTAGTTCATTGTCCCACGCCCGTACGCATACCATCCCCGGGCTAATCATCCGAGGCTTGCGGCAGAGGCTTCGTCGGATCCTCCGAAAGCCTCTCCGAGGGCGACGAGGACCATGAGGCGGGTGGGGCGCTGGTCCACGGCTGTGGCGAAGACGTCCTGGGCGGTCCGCCACTCGCGCGGGCGCGTCCTGGCGTACTCCCGCCAGCCGGTGACGACGAGGGTGACCGGCTCGGGCAGATCGGTGAGGCAGTCGGCGAGGGCGTCCCAGTTCCGGCCGAACCAGTCGGGCAGGGCGAGGACGGTGACGCACCGGTCCATGAGTCCGGCCTTGTCCGTGACGCCGGTCAGGTCGAGGACGAGGGGATCGTCAATCCTCATCCGTGATCACCTCCCGGAAGCTCTCGTAGTGGTCGTCGGTCCAGTAGATCTCGCCGTCCCGCCCGGTGACGATCCGGCGCGCCCCGCGGTCGCGTTCGCCGGGGGTCCGCACGGTGTACTCGCGGTAGTAGCCGCGTTGCTCGCGGGGCAGGATCCGCTCGAAGTTGGAGAAGACGGCGCCGTCCTTGGCGTACGGGTAGGGGCCGCCGCGCGCGATGAGGTCGAGCGTCCTGCGCGCCTCGGGCGGCAGGTCGGCGGCCCGCACGGTGGGCAGTCCGGAGGTTCCGGTGGGCGCCGCCGCCTCGGCGGTGGCGCCGAGGGTGCTGCGGGCGGGGGCGGCCGGTCCGCCACCGCCGCCCGACGAGGAGCACCCGGCCAGGAAGACGCAGAGGACGAGTCCGACGAGTCCGACGAGCCCGGTGAGCATGCGCGAGGGCCGGAGCAACATGTCCCGAACATACCGTTACGGGATGGCTCCGGCCCTCGATCGACTCCGCTGACGAGGTCCTCGTTCAGACGCCGTCCGGGTCCGTCCGGTCGAGCGCCGGGTGCGTCCCCGGGCTGGACTCGGTGAGCAGGTAGTCCGCCGCGGCGCGGTCGGTGACCAGGCTGGTGACGAGGCCGGAGCGGAGCACCGCGCCGATCGCCGCCGCCTTGCGCTGGCCGCCCGCGATGGCGACGACCTCGGGGATCCGGCGCAGCCGGTCCGCCTCGACGGTGATGCAGCGCTCGCCCAGGTCGCGGCCGACCCGGCGCCCCTCGGCGTCGAAGAGGTGCGCGGACATCTCGGCGGCGACGCCGAGCGAGGCGTAGTGGGCGCGTTCCTCGTCCGAGAGCATGTCGTGGACGGTCGAGATGCCCGGCTCCCAGGAGCCGATGGAGACGCAGGCGACGGTCACCTTGTCGAAGTACTCGAAGGCCCGCGCGATACCGGTCTGGCTGCGCAGCGCGGCCGCGGTCGCCGGGTCCGGCAGCAGCATGGGCGCGTAGATCGGGTGCGCCTCGCCGCCGGAGACCTGGGCGGCGCGGCGGACGGCCTCGACGGAGCCGCGCTCGGCGGTCCCGGCGTCGTACACACCGGTGAGCTGGACGACGGTGCACGGGGGCAGCCGGTCGAGCGCGGCCGCCATGTGGATGGTGGAGCGGCCCCAGGCGAGGCCCAGGACGTCGCCCTCGGTGACGAGCTCGCCGAGCAGGTCGGCCGCGACCTCGCCGAGGTTCTCGGGGTCGGGCGACTCGTCCTCGCCCTCCGCCGGGGACTCGACGACGACGGCGTGACGGAGCCCGTAGCGGGCACGGAGCGCGTCGGAGCGCTCGGCGTCCAGCTCGGCCGGTACGCGGATCTCGATGCGTACGAGATCACGCTCCAGGGCGGTCTCCAGGACCCGGGCCACCTTGAAGCGGCTCACGCCGAACTCCTCGGCGATCTGGATCTTGGACTTGCCCTCGAGGTAGAAGCGACGGGCCATGGCCGCCGCCTGCACCAGCTCCGCGGGGCCCATCCGCAGGGCTGACCGTCCCGCCGACATACCCGCCACCGCGATCTCCTCACCTGTTCACGTACCGCTGTTCACGTACCGACGTTCATGTACCGCTGTTCGCGTACCGCTGTCGTTCACACTCTGGACTCGCCGTCCATCCTGTCAGATACGGCGGGCCTTGATCAGTCCTGTCGGCGGCCCGACGGACCGCGTTCATCAGCCGGAGGCTCAGTGGCCACACGCCCACGGGGCGGCGGCCGTCGCGGCCTCCGCGCGGGCCCGCAGCGAGGCGACGGCGGCGGCCGGGTCGGCCGCGCCGTAGACCGCGGAGCCCGCCACGAAGACATCGGCGCCGGCCTCCGCGCACCGCTCGATCGTGGACTCGGCGACCCCGCCGTCGACCTGGAGCCACAGCTCCAGACCGTGCTTGGAGATCAGCTCACGGGTACGGCGGATCTTGGGCAGCATGATGTCGAGGAAGGCCTGACCGCCGAAGCCGGGCTCGACGGTCATGATCAGCAGCATGTCGAGCTCGGGGAGCAGGTCCTCGTACGGCTCGATGGGCGTGGCCGGCTTGAGCGCCATCGAGGCGCGCGCGCCCTTGGCCCGGATCTCGCGCGCGAGCCGGACGGGCGCCGCGGCCGCCTCGACGTGGAAGGTCACCGAACCGGCACCCGCCTCGACGTACTGGGGCGCCCAGCGGTCGGGGTCCTCGATCATCAGATGGCAGTCGAGGGGGGTGTCGGTCGCGCGGGCGAGCGACTCCACGATCGGCACACCCAGGGTCAGGTTGGGCACGAAGTGGTTGTCCATCACATCGACGTGGAGCCAGTCGGCCCCGTCGACGGCCTTCGCCTCATCGGCGAGCCGGGCGAAGTCCGCGGACAGAATGCTGGGGTTGATCTGCGCCATGAGCCAAGCCTCCCACGTTCTTGGGTACTTCTTTGCCGCCGAGCGGTTTCGGATGCGGTCCAGACCATTTTCGGTGCGAAGCGACGAGCCGGGACCCGCGCAGACCGGGATATTACGGTCAGGTGATCGAAGGGCCGGCGGACCGCGGGGTCACGCCGTGCGGCGGATGAGCGCCAGATACATGGCGTCCGTGCCGTGCAGATGCGGCCAGAGCTGAAGGTCCGGACCGTCGCCGAGCGCCGGTACGCCCGGCAGCAGCGGGCGGGCGTCGATCAGCTCGGCGCCGCCGACCTTCTTCAGGACGTCGTCGACGACCACCCGGGTCTCGGCGAGGTGCGGCGAGCAGGTCGCGTACCCCACGACACCGCCGACGCGGACCGCTCCGAGCGCCTCCGTGAGCAGGGCGCGCTGGAGCGGCGCGAAGCCGTCCAGGTCCTCGGGGCGACGGCGCCAGCGGGCCTCGGGGCGGCGGCGCAGGGCGCCGAGGCCCGAGCAGGGCACGTCCATCAGGACCCGGTCGAAGGAGCCGGGGCGCCACGGCGGGCGGGTGCCGTCGGCGGCGATCACCTGGTACGGGCCGGGGTTGCCGGCGAGGGCGCGCTCGACGAGGCGCGCACGGTGCGGCTGCTTCTCGGAGGCGAGCAGGGCGGCGCCCCGCTCGGAGGCGAGGGCCGCCAGGAGCGCGGCCTTGCCGCCGGGGCCCGCGCAGCCGTCGAGCCAGCGGGCGTCGGGGCCGTCGAGCGGCGCGTTGGCGAGGGCGATCGCGACGAGCTGGCTGCCCTCGTCCTGGACGCCGGCCCGGCCGTCCTTGACCGCCTCGATGGCGCCGGGCTCGCCGCCCTCGGCCATCCGCACGGCGTACGGCGACCAGCGGCCCGGCAGGGTCTCGGTGGCCTCGGCGAGCTCGTCGGTGGTGGACCGGCCGGGACGGGCGACGAGGGTGACCTCGGGGCGCTCGTTGTCGGCCTCCAGGAGGTCCTCGATCCCGGCGCGGCCGCCGCCGAGGGAGTCCCAGAGCGCCGAGACGACCCAGCGGGGGTGCGAGTGGACGACGGCGAGGTGGTCCTCGGGGTCCGCGTCGTACGGCGGGGCGACCTGCGCCACCCAGGCGTCGAGGTCCTGCTGCGAGATCTTCCGCAGCACGGCGTTCACGAACTTGGCCCGCCCGTCGCCGAGCACGACCCGCGCCAGCTCGACACTGGCGGAGACGGCGGCGTGGGTGGGGATCCGGGTGCCGAGCAGCTGGTGGGCGCCGAGCGCGAGCACGTCGAGGACGGGCGGGTCGACCTCGCGCAGCGGCCGGTCGATGCAGGCGGCGATGATCGCGTCGTACGTGCCCTGGCGGCGCAGCGTCCCGTAGACCAGCTCGGTCGCGAGCGCCGCGTCCCGGCCGTCGAAGCTGCCGCCCTCGCGGGCCTTCTTGAGGAGCGGCGGCAGCACCAGGTTCGCGTAGGCGTCCCGCTCGTCCACCGCCCTCAGCGCCTCGAAGGCGAGCATCCGGACGGGGTCCTTCTGGGGCCGCCGGTAGGGCTTGTGGGGACGGCGACGTGCCTGCTCGCTCAAAGGTGCTCCGCGTGACGAAATGACGAGGTCGAACCCCCCAAGCCTACGTCCGCCGCGCCCCCACCCGCTCCCGGCCCCGGAGAGGCCTCGGCGTCCCCTCGCCGCCCGGGCCCGCGGGGACCCGTCGGCGCCCCTCGGCACCCGGGCCCGCGGAGACGCCGCCTCCCGCCGGCGCCCGGGCCGGCTGGGGGATCGCCTTCCCCGACAGCCGGGCCCGCCGGAGGCCTCATGGCCTCAGACCCCGAGGACCTCGCCCGGCGCGATGCGCACGCCGCGCGCCCAGTCGGCGGCCTTCATCGGCTTCTTGCCCTGGGGCTGCACCCAGAGCAGCTCGACGGCGTACGAGCCGGTGCCCGCGTACACGTTGTTCTTGCCCGAGACGAGCTGCCCCGGGGCCAGGTCGGTGCGGTCGGGCAGCGGGGTGACCTGGATCAGCTTGAGGCGCTCGCCCCGGAAGACCGTCCAGGCACCGGGGGCCGGGGTGCAGCCGCGGACCACCCGGTCCACCCGCAGCGCGGGGGCGGCGAAATCGACGTGGGCGTCCTCGACCTGGATCTTCGGCGCGAGCGTGATCCCCTCGACCGGCTGCGGCACGGCCTGGAGCGAGCCGTCCTCGATGCCGTCCATGGTGGCGGCGAGCAGCCCGGCACCCGCGAACGCGAGCCGGGTGAGCAGGTCGCCGCTGGTGTCGGTGGGCCGGATGTCCTCGGTGACGACGCCGTAGACCGGGCCGGAGTCCAGGCCCTCCTCGATCAGGAAGGTGGACGCGCCCGTGACCTCGTCGCCCGCCATCAGCGCGTGCTGCACGGGGGCGGCGCCCCGCCAGGCCGGCAGCAGCGAGAAGTGCAGGTTGACCCAGCCCCTGGCGGGGATGTCGAGGGCGACCTTGGGCAGCAGCGCGCCGTAGGCGACGACCGGGCAGCAGTCCGGGGCGATCTCCCGCAGCCGGGCGAGGAAATCCTCGTCCCGGGGCCTGGCCGGCTTCAGGACCTCGATCCCGGCCTCCTCCGCCCGCTGGGCCACCGGGCTGGCGACGAGCCGCCGGCCGCGCCCCGCCGGGGCGTCCGGCCGGGTGACGACGGCGGCCACCTCGTGCCGGCCGGAGGCGAGCAGGGCGTCCAGGGCGGGAACGGCGACCTCGGGGGTGCCTGCGAAGACGAGCTTCATGAGTGGCGACTGCCTGTCTCTCCGGGGGCTTTACGGGCAGCGCACCAGTCTAGGGCGCGTCCGGCTCCCGGGCGCCGGGGCCCCGACGCCCCTGACGGAGGGGGCGTACGGAAGGACGAGCGCCCCGCGCATATGCGTGTACGCCCCCGCAGCGTGACCCAACCCCGGGTGGCGCGTTGGTCAAGAGAGATTGACCGAATCGGGTCGCCGTTCCCCCCGGCGGCCCTTCCCCTTACATGCCGGTTCGAGAGGCTTTCACATGGCCGACCACGCAACCCACGACGCCCAGGCTCGGGCGAGTCTGCACCTGCTGGTGCGGGACATCGAGCGGGTCCGGCGGCAGGTGGACGCACTGCGCACGCTCACGGCCCAGCTGGGCAATGTCTACCGCCCTCGCCGCTCCGGCCCGTCCACGGGCTTCGTCGTCTACGGGCGGGCCCCCGCCCCCACCGTTCGTCTCGCCCAGGAGCTGCGGGACAGTGTCGAGACCCTGGTGACCGCGGCGGTCGACTTCGACCGCTCGCTCGGGTTCTCCTGGGACGCGGTGGGCTCCGCGCTCGGAGTCACGAAGCAGGCCGTCCACCGCCGTTACGGTGCCCGGCGCGCCCCCCAGCCGGGTGCCGGCATCGACCAGGACCCGATCGTGGAGCCGAGCGCGACCCGCACGCTCCCCTCGGTGCCCGCCGCCCGCTCGATGCCCCCGCAGCCGACCTCGGGCAGCGCCTCCCTCCGCGAGGAGCCGCGGACCTCGGCCTTCCCCGGCCCCCGCAACGGCTGACCCCCACACGTCGTACGGCCGTCCGTCCCCACCGGGGACGGGCGGCCGTCCCATGCCCCGTCCGGGCACGGCCCTGCCGCAGCGGCCGTCGGACACGAGGGGCGCCCGTTCGACACCCCTCGCGGCCCGTCAGCCGATGTCCGGGGGGTCCACCCGGATCCGCACCGGGTCCCCGCCGCCCCGTGTCATCCGGGCCGCCCTGGCCTGCTTGAGCGCGGTCGCCAGGGCCGCGCCGCTGCCCGGCGGGACCCGGACCAGGGCGCGCTCCCACTGCTCGCCCGGCGGCGGGTCACCCGGTCTCCGGGGTCCCCCCGGACGGACCACCGGCAGCGGCACCGGGCCCAGCACCTCGGCGTCGGCGGGCAGCCCCGCCGCCGCCAGGAGGCCCTCGACGGCCGCCGGCGGACCCGTGACCGCCGCCATCCGGGAGACCGGCGGGAAGCCCAGCTCGGCCCGTTCGGCCAGCTCGCGCTGGGCGTGCCCGACCGGGTCCCAGCGGACGAGGGCCTGCACGGGCCGGAGCGTCGGCTCGGCGACCACGACCACGGTGCCGCCGTCGGGCTGGCCCCGGACGAGCGAGGCCGCGTCGATCCAGCGGCGCAGGGCCTCCTCCCCCGCGCGCAGATCGGGCCGGCCGAGCATGGCCCAGCCGTCGAGGAGCAGCGCGGCCGCGTAGCCGCCCTCGGCGACCGGTTCGGCGCCGGGGGTGCAGACGACGAGCGCGGGGCGCCCGGGCACGGTGTCCAGGATGTGGTCCCGGCCCGAGGTCCTGACCGGCACCGCGGGGAACGCGCGGCCGAGCTCCTCCGCCGTCCGGCGCGCACCGACGACCTGGGCCCGCAGCCGGGTCGAGCCGCACTCCACGCAATGCCAGTCGGAGGCCCCGCGCCCGCACCAGCCGCAGTGCAGCTCCTGCTGCTCGGGGGCCTCCAGGGGCCCGGCGCAGTGGCGGCAGCGGGCGGGCGTCCGGCACCGCTCGCAGGCGAGCCTCGGTACGTATCCCCGGCGGGGCACCTGGACCAGGACCGGCCCGGTCTTAAGTCCCTCCCGCACGGTCTGCCAGGCCAGGGAGGGCAGCCGGGCGGCGCGCGCGGCCTCGTCGCGGGCCAGTTCGCCGTCGCCCACGGTCCGGATCAGCGGGGCGGCCCTGCGGACCTGCTCGCGTCCGGCGAACAGCGTCCTGGCCCAGCCGGACTCGACGAGCTGGGCGGCCTCGACGGTGCAGCCGGTGCTGCCGAGGAGGAAGGCGCAGTGGTCGTGGGCGGCGCGGAGCAGCAGGACCTCGCGGGCGTGGGGCTGCGGGGCGTGCAGCTCGCTGTGGCTGCCGTCGCCGTCGTCCCAGATGACGACGAGCCCGAGGTCCCGGACGGGGGCGAACATCGCGGCCCGGGTGCCGACGACGGCCCGTACCGCGCCGCGCCGCACGGCGAGCCATTGCGCGTACCGCTTCTCGGGGCCCGCCTCGGCGGTGAGCAGGGCGTGTCGCCCCTCCCCCAGGACGGTGGTGAGCGCCGCGTCGACCCGCCCCGCCGCGCGGCCGTCGGGGACGACGACGAGCGCGCCCCGGCCCGAGGCCAGGGTGGCGCCCACGGCGCGGGCGATCTCCTCGGCCCAGTGCGGTCCCGGGAGCGCGTTCCAGACGGCCCGGGGTGTCCCGCCGCGCGTGAGGGAGTCGAGGAAGGCGGGCCCTCGCTCGTACCGCGTCCAGGTGCCCGGTTCCGGCGCGGCGGGCGGTGGCAGCGGCTCCGGCGAGGGGCGGCCCTCGGCGCGGGCGCTGCGCGGCGGCACGGCGAGCTGGAGCACGTCGGCGAGGCTGCCGGCGTACCGGTCGGCGACGGCACGGGCGAGTCCGAGGAGTTCGGGGCCGAGGACCGGTTCCGGGGAGACGACGTCGGCGAGCGCGGCCAGGGGGCCCGAGTAGTCGGAGGTGGCCCGGCGCTCGACGAGGAAGCCGTCGATGAGCCGTCCGCCCTCCCGGCGTCCGTTCTTGACCTGGTGCGCCCCCGCGCCGAAGCGCACCCGCACCCGCACTCCGGGCTGGGCGGCCTCGTCCAGTTCCTCGGGGACCGCGTAGTCGAAGAACTGGTCGAGATGGAGCGACCCCTTGTTCACGACGACCCGCGCGACGGGCAGCTCCTTGGCCAGCGCGGCCCCGCGCCAGGTGCGCGGCTTGGCGCGCGGCACCTTCGCCTGCCGCACGGTCTCCCGAATGAGCGCGAGCTGCTCGGGTTCAGCGGTCTCGCCGGGATTCTCTTTCTCGCTGCTCACAGCCCCATACCTACCAGACGCCACCGACAGCCGGGCATGCCGAAGCCCGGCACCCCCACGGGGTACCGGGCTTCGGTCAGGTGCCTCGGGGGACCTACAGGCCGGCGGCCTGCTTGAGGGCGTCCACGCGGTCCGTGCGCTCCCACGTGAAGTCCGGCAGCTCACGGCCGAAGTGGCCGTAGGCGGCGGTCTGGGAGTAGATCGGGCGGAGCAGGTCGAGGTCACGGATGATCGCGGCCGGGCGGAGGTCGAAGACCTCGGCGATGGCGTTCTCGATCTTCTCGTTGTCGACCGTGTTGGTGCCGAAGGTCTCGACGAAGAGACCGACGGGCTCGGCCTTGCCGATCGCGTAGGCGACCTGGACCTCGCAGCGCGCGGCGAGGCCGGCGGCGACGACGTTCTTGGCGACCCAGCGCATGGCGTAGGCGGCCGAGCGGTCGACCTTGGACGGGTCCTTGCCGGAGAAGGCGCCGCCACCGTGGCGGGCCATGCCGCCGTAGGTGTCGATGATGATCTTGCGGCCGGTGAGGCCGGCGTCGCCCATCGGGCCGCCGATCTCGAAGCGGCCGGTCGGGTTCACCAGGAGGCGGTAGCCGTCGGTGTCGAGCTTGATGCCGTCCTCGACGAGCTGCTTGAGCACGTGCTCGACGACGAACTCGCGGATGTCGGGCGCGAGCAGCGACTCCAGGTCGATGTCGGACGCGTGCTGCGAGGAGACGACGACCGTGTCGAGGCGGACGGCCTTGTCGCCGTCGTACTCGATGGTGACCTGGGTCTTGCCGTCGGGGCGCAGGTACGGGATGGTGCCGTTCTTGCGGACCTCGGTCAGCCGGCGGGAGAGCCGGTGCGCGATGTGGATCGGCAGCGGCATCAGCTCGGGGGTCTCGTCCGACGCGTAGCCGAACATCAGGCCCTGGTCGCCGGCGCCCTGCTTGTCCAGCTCGTCCTCGTCGCCCTCGACCCGCTGCTCGTACGCGGTGTCCACGCCCTGGGCGATGTCCGGGGACTGAGACCCGATGGACACCGACACGCCGCAGGAGGCGCCGTCGAAGCCCTTCTTCGAGGAGTCGTAACCGATCTCGAGGATCTTGTTCCGGACGAGGGTCGGGATGTCCGCCCACGCCTTGGTGGTCACCTCACCGGCGACGTGCACGAGGCCGGTGGTGATCAGCGTCTCGACGGCGACGCGCGAGGTGGGGTCCTCTCGCAGCAGTGCGTCGAGGATGGTGTCGCTGATCTGGTCAGCGATCTTGTCGGGGTGTCCCTCGGTGACGGACTCCGAGGTGAACAGACGACGGGACACAACGCTCCCTGGGGTTGCAGCGGCTGCTGGCTCTTCTTTGTCGGACCGGCAGGGGGCTGCGCCCCAAGACGTTCCGCGGACAGTCTATCGGTCGTGGTCGCGGGATGGACCAGGTGTCTCGCCTGGCGAATGCCCTGAGCGGGTGAATCCGGCCGCTTCGCGGCGGGTGAACCCCCTGATGGGGCGTACATCACACGCGTCCCGCCGGATTCGTGGTCCTCGTGGGCCGGATGCGTCAGGTCGTGGTGCGCAGCCGCGGCAGGACCAGGTCCCAGACCGTCTCGGCGAGCGCTTCCTTCGGACCGTACGGTACGGGGGTCTCGGCGCCGTCCGAGGCGAGCACGACGGCCTCGTTCTCCTCGGAGCCGAAGGTCTTGCGCTCCCCCACCTCGTTGACGACGAGGAGGTCGCAGCCCTTGCGGCGGAGCTTCTCGCGGCCGTGGGCGAGGACGTCGTCGGTCTCGGCGGCGAAGCCGACGACCACCTGACCCGGCAGGGCCCGGTCGGCGGAGATCTCGGCCAGGATGTCGGGGTTGCGGACGAGCTCGACGGTGGGCGCTCCGCCGTCGTCCTTCTTCTTGATCTTCCCGGTGGCGTAGACGGCCGGGCGGAAGTCGGCCACGGCGGCCGCCATGACCACGGCGTCGGCGTCGGCGACGGCCTTGAGCACGGCCTCGCGGAGCTGGACGGCGGTGCCGACGTGGACGACGTCGACGCCGGCCGGGTCGGGGATGCCGGTGTTGGCCTCGACGAGGGTGACCCGGGCGCCCCGGGCGGCGGCGGCCCGCGCGAGCGCGTACCCCTGCTTGCCGGAGGAGCGGTTGCCCAGGTAGCGGACGGGGTCGAGGGGCTCCCGGGTGCCGCCGGCGCTGACCACGACGTGCCGTCCCACGAGGTCGGGGGCCGCGGTGCCGCGGGCGAGGATCCTCCGGCAGATCTCGAAGATCTCCGCCGGGTCGGGCAGCCGGCCCTTGCCGGTGTCGACGCCGGTGAGGCGGCCGACGGCCGGCTCGATGACGACGGCGCCGCGGCGGCGCAGGGTCGCCACGTTCTCCTGGGTCGCCGGGTGCTCCCACATCTCGGTGTGCATGGCGGGGGCGAAGACGACGGGACAGCGCGCGGTGAGCAGCGTGTTGGTGAGCAGGTCGTCCGCGAGGCCGTGGGCGGCCTTGGCGAGCATGTCGGCGGTGGCGGGGGCGACCACGACGAGGTCGGCGGCCTGGCCGATGCGGACGTGCGGCACCTCGTGGACGCTCTCCCACACCTCGGTCGACACGGGGTTGCCGGAGAGCGCGGACCAGGTGGCGGCGCCGACGAAGTGGAGGGCGGAGTCGGTGGGGACGACGCGGACGTCGTGGCCCGACTCGGTGAGCCGCCGGAGCAGCTCGCAGGCCTTGTAGGCGGCGATGCCGCCGCTGACGCCCAGAACGACCTTCGGCTTGGTCACCACTGCCACTCCCCGCACTCGGATGCCTACGACTCCATCAGACACCACAGGCCCGGCGGATGTTCCGCCGGGCCTGTGGTGAAGAAACGTGACGTGCTTACGTGGCCGGGCCCTCGATGGCCTCGGACGTCAGCAGACCCGCGTTGATCTCGCGCAGGGCGATCGAGAGCGGCTTCTCGTGGACGTGGGTGTCGACCAGCGGACCCACGTACTCCAGCAGGCCCTCGCCGAGCTGGGAGTAGTACGCATTGATCTGACGCGCGCGCTTGGCCGCGTAGATCACGAGGCTGTACTTCGAGTCCGTGGCCTCGAGCAGCTCGTCGATCGGCGGGTTGATGATGCCCTCGGGCGCGGTGATGGAAGAGGACACGCTCTACCTTCCGAAGATGGAAAAAGGATCGGACAGCCGTTGGGTGTCCGGGGGAACAAGTGGATCATTCCCCAGAAGTCAACAGCATCAACGTTAGCAGCTCACGCGCAACGTCCTCGACGGAGGTGTTGACGAGGGTGGTGTCGAACTCCGACTCGGCGGCCAGCTCGACCTTCGCGGCGGCGAGCCGACGCTCGATGACCTCGGGCGACTCGGTGCCTCGGCCGGTGAGGCGGCGGACCAGTTCCTCCCAGCTCGGCGGGGCCAGGAAGACCAGCTGGGACTCGGACATCGAGTCCTTCACCTGGCGGGCGCCCTGGAGGTCGATCTCCAGGAGCACGGGCTCGCCGGCGTCGAGGCGGTCGAGGACCGCGCGGCGCGGGGTGCCGTAGCGGTTGCCCGCGAACTCGGCCCATTCGAGGAGCTCACCGTTGGCGATCAGCTTGTCGAACTCGTCGTCCGTCACGAAGAAGTAGTGGACGCCGTGCTTCTCGCCGGGGCGGGGCTTCCGTGTCGTCGCCGACACCGAGAGCCAGACCTCGGGGTGGACCTTGCGCATATGAGCGACGACCGTGCTCTTGCCGACCCCTGAGGGGCCGGAGAGCACGGTCAGCCGCGGACGTACCTCTGCTGCCATGCAGCGATTATTCCAGCTTTACCGGTGTGCCCGGGACGCGTGTCCCGGATCGGTAGCCGGACCGGTCGCCGGATCAGGCGCCGGTGCTGCCGAACTCGCGCTCCAGGGAGGCGATCTGGTTGGAACCGAGACCGCGCACCCGGCGGCTCTCGGAGATGCCGAGCCGCTCCATGATCTGCTTGGCGCGGACCTTGCCCACGCCGGGCAGGGACTCGAGCAGCGCGGAGACCTTCATCTTGCCGATGACGTCGTTCTCCTGGCCGGTCTTGATGACCTCGTGGAGGGAGGCGCCGGAGTGCTTGAGTCGATTCTTGACCTCGGCCCGCTCCCGGCGAGCCGCGGCGGCCTTTTCGAGCGCGGCTGCGCGCTGTTCAGGGGTAAGGGGCGGAAGAGCCACGCCTACGTCACCTCGGATGTCGATCTGTCGGATACGGACCGGTGAGGAACCTCGCGCCCCACACCAGTGGAGCAACGCTCAACGGAGTGGTCGTTGAACGCCTGCTCTGCCCCGGAGACTAGCGGCCGAGGCCGCTCCAGTCAGCGAGAACGGAGGAAAAGTCCTGGTCAGCATCGACCGACCGGGACTTTTCCGGCAAAACGACCCGGTTTTGAGCCAAGTTTTCGTCAAGTAGTGAGACGGCCCGGTGGGACGGGTCGTCCCACCGGGCCGAAACAGTGCCGACATCCGGGCCGATCCGCTCCGACCTGCGGAGAGACCGTGATGCTCGTTACCCGGCGACGGCCGCGCGGATCTCGTCCGCGTACCGGTGCGCCGCGTCCCGCAGGGCGGCCGCGTCCGGTCCGTGCCGCAGGACCCCGCGGCTGACGTTCGGGACGACGTTGCCGACGGCCGCGCCGAAGACGGCCGGGAGGTCGGCCGGGGTCGCGCCCTGGGCGCCGATGCCGGGGGCGAGGAGCGGGCCGTTGATGTCCAGGTCGAACGAGGACAGGTCGCCGAGGGTCGCACCGACGACCGCGCCGAAGGAGCCCATCGGGGTCTCCCCCGCGTTCTCCGCGGCGAGGTGGCCCAGCATGGTGGCGCCGATCGTGCGGCCGTCCTCACGGACGGCCCGCTGGACCTCCGCGCCCTCCGGGTTGGACGTCAGGGCCAGGACGAAGAGACCGGCGCCGGACTCGCGGGCCAGGTCCACGGCCGGCTTCAGGGAGCCGTAGCCGAGGTACGGGGAGACCGTGAGCGCGTCGGAGAAGAGCGGGGAGTCCTTGCGCAGGTAGGTCTCGGCGTACGCGGCCATGGTCGAGCCGATGTCGCCGCGCTTGGCGTCCATGACGACCAGACCGCCCGCCGCGCGCAGAGCGGCCGTGGCGCGCTCCAGGACCGCGACACCGCGTGAGCCGAAGCGCTCGAAGAAGGCGGACTGCGGCTTGAAGACGGCCACGGTGTCCGCGAGCGCCTCGACGACGGTGAAGGTGAACCGCTCGAGGCCGGCGATGTCGTCGGTCAGGCCCCAGGAGTCGAGCAGGGCGGCGTGCGGGTCGATGCCGACGCAGAGCGGGCCGCGCTCGTCCATGGCGGAGCGCAGACGGGTGCCGAAGGTGAGGGGCCGCCCGAAGGGCGTCGTCGAGGAGCGGTGGTCGGGCGACGGGAGGGCAGTCACTTGACGGCCTTTCGGGAGTCGGCGCCGACGGCCTCGGCGAGGGTGGCGTACGGGGAGGCCGCGAGGCGTGCGGCGAGGCCCTTGTGGATCGCGCGGGCGTAGAACGGGCCCTCGTAGATGAAGGCGCTGTAGCCCTGGATCAGGGTGGCGCCGGCGAGGATGCGCTGCCAGGCGTCCTCGGCGTTCTCGATGCCGCCGACGCCCACGAGGACCAGGCGGTCCCCCACGCGCGCGTGGAGGCGCCTGAGGACCGCGAGGGAGCGCTCCTTGACGGGCGCGCCGGAGAGGCCGCCGGTCTCCTTGATCAGCGCGGGGTCGGACTTCAGGCCGAGGCCCTCGCGCGCGATGGTGGTGTTGGTCGCGATGATGCCGTCCAGGCCGAGCTCCAGGGCGAGGTCGGCGACCGCGTCGACGTCCTCGTCGGCCAGGTCGGGGGCGATCTTGACCAGGAGCGGGACCCGGCGATCGGTGACCGTGCGGTCGGCGGCTTCCCGGACGGCCGTGAGGAGCGGCCGCAGGGACTCGGTGGCCTGGAGGTTGCGCAGGCCGGGGGTGTTCGGCGAGGAGACGTTCACGACGAGGTAGTCGGCGTGCGCGGCGAGGCGCTCGGTGGACTTCACGTAGTCGGCGGCGGCCTCGGCCTCGGGGACGACCTTCGTCTTGCCGATGTTGACGCCGACGACGGTCCTGAAGACCGGTACGCGCGCGTGGAGGCGTGCGGCGACGGCGGCGGAGCCCTCGTTGTTGAAGCCCATGCGGTTGATGAGCGCGCGGTCCGGGATCAGCCGGAAGAGGCGCTTCTTCGGGTTGCCGGGCTGGGCCTCGCCGGTGACGGTGCCGATCTCGACGTGATCGAAGCCGAGCATCGACATGCCGTCGATGGCGACGGCGTTCTTGTCGAAGCCGGCGGCGAGCCCGAAGGGGCCGTGCATCCGCAGGCCGAGGGCCTCGGTGCGCAGCTCCTTGTACCGGGGCGCGAGGACGGCGGCGACGAAGGTCCGCAGGACGGGGACGCGGGCGGCGAGGCGGATCCAGCGGAAGGCCAGGTGGTGGGCCTTCTCGGGGTCCATGCGCTTGAAGACGAGGTCGAAGAAGAACTTGTACATGTGGGTGTCCTCAGCAAGAGGGGGACACCGTTTCCGGTGTCCCCCTCGTGGGTTGCTAGTCGCGGGCCGCGGTCAGGTGTTCCGCGTGTTCCTGGAGCGAGCGGACCCCGACATCGCCCCGGTTGAGCGCGTCGATGCCCTGGACGGCCGCGGCGAGCGCCTGGACCGTGGTGAGGCACGGGACGCTGCGCGCCACCGCGGCCGTACGGATCTCGTAGCCGTCGAGGCGGCCGCCGGTGCCGTACGGGGTGTTGACGATCAGGTCGACCTGGCCGTCGTGGATGAGCTGGACGATCGTCTTCTCGCCGTTCGGGCCCTCGCCCTCGCTCAGCTTGCGCACGATCGTGGCGTTGATGCCGTTGCGCTTGAGGACCTCGGCGGTGCCGGAGGTGGCGAGCAGCTCGAAGCCGTGGGCGACCAGCTCGCGCGCCGGGAAGATCATCGAGCGCTTGTCGCGGTTGGCGACCGAGATGAACGCGCGGCCCTTGGTGGGCAGCGGGCCGTAGGCGCCGGCCTGCGACTTGGCGTACGCCGTGCCGAAGACCGCGTCGATGCCCATGACCTCGCCGGTGGAGCGCATCTCCGGGCCGAGGACCGTGTCGACGCCGCGGCCGTGCACGTCGCGGAAGCGCGACCACGGCATCACGGCCTCCTTGACGGAGATCGGCGCGTCGAGCGGCAGGGTGCCGCCGTCGCCGGTCTTCGGCAGCAGGCCCTCGGCGCGCAGCTCGGCGATGGTGGCGCCGAGCGAGATGCGGGCGGCGGCCTTCGCGAGCGGGACGGCGGTCGCCTTCGACGTGAAGGGGACGGTCCGGGAGGCCCGCGGGTTGGCCTCCAGGACGTAGAGGATGTCGCCGGCCATGGCGAACTGGATGTTGATCAGGCCGCGCACGCCGACGCCCTTGGCGATGGCCTCGGTGGAGGCGCGCAGACGCTTGATGTCGAAGCCGCCGAGAGTGATCGGGGGCAGGGCGCAGGCCGAGTCGCCGGAGTGGATGCCGGCTTCCTCGATGTGCTCCATGACGCCGCCGAGGTAGAGCTCGTGGCCGTCGTAGAGGGCGTCGACGTCGATCTCGATGGCGTCGTCGAGGAAGCGGTCGACCAGGACCGGCCGGGTGGGGCTGATCTCGGTGGACTCGGCGATGTACGACTCCAGGCGGGCCTCGTCGTACACGATCTCCATGCCGCGGCCGCCGAGCACGTACGAGGGGCGTACGAGGACGGGGTAGCCGATCTCGTCGGCGATGGCCTTGGCGCCGGCGAAGGTGGTCGCGGTGCCGTGCTTGGGCGCGGGGAGGCCGGCGTCGGCGAGGACCTGGCCGAAGGCGCCGCGGTCCTCGGCGGCGTGGATGGCCTCCGGGGAGGTGCCGACGACCGGCACGCCGTTGTCCTTGAGCGCCTGCGAGAGGCCCAGCGGGGTCTGGCCGCCGAGCTGGACGACGACACCGGCGACGGGGCCCGCGAGGGTCTCCGCGTGGACGATCTCCAGCACGTCCTCGAGCGTCAGCGGCTCGAAGTACAGGCGGTCGGAGGTGTCGTAGTCCGTGGAGACGGTCTCCGGGTTGCAGTTGACCATCACGGTCTCGTAACCGGCATCGCTCAGGGCGAAGGAGGCGTGGACGCAGGAGTAGTCGAACTCGATGCCCTGGCCGATGCGGTTCGGGCCGGAGCCCAGGATGATCACCGCGGGCTTGCTGCGGGGCGCGACCTCGGTCTCCTCGTCGTACGAGGAGTAGAAGTACGGGGTCTTGGCGGCGAACTCGGCGGCGCAGGTGTCGACCGTCTTGTAGACCGGACGGACGCCGAGGGCGTGCCTGACCTCGCGGACGACGTCCTCGCGCAGCCCGCGGATCTCGGCGATCTGGGCGTCGGAGAAGCCGTGGCGCTTGGCCTCGGCGAGGATCTCCGGGTGGAGCTTGTCGGCGGCGGCCAGCTCGTCGGCGATCTCCTTGATCAGGAAGAGCTGGTCGACGAACCACGGGTCGATCTTCGTGGCGTCGAAGACCTCCTCCGGGGTGGCTCCGGCGCGGATGGCCTGCATGACGGTGTTGATGCGGCCGTCGGTCGGGCGGACCGCGTCGCGGAGCAGCTCGGCCTTGTCGCCGGGCTCGCCGACGAAGGTGAACTGCGAGCCCTTCTTCTCCAGGGAGCGCAGGGCCTTCTGGAGGGCCTCGGTGAAGTTGCGGCCGATCGCCATGGCCTCGCCGACCGACTTCATGGTCGTGGTCAGCGTGGAGTCGGCGGAGGGGAACTTCTCGAAGGCGAACCGCGGGGCCTTGACGACGACGTAGTCGAGCGTGGGCTCGAAGGACGCCGGGGTCTTCTCCGTGATGTCGTTCGGGATCTCGTCCAGCGTGTAGCCGACGGCGAGACGGGCCGCGATCTTGGCGATCGGGAAGCCGGTCGCCTTGGAGGCGAGCGCCGAGGAGCGGGAGACGCGCGGGTTCATCTCGATGACGATGATCCGGCCGTCGACCGGGTCGATCGCGAACTGGATGTTGCAGCCGCCGGTGTCGACGCCGACCTCGCGGATGATCGCGATGCCGATGTCGCGGAGCCGCTGGTACTCGCGGTCGGTGAGGGTCATCGCCGGGGCGACGGTGATCGAGTCACCGGTGTGGACGCCCATCGGGTCGAAGTTCTCGATGGAGCAGACGACCACGACGTTGTCGTTCTTGTCGCGCATCAGCTCCAGCTCGTACTCCTTCCAGCCGAGGATGGACTCCTCCAGGAGCACCTCGGTGGTCGGGGAGAGCGTGAGGCCCTGGCCGGCGATGCGGCGCAGCTCTTCCTCGTCGTGGGCGAAGCCGGAGCCGGCGCCGCCCATGGTGAAGGAGGGGCGGACGACGACGGGGTAGCCGCCGAGGGTGTCGACGCCCTTGATGACGTCGTCCATCGTGTGGCAGATGACCGAGCGGGCGGACTCGCCGTAGCCGATCTTGGCCTTGACGGCCTCGACGACGCCCTTGAAGAGGTCGCGGTCCTCGCCCTTGTTGATGGCCTCGACGTTGGCGCCGATGAGCTCGACGCCGTACTTCTCCAGGACGCCCTGCTCGTGCATGGAGATCGCGGTGTTGAGCGCGGTCTGGCCACCGAGGGTGGGCAGGAGGGCGTCGGGGCGCTCCTTGGCGATGATCTTCTCGACGAACTCCGGGGTGATCGGCTCGACGTAGGTGGCGTCGGCGATCTCCGGGTCGGTCATGATCGTGGCCGGGTTGGAGTTGACCAGGATCACCCGCAGGCCCTCGGCCTTGAGGATGCGGCAGGCCTGGGTGCCGGAGTAGTCGAACTCGGCGGCCTGGCCGATGACGATCGGGCCGGAGCCGATGACCAGGACGGACTGGATATCGGTGCGCTTAGGCACGCTCGGCCTCCATCAGGGATACGAAACGGTCGAAGAGGTACGCGGCGTCGTGCGGGCCCGCGGCCGCCTCGGGGTGGTACTGGACGGAGAAGGCCGGCTGGTCGAGCAGCTGGAGGCCTTCCACGACGTTGTCGTTCAGGCAGACGTGCGAGACCTCGGCACGCCCGAAGGGGGTCTCGGAGACCGTGTCGAGGGGCGCGTCGACGGCGAAGCCGTGGTTGTGCGCGGTGATCTCGACCTTGCCGGTCGTACGGTCCTGGACCGGCTGGTTGATGCCCCGGTGGCCGTACTTCAGCTTGTAGGTGCCGAAGCCGAGCGCGCGGCCGAGGATCTGGTTGCCGAAGCAGATGCCGAAGAGCGGCGTCCTGCGCTCCAGGACAGCCCGCATGAGGGCCACGGGGCCGTCCGCGGTGGCCGGGTCGCCCGGGCCGTTGGAGAAGAACACGCCGTCCGGGGCGACCGCGTACACGTCCTCGGCGGTGGCGGTGGCGGGCAGCACGTGGACCTCGATGCCGCGCTCGGCCATGCGGTGGGGGGTCATGCCCTTGATGCCGAGGTCGATCGCGGCGACGGTGAACCGCTTGGTGCCGATCGCGGGGACGACGTACGTCTCCTTGGTGGCGACCTCGGCGGAAAGGTCCGCGCCCTTCATCTCGGGCTGCTGGCGGACCTCGGCGAGCATGGTGCCCTCGTCCGGCAGCGCGCTGCCGGAGAAGATGCCGACGCGCATGGCGCCGCTCTCACGCAGGTGGCGGGTGAGGGCGCGGGTGTCGACGCCGGAGATGCCGACGACGCCCTGGTCGCGGAGCTCCTCGTCCAGCGAGCGCCGGGCGCGCCAGTTGGAGGAGACGCGGGCGGGGTCGCGGACCACGTAGCCGGAGACCCAGATGCGGCCGGACTCGGGGTCCTCGTCGTTGACGCCCGTGTTGCCGACGTGCGGGGCGGTCATGACGACGACCTGGCGGTGGTACGACGGGTCGGTGAGGGTCTCCTGGTAGCCGGTCATGCCGGTGGAGAACACGGCCTCGCCGAAGGTCTCCCCCACGGCCCCGTAGGCGCGGCCGCGGAAGATGCGGCCGTCCTCCAGGACGAGTACGGCGGGAACCTTGCTGGTTCCCCGGGTGGAGGTCGTCATCGTGCGATGCCTTCCGTCGTGGTGATCATGGAGTTGATGGCCTCGACCCAGGCGGTGTGCTCGGCCGCCCGGTCGGACCGGAAGCCTGAGTCGAGCAGCTTGTCGCCGTGCGTCCAGGTGACGATCAGCAGGCCGCCCTCGGCGAGGACCTTGCCCGCGATGCCCTTGTCGAGGCGCGCCTCGCGCAGGGCCTCGGCCGGGACGAAGAAGTCGTTCGCCCCGGGGCGTACGACCGCGAGCCCGGCGTCGGTGAGCGTGAGCTCGACGCGGCTGCGGGTGCCGAGACCGTGGGCCACGATCCGGTCGAGCCACTGCCCGGCGGTCGTGGAGCCGTGGTAGCGCCCGCTGAGAGTCAGTCTCGCCGTACCGGCCGCCTCGGGCGCGGTGGGGAGCTCGGGGAGGTCCGACTGGAGGCTGCCGCGCCACTTCCAGCCCTGGCGCATCAGCCAGTACACGAAGGCGATGAAGAGCAGCAGTCCGGCGACCCAGCCGAGCCGTCCGGCCCAGTCGGTCACCTCCGCCGACTTCTGATCGGCAGCCTCTGCGGCGATTGCGATGAGTGGTGTCACGCCAGCTTCCCGTCCACGACCGTTGCCCGGCCCCGCAGGAAGGTGTGGGTGACGCGTCCCGGCAGCTCACGGCCCTCGTAGGGGGTGTTTCGGCTGCGGGAGGCGAAGTCCGCGGGGTCCACGACACCACGGTAAGCCGGATCGACCAGCGTCAGGTTCGCGGGCTCACCAGCCGAGACGGGTCGTCCGTGGCCCGTGGCCCGTCCGATGCGGGCGGGCGCGAAGGACATCCGGTCGGCGACGCCGGCCCAGTCGAGGAGGCCGGTCTCGACCATCGTCTGCTGGACGACGGAGAGCGCGGTCTCCAGGCCGACCATGCCCATGGCGGCCGCGGCCCACTCGCAGTCCTTGTCCTCGTGGGGGTGCGGGGCGTGGTCGGTGGCGACGATGTCGATCGTGCCGTCGGCCAGCGCCTCGCGGAGCGCGAGGACGTCCTTCTCGGTGCGCAGCGGCGGGTTGACCTTGTAGACCGGGTTGTAGCTCCGGACCATCTCGTCGGTGAGGAGGAGGTGGTGCGGGGTGACCTCGGCGGTGACGTCGATGCCGCGGGACTTGGCCCAGCGGACGATCTCGACGGAGCCGGCGGTGGAGAGGTGGCAGATGTGGACGCGGGAGCCGACGTGCTCGGCGAGGAGGACGTCGCGGGCGATGATCGACTCCTCGGCGACGGCCGGCCAGCCGCCGAGACCGAGCTCGGCCGAGACGATGCCCTCGTTCATCTGGGCGCCCTCGGTGAGGCGGGGCTCCTGGGCGTGCTGGGCGACGACGCCGTCGAAGGCCTTCACGTACTCCAGGGCGCGGCGCATGATCACGGCGTCGTCGACGCACTTGCCGTCGTCGGAGAAGACGGTGACGCCGGCGGCGGAGTCGTGCATGGCGCCGAGCTCGGCGAGCTTCTTGCCCTCCAGGCCGACGGTGACGGCGCCGATGGGCTGCACGTCGCAGTAGCCGGACTCCTTGCCGAGCCGGTAGACCTGCTCGACGACACCGGCGGTGTCGGCGACCGGGTGGGTGTTGGCCATGGCGAAGACGGCCGTGAAGCCGCCGGAGGCGGCGGCGCGGGTGCCGGTGAGGACGGTCTCGGAGTCCTCGCGGCCGGGCTCGCGCAGGTGGGTGTGGAGGTCGACGAGGCCGGGCAGCAGGATCTGGCCCTCGGCCTCGATCACGGTGGCGCCCTCGGCGGACAGGCCGGCACCGACCTCGGCGATGGTCTCGCCGTCGATCAGCACGTCCTGGACGGCGCCGCCCAGCACCTGCGCACCGCGGATAAGGATCTTGCTCATCTTTACTTGTTCTCCTCGGTACGGGTGTGGGTGACGGCGGAGTCGGAGTCGTTGCCGCCCAGAAGCAGGTAGAGGACCGCCATCCGGACGGAGACGCCGTTGGCGACCTGCTCGACGACCGTGCAGCGGTCGGAGTCGGCGACCTCGGCGGTGATCTCCATGCCGCGGACCATGGGGCCGGGGTGCATGACGATGGCGTGCTCGGGCATCTTCGCCATCCGCGCGCCGTCGAGCCCGTACCGGCGCGAGTACTCGCGCTCGGTGGGGAAGAAGGCGGCGTTCATCCGCTCGCGCTGCACACGCAGCATCATGACCGCGTCGGACTTCGGCAGCACGCGGTCGAGGTCGTACGAGATCTCGCAGGGCCAGGTCTCGACGCCGACGGGGACCAGGGTGGGCGGGGCCACCAGGGTGACCTCGGCGCCGAGGGTGTGCAGCAGGTCGACGTTGGAGCGGGCGACCCGGCTGTGCAGGACGTCGCCGACGAGCGTGATCCGCTTGCCCTGGAGGTCGCGGCCGAGGCCGGCGTCCCGGCCGACCAGGCGGCGGCGCATGGTGAAGGCGTCCAGGAGGGCCTGGGTGGGGTGCTGGTGGGTGCCGTCGCCGGCGTTGATGACGGGGGCGTCGATCCAGCCGGAGGTGGCGAGGCGGTACGGGGCTCCGGAGGCGCCGTGGCGGATGACGACCGCGTCGACACCCATGGCCTCCAGGGTCTGCGCGGTGTCCTTGAGGGACTCGCCCTTGGAGACGCTGGAGCCCTTGGCGGCGAAGTTGATCACGTCGGCGGAGAGGCGCTTCTCGGCGGCCTCGAAGGAGATCCGGGTCCGGGTGGAGTCCTCGAAGAACAGGTTGCAGATGGTCCGGCCGCGCAGGGTCGGCAGCTTCCGGATGGGCCGGTCGGCCACCCGGGCCATCTCCTCGGCGGTGTCGAGGATCAGGACGGCGTCGTCGCGGGTGAGGTCGGCGGCCGAGATGAGGTGACGCATCATCGGTGTGTCTCTCCGTGGTGGGGAGGTGTGAGGGCATGCGGGGGCGCAGGGGGGTGCCCCGGCCCCGCGAGGGAAAGGCCGGTCCGGCTAGGCGGTGGGCCGGGCGCCGAGCAGGACGGTGTCGCGACCGTCCTCCTCGGCGAGCTGGACCTTGACCGTCTCCCGCAGCGACGTGGGGAGGTTCTTGCCGACGTAGTCGGCGCGGATCGGAAGCTCGCGGTGGCCGC
Organism: Streptomyces sp. NPDC088553; assembly: GCF_044752965.1. Taxonomy (NCBI): domain Bacteria; kingdom Bacillati; phylum Actinomycetota; class Actinomycetes; order Kitasatosporales; family Streptomycetaceae; genus Streptomyces; species Streptomyces sp. NPDC088553. The sequence goes on along the minus strand of NZ_JBIVMG010000008.1, from coordinate 342,071 downwards.
GGTCGACGAGGACGGCGAGCTGGACCGCACGGGGGCGGCCGATGTCGCCGAGGGCGTCGAGGGCGGCGCGGATGGTGCGGCCGGAGAAGAGCACGTCGTCGACGAGGACGACCAGGCGGCCGTCGACGCCGTCACCGGGGATCTCGGTGCGGCCGAGGGCGCGGGCCGGCTTCATCCGCAGGTCGTCCCGGTACATGGTGATGTCCAGGGAGCCGACGGGGACCTTGGTGCCGGTGATCGATTCGAGCTTCTCGGCGAGCCGGCGGGCGAGGAACACACCGCGGGTGGGAATGCCGAGGAGAACCACGTCGTCTGCGCCCTTGGCGCGCTCGACGATCTCGTGTGCGATGCGGGTCAGGACCCGCGCGATGTCGGGGGCCTCGAGAACGGGCCGCGCGTCGTCGCCGTACTGCTGCTGGGTGTCCATGAAGAAACGGACCTCCTTCTCCGCCTCACGGGACGGCTCTTAAAGGACGTCGGATTTGCGACGTCAACGATACCAGGGGCGGACGGAGGCCTCCCTCGCACCCCTGGCGCCACTCCGGGCGCCGTCCCCCGGGAGGGGGCGGTACGGACCATTCGGCTTGACGGGAAAGAGTAACGCTGCGTAACCTCACAGTGAGTTACCAGCCGCGCGGCGCAGCCGCATGTCGTCACAGCGTCCGGGAGCGTTATGTCCAGCGAATACGCAAAGCAGCTCGGGGCCAAACTCCGTGCCATCCGCACCCAGCAGGGTCTCTCGCTCCACGGGGTGGAGGAGAAGTCCCAGGGCCGCTGGAAGGCGGTCGTGGTCGGTTCGTACGAGCGCGGGGACCGCGCGGTGACCGTGCAGCGTCTTGCCGAGCTGGCCGACTTCTACGGGGTGCCGGTGCAGGAGCTCCTGCCGGGCACCACGCCGGGCGGGGCCGCCGAGCCGCCGCCGAAGCTCGTGCTCGACCTGGAGCGCCTGGCGCACGTCCCCCAGGAGAAGGCCGGCCCCCTCCAGCGCTACGCGGCGACGATCCAGTCGCAGCGCGGCGACTACAACGGCAAGGTGCTGTCGATCCGTCAGGACGACCTGCGCACCCTCGCCGTCATCTACGACCAGTCCCCCTCGGTCCTCACCGAGCAGCTCATCAGCTGGGGCGTCCTCGACGCGGACGCGCGCCGCGCGGTCGCCCACGAGGAGAACTGACCCCCTCTGGGGACCCAGCAGAAACGTACCGCCGGGCCCGTGGACGTCACCCGACGTCCACGGGCCCGCGGCGTTTCCACCGTCGCCCACTCCGGTCCGACCCGCCCTCACGAGCCCTGCCGCTTCCGCCGTCGCGAACCAGGAGCCCGGGATACGCCGAAGGGGCCCGCAGCACGAGTGCTGCGGGCCCCTTCGACTGCCGGTGACGTCTTCCGCCTCAGGCGTCCGCGTCCCGGCGCAGACGCGGCTTCAAGTCCTTGAAGCGCGCCAGCAGACCGTTGACGAAGGTCGGGGACTCGTCCGTGGAGAACTCCTTGGCGAGCTGCACCGCCTCGTCGATCGCGACCGCGTCCGGCGTGCCGTCCTCCCAGATCAGCTCGTACGCACCGAGGCGCACGATGTTCCGGTCGGCGACCGGCATCCGGTCGAGGTCCCAGTCCACCGCGTAGGTCGCGATGAGCTCGTCGATCCGAGCCACGTGGGACGCGTAGCCCTCGACCAGCTGCATGGTGAAGTCGTTCACCGGCGGCTGGCGGTCGTCCGACCGCGCGTGCCGGACCTGGTCCGCGAGAACCTCCTGGACGGAGGCACCACGCTGGTCCGCCTCGAAGAGGATCTGGAAGGCGCGCTTGCGGGCCTTGCTCCGAGCGGCCACGGTTACTTGTTCACCCGGCCGAGGTAGTCGCTGGTGCGGGTGTCGACCTTGATCTTCTCACCGGTGGTGATGAAGAGCGGGACCTGGATCTCGTGACCGGTCTCCAGCGTGGCGGGCTTGGTGCCGCCGGTGGAGCGGTCGCCCTGGACGCCCGGGTCGGTGTGCTTGATCGTCAGCTCGACGGCGGCCGGGAGCTCGACGTAGAGCACCTCGCCCTCGTGCTGGGCGACGGAGGCGGTGAAGCCCTCGATGAGGAAGTTGGCGGCGTCGCCGACGGACTTGCGGTCGACCATCAGCTGGTCGTAGGTCTGCTCGTCCATGAAGACGAAGTAGTCGCCGTCCATGTAGGAGAACTGCATGTCGCGGCGGTCGATGGTGGCCGTCTCGACCTTCACGCCGGCGTTGAAGGTCTTGTCGACGACCTTGCCGGACAGCACGTTCTTGAGCTTGGTGCGCACGAAGGCCGGGCCCTTGCCGGGCTTGACGTGCTGGAACTCGACGACGGACCAGAGCTGGCCCCCGTCGAGCTTGAGCACCATGCCGTTCTTGAGGTCGTTCGTGGAAGCCACGGTTGCGGAATCTCCTGGACTGACGTGGGACCGAGGATGCGTACGCGCCCTACAGCGCGAGCAGCTCCTTGGTCGTGATGGTGAGTAGCTCGGGTCCGCCGTCCGCCTCCTGGCGCACGACGAGCGTGTCATCGATCCGGACCCCGCCCCGTCCCGGGAGGTGAACCCCCGGTTCGACGGTGACCGGCACACAAGCGTCCAGTTTACCCATGGCCGAGGGTGAGAGCTGCGGGTCCTCGTCGATTTCGAGCCCCACCCCGTGCCCGGTGAGGGGTACGGCGGCCTCTCCGTGCCCCGCCGAGTCCAGAATCTGGCGGGCCGCCCGGTCCACGTCGCGGTACTCGGCGCCCGGTACGAGGGACTCCCGCCCGGCCCGCTGAGCGGCGAAGACGAGCTCGTACAGCTCGATCTGCCAGTCGGCCGGCGTCGTGCCGATGACGAAGGTGCGGCCGATCTCGCAGCGGTAGCCCCGGTAGTCGGCGCCGAGGCAGACGGAGAGGAAATCACCCTCCTCGACCCGGCGGTCGGAGGGCCGGTGACCCCGGCGGCCGGAGTGCGGGCCGGTCGCCACCGAGGTCGGGAAGGCCGCCCCGTCGGCGCCGTGGTCGACGAGCCGCCGCTCCAGTTCCAGGGCGAGGTGCCGCTCGGTCCGCCCCACCAGGATCGACTCCAGGAGCTCGCCGAGCGCCTGGTCGGCGATCTCGGCGGCGATCCGGAGACAGGCGATCTCGTCCTCGTCCTTGACGATCCTCAGCTGCTCCACGGCGCACGCGAGGTCGGCGAGCCGCAGACCGGGCGAGACGGAGCCCATGGCCCGGTGCCGGGTCACGGTCAGATCGTGCTCCTCGACCGCCAGCGCGTCCGCGCCCGCCCGGCGGGCGAGGTCGACCGCGGCGACGGCAGGATCTCCGCCGCCCGCGGGCAGGACCTGCCGGCGGAGGAGTTCGTCGAGCCGCCCGTCGGCCGGTTCACCCGTGGGCGCGACCGGGCAGAGCAGCACGTCCGCGTCGGGCTCGGGCCCGACGAGGAGGACCGCTCCCGGGGGCGAACCGCCCGCGAGATAGCGGACGTTGGCAGGGCGGGAGACCAGGGCCGCCGGGCTGCCCGCGGCCGCGCAGCGATCGCGCAGCCGTACACGGCGGTCCGCATACACCTCTGACATGCTCCGAGCGTACGAGCAGCGGGCCGCGGTGGCCTGTTCAGAACGGCCGACCGGGCGGGGAACCCCCCGCCGGGCCGTGGTCGGGCGCCGCGGGCCGGGCCGGGCCTCCCCGGACCCGGCCCGGGGGTCACCAGGTGGGCGGGCTGGCGATCGCGCGGGCCAGGACGTCGTCGAGGACGCGGGCGGTGGTCTCGACGTCGTACGTGGAGTTGTCGATGATCGGCAGGCCGGAGCCGTACCAGCCGGCCATCCGGCCGTGGATGGCGGCGACCTCCTCGTCCGAGAGCCGCCGGTTGCCGCTGCGCTCGGCGTTGCGCTCCAGGACGATCTCCAGACCGGGCAGGAGCACCACGGGCAGCAGTCCGGGGCCGACGTGGCGCTTCCAGCCGCCGAGGCCGACGACGGGCCGGTCGGGGAAGACGGCGTCGTCGACGATGCAGGAGATGCCGTTGGCGAGGAAGTTGCGCGCGGCGAAGCCGCAGGTGCGGCGGGCGAGCCGGTACTGCGCCTCGGAGTGCTCGTTCCACCCGGACTGCGGGTCGGCGAAGCCGGAGCAGACCCACTCGCGGACGTCGTCGAGGCTGATGTGCGCGGTGGGCACCCGGCGGCGCTGGGCCCAGTGCCGGGCCACGGTGGTCTTGCCGGCGCCGGCGGGGCCGATGAGCAGCACGGCGAGGGTCGCGGCCCCGGTACCGCCGCCGTGCTCCACGGCGGGCGCGAGCGGCGCGCTCACCGGCGGCAGGGGCAGGTGTCCGGTGAGGTCGACGCGGGGGGGCTGCCCGCCGGGGTACTGCGATCCGCCGGGGTGCTGCGGACCGCCGGAACGCTGCGGTACGGCTCCGGAACCGCCCCAGCCGGGCGTCCCGGGTCCCGCGGGCGGCGCGGAGTGCGGAGGCGGGGCCGAGTGCGGAGGCGGCGCGGAATGCGACGGCGACGCGGCGTGCGGGGGCCGGGGCGCGCCGCTCTGGACGGTCGGGTGCACGCCGAGCCGGGATCCGGCGGGCGGGCCCGGGTACGGGGCGCCGGGCGGAGGCGGCGGTATCGGCGGCCGCCCGCCCGGGGCACCGCCGGCCGCGGCGGACACGGGTCCGGCCGCTGCTCCGGTCCCGGCTCCGCGACCCGGGCCGGTGCCGGGCCCGGGGACGCCCCCGGGCGCGGAAGCGGAATCGGGTCCCGGCCCGGTGCCGGGACCGGTCGCCCCACCCGGTCGCTCCGGCGGTGGCAGCGGACCCCCCACTGCGTGCTGCATCCGGTCCCACTCCGTCTCGTACGCCTGTTGTATCCGGTGTATCCGGTGCGCCGGAACGTTACCGCCCCCGGCCCCCACACGGGGAACGGCCGGGGCCTCCCCCGGGTGCCCTGTCAGTCCGTCAGTTCCTCGGCGAGCGCCCGCAGCGCCAGCCGGTAGGAACCGATCCCGAACCCGGCGACCGTCCCGGTCGCCACGGCCGCGACGACCGAGGTGTGCCGGAACTCCTCCCGGGCGTACGGGTTCGAGATGTGGACCTCGATCAGCGGCGCGGTCCGCTGGGCGGCCGCGTCCCGCATCCCGTACGAGTAGTGCGTGAACGCGCCCGGGTTGATCACCACCGGGGTCGAGCGGTCCGCCGCCTCGTGCAGCCAGCGGATCATCTCGCCCTCGTCGTTCGTCTCCCGCACCTCGACGTCGAAGCCGAGCTCCGCCCCGAGGGTCTTGCAGGACTCGACGAGCCCCTTGTAGGAGGTGGCGCCGTAGATGTCGGGCTCGCGGGAGCCGAGCCGGCCCAGGTTGGGGCCGTTGAGCACCAGAACGGGACGGGGATCGCTCACGCGGACACCTCGCCGTACGCGGCGATCAGGACCGCCGGGTCGGGACCCTCCAGGACGGTCGGCTTGCCGATCCCGTCGAGCACGATGAAGCGCAGCAGGTCGCCGCGGGACTTCTTGTCCACCCGCATGGTCTCCAGCAGCTTGGGCCACTGGTCGCCGCGGTAGGTGAGCGGCAGTCCGACGGACTCCAGGATCGCCCGGTGCCGGTCGGCGGTCGCGTCGTCGAGGCGCCCGGCGAGGCGGCCGAGCTCGGCGGCGAAGACCATGCCGACGGAGACGGCGGCGCCGTGGCGCCACTTGTACCGCTCGTTCTTCTCGATGGCGTGGGCGAGGGTGTGGCCGTAGTTGAGGATCTCGCGGCGGCCGGACTCCTTGAGGTCGCCGGAGACGACCTCGGCCTTGACCCTGATCGAGCGGACGAGCAGCTCGGCGGTGTGCGGACCGGCGGGGGTGCGGGCCGCCTGCGGGTCCTCCTCGATGAGGTCGAGGATCACCGGGTCGACGATGAAGCCGGCCTTGATGATCTCCGCGAGGCCGCTGACGTAGTCGTGCACCGGCAGCGAGTCGAGCGCGGCCAGGTCGCAGAGGACCCCGGCGGGCGGGTGGAAGGCGCCGACGAGGTTCTTGCCCTCGGCGGTGTTGATGCCCGTCTTGCCGCCGACGGCCGCGTCCACCATCGCGAGGACGGTGGTCGGTACGGCGATCCAGCGGACGCCCCGCAGCCAGGTCGCGGCGACGAAGCCGGCCAGGTCGGTGGTGGCGCCGCCGCCGACGCCCACGATGACGTCGCTGCGGGTGAAGCCGGTCTGGCCGAGCGCCTTCCAGCAGTAGGCGGCGACCTCGGCGGTCTTCGCCTCCTCGGCGTTCGGCACCTGGATGGCGACCGTCTCGTAGCCCTGGTCGGCGAGGTCCGCGCGGAGCGCCTCACCGGTGTCGGCGAGCGCCTCCGGGTGGATCACGGCGACCCGCTTGGCCTGGTTGCCGATGAGGGCCGGGAGCTCGCCCAGCAGCTGCCGGCCGACCAGCACCTCGTACGGATCCGTGCCGGCGCTGCCCGCGACGTGGATACGGGTGACTTCCTGGTCCGTCGTCATGCGTCCTTCTTCAGATCCAGTGCCGCGAGGACCGCGTCCGCGACCTCTTCGGGGGTGCGGTCGTCGGTGGTGACGACGGCCCGGGCGACTTCCGTGTACAGATGGCGGCGCGCGTCCATCAGCTCGCGCCACTGGCGGCGCGGGTTGACGGCGAGCAGCGGGCGCGCGGTGTTGAGGCCGACGCGCCGGACCGCCTCGTCGACGTCCATCGAGAGGTACGCGACGGGCAGCCCGGCGAGCAGGGCGCGGGTTCCGGCGTCGAGGATGGCGCCACCGCCGAGGGCGAGGACGCCCTCGTGCCCGGCGAGGGCCGCGGCGACCGCGTCCCGCTCCAGGGCGCGGAAGTGCTCCTCGCCGTCCTCGACGAAGATGTCGGAGATCTCGCGGCCCTCGGCGGCGACGATGTCGGCGTCGGTGTCCCGGTAGGGCGCGCCGAGCCGTTCGGCCAGGAGCGCGCCCACCGTGGACTTGCCGGAGCCCATGGGCCCGACGAGGACGACCAGGGGACCGCCGGTCACCGGATGCGCAGGTTCTCGAGGTACGACCGCACGTTGCGCCGGGTCTCCGGGACGCTGTCGCCGCCGAACTTCTCGACGACGGCGTCCGCGAGGACGAGCGCGACCATGGCCTCGGCGACGATGCCGGCCGCGGGGACGGCGCAGACGTCGGAGCGCTGGTGGTGGGCCTGGGTGGCCTCGCCGGTGGCGACGTCGACGGTGGCGAGGGCGCGCGGCACGGTCGCGATGGGCTTCATCGCGGCGCGGACCCGGAGCAGTTCGCCTGTGGTCAGGCCGCCCTCGGTGCCGCCGGAGCGGCCGGAGGTGCGCTTGAGGCCGTCCTCGGTCCTCACGATCTCGTCGTGGGCCTTGGAGCCGGGCACGCGGGCCAGCTCGAAGCCGTCGCCGACCTCGACGCCCTTGATGGCCTGGATGCCCATGAGGGCGGCGGCGAGCCGCGCGTCGAGACGCCGGTCCCAGTGGACGTGGGAGCCGAGGCCGACGGGCACGCCGTAGGCCAGCACCTCGACGACACCGCCGAGGGTGTCGCCGTCCTTGTGGGCCTGGTCGATCTCGGCGACCATCGCCTTCGACGCGTCGGCGTCGAGGCAGCGGACCGGGTCGGCGTCGAGCTTCTCGACGTCGGCGGGGGTCGGGTAGACGCCGTACGGGGCCTTGGCGGCGGCCAGTTCGACGACGTGGGAGACGATCTCGATGCCCGCGGTCTCCTTGATGAAGGAGCGGGCGATCGCGCCGAGGGCGACACGGGCCGCGGTCTCCCGGGCGCTGGCGCGCTCCAGGATCGGCCGGGCCTCGTCGAAGCCGTACTTCTGCATGCCGGCGAGGTCGGCGTGACCGGGACGCGGCCGGGTCAGGGGGGCGTTGCGGCCCGTCTCCTTGAGCTCGGAGGGGTCGACCGGGTCGGCCGCCATGACCTTCTCCCACTTGGGCCACTCGGTGTTGCCGACCATGACGGCGATCGGGGAACCGAGGGAGAGCCCGTGCCGGACTCCGCCCAGGAAGGTGATCTCGTCCTGCTCGAACTTCATCCGGGCGCCACGCCCATAGCCGAGGCGTCGCCGCGCGAGGTGGTCCGCCACCAGCTCAGTGGTGACCGGGACGCCGGCGGGAAGACCCTCCAGTGTCGCGACCAGCGCGGGTCCGTGGGATTCCCCAGCGGTCAGCCAACGCAACCTGCTCAACGATGCTCCTCATGCTCGCGCCTGGGTACTGCGACGGCGCGACCGGGTGCGCGGCCCTGGCCCGCCATCCCTGATCCTCCCACGTCCGCGGGACGAACCCGTCCTCCGGTCCAGCTGTCGGACGTCCGTCTCGCTCACTGTCAGCCCAACAGAGCGCCAGAGACCGACTCGACTGAAGAGGCGGCTCGCACTTCCCTAAGGCGCAGGATCGATCATCCTCGGAGACCGCTGCTGACGGGCGCCCCCCACGTTGCCTTCCGACGGTTCACCACGAGGTATCTGCTCACAATTTCTTTCCAGGAAGCCCAAGACAAGTTGCGTCCTCGGAGGGGTCGTCGATGCGGTCGCCGTTCTCGCTGTCGGCGCCGTAGCACTGAACCCCCATCGTTGTCTCTCCCTCACCCTGTCAACGCCGGTCGCGGTCATCATGGCATGAGGAACCGACAGCTCAGGACGGTCATAACCATTCGCCGATCGCGGCAATCAGGATGGTGGCCTCGAAGCGGACCGCCAGCTTGTCGAACCGCATGGCCACCGCCCGATTGCGCTTGAGCCGGTTGATCCCGCGCTCGACCGCATGCCGGGCCTTGTAGTCCTCGCGGTCGAAAACCGGAGGCCGCCTGCCGGCCTTGCCGGGTCGCTTGCGGTTCGCGGCCTGGTCAGCAGGCTCCCGGATCGCGCACCGGATTCCCCGCTTTCGCAGGCCCACCACGACGTCGCACTCGTCGATGCGGGCGGGCATCAGCTCGCCAAGGTGCGGATCAGCGACGATGCCGCAGGGTTTGCCCAGCTCATGGCTCTGCTGGCCGAGCACGGCGACAGCGAGGAATCACCTATTCCGGTGGCGATCGAGACGTCACGCAGACTGCTTGTCGCCTGCCTACGGGCCATCGGTCCACCGGTCTTCGCGATCAATCCGCTGGCGGTCGCCCGCTACGGGGACCGCCACTCCGTCGCCCGCAAGAAGTCAGACGCCGTCGACGCCGCTGCCCTGGCCAACATCCTGCGAACCGACATGGCTGCCCACCGCCCGCTGCCGGCGGACTCCGAGCTCGTCCAGGCCATCGCCGTGGTCGCCCGGGCCCAGCAGGACGCCGTCTGGGCCCGCGGCCAGGCCCCCAGCAAGCTTCGATTCTCCAACAGGCGGGCCGCGTCCGCGGCATCCATGCCGAAGCCGAACGGCTCCACGAAGTCTTCAAACGCGACTACCTCCACCAGCTCCCGCAGGTCGAAGCGGCTCTCGGACATCAGACTTCCGCTCTGCTCAGGCAGCTGACCACCGCCTGCGACAACGCCGACCAGCTCGAAGAAGCCGTCACGCAGGCCTCGACGAGCATCCGGACGCGCCGGTCATCCGCAGCCTTCCGGGTCTCGCCGCACTGACCGGCGCCCGGGTCCTGGCGGAGATCGGCGACGACCGGACCCGCTTCGCCACCGCCGGCTCCCTCAAGGCCTACGCGGGAAGCGCCCCGGTCACCAGGGCCAGCGGCAAGAGCTGCAAGGTCATGAGCCGGAAGGTCAAAAACCAGAGACCGGTCGCAGTCGGCTACGTCTGGGCCTTCGGCGCTCTCACCAGGTCGCCAGGCGCCATAGCCCACTACGACCACCGACGAGCAGCCGGCGACCGTCACGTCGCAGCACAGCGGAACCTCTCCGACCGTTTCATGGGCATGCTGTTCCACGGCCTCCAGAACGGCCACACCTACGACGAAGCAATCGCCTTGCCACGGGCCTCAACAGGCCTCAAGGCAGCAGCAGCCTGACGCCTATCCGCGTGGGATGTCTTGTCGCTCCCACCCGCAGCGGACGGACACGGGGACGGCCAGGACCGGTGCGGGGCACCCGGATGCCTTCCAGGACGGCGGTGAACCGAGGGCTGTCACCACGCTGACCTGCGGTGACCAGCAAAGGCAGCGGCCGCTGGCCCTGCTCGCAGGCGAGGTGGATCTTGGCGGTGAAGCCTCCCCGGGACCGGCCCAGGCCGTGGTCGTCGGGTTCGGTGCGGGTGCCGCCCAGCGGTTCCTTCTGAGCCTGTCCGTCGCGGCGGCGCCTGCGGCGTGCTGGTGAGCCCGGCAAATCGTGGAGTCGATGTTGACCTCCCACGTGATCAGCCCTGCCCCATCCGCCTGGGCCTGCAGCCGGGTCAGCAGCACTGGCCACGTGCCATCCCGCTGCCAACGGCGGAAGAGCCCATAGACGGTCTGCCACCGGCCCGTACTCCGACGGCAGATCCCGCCACGGAGCACCGGTCCGCACCCGCCACCGGATCCCGTCGATCAGCCTCCGCCAACCCACCGCCGGCCTGCCCCGCATCGCGACCGGCAACAGCGGCTCCAGCACGGCCCACTGACCGTCAGAAAGATCCCCTCGCCCCACACCGCGATCATCACGACGCAGGGCGAACGACGAAACCCACTTCTAAACACGGCCTAGCCCGGCCGTAAATCTTCAAGCAGCCTGCCGAGAAGATGGACTCTACCGCCACAAACCATCGAGACAGATTTTCAATTTCGGCAATCCAGCCAAGGTCTCCATATACGAATAGAGAACTCTTACAGCTCCGCCTCCTTGGGTACACCGTCGCCCACCAGAGATTTACCACAAGAGACGCAATGGAGACCCGACCAGGATAGAGATGAGTAATTCAGTGACAGATCACTACCTCATCAAATTCATGTGCCAATTTTGCGACGGCGGCCAATCAGCAGTATTACAAGACCACAGCGTAAGCCATGTACCATTACCGCCATTGCCGCCATAGTTTGTGATGCACTTGGACCCAAACATAGTGTACGTGATCTGCGGACTGGAGGGAGCCCACGTATTACCAACCGTGAAATACTGTGAATCATCTTCATTGGAAGCGCTCAAGCAAGACCAAAGCGTAAGCACCGTTCCATTTTGCCTAGAAGCACCCCCCTTGGGTGTTATGCACTTACCGCTCGCAACATGTCGAACTCTATAGTCACTCTGCCAAACAAATTTCTGCAGCGAACTGCCGGTGCAGTCCCAGATCGTCAAGATCGTCCCATTAGTCGTATCACCACCCAGAGGCGTAGCACACTTCACCCCAAATCCCCAAGTGTGAAGCGAATCGACTTCGCTCCTCTCCGCGTGGGCCGGCACTGAACCCATCACAGTAAAGGCCACAAAAGCCGATAGAACTACGGCGAAACGCCTCATAAAAAAACCCACCGCTCCAGTAGTTGCTCACCGCGACGCCACAGAAGCGTCACATTATCGACCGGCGACACTACTCACACGCAGTCCAAAAATCAAGAATGCCCCTCTTAATCCATCACAAAAATTTACAGATGTCCAATATAGTCGCACCATATCGGATAATTCAGCACTAATATCGTGTCCTATGTGGCGAGGCGAACGAGTCGCTTCTAGCAGCAAACAGCTGCGGCGAGGCCGAGGAATGCCAGGTAGTTGCGGCGGAGGCGCTCGTAGCGGTGGTTGAGTCTGCGGTAGCCGGTCAGCCAGGACATGGTCCGCTCGATCACCCAACGGCGGCGTCCGAGGCGTTCCGACGACTCGATGCCCGACGCCGATGCGTTTCCCGCGGAGCCATTTACGCAGCTCAGGTGTGTCGTAGGCCTTGTCGGCGTGCAGGCGCTGGGGCTTGAAGTGGCGGCCCCGGTGGGGATCATCTCTCGTTTGGTGACCCAGCACCATGGGCTTCACAGCCTGGCTGTCTTGGGTGTTGGCGGCCTAGACGCGGACGACCAAAGGCAGTCCGGCAGCGTCCGACAGGACGTGCATCTTGGAACCCGCTTTGCCCCGGTCCACGGGGCTTGGACCTGTGAGTTCGCCGCCTTTTCAGCCCTCAGGCGGGCCGCGTCCGGGACGGCCCGGGAGAGGTCGAGGAGGCTGGCGTCGTCGAGGCGGCGCAGGATCTCCTCGTGCAGCCGGCCCCAGACTCCGGCCCTCGACCAGATCAGGAACCTGCGGTGGGCCGTGGACTTCGATATCCCGAAGCAGGGCGGCAGCGACCGCCAGGCACATCCGCTGACCAGGACGTAGATGACCGCCGCGAACAGCGTCTCATCAGGCGTGTCCTGCGTCCCGCCGCTCTGCGACCGCGCCTTCGACGGCGGGATCAGCAGCTCCGCGATCTCCCACAACCCGTCCGGAACCATCCAACTCCACGTCCCCCACCCCATACCGACATCAACGAGCTCGCTTGCCCTTCTTGCATCGACCCACCTGCGGAAGGACGAGACGTTCCCTCGACTCGCGGCCGGGTTCGGCGTCTCGGCCGCGAGAGCTTGGCTCCAGATCGAACGCGTCTTTTCGCGTCTGAAGTCCTGGCGAATTCAACAACGAGCCGCAGACCATGGCTCTTTCGCCCTGCTATTTCCTACTAGGCGGCCAGTGCCCGCTCACCCGCGATTCTCATAGCGGCTAGCGGGGCGGTTGCCACTCCGGTCATCTGCTCGACCTGGAGGACGGCCTGGTGGACGAGGAGGTCGAGTCCGCCGACCACCTTGCCGCCGCGGTCGGACCAGGCGGCGGCGAGCGCCGTCGGCCACGGGTCGTACAGGACGTCGAAGAGGGTGCCGACGGCGTCGGGGACGGCGCCCGCGAGGGCGTTCGTCGTACCGGCGGGGGTGGTCGCGACGACCAGCGGCGAGGCGAAGGCCTCCGCCGCGTCGTCCCAGGCGGCCGTACGGACCTCCACGCCGAGCCGCTCGCCCCAGCCGCGCATCTCCTCGGCCCGCGCCTCGCTCCGCACGTACGCGGTGACGGGTCCGTCGCAGATCCGGGCGAGCGCGGCCAGCGCGGAGGAGGCGGTGGCGCCGGCGCCGAGGACCGCCGCCGACTCCACCTTCTCGACACCCCGCTCCCGCAGGGCGGCGAGCATGCCGGGGATGTCGGTGTTGTCACCGACCCGGCGGCCGTCCTCGCGGAGGACGACCGTGTTCACCGCCTCGACCGAGGCGGCCGTGTCGCTGATCCCGTCGAGCAGCGGGATGATCGCCCGCTTGAGCGGCATGGTCAGCGACAGTCCGGCCCAGCTGTCGTCCAGCTCGCGGACGAAGCCGGGCAGCCCGGCCTCGTCGACCTCGAAGCGTTCGTACGACCAGTCGTCGAGACCGAGCGCCGCGTACGCGGCCCGGTGCAGGACCGGGGAGAGCGAGTGCGCGATCGGCGAACCGAGGACGGCCGCACGGTGATTCTTGCTCACTGCCCCTGCTTCCGTTCCTTCTCGTACTCCGCGACGTTCTGGTTGTGTTCCTTGAGGGTCACGGAGAAGACGGTCTTATTCTCGTTGATCGACACGAAGTAGTACCACGGGCCGTCGGCGGGGTTCATCGCCGAGTTCAGCGCCTCGATGCCCGGGTTGCTGATGGGACCGGGGATGAGGCCCTTCACGTCGTACGCGTACGTGTTGTACGGATCCTTGATCTTGCGCATCTCCTCGACGGTGCCGACGTCGAGGGTGCTCTCGCCCTTGAGGTAGTTCACCGTCGAGTCGAACTCCAGGCGGCCCACGGTCTCCACGTTGTTCGGCTTGAGGCGGTTGTAGACCACCCGCGCCACCTTGTCGAAGTCGTGCTTGTACTTGCCCTCGACCTGCACCAGGCTCGCGATCGTCAGGACTTCCCACGGCCCCTTCAGACCGTGCTCCTTCGCCTTCACTTCGAGGTCGAGCTTCCCGTACTCCTGGTTGGCACGCGAGACCATCTTGCGGAGCGCGTCCTCCGGCTTGGTGCCCTTCGCGACGGGGTACCGAGCGGGGAAGAGGAACCCTTCCAGCGGGTCCTTGAGATCCTCGTGCCCCTTGGCCCAGTCGGGCAGGCCGAGCGAGTCGGCCTTTTCGAGCGCGATCTCCTTGGTGGTGCCTGGCTTGAGGCCGAGCCGCTGGTCGAGCGCCGCGTAGACCCAAGCGTTCCGCCTGCCCTCGGGAATGGTGAGGTTGGCCTGGCTCGCCGGGGTGAGCATCAGCGCGACCGCGCTCTCGGCCGACATCCCCTTCTTCAGCGTGTAGACACCGTCCTGGATAGAGGTGCCGTCGGGGTTCCGCTGCTGGGCCGAGACGAAGGCGTCGACACTCTTGACGACGCCCGCCTTCTTCAGGATGTTGCCCATCTCGGAGCCGAGCGCGCCCTTCGGGATCTCGACCTGCACCTCACCCGAGCCCGTGCCCGCGTAGTCCTCCGCCGCGCCGAACTGGCCCTGCCAGAACTGGTAGCCGAAGTAGCCGACGCCGCCGACGCCGCCCGCGAGGACGAGCGCGACGACCAGGCAGGCCACGCCGTTCTTGCCCTTGCGCTTGTTCGCCTTGCTCCGGCGTTCGCGGTCGCCGCCGCGGGAGCCCCGGCCGCGGCCCGGCTCCTCGTCGTACTCGTCGTCGTCCGGGGCTTCCTCGCCGGTGAAGAAGGGGTGCTTCTCCTCCTCCGGCTCCGGCTCGGGCTGGGCCTCCTCCTCCGGCGCCCAGTCGATCACCGGTTCCGGCGGGTGCTGCCGGCGGCCGGGAGGCTGGGGCGGGGGGTACGCCTCGGGCGTGCCGTACAGGTCGGGGTTCTGGCCGCCGTACGGATCGGCCGGAGTCCCGGCGTACGGCATCGCCGCCTGGCCCGTCTCCCAGTTGCCGTCGTACTGCTGTCCGAGGTGCCCGGGCGTGTCGTAACCGCCCTCGTACCCGGTCGCGTACTGCTGCTGATGCTGCTGCTCGTACGCCTGCTGCTGTTCGTACGACTGCTGGTACTGCTGCTGCGCCGCGTGCTGCTGCGCCTGCTGCTGGTACTGCTGCTGCGGATCGGCGTACCCCTGCGGCTGCTGCTGGTACTGCTGGGCATGCTGCTGGTACGGGTCGGCCTCATAGCCCTGACCGGCCTGGCCGCCCTGCCCGTACGGGTCCTGGTAGCCGTGAGCGCCCTGGTCGTACTGGTTCGCCTGCTGCGGGTGCGGGTAGTGCTGCTGCTGGCCCTCCCACCCCTGGTCCCCGTACAGCGGGTCCCCGGGGTGCCACGGTTCGGAGCCGGGGCTCCGGCCATACTCAGTCATCGATCCCCAAAACAGCCGCGAGGCTTCCGGACGATCCGCCTCTACGTAGTGCGGCAGCTGTTCGAACACCGCCGCATCGCGCGGAACGTTACCGTATCGCGATCAGATGACCACTTCGACGCCCTCACCGGGCGGATTACCTGATACCCGTTCGGACTCAAGAGCGTTCTGAAGGATGATCACAGCGGCGGCCTGATCGATGACGGACCGCCCCTTCTTGGCCTTCACACCGGAGGCCCGCAGCCCCTGGGTCGCGGTGACCGTGGTCATCCGCTCGTCGACCAGCCGGACCGGCACCGGGGCGATGCCCTTGGCCATCTCCCCGGCGAAGGCACGGACCTTGGTCGCGGCCGGACCCTCCCGCCCGCTGAGCGAGCGGGGCAGGCCCACGACGACCTCGATCGGCTCGTACTCCTCGACGATCTGGCGGAGCCGCCGGTGGGCGGCCGGGACGTCACGTCCCGGCACGGTCTCCACCGGCGTGGCGAGGACCCCGTCGGGGTCGCACGAGGCGACCCCGATCCGGGCGTCCCCGACGTCGACCGCGATACGGCGGCCGCGACGCATCGTCACGCCGTCTCCACCACGAGACGCTCGACGGCGGCGATGGCCTCGCCGACGGCCTCCGGGTTCGTACCGCCGCCCTGGGCGACGTCCGGCTTGCCGCCGCCACCGCCACCGAGGGTCTTGGCGGCCGTGCGGACCAGCTCGCCGGCCTTGAGGCCGCGCTCGCGGGCGGCCTCGTTGGTGGCGATGACCGTGAGCGGCTTGCCGTTGGCCGTGGTGAACAGGGCGACGACGGCCGGGCGGCCGCCCGAGATGCGCCCTCGCACGTCGAGGACCAGCTTGCGCAGGTCGTCGGCGCCGGTGCCGTCCGGGACCTGACCGGTCACCAGGGCGACGCCGCGGACGTCCTGGGCGGAGTCGACGAGACCGGCGGCGGCCTGGAGGACCTTCTCCGCGCGGAACTTCTCGATCTCCTTCTCGGCGTCCTTCAGCTTGCCGAGCATGGTGGAGATCTTCTCCGGCAGCTCTTCCGGACGGCCCTTGACCAGCTCCTGGAGCTGGGCGACGACCGTGTGCTCCTTGGCGAGGAAGTTGTACGCGTCGACACCCACGAGGGCCTCGATACGGCGCACACCGGAGCCGATGGAGGACTCGCCGAGCAGCTTCACCAGACCCAGCTGGGCGGTGTTGTGGACGTGCGTACCGCCGCACAGCTCCTTGGAGAAGTCGCCGATGGTGACGACGCGGACCCGCTCGCCGTACTTCTCGCCGAACTCGGCGATGGCGCCCTGGCGCTTGGCCTCGTCGATCGGCATGACCTCGGCGTGCACCTCCAGCTCGCGCGAGAGGACCTCGTTGATCTTCTGCTCGACGTCGGTGAGGACCGTGCCGGGGACGGCGTTCGGCGAACCGAAGTCGAAGCGGAAGCGGCCGGGCTGGTTCTCCGAACCGGCCTGGGCGGCCGTCGGGCCGAGGGCGTCGCGCAGCGCCTGGTGGGTGAGGTGGGTGGCCGAGTGGGCGCGGGCGATGGCCCGGCGGCGGCGCACGTCGATGGTGGCGTAGGCGGTGGCGCCCACGGTCACCTCGCCGACCTGCACGGAACCCTTGTGCACGGAGACACCGGGAACGGGCTGCTGGACGTCGCGGACCTCGATGACCGCGCCGCTGTGCAGCTTGATCCGGCCCTGGTCGGCGATCTGACCGCCGCCCTCGGCGTAGAACGGGGTGCGGTCGAGGACGACCTCGACCTCGTCGCCCTCGGAGGCGGCCGGCGAGGAGACGCCGTTGACGAGGAGACCGACGACGGTGCTCTCGCCCTCGGTGTTGGTGTAGCCGGTGAACTCGGTGGCGCCGTTGCTGTCGGCGATCTCCCGGTACGAGGTCATGTCGGCGTGGCCGGTCTTCTTCGCCTTGGCGTCGGCCTTGGCGCGGTCCCGCTGCTCCTTCATCAGGCGGCGGAAGCCGTCCTCGTCCACGGAGAGGCCCTGCTCGGAGGCCATCTCCAGGGTGAGGTCGATCGGGAAGCCCCAGGTGTCGTGGAGCAGGAACGCCTTGTCGCCGGAGAGGATCGTTCCGCCGGCGGCCTTGGTCTCGGTGACGGCGGTGTCGAGGATGTTGGTGCCGCCCTTGAGGGCCTTGAGGAAGGCGGCCTCTTCGGCGAGGGCGACGGTCTCGATCCGCTTGCGGTCGGTGACCAGCTCCGGGTACTGCTCGCCCATCGTGTCGATCACGGTGTCGACGAGGTCCTGGACGACCGGGCCGGTGGCGCCGAGCAGGCGCATGTTGCGGACGGCGCGGCGCATGATGCGGCGCAGCACGTAGCCGCGGCCCTCGTTGCCCGGGGTGACGCCGTCGCCGATGAGCATGACGGACGTACGCATGTGGTCGGCGACCACGCGGAGCGAGACGTCGCTGTCGTGGGCCTTGCCGTAGGCGACGCCGGTGAGCTCGGTGGCCTTGTCGATGACGACCTGGAGGGTGTCCGTCTCGTACATGTTCTGGACGCCCTGGAGGATCATCGCCAGGCGCTCGAGGCCGAGGCCCGTGTCGATGTTCTTCGACGGCAGCTCGCCGAGGATCGGGAAGTCGTCCTTCCCGGTGCCCTCGCCGCGCTCGTACTGCATGAAGACCAGGTTCCAGATCTCCACGTACCGCTCGTCGTTGACGGCCGGGCCGCCCTCGACGCCGAACTCGGGGCCGCGGTCGTAGTTGATCTCGGAGCACGGGCCGCAGGGGCCGGGGACGCCCATCGACCAGTAGTTGTCCTTCTTGCCGAGGCGCTGGATGCGCTCGGCGGGGACGCCGACGACGTCGCGCCAGATCTGCTCGGCCTCGTCGTCCTCCTGGTAGACGGTGATCCAGAGCTTCTCCGGCTCGAGCCCGTAGCCGCCGTGCTCCACCGGGGTGGTCAGCAGCTCCCAGGCGAGCTTGATGGCGCCTTCCTTGAAGTAGTCGCCGAAGGAGAAGTTGCCGCACATCTGGAAGAACGTGCCGTGGCGGGTCGTCTTGCCGACCTCTTCGATGTCCGGCGTACGCACGCACTTCTGCACGCTGGACGCGCGCGTGAAGGGCGGCTTGACCTCGCCCAGGAAGTAGGGCTTGAAGGGCACCATGCCGGCGGGGACGAGCAGCAGAGTCGGGTCGTCCGCGATGAGCGACGCCGAAGGGACGACGGTGTGCCCGCGCTCCTCGAAGAAGCTCAGCCAGCGGCGGCGGATTTCAGCCGACTCCATCAGTGGTCCTCATTCCGGTTGTACGAGATCGTGGGAATTGCATGCGTGGTCGGGTACGGGGTCGGGCCGAGGGCTCCCCGGCGGCGCGGCTCCGGAAGCTCCCGGTCCTGGGCCGGGCCCGGTTCGACGGGAGCGTCGAGGCCGAGTGCCTCCTCCAGTTCGGCCTCCCGCTGGACCATGCCCGCCCTCACGTCGAGGGCGAAGTCCTTGAGGCGGTGGCCGGTCTCGATCGCCTTGTTCGCCGCCTGGGCCGCGAGGCTCTCGGGGGTCAGCTGCTTCAGCTTCCGGTTGACCTTGGTGGTGGCCCACACGCCGGCGGCTGCGCCGGCCGTGAACCAGAACGTGCGGCGGAACATCGCGGCTCAGCCCTTCTGCTTCCGGCGTCGCGAGGACGGCACGGTACGGCCGACGATCACAGTACGTCGCGAGGAGGCCCCCGGCACGTCCGCGCCGTCCCCGCCGCGGCCCAGCGCCTTGCGCACCCCGTAGCCGAAGGCCGCGACCTTGACGAGCGGGCCGCCGAAGGTGGAGGCGACGGTGGAGGAGAGCGCGGAGGCGTTGGAGGTGACCTCCTGGACGTCCGAGGCGATGGCGTCGACCCGGTCGAGCTGGGTCTGTGCCGAGCGGACGGTCGCGGAGGCGTCGGCCAGCAGGGGGACGGCCTGCTCGGTCACGTCCGCCACCATCTTGGTGGTCGCCCTGAGCGTCTGCGCCAGCCTCACCAGAACCACGGCGAGGAAGGAGACCAGGATCGCCCAGAAGACGGCCACCAGGATCCCGGCAACCTCTCCACCGGTCACTCTGCACCGCTCTCTGCTGTCGTTGGGCCCTTACGAAAAGTCGTCCCCCGACCCTATCGCGCCCGGGCTGTCGCCCCGCACCGCATTACCGCCTGTGCGACGGGAGTTACGGGAACCGATTGTACGGAGCGCGCGGGGGTGAGTACGCTCCGTGTCCCATGCGACGGAGCAATCTCCCGGCGGAGCTCAACCGGTTCGTCGGACGGGCCACCGAGCAGGCCGCACTGACGGCGCTCCTCGACACGTCCCGCCTGGTCACGGTCGTGGGCGTGGGTGGGGTCGGCAAGACCCGGCTCGCCCTGAGGGCTGCCGCGAGGGCGCAGAAACGCTACAGCGACGGGGTGCGGCTCGCCGAGCTCGCGCCGCTGCGCGACCCCGAGCTGATCGAGTACGCCCTGGTCGAGGCGCTCGGCCTGACCGACCACACCCCGCGGCCCCCGCGCGAGGTGCTCGTCGAGCATCTCGCCGAGCGGCGGACGCTGCTGGTCGTGGACGGTTTCGAGCACCTCGTGGAGGACTGCGCGCAGCTGGTGCGGGAACTCCTCGAGCGCGCTCCCGGGCTGACCGTCCTCGCGGTCGGCCGGCGGCCCCTGCGGGTGGCGGGCGAGACGGTGCTCCCGCTGGCGCCGCTGGGCGAGGAGGACGCGATGACGCTGCTCGCGGAGCGGGCGGCGGAGGCGGGCGCGCCGACCCTGCCGGGGGCGGGGGCCGGAGCCGGGGCGGGGGCCTGGGCCGGGGCCGGGGCCGGGGCCCTCCACGGTGTTCCCACGCGGACGGGCGTGCCCGTCGCCCACCCGGGCACGGCCGCGGCCCTGCCCGGAGTCCCGGGAGGCCGGGCCGCCGGAGGCCCGCCCCGGGACGCCGTACGGGAGTTGTGCCGGCGCCTCGACGGGATTCCGCTCGCCCTCGAACTGGCGGCCGGCCGGCTGCCGCTGCTCTCCGTCGAGCAGATGCTGTACCGCCTCGACGACCGCTTCCGGCTCCTCACGGACGGCGAGCGCGGGGCACTCCCCCGCCATCAGACGCTGCGCACCGCGATCGGCTGGAGCCATGAGCTGTGCACCCCGGAGGAGCGGCTCCTCTGGGCGCGGCTCTCCGTCTTCCCCGGTCCCTTCGACCTGGAGGCGGTGGAGTACGTGTGCGGGGGCCCGGAGCTGCCGCCGGAGCGGATCCTGGATCTGCTCGGCGGACTGCTCGCGCAGTCGCTGCTCACCCGGGAGGACACTCCGGCCGGTTCCGCGTACCGGATGCTCGACACGGTCTCGGCGTACGGGGCGGAGTGGCTCGCGGCGCTCGACGACACGGTGCGGATGCGGCGGCGGCACCGCGACTGGTACATGGGCCTGGCCACCTGGTGCGAGCTGGAGTGGTTCAGCCCGCGCCAGCCCGAGGTGGCGGCCCTGACGGAGGCGGCGCTGCCGCATCTGCGGGCGGCCCTCGAACTCTGCCTGGAGCTGCCCGAGGACGCGCATCTCGCCCAGCACCTGGCGGGCACGCTCTGGTTCGCCTGGGTGGGCTGCGGGCGTCTCTCGGAGGGCCGGCACTGGCTGGACCGGGCCCTGGCGCTCGAATCCGGCCACGAGGAGGCGCGGCTCAAGGCGCTGTGGGTGCTCGGGTACGTGGCGGTGCTGCAGGGCGACGGTACGGCGGCGGTGGCGGCGCTCCACGAGTGCGGGGAGCGGGCCAGGTCCTCGCGGAACGCGCTGGCGGAGGCGTACGCGACGCACCGGATGGGCTGTCTCGCGCTGCTCACGGACGACATGCCGCGGGCCGAGGACCTGATCGGGCGGGCGCTCGACGCGTACCGGGAGCTCGGCGAGCTGAACAGCAACGTGCTGATGGCACAGATCGAGCTGGCGATGGCGCGGGCCTTCCGGGGCGACCTGGAGGGGGCGGGCGCGCTCTCCCGGGAGGTCAGGGAGGTCTGCGAGGAGCGGGGCGAGCTGTGGACCCGGGCGTACGCCCTCTATGTGCTGGGGTATCTGGCGTGGGCCGGGGGCGCGTACGGGGAGGCGCGGGAGCTGCTCACCGAGTGCGTGTCGATCAACGACGGCTTCCGTGATCTGGTCGGCCTCGTCCTGGCGATCGAGCTGCTCGCCCTGGTGACGGTGAGCGAGGGCGACGCGGAGGAGGCCGCGGTCCTCCAGGGGGCGGCGGTCCCGGTGTGGGACACGGTGGGCGTCCGGCTCTTCGGCTCGGAGGCGTTCGACGTGCCGAGGGCGCTGTGCCAGCAACAGGCCGAGGAGGCGCTGGGTGCGGAGGCGTACGGCGCCGCGTTCCGGGCGGGCCAGGGGCTCTCGGCGGCGGAGGCGGTGGAGCGCGCGCTCGTGGCCGGCCGGAGTCCGGCCGTCGGCGTCCCGGCGGAGGAGGCCGCGCCGCGTCCGTTCCGTACCGCCGGCACGGCGGCGGTCCCGGGAACGCGAAAGCCCGCCGGCTCCCCCACCGGCAAGGGCGGGGAAGCGGCGGGCTGAACACCGCGGGGGTGGTACTACGTCCCCCGGCTCGCGCCGGGGGCCCGGATCAGCGGGCGTAGTACTCGACGACCAGCTGCTCGTCGCAGATGACCGGGATTTCCTTGCGGTTCGGGTCGCGGTCGAGGCGGAAGGCCAGGGCCTTCAGGTTGACCTGCAGGTAGCGCGGGGTCTCACCGTCGGCGGCGAAGCCACCCTCACGGGCGACCTCGAACAGCGGCTTGGTGCGGCTGCGCTCGCGGACCATCACGACGTCGTCGGGACGGACGCGGAACGACGGCTTGTCGACCTTGCCACCGTTGACCTGGATGTGGCCGTGGACGACCATCTGACGGGCCTGGTAGATGGTGCGGGCGATGCCCGAACGCAGGACCAGGGCGTCGAGGCGACGCTCGAGCTCGACGACCAGCGCCTCGCCCGTCTTGCCCTCGGCCTTCTTGGCACGGTCGTAGGCGCGCGCCATCTGGCGCTCGCTGATGTCGTACTGGGCGCGCAGGCGCTGCTTCTCGAGCAGACGGACCTTGTAGTCCGAGTTCTGCTTGCGGCCACGGCCGTGCTCGCCCGGCGGGTAGGGGCGGGCCTCGAAGTACTTGACAGCCTTCGGGGTCAGCGCGATGCCGAGGGCACGCGACTTCTTGACCTTGGGACGGGACTGGTTCGGCATGAACCAACCTCTCTACTGGTACGAAACGGCTTCACCAGGGTTAGGGGAGGTCGCATCCGCAGCCCGGGAAACCCGTCGGGTCCGTACAGGACGGACCGTGCCGGGCAGCCGCTCCCAGGTCTGGGCACATACGTGCAGCACGCGAACGACCCACCGCCGCTCCCGGGAATCCCGGGTGGTGGTGGGTGGCACGCGACACCTTCGAAGGTGCGCGACGCTCCTGGAAACCCCGCCCGAGGGCCGGGTCTCCGGCTGACTGTCCCGTTCTGGTGGTGCCGACCGGAGCCGGACACGGGACGCAGCAATCCCGACCAGTGTACCGGCTCCGCGGGACTCCCTCGCACGCGCTACCGGCGGCCTCAGCGGCAGGTGGCGAGCAGCTCCTCGACGGCCTTCTTCTCCGGCGGGGACACCGTGGGACGAGGCCAGGTGCGCGGGGTGCGGGTCCGGGCGAAGGGCGCGCCTACTCGTCACCCTTCAGGCGGGCCCTCACGCGCTCCACCACGTCCGCGTACCGCGCCTCCGCGCCGTAGCGGGTCGGCTCGTAGTACTGGCGGCCGTGGATCGTGTCCGGGGCGTACTGCTGGGCCGCGATGCCGCCCGGGACGTCGTGGGGGTAGACGTAGCCCTGGGCGTGGCCGAGCTTGGCCGCGCCCTTGTAGTGGCCGTCGCGCAGATGCGGCGGGACCGATCCCGCGAGGCCGTTGCGCACGTCCGCCAGGGCGGCGCCGATCGCGGTGGTCGCCGCGTTCGACTTCGGGGCCAGCGCCAGGGCGATCGTCGCGTGGCTCAGGGTGAGCGCCGCCTCGGGGAAACCGATCATCGCGACGGCCTGTGCGGCGGCGACGGCGATCGGCAGCGCGTTCGGATCGGCGAGGCCGATGTCCTCGCTCGCGGAGATCATGAGGCGGCGGGCGATGAACCGCGGGTCCTCCCCCGCCTCGATCATCCGGGCCAGGTAGTGCAGGGCCGCGTCCACGTCCGAGCCGCGGATCGACTTGATGAGCGCGCTGGCCACGTCGTAGTGCTGGTCGCCGTCCCGGTCGTACTTCACGGCCGCGCGGTCGACGGTCTCCTCGACCGTCTCCAGGGTGATCTCCGGCTCGCCCTTGGCGATGGCCGCGCCCGCGGCCGCCTCCAGGGCGGTCAGGGCGCGCCGGGCGTCGCCGCCCGCGACCCGCAGGAGGTGGGCCTCGGCGTCCTCCGGGAGGGTCACCGCCCCGCCGAGCCCGCGCTCGCCGGTGAGCGCCCGGGCCATCAGGCCGCGCAGGTCGTCGTCGGTCAGCGGCTCCAGGGTGAGGAGCAGGGAGCGGGAGAGGAGCGGGGAGATGATCGAGAAGTACGGGTTCTCGGTGGTGGCCGCGATGAGCGTGACCCAGCGGTTCTCGACGGCGGGCAGCAGCGAGTCCTGCTGGGCCTTGGAGAAGCGGTGGATCTCGTCGAGGAAGAGGACGGTCTCCTTGCCGTAGCCGCCGACCGCGCGGCGGGCTCCGTCGATGACGGCGCGGACCTCCTTGACGCCCGCGGTGATCGCCGACAGCTCCACGAACCGCTTGTTGGTCGCCTTGGAGACCACGTACGCCAGAGTGGTCTTCCCGATGCCGGGCGGGCCCCAGAGGATCACGGAGGAGGCGCCGGCGGGGCCTCCGTCGCCGTCGCCCACCAGTCGGCGCAGCGGCGATCCGGGCTTGAGCAGGTGCTTCTGCCCCACCACCTCGTCGAGGGTGCGCGGACGCATCCGGACGGCCAGCGGGCTGCTGGCGGGGTCCTTCTCCTGGCGGTCTTCGGCTGCTGCCGTAAAGAGGTCGGGCTCCACAGTCATGAAGCCTAGGTCACGCCACCGACAGCGCCGTCTCCGCCGGCTGTCCCCCGGCGGACGGTCAGCTGGTCCAGAAGTCCCACCAGCGGGTCAGGATCAGCATGCCGATGATCCCGATGTGCAGGACGGGGAGGATCCAGGTGAACTCGTCGAAGAAGGTCCTGAGGCCGCGGGGGGCGGGGATGACGCCGCTGCGGACGTTGTGCGAGGTCACATACCAGAACATGACGATGGTGGCGACCCAGGCCAGGCAGCACCACAGGCACAGCGAGTTGATCTCGTACAGCGACTGGTACATCAGCCAGGTGCAGAATCCGACGCCGAAGAGGGTGCCGGCGTTGAGGCCGAGCCAGTACCAGCGGCGGTAGCGGGCCCCGGCGAGCAGCGCGAGACCGATGGCGATCACCATGGCGTACGTCACGAGGCCGAGCATCGGGTTCGGGAAGCCGAAGACCGAGGCCTGCTCGCTCTTCATGATGTTGCCGCAGGAGACGATCGGGTTGAGGCTGCACCCGGGGACGAAGTTCGGGTCTTCGAGGAGCTTGAACTTGTCGATCGTGATGACCCAGGCGGCGAGCACCCCGGCCGCTCCGGTGATCACGAGCATCCAGGCGAAGGCCCTGCTCGCCCCGATCGTGCCGCCGTCGTGCCGGCCGGACGCGGCCTCGTCCACCGCTGCCTTCGTCATGTCGCCTGTTCCCTCGCTCGCGAGCCTTGTGGGCACGGTCATTCTGCCGTACGGGGCGGCGGGCCCGCCGTTCGCCGGGGATAAGTGAAGCGAACACAAGGACGACGGGAAGGGGCCCGGACCCACGCGCGCGCGTGGGTCCGGGCCCCTTCTCCGGACGGCCCGTCAGGCCAGCTTGGCCCGTACCGCGTCGAGCAGCGTGTCCACGGCGACGGCCTGCTGCTCGCCGGACTCCATGTCCTTGAGCTGGACGACGCCCTCGGCGAGGTCGCGCTCACCGGCGACGACGGCGAGCCGGGCGCCGGAGCGGTTGGCGTCCTTCATCGCGCCCTTGAGGCCCTTCCCGCCGAACGAGAAGTCCGCGGAGATGCCCTCCCGGCGCAGCTCGGTGATCTTGCCGAAGAGGATCCGGCGCGCCTCCTCGCCGATGGCCACGGCGAAGACGCTGGTGACGGCGGGGAGGTCGAGCTCGATGCCCTCGGCCTCCAGGGCGAGGACCGTGCGGTCCACCCCGAGCGCCCAGCCGACGGACGGCAGCGCGGGGCCGCCGATCATCTCGGAGAGCCCGTCGTAGCGACCGCCGCCGCCGACCGCCGACTGCGAGCCGAGTCCGCCGTGGACGAACTCGAAGGTCGTGCGGGTGTAGTAGTCCAGGCCGCGCACCAGCTTGGGGTCGTCCTCGAACTCCACGCCCGCCGCGGTGACCAGGGCGCGCACCTCCTCGTGGTACGCCTTGCACGCGTCGCAGAGGTAGTCGCCGAGGAGCGGGGCGCCGACGAGCTGCTTCTGCACGGACTCGCGCTTGTCGTCGAGGACGCGCAGCGGGTTGATCTCGGCGCGGCGCAGGGTCTCCTCGTCGAGGTCGAGCCCGCGCAGGAAGCCCTGGAGCGCCTCGCGGTAGACGGGACGGCACTCCTTGTCGCCCAGCGAGTTGAGCAGGATGCGGAAGTTCCGCAGTCCGAGCGAGCGGTACGCCTGGTCGGCCAGGATGATCAGCTCGGCGTCGAGCGCCGGATCCTCGGCGCCGATCGCCTCGGCACCGACCTGGGAGAAGTGGCGGTAGCGGCCCGCCTGGGCCCGCTCGTAGCGGTAGTACGAGCCGGAGTACCAGAGCTTCACCGGCAGGTTGCCCTGCTTGTGCAGGTTGGCCTGGAGGGCCGCGCGCAGGACGGACGCGGTGCCCTCGGGGCGGAGGGCGAGGTGGTCGTTGCCCTTCGTGGTGAGGGTGTACATCTCCTTGGTCACGATGTCGGTGGACTCACCGACACCGCGGGAGAACAGCTCGACGTTCTCGAAACCGGGCGTCTCGATGTAGCCGTAGCCGGAGTTCCTCAGCGGCGTGGAGATCGCGTCCCGGACCGCCAGGAAGGTGGCGGAGCGGGGCGGGATCAGGTCGTACGTGCCCTTGGGGGCCTGAAAGGTGCTCACGAAAGTCTCGTCACATTCCTCGTCGGGGAGCGTCCGTGCTCCCGAGACCGGCGGCCACGTCCCGCAGATAGGGGTTCGTGGCGCGCTCCTGGCCGATGGTCGTCTGGGGACCGTGTCCCGACAGCACCACGGTCGAGTTGTCGAGCGGCAGGCACACACGGGCCAGCGAAGCGAGCATCTCGTCCATGTCACCGCCGGGAAGGTCGGTGCGTCCGATGGAGCCGGCGAACAGCAGGTCCCCGGAGAAGAACACGGAGGGGATCTCCGTGGTCTCCGGCATCCTGAAGGTCACCGACCCCTTGGTATGACCGGGCGCGTGGGCGACGGAGAAGTCCAGACCGGCGAGCTTCAGCTCGGCGCCGTCCGTCAGTTCTCGCACGTCGTCGGGCTCCCCCACGGTCAGCTCGCCCATGAGGGGCATCCCGATGGAGCGGCCGAGGGCCTTCTCCGGATCGCTCATCATGTAGCGGTCGGACGGGTGGATCCACGCGGGGACGTCATGGGCGCCGCACACCGGGACGACGGAGGCGACGTGGTCGATGTGTCCATGGGTGAGGACGACGGCGACGGGCTTGAGCCGATGCTTCTTCAGCGTCTCCTCGACACCCTGGGCGGCCTGGTGGCCCGGGTCGATGATCACGCACTCCTCGCCTGCGGCGGGGGCGACCAGATAGCAGTTGGTCCCCCAGGCCCCGGCGGGGAACCCGGCAATCAGCACGTTCGTCCTTAGTTGTCGTCCGGCACGGGGGCGCGGAATTCGCGGAGCCCGCGGAAAACGCGGAATACGGCAGATCAGAGCCTACCGGCGGTGCCGGTTCCACAGCCAACCCGTATACGGTACGGGCACACCCGGCCAGGACAGGAACACTCGAGCGACAGGAGCGGAACCGGTGGTCACCAGCGATCAGCGGCGGCGGCAGCTTGCCAGGGAGAAGTACGCGCGGCAGCAGCAGCGGCGGGAGGAGAACCGGCGCAAGGCGAAGCGCCGCAACGCCGTCATCGCGGCCGCCCTCGCGGTGGTCCTCGCGGCCGGCGGCGCGGTGTACGCGTCCGTGGCACTGACGGGCGACGACACCAAGGACAACGCGGGCTCCGACAACTCGGCGAGCAGCTCGCCCAGCAGCCCGGCGCCCTCGCAGAGCGAGTCGTCGAGCGCCGAGCCGAAGATGTCGGTGGACGCCAAGGCCACGTACGCCATGGCGCTCAAGACGAACGAGGGCGACATCACGATCACCATGGACGCGGCGAAGACCCCGCGCACGGTGAACTCCTTCTCGCACCTCGCCGGGAAGAAGTACTTCGACGGGACGAAGTGCCACCGCCTCACCACCAGCGGCATCTTCGTGCTCCAGTGCGGCGACCCCAAGGGCGACGGCACCGGCGGCCCGGGCTACACCATCCCGGACGAGAACCTGGACGCCCTGGGCAAGGCGGGCGCGGACGGCTCGGTCACCTACCCCGCGGGCACCGTGGCGATGGCGAACACCGGGCAGCCTGGCAGCGGCGGCTCGCAGTTCTTCCTCGTCTACAAGGACACCAAGCTGCCGCCGAGCTACACGCCGTTCGGCACGATCGACACGGCCGGCCTCCAGGTGGTCAAGGACGTCGCCGAGGCCGGTGTCACGGGCGGCGCCACCGACGGCGCCCCGAAGAAGGCCGTCACCATCGAGAAGGCGACCGTGGCGAAGAAGTGAGCCGGGGTCCGCACGCGCGCGTGACCGCCGGATCCCGGTCGTCGCGCGCGCGTGACCGCCGAATCTCGGTCGCGCTGAGTGCGGACAGCCGGGCCGCCGTTCGCCTAGATTGGCGTTGTGCAGCGTTGGGCCGTCGGCCGCGCTGCGGATGGCGGGCGAGGCCCGCCGGGAAACTGTGGACGATGCCCGGGGGGTACGACCCCGCGACGGCATCATGGTGAGGAGGCGCTGTGAGCAGCGACCCGTGGGGCCGCGTCGACGAGACGGGCACCGTGTACGTGCGGACGGCCGAAGGCGAGAAGGTCGTCGGATCGTGGCAGGCCGGCACCCCTGAGGAGGCTCTGGCCTACTTCGAGCGCAAGTACGAGGGCTTGGTTGTCGAGATCGGCCTCCTCGAGAAGCGGGTGAAGACCACCGACCTCTCGGCGAAGGACGCCACCGCGGCGATCGAGCACATCCGCCAGCAGGTCGACGAGCACCACGCCGTCGGCGACCTGGCCGCCCTCGCGACCCGCCTCGACAAGCTCGTCGAGACCGTCGACTCGCGCCGCGAGGAGCGCAAGGCCCAGAAGGCCAAGCAGACCGACGAGGCGCGCTCCGCCAAGGAGAAGCTCGTCACCGAGGCCGAGGAGCTGGCCCAGAGCGAGCAGTGGCGCTCCGCGGGCGAGCGGCTGCGCGCGCTCGTGGACACCTGGAAGGGCCTGCCCCGGCTCGACCGCAAGTCCGACGACGAGCTGTGGCACCGCTTCTCGCACGCCCGCTCGGCGTTCTCGAAGCGCCGCAAGGCCCACTTCGCCTCGCTGGACGCCCAGCGCGAGGACGCCCGCAAGGCCAAGGAGCGCCTGGTCGCCGAGGCGGAGTCGCTGTCGAACTCCACCGACTGGGGCACCACGGCGGCCCGCTACCGCGACCTGATGACGGAGTGGAAGGCGGCCGGCCGCGCCCAGCGCGAGCACGAGGACGACCTGTGGAACCGCTTCCGCGGCGCTCAGGACGTCTTCTTCGCGGCGCGCGGCGAGGTCTTCGCCGAGCGGGACGCGGAGCAGACCGAGAACCTCAAGCTCAAGGAGGAGCTCGCGACCGAGGCCGAGAAGCTGCTGCCGGTGTCGGACCTGAAGGCGGCGCGCGCCGCCTTCAGGTCCCTCAACGAGCGGTGGGAGGCCATCGGCCACGTCCCGCGTGACGCCCGTCCCAAGGTCGAGGGCCGGATGCACACGGTGGAGCGGGCCATCCAGGAGGCCGAGGAGACCGAGTGGCGCCGGACGAACCCGGAGGCGCGCGCGCGTGCCGCGGGTCTGACCGGTCAGCTCCAGGACGCGGTCGAGAAGCTGCGCAAGCAGATCGACGCGGCCCGGGCCGCCGGCAACGACGCCAAGGCCGACAAGCTCTCCCGTGAGCTGGAGGGCCGCCAGGCCCTGCTCGACCAGGCCATGAAGGGCCTGGAGGAGTTCGGCGGCTGACACGGCCGTGACCGTACGAGGAAGGCCCCCCGGCGCTGAGCCGGGGGGCCTTCCTCGTATCCGCCGTTACGGCCTGCGGGCCGAGGTCACGCGGTACACGTCGTAGACGCCCTCCACGCCGCGTACGGCCTTCAGGACGTGGCCCAGGTGCTTCGGGTCGCCCATCTCGAAGGTGAAACGCGAGGTGGCCACCCGGTCGCGGGAGGTCTGGACGGCCGCCGACAGGATGTTGACGTGCTGGTCCGAGAGGACCCGGGTGACGTCGGAGAGCAGCCGCGAGCGGTCCAGGGCCTCGACCTGGATGGCGACGAGGAAGACCGAGGACTGGGTGGGCGCCCACTCGACCTCGAGGATCCGCTCCGGCTCCCGGGAGAGCGACTCCACGTTGACGCAGTCGCTGCGGTGAACCGATACGCCACTGCCGCGGGTGACGAAGCCGATGATCGGGTCGCCGGGCACGGGGGTGCAACAGCGGGCCAGCTTCACCCAGACGTCCTCGACGCCCTTGACGACGACCCCGGGGTCGGCGTTGGAACGGCGCTTGGAGCGGCCGCGGACGGGCGGGGCCGTCTCGTCGATGTCCTCGGTCGCCGCCTCCTCGCCCCCGAGCGCCTGGACCAGCTTCTGCACGATGGACTGGGCGGTGACATGGCCCTCGCCGATCGCCGCGTACAGCGAGGAGATGTCGCTGTAGCGCATCTCGTGGGCGAGGGTGACGAGGGAGTCGCCGGTGAGGATCCGCTGGATCGGCAGGTTCTGCTTGCGCATGGCCCGCGCGATGGCGTCCTTGCCCTGCTCGATGGCCTCGTCGCGGCGCTCCTTGGAGAACCAGGCCCGGATCTTGTTGCGGGCGCGCGGGGACTTGACGAAGCCCAGCCAGTCGCGGGAGGGCCCGGCCCCGGCGGCCTTGGAGGTGAAGACCTCGACCAGGTCGCCGTTGTCGAGGGTCGATTCGAGCGGCACCAGCCGCCCGTTGACCCGCGCCCCTATGGTGCGGTGGCCGACCTCGGTGTGGACGGCGTACGAGAAGTCGACGGGGGTCGCGCCGGCGGGCAGCGCGATGACGTCGCCCTTGGGCGTGAAGACGAAGACCTCGTTGCGCGAGAGGTCGAAGCGCAGGGACTCCAGGAACTCGCTGGGGTCCTCGGTCTCCTTCTGCCAGTCGAGGAGCTGGCGCAGCCACGCCATGTCGTTGAGGTGGTCGTCCTTGCCGGTCCGCTTCGGGACGTCGGCGCGGACCTTGGAGGCACCGGCGACGGCCTCCTGCTTGTACTTCCAGTGCGCGGCGATGCCGTACTCGGCGCGCCGGTGCATGTCGAAGGTGCGGATCTGCAGCTCGACGGGCTTGCCGTTGGGTCCGATGACCGTCGTGTG
This sequence comes from Streptomyces sp. NPDC088553, assembly GCF_044752965.1. Classification (NCBI taxonomy): domain Bacteria; kingdom Bacillati; phylum Actinomycetota; class Actinomycetes; order Kitasatosporales; family Streptomycetaceae; genus Streptomyces; species Streptomyces sp. NPDC088553. Next base: position 311,255 of record NZ_JBIVMG010000008.1, on the reverse strand, counting down.
CAGCGACTGGTACATGTTGAACTTCGGCATCGCGATGTAGTCCTTGAACCGGCCGGGGACCGGGTTCCATCGCGCGTGGACGGTGCCGAGGGCCGCGTAGCAGTCGCGGACGGTGTCCACGAGGACGCGGATGCCGACCAGGTCGTAGATCTCCGCGAAGTCACGGCCGCGGACGATCATCTTCTGGTAGACGCTGTAGTAGTGCTTGGGGCGGCCGGTGACGGTGGCCTTGATGCGGGCGGCGCGCAGGTCGGTCTGGACCTCGTCGGTCACTATGGCGAGGTATTCGTCCCGCTTCGGGGCGCGCTCGGCGACGAGCCGGACGATCTCGTCGTACATCTTGGGGTAGAGGATCGCGAAGGCGAGGTCCTCCAGCTCCCACTTGATGGTGTTCATGCCCAGGCGGTGGGCCAGGGGCGCATAGATCTCGAGGGTCTCGCGGGCCTTCTTCTCCTGCTTCTCCCGCTTGAGGTAGCGCATGGTGCGCATGTTGTGCAGGCGGTCGGCGAGCTTGATGACCAGGACGCGCGGGTCCTTGGCCATGGCGACGACCATCTTGCGGACGGTCTCGGCCTGCGCGGCCTCGCCGAACTTGACCTTGTCGAGCTTGGTGACGCCGTCGACGAGCAGCGCGACCTGGTCGCCGAAGTCCCGGCGCAGGGTGTCGAGGCCGTACTCGGTGTCCTCGACCGTGTCGTGCAGCAGGCCGGCCATCAGGGTCGCCGGGTCCATGCCGAGCTCGGCGAGGATGGTGGTCACGGCGAGCGGGTGCGTGATGTAAGGGTCGCCGCTCTTGCGCTTCTGCCCGCGGTGCCAGCGCTCGGCGACCTGGTAGGCCCGCTCGATCTGGCGGAGCGTCGCCGTCTCGATCTTCGGGTCGTTGGAGCGGACGATCCGCAGCAGCGGTTCGAGGACCGGGTTGTACGGGGAGGAGCGCTGGACGCCGAGCCGGGCCAGGCGGGCGCGGACGCGGTTGGACGAGCCGCCCGAGCGTGCGGGCGCCGCCGGCGCGGGCCGCGTGGGGGCCGGGGCCTCGGGCGCCGGGGGCTTGGGGGCCGGCGACGCGGAGGCGGCAGGCGCGGGCCCGTTCTCCGCGGGCTTGTTCTGGGGCGTGCCGGTCCCCGGCGCGGCCTTGTCGGCCTTCGGGTCGGGCTGCGCGGCGGAGAGTGACTGGGCCTCGTCTGGCAAGAGCGCTCCTCTGGGGTCCCCCCGGACGGAGTCTGGGGGAGGTGCCGGGTCCCCCGGTCAGGCCCGGAAAGGCCATCGTATCGAGCCCTGACACGCACTGCTCACGCGGCCGGGGCGGCGAACGGCCCGGCGACGGGCGTGCCACGCCCCTCAGGTCCCGGACCGGGACACTCCGGAAAACCGACGGGGCGCCCCGGGGATTCCCCGGAGCGCCCCGTGCGGGGTGAAGCCCGATGTCAGACGGTGATCAGCGCCGTGAGCGGAGCGCCGTTCAGAGCCGGCTCCAGGCGGGCGCGGCCCGGGAGGAAACCGAGTTCCATCAGGACCGCGACGCCCGCCACCTCGGCGCCCGCGCGACGGATGAGCTCGATCGAGGCCTCGGCCGTACCGCCGGTGGCGAGGACGTCGTCGATGACCATGACGCGGTCGCCCGCGGCCAGGTCCTCGGCGTGCACCTCGATCTCGGCGGTGCCGTACTCCAGCTCGTACGCCTGGCGGAGCGTCGCCCCGGGGAGCTTGCCGGCCTTGCGGACGGGGATGAAGCCCAGTCCCGCGCGGACGGCCACCGGGGCGGCCAGGATGAAGCCGCGCGCCTCAAGACCGACGATCTTCGTCGCGCCGTGCGCGGAGCACAGCCCGGCGAGGGCGTCGGTGAGCGCCGTGAACGCCTCCGGGTCCGCGAGCAGCGGCGTGATGTCCTTGAACAGCACGCCCGGCTTCGGGTAGTCCGGTACGTCGCGGATGCGGCTGAGCAGGAGGTCGGTGACGTCCTCGGCCCGGGCGGTCATCCTCGCTGCCCCGAGGAGCGGCCCCGACGGCTCGCCCGCGGACCGACGACGGCGATCTCGTTGTCGTCGGAGCGGTCGTCCGACCCGTCGTACGACTCGCCCTTGGCGGCCTCACCGGCGCGCTTCGTCATGATGCGCTTCTTGAGTGCCCTGATCGCCGGCTCGCGCTCCTTGAGGTCGGCGACGAGCGGGGTGGCGATGAAGATCGAGGAGTACGCACCGGCGGCGAGACCGACGAACAGCGACAGCGAGATGTCGTTGAGCATGCCGGCGCCGAGGACGCCACCACCGATGAAGAGCAGGCCGGCGACCGGCAGCAGCGCGACGACGGTGGTGTTGATCGAACGGACCAGGGTGCCGTTGATCGAGCGGTTGGCCAGCTCGCTGTACGTGAAGCGGGTCTGCTTCGTGATGTCCTTCGTCTGTTCCTTGAGGGAGTCGAAGACGACGACCGTGTCGTACAGCGAATAACCGAGGATCGTCAGCAGACCGATGACCGTACCGACGGTGACCTCGAAGCCGACCAGCGAGTAGATGCCGACCGTGATCGTGAGGTCGTGGATCAGCGCGATGAGCGCCGCGATCGCCATTCTCCACTCGAAGGCGATGGCCAGATAGATCACCACGAGGATCATGAAGATCCCCAGACCGGTCCAGGCCTTGGTGGCGATCTGCTCACCCCAGCTGGGACCGACGAGCTCCGCCGCGATCTTGTCCTCGGGGACGTTCAGGTCCTTGGCGAGCTCCGTGCGGACCTTGTCGGACTGCGCGGTGTCGAGGCCGCCGACCTGGATGCGCAGGGAGCCGTTGCCGAGCTGCTGGACGATCGCGTCGTGGCCGGAGGCCTCTTCCGCGTACTCCTGCGCCTGGCTGACGGAGACTTCCGACTTCGGGGTGGTGAAGACGGCACCGCCCTGGAACTCGATGCCCATGTTGAGGCCGCGGACGGCCAGGGCGACGATGGCGGTGATGGTGATCAGGATGGACAGGCCATACCAGATCTTGCGGTTGCCGATGAAGTCGTAGCCGACCTCACCACGGTGGAGCCGGGCGCCGAGATCGCCGAGCTTCGACATCTCACGCCTCCTTCGGGTCGACAGGGCCAGCGACAGAGGCATTGGCACGACGGGTGCGGCGCAGCGGCGGCTTGGCGCCGAGTCGCTTCGGGTCGAGGCCGGACCAGGGGTGGCCGTCGCCGAAGAACTTGGTCCGCGCGAGGAGCGTCATGACCGGCTTGGTGAAGAGGAACACCACGACGACGTCGAGCAGGGTGGTCAGGCCGAGCGTGAACGCGAAGCCCTGGACCTTGCCGACGGTGACGATGAAGAGCACGGCCGCGGCCAGGAACGACACGAAGTCGGAGACCAGGATGGTGCGACGGGCACGCGGCCAGGCGCGCTCGACCGCCGGGCGGAGCGTGCGGCCCTCGCGGAGCTCGTCACGGATGCGCTCGAAGTACACGATGAACGAGTCCGCGGTGATACCGATGGCGACGATGGCGCCACAGACGGCCGGCAGGTTCAGCGCGAAGCCGATGGCCGGGCCGAGCAGGGCCATGATCACGTAGGTGAGCAGCGCGGAGACGCCGAGGCTGAGGATGGCGATCAGCGACAGGCCGCGGTAGTAGGCCACCAGGTAGATGATGACCAGGGCGAGGCCGATGGCGCCGGCGATCAGACCGGCCTTCAGCTGCTCGCCTCCGAGCGCGGCGGTGACCGTGTCGACGCTCTGCGTCTCGAAGGTCAGCGGCAGGGCACCGTACGACAGGATGTTGCCGAGGTCCTGGGCCGACTGCTGGTTGAAGTTGCCGGAGATCTCGGCGCTGGCGCTCAGCGTCTGGCGCACCGACGGGGCCGAGACGACCTCACCGTCCAGGACGATCGCGAACCGGTTCTGCGGGTCGGCCTGCGCCGACAGCTTGCCGGTGATCGCCTGGAACTTCTTGGAGCCCGCGCTCGTGAAGTCCATGGTGACGATCCACATGCCGCGCTGCTGGTCGAAGGCGCCCTGGGCGTCGTCGACGTCACGGCCCTCGACCTCGGCGGGGCCGAGGAGGTACTTCGACCACACGCCCGGCGCGTCCTCGCCACAGGCGACGGTGGGATCGCTGGGCTTGACGCCCTGGCCGGCGGCGCTGCGCTGCTTGGGGTCGAGGCAGTTCAGGGAGGTGAACTTCTGCTGGAGCGCCGCGGTGGCGGCGTCCGGCGCCGGGGTCGCCGACGGGGTGCCGGTGGCCTTCGGCGTCGCGGACGACGAGGCGCTGCCGGTCGGCGTCGGGGTGGGGCTCGGGGCCTTGAGGGCCTCGGTGAGCGCACGGCCCTGGGCGGATCCGGTGGCCGTCGGGGTGCCCGGCTTCTCGCCCACGGACGAGCCGGAGGTGGAGGCGGACGGCTTCGGCGTGGCCGAGGGAGAACCGGAGGAGCTGGCGCTGGGCGCCACGGCGGGTCCACCGTTCGTCACGCCGAGAACGGGCCGGAAGTAGAGCTGGGCGGTGGTACCGACCTGCTCCCGGGCCTGCTTCTCGTTCGTCCCGCGAGGGATGTTGACGATGATGTTCTCTTTGCCCTGCGTCTGGACCTCGGCCTCGGAGACACCGAGACCGTTGACCCGGCGCTCGATGATGCCGACGGCGGTGTTCATGTTGGTCTCGTTGACCGCCGACTCCTGGCCCGGCTCAGCCTTGGCCTTGAGCGTGATCGACGTACCGCCGGCGAGGTCGATGCCCAGGCGCGGGGTGGTGTGCCCCGACCAGAACATGCCGCCGGTGAGCGCGACCATGGCGATCAGGATGAGTGCCAGGGCGCGGCCCGGCCGGCTCTGTCCCCCCGCCGGCCTTCGGCCCTTCTTCGGTGCTGCCACCTGTCGTATCTCCCTGTCCAACCGTCGCGCGCCGGGTGTGCGCGGGACGGCCACGAAGTGTGTGTGGGGACCTTCCCCCGCAGACGTGGAACCGTTCCGAGAACCGCGCACGCCGGTGGGCGTGCGCGGTGTCCTCGGCCGCGACTACTTCGCGTCGGTCTCGCCGTCGGCCTTGCCGTCCTTCTGGCCCTCCGCAGCGTCGGTCGCGTCCGACTTCTTCGTCAGATCGGCCTTCGGCGCGTCCTCGACGGTCTCCGTGGCCTCGGCGGCCTCGGTCAGCGACGAGGCGTCGTCCGGGACGACCGTGTCGGAGTCCGCGTCCTCGTCGTCACCGTGGACGATGCGGTTGTACTCGGAGTCCTCGAGGACGGCGCCGATCGCGTTCTTGGCGTAGACGGCGTGCACGCCGGGCGCGACCTCCAGGAGGACGGTCTCGTCGCCGATCTCCTTGACGGTGGCGTACATCCCCCCGATCGTCCGTACGCCGGTGCCGGGCTGCATCTCGTTGCGCATCTGCGCCGCCGCCTGCTGCTTCTTCTTGGCAGAGCGGGTCATCAGGAACATGGCCCCGATGAGGACGATGAAGGGGAGGAGGGTCACGATGCTCACGGGACGGGTTTCCTTCGCACGGTCGCGGAGAACCCGCGGCCTGATCTTCGGGGGTGGGCGCGCCGACCAGAAAGGGCGGCATCGGCGGAGTCTAGGCGAGTCCGCATCGACTGAACAACGTCCAGCATCGCACCCCGGTTCCTGTCCGGGCGAGTGTCAGCACCGTCACGCCCCGAAGAGCCCCTGTTGTCCGCTTCCGGCCGCCCCTGGGCCCGCTGCCTGCGGCGGAACCAGTCCGAGATGCGCCCATGCCGCGGGGGTGGCGACCCGGCCACGGGGCGTACGGGCCAGCAGTCCCTCCCGTACGAGGAAGGGTTCGGCGACCTCCTCGACGGTCTCGCGCTCCTCCCCCACCGCGACGGCCAGCGTGGAGAGGCCGACCGGACCGCCGCCGAAGAGCTTGAGCAGGGCCTCCAGGACCGCGCGGTCGAGCCGGTCGAGCCCGCGGCCGTCGACCTCGTACACGCTGAGGGCCGCCTCGGCGATCTCCCGGGTGATGACGCCGTCGGCCCTGACCTGCGCGTAGTCGCGGACGCGGCGGAGCAGCCGGTTGGCGATGCGGGGGGTGCCGCGGGACCGGCCGGCGATCTCGGCGGCGCCCGCCGGGTCGATCTCGACGTCGAGGAGTCCGGCGGAGCGGTGGATCACGCGCTGGAGCTCGGCCGGGTCGTAGAACTCCATGTGCCCGGTGAAGCCGAAGCGGTCGCGCAGCGGCGGCGGCAGGAGTCCGGCCCGGGTGGTGGCGCCGACCAGGGTGAAGGGCGGGAGTTCGAGCGGGATCGCGGTGGCGCCGGGGCCCTTGCCGACGATGACGTCGACCCGGAAGTCCTCCATCGCCATGTAGAGCATCTCCTCGGCGGGCCGGGACATCCGGTGGATCTCGTCGAGGAAGAGGATCTCGCCCTCCTGGAGGGAGGAGAGGATCGCGGCGAGGTCGCCGGCGTGCTGGATGGCGGGGCCCGAGGTGATGCGGATCGGCGCGTTCATCTCGGCGGCGATGATCATCGAGAGGGTGGTCTTGCCGAGGCCGGGGGCGCCGGAGAGCAGCACGTGGTCGGCGGTGGCGCCGCGCTGACGGGCCGCTTTGAGGACCAGGTCGAGCTGCTGACGGACCTTCTCCTGGCCGACGAACTCACTGAGGTCCTTGGGCCGCAGCGCCGCCTCGACGGCCTGGTCGTCCCCCTCGGCCGATGCCCCGACGATGCGCGCCTCGTCGTCGCCGGTGGTCTCGTCGTCCCAGTTCACGGTTCTTCTGCCTTCTCGGTGGTGGTGCGGTGGTCGGTGCGGCGGGGTGGGGAAGGCCCCGCGCGGCGGGGCCCGTCAGCGGGCGCGGTTCAGGGACTGCAGGGCCGCCCGCAGCAGCTGCGGCACCGGTGCCGAGCCACCCGCGGCGATCGCCGCCTCGGCCTGCGGGGTCACCGCCGCCACCGCCTCCTCCGCCTCGCGCGACGCGTAGCCGAGGCCGATCAGCGCGGCGGACAGCTGCTCCGTCCACGGCGCGGGCCCGGAGGCCGCCGCCCGCTGCGCGCCGACCATGCCACTGCTGCCGAGCGGCGCGCCGAGCTTGTCCTTCAGTTCGAGGAGGAGTTTCTGCGCGCCCTTCTTGCCGATGCCGGGGACGGCCATGAGGGCCTTCTCGTCACCGGTGGACACGGCGAGGCGCAGGGCGTCGGGGCTGTGCACCCCGAGCATGGCCTGGGCGAGTCGGGGTCCGACGCCGCTGGCGGTCTGGAGGAGCTCGAAGACCTGCCGCTCGTCGTCGTCCGCGAAGCCGTACAGGGTGAGGGAGTCCTCCCGTACGACGAGGGAGGTGGCGAGCCGGGCGTCCTCACCGATCCGCAGTCCCGCGAGCGTGCCCGGCGTGCACTGGACGGCCATGCCCACACCGCCGACCTCGATGACGGCCGTGGTGGGGGCGAGCGCGGCGACCGGGCCGCTGACGAAGGCGATCATCGGGTTCGGCCTTTCACTGCGGCCGCCTGCCGGGCGACCGCCTGCTGGAGACGGTTCTCGGCGACGGCCTGTTGGAGACGGTTCTGGGCGGGGGCGCGCCAGATGTGGCAGATGGCGAGGGCGAGGGCGTCGGCGGCGTCGGCCGGCTTGGGCGGCGCGGCGAGCCGGAGCAGCCGGGTCACCATGGCCCCGACCTGCGCCTTGTCGGCGCGGCCGCTGCCGGTGACGGCGGCCTTGACCTCGCTGGGGGTGTGCAGGGCGACGGGGATGCCGCGGCGCGAGGCGCAGAGCATGGCGACGGCACTGGCCTGGGCGGTGCCCATCACCGTACGAACGTTGTGCTGGCTGAACACCCGCTCCACGGCGACCAGTTCGGGTGAGAAGCGGTCGAGCCACTCCTCGATGCCACGCTCGATGCCGACGAGGCGCACCCCGATGTCGTCGTCCGCGGCCGTCCGCACCACGCCCACGCCGAGCATGGTGAGGGGCCGTCCGGCGACACCCTCGACGACGCCGACGCCGCACCGGGTCAGACCCGGGTCCACCCCGAGAACACGCACGCCGCACCCCCTCCTCGCTCACCTGTTTGTGCAGGCTATCCGCTGCCACCGACAACGCCGCACGAACGACAGCGGGCCGACGGGGGCGTGTCCCCGTCGGCCCGCTGCGGAACCTCGTCGATCGACGGCCCGGATCAGGCGTCGACCTTCTCCATGACCTCGTCGCTGACGTCGAAGTTGGCGAAGACGTTCTGCACGTCGTCGCTGTCCTCCAGCGCGTCGATCAGCTTGAAGATCTTGCGCGCGCCCTCTTCGTCGAGCTCGACCTGCATGGTCGGGACGAAGCTGGACTCGGCGGAGTCGTAGTCGATGCCGGCGTCCTGGAGTGCGGTGCGGACCGCGACCAGGTCGGTGGCCTCGCTGATGATCTCGAAGGACTCACCGAGGTCGTTGACCTCCTCGGCACCGGCCTCGAGCACCGACTCCAGGACGTCGTCCTCGGACAGCTCGCCCTTGGGGAGCACGATGACGCCCTTGCGGTTGAACAGGTACGAGACCGAGCCCGGGTCGGCCATGGAGCCGCCGTTGCGGGTCATGGCCACGCGCACGTCGGAGGCGGCGCGGTTGCGGTTGTCGGTGAGGCACTCGATGAGCACCGCGACACCGTTCGGACCGTAGCCCTCGTACATGATCGTCTCGTAGTCGGCGCCGCCGGCCTCAAGACCCGCACCGCGCTTGAGCGCGGAGTCGATGTTCTTGTTCGGGACCGACTGCTTCTTCGCCTTCTGGACGGCGTCGAACAGCGTCGGGTTACCGTCCAGGTCGGCGCCGCCCGTGCGGGCCGCGACCTCGATGTTCTTGATCAGCTTCGCGAAGAGCTTGCCGCGCTTGGCGTCGATCACGGCCTTCTTGTGCTTCGTCGTAGCCCATTTAGAGTGGCCGGACATCTGCCTGTCTCCTTCGCGTAACCCATTTCTGAACGAACCCCAGAGATCCTACCGGGATCGGATCAGCGTGCCGCGCGCACCATGTCGACGAACAGGGCGTGAATACGGTGATCCCCGGTGAGCTCCGGGTGGAACGAGGTCGCGAGGACCCGGCCCTGCCGTACGGCGACGATGTGACCCTCGTGCTCGGCGAGGATCTCGACCTCGGCGCCGACGGACTCCACCCAGGGGGCCCGGATGAAGACGCCCTCGACGGGGCCGTCCTCGATGCCCGCGACGGTGACGCCGGCCTCGAAGGACTCGTTCTGCCGCCCGAAGGCGTTGCGGCGGACGATCATGTCGATGCCACCGAAGGTCTCCTGGCCCGAACGCGGGTCGAGGATCTTCTCGGCGAGCATGATCAGACCGGCGCAGGTGCCGTAGACCGGCAGACCGGCGGCTATCCGCTCGCGCAGCGGCTCCGCCATGCCGAACAGCTCGGCCAGCTTGGAGATGGTGGTGGACTCCCCGCCGGGGATGACCAGACCGTCGATCTCGGCCAGCTCTTCGGGGCGCCGGACCGGCCTGGCCACGGCGTCAGCCGCGGCCAGGGCGATCAGGTGCTCCCGTACGTCGCCCTGGAGTGCCAGGACACCGATCACGGGTGTGCTCATGAGTGATTACCAGCCGCGGTTGGCGTAGCGCTCGGACTCGGGGAGGGTGTCGCAGTTGATGCCGACCATGGCCTCGCCCAGGTTGCGGGAGGCGTCCGCGATGATCTTCGGGTCGTCGTAGAAGGTGGTGGCCTTCACGATGGCGGCGGCGCGCTTGGCCGGGTCGCCCGACTTGAAGATGCCGGAGCCGACGAAGACGCCCTCGGCGCCGAGCTGGCGCATGAGCGCGGCGTCGGCGGGGGTGGCGACGCCACCGGCGGAGAACAGCACGACCGGGAGCTTGCCGAGCTCGGCGACCTCCTTGACCAGCTCGTAGGGGGCGCGCAGGTCCTTGGCGGCGGCGAACAGCTCGTTGTTGTCGAAGCCGCGGAGCCTGGCGATCTCGTTCTTGATCTGGCGCAGGTGGCGGACGGCCTCGACGACGTTGCCCGTGCCGGCCTCACCCTTGGAGCGGATCATGGCCGCGCCCTCGGCGATACGGCGCAGGGCCTCGCCCAGGTTGGTGGCGCCACAGACGAAGGGGGTCGTGAAGGCCCACTTGTCGGAGTGGTTGACCTCGTCGGCCGGGGTGAGGACCTCGGACTCGTCGATGTAGTCGACGCCGAGGGACTGCAGGACCTGGGCCTCGACGAAGTGGCCGATGCGGGACTTGGCCATGACCGGGATGGAGACGGCGCCGATGATCTCTTCGATCATGTTCGGGTCGGACATGCGGGCCACGCCGCCGTCCTTGCGGATGTCCGCGGGGACCCGCTCCAGGGCCATGACGGCCACGGCACCGGCGTCCTCGGCGATCTTCGCCTGCTCGGCGTTGACCACGTCCATGATCACGCCGCCCTTGAGCTGCTCGGCCATGCCGCGCTTCACACGGGCGGTGCCGGTCTCGGGGGACTGGGGGGAAACGGAAGGCGTGGTGGACACGGGGACCTCACTCGTGACAACGGGGGTTGACGACTAGGTCGAGGAAACAGTCCACCTGCGGTCCACAGCAAGGGCCAATGTGGACCCGGTGGATCGTTTTCGCAGGCTGAGAGCGTCAGGCCGGGCGGTCGGCAAGGGCCACCGGCGCCTCGTCATCCATTTCGAAGGCCAGCGGGAAGGGCGCGTGGCCCGCGAGCCGGAACCAGCGGACCGTACGGTGGCGGCGCAGGGCGCGGGCGGCGCGGACGGCGTCGTTGTGGAAACGGCGGGCCATCGGCACCCGGCGGACGGACGCCGCCAACTCCTCCGCGGCCTCCTCACCACCGGGGGCCTCCCGTACGAGCTCCACCTGCTCGGGCTCGCCGAACACCACCCGCAGGGCCTGGCTCAACTCGCTCTCGGCGACCTCCCGCTGGTCCTCCTCGGCCTGCCGTGCGGCGTGCGCGGCCTCGTACAGCACGATCGAGGCGGCGGGGTCGAGGACTCCGGAGGTGGCCAGCTCCTGGGTGACCGAGGCCCGACGCAGCAGCTGCGCGTCGAGGGCCGCGCGGGCGGCGTCGATACGGGAGTGCAGCCGGTCGAGCCGTCCGGCGGTCCAGCTGAGATAGACGCCGATGAGGATCAGCGCGACGACGGTCCAGATCAGGGTTTCGGTCACGGGCCGAAAGGCTACCGGGGCGGCGGCAGCACCCCTTCCCAAAGGTCATGGTCATGGGCGAACAGGACACGCGCGGGCCGGCCCGCGGCGAGCTCGGCGAGCCGGTCGAGCCACGGCAGGTACGGCGTGCCGAACTCGTGGGCGAAGTCGTACGCCTGCCCGGCGAGAACGGTCACCCGGTCGCCGTGGTCGAGGAACAGCGACTGGTGGCCCTCGGTGTGACCGGGGGTGGGCACGATCCGTACGCCCGGGGCGATCTCGTGCTCACCGTCGAGCTCCACGTACCGGACGCCGGGCAGCAGCGAGTCGATGGTGTGCCCGCCGGCGCGGGCGAGGGCGAGCTCGGTGCGCTGGACGAGGACGGGGGTGTCGGGGAAGCGCTGGTTGCCACCGATGTGGTCGAAGTGCAGATGGCAGTTCACGAGGAGGTCCACGTCCGCGGGACCGACGGTGAGGGGCTTGCGGACGGGCCGGTAGTGGGCGTCGGTCTCGGCGGAGCCGGTGCCCATGCCGGTGTCGAAGAGGAGGGCGCCGCGGGGGTACCGCACGAGATGGCCGAGGACGGGCTCCACGCGGGGGTGGGGGCCGGCCCACTCGGTGGCGGGGCGGGTGAAGTGACCGAGATCGATCGTACTGACGGAGATCATGGGCGGAGCCTGCCCGGGGGCGGCGACGACATTCGCGACGCCCGCAGGACGGCCCCTGTACGGGCCGCGCCCCCGCAACAGGGCGCCCGCCCTCCCCCGCCGGGCGAACCGCCACGCGCCGTCACCGCGCGGGGCCGCCCGCCCGCGCTACAGGCCCAGTCTCGCGCGGAGGCCCACTCGTTCGTCCGTGTCCACCGCCGCCGCCCCGTCCGTCACCGTCTCGTACACCGCCAGGATGTCCGCTCCCACCGTCGTCCAGTCGAAGCGGCGGACGTGCGCCGAGCCCCGGACGCTCAGTTCCGCGCGGCGCTCCTCGTCGCCGAGGAGGCGGATCGCCGCGTCCGCGAGCGCGTCCGCGTCCTCGTTGGTGAAGAGTTCGCCCGCCGACCCCTGGTCCAGGACCTGCGCGAACGCGTCCAGATCGGAGGCGAGGACCGGCGCTCCCGCCGACAGCGCCTCGACGAGGATGATGCCGAAGCTCTCGCCGCCGGTGTTGGGCGCCACGTACACGTCGACGCTGCGCAGCAGCCGCGCCTTGTCCTCGTCGCTGACCATGCCGAGGAACTCCACCCGGGAGCGCATCTCCCGGGGCAGCGAGGCCACCGCCTCCTCCTCGTCCCCGCGCCCCGCGACCAGGAGCCGCGCCCCGGGCCGCTCGGTGAGGATCCTGGGCAGCGCCCGCATGAGGACGGGCAGGCCCTTCCGCGGCTCGTCGATGCGCCCTATGAAGCCGAGCGTCTCGCCCTGCCACTCCTTCTTCGGCTCGGCGCGCGCGAAGAAGTCCACGTCGACCCCGTTGGGGATGACGACGGCGTCGCCGCCGAGGTGCTCGACCAGCGTGCGCCGCGCGTACTCGCTCACCGCGATGCGCGCGCTGATCTTCTCCAGCGCCGGCTGGAGGATCGGATACGCAGCGATCATGGCCCGTGAGCGCGGGTTCGACGTGTGGAAGGTGGCCACGATCGGCCCCTGCGCCGCCCAGCAGGTCAGCAGCCCGAGCGACGGCGAGGTCGGCTCGTGGATGTGGACGACGTCGAAGGTGCCGTCGTGCAGCCAGCGGCGTACCCGCGCGGCCGAGAGGAAGCCGAAGTTGAGCCGCGCCACCGAGCCGTTGTACGGCACGGGGACGGCCCGGCCCGCCGACACCACGTACGGCGGCAGCGGGGTCTCGTCGTCGGCGGGCGCGAGGACGGAGACCTCGTGGCCGAGCCGGATGAGGTGCTCGGCGAGGTCACGGATGTGGAACTGGACGCCGCCCGGCACGTCCCACGAGTACGGGCAGACGATCCCGATCTTCACTCGGCGCGCTCCCCGCCCCGCTCGCCGCCGGCGGCTCCGGCGGGCGCGCCGGATGCCGGGCGTTCGTCCAGGTCCGCGAGCCACAGTCGTTGCAGCATGTGCCAGTCCTCCGGGTGCTCCGCGATGCCGGTGGCGAAGGCGTCTGCCAGTGCCTGTGTCATCACGGACGTCTTCTCGGCCCGCGTACCTGACTCGGGTACGTCGATCGGCGCGTGGATGCGCCCCCGCATGACCGGTGTCTCGTCGTACCAGAGCGTCACCGGCAGGAGCAGCGCGCCCGTCTGCTGGGCGAGGATGGCCGGTCCCGCCGGCATCCGCGCCGTGTCCCCGAAGAACGTCACCTCGGTGCCGGAGGCCGACAGGTCGCGGTCGGCGACCAGGCAGACCAGGCCGCCCGCCCGCAGGCGCCGCGCCAGCGTGCCGAAGGCGGAGCCCCCGGTGTGCGGGAGGACCTCCATGCCGAGGGACTCGCGGTAGGCCACGAAGCGGTCGTACAGCGTCTCCGGCTTGAGCCGCTCCGCGACCGTGGTGAACGGGACGCCGAGGCAGCGGGTCACCCACACGCCCGCGAGGTCCCAGTTCGCCAGGTGCGGCAGGGCCAGGACGACCCCGCGCCCGGCGGCGAGGCCCTCCTGGAGGTGGTGGATGTCCTGGATGTCTATCCCGCGCTCGACCCGTTCCTTGCTCCAGGTCGGCAACCGGAAGGACTCCATCCAGTACCGCATGTACGAGCGCATGCCGGCCTTCGACAGCTCGGCGAGCCGCTCGGGCGTGGCGCCCTGCACCACGCGCGCGAGGTTGGACTCCAGACGCAGGACGCTCTTGCCCCGGCGCTTCCACGTGAGGTCGGCGATCCGCCGGCCGAGGCCGGCGGCCACCGGCTCGGGCAGCTTCTTGACGGTCGCCCAGCCGGCGCCGTACAGCCCGTCGCTCAGCCGTTCCTTCAGCGTGCTGCCCCCGGCGGGCGCGCCGTCCCGCGAGGCACCGCCACCGACCGATGCCGCGCCGCCCTCCGGCATCCCGTCCGCGGGCGTGCCGTCCTTCGACGTGCCGTCCTTCAGCGTGCTCATGTCGTCGCCCCGCTCCCGTCGGCCGCGGCGGCGTCCGCCTCGGCCGATTCCCGTCGTACGGTCACGACGCGCTGGCCCAGGGTGACGGCGCTGCCGACGGCCACGATCCACAGCGCGATCGGCAGCAGGACCTCGACCCCGGGGACGCCGAACGTGTGCAGCCCGGCGAGGCCGGCCGCGACGAGCGAGATCACCAGGCGTTCGGCGCGTTCGATCAGACCGTTCACGGCGACGGGCAGGCCAATCGATTCACCTCGGGCCTTCGTGTACGACACGACCTGACCGCTCGCCAGGCAGAAGATCGCCACGGCGCACAGCACGTTGTCGTCGCCCTTGCCCGCGTACCAGAGCGCGAAGCCACCGAAGATGGCGCCGTCGGCGACCCGGTCGAGCGTCGAGTCGAGGAAGGCGCCCCAGCGGCTGGAGACCCCCGCCTGCCGGGCCATGTTGCCGTCGACGAGGTCGGAGAAGACGAAGAGGGTGATGACGATGGTGCCCCAGAAGAACTCCCCGCGCGGGAAGAAGACCAGCGCACCGGCCATCACTCCCGCCGTGCCGATGAGCGTGACCGCGTCGGGGCTGACGCCCCTGCGGAGCAGAAACGCGGCGAACGGTGTGAGGACACGCGTAAAAAATGCACGCGCGTACTTGTTCAGCATGGCCTTCCCGAGGTTCGGTGGGCCGCGCGGCCCCTACGACCACCGGCTCACCCATCGTAGCCACGCGCGCCCCGGCGTACGGGCGGCACCCGCCCCGTCGCGTCCACGTCCCCCGCCAGGGCCCTCCCCGTGTACGACGTATGGACGCCTCCTTGCGTCGGTGCAAAGCTCGAAGGACCACCGCGGGCACCCACCGGAGCCGTACAACGACACACCACTCCCCCGCGGCACCCGTCGTACCGCCGCACCGTGCGAGCAGTCGGGAGGAACACATCATGGGTGACAAGGCGAACACGGCCGCCGGAGCCGCCGGCAGGGCTTTGACGGCCGACCGGCCCACGGCCGTACGGAACGTGGTGCTGGTCGGCCACACCGGATCGGGCAAGACGACCCTGGTCGAGGCGCTCGCACAGGCCGCCGGGGCACTCAACCGGGCGGGCCGGGTCGAGGACGGCGGCACCGTCTCCGACTACGACGAGATCGAGCACCGCCAGCATCGCTCCGTACAGCTCTCCCTCGTCCCGGTCGGCTGGGACGGGTACAAGATCAACCTCCTCGACACCCCCGGGTACGCCGACTTCGTCGGGGAGCTGAGGGCCGGTCTGCGCGCGGCGGACGCGGCCCTCTTCGTCGTCTCGGCCGCCCAGGAGGCCGACGCCGTCGCCGCCTCCACCCGGATGATCTGGGAGGAGTGCGCCGCCGTCGGCATGCCCCGCGCCATCGTCGTCACCCACCTGGACACCGCCCGCACCGACTTCGGCGAACTCACCGAGGTCTGCGCCTCGCTCTTCGGCCGCGACGACCCGGACGCCGTCCTGCCCCTCTACCTCCCGGTGCGCGGCGAGGAGGGCGCCGACGGGCACGCGCCCGCGACCGGTCTGGTCGGCCTGCTCTCGGAGCGGATCTTCGACTACTCGACGGGGGTACGGCGGGAGGACCCGCCCGACGAGGGCCAGCGGGAGCTGATCGCCGAGGCCCGGGCCCGGCTGATCGAGGGGATCATCGCCGAGAGCGAGGACGAGACCCTCATGGACCGCTACCTCGGTGGCGAGGCGATCGACGTGAAGACGCTCGTCGACGATCTGGAGAAGGCCGTCGCCCGGGGCACCTTCCACCCGGTGCTCGCGGCCGCACCGGCCGCCGACGGCGGTACGCAGGGGCTGGGCACCCTGGAACTCCTGGAGCTCATCACCGGCGGCTTCCCCTCCCCCCTGGAGCACGAACCGACCGCCGTGACCACCCCGGACGGGCAGCCCCGGCCGCCGATCACCTGCGACCCCGAAGGGCCGCTCGTCGCCGAGGTCGTGAAGACCGCCGCCGACCCCTATGTGGGCCGGGTCTCCCTGGTCCGGGTCTTCTCCGGCACCCTGCGCCCGGACGCGACCGTCCATGTCTCCGGTCACGGTCTGGCCGACCGGGGGCACGCGGACCACGACGTCGACGAGCGGATCGGCGGCCTCACCTCCCCCTTCGGCAAACAGCAGCGGCCCATGGCGCACTGCATCGCCGGGGACCTCGCCTGTGTGGCCCGGCTGGGCAGGGCCGAGACCGGCGACACGATCTCCGCGAAGGACGATCCGCTGCTGATGGAGCCCTGGACCATGCCGGAGCCGCTGCTCCCGCTGGCCGTCCAGGCCCACGGCAAGGCCGACGAGGACCGGCTCTCGCAGGGCCTCGCCCGGCTGGTCGCCGAGGACCCCACCCTGCGCCTCGAACAGAACCAGGACACCCGTCAGGTGGTCCTGTGGTGCCTGGGCGAGGCCCACCAGGACGTCGTCCTCGAACGCCTCCGCGGCCGGTACGGGGTCCAGGTCGACGCCGTGCCGTACAAGGTGTCGCTGCGCGAGACCTTCGGCGGCGCCTCGGCGGGCCGGGGCCGGCACGTCAAGCAGTCCGGCGGTCACGGCCAGTACGCCATCTGCGAGATCGAGGTGGAACCGCTCCCGCCGGGCAGCGGCATCGAGTTCGTCGACAAGGTGGTCGGCGGCGCGGTCCCCCGGCAGTTCATCCCCTCCGTGGAGAAGGGCGTACGGGCCCAGGCCGCGCGCGGTGTCGCGGCCGGCTATCCGCTCGTCGACATCCGGGTCACCCTGAAGGACGGCAAGGCCCACTCGGTGGACTCCTCCGACGCCGCGTTCCAGACGGCCGGGGCGCTCGCGCTGCGCGAGGCGGCGGCCGAGGTCGCCGTCCACCTCCTGGAGCCGGTCGCCGAGGTCCAGGTCCTGGTGCCCGACGAGTACGTCGGTCCCGTGATGAGCGATCTGTCGGGGCGGCGGGGCCGGGTCGTCGGCACCGACCAGGCCGGTCCCGGGCGGACCATGGTCCGGGCCGAGGTGCCGGAGATCGAGATCGGGCGGTACGCGATCGACCTGCGCTCCGTGTCGCACGGCACCGGCCGGTTCGACCGTGCGTACGCACGGCACGAGCCGATGCCTCCGCACCTCGCCGAGAAGGTCCGCGAACAGGCCTGAAAAGGCGCCTGGTTGAGGGGCGACAAGGGAGTGACGGCGGTGAACGTTCGCCCGGCACATGTCGGGCGAACGTCATTCGGCCTCGATATCCACAGGCGGTGACGCACACGACGGTACCCGGTTACGCTGTGGTGCCCAGCTCAGAAGGTGTGCGGGGCGCGGCAGTTGGGAACAGCCCGCACAAGTAACCGCGGCGATGGGGGCGGCAGTGGCGATCGATGGCTTCGGACCCGGGGCGCAGGTCCCCCTCACGGGCACGGGCGGCGGTACGGGGGCGACGAGCGCGCTCGCGTCCGCCGCGTACCGCGACAGCCCGCTCGACACGATCCAGCAGGCGGACAACGAGCTCTACAAGACGACGCTCAAGCCCGGGAAATGGGAGAAGCTCTTCCGCCCCGACCTCGGCGAGGCCTTCTCCCGCGCGGTCCAGGTCCGCATGCTCGGCGGCGGTCGCAAGGCCCTCATCCAGTCCTTCGGCGCCGAGCCGCAGCCGGTCGTCGAGCACTGCCTCGCGGCCACCCACATCCGCCGCCGGCGCGATGCGCAGCTGACCCTGGTCACCGTCGTCTGCGGCATCCTCTTCCTGCCCGGCCTGCTGCTCTGGCTCGGCGTCATCCAGCTGCGCCGCCTGGCCGCCGGCTCCGAGAACAAGCGGACGAGCGTCGTCGGCACGGTCCTGCTGTGGGCGGCGGGGATCTTCGCCGCGCTCGTACTGCTCAAGCTGCCCTTCGACGGGATCCTGCCGAACTACCTGCGCGCCATGCTCGTGGCCCCGGTCATCGGCTGGTTCCTGGCCCGCCGGATCTGCGACCGGTCCGCCGTCGACCTGCGGGAGCGCTGGACGGGTCTGCTCAGCGGCGGTGGCGCCGGTCCGCAGGTGCCCAAGTCCGTTCCGCAGGACCCCGGTGAGAAGGAGGCCGAGGAGCTCCGGCTGAACCTGGAGAAGCTCTCGGCCGAGCAGCAGTCCAACATCGCGTTCTACGCCGGACCCAAGGGCATTCTCGGTCTGGGCACCCGCTGGGGCAGCTGGACCCTCGCCGAGGAACTCCTCCCCGTGGCCGGCCGGGAGATCCACGACTTCCGGGCCTGGGACGTCATCCGCAAGATCCACGACCAGCTCACGCTCCTGGAGCGCGGCTCCCTCAAGACCGGTTTCCCGAAGCCGACCGTCAAGCACTGGATCGTCTCCGCCGTCGGCGAGGGCGCCGACGAGGTCACGCGGCCCGAGGGCGACAACATCGTCCACTTCCAGGTCAAGCCGCACGAGATACAGCGCATCTGCAACGACCAGCAGTTCGGCGCCGGCAACCGCCACTACCTCGGCGTGCAGTTCACCCTCTGGGACGGGAACCTCGTCCTCACGATGATGGTGACGGTGACCTCGCTGCACCACACGCTCAGGATCGAGGTCACCGGCCACGCGCTCGGCCCCGTCCACGGCCTGTTCACGACGAAGCCGAAGGCCAAGACCAAGGAGGTCTCGAAGGCGGTCCGCTTCTGGGAGACGAAGGAGATCCAGCAGCCGCTGCTCACCACCGACGACATCGTCCGGCTGGCGGTGCGCGCCCCGCTCACCTGGTACCCGCCGGTCCTGGAGTTCCTCGGCGGCAAGATGGTCCTGCCCGAGCCCTTCGGTCTGCGGCACGTCTGGGCGGGTCCGCTCTGGAAGAACCGCTTCATGGCCGACGACGCCATAAGGATGGCGACGCCGGTGCTGCGCGCGGTCCACTCCGCGACCCTGAAGTTCCTCGACGAGCACAACGTGGACACGGAGCGCTTCACCAACCGCTCGCTGGTCCTGAGCGGCGGCATCCAGGAGCCCGGCCCCAAGAAGGCCGACGTCTACGACGCGTGACGAGGCCGTACGCGAGGGGCAGGGGCGACGGGCGTGACCGGAGCGTACGGCGAAGGGCCCGGGTCCACCGCTGTGGCCCGGGCCCCTCGCGTACGGCTCAGCGCGTACGGATCAGATCGTGGCCGGCCAGGCGTCGGCCAGCATCTTCCGGGTGTCCGCGAGGAGCTGCGGCAGCACCTTGGTGTGCCCGACGACCGGCATGAAGTTGGTGTCCCCGCCCCAGCGCGGCACCACGTGCTGGTGCAGATGGGCGGCGATCCCGGCGCCCGCGACGGCGCCCTGGTTCATGCCGATGTTGAAGCCGTGCGCGCCGGAGGCCGCCCGCAGCGCGACCATGGCGCGCTTGGTGAAGTCGGCGAGCTCCGCCGTCTCCGCCACGTCGAGGTCCGTGTAGTCGGCGACGTGGCGGTAGGGGACGACCATGAGGTGCCCGCCGTTGTACGGGTACAGGTTGAGGACCGCGTACACGCTCTGGCCCCGGGCGATCACCAGACCGTCCTCGTCCGACTTCGACGGAATCGAGCAGAACGGACAGCCGTCCTCGGCGCCCGGCCCGGTCGGCTTGTTCTCGCCCTGGATGTACGCCATCCGATGAGGCGTCCACAGGCGCTGGAACGCGTCCCGCGTCCCCACTCCGATCTGCTGCTCCGGCTCAGTCGTCATGCTGAGCAGCATATTGCGTCGCCCGTTCGGAACGTGTCGCCGGGGCGGAAGATCCATGCAGCGGCCATGCTGATCCGATGGACGTGAGGCCGGAGAAGCAGGAGCGCTGGGACCGTCGCATGGAGACACCGCTCGCGGTGGCCTCCCTGCTCTTCCTCGCCGGCTACACGGTGCGGGTGCTCGCCCACGGCATGGACCAGGTCTGGCTGGACCTCTGTCTGGCGGTCACGCTCGGGGCGTGGGGCGTCTTCATCGTCGACTACGTGGTGCGGCTCCGGCTCAGCGGCCTCGGGCCCCTGCGCTTCGTCCGCGCGCATCTCCTGGGCACCATCGTGCTGCTGCTGCCGCTGTTGCGGCCGCTGCAGATGGTGAAGATCTACGAGCAGATCCAGCGCCGCCACGACAAGCCGCGCCTGACCCTCTACGCCCGCGTGATGGCCTACTCCAGCCTCACCGTCAGCCTGCTCGGTTTCGCGGGAGCGCTCGCCGTCTACCAGCACGAGCGCGGCGCCCCGGGGGCCACGATCGACACCTTCGGCGACGCCCTCTGGTGGGCCGCCGAGACGCTGACGACGGTGGGGTACGGCGACGTCACACCGGTGACCCCGACCGGCCGGTTCATCGCGGTGGGCATGATGGCGTGCGGAGTCGCCCTGATCGGGGCCGTCACGGGTTCGTTCTCGTCCTGGCTGATCCAGACGTTCACGCGGGAGGACGAGAAGAGGCCCCCGGGCGGTACCCCGGGGGCCTCCTGAGTCGGTGCGATCGGTGGGTCAGACCTGGACGCGGTCCTCGACGATCTTGGCGATCTTGGCGATGGCCTCGTCGACGGGGATGCCGTTCTCCTGCGAACCGTCGCGGTAGCGGAAGGAGACGGCGCCTGCGGCCATGTCCTCGTCACCCGCGATGATCATGAACGGGACCTTCTGCTTCTGCGCGTTGCGGATCTTCTTCTGCATCCGGTCCGAGGACGAGTCGACGTCCACCCGCAGACCCTGCTTCTTCGCCTTGGCGGCGAACTCGTGCAGGTAGTCGACGTGCGCGTCGCCGATCGGGATGCCGGTCGCCTGGACGGGCGCCAGCCACGGCGGCATCGCGCCCGCGTAGTGCTCCAGGAGCACGGCGAAGAAGCGCTCGATCGAGCCGAACAGCGCGCGGTGGATCATGACCGGGCGCTGCTTGGTGCCGTCCGGGGCGGTGTACTCCAGGTCGAAGCGCTCCGGCAGGTTGAAGTCGAGCTGCACGGTCGACATCTGCCAGGTGCGGCCGATGGCGTCGCGCGCCTGTACCGAGATCTTCGGGCCGTAGAACGCGGCGCCGCCCGGGTCGGGGGTCAGCGGGAGGCCCTGCTTCTCGGCGACCTGCTGGAGGACCGCGGTGGCCTCCTCCCAGATCTCGTCCGAGCCGACGAACTTCTCCGGGTCCTTGGTGGACAGCTCCAGGTAGAAGTCGGTCAGACCGTAGTCGCGCAGCAGGTTCAGGACGAAGGTGAGGGTCTTGTCGAGCTCCTCCGCCATCTGCTCCTTGGTGCAGTAGATGTGCGCGTCGTCCTGGGTGAAGCCGCGGGCCCGGGTCAGGCCGTGCACGACGCCCGACTTCTCGTACCGGTACACGGTGCCGAACTCGAACAGGCGCAGCGGCAGTTCACGGTACGAACGGCCGCGCGCGTCGAAGATCAGGTTGTGCATCGGGCAGTTCATGGGCTTGAGGTAGTAGTCCACGCCCTCGTCGAGCTGCATGGGGGGGTACATGCCCTCGGCGTACCAGTCGAGGTGGCCCGACTTCTCGAACAGCTTGCCCTTGGTGGCGTGCGGCGAGTAGACGAACTCGTAGCCCTCCTCCTCGTGGCGCTTGCGCGAGTAGTCCTCCATGACCCGGCGGATGATGCCGCCCTTGGGGTGGAAGACGGCGAGGCCGGAGCCGATCTCGTCCGGGATGGAGAAGAGGTCGAGCTCGTTGCCCAGCTTGCGGTGGTCGCGCTTCTCGGCCTCGGCGAGGAAGTCGAGGTGGGCCTTCAGCTCGTCCTTCGACGGCCAGGCGGTGCCGTAGATGCGCTGGAGCATCGGGTTCTTCTCGCTGCCGCGCCAGTAGGCGGCGGCGTTGCGCATCAGCTTGAACGCCGGGATGTTCCGGGTGGTGGGCAGGTGGGGACCGCGGCAGAGGTCCTTCCAGCACAGGTCGCCGGTCTTGGCGTCGATGTTGTCGTAGATGGTCAGCTCGCCGCCGCCCACCTCGACGCTGGCGCCGTCGTCGGTCGACGCGGAGCCCTTGATGCCGATGAGCTCCAGCTTGTACGGCTCGTCCGCCAGCTCGGCGCGGGCGTCCTCGTCGGTCACCACACGGCGGGCGAAACGCTGGCCGCGCTTCTGGATCTCCTGCATCTTCTTCTCGATGACCTTGAGGTCCTCGGGAGTGAAGGGCTTCTCGACGTCGAAGTCGTAGTAGAAGCCGTCCCGGACCGGCGGGCCGATGCCCAGCTTGGCCTCGGGGAAGAGCTCCTGCACGGCCTGGGCCATGACGTGCGCGGTCGAGTGGCGCAGGATGTCGAGACCGTCCGGGGAGGAGATCTCGACGCCCTCGACGACGTCGCCGTCGGCGAGCTCGTACGACAGGTCCTTCAGCTCGCCGGCCACGCGGGCGGCGATGATGGTGCGGTCGTCGGCGAACAGGGCGCCGGCGGTGGTGCCCGCGCTCACCGCCCTCTCCTCTGCTTCCGAGGCGGACTGGACGGTCACACGGACTTCAGACACGGGGACTCCGTACATAGGGGCGCAAGCAGACACGAGGTGCCGGCGCCGGCGGTGCGCGACAGGTACGAGGTGCCGCGCACGGCCGATCCTACCGAGGCCGCCGGGGCGCCCGCGAAACGGTTTCCCGCCCGCCGGGCCGCCCGCGAAAGGGTTTCCCGCCCGCCGGGCCCCGCCGGGGGCGGTCTCACCCCTCGTCCGGCCCGCACGCCTCCTCGAAGAAGTCGAGGTTCTCCTGGAGGGACTTCATCAGCCGGTCCCGTTCCGTCTCGTCGACCTGGACGGGGACGACCCCGGAGGCGTCGGTGAGGCGGCGGAAGCCGCCCCGGCTCTCCAGCCGGCCCACCACCCGGATCGGGAGCCCGACGAGATGGGCGTGCCCCGCGGTGCGGTACGCCTCCTCGTCCAGGCTGATCCGGACGTGCGGGACCTCCGCCCCGCCGAGGACCCGGAGCCGTACGGTGCCCTCGCCGCGCGGCCCGGAGCGGCGCATGCGGACGACGGCGCCGGTCAGCCGGACCGGTACGGAGGGCTCGTCGGTCAGATAGCGGGCGCTCGCCTCGCGCAGCGCGGGCAGGTCGCCGGGCGAGAACTCGACCGGTTCGGGCCGGGCGGCGCAGCCCTCGGGAGCCCCGGCGGACGGGGCCCACTCCAGGGCGATCCTGGCTCCCTCGGTCCCCCGCACCAGGGCCACGAGCGCCTCGGTGAGTTCGCGGCTGACGCCCGCCTCGACGGCCGCGTCGAAGGCCTCCATGCCACCGGTGGCCCGCTGGTAGTCGGTGGCCTCGCGGGCCGCGTGGAGGGCGTGGTAGAGCCGGACGGCGATGGGGCGGCCCGGTACGACGGGCAGGAACGCGGTGAGCCCGCGCCCGCCGGGCGCCGCGCCGACGACGACGGTCTCCAGGGAGGCCTGGGCGGGGCGCCGGTGCCGGGCGCCGTAGTAGCCGGCCCTGCCCCGTACGGCGAGGGCGCCGGCGAGGAGGAGCTGGCGGGCGGCGGACCTGAGCTGTTCCTGCACGGTCCAGGGGACGATACCGGCCGGGCCCGGGGGCACGTCGCGCCACCAGCGGATCTCGTCGCTGGGCACGGCGAGGCCGGTGAGGACCTCGCGGGCGGAGGGCGTGGCGCTGCGGGCGAGGGCGGTGAGCGCCTCGCCGAGCAGGTCCTCGCAGTCCGGGAAGGCACGGCTCTCCGGCACGAGCAGGCTGGTGCCGGTGCCGCTGCCGGGCGGGGTCCAGCGGCTGTAGCGCCCGGCCGCCCCGCCCCGCCGCCGCCATCCGTGGCGGGCGAGCAGGGCGCCGAGGACACGCGGGTCGACCCTGCCGGGGTCGGGTGTGCCCTGGGCGTCGGCCCAGGGGCCGGTGGGCGGGGCCGGGACCCCGGTCCAGGGCCCGGGGATGTCCCCGGGCGCCGGATGGGGCCGGTAGGGCGGAGGAACGGAGACGGGGCCGTGTCCGGCCCCGTTCCCCTCGTCCCCGAACCTCGGTTCGTCGATCGGTCGGTGCATCAAGGTCTCCCTCCCACGCCGACCCGGGTCATGATCTCGCAGAGCGCCCGGTCGTCGAAGATCCGTGCCGTCGGTACGCGCACGGTGGTCCGGCGCTGTCCCGTGACCGGGTGTCCGGCCAGGTTGATCCAGTAGCAGCAGTGCCGCAGGTCGAGCCGGTCGTGGCTCGCTCTCAGCCAGTCCTCCTGTGACCTCGGGACGAGCATCACGACGAGGATCTTGTGCACGGACACCGGGGTCCTGGCGAGCTTCACCAGGTGGTCGTTGTCGAGGGTGAACGAGAAGGTCTTCCCGGGCGGGCGCGGCGGGATCTGGTAGGTGCACTTGAGCTGCACCTTGATGGTCACCTCGTCGTCGACCGTGTGGCCGGGCGAGCCGTGGCTCACGTGCCAGTCGATGCCGTTGTCCGGAAAGGGCTGGGACAGCGAGCAGCCGGCCGCGGCGGCGACGGCGTGCAGGTATCCCACCTGGAGGGTCTCCATGCAGGCGGTGGTGGCGAGTGAGCCGCGCGTCGGTGCCAGCCGCTGGGGCGGCAGCCCTCCCGACTCGGGCTGGGCGAGCGCCATGTCGTTTTCCTTCCCCGTCCCTTGTGTTGTGACCGGTCCGCGTACGGCGCAAACAGTCCGGGTATCACCGTTTCGGGGCAGGGGGTTGGCCATCTGCCGCACGTGTGCAGGGAGTTCAGGGATGACGATGCACTGGTACGAAGGGCCCCTGGCCGCTTTCGACACGGAGACCACAGGAGTTGACGTCGAGGGCGACCGGATCGTGTCCGCCGCCCTCGTCGTACAGGACACGGTGGGGGCACGGCCGCGGGTGACGCGGTGGCTGGTCAATCCGGGCATACCGGTGCCCGAGGGGGCCACCGCCGTGCACGGACTGACGGACGATCACCTCCAGCGGAACGGCCGCTGGCCGGCTCCGGTGATGGAGGAGCTGGCGCGCGCGCTGGCGGAGCAGAGTGCGGCGGGGCGTCCGCTGGTGGTGATGAACGCGCCGTTCGATCTGACGATCCTCGACCGTGAGCTGCGCAGGCACCGGGCGTCCACGCTCGGCGACTATCTGGGGGGCACCCCGCTGGTCGTCCTCGACCCTCGGGTCCTGGACAAGCATCTGGACCGCTACCGGAAGGGCCGCCGGACGCTCACGGACCTGTGCGCGCACTACGAGGTGGAGCTGGCGGGCGCGCACGACGCGGCGGCGGACGCGACGGCGGCGCTCGATGTCGTACGGGCGGTGGCGCGGCGCTTCTCGTCCCGGCTGGAACGGCTGACGCCGGCGGAGCTGCACACGCTGCAGGCGGTATGGCACGCGGCGCAGGCGCGGGGCCTCCAGGCGTGGTTCACCCGGCAGGGGACGCCGGAGACCGTGGACCCGTCGTGGCCTCTGCGGCCGGAGCTGGGCACGGCGGCCTGAACCGGCCCCGGCGCCCCGGCACATGACAGAGGCCGGTCCGTCTTTCGACGGACCGGCCTCTACCCGGTGGGCGATACTGGGATCGAACCAGTGACCCCTTCGGTGTGAACGAAGTGCTCTCCCGCTGAGCTAATCGCCCGGGAACGGGTTGAACCATACAGGCCTTCAAGCCCTTCGTTCAAACCGCCCGCCCGCCGCCCGACCACCACCCTCATCGGCGCTCTTCGAGCGGCCCCTTCAGACGGGCCGCGATCCCCCGCCGGCCTCCCCGCATCATCAGGGCATGGTTGGCGCGGAAGACGGGCCGCCCGGGGACGGCGAGGGCGCGCAGCAGCCGGGCCCGGACCTCGACCTCCTGCTCGTACAGGACGTGGGTGCCGGCGCCCTCCGGCGTGAGGGTCCAGCGGGCCCAGCCCTCCAGGTCGCCGCCGAGCCCGACCTCCAGGACCCGGCCCGCGGGGTCGCTGTGCACGGCGCGGGCGGTGACGACGATGTCGTACGGGAGCAGGGAGCGGAAGCGGACGGTGCCGGTGGTGTCGTCGACGGGGACGACCTCGCGGACCTGGGGCCACCAGCGCGGGTACTCCTCGGCGCGCTCCAGGACGGCGTAGACGGCGTCGGGCGGGGCGGCGAGCCGCCAGACGCTGCGGAAGCGGTACCGGCACCAGTCCATGACCCCAGTGTGAACGTACTCAGACGCGCGGGAGCCGGAAGATGAGTATCCGGACGCATTCCCGCCCGGTGCGGTGGGGGCCACACTCCGGGCATGGACAACTCCTTGCCGCCCGCGGACGAGCTCGTGCTCGTCGACCGTGAGCTGGCCCGACTCGACGCACGCCGGTCCCAGTTGCTGGCCCGGCGGGCATGGCTGCTCCGGGTGCTGTACGCGCCGGCGTCGTCGGCGCCCGGCCCGTTCCCTTCGGCGCCCGGCGCGCGGCCGACGCCTTCCGGCCCGCGCCCGCCGGTGGCGGACTCGACGCCGCGGAGCGCGCAGAACGTGCTGCTGACGCTCGGCGGCACGCTGCTGACCATCGCGGCGATCGCGTTCACGCTGGTGAGCTGGGGGTCGATGGGGATCGGCGGCCGCTCGGTCGTCCTGTTCGTGGTCACCTCGGCCGCGCTGGCGGCTCCGGTGGCGCTGCTGCGCCGGAGCCTGGTGTCGACGGCCGAGTCGGTGGCGGCGCTGGGTCTGGTCCTGATGGTGCTCGACGCGTACGCGCTGCACCGGGTGGCGCTGCCGGAGACGGACGGCCTCGGGTACGCGGCGGTGGCAGCCGCGGTCCTCGCGGGCGCGTGGACGGCGTACGGCTCGGCCCTGTCCCGGCTGCGGATCCCGCTGCCGGTGGCGGTGGTGGCGGGGCAGCTGCCGCTGCCGCTCGGCGTGCTGGCCGCCGGGGGCGGTCCGACGGTCTTCGCGTGGGCGGCGCTCGGCACGGCCGCGGCGGACGGCGCGGTGATCCTGTGGGCCCGCCCCGCGGCGGTCCGGATCACGGCGGCCGTCGGTGCGACGGCACTGGGCGGCTGGGCGCTCCTGACCGGCGGCTGGCTCTCGCTCGCCTCGCCGTGGAGCGGGGCACCGCTGCTCCTGGCGGCCGCGGCGCTGACCCTGTACGCGGCTTGGCGCCTGCCCACCGTCGCGGTGGCCGCCTCGGTCCTCGCCGGCCTGGCGACGGTCGCGGCGGCGGGCGGCCTGCTCCGGCCGGCCGTCCCGACGGACTGGACCGTGCCGGTGTACGTCCTGTGCGGACTGGCGCTGGCGTCGATGTGGCGCCTGAGCCCGGCCATGGCCGGGGACGGAGCCGCCGAGGAGGCCGGGAGGCGACTGCCGGGCGGGGTCCGGCTCGGGCTCGCCGGCGCGGGCGCCGGAGTCGCGGCGCTCGGGGTCGTCTGGGCGCTGCCGCCGGTGGCGGTCGGTCTCCTCGGGCCGCCGGCCCGGACGACGGAGGTGTGGTCCGGCGAGCACGCCGGGCGGGCGCTGACCTCGTACCCGGGGACGGCCGTCCTCGTCCTGGCGGTGGCCGCCGCCGTCCTCGCGGCCGTCCCTCGGCTGTGGGCCCGCTGCGGCGCCCTCGCCCTGGTCTGGGCGCTGCTCACGGCGCTGCCGGTCTCCCTCGGCCTGCCGTACGCGGCGACGCTCGCCCTCCAGCTCCTGACCACCGCGGCGGCGCTCGCGTACGCCGTCCGCCCGGGCCCGCTGACGCGCGGCCTGCGCCGCCCGGCACCGGCCGAGGGCCCCGCCACGCCGGAGCCGGCCACCACCGCCCCGGCCGCTGCCGGTGCTCCCTGGGGCGCCTGGGCGCCTTCCCGGCCCCGCCCTCAGGCCCCCACCGAGCCCGGGACCGTCCTGGGGTGGATCGCGTACGCCGGCGGTCTCGCGTCCGCCCTGAGCGCGGTCGCGCTCGCCCTCGACGTGCGGGAGGCGACGTTCACGGCGCTCGGGGCGCTGCTCGCGCTCCTGGTGGGCGTGGCGGTGCTCGGGGCGGGCGCGCGCCGGGTGGTCGCCGCCTGCGCCGCGGTGCTCACCGCGACGGGGCTCGTGGTCGCGGTGGCCGCCGCCGGCGGGTTCGAGGACCACTGGACGGCGCTCGCCCTGCTGCTCGTCCCGGCGGCGACGGCCGCCATCGGCGCCAAGGCCCGCCCGGTGGCCCTGCCGGTCGAGATCACCGGTGCGGTCGTGGCGCTCCCGGCGTTCGCGCTCGCCGCGGCCCGGCCCGCGTTCCTGGCGCTCGCCCTGGCCCTCGGCGGGGTGATCGCGGCGGCGACGGCCGTGCGGCCCGAGCGGCGGCGCTTCGCCTCGTGGACGGCCGCGGTGCTCTTCCTGCTGGCCACCTGGGTGCGGCTGGCGGTGTGGGGGGTGACGACCCCGGAGGCGTACACCCTGCCGGTGACCGTGCCGGCCCTCGTCGTCGGCTTCCTGCGGCGGCGCCGGGACCGGGAGGCCTCGTCCTGGACGGCGTACGGCCCGGGTCTCGCGGCGACGCTGCTGCCGAGCCTCGTCGCGGCCTGGACGGACCCGGAGTGGCCGCGGCCGCTGGCCCTGGGGGTCGCCGCGCTCGTCGTGACCCTGCTCGGCGCGCGGTTCCGGCTGCAGGCGCTGCTGGTCCTCGGCGGCTCGGTCCTCGCCCTGGACGGGCTGCACGAGCTGGCGCCGTACGTGGTGCAGGCGGTGGGCGCGCTGCCGCGCTGGCTGCCGCCGGCCCTCGCCGGGCTGCTGCTGCTCGCGGTGGGCGCCACGTACGAGCAGCGGCTGCGGGACGCCCGGCGGCTCCGGGACCGGGTCGCGCGGATGCGGTGAGCGGACCGGATACGCCGAAGGCCCGAGACGGTGTTCCGTCTCGGGCCTTCGGACCGGGTGGTGGGCGATACTGGGTTCGAACCAGTGACCCCTTCGGTGTGAACGAAGTGCTCTCCCACTGAGCTAATCGCCCCGGTGCACCGCAAACATTACCGCATGTCAGCGGGGCTCCCGCACCATCCCGGGGTCACTGATCGATCTTCCACGGCATGACGAAGCCGAACTTCCACAGGTAGACGCCGAGCAGGGCGGCGATGATCACCAGGCCGACGGTGGTGAGGATGATGTTCCTGCGGCGGACCTTGGGGTCGAGTGCGCGCTGTGCGGCCTCCGTGACCTTGCGCTTGGTCCAGCGGAGCACCAGCTGCGCCCAGACGAACTCGGTCGCCCAGATCGCCATGCCGCCGAAGATGACCAGCCAGCCGGGCCCCGGGAGCGGCAGCATGACCACTCCGGCGCCGACCACGGCGAGTCCCACGATGAAGACGCCGACCTGCCAGCTCAGGTGGAGGCCTCGTCGGGACTTGATGAACTCCGGTGCGCGGGATCCCAGTTCGGCTTCCTGGCCGTCCGCGGACTCCCCGGTGCGCTCGTCACTCTCCGCATTCATGGTCCCCAACTTACCGGACGCGGAGCCCCCACCGGAATGGCGGTATTACCGCAGGTCACACGCCCCCGAACGAGCTACCTGAACGATCACAAAACCGACAGAGGGGTTTACAACGGCACCTGAGGTGGCATGTCGATTTCGCCGACGTGCGAATCCCCGAGCGCACACTGAGCGAAAGGCCCTGGCGCTTATGAACACCACGGTCAGCTGCGAGCTGCACCTGCGCCTCGTTGTGTCGAGCGAGTCCTCACTGCCTGTACCCGCGGGCCTGCGGTATGACACGGCCGATCCGTATGCCGTGCACGCCACCTTCCACACCGGAGCCGAGGAGACGGTCGAGTGGGTCTTCGCCCGCGACCTTCTCGCCGAGGGGCTGCACCGGCCCACCGGCACGGGCGACGTCCGCGTCTGGCCGTCCCGGAGTCACGGTCAGGGAGTCGTCTGCATCGCGTTGAGCTCCCCCGAGGGAGAAGCCCTGCTCGAGGCCCCGGCGAGGGCCCTGGAGTCGTTCCTGAAGCGGACCGACGCCGCCGTGCCACCGGGCACCGAGCACCGGCACTTCGATCTCGATACGGAGCTCTCCCACATCCTGGCCGACAGCTGAGCCAGGCCGAGAGCCGCACGGCGCCGTCCGACTCGGGGCGACGGCGCCGCGCGGGCAGCCACATAGGCACGACAACGGCGCTCCCCACCGCGCAGCCGGCGCGGTGGAGGGCGCCGTTGTCCTTTTCCCGGTCGCGCTAAAGTCAGCGCCATTCCGCGGGCGCCCGCCCGCGGCCGGCCAGGGAGCGAATCGTGCTGATCCCCCACGACACCCGGATCGCCCTCGACACAGTCGTCGATCTGATGAACACCGCGCCGCAGGGCGACCGGGCCGACGAGCTCGCGGACATCCAGGGGCTGCGGACCTTCGTACACGCGCACAAGATCAGCGACGTGGGCGACCTCGGGGCGGCCGATCTGCGGGCCGTGCGCGAGGTGCGCGAGAAGTTCGCGGCGGTCTTCTCGGCCCCCGAGGCCAGGATCGCGGCCCCCCTGATCAACCAGCTGGTGGCGGGCGCGGGGACCACGCCCCAGCTCACCGACCACGACGGCTACGACTGGCACGTGCACTACTTCGCGCCGGGCGCCTCGGTGGCCGACCACCTCGCGGCCGACTGCGGCATGGCGCTGGCGTTCATCGTGGTGGGCGGCGAGCAGGAGCGGCTGCGGCGCTGCGAGGCACCGGACTGCGGGCGGGCCTTCGTCGACCTCTCCCGCAACCGCTCACGCCGTTACTGCGACAGCCGCACCTGCGGCAACCGGCTGCACGTGGCCGCCTACCGGGCGCGCCGCAAGGAGGCCGCGGGCTGAGGCGCCGGGCCGCGCTCGGGCCGAGGCCGAAGCCGGGGCCGAGACCCGGCCCGCGACCGTGCCCGGGGCCGTCACAGGACGAAGAGATCGTGCACAGCGGCCATGAGCAGCAGACAGCCGATCACCCCGAGAAAGATCATCAGCGGGGGCTGGGAGAGCGCGAACAGGCAGCCGCGCGGCTCTTCGGCAGGGGCATCGGGGGCGGCGGGGACGGTCTCCCGCGAGGTATCCAGCATCTCGGGGGGATGATCGCGTACCCGGGGCCCGGGGATTCCCGCAACACGCCCCACCGCAAGGGCTGTTCACCCCTTCCCGTGGATCGCCGGACGATCACGGTAACGGGAACTGCCAGAACCGGTCAGATTCCGTGCTTCTTCAGAATCGCCTCGATGTCGCTGAAGTCCTCCCCGGCCGGCGTGCCGGACCGCGGCTTCGCCGTCACGGCACGCGAGGGCGACGACGCCGCCGGGGCCACGGCACCCGGCTCCGCACCGCCAGTGGCCTCCTTGCGACCGCCCCGGCGCCGCTCCACGGCCCGGGTGGACAGGAAGAGCAGCCAGGCGGCGCCCAGGACCCCGAAGCCGGCCCAGGCGACCGGGCTGAACGCCGTGTCCACGAGCCATTCGACGGCGCCCGTCATCACCAGACCGATCGGCACCAGGGAGTAGGCCGCGATCCGGGCCGCGGACAGGAACTTCTTCCGGTACGCCGTGATCGCGGCGATGCCCAGGCCCGCCGCGGACACCGCGGAGCAAATGGTCTCGGCGAGCATGCGGTCCTCCAGGTCCCGGGTGATACGTCCCTTCCATCCTGCACCGGTGAGGCCCCCCGCGGCCATGTCCCGGGCCCGGTCTCAGGGAGATCTCCGGGTCACCCCCACCGGGATCTCCTCCCCAGGTCCCGGTCGGGAGGCACCCGCTCCTCCCTGGTGAGGGAGACTGCTGTCATGAGTGACTCCACCACCGCACCCGCCTCCCCCGTCGTCCTCGAGGCGTGGTTCGACCTCCAGTGCCCCGACTGCTTCCAGGCCCTCGACGACGTCCGCGCGCTCCGCGAGAAGTACGGCGACCGGCTCGACGTACAGCTGCGGCACTTCCCGCTCGCGAAGCACAAGCACGCGTACGCCGCCGCCCAGGCCGCCGAGGAGGCCTTCGAGCAGGGCAAGGGCTGGGCGTACGCGGAGGCGCTGCTCGCCAGGACCGCCGAGCTGGGCGAGCGGGGCGAGCCGGTGCTCATGGAGGTCGCCACCGAACTCGGCCTCGACGCCGAGGAGTTCGACACGGCCCTGATCGACGGCCGGCACCTCCTGACCGTCGACGCTGACGAGGCCGAGGGCAAGGCGATCAAGGTCACCGGCACGCCGACCTATGTCGTCGACGGCGAGCGGCTGGACGGCGGCCAGAGCCAGGACGGTCTGCGCGCGCGCATCGAGGAGATCACCGACCGCCTCCTGAAGGGCTGAGGACCCGGCGCCCGGGGGTGAAGAGCGCCCGGGGTGCAAGCCCGGCGCCAGGGGGTGAAGGCCGGGCGCCCGGGGGTGCGACGCGCCCCTACCGCAGCTCCTTCGCGCTGTTGACGTAGGTCGTGCGGTAGCCCAGGGACTCGTAGAGCCGGATCGCCGGGGTGTTGCCCGCGAAGACGTGCAGTCCGAGCAGGGTCTCCCCGGCCTCCCGCGCGACCCGCTCGGCGAGCAGCATCAGCGCCCGGCCGTAGCCGTGCCCACGGTGCGCCTCGTCGACCTCGATGTCGTACACGAAGGCCGCCCAGCGGCCCGGCTCCAGCTCGATCCGGCCGGTCCACAGGAAGCCGGCGGGCCGGCCGTCCCTGACGACCACGTGGATCGCGACGCCGGGGGTGGCGAGGCCCTCCGGGAGGTACGTCGCGTGGCTGCTCTCGGCCTTGGCGCGCGCCTGCTCCTCGGGCACCCCGCGGTCGATCCAGCTCCGCGCGAAGCCCTCCTTGGCCCGCGCCTCCCACGCCGCGTACTCGGCCTCGGTCATCGGCCGCACCTCGACGCCCTCCGGCAGGGCCGGCGGCTCGGCGGGCAGTTCCTTGACCATGTTCCGGCTGCGCTCGGTGTAGCCGAGCGAGCGGGCCATCCGCAGCGCGGGTCCGGCGTCGGCGGGCACGGAGATCTGGACCTCGACGCAGCCCCAGCCCCGCAGGACCTCCTCCGAGGCCAGCGCCGCGACCGTGCCACGGCCCCGGCCCCGGTCCGGCTCGCGGACCCCGAGGCGACTGATCACGCCGGAGGCGGCGCCGAAGCCGGGGTCGGTGGAGAGGTGCACGGAACCGACGCGGCGGCTGTTCACGCACACGTCGTAGGTACGGGAACGGCCGCCGTCGGGCGTCTGCTGAAGCGGCTCGGCCGGCCGCAGGGTGGTGGTCATCAGTCGTGTTCTACCCACCCGGGGGCCGTCCGTCATCAGGTTTTGCGCGAGGCGGTCACGCGAGGCGCGGATCCCGGTCCCGTGCGGCGTGCTCGTCGAAGATCCGCATGGCCTTGGCGGTGACCGGGCCGGGCGCAGGCGACAGCTCGCGTCCGTCGACCCGGTGCACGGCCTGGACGTCGCGGAGCGTCGAGGTCAGGAAGATCTCGTCGGCGCTCTCCAGGGCGTCCAGCGGCAGATCGGCCTCCTGCGCGCCGGTCCACTCGACGGCGAGCGCGCGGGTGATGCCCGCGAGGCAGCCGGAGGAGACGGGCGGAGTGAGGATCCGGCCGTCGACCACGACGAAGACGTTGGAGCCGGTGCCCTCGCAGAGCTGCCCCACCGTGTTGGCGAAGAGCGCCTCGGAGGCCCCCTGCTCGCGCGCCCGGGCCAGGGCGACCACGTTCTCGGCGTATGACGTGGTCTTGAGCCCGGTGAGGGCGCCGCGCTCGTTGCGCGTCCAGGGCACGGTGATCACCGCGGTGGAGTCGGCGCGACGGCTGGTCTCCCCCAGGCCGACGACCAGGCTGGTCCCCGCGTCGCCGCGCTCCGAGCCGAGCGGCGAGAGGCCACCGGTGTACGTGACGCGCAGCCGGCCGAGCTCCATCGGGTTCGCCTCCAGGACGGCGGCGCAGGCGCGGCGGACCTCGTCGAGGTCCGGGTCGGGCAGGCCGAGACCGCGGGCGGAGCGGGTGAGGCGCTCCAGGTGGAGGGTGAGGGCGAAGGTCTCGCCGCGCACCGCCTTGACCGTCTCGAAGATGCCGTCTCCGACGGTCAGTCCGTGGTCCAGTACGGAGACCAGGGCGGTCTCCGCGTCGTGCAGCCCGCCGTTGACCCAGATTTTCATCGAGAAGTGGCCTTTCCGGTCGCCTCGAGGGCGCCTGACTCGTAGGCGCCCGACGCTATCGCGACCAGCCGGGACGCCTTCAGCTCGGTCTCCTCCCACTCGCGCTCCGGGTCGGAGCCCCAGGTGATCCCCGCGCCGGTGCCGAAGCGGAGCACGCCCTCGGGGCGGTCGATCCAGAAGGTCCTTATCCCGACGGCCAGCTCCGCCGTGCCCGCGTCGGCGTCGACCCAGCCGACGCCTCCGCAGTACGGGCCGCGGGGGGCGGTCTCCAGGGCCTCGATGATCCGCAGCGCGCTGGACTTGGGCGCGCCGGTCACGGATCCGGGCGGGAAGGTGGCGTCGAGCAGCTCGGGCCAGCCGGCGTCCGCGCGCAGCAGGCCGGTGACCGTGGAGACGAGGTGGACGAGGCCGGGGTGCTCCTCGATCGCGCAGAGGGCGGGGACGGCGACGGAGCCGGTCTCGCTGACGCGTCCCAGGTCGTTGCGGACGAGGTCGACGATCATCACGTTCTCCGCGTGGTCCTTGGGGAGGAGGTCGGCGGCGGTGCGGCCGGTCCCCTTGATGGGACCGGAGGAGATCAGGGCCCCTTCCCTGCGGAGGTAGAGCTCGGGGGAGGCGGTGGCGATCTCCACGCCGTGCGCGGGCAGCCGGATCGTTCCGGCGTAGGGGGCGGGGTTGCCCCGGGCGAGGAGCGCGGTGAGGGCGTCGACGTCGGCGGCGGCCGGGTCCGGCAGCGGCGCGGTCAGCACCCGGCAGAGGTTCGCCTGGTAGACCTCGCCGCGCGCGATGTGCTCGCGTACGCGCCGGACGCCCGCGACGTACGCGGCGCGGTCGAGGGAGGACGTCCAGTCCCCGGCGGCGGGGCCGCGCCAGGCGCCGGGGACGGGCGCGGGAACGGGGTCGGGCCGCACGTCACCGAAGCGGGCGCAGGTCAGACGCCCTTCGAAGTCCGCGCAGACGGCCCAGAAGCCGGCGGAGTCCAGGGCTTCGGGGTCGTGGGTGACGTCCCGGAGGTCGGTCGCGAGGAGGCCGCCGAAGCGGGCCAGCGGAGCAAGGTCGTACACGCATCGAGTCTAGGTCCGCCGGAAGAGGGACACCGGGGCACGGGCGACGGGGGCTCCCCGCCACCTCGGGAGCACGGCGAGTGAACGCGGCGCGAACCCTCCGGGACGCCCTGCCGGGCACCCGGATCGGCGCGCAGGTCAGCACGCTGCGGAAACGCGTTTTTGTGCTGGCCCAGGAATCCGCTAGAGTTCAACACGTCGCCGGGACGCGCAAGCGAAACGGAAAAGACAAGCGGACGTGGCTCAGTTGGTAGAGCATCACCTTGCCAAGGTGAGGGTCGCGAGTTCGAATCTCGTCGTCCGCTCGATGTGGGGGATCTTCCCGAACCCCTGTATTCACTCCTGGTGGAGTGGCCGAGAGGCGAGGCAACGGCCTGCAAAGCCGTCTACACGGGTTCAAATCCCGTCTCCACCTCCAAGCGCGATTAGCTCAGCGGGAGAGCGCTTCCCTGACACGGAAGAGGTCACTGGTTCAATCCCAGTATCGCGCACGCAGAACAACCGAAGATCCGGTCCGTACGGACCGTCCCGCGCGATTAGCTCAGCGGGAGAGCGCTTCCCTGACACGGAAGAGGTCACTGGTTCAATCCCAGTATCGCGCACGCAGTACGCAGTACCTCCGGGTACGTCGTGTGCACCACCCGCGCGATTAGCTCAGCGGGAGAGCGCTTCCCTGACACGGAAGAGGTCACTGGTTCAATCCCAGTATCGCGCACCACCGAAGAGCCCCCGGTCGCATCTCGCGGCCGGGGGCTTCTTCATGCACGAGGGCGCTCGTGCACCGGGAGACCCGGTGCACCCCCGGTCAGGAGGAGAAGAGCATCCGGCCGAAACCGCGCTGACGGTAGTGACCGCCGCCGTGGTGGCCGCCGTGGTGCGGGGCGCCCCAGGCGGGGGCGGCGGGCTGCGCGGCCGGGTAGGCCTGCGGGGCCGGCGGGGCGGGCGGAGCCTGCTGGACCCACTGGGACTCCAGGCGAGTCAGGGACTCAAGCTCGCCGTAGTCCAGGAATATCCCCCGGCAGCCGCTGCACTGCTCGATCTGGACGCCGTTGCGGTTGTACGTGTGCATGGCCGCATGGCACTTGGGACACTGCATGGTCGGCTCAACTCCCTGACTTCGCCGTACGAATGGTGGCTTCACCTTACGTGGACGCCACAGACGCCGAGTCGGTTCGATACCCGGCGATACGGGCGCAGGTGTCGATCATCACGTCCTCGACCTCGTCGAGCGGCCGGGCCTCGGCCGTCGACTTGGCGACGGCGAGCGCCGCCGTCTGGACCGTCAGGGCACGGGCGGGCCCATCGAGTTGGACCCATGGATCCGCGCCCACGGCCGGGCCGCCCGCCTCCTGGTACGCGCCGAGGAAGCGGGCCCAGATCTCCGGCGGCAGGATGCCTGCCGCGAACCAGGCCGCGGGGCGGGCCAGATCCCACGCGGGATCGCCGAGCCCGGCGTCGTCCATGTCGATCAGCCGCCAGGGGGCGTGCGGCGGGGTCGGCCCGCCGGCGGACTCCGCGGGCCCCGTGTCGCGGACCAGTTGGCCCAGGTGGAAGTCGCCGTGGCAGAGGAGGCGGGGGCGGTCGTGCGCGAGGCCGTCGGGGACCGACCGCCAGGCGGCCAGGACGGTCGCGGCGGCCGGGTGGTCCGGTGCCGTCCGGCGCATCCGGTCCACGGCGAGGGCCGCCTTGACGGGAGCCCTCATCTCGGGAAGCCGGGCGGCCTCCCCCGCGGGAGGCGGGGTGCGGTGGAGCCGGGCGAGGAGCGTCGCGGCCTCCTCCCAGGGGGCGGCGTCGGGGTCCGTCGGGTCGACGGGCGAACCGTACGGCCACACGCTGACCGGCCGGCCGTCGAGTTCGCCGGGCGTCGGCAGCGGGAGCGGCGGGAGGAAGACCTCGCGGACGTCCGGGTGGGCGGCGAGCGCGATCCGCGCCCGGTGCGCCTCGGGGTCGGTGCCGGGGGCGTGCGCCTTCGCGACCAGTCGCCCGTGCCGTACGACCGTCCCGTCGTCCCGGTCCGCCAGCACTCCGACGAGATCGCCCGGGCAGAGGCAGGGCGTGCCGGGGTGGTGGGCGGCGGTGCGCGCGTACGCGGCGAGGCCGTCGAGGAGGGGGCGGTCGGGGAGGTCCACGGGGGCGAGCGTACGGGGCGTCCGGGGCGGGAACGCGCGAGGGCCGGTCAGCTCCCCAGCTGACCGGCCCCACGCTGCCGTCCGCCGCACCCCCGTCCCCACGGGGTTGATGGCCGGATGTCCCGACCCGGGCCGCTCTCCCGGGTCCGGGGCGCTGGTCAGCGCCCCAGCATCACGCCCACGGACGACGCCTGTGTGACCACTGCGTCCCAGCCGCCGAAGGCGACCACGAGCAGGGCCGCGAGAGGGAGGACCATGGCGGTGGCCACCAGCGGGTGACGCCGGCTCGAAGGCTGGGTGCTCGTCCGCGATGCCGTGAACGCCATGGTTCCTCTCCTGTCGTGTCTGGCGCGGCGGGTGCTTGACCTCGGGGGACGAGTGCTGCACCCGCCGCTTGACCTCAACATTAGGGAGCCGGGAGCCCCCGGACGTCATGCCCGCGTACCGACTTCCGGGCCTCCCGGAGGATGACGCCCGGTCGTACGGCGTACTCCCCTGGGTGGAGACGGCGGCGTGGAACCTGGGGACTTCCCTGAGGGGTTCCGGACGGGCCGGTGAAGGGGTTGGCCGGGGCGTGACTTCGCTCACTTCCCGGGACGTCGCGCGAAACCCCTGGTCGGAGGGGGCCGGGAGCGCCTCCCGGGGCATCCGCGGCCCGCCTCGGGCGGAGCGTCAACTGGGTTGATGGGGTGGGTGGTTGGGGCGGCCGCCGGAGGCGCTCATTCCTCCCGTGTACCCCTCAGCACTGACAATCGATCCAGGTGCGAGGGCGCGGCCTATGAGCGCGTGCGGGCGCCACTACGTAAGCTGTGCCACGTCGAACGGACGAGGGGACGGACATGGCGATGATGCGGCTCCGGCGCGAGGATCCGCGGATCGTCGGGTCGTTCCGGCTCCACCGCAGGCTGGGGGCCGGCGGGATGGGCGTCGTGTACCTGGGTTCCGACCGGCGCGGCCAGCGGGTCGCGCTCAAGGTGATCCGGCCCGACCTGGCCGAGGACCAGGAGTTCCGGTCCCGGTTCGCCCGCGAGGTCTCAGCCGCCCGGCGGATCCGCGGCGGCTGCACGGCCCGGCTCGTCGCCGCCGACCTGGAGGCCGAGCGCCCCTGGTTCGCCACCCAGTACGTGCCCGGTCCCTCCCTGCACGACCGGGTCGCCGAGGAGGGCTCGCTGCGCGCCGCCGACGTGGCCTCGATCGGGGCCGCGCTCTCGGAGGGGCTCGTCGCCGTCCACGAGGCAGGGGTCGTGCACCGGGACCTCAAGCCCTCGAACATCCTGCTCTCCCCCAAGGGCCCCCGGATCATCGACTTCGGCATCGCCTGGGCCACCGGGGCCAGCACCCTGACCCACGTCGGTACGGCCGTCGGCTCCCCCGGCTTCCTCGCCCCCGAGCAGGTGCGCGGCGCGGCCGTCACCCCCGCCACCGACGTGTTCTCGCTCGGTGCCACGCTGGCGTACGCGGCGATGTCCGACTCGCCCTTCGGCCACGGCAGTTCCGAGGTCATGCTCTACCGGGTCGTCCACGAGGAACCGCAGCTGCACGGCGTGCCCGACGCGCTGGCACCGCTCATCCGGGCCTGCCTCGCCAAGGACCCCGAGGACCGTCCCAGCACCCTTCAGCTGTCGATGCGGCTCAAGGAGATCGCGGCGCGCGAGGCACAGGGGCTGCCCGTCTCACGGCCGCCGGTGCAGCGGGAACGCGCCGAGGAGCGCAACACCCTGCGGCCGACCGAGCGCTACACCGAGCGGGACGTGCCCGGACGTGGGCCCGAGCGCGGTGCGGAGCGGAGCGTCGACCGGGGCGGCGACCGGGGCATGGAGCGTGGCGCGGAGCGGGAGCGCGGCGGGCGTGGGCCCGGGCCGTCGTCCCGGCCCTCCGCAGGGCCCCGGACCGGTGGCCGGCCCGCGACCCGGCCGGGTGCGCGGTCGACGTCCACCGGCCGCCGGCCCGCCAACCCGCGGCTGCTGCGGCAGCGGCTCTTCGTCTTCGTGGTGGTGACGCTGGTGGTGGCCCTGGGCATCGCCGCCGCCCAGGCCCTTCAGGGGTAGACGGCTCGGGCGGTCTGGGCCCGGGCGGTTTGCGGGTGGGGCCGAGGGCTGGGGTTGAGGCTGGGGGCTTGGTCCAGGGCCGGCGTTGGGGCTTGGTCCAGGGCCGGTTCGAGTCCCTTTCAGGACTCCGGGCGGCCCGTCGCCACCGCGTAGAAGGCCACCGCCGCCGCCGCGCCCACGTTCAGCGAGTCGACCCCGTGGGCCATCGGGATGCGGACCCACTCGTCCGCCGCCCGCAGCGCCTGCGTGGACAGGCCGTCGCCCTCCGCGCCCAGCATCAGGGCCACCCGCTCCATGCGGTGCGGGGCCGCCTCGTCGATCGACATCGCCTTCTCGGCCGGCGTCAGCGCCAGGAGCTTGAAGCCCGCCTCCCGTACCGCCTCCAGACCCCGCGGCCAGGTGTCGAGCCGGGCGTAGGGCACCGAGAACACCGCGCCCATCGACACCTTCACCGACCGCCGGTACAGCGGATCCGCGCAGTCCGGCGACAGCAGCACCGCGTCCATGCCGAGCGCCGCGGCGCTGCGGAAGATCGCGCCGATGTTGGTGTGGTCGTTCACCGACTCCATCACGACCACCCGGCGCGCACCGACGAGCAGCTCCGCGGCGTCCGGGAGCGGCTTGCGCTGCATCGAGGCGAGGGCGCCCCGGTGCACGTGGTAGCCGGTGACGCGCTCCGCGAGGTCCGGCTGGATCGCGTACACCGGCGCGGGGACCTCGTCGATGACGTCCCGCATCACATCGACCCACTTGGCGGAGAGCAGCATCGACCGCATCTCGTACCCCGCCTGCCGGGCCCGGCGGATGACCTTCTCGCCCTCCGCGATGAACAGGCCCTCGGCCGGTTCCCTTCTGCGGCGGAGTTCGACATCGGTCAGACCGGTGTAGTCGCGCAGGCGCGGGTCGTCGGGGTCGTCGATCGTGATGAGTTCGGCCACGAGGTGATACTGCCTTGTCCGGGGTGTGGTGCCAATGTGTGTGCGACTGTGCGTCGCCCGCTGCTGGGCGCTGCTACTTGACCAGGCGGTCCGGGCCTTCCGTCACGACCTCGCCGATCACGATGACCGCCGGCGGGCGCACCTCCTGCGTCCGCACCGTCTCCGCCACCGTCGCCAGCGTCGCGTCCACCCGGCGCTGCGCGGCCGTCGTGCCCTCCTGGACCAGGGCGAGCGGCGTCTGCGGGTCCTTGCCGTGGGCGATGAGCGCCTCGGCGATCTTCCCGATCTTGTCCACGCCCATCAGGATCACCAGCGTCCCCGTGAGCTTCGCGAGCGACGCCCAGTCGACCAGCGAACGCGGGTCCTCCGGGGCCACGTGCCCGCTCACCACCGTGAACTCGTGCGCCACGCCCCGGTGCGTCACCGGGATGCCCGCCGCGCCCGGGACCGAGATCGAGCTGGAGATGCCCGGCACCACCGTGCAGGCGATGCCCTCGACGGCGAGCGCCTGCGCCTCCTCCATGCCGCGGCCGAAGACGAACGGGTCGCCGCCCTTCAGCCGCACGACGGACCTGCCCGCCTTCGCGTGCTCGATCAGCGCGTTGTTGATGGCCTCCTGCGCCATGAACCGGCCGTACGGGATCTTCGCCGCGTCGATCACCTCGACGTGCGGGGGCAGTTCGTCCAGCAGGTCGCGCGGGCCCAGGCGGTCGGCGATGACCACGTCCGCCTCCGCGAGCAGCCGGCGGCCGCGCACCGTGATCAGGTCCGGGTCGCCGGGGCCGCCGCCGACCAGCGCCACGAAGGGGGTACGCGCGCGGTGCTGCGGGGCCGCGATCGAGCCGTCCCGCAGGCCCTCGACGATCGCGTCGCGCACGGCCGCCGAGCGGCGCGGGTCGTGGCCGGTGAGCACCGCGACGGTGACGCCCTCGCTGCGGCCCGTCGCCGGGGTCCAGGCCGTGGCCGCCTCGGCGTCGTCGGAGCGCACGCACCAGGTCCTGGTGCGCTCGGCCTCGGCGGAGGCGGCGGCGTTCGAAGCCGGGTCGGTCGTGGCGACCAGGGCGTACCAGGCGTCGGCGAGGTCGCCGTCCTCGTACCGCCGCTTGGTCCAGGTGATCTCTCCGGCCTCGGCCATCGCCTCGACCGAGGGGGTCGCGGAGGGGGAGATCAGCGTGATGTCGGCGCCCGCGGCGATCAGGGCGGGGAGCCGGCGCTGGGCGACCTGGCCGCCGCCGAGGACGACTACGCGGCGGCCGGCCAGGCGCAGGCCCACGGGGTAGGCGGGGTGCGTCGTCGGCTGGGCGGTGTGCTCGGCGTGCTCGGCCATGGGTGAGCGGCTCCTCGGAGGGCGGGTGCTGGCCGCTGCTGCGATGAAGCGGCTGGTGGGGCGGCGGCGGGGCGCCTGGTCCCAACGATATCGGTGTGGTGGTGTCGTCACGCTGTGACGGATGTCCCGGGGCTGAGCTGCTGAGTCTGCCGCTTGCCCTTCGGGCTGCCCTTCGAGAGTGCGGCTTTCTCTTTACGCGCCACAAGTCACGCTTTGCGTCCCGAACACGGTCCCTGCGCGTCCCCCACTCCCGTCGTGGGAGGGGGGACGCGCCCGGTGCTACTTCTCGGTGACTCCCGCCGAGTCGAACGTGGCCACC
This sequence comes from Streptomyces sp. NPDC088553, assembly GCF_044752965.1. NCBI lineage: Bacteria > Bacillati > Actinomycetota > Actinomycetes > Kitasatosporales > Streptomycetaceae > Streptomyces > Streptomyces sp. NPDC088553. Next base: position 269,486 of record NZ_JBIVMG010000008.1, on the reverse strand, counting down.
TCGTGCATCGCGCGGGCCGCGCTCTGCACCAGCGGGAGGGCGAGCAGTGCGCCCGTGCCCTCGCCGAGACGGAGGTCCAGGTCGACCAGCGGGCGCAGGCCCAGCTTGTTGAGCGCGGCCACGTGGCCCGGCTCGGCGCTGCGGTGTCCGGCGATGCAGGCCGCGAGCGACTCCGGCGCGATCGCGCGGGCCACCAGGGCCGCCGCGCCGGTGGACACACCGTCGAGGATCACCGGGGTACGCAGGGAGGCCGCGCCCAGGATCAGGCCGACGAGGGCCGCGTGCTCCAGGCCGCCGACCGCCGACAGGACGCCGATCGGGTCCGCCGGGTCCGGCTTGTGCAGGTCCAGGGCGCGACGGACGACGTCCACCTTGCGGGCGTGCGTCTCGTCGTTGATGCCCGTGCCCCGGCCGGTGACCTCGGTCGGATCGACGCCCGTGTAGACCGAGATCAGGGCGGCGGACGCGGTGGTGTTCGCGATGCCCATCTCGCCCGTGAGCAGGGCCTTGTTGCCGGCCGCGACCAGGTCGCGGGCCGTTTCGATGCCCACCTCGATCGCCGCCAGAACCTCGTCGCGGGTCATCGCGAGACCCGTGGTGAAGTCGGCGGTGCCGGGGCGGACCTTGCGGGGCAGGAGACCGGGGGTGGCCGGGAGTTCGGACGCCACGCCCACGTCGATGACGCAGACCTCCGCGCCCACCTGGTTGGCGAAGGCGTTGCAGACCGCTCCCCCGCCGAGGAAGTTGGCCACCATCTGGCCGGTGACCTCCTGCGGCCAGGGCGTCACGCCCTGGGCGTGGACGCCGTGGTCGCCCGCGAAGATCGCGACGGCCGCCGGCTCCGGGATCGGCGGCGGGCACACCCGGGAGAGTCCCGAGAGCTGCGCCGCGATGATCTCCAGCATGCCGAGTGCGCCGGCCGGCTTGGTCATCCGCTTCTGGCGCTCCCACGCCTCGCCCAGCGCCTTCGCGTCCAGCGGGCGGATGTTGGCGATGGTCTCCTGCAGGAGGTCGTGCGGCTCCTCGCCGGGCAGCGCGCGGCGGCCGTACGTCTCCTCGTGGACGACCCAGGCCAGCGGGCGGCGCTTGGACCAGCCCGCCTGCATCAGCTCGGGCTCCTCGGGGAACTCGTCGACGTAGCCCACGCAGAGGTACGCGACCACTTCGAGGTGCTCGGGGAGGCCCAGGGTGCGGACCATCTCGCGCTCGTCGAAGAAGCTGACCCAGCCGACGCCGAGGCCCTCGGCGCGGGCGGCGAGCCAGAGGTTCTCGACGGCGAGCGCCGAGGAGTACGGGGCCATCTGCGGCTGCGTGTAGCGGCCGAGGGTGTGGCGGCCGCCGCGGGTCGGGTCGGCCGTCACGACGATGTTGACCGGGGTGTCGAGGATGGCCTCGATCTTCAGTTCCTTGAACTGCTTCGCCCGGGCCTTCGGCAGCGACTTGGCGTAGGCCTCGCGCTGTCGCTGGGCCAGCTCGTGCATCGTCTGCCGGGTCTCGGCGGAGCGGATGACGACGAAGTCCCAGGGCTGCGAGTGGCCGACACTGGGCGCCGTGTGGGCGGCCTCCAGGACGCGGAGCAGCACCTCGTGCGGGATCGGGTCGGAGCGGAAGCCGTTGCGGATGTCGCGGCGCTCGCGCATCACACGGAGGACGGCCTCGCGCTCGGCGTCGTCGTAGCCGGGGGCCGGGGCCGACTCGGCCTCCTCTTCCGTGGAGGGGGCCGTCTCCGGCTGTTCCTCGGCCTCCACGAGTGCCTCGGGGGCGACGGGCTCCTCGGCCGCGACCGGCTCCTCGGCATGCGGGGCCTCGGCCTGCGGGGCCTCGGCGGCGGGCGCCGCCTCGGTCTCGGTCTCCGGGGCCGGCTCCGGCAGGGCCTCGGGGGCCTCCTCCGGGACGAAGGGGATCTCCTCGGCGACCGCCTCGACGGGGGCCTCCTCGGGCAGCTGCTCCTCCGCGGGCTGCTCCTCCGTCACGGCGACCGGCTCGGCCGGGACTTCGGCGACGAGTTCGGCCGGGGCCTCGGCGACCGGCTCGGCCGGGGCCTCGGCGACGGGCTCCGGCTGCTCCTCGGCTTCCGTGACCTGCTCGGCCACGGGCTCCTCGGCCTGCGCGAGCTCGGGGGTCTCGGCGGCCGGTTCGCCCTCGCGGGGGGCGGGGACGACGGCGTGGACCTCGGGCGTCTCCGCCGGGGCCTCCGGTGCGGTCTCCTCGACGGCCACCGGGGCCTCGGGCTCCGACGGCTCTTCCGGCGCGGGGGCCGGCTCGGGCGCCGGGGCCGGGGCGAGGTGGGGGGTCGTCGGGACGGTGCCCTCGACCTGGACGAACTGCCCGCTCTGCGGGACGACCGTTTCTGCGGGGAGCTCGGGGGCCTGCGGGGCCTCGGGCTCCTGCGGCTGCGCGGCCCACGGCTCGGCGCCCTGCGGCGCGAGCTGCTGGTCCTGCGCGATCTCGAAGTACTCGGGGCCGCTGGTCGGCGGACCCGGGTTCCGTACGGGCATCGGCGCGGGGCCGGTGGCCACGAGCGGCTCGGGTGCGGGGACCGGCGCGGGCTGCGGGGCCGGGGCGGGCGCGGCGGCGGGGCCGCGGTCGGCCAGCGAGAGCACGACGCCGCCGGCCTCGGGCACGGGCGGGCCCATGTGCAGCGGGCGGCGGGCCTGCTGCGGGGCCGGGGCAGGCGGGGGCACCCGGACGCCGCTCAGGTCGACGGAGCCGGAGTCGCGGCCGGCGGCCTCGTGCGCGCCGGTGTCGAGGATGCCGGGTTCGTAGCCGTGCGGGGTGGGCGCCTGCTCCTGCGGGGCCACGGGGACGCCGTGCGCGGGGGTGCCGGTGAGCTGGTCCAGCGGGATGCCGTGGGCGGGCGTGCCCGTCGGCTGGTCCGCCGGGACGGCGTGCGCGGGCGTGCTGGTGGGCTGCTCCACGGGGACTCCGTGGGCCGGGGTGCCGGCGAGCGGGACGCCGTGCGCCGGGGTGCCCAGCGGGACTCCCTGCGGCGGGGTCTGGTGCTGCGGGGCCGTGAGCACGTCGGCGAGGGCGACGGAGTCCAGCGGGGCCGTGAGGGGGTTCGGCAGCGGGTCGGTGAGCGGGTCGCCGATCACCGCCGGCGCCTCGGGGGCCGCCGGGTGCGCGGCCGGCACGCCCTGGTTCGGGACCATGGGCGCCGCCGGGGGCGGCACGGCGACCGGGGGCGCGGGCGCGACGCCCGGCGGGTGCTCGCTCCAGGCGCCCTGGGCGCCCGGCATCAGCAGAAGGTCGTCGTCCTCGGTGGTGTGCTCGGAGGGGTCCAGGAAGGTGTACGCGCCCGGTGCGGGGATGCCCGGCTGCTCGACCATGCCTGCGTTCTCCGGCAGCCCCTCGCCCGGGACCTGGCCGGTGTCCGTCATGCGTACCCCTCGCCCATCGCTTGTGCTCCTTCAGACCTGCGCCCGTCGACAAGAACGAGCGCGCGCGCCGCGCGGCACGAAGGACACGCGGACATCCATCACATTGTCGCGGCCGCGGGCCCTCGTGGCAGGGAGATTTGCCACGGTGCGCTGTGGACTGCGCCACGTCGCGCGGTCCCCCCTTGTCGCGTACCACGTCAGCGGCGCAATGTGGCCACTCGTTCAGGACATTGACGAACAAAGCGCCGAACATCCGGATGCGGTACAACAATCGGCCAGCCTACCTGGCCCGGCGGGCGCCATGGTCACGGGTGGGGGAGGCCCTAGCCGTGGGGGGTGTCGGTCCTGCGGCCGGAGAGCAGGAAGACGACCGATCGCTCGCGTTCCGACCAGTCGTGCGGATCGAGTCCGACGGTCTGGAGGAGCAGGCTCTCGACGGTGTAGCCGCCGTCGGCGAGGGCGGCGCCGATCGCCTCGGCCTCGTCCCGGGTGGAGGCGTGGGCGACGATGCGTTCCGGCCGCCGGTCGGTGCAGGCGGTGACGACGGCGACGCCGCCGGCCGCGACGCGGACGACATCGGGTTCGGGGAGGTTCTCCAGGACGTGCGGGGCCCGGCCGCGCACGGTCTGGAGGGGTACGCCGTGGCGGCGTGCGGCCTGTTCGGTGCGGGCGCAGGCGGTCGGGTCGAGGTCCACGGCGATGACGGCGGCGCCGAAGCGGGCGGCCTCGACGGAGAAGGCGCCGCCCGCGCAGCCGATGTCCCAGACGAGGTCGCCGGTGCGGGGCCCGAGGCGGGCGAGCTGGGCGGCGCGCAGGGACGGGTCCTCGCCCGCGCGGGTCCGTGCGCCGCCGCCGGCGGGGTCGTACTCCTCCGTGGGCAGGCCCCAGCCGCGGACCGGGGGCGACGCGGGGTCCTGGCCCATCAGCCAGGGGGCGGCGGGGGGCCCGCCCGCGGTGCCGCCGATGACGAGGACGACGTTCGGGTCGCGCCAGCTGTGGTCGGCGGCCTTGTCGGAGGTGAGGACGGAGACCTGCTCGCGGTCGGTGCCGAGTTCCTCGCAGACGACGAAGGTGCGGTGGACACCGTCGAGGAGCAGGGCGAGTTCGGCGGGTCCGGCGCCGGGCGAGGTGAGGACGGCGACCTTGGGGTGGGCGCGGCAGACGTTGACGGCGCGGCGCAGGGTGCGCTGCTGGGCGACGACGATCCGGGCATCCTCCCAGGGCATCCCGGCGCGGGCGAACGCGGCGGCGACGGAGGAGACGGCGGGGACGACCTCGACCTCCAGGCCGTGTTCGGGGGCGCGCAGGGTGCGGACGACGCCGAAGAAGCCGGGGTCGCCGTCGGCGAGGACGACGGCGGTGCCGCGGTGGCCGGCGATGCGGCGGGCGGCGAGGTCGACGCTGCCGAGGCGGACGCGTTCGGCGCCGGGCGGGATCTCGGGCAGCGCCAGGTGGTGGGCGGCGCCCGCCACCAGGCTGGCGGCGGAGAGCGCGGACCGGGCCGCCGCGGTGAGGGGCGAGCCGTCCCAACCGATCACCGTGACGCGGTCGGCCATTCGTCGTCTCCTGGTGTCGTCGCAGGTCGGGGGCGTCCCGAGCGTACCCCGGGTGGGGGTGCGGGGCTCAGCTCCAGTCGGTGTACGAGGAGTATCCGGCCTCGGCCATCTGGTCGGCGACGCCGTCGAGGTCCTCGGGGAGGAGGCCCCAGACGATGAAGTCGGTGCGCAGTTCGGTCCAGCCGCCGTCCTCGGTGCGGGTGCGGGCTATGCAGGCGTTGCGGAGGACGCCTTCGCTGATGCAGCCGATCTTCTGGGCGACCTGCTGGGAGGCAGTGTTGTCGGCGGCGGTGCGCAGTTCGATGCGCTCGAACTTCTGGTCGCCGAAGAGCCACTGGGCGGTGGCGAGGGCGGCTTCGGAGGCGTATCCCTCACCGCGGGCCCAGGGGGCGACGATGTAGGAGATCTCGGTGGAGCGGACCTTCCAGTCGGTCTTGGCCAGCTGGATGATGCCGACCAGCCGCTGGGTGAGGAATTCGGTGACGGCGAGGTCGATGCCCCGGCCCGCGGCGCGTTCGGCGGGCGCGTACTCGGTGATCCAGCGGCGGGCGGCCGTCTCGGTGTAGGGCTGGGGCACCGCGGTCCAGGCGCCGACGAGTTCGTCGTTCATCATCTCGGCGAGGGCGGCGGCGTCCCCTTCCTCCAGCGCGCGCAGCACCAACCGGTCCGTGTTGATGGAGATGTCCGGAAAGGTGGTAGTCATGCGCAGCTCCATGCCGTGGACCGTCCGAATCGACCGTGAACGCACAGCATGCAGCATGCGGGCGGCGGTGCGCATGGCCGGGTCGGTGTCGGGTGAGGGGTGTGGCGAAGGCCCCGCGCACCGGACGGGGTGCGGGGGCCTTCTGCTCAAGGACTGTACGGGGGAACCGGTCTGACGGTCCCTCGGACGCCGGAGACTACTGGGCGGCGCCGAAGGCCGGGATGACCGAGCCCTTGTAGGTGTCCTCGATGTACTTCTTCACCTCGGGCGAGTTGAGGAGCTTGGCGAGCTTCTGCACGCGGGCGTCCTTCTCGTTGCCCTCCTTGACGGCGAGGAAGTTGGCGTACGGGTTGCCGTCCGCCTTCTCCAGGGCGATGGCGTCCTTGGCCGGGGACAGCTTGGCCTCGATGGCGTAGTTGCCGTTGATGACGGCGGCGTCCACGTCGTTCAGGGCGCGGGGCACGGTGGCGGCCTCCAGCTCCTTGAACTCCAGGCCCTTCTTGTCGGTGATGTCGGAGAGCTTGGCGTTGGTGCCGACGCCCGGCTTGATGGTGATCAGGCCGTTCTCGGCGAGCAGCTGGAGCGCGCGGCCGCCGTTGGTGGTGTCGTTGGGGACGGCGATGGTCTGGCCCGCCTTGATGTCCTTCACCGACTTGATGTTCTTGGAGTAGAGGCCCAGCGGCTCCAGGTGGACGTCGACCACCGGAACGATGTGGGTGCCGTTCTTCTTGTTGAAGTCGTCGAGGTACGGCTTGTGCTGGAAGAAGTTGGCGTCGACCTGGCCGTTCTCGGTGGCGGTGTTAGGCAGGACGTAGTCCGTGAACTCCTTCACCTCCAGCTTCAGGCCGGCCTTCTCGGCCAGGTTGTCCTTGACGTAGTTGAGGATGTCGGCGTGCGGCGTCGGGGACGCGGCGACGACGAGCGCCTTGGAGGTGTCGCCGGCGCCGGCCGAGTCCTTGGACCCGGGGTCCGAGGAGGTGCCGCAGGCGGTGAGGCCGAGGGCGAGGGCGGCGGTGGCGGCGATACCGGCGGTGAGCTTGATGTTCTTGCGCACGAAGAGTGCCTCTTTCCGGTGGTGCGGTGGACGCCTGGACAACAAGTCCGGGCTGTTCTTCGAAGGACGAAGTCTGGGGTGGCCGGGGGGCCGTTACGCGGTACGGCCCCGGCGGGCGAGGAGTCGTACGACCCCGTCGCCGATGAGCTGGACGACGGTCACGATCAGGACCAGGACGACGACGGTGACCAGCATGAACGTGGTGTCGAAGCGCTGGTATCCGTAGGTGACGGCCTTGGAGCCGAGGCCCTCGCCACCGACCGCGCCGGCCATCGCCGAGTAGCCGATGAGGACGATGACCGTGGTGGTGACGCCCGAGACCAGCGAGGGCAGGGCCTGCGGGAGCAGCACCTTGCGGACGATGGTGGGGATGCCGCCGCCCATGGCCTGGACGGCCTCGACGAGCCCGTGGTCGACCTCGCGGATGGAGGTCTCGACGAGGCGCGCGAAGAAGGGGATGGCGCCGATGGCGAGCGGCACGATCATCGCGGTGGGGCCGATGAAGGTGCCGACGACCAGGGTGGTGAAGGGGATCAGGGCGATCAGCAGGATGATGAACGGCAGCGAACGGCCGATGTTCACGATCGCACCGACGACCTTGTTGACCGGCAGGTTCTGCAGCAGTCCGCCCTTGTCCGTGAGGACGAGGAGGATGCCGAGCGGCAGGCCGCCGAGCACGGTGACGACGGTGGCCCACAGGACCATGTAGAGGGTGTCGACGGTGCCCTGCTCCAGCAGTGGCTGCATCTCGGACCAGGTCACTTGGCACCTTCCTTCACGAGCAGGGTCGCCGCGTCCTGGACAACCGTTTCTTCGGTGGGCGTCTCCTCGACGACCTCGACCTGGAGGCCCTGCTCGCGCAGGAAGCCGACCGGGACGACGTTGTCCTCGTACCGTCCGGGCAGTTCGATCCGCATCCGGCCGATCTGCCGGCCGCCGACGGTGTCCATCGCCGCCCCGAGGATCGAGATGTCGATGTTGTACGTACGGGAGAGCTGCGAGATCACCGGCTGGGTCGCGGCATCGCCGTGGAAGGTGACGTCGACGACCGTGCGGTCGGGGCCGGTGTGGGCGCCGCTGACCGGGAAGAGCTCGGCCGCCAGCTGGGAGCCGGGGGTGGCGAGCAGTTCACTGACGGTGCCGGACTCGACGATCCGTCCCTTCTGCATCAGCGCGGCCGAGTCGCAGATCGTCTTGACGACGTCCATCTCGTGCGTGATGAGCAGGACGGTGAGTCCGAGCTGCCGGTTGAGGTCGCGCAGCAGCTGGAGGATGGAGCGGGTGGTCTCCGGGTCGAGGGCGCTGGTGGCCTCGTCGGAGAGCAGGACCTTGGGCTCGCCGGCCAGGGCGCGGGCGATGCCGACGCGCTGCTTCTGGCCGCCGGAGAGCTGGCCCGGGTAGGACTTGGCCTTGTCGGCGAGGCCGACCAGGTCGAGGAGTTCGAGGGCGCGTCGGGAGCGCTCGGCTCCGGAGACGCCGAGGATCTCCAGGGGAAGCTCGATGTTGTCCTTCACCGTGCGGGAGGACAGCAGGTTGAAGTGCTGGAAGACCATGCCGATGCTGCTGCGCGCCCGGCGCAGGTCCTTGCCGGCGCGGCGGCCCTTGCCGGCGAGGGCGGTGAGGTCCACGCCGTCGACGGTCACGGTGCCGGAGGTGGGGCGCTCCAGGAGGTTGACGCAGCGGATGAGCGAGGACTTGCCGGCGCCGCTCTGGCCGATCACGCCGAATACCTCGCCCTCGCGGACGTGGAGGTCGACACCGTCCAGAGCGGTGACCTGCCGGCCGCGCGACTCGTAGACCTTGGTCAGGCCCGAAGTGGTGATCACAGGGGGTTTCCGTCACTGTCGAGTGCGCGACGCGGGGTCCGTCGTGCACGGGGCATTCGTCTTCGGACAGTCAGGCGCACGGAGGCCGGTCCGGCGGGTGGCCGGGAGTCTCGGCGGTGCGCGGGGCGGGCACGTTCCATCGCCGGTGGGCGGGAGGAACGGCACGGCCGTCGGTCTCGCTTCGGGGCGCGAGACTCAGGCGGGGGCCCTCAGATGGCGCACATTCGACACATACAACGAGCACCGGGCGTGGGGGTCGCCTCGGTCGCAAGGATGCGGCTGCTCGTCGTGGTCATGTCTGCAAGTAAAGCATGCGCAGGTGCGAACGAAAGGGGACTGTCCGAATAGCGGACGTCATTGAGACGCCATGCGGACACTCCGGAGGCCCTCGTTCCGCCCGCTTTCCCCGTGTGGCCTGCGGGGACGCGCGCCCCTCACCGCGGCCCGCGAGGGGTCCGCCGGGGACCTCGTGGGCGCCGGCTGTGGCCAAGGCCACGGTCCGCGCGCGGGCCCGCCGCGACGGCGCGGGGGGCGAGCGCATCGGGCGCTTCGGACCGTAATACCCTCGGGCGCATGCTTGACGCCCTGACGGTCGCGGTCTCCGTGGCCGCGCTCGCCCTCGCCGCCTGGTGCGGCTTCGCCGCCTTCCGCGACCAGTCGACCAAGGACTGGCACTTCATCGGCATGGCCGTGGTGACCTTCCTCGTCCTGGTCCAGCTGATCGTCGGGATCGTGCAGCTGACGCGGGGCGAGAAGGCCGAGGAGGGCGCGACGATCTTCGTCGCCTATCTGCTCGGGGCGCTGTGCGCGGTGCCCATCGCCGGCTTCATGTCCCTCGCGGAGCGCAGCCGGTGGGGTTCGGCCACGGTGGCCGCCGGCGCGGTCGTCCTGGCCGTGCTCGAAGTGCGTCTCTACGACATCTGGACGGTGGGCTGACCATGACCGAGACGCAGGAGAAGGCCGCACCCGGCACGAAGGCCCGTCTCGTCACGGGCCCCGGCATCCTGCTGGTCTGGCTCTACGGCGTGATGTCGGTCGGCGCGGTCTCGCGCTCGATCTACCAGATCGCCACCGAGTTCGACCGGGCGCCGCTCGCGTACTCCCTGTCGGCGTTGGCCGCCGTCGTCTACGCCTTCATCACCTACACGCTGGTGCGGGGCGGGGAGAAGGCCCGCAGGGCGGCGCTGGTGTGCTGCGCCGCCGAGCTCACGGGCGTACTGATCGTGGGGACCTGGACGCTGGTCGAGCCGTCCGCCTTCCCGGACGCGACGGTCTGGTCGGACTACGGCTACGGCTATCTCTTCATCCCGGTCCTGCTGCCGCTGAGCGGCATCTGGTGGCTGCGCCGGTCGCGTACCGCGACGGCCGCCTGAGTCAGGCCGCGGCCTTCTCCAGGGTCACCAGGGTGAGCTTGGGGCCGAGCTCCCGGGTGGCGACCTGCGCGTACCCCTTGCTGCGGTAGAGGCGCAGATTGCCCTCGCTGCGGTGGCCGGTGAAGAGCTGGAAGCGCTTGGGCGACGGAGCCGGCCGTGCGGCCGTGTCGGCCGTCTCGGCGAAGTGGCGCTCGATGCCGTCGAGAAGGCGGCCGCCGAGGCCGTGCCGCTGCATCCGCGGGTGCACGATGAGCTTGGCGATCCGTACCGTGCCGTCCTCGTCGAGCCGGGCCCGTACGGAGGCGACGACCTCGTCGCCGAGCCGGGCCACCAGCCCGTACCCCTCGGCCAGTTCGGTGCGCAGGGCGTCGAGCGACTGGGTGAGCGGTTCGATGGACCAGTCCCCGTAGAGCTCCGCCTCGCTCTGGTAGCAGAGGTACTGCAGCTTCAGGATGTGCTCCGCGTCCGCCGCGTCCGCCGCTGAGATGGTCACACTCAGGCCCATGTGTGCACGCCTCCCGCTCATCTGTCGATCATCGGTTTACCGCACCCTTCCCCGTCGGCCCGGGGCGGGAACCTCTGCAGCCAGCATTCTGCGCAGGCATCCCAGGCAACGGGAACGCATCGGCCCCAGACTGCCCTGTGAGATACCCAACTCTCCTGCGATTTCCCGGTACGTGGGGTCCTCGGGATCGAGCATCGCGGTCAGCACCCGGGGGCAGCGGCCGGGGGTCCGGGTGACGGCGGCGCGCAGGGTGCGGCGGCCCTCGGCGGCCATCAGCGAGGACTCCGGGGAGCCCTGGGGCTCGGCGGTGCCCGCGTCGTGGCCGGGTTCCTCGCGGTAGGGGCGTTCGCGGTCGCTCGTCCTGCGGGCCCGGCGGGCCTCCGCGCGGACGGCGCGGCGCAGCCACTCGGCGGGACGCTCGGGGGCGCTGCCCGTGTCGCGGAGCTGTTCAAGGAGGCGGAGCCAGACGGCCTGTTCCAGGTCGCTCGGCTCGACACCGGCGGCCGGCGCCTCGGCGTCCGACTCGGCCGCGAGCAACGGGGCGAGGGCGGCGAGCAGCCCGGGGGTGGCGTCCGGGGCCGGCTCGCGGGTGCTGTCCGGCGCGGACTCGGGCGCGGTGTCCCGGCCGGACGCGCGGGTGCTGTCCGGCGCGGTGTCCCGGCCGGACGCGGGGGTGGCGCCGGGCGCGGACTCGGGCGCGGTGTTCTGGGCGGATTCGGGGAGGGTCACGGGGGTGGTCATGCACCGCACCATGCCGGGGCACGCGGGCGTGGTTGCGGTTCGGGCGTCAAACCACCCGGGAGGAGGTCGTGCGGGCCCGATCGGCGGACCCGCACGGTCCTCACGTACGCGGTCGGCTCCCCTACCCGGTCGTTCAGTCGCGGGCGGTGAGGTCCGCCGCGCCCAGCAGGGCGGTGTCCGGGTTGTCGGAGAAGATGCCGTCGATCCCCGTCTCCAGGTAGCGCTTCAGGGCCCCGAAGGAGTCCCCGTACGCCGTCGGGTCCGTGCCCCGGCGGAAGTCCGCGGGCAGGAAGGAGTTCTCGTTGCGGTGGGTGTACGGGTGGAGGATCAGGCCCTGCGCGTGCGCGTCGCGGACCAGGGTGGTCGGGTCGCCGAGGCGGCCGCTCGCGTCCTTGGGGATCACCAGGTCGAGCGTGGGGCCGATGCCCTGGGCGTACGAGGCGATCCAGCGCAGGCCCTCGGGCGCGACGAGGTCTGCGACCGTCCGCGGGTCCCCGGCCTGGACGAAGTCCCAGGGGCGGCTGGTCGCGCCGGAGAGCAGGACCACACCGGGCGAGTCGACCAGCTTCGCGAGCCGCTGGATGCTGGTCGGCTCGAAGGACTGCAGGAAGACCGGGGAGTCGGCGCGGTGACGGCCGTACCGGCGGAGAAGCTTGGCGAGGCGCTCCTCCAGGCCCAGGCCGAGGGAGCGGAAGTAGGTGGGGTGCTTGGTCTCGACGTGGAGCCAGATCTCGCGGCCCCGGCGGCGGCCCTCCTCCTCGGCCCAGCGCAGCACCTCCTCGAAGGTGGGGACCGTCCAGCGGCCGTCGTAGAGGGTGTTCTCCTGGCGGACGGCCGGAATGCGCTCCTTCGCGCGGAGGGTCTTCAGCTCGGCGAGCGTGAAGTCCTCGGTGAACCAGCCGGTGAGGGAGACGCCGTCGACGCTCTTGGTGGTCTTCCGGGACGCGAACTCCGGGTGGTCGGCGACGTCGGTGGTGCCGGTGATGTCGTTCTCGTGACGGCAGACCAGGTGCCCGTCCTTGGTGGGGACGAGGTCCTGCTCGATGACGTGGGCGCCGAGGTCCAGGGCGTGCCGGTAGGAGCCGAGGGTGTGCTCGGGGCGGTAGCCGCTGGCGCCCCGGTGGGCGATGACGGTGGGGACGGGGAGGGAGCGGTAGCCGCGGCCGTGACCGCGGCTCCGGCCCGCCGCGGGGGACGGGACCTCGGCGGTGCCCGACGCCGCCTGCGCCGCTCCGCTGCCGGCGGCGAGGGCCGTGGAGGCGCCGAGGACGGTGGCGCCCGCCGCTCCGAGAACCGTGCGCCGGGCCGGGATCCGGCGTTCGCCCTGGGTCATGTGGTGTCCTCCTGTGTCATGTCCCGCTCCTGTCGACGGGTGCCCCCGACGCTAGGCATCGGGGCCCTACGGGCGGCAGACCTACGCCGAACATGGCGGAAACACACGTCAACACTGCGTATCCACTCGGTGAACCCGATGTGCGCACGGACGTGACCCGCGAGTATCGTCGCCAGCTGCACCGTCAGCTCGGCTGACCCGCATCCCACCGGAGGAACCTTGTCCCGTCTCGCGATCATCAAGGCAGTGCTCGGGCCGGTCATGCGCCTGATGTTCCGCCCCCGCGTGGAGGGCGCCGAGAACATCCCGGGGACCGGTCCCGTCATCCTCGCGGGCAATCACCTGACCTTCATCGACTCGATGATCATGCCGATCTGCCTGGACCGTCCGGTCTACTTCATCGGCAAGGACGAGTACGTGAAGGGCAAGGGCGTCAAGGGCCGGGCGATGGCCTGGTTCTTCACCAGCGTCGGCATGATCCCGGTGGACCGGGACGGCGGCCGCGGTGGTGTGGCGGCCCTGATGACCGGCCGCAGGGTCCTGGAGGAGGGCAAGATCTTCTCGATCTACCCGGAGGGCACCCGCTCCCCCGACGGCCGTCTGTACCGGGGCCGTACGGGCATCGCGCGACTGACCCTGATGACGGGCGCGCCGGTGATCCCGTTCGCGATGATCGGCACCGACAAGATCCAGCCGGGTGGCGCGGGCTTCCCGCGTCCGGGCCGGGTGACGGTCCGCTTCGGCGAGGCGATGGAGTTCTCGCGGTACGACGGGATGGACCGCGACCGCTATGTGCTGCGGGCGGTGACGGACTCGGTGATGGCCGAGGTCATGCGGCTGTCGGGGCAGGAGTACGTGGACATGTACGCCACGAAGGCGAAGGCCGCGTAGCCCGCTTTCCGGGCGGCGACGCTCCTGGGGTCGCGTGGTCCCGGAGACAGCCGCCCGGTCCCCACGGACATGTGACGGTGCCCCCGTACGGCCAGGAGGCCGTACGGGGGCACCGTCGTTTCCGCGGGCGTCAGTGCTCGACGCCGTCCTCCAGCTTCTGGCCCTTGAGCAGGAACCAGGCCGCGACCGCCGTCGCGAGGAGGACCGCCGCGCCGACGCCGGCCGCGATCCGCAGACCGTCGACGAAGGCTTCCTGGGCGGCCGACACCAGGGCCGTCGCCGTGTCCGGGGCGAGGGCGCCGGAGGCCTCGACCGCGCCGCCGAGCGACTCGTGGGCGGCGGACGCGACGTCCGAGGGGACATCGGCCGGGGTGGCGAAGCCGCGGTAGACGCCGGTCACGATCGAGCCGAGGACGGCGATGCCGAGCGCGGCGCCCAGTTCGTACGCGGTCTCGGAGACCGCGGAGGCGGAGCCGGCCTGGTCCTTCGGGACGCTGGACAGGATCACGTCGGCGGTGACGGTGAAGGCGAATCCGGCGCCCACACCGACCACCAGCAGGGCGGCGCCGAGCAGCGGGTAGCCGGTGTGCTGGTCGAGCGTCGTCAGCACCGCGAGCGAGAGGCCGACCGCCGCGAGACCGCCTGCCACCACGGACCGCACGGAGAAGCGACGGGCCACCAGACCCGCGATCAGACCGGCCGTGACCGCGCCGACCGCCGCCGGGAGTTCGGCGAGTCCGGCCTCCAGGGGCTGCCTGCCCTGGACCAGCTGGAAGAACTGGGACAGGAAGAACACCAGGCCGGAGAGGCCGAGGATGGTCAGCAGGTCGGCGAGGACGGCGCCCGAGAAGCCGCGGTGGCGGAAGAGCCGCATGTCCAGGAGCGGCGCGGGCAGGGTCAGCTGCCGACGGACGAACCAGGTCAGGGCACCGGCACCGATCAGTGCGGCGACGCCCGCGTCCGGGGAGAGCCCGTGCGAGGCCAGTTCCTTGATCGCGTAGACGACGCCGATCAGGCCGACGAGGGAGAGCGCGACGCTGGGCAGGTCCCAGGGACCCGGGGCGGGGTTCTTGGACTCGGGGATCAGCTTGATGCCGACGAGGACGAGGACCGCCATGACGGGCAGGTTGATCAGGAAGACCGAGCCCCACCAGAAGTGCTCCAGGAGGAAGCCTCCGACGACCGGTCCGACGGCGGCGCCGGCCGAGGCCATGGCACCCCAGATGCCGATGGCGAGGCTGCGCTCGCGCGGGTCGTGGAAGAGGTTCCGGATGAGCGCCAGGGTGGACGGCATCAGGGTCGCGCCGGCGACGCCGAGCAGGGCGCGCGCCACGATCATCATCTCGGGGCTGGTCGCGTAGGCGTTCAGCACGGAGACGGCGCCGAAGGCGGTGGCACCGATCAGGAGCAGCTTCTTGCGCCCGATGCGGTCGCCGAGGCTGCCCATGGAGACCAGGAGTCCGGCGATGACGAAGGAGTAGACGTCGCCGATCCAGAGGAGCTGGGTGCCGGAGGGCTTCAGGTCCTCGGAGAGGAACGGGGTGGCGAGTCCCAGCACCGTGGCGTCGACCGCCACGAGGAGGACGGCCAGGACGAGAACGGAGAGGGCGAGCCACCGGCCGGGGCGGCGCACGCCCTCGGTATGGTCCGTGGTGCTGAGGGTGCTGACGGTCACTTCTCCACGCTCCTGCGCGCTCCGCCGAGCAGCAGCTCGGCGATCATGTACTGAAAGTCCTTGGCGGCGACCCGGCCGTCCTGTACGGCCCAGGCGCCGGAACCGACGAGCCCGTAGAAGGCCTCGGTGAGCCAGGCGGGGGTCAGATCGATCCGGAAGACGCCGCTCTCCTGTCCGCGCCGGAAGAGCGCCGAGACGCGGGCGTCGGCGTGGGCCCAGCCCTCGTGCTGCTGCTCGCCCTCGAAGAGCTGGTTCTCGGTGACGAGGAACGACAGCAGGGGGGCGACGCGCTCGACCTCGGCGATGAGCCGGCGTACGACCTCGTCCTCGGGCCCGTCGTCGAGCCCGGCCCGGTCGAGCGCCGCCTCCATCTCCTGGAGCCCGAGCTCCTCGAGCGCCCGCACCAGGGCGTCCCGTCCGGCGAAGTGCCGGTGCAGCGTGGCCCGGCCGATCCCGGCGGACCGGGCGACCTCGTCCATCGTGGCGGTCGCCTTGCGGGAGAGCAGGGCGGCGGCTGCGTGGAGCACCTGGGTGCGATCGACTGACATGAGACGACCATACACCGAATGAGACATCAATGTCTCATTTGATAATTCGACGCCTCACGGGGGCGGGAACGGAATGCTGCGATCATGACGAAGCCACTGCTGCTCATCGACGTCGACGGGCCGCTGAATCCGTACGCGGCGCAGCGCGAGCGACGCCCGGAGGGATACACGACCCACCGGATGCGGCCGGGCGGCTGGTTCGAGACGAAGCCGCTGCGGGTCTGGCTGAACCCCGCGCACGGGGGTGAGCTGCTCGCGCTGGCGGAGTCGTAGGAGCTGGTCTGGGCGACGACCTGGAAGGGCGAGGCGAACGACTGGATCGGGCCGCATCTCGGGCTGCCCGAGCTGCCGTTCATCGACTGGCCCCAGATGCACGGAAGGGCCCCTCGCGGGACCTTCTGGAAGACGCAGTACATCCTGGAGTACGCGGAGGGGCGGCCGTTCGCCTGGGTCGACGACGACATCACCGCGTACGACCACGAGTACGTGGCGCAGAAACACCTCGCCGCCGCCCTGTTGCTGCACGCCGACCCCCGGCTCGGACTGCTCCGGCCGGACTTCGACGCGCTCGCGGACTGGGCGGCGGCGCTGTGACGCTCTGAGGACCGTGGGGCGCGGGGGCTACTTCTTGGCCTCGGCCCAGGCGTGCTGGATCACCAGGTCGGCCTTGACCTCGACGAGCTGGACGGCGACCGCCGACGGGGCGGTGCCACCCCGGCCGTTGCGGGAGGCGAGGGCGCCGGGGACGTTGAGGACCGTGCGGACCTCGGGGGTGAGGTGCTCGGAGATCTTGGCGAACTGCTCGTCCGTCAGCCCGTCCAGCTCCTTGCCCTCGGACTCGGCGACCTTCACGCACTCGCCGGCCACCTCGTGCGCCACCCGGAACGGCACACCCTGCTTGACCAGCCACTCCGCGATGTCCGTCGCGAGCGAGAAGCCGGCCGGGGCCAGCTCCTCCATGCGCTCCCGGTTGACGGTGAGCGTGGCCATCATGCCGGTGAAGGCGGGCAGCAGGACCTCGAGCTGGTCGCAGGAGTCGAAGACCGGCTCCTTGTCCTCCTGGAGGTCACGGTTGTAGGCGAGCGGCAGCGCCTTGAGCGTGGCCAGGAGGCCGGTGAGGTTGCCGATGAGACGGCCGGACTTGCCCCGGGCGAGCTCGGCGATGTCCGGGTTCTTCTTCTGCGGCATGATCGACGAGCCGGTGGAGAAGGCGTCGTGGAGGGTCACGAAGGAGAACTCCTTCGTGTTCCAGATGATGATCTCCTCCGCGATCCGCGACAGGTTGATGCCGATCATCGCGGTGATGAAGGCGAACTCGGCGACGAAGTCGCGGGAGGCCGTGCCGTCGATCGAGTTGCCGACCGAACCGCGCTCGAAGCCCAGGTCCTTGGCGACCGCCTCCGGGTCGAGCCCGAGGGAGGAGCCGGCGAGGGCGCCGGAGCCGTACGGGGAGACGGCCGTCCGGGTGTCCCACTGCCGCAGCCGCTCGGCGTCCCGGGAGAGGGACTGGGCGTGGGCCAGGACGTGGTGGGCGAAGAGCACCGGCTGGGCGTGCTGGAGGTGCGTACGGCCGGGCATGGCGACGTCCGGGTGCGCCTCTGCGAGGCCGACGAGGGCGTCCTGGAGGTCGGCGACGAGGCCGCCGATGATCCGGGCGTGGTCGCGCAGGTACATCCGGAAGAGGGTGGCGACCTGGTCGTTGCGGGACCGGCCGGCGCGCAGCTTGCCGCCGAGGTCCGGGCCGACGCGCTCCAGGAGTCCGCGCTCCAGGGCGGTGTGGACGTCCTCGTCGGCGATGGTGCCGACGAGGGTGCCGTCGGCGACGTCCGCCTCCAGTCGGTCGAGACCGGCGAGCATGCGGGTCAGCTCGTCCTCGGTGAGCAGGCCGGCCTTGTGCAGCACGCGCGCGTGGGCGCGGGAACCGGCGATGTCGTACGGCGCGAGGCGCCAGTCGAAGTGGACCGACGCGGACAACTTCGCCAGGGCCTCGGCGGGCCCGTCGGCGAACCGTCCGCCCCAGAGCCGGACGTCACCGTTGTTGCTGCTCACAGCTGCTGCTCCTCGGGAGAATGGGTACTGCCGCCACCGCCTCGCCCACGATCGGGGACGGGCGGCGACCTGTTCAACGGGGGCGGGTCACGCCAGGGTCGGCGGCGGGGCCGACGGCATCCTGCCGTAGGCATAACTATGCAATGCACCGTATGCTTTGTCAACGCGCTGCTCCGGCGCCTCCTCTCCGGTGGCGGCGCCGCTGGACCGCCACCGCGAGAGCGGTCGACCGGCCCCGGCCGCCCGCGACGCGAGACGCGCCCGCCGCGGGCAGGGCGGACGGAGCAGTATGGGCGGCATGGGAAAAACGTATGAGCGTATCGACAGACGACTCCGTGCCTTCATCGAGGACCAGCCCGTCTTCTTCACGGCGACCGCTCCCCTCGCCGGCGACGGACACGTCAATCTCAGCCCCAAGGGACGCCGGGGCACCCTCGTGGTGCTCGACGAACTGACCCTCGCCTACGTCGACTTCGGGGGCAGCGGCGCCGAGACCGTCGCTCATCTGCGGGAGCCGGGGAACGGGCGGATCACCCTCATGTGGACCGCGTTCTCGGGGCCGCCGACCGTCGTGCGGGTGCACGGCACCGGCGAGGCCGTGCTGCGGGACGATCCGCGCTGGGGCGAGCTGTTCGCGCGGTTCCCGGCCGAGGCCGTCGAGGGCCAGGGCAGCGCGCGGGCGATCGTCCTCGTCCACGCGCGACGGATCAGCGACGCCTGCGGGTACGCCGTACCGCTGATGGAGTACCAGGAGGACCGGGGCCTGCACGCCGAGTACTTCAACCGGAAGACGGACGACGAGTTCAACGCGTACTGCGCGCGCAAGGACCACATCGCGACCAGCCTCGACGGGCTGCCCGCGCTGCCGCTCCCCCTGCCGCCCCTGCCGCAGGCCGCCGACTAGCCGCGCCCCGCGCGCGTGGCGCGGCCGGCGCCCCTAGGGGGCGTCTTGCCGATCAGGCCGGATCAGCCGCGAGCCCGGTTCGGGGCGAAGGGGCTGGCCGAGGGCGCGCGACGGCGGCAGGGCACGAACACCACGCCCACCGGGCTCTACCGGCTGCCGTACGACTTCGGGATCGAGCCCGCGCCCGCGGGGACCTCGTACCGCTACGCGCGCGTGACCCGGCGGTCCTGGTGGTGCCAGGACAACGACTCCCGCTCGTACAACCGCCGGGTCGAGGGCCTGCCCCGGGACTGCCGGGCGGCCCGGGCCGAGCACATGGTCACGTACCGCCGCCAGTACGCCCACGGGCTCGTCATCGGCTTCAACTACGACCGGCCGGTGCGCGGGCGCGGGGCCGGGATCTTCCTGCACGTCAACGGGAGCGGGGCGACCGCCGGTTGTGTCTCCGTCCCCGCGGACGCGATGCGCGCGGTGCTCGCCTGGGCCGATCCCGCGCGCCGACCGCACATCGCCGTCGGCACCCGGGGCGGCGGGCCGACGGCGATCACGCGCTCCTGAGACGCGGCTACTTCTGCGCCAGCTTCAGCAGGTGGTCCGCGAGCGCCTGGCCGCCCGCCGGGTCGCGGCTGATGAGCAGCAGGGTGTCGTCACCCGCGATCGTGCCGAGGATCGCGTGGAGTTCGGCCTGGTCGATGGCCGACGCGAGGAACTGGGCGGCGCCCGGCGGGGTCCGCAGGACCACCAGGTTGGCGGACGCCTCGGCGGAGATCAGCAGTTCGCCGGAGAGGCGCCGCATGCGCTCCTCCTTCGCGGACTCGCCGAGCGGGGCCTGCGGGGTGCGGAAACCGCCCTCGCTGGGCACCGCGTAGATCAGCTCGCCGCCGGTGTTGCGGATCTTCACCGCGCCCAGCTCGTCGAGGTCGCGGGAGAGCGTCGCCTGGGTGACGCTCAGCCCGTCGTCCGCGAGGAGCTTGGCGAGCTGGCTCTGCGAGCGCACCGGCTGCCGGTTGAGGATGTCGACGATCCTGCGGTGGCGAGCGGTGCGGGTCTGCGGAACCGACGGCCCTCCGTGCTCGTTCTCCTGCGCGTCGGTCATCGTCGTCTCATTCTCCGGTTCGTCCTTGCCCGTTCGCCACGTCGAGGACTCCGGGCAGGGCCTGGAGGAAGGCGTCCGCCTCGGCGTCGGTGAGGACCAGCGGAGGCATGATCCGTACGACATCGGGGGCGGGCGCGTTCACCAGGAGGCCGGCGTCCTGAGCCGCCTGCTGCACCTGAGGTGCGAGGGACTCCGTGAGCACGATACCCAGCAGGAGGCCCGCACCACGGACGTGGGAGACCAGCGGGTGCCCGAGACCTTCGATTCCCTGCCTCAGCCGCTCCCCGACCGCCTTCACGTGGTCGAGGGCCGCGTCGGCGCCCAGGGTGTCGAGAACGGCGATTCCGGCGGCGCAGGCCACCGGGTTGCCGCCGAAGGTGGTGCCGTGGTGACCGGGCCCGAAGAGGTCCGCGGCGGGACCGAAGGCGACGGTCGCACCGAGCGGGAGGCCGCCGCCGAGGCCCTTGGCGAGGGTCACGACATCGGGCTCGACGCCCTCGTGCGCCTGGTACTCGAACCAGTGGCCGCAGCGGCCGACGCCGGTCTGCACCTCGTCGAGGACGAGGAGGGTTCCGGTGGCGCGGGTGATCTCCCGGGCCGCCTCGAGGTAGCCGGGGGGCGGGACGACGACGCCGTTCTCGCCCTGGATGGGCTCGATGATCACGAGGGCGGTGTCCTCGGTGACGGCGGCGCGGAGTGCCTCGACGTCCCCGTAGGGCACATGTGTCACGTCGCCGGGCAGCGGCAGGAACGGGGTCTGCTTGGCGGGCTGGCCGGTGAGCGCGAGGGAGCCCATGGTCCGGCCGTGGAAACCGCCCTGGGTGGCGACCATGTGGGACCGGCCGGTGAGCCGGCCGATCTTGAAGGCGCCTTCGACGGCCTCGGCGCCCGAGTTGCAGAAGAAGACCTTGCCGGGCCGGCCGAAGAGCGCGAGGAGCTTCTCGGCGAGGGCGACGGGCGGTTCGGCGACGAACAGGTTGGAGACGTGGCCGAGGGTCCGGATCTGCCGGGTGACGGCCTCCACGATCGCCGGGTGGCCGTGGCCGAGGGCGTTCACCGCGATGCCGCCGACGAAGTCCAGGTACTCGTTGCCGTCGGCGTCCCAGACCTTCGCGCCCTCACCGCGGACGAGGGGCAGCCGGGGGGTGCCGTAGTTGTTCATCAGCGAGTCCTGCCACCGCTGGGTCAGCCGCTCGTTGCCGGGCTGCGTGGTGCCGCTCATCAGTCCCCCTGTCCGTCCGGCACGACCATCGTGCCGATGCCCTCGTCGGTGAAGATCTCCAGCAGGATCGAGTGCTGGACCCGGCCGTCGATCACACGGGCCGTGGTGACCCCGTTCCGTACGGCGTGCAGGCAGCCCTCCATCTTGGGGACCATGCCGCTGGAGAGCTCGGGCAGCAGCTTCTCCAGCTGGCTCGCGGTGAGCCGGCTGATGACCTCGTCGCTGTGCGGCCAGTCCTCGTAGAGGCCCTCGACGTCGGTCAGGACCATCAGCGTCTCGGCGCCCAGCGCCGCAGCGAGTGCCGCAGCCGCCGTATCAGCATTGACGTTGTAGACATGTCCGTCGTCCTGGGAGCGGGCGATGGAGGAGATGACCGGGATCCGGCCGTCCTCCAGGAGCGCCTGGATGGCGCCGGTGTCGATGGCGGTGATCTCACCGACCCGGCCGATGTCGATCTGCTCGCCGCCCACGACCGGCCGGTGCCGGGTGGCGGTGATGGTGTGGGCGTCCTCGCCGGTGAGACCGACGGCGAGCGGACCGTGCTGGTTGAGCAGCCCGACGAGCTCGCGCTGGACCTGGCCGGCGAGGACCATCCGTACGACGTCCATGGCGTCCTCGGTGGTGACCCGCAGGCCCGCCTTGAACTCGCTGACGATGCCGTGGCGGTCGAGGGCGGCGCTGATCTGGGGGCCGCCGCCGTGCACGACGACCGGCTTGAGACCGGCCTGGCGCAGGAAGACGACGTCCTGGGCGAAGGCGGCCTTCAGGTCCTCGTCGATCATGGCGTTGCCGCCGAACTTGATGACGACCGTCTTGCCGTTGTGCCGCGTGAGCCAGGGCAGGGCCTCGATGAGGATCTGGGCCTTGGGGAGCGCGGTGTGCTTCCGGGTCGTGCTCTCGGGGTTCTCGGGGTTCTGGGGGGCCTGGGGGTCGCTCATGACGAGTACGCGCTGTTCTCGTGGACGTAGTCGGCGGTGAGGTCGTTCGCCCAGATGACGGCGGACTCGGTGCCGGCGGCGAGGTCGGCGGTGATGGTGACCTCCCGGTAGCGCATGTCGACCAGGTCGCGGTCCTCGCCGACGGAGCCGTTCTTGCAGACCCAGACGCCGTTGATGGCGACGTTGAGCTCGTCGGGCTCGAAGGCCGCCGCCGTCGTGCCGATGGCGGAGAGCACCCGGCCCCAGTTGGGGTCCTCACCGTGGATGGCGCACTTGAGGAGGTTGTTACGGGCGATGGACCGGCCCACCTCGACGGCGTCGTCCTCGGTGGCGGCGTTGATCACCTCGATGCGGATGTCCTTGCTGGCGCCCTCGGCGTCGCCGATGAGCTGGCGGGCGAGGTCGTCGCAGACCTCCCGTACGGCCCCGGTGAACGCGTCCTGCTCCGGCGTCACGCCGGAGGAGCCGGAGGCGAGGAGGAGGACGGTGTCGTTGGTGGACATGCAGCCGTCGGAGTCGACGCGGTCGAAGGTGACGCGGGTGGCACCCCGCAGGGCGCTGTCCAGGCCCGCGCTGTCGACGTCGGCGTCGGTGGTGAGGACGACGAGCATGGTGGCGAGGCCGGGGGCCAGCATCCCGGCGCCCTTGGCCATGCCGCCGACCGTCCAGCTGCCGCCGGGGCCGTCCTTCGTCACCACGGAGGTCTTGTGGACGGTGTCGGTGGTCTTGATGGCGATGGCGGCCTTCTCGCCGCCGTGCTCGGACAGCTCGGCCGCGGCCTTCTCGACGCCGGGGAGGAGCTTGTCCATGGGGAGCAGGATGCCGATGAGGCCGGTGGAGGCGACGGCGATCTCGCCCGCGCCGACGTCGGCGCCCTTGGCGCTGAGGACCTCGGCGACCTTCTCGGCGGTGGCGTGGGTGTCCTGGAAGCCCTGGGGGCCGGTGCAGGCGTTGGCGCCGCCGGAGTTGAGGACGACGGCGGTCAGCTCGCCGTCGGCGAGGACCTGCTGGGACCAGACGACGGGGGCGGCCTTGACGCGGTTGGAGGTGAAGACTCCCGCGGCGGCGCGGCGGGGCCCGGTGTTGACCACGAGGGCCAGGTCCGGGTTGCCGTTCGTCTTGATCCCGGCGGCGATGCCCGCCGCCGTGAATCCCTTCGCTGCGGTGACACTCACTGTGTTTCTCCGTTCGCTTCTCCGCCCGCGCAGCGCAGAGGTGCGGGCTTCGTCGTCGTCTGCGGACCGGTGGCTGCGCACGCGTCGCTCACGGAGCCACTCCGATCGTGGAAAGTCCGGTGCTCTCGGGGTACCCGAGGGCGATGTTCATGCTCTGGACCGCGCCGCCGGCGGTGCCCTTGGTGAGATTGTCGATGGCGCTGATCGCGATGATCCGGTTCGCCGCCGCGTCGTACGCGACCTGCACCTGAACGGCGTTGGAACCGTAGACGGACGCCGTCGCCGGCCACTGTCCCTCGGGGAGCAGATGGACGAAGGGCTCGTCCGCGAAGGCCTTCTCGTAAGCGGCCCGTACGGTCTCGGCGGTGACGCCCGGCTTCGCGGTGGCGGTGCAGGTGGCGAGGATGCCGCGGGGCATCGGTGCCAGGGTCGGCGTGAAGGAGACGGTGACCCGCTCCCCCGCCGGTCCGCTGAGGTTCTGGATCATCTCGGGGGTGTGCCGGTGGCCGCCGCCGACGCCGTACGGCGACATGCTGCCCATGACCTCGCTGCCGAGCAGGTGCGGCTTGGCCGCCTTGCCGGCGCCGGAGGTGCCGGAGGCCGCGACGATCACGGCCTCGGGCTCGGCGATCCCGTTCTCGTACGCGGGGAAGAGCGCGAGCGAGACGGCGGTCGGGTAGCAGCCGGGCACGGCGACCCGCTTGGACCCCTGGAGGGCGGCGCGGGCCCCCGGCAGTTCGGGGAGGCCGTACGGCCAGGTGCCGGCGTGCGGGGAGCCGTAGTACGTCTCCCAGTCGGCGGGCTCCTTGAGCCGGAAGTCGGCGCCCATGTCGACGACGAGGACGTCCGGGCCGAGCTGCTCGGCGACGGCGGCGGACTGCCCGTGCGGCAGGGCCAGGAAGACGACGTCGTGGCCGGCGAGCTCGTCGGCCGTGGTGGGCACGAGGACGCGGTCGGCGAGCGGCAGCAGATGGGGCTGAAGGGCCCCGAGTCGCTGGCCGGCGTTGGAGTGGCCGGTCAGGGCGCCGATCTCCACGTGGGGGTGGGCGAGAAGGAGGCGCAGGAGCTCTCCGCCCGCGTATCCGCTCGCACCCGCCACTGCTACTCGTACCGTCATCGAAACCCTCCTCATGGATGGCATGACTATACGTATCTCAGCAGGTTTATGCAACGACACTCCGGACACCGGCATATTCCTTGACGAGAATATTCTCGACGGAGAATACTCGCCCTCATGGACGACGCAGACCCGCTCCTCACCGCACTGGCCGACCCGGCCCGCTGGCGCCTCGTGCGCCTGCTGGCCGAGCGGCCCCGCCCCGTCGGTGTCCTCGCCCAGCTCGCCGAGGCGCGGCAGCCGCAGACGACCAAGCACCTGCAGACGCTCGAACGGGCCGGGGTCGTCACCTCCCAGCGCTCGGGACAGCGCCGGGTCTACGCCCTGCGGCCCGGCCCGCTGCGGGATCTGGCGGCCACGCTCGGGCGGCTCGCCGACACCGCGGACCGGGCCGGCGGGTCGCGCGAGACGTACGACCGTCACGGGCGCGGCCTCGCGAGCGAGCGGCTCGCGGCCAAGGGGCCGGGATGGGCCGACGAGCGCTCGTTCCGGTTCCACCGGTCGCTGGCCGGGGACCCCGACGCGGTCTGGCGCCACCTGACCGAGACCGCCCTGCTCAGCCACTGGTGGGCACCCGACGACCTGCGCGTCTCGGACCTCGCCTTCGAGGCCCGGCCGGGCGGGCGGATCCTCCTGGAGTACCGCGACGCCGAGGACAGCGGGGACACCGGGCACTCCGGGGATCCCGAGGACTCCGAGCCGGTCGCCGGGCGCGGGGACGGCGTCGTCGACGTCGCCCGCCCCGGCGAGCGGCTCGCGTACCGGCTCTCGCCCCGACTCCCCGACGGCGGCGCCGCCTTCACGGCCCACGTCGACCTCACCCTCCGGCCCACCGGCGCCGGCACGGACCTCGACGTCCACTACCTGATCGCCGACAGCACGGTGGAGTCCGCCGACTTCATCGCGGGCCTCGAGATCGGCTTCGGCCAGTGCCTCGACAAGCTCGCCACCGCCGTCGGCACCGCCCACGGCACGGCTCCCGACGCGTCTCCCACCTCGACCCGCACCGAAGGAAAGCAGGTACAGCCATGACCCACTCCACCGGACGCAAGGTGGCCGCCAACATCGCCCTCACCCTCGACGGGCGCTACAACGGCCCCGGCGGACCGGGAGACATGTCCGCGATCGTCCCGTACGCGACCACGGAGGTGGCCCGTGACCACCTCACCCACATCTGGGAGAACGCGACGACCGCGCTGCTCGGCCGCGTCAACGCCGAGGGCTTCCTGGGGTACTGGCCGGCGGTCGCGGCCGACGAGAACGCCGACCCGCGCGACCGCGGCTACGCGAAGTGGCTCGTCGACACGGAGAAGGTGGTCCTGTCGACCACCCTGACCGCATCCCCGTGGGACCGCGCCCGGGTGGTGAACGCCCCGGCCGCCGAGGTCGTCGCCGAGCTCAAGAGCCACGGCGAGGGCGACATCCTGGTCAACACCAGCCCGAGCATCACCAAGGAGCTTCTCGCGGCGGACCTGGTGGACCGGCTGTACCTGCTGATCTGCCCGGAGATCGCCGGGGACGGGGAGCGGCTGTTCGACGACGGCCTGCCGGGTTCGCGGTGGCGGCTCACCCGCCGGGAGACCGGCGAGCTCGGCGAGCTGGCCCTGGTCTACGACCGGGTGCGCTGAGCGCCACGGCCGCGCACGCCGATCGCGCGCAGGGTGCCGGAAGGGGCGATTCCACACTCTCTCGCCGGCACCCCTTTGCATGACCATGCGAGATGATGCATACTCTTCCTATGTCCAAGGTCCTCACCTCCCTGCCCGCCGGCGAGCGCGTCGGCATCGCCTTCTCCGGCGGCCTCGACACCTCCGTCGCGGTCGCATGGATGCGCGACAAGGGCGCCATCCCCTGCACCTACACCGCCGACATCGGCCAGTACGACGAGCCCGACATCGCCTCGGTGCCCGGCCGCGCCAAGACCTACGGTGCCGAGATCGCGCGCCTGGTCGACTGCCGCGCCGCGCTGGTCGAGGAGGGCCTTGCCGCACTCACCTGCGGGGCGTTCCACATCCGCTCCGGCGGCCGCGCGTACTTCAACACCACGCCGCTCGGCCGTGCCGTCACCGGCACCCTCCTCGTGCGGGCGATGCTCGAGGACAACGTCCAGATCTGGGGCGACGGCTCGACCTTCAAGGGCAACGACATCGAGCGGTTCTACCGCTACGGCCTGCTCGCCAACCCGCACCTGCGGATCTACAAGCCCTGGCTGGACGCGGACTTCGTGACGGAGCTCGGCGGCCGCAAGGAGATGTCGGAGTGGCTGGTCGCCCACCAGCTGCCGTACCGCGACAGCACGGAGAAGGCGTACTCCACCGACGCCAACATCTGGGGCGCCACCCACGAGGCCAAGACGCTGGAGCACCTCGACACCGGCGTGGAGACCGTCGAGCCGATCATGGGCGTCCGCTTCTGGGACCCCTCGGTCGAGATCGACACCGAGGACGTCACGATCGGCTTCGCGCAGGGCCGGCCGGTGTCCATCAACGGCAAGGAGTTCGCCTCCGCCGTCGACCTCGTCATGGAGGCCAACGCCATCGGCGGCCGCCACGGCATGGGCATGTCGGACCAGATCGAGAACCGGATCATCGAGGCCAAGAGCCGCGGCATCTACGAGGCGCCCGGCATGGCCCTGCTGCACGCCGCGTACGAGCGGCTGGTCAACGCCATCCACAACGAGGACACCCTCGCCCAGTACCACAACGAGGGACGGCGTCTCGGCCGGCTGATGTACGAGGGCCGGTGGCTGGACCCGCAGGCGCTGATGGTCCGTGAGTCGCTCCAGCGCTGGGTCGGCGCGGCCGTCACCGGCGAGGTGACGCTGCGGCTGCGGCGCGGCGAGGACTACTCGATCCTCGACACGACGGGCCCGGCGTTCAGCTACCACCCGGACAAGCTGTCCATGGAGCGCACCGAGGACTCGGCCTTCGGACCGGTGGACCGGATCGGGCAGCTCACCATGCGGAACCTCGACATCGCCGACTCGCGCGCCAAGCTGGAGCAGTACGCGGGCCTCGGCCTGCTCGGCACCGGCAGCCCCGCGATCGGTGCCGCCCAGGCGGCCGCGACCGGTCTGATCGGCACCCTGACGGAGCTCCCGGAGGGCGGTGCGGAGGCCATCGCGTCCCGCGGCGAGGCCGCCGACGAGGACGAGATGCTGGACCGCGCCGCGATGGAGTTCGGCACCGACTGACCCGCGCCCGCCCGACTGCCCCACCCCCGTCGAGCGCCACGCGCTCGACACCCCAGGAAGGCCGGCTCGACGTCCCCCGCGTCGAGCCGGCCTTCCGTCGCACGCCCCGGGCCGGGGCCCGGCCGGTGCTGTCACATCGTGGCGGGGCCTCGCGTCAACGCGGTGACGGAACCGACGAGGAGTGAGGCGCCATGCACGACGACACCTTTCCGGCCGCCCTGGCCGGGCGTTTCGACGCCCACGAGGAGCAACTGCGGCGTGTGGCCCTGCGGATGACGGCTTCGGAGGCCGAGGCCGAGGAGGCGCTCGCGGCGGTGCGGGCGGGGCTGGGGCGGGACGACGGTCCGTCGGTACGGGCCTGGCTGGCGGCCTTGGTCACGCAGGAGTGTGTCCGGGGGCGCCAGAGGCGGCGGGCGGGCGAAGGACCCGGGCGCGGGGGCGCGGCCGGAGGCGAGGGCGGAGTCGGGGCCGGGCGCGAGTTCGTGTGGCTCGCGCTGTTCCTCGTACTGGATTCCCTGGGGGCCGAGGAGCGGCTCGCCTATGTGCTGCACGACGTGTTCGGGCTGCCGTCGTCCGAGACGGCCCGCATCACCGGCGACTCCCCCGAGGAGGTGGCACGGCTGGCCCGGCGGGCCCGGGAGCGGGTCAGGGGCCACGGGTCGGCCCGTACCGAGGGAGGCGTCGGGCGGCAGCGAGCGGTGGTGGACCTGTTCCTGGCCGCCGCACGCGCGCGTGACGCCCGTACGCTCGCGGCCGTCCTCGACCCCGACGTGGTCGCCCACTCGGAGCGCGGCCCGGTGCACGGCGCGCCCGCCGTCGCCGAGGGCGCGGCCGCGTTCGCGCGGTTCGCGGACGTGGCCCGGCCCGCGCTGGTCGGCGGGGCCGTCGGGGCGGTCGCCTTCGTCGACGGGCGGCCCGTCTCCGCCGTGGCGTTCACCCTCCGCAGGGACCGGATCGTCACCGTGTCCGTGACCACGGGGGAGGACCGGGTACGCGCCCTGGACCTGGTCTTCTCCGACGGGTGACGAGTGACGGGGCCGGGTCCGCGCGGTCGGGCGCTGGTCCCGGGGGGTTCTTTCGATGAGGCGTCACCCAGGTCGCCTAGCCTGACGACATGATCATCGATGCGCGGACCCACGTACGGGTCGCCCGCCCCTCGCGGGATCTGGCCGCCGCCGAGCGGTTCTACGTCGACGGGCTCGGCCTCGAAGTGCAGTGGCGGACCACCGAGCGGGTGTCCGGCAAGCACGACCTGCTCATGGTCGGTCCCACGGGCGGCGGTTGGCACTTCGAGCTGACCCGTGACCCCGAGCACCCTGTGGAGCCGACCCCGACCGTCGAGGACCTGTTCGTGGTCTATCTCGGGGCGCCCGTCGAGGAGGCGCAGGTGGAGCGGCTGCTCGCCGCCGGCGGCACGCGGGTGGCCGCGCACAACCCGTACTGGGACGAGTACGGCGTGACCGTCGAGGACCCGGACGGCTATCAGCTCGTCCTGTGCTCCCGCACCTGGGGCGCATGACGACGGGGCGCGGCCGGAAGGCCGCGCCCCGTCCGTCCGGCCGGTGGCCCGACTAGGCCTGCCGCACCGCGCGCAGGACCACGAACTTGGCGTCGCTCGCGACCAGTTCGCTGTTGCCGAAGATCCGGCGGAGGGTGACGTGGTAGCCGAGGTGACGGTTGCCGATGACCCACAGTTCGCCGCCCGGCCGCAGCGCGCGCCGCGCGTCGGTGAACATCCGGCGGGCCGTGCGGTCGGTGGTGGCCTGGTGGCTGTGGAACGGCGGGTTGTTGAGGACGAGGTCCACCGAGCCGTCGGGCACGTCGGCGAGCCCGTCGCCGACGAGGAACTCGGCCTTGCGCCCGTCGCCCACGTGCGTGCGGAAGTTCTCCTCGGCCGAGGCGACCGCCTGGTACGACTCGTCGGTGAAGATCAGTTCCGCGTCGGGCTCGTGCAGCGCGATGGCGAGGCCGACCACGCCGTTGCCGCAGCCGAGGTCGGCGACGCGGACCCGGCCGATGCCGCCGGGCAGGTTCGCGAGGAGGAAGCGGGTGCCGATGTCGAGGCGGTCGGCGCAGAAGACCCCGGCGTGGTTGGTCACGGTCAGACCGGGCAGCCCGGGCGCGGGGGTGTCGGCCGGCAGGTCGTACCGGTGCGGCCAGGGGTTCGGGCGCGGGGTGACGGCCGGGTCGGGCGTGGTGTGGATCAGCCGCGCCTTCTTCACCGCGAGCGAGGTACGGGTGGGCCCGAGGATCCGCTCGAAGAGCCGCAGGGTGGAGGTGTGGATCTCCTTGACCATGCCGGTGCCGAGGACCACGGTGCCCTCGTGCACGGCGGGTGCGAGCCGGTGCAGCTGGTCCTCCAGGAGTGCGAGGCTCTTGGGGACGCGGACGAGGAGGACGTCGATCCGCTCGGGCGGCGGGTCCTGGGTGGTGAGCAGCCGGACGGCGTCCGGGGCGGCACCGGCGCGCGCGAGGTTGGCCCGCGTGGCCTCCCGGCCGAGGTACGAGTCGGAGATCTGGACGAGCTCCCCGGGACCGGCGGCCTGGAGTGCGGTGACGAGGGCTCCCCAGCGGTCGCCGAGAACGGCGACGGTGCCGGACAGGTCGGTGCCGTCCTCGGCCAGCCGGCCCAGGAGGTACTCGTCGGACGCGTCCCAGGCGCGCAGCTGATCGCGCGGGTCCTCGGGATGGCGGGTCAGCGTGAAGGCGCCCCATGACGTGGTCAAACGGTTCATCGTGCTCTCAGGCTAGCCGGTCGCGGGCGGTCCCTCCCCCCGCCACGTGCGCATCGGTGGGTTCGGGGAGCCCGTGCCGTGCCGGGCGACGCCGTTCGGCACGGGGCCCGGCCCGCCGGCGCGGGCCGGGGCCGCTCAGCGCAGGGCCGCGTCGAGCTGGAGGTGCCAGAGGCCGGGGCGGCCGGTGAGGGTGACGGTGGAGAGCGGGCGGACGTCGACGTTCCAGTACGTGGCGGGCGGCGCCTTCAAGGCGTACACGAGGGCGGCCCGTACGAC
This sequence comes from Streptomyces sp. NPDC088553, assembly GCF_044752965.1. Taxonomy (NCBI): domain Bacteria; kingdom Bacillati; phylum Actinomycetota; class Actinomycetes; order Kitasatosporales; family Streptomycetaceae; genus Streptomyces; species Streptomyces sp. NPDC088553. The sequence continues at coordinate 239,196 of NZ_JBIVMG010000008.1, read as the reverse complement.
GGAGGGTTCGGCGACGGCGACGATCTCGCCGTCCTCGGCGGGGCGGGTGTCGAGCCAGTTCCCTATCCGGGTGATGAAGGCGAGGAGGGGTTCGCCGCCGTGCGGGGCGGTGCGGGCGTCGGTGAGCCAGGCGTCGACGGCGGCCGGTTCGACGGCGGCCACCTCGGCGAGGGTCAGGCCGCGCCAGCGGCCCATGTCGCAGTCGCGGAGCGCGGGCTGGGCGAGGGGGGCGTAGCCGAGGGCGGTGCCGGTGGCGCGGCTGCGCGGGGTCGGCGAGCAGTAGCGCAGTTCGGCCGCGCCGAGCGGGACGAGCGCGGGCGCGGCCTGCTGCACCTCGTACCAGCCGGCCTCGTCCAGTGGCCGGTCGTCGTCGAAGCGTTCGGCGAGCAGGGAGGAGCTGCGTGCCGCCGTGACGAGCGTCACCCGAAGACCCATGGGCGCGATCGTGAGGCCGAAGGCTCCGCAGGTCAAGGGGTCATTCCCCGGGGCCGGAGGGGCCCGGGTTCACTGCTGCCCGAGAGCCATCCACTTGTCCGGATTCTGTAGTGGCGTGAAACCGACCTTCTCGTACACACCGTGCGCGTCGGCCGTGGCGAGCAGGACGCGGCGCAGTCCGTACGGCGCGAGGTGGTCGCGGACGGCGGTGACGAGCGCCGTGCCGAGGCCGGTGCCGCGGGCCGGGCGGTCGACGTAGACGTCGCAGAGCCAGGCGAAGGTGGCGTAGTCGGTGACGACGCGCGCGTAGGCGGCCATCTCGCCGGTCTCCCGGTCGTAGGCACCGAGGTTGAGCGAGCCCGCGATGGCGCGGTCCTGCTTCTCCCGAGGTCGGCCGTGGGCCCAGTAGGAGTCCGTGGACAGCCAGTGGTGCACCCGGGCGGCGTCGATCCGCGCGGGGTCGGCTGAGATCTCGTACGCCCCGTGCATGACGGGGGTGTCCGTGGTGGCACTGTCGCTCATGCCCGAAGCGTTCCAGTGACACGGGGGCTTGTCAGGTGAATTTGCCCGGACCGGAGGGAGCCCGCGCCGCGCTCGGAGTCCGCCGGCTCCCCCGCGCGGCCCGCCGCCGACGCTCAGGGGGTGAGCTCGTCGACCGCCGTCCGCAGCCGGCGCACCCCCTCCGCGATCTCCGTGGGGCCCGCGACACCCGCGAAACTCAGCCGGATGTGACCGGCGGGGGGTTCGGCGCAGAAGTACGGGCGGCCCGGGGCCGCCGCGACACCGGCCCGCAGGGCGGCGGCGACCAGGGCCGCCTCCGGGACGCTGTCGGGGAGCCGGAGCCAGAGGTGGTAGCCGCCGTACGGGATGCGCGGCAGGGCGAACGCGGGCAGCTGCTGGGCGAGAGCGCCGCTCAGCAGGTCCCGCCGGCCCTTGAGCTCCTGGGCGACGGCCCGCAGATGGCGGTGCCAGGCCGGCGAGCCGACGAGTTCGAGCGCGGCCTCCTGGAGCGGCCGGGGGACGAAGAAGCTGTCGACGACCTGGATGGCGCGGAGGCGTTCCAGGACGGGGCCGCGCGCGGCGAGGGCGCCGACCCGCAGGCTCGGCGAGGTGGCCTTGGTGAGGGAGCAGACGTGGACGACGACACCGTCGGGGTCCTCGGCGGCGAGCGGCGCGGGGAGCGGCGGCGCGCCCTCGTGGACGAGCCGGCGGGCGAAGTCGTCCTCGACGACGAAGGCTCCGGCGGCGCGGGCGATACGGAGCACCTCATGGCGCCGCTCGGGGCCGAGCACCGCCCCGGTGGGGTTCTGGAAGAGCGGCTGGCAGACGAAGACACGGGCGCCGGTGGCGCGGAAGGCGGCTTCGAGGAGCTCGGGGCGGACCCCCTCGGCGTCGACGGGCACGGGGACGGGGCGCAGTCCGGCCGCGCGGGCGACGGCGAGCATGCCCGGGTAGGTCGGCGACTCGACGAGGACGGGTGTGCCGGGCGGGGCGAGGGCGCGCAGGGCGGTGGTGATGGCGGACTGGCCGCCGGCGGTGATGAGGAGGTCGGCGGCGGTGACGCTGCCGCCGATCTCGCGGGCGAACCACTCGCGCAGCTCGGGCAGGCCGTCGGTGGGCGGCCTGCCCCAGGCGCCCGGACGGCGTCCGGCGCGGGCGAGGGCGGCGGCGAGGGCCCGCTCCGGCTGCAGGGAGGGGTGGAGGTAGCCGCCGTTGAACTCGACCACGCCGGGCGGCGGGGCGGCCAGGGTGACGAGGACACCGGAGGCGTCGACGGCCCGGGGGACGAGCTCGGTTGCCGTGTCGGCGCTGAGGGCGACCTCCTGCCACGAGGTGTCGCCGGCGTCGGGGGTGGCGGTGCGGGGCTCGGCGCGGAAGGCACCGGCGCCGGGGCGGGTGACGACGAGCCCCTCGGCGGCGAGCTGTGCGAGGGCCCGGGTGACGGTCACCGGGGAGACCCGATAGCGCTCCACGAGGACACGGCTCGACGGCAGCTTTCCACCAGGTGAGTAGCGGTTCAGCTCCGCTCTCAAGGAATGCGCTAGTTCCGCGACACTGCTACGCTCACTCATGAGAGCACAGGATAGCGCTACTACCGCCACGACGATAGCGGTCACCACGTCGGACCGCCCCGGCGACACCGTCCGCACCAGCGGCGACGTCCGCATCAGCGGCACTGCCCGTACCGTCGGCACGGAGACCACCGCCGGCGCGCGAAGCACCGGCGGCGATGCGGCGGCCCCCGCCCGCGGCGCCGCCGCCGACACGAGCGGGAGCCGCACCGACCCGCTCCCCCGCGGCACCCTGCTCGCCGCCCTCGGCGTGCTCTCCTTCTCGCTCACGTTCCCGTCGACCGTCTGGGGCCTGGAGAGCTTCGGCCCCTGGTCGCTCGTGGCCGTGCGATCCACGCTCGCCGCCCTCGTCGCGGGCGCGTTCCTCCTCGTCGGCCGGGTGCCGCCGCCGGAGCGGCGCCATTGGGCGGGTCTCGCCGTGGTCGCCGGCGGCGTCGTCATCGGCTTCCCGCTCCTGACGACCCTGGCCCTGCAGACCTCCACCACCTCGCACGCCGCCGTCGTCGTCGGCCTGCTGCCGCTCACCACGGCGGCCTTCGCCGCGCTGCGGACCAAGCGCCGGCCGTCCCGCACCTTCTGGTGCGCGGCCGTGTCGGGCGCGGTCGTCGTGCTCGCCTTCACGGTCCAGCAGAGCGGCGGGGCGGTGTCGAAGGGCGACCTGTACCTGTTCGGCGCGCTCCTCGTGTGCGCGGCCGGCTACACCGAGGGCGGCCGGCTCGCGCGGCTCATGCCGGGCTGGCACGTCGTCGGCTGGGCCCTGATCCTCTGCCTGCCGCTGATGGCGGTCGGCTCGGCCGTGGCCCTGTCCCTGGAGCCGGTCCACCTGAACGCCCACGGCGTCATCGGCCTGGTCTGGGTCGCGGCCGGTTCCACCTTCTTCGGCCTGTACGTCTGGTACCGGGGCATGGCCTCGATCGGCATCCCCAAGGCGAGCCAGCTCCAGCTCGCGCAGCCGCTCCTCACCCTGGTCTGGTCGGTCGTGCTGCTCGGCGAGACCCTGCCGCTCGCCGCCCCGCTCGCGGCGGTGGCGGTGCTCGTCTGCATCGCGGTGACCCAGCGGGCGAAGAGCTGACGCGACGGATCGGGGCGATCCGGGACACAATGGCAGACAGAGGCCCCGAACAGCACCAGCCCGGTCGCGAGGAGGTCCCCCCGATGCAGGCGAACGTGGGCGACAAACTGTTGATGCACGGCCGGACCGTCGGTCACCACGACCGTACGGCCGAGATCCTTCAGGTACTGGGGGAGAACGGCACGCCCCCGTACCGCGTCAAGTTCGACGACGACGGTCACGAGGCCCTGATGTCCCCGGGCCCCGACACCGTCGTACGCCATCACCCCGAGGCGGGCGCGAGCTGACCCCCTCTCCGCGTCAGCCCCGTCCCGGTGCCCGGACCCTGGTCGGGTAGTGATCCGCCACCACGGTGGCCATCGCCCCGATCGGGTCCTTCGCGACCTCCAGGGCGGAGAAGAAGCAGTGGCCGCCGACCGCCGGATGGGCGGCGGCGAGGTCCAGGTGCCGTGACAGCTCCCGCGGGTCCTGCCAGGCGGCGGGCTGGGCGGGGTCGCCCGCCTTGTAGAGCGCCTCACCGATGTAGAGGGCGACGCCGGTGCCCCGTACCACCGCGTCCCACCAGGGCAGCAGCGTGGCGTAGTCGGCGGCGGGCAGGCCGATGTGCCAGTACAGCTGCGGGACGACGTAGTCGATCCAGCCCTCCCGGATCCACTTCCGGGTGTCGGCGTACAGGTCGTCGTAGGTGGCGACGCCGGCCCGGGTGTCCGAGCCCTCCGGGTCCTCCGCGATGTTCCGCCAGACCCCGAAGGGGCTGACGCCGAAGGCCACGTGCGGCTTGGCGGCCTTGATCCGGACCGACATCTCCGAGACCAGCAGATCGGTGTTGTTCCGGCGCCAGGACGCCTTGTCGGGGAAGTCCGCGCCGTACCGCGCGTACGTCTCGTCGTCGGCGAAGGCCTCCCCGGCCACCGGGTACGGATAGAAGTAGTCGTCCCAGTGCACGGCGTCGATGTCGTAGCGCCGCAGCGCGTCCAGCATCGCGTCCTGGGTGAACCGCCGGACCTCCGGCAGCCCGGGGTCGTAGTAGAGCTTCCCGCCGTACGGCAGCACCCACTCGGGGTGGAGCCGGGCCGGGTGGTCGGCGACGAGCCGGGCCGGGTCCGGGTGATTCGCCACGCGGTACGGGTTGAACCAGGCGTGCAGTTCGAGCCCCCGCGCATGGGCCTCTTCGACGGCCGTGCCCAGCGGGTCCCAGCCGGGGTCGCGGCCCTGCGTCCCGGTGAGGAACTCCGTCCACGGTTCGTACGGCGAGGGCCAGAGCGCGTCGGCGGTCGGCCTGACCTGGAGGACCACCGCGTTGAGCCGGCGCTCGACGGCGGTGTCCAGGTGGGCGAGGAGCTCGGCGCGCTGCGCCTCGGCGGTCAGGCCGGTACGGGAGGGCCAGTCGCGGTTGAAGACCGTGGCGATCCACACACCGCGGAAGCCGGACCGGGCGGTCGGGCTCCCGGGCCCCTCCGGTGCGGCGCCGGCGGCCGTTCCCGCGTCCGCGCCCGTGCCCGCCCCGGATTCCTCGCCCGTTCCCGCGTCCGTGCCCGCCGCCGCTCCGGCGCCCGTCACGGCCAGCGCCGCCCCGGCAGCCGCCCCCGCCACGAAGCCTCTTCTGCCGATAGGCCGCACTTGTACCCCTCCTGTGTCGGATACGTCACACCCACCCGGACAGCATGCCCGCCCCGGACGATCGATCATCGGTTAATGAGCGGTAACGTCGTGGGGTCGAGGCGGACGCACCGGAATCACACGGGCCCCGCCGCCAGAGAAGAGCGAAAGGCACGAGGTGACGGACTCCATGGCCGACATTGAGCGCGTCGGAGTGGTGGGCTGCGGCCAGATGGGCGCGGGCATCGCAGAGGTGTGTGCCCGGAGCGGCCTTGAGGTGAAGGTCGCCGAGACCACCGGCGAGGCGCTGGAGATCGGCCGCACACGGCTCTACAACTCGCTGGCGAAGGCCGCCGAACGCGGCAAGATCAGCGAGGAGGAGCGGGACGCGACGCTCGCCCGCCTCAGCTTCACCACCGACCTGGGCGAGTTCGCCGACCGCGACCTCGTCATCGAGGCGGTCGTGGAGAACGAGCAGGTCAAGACCGAGATCTTCCAGGTCCTCGACCAGGTGATGACCCGGCCGGACGCCATCCTGGCCTCGAACACCTCCTCGATCCCGCTGGTGAAGCTGGCGGTGGCGACCTCCCGCCCCGACCAGGTCATCGGCATCCACTTCTTCAACCCGGCCCCGGTGCAGAAGCTCGTCGAGCTGATCCCCGCCCTCACCACCTCCGAGGGCACGATCAGCCGGGCCCAGGCCTTCGCGGAGAAGACCCTCGGCAAGCACGCGATCCGCGCCCAGGACCGCTCCGGCTTCGTGGTCAACGCGCTGCTCGTGCCGTACCTGCTCTCCGCGATCCGGATGTTCGAGTCGGGCATCGCGAGCCGCGACGACATCGACAACGGCATGGAGTTCGGCTGTGCCCACCCGATGGGCCCGCTGAAGCTCTCGGACCTGATCGGTCTCGACACGATCGCGTCGATCGCCGACTCGATGTACGCCGAGTTCAAGGAGCCGCTGTACGCCGCTCCCCCGCTGCTCCAGCGCATGGTGGACGCGGGCCGGCTCGGCCGGAAGACGGGCTCGGGTTTCTACCCCTACGCCTGATCCCCCCAGGACACCGGACGGCCCGTACACACGCACAGGTACGGGCCATCCGGCTGCTCACCCGCGTCTCGGCCGGCCGCGTCGGCCCGGGCGGGTGCCTCAGCCCAGCCGCAGATGGTGGAGCATCAGCAGCCCCGCGGCCATGTTCGCGGCCGGGATCTCTCCCCGGGCGATCATGTCGGGGACCTGTTTCAGCGGCACCCAGGCCCGCCGTGAGGACTCGAAGGCGTCCGCGGGCGGTCCGGTGTAGGTGGCCGTCTCCGCCCAGTAGAGGTGGTGGCGGGCGTCGGTGAGGCCGTTGGACGGCTCGACGGTGAGGAGATGGCGCAGCGGCCCCGGCCGCCAGCCGGTCTCCTCCTCCATCTCGCGCGCGGCGGCGGCTTCGATCGCCTCGCCGTCCTCGACGACTCCGGCGGCCAGTTCCCAGCCCCAGCTGTCGGTGATGAAGCGATGGCGCCAGAGCATCAGGACTTCGTCGGCCTCGTTGACGGCCGTCGCGACGGCGACCGGGCGGAGCCGGATCAGATAGTGGTCGAGGTGGCGGCCGTCCGGGAGTTCGACGTCCGCGAGGTTCACCTGGAACCAGCGATTCACATAGACAGAGCGTTCGCTCAGTTTCGTCCACTGCACGTTCTTGCCACCTTCCGACTGGTCGGTGCTTGTTTGGTGGCAATATCGCAGCAGTTCGCGGCTCACAGGGGAACGCGCAGCGCCCCGTCAATGAGCGCCGCCGCCTCCCGGGCGTCGCCTCCGCCGCTGGCCAGGAGGTGCTCCCGCACCTGCCGCAGCCGGTCACGCAGCCGCCGCGACTCCATCCCCCGCGCCCGCTCGGTCATCTCCACGGCCGTCCGCGCCGCCCCGTCGGATTCCCCCTGGCGCAGCTCGATCTGACACAGCATGGCGAGCCGGTGCACCCGGCCCCGGTCGTGCGAGGGCACCCCGACGGCCATCGACGCGTGCTCATGGGCCGCGGTGAGATCACCCAGACTGAGCAGGGCCTCGGCGACCTGGACGTTGACGAGTCCCGGCTGGACATAGCCCGTCTCGGCCGGCTCGTCCCCCGGGCGGATCCGCTCGGCCGCCGCCTCGGCCCGCCGGATGCAGGCCAGCGCGGCCGCCCCGTCACCCAGATGCGCGTACGCCTTCGCCTGCATCGCCGTCAGATCGGCGGCGAGCGCCGGGGTGATCTGCCGCCCGGCCGTCCGCAGCGCCGCCTCCGCGAACGCCACCGCCTGCCGGTACTCCCCCATGAACAGCGACTGGTTGACCAGGAGTGCGATCACATAGGCGCCGAGCCCCCGGTCCCCGCTCGCCTTCGCCAGCCGCAGGGCCTGGTGGAAGTAGCGCTGGGCGAGGCCGTGCGCGTCGGCGTCGTACGCGCAGATGCCGGCCACCGCCACGAGTCCCCCGGTGGCGCGGTGCAGCCGCCGGCCGAGGGCGTCGTTGTACGAGCCCCGCAGCAGCGGCGCCGTCTCGGCGGTGAGGAAGCCGACGATCCGGGCGCGGGTCGCGATGCCCCCGGCCTTGCGGTACATCTGCTCGTAGTGGGACCGGGCGGCGCTCAGCACGGTGATGTCGGCGGCGGAGACCGTCGTCCGGCCGATCCGCGAGACGTCCACGTCCTCCGGCGGGTTCTCCCACTCCCAGACGGGCATCACGGCCGGGGTGCCGGTCACGGCGGGCGCGGCGACTATGTGGGGCCGCTGCTGCTCGTCGGACCGCCACAGGGCGGCCGCGCGCTCCACGAAGCCGGAGAGCGGTGAACCGACCGCGAGCACGGGCCCGTCGGGCACCCCGAAGCCGATGTCGTCCAGCGTCACCTGCCGGTGCAGCCGGGCGGCGAGCACCTCGCAGATCAGGTCGGGCACCTGGCCGCGCGGCCGCTGGCCCTTCAACCAGCGGGCCACGGCGGTGTGTTCGTAGCGCAGGGTGAGTCCCCGGGCCCGGCCGGCCCGGTTCACGTGGGCGGCGAGGCCGGCGTTCGAGACGCCCGCTTCGTCGAGCAGGGCGTCGAGCAAGGTGTTGGGCTGCATGACCGCTCCGGTCGCTCCGGTCCGCTCCGGCCGCTCGGCTCGTGCGCGGTGAACTCAGCGTAGCGGTGGCCGAATTCGTACGGACCGAACCAGTGCGGAGAATCCCTTCGGCTCACCTCTCCCCCACGGCCACGGGGGATTTCGCACGGGGTGTGAATGAAGTACTCGTTCTTCCGGTCCGCGTACTCTGCCGTTCTCGTCCTGGTGCCGCTTGACTGTGCTTCTCGCCGCAAGGCGAAGACCGGGCCGCCGGCTCCCCCCTCAAACAGTGCGGCCGCCCGGTCCGTGTCGCCCGCCCCGCTGATCTGCCCGACACTCCGTGGCGGGGCGGGCGACGCCGGTCCCGGACCCCTCCGCTCAGCAGTGGGAGGAGGGGGCGGGCCGGGGGCGGCGCAGCCCGGGTTCGGCGGGCTGCGCCGGCACCCGGACACGGTCGTTGCGCACGACGAGCAGGGCGACGTCGTCGGTGAGCCGCCCGCCCGTGTGGTGCAGCAGGGCGGTGTGGACCTCGCGGACGAGCGTCTCGGGCGCCGCGCCGGCCATCCCGGCCAGCACGGTGTCGAGCGCGAAGAACCGGCCCCGGTGGTCGCGGGCCTCCTCGGCGCCGTCGGTGTGCAGGACGAGCGTCTCGCCGGGCGGCAGCCCGGCCGCGGTGTACGGCGCGAGGGCGGCGGGCAGCGGCAGGACCCCGAGCGGGGGCAGCGGGTCGCCGACGGGCAGCCGCTCCACGGCGCGCCCGATGCGGTACGGGCCGGGGTGGCCGCAGTTGAGCACGGAGAGCCGTCCGTCGGACCGGATCTCCAGGAGCAGCAGGGTCACGAACTCCTCCGCCGCCGGGTGTTCGGGCGCCGTCCCGGTCCGCGCCGGATGCTCGTCCCGGGCCCGCTCCCGCAGATGCCGCTCCAGGGCCCGCTCAAGACGCCGCAGCACCCCGCCGAGCTCGGCCTCGTCGTGCGCGGCCTCACGGAAACTCCCGAGCACGGCGACCACGGCGCCCAGCGCGGCGAGACCATGACCCCGTACGTCCCCGATGACGATCCGCACGCCGTACGGGGTGGCCACCGCCTCGTACAGATCCCCGCCGACGGACGCGCCCCGGGAGGCGGACAACTGCCCCGCGGCGAGGGCGAGTCCGTCGAGCCTGGCGGGCGGCGGGCGCAGCAGCACCTGCTGGGTGGCGTCGGCGACGGCCCGCACGAGCGCCAGCTCGCGCGCGAACCCGCGCCGCAGCCCGAGCACCAGCCCGATGCCGACGGTGAGAAAGACGACACTGGTGGCGATCCTCATCGGCAGCCCGGGCTGCCGGGCCAGCGGACAGCCGAACTTCCATGCCACGGCCACCGCACCCCACGCGGTGGGAAGAGCGAGCGGGGCCAGCCGGCGGAGCCGGGAGCCATCGGAGACCAACGACCTCGTACGGATCATGCACGGCCCTTCCCGAGCCCCGACAGCGCCCGAAGGCCCTGCGGCCCACAGGTCCGCCCCTGCGGCCGCGTCGATTCTGCCGACCGTACGGTCCACCGGGGAACACCCCCCGACGATCTCACCCGAAGGAGTGAGCACCCCCGGCGCGCCGCCCCCCGCCAGGCCTCCGCCACGCGAACGCGCGGACGGACACCGTCCTCACGTACGGCACTTCGGGTTCCGGAAACGACGGAGGGCCGCCCCGGGGAATTCCGGGGCGGCCCTCCGCGTGGTCCAGTGCTACGGCGTTCAGGCGCCGCGCAGCACCGCTCCCGTGCGTTCGGACGCCAGGGCGACCGCCGCGTCGCGGGCCGCGGTGGCCTCCTCGACCGTGAGGGTGCGGTCCGGGGCGCGGAACTTCAGGGCGTACGCCAGGGACTTGGTGCCCTCGCCGAGCTGGTCGCCGGTGTAGACGTCGAACAGCCGGATGGACTCCAGGAGTTCACCCGCGCCCTCGGTGAGGGCGGCCTCGACCTCGGCGGCCGGGACGTTGCCCGCGACGACCAGGGCGACGTCCTGGGTGGCGACCGGGAAGGAGGAGATCCGAGGGGCCTTCACCGGGCCCTCGTTCGCCTTCTCCAGGCGGTCCAGGTCGATCTCCATCGCGCAGGTGCGGGCCGGCAGGCCGAAGGCCTTGACCACGCGCGGGTGGAGCTCGCCGGCGTGGCCGACGAGGACCTTCTCGCCGTCCACCTCGACGTGGAACGCGGCGCAGCGGCCCGGGTGCCACGGGGCGTGCTGGTCGGCGCTGATGATCAGCTCGACGCCCGCCTCGGCGGCCACGGTCCGGCCGGCCTCGACCGCGTCCGCCCAGTCGGCCGGACGGCCCTTGCCCCACCAGCCGGCCTGCTCGCGCGCACCGGCGAGGACGACGGCGGCGCGGCGCGGCTGCGCGGGCAGCACGGCGTTGACCGAGGCGATCTCCTCGTCGGTGGGACGACGGTCGACCGGCAGCCGGACGGCGACGCCCGGCTGTCCCTCCGGCCGGAAGACCAGGCCGGTCTCGAAGAGCGCCAGGTCGTGGCTGCCGCGGCTGTCGTTCCGGCGCAGCGCGCCGAGCAGGCCCGGCAGCAGCGTCGTACGGAGCGCGGGCTCCTCGTCCGAGAGCGGGTTGACCAGCTTCACGAGCCGACGGCGGGCGTCGTCCGCGTCGAGGCCGAGGTTGTCGAGGGCCTGCTCCCCGATGAACGGGTAGTTCAGCGCCTCGACGTAGCCGGCGCCGGCCAGGGCGCGGCCCACTCGGCGGTGGACGCGCTGGCGCTCGGTGAGCCCGCGGCCGGCCGGCGGCTTCGGCAGCGTGGAGGGCAGGTTCTCGTAGCCCTCCAGCCGGATGACCTCTTCGGCGAGGTCGTTCGGCTCGTTGAGGTCGGGGCGCCACGACGGCACGGTGACGATGAGCTCGTCCTGGCCGTAGACGTCGCAGCCGACCTCCTGGAGGCGGCGGACGACGGTCTCGCGGCCGTAGCCGACGCCCGCGACCTTGTCCGGGTGGTTCGCCGGCATGGTGATCGTGCGCGGCGCGGACGGGGCGCTGATCTCGGTGACGCCGGCCTCGGCCGTGCCGCCCGCGAGCAGCACGAGCAGGTCGACGCAGCGCTGGGCGGCGGCGGCCGCGGCCTGCGGGTCGACACCGCGCTCGAAGCGCTTGGACGCCTCGGAGGCCAGCTTGTGGCGGCGCGCGGTGCGGGCGATCGAGATCGCGTCGAAGTGCGCGGCCTCGATGACGATCTCGGAGGTGCCGGTGACGACCCCGGTCTCCGGGTCCGTCTCGGGGTCGGCGATCTCCGTGTTGGCACCGCCCATGACGCCGGCGATGCCGATAGGACCGCGGTCGTCGGTGATGACCAGGTCCGCCGCGTCCAGGACGCGGACGGTGCCGTCGAGCGTGGTGATCTTCTCGCCGGCCTCGGCGCGACGCACCCCGATGGGGCCGTCGAGACGGCTCCGGTCGTAGGCGTGCAGCGGCTGGCCGAGTTCGAGCATCACGTAGTTCGTGACGTCGACCGCGAGCGAGATCGGACGCATGCCGGCCTTCTGGAGGCGGCGGCGCAGCCAGATCGGGGACCGGGCCTCGGGCTGCAGACCGACGACGGTGCGCGCGGTGAAGCGGTCGCAGCCGATCGGGTCGGTGACCCGGACCGGGTAGCCGTACGAGTTGGGCGCGGGCACGTCGAGCAGCGCCGGGTCGCGCAGGGGCAGGCCGTACGCGATGGCGGTCTCGCGGGCGACGCCGCGCATCGAGAGGCAGTAGCCGCGGTCCGGGGTGACGGCGATGTCGAGGACCTCGTCGTACAGCTCCAGGAGCTTCGTGGCGTCGATGCCGATCTCGAGCTCCGGCGGCAGCACGATGATGCCGTGGGTGCCGTCGTCGCCCATGCCGAGCTCGTCGCCGGAGCAGATCATGCCCCGGGAGACCCGGCCGTACGTCTTGCGCTCGGCGATCCGGAAGTCACCGGGGAGCACGGCGCCGGGCAGGGCCACGACGACCTTGTCACCGGCGGCGAAGTTCCGGGCGCCACAGATGATCTCCTGGGGCTCGCCGGTGCCGTTGGCCTGGCCGACGTCGACGGTGCAGAAGCGGATGGGCTTCTTGAACTCCGTCAGCTCCTCGATGGTGAGGACCTTGCCGACCACCAGCGGGCCGGTCAGGCCGGCGCCGAGCTGCTCGACGGTCTCGACCTCGAGGCCTGCCGAAATGAGCTTGGCCTGGACGTCGCGGCCGGTCTCCGTCGCCGGCAGGTCGACGTACTCCCGCAGCCAAGAAAGCGGGACCCGCATCAGATCTCCATCCCGAACGGCCGGGTGAACCGGACGTCACCCTCGACCATGTTTCGCATGTCGTCGACGTTGTGGCGGAACATCAGCATCCGCTCGATGCCGAACCCGAAGGCGAATCCGCTGTACTTCTCGGGGTCCACACCGCAGGCGACGAGCACCTTCGGGTTGACCATGCCGCAGCCGCCCAGCTCGATCCAGCCCTCGCTGCCGCAGGTGCGGCAGGGGCGGTCCGGGTTGCCGACGGACTCGCCGCGGCAGACGTAGCAGAGCATGTCCATCTCGGCGGACGGCTCGGTGAAGGGGAAGAAGTTCGGGCGCAGCCGGGTCTTCATGTCCGGGCCGAAGAGCGCCTGGACCATGTGGTCCAGGGTGCCCTTGAGGTCGGCCATGGTCAGGCCCTCGTCGACGGCGAGCAGCTCGATCTGGTGGAAGACCGGGGTGTGCGTGGCGTCGAGCTCGTCGGTGCGGTAGACGCGGCCGGGGCACACGACGTAGACCGGGGGCTCCCGGTCGATGAGGGTGCGGGCCTGGACCGGCGAGGTGTGCGTGCGCAGCACGACACCGGACTCGTCGCCCGTGGTGCCTTCCGGCCCCTCGACGAAGAAGGTGTCCTGCATCTGGCGCGCCGGGTGGTCCGGTACGAAGTTGAGGGCGTCGAAGTTGAACCACTCCGCCTCGACCTCGGGGCCCTCGGCGACCTCGTACCCCATGGAGACGAACACGTCGGAGACGCGCTCCATGAGCGTGGTCAGCGGGTGGCGGGCACCGGCCGGGACGCGGTCGTACGGCAGGGTGACGTCGACGGCCTCCTCGACGAGGACGCGCGCGTCGCGCTCGGCCTCCAGCTCCGTCTGGCGGGCGGCGAGCGCCTTGGAGACGATGCCGCGGGCCTGGCCCACGATCTTTCCGGCGGCGGCCTTGGCCTGCGGGGGCAGGGCACCGATCTCCCGGTTGGCGAGCGCCAGCGGCGAGGTGCCACCGGTGTGCGCCGTCTTCGCGTGCGCGAGCGCGTCGAGGTCGCCCGCGGCGGCGAAGGCGGCGAGCGCCTCGTCCCGCATGCGCTCGATCTCTTCCGGTTTCAGTGCCTCGACCTCAACCGGGTCGTACGACTTATTGGGTGCGGACATCTCTTCCCGTGCTTCCGTTGGCTTGGCTGGGCGGCCCCGCTCGACGTCAAGGGCGCAAACGTGCCAAAGGACGAGTCTAACGGGGTGGGGGGACGCGAATGAGCCCGTGGGCGGCCCGGGCGGCTTTCGATCTCGTCCGATCCTGTCCGATCCGGTCGGACTTCGTGCTGGATCTCGTCAGGCGAGATGGGCCGGGGTGCCGACGGGCAGCATAAATCGGAACTCGGCCCCGCCTCGGGGGCCCCTGCCGACGGTGATGGTTCCGCCGTGGGCCTCGACGACGCCCTTGACGATGTAGAGGCCGAGCCCGGTGCCGCCGCGCTTGCTGCCCCGCCAGAAGCGGGTGAAGACGCGGCTCATCGACTCCTCGGGGATGCCGGGGCCCTCGTCGCTCACGGTGACCTCCGTCCCCTCTTCTCCGTCGGCGCACGTCCTGGCGGGTGCCACCTCGATGGTGACGGTTCCCTCGCCGTGGCGCACCGCATTTTCGAGGAGGTTCCCGAGGATCTGGTCGATCTTGTCGGGGTCGGCCCAGAGCGCGGGCAGCCCGGGCATGATCCGGACGAAGAACCGGTCCGGGGGCTGGCCGCCGGTGATGTGCACCTGGACGTGCCGGCCGATGGCGGCGGCGATGTCGACGGGCTGGCGCCGTACCTCGAGCCGGCCGGAGTCGATCCGGGAGATGTCGAGGAGCTCGGCGATGAGCCGCTTGATGCGGCCCGCGTCGGCGTCGACGGTCTCCAGCATCAGCCGCTTCTGCTCGTCGTTGAACCGCTCCCACTTGGTGAGGAGGGTGGCGGTGAAGCCCTTGACGGAGGTGAGCGGGGAGCGGAGTTCGTGGGCGACCGTGGCGATGAGCTCGGCGTGGCTGCGCTCGGTGCGGCGGCGTGCCTCGGTGCCGCGCAGACAGACCACGACCCGGCGGACCGGTCCGGTGGGGTGCTCGCGGATGTACCGGGCGGAGACGAGGACCTCACGGCCGCCGGGCAGCAGCAGATTGCGCTCGGGCTGGCCGCGGCGGGTGGCGAGGCCGCCGTACGGGTCGGTCAGGGCCCACCAGCGGCGTCCCTTGAGGTCTTCGAGCGGCAGCGCCTGGTCGAGGGGGAGGCCGAGGGCCTTGTCGCCGGGGACGGCGGTGATTCGGCTGGCGGCGGCGTTGAAGGTGACGACCCGGCCGGTCTCGTCGGCGACGACGAGCCCGTCGGGCAGGTCGTCGGGCAGCACACCGGCGAACCCGTCGGCGTCGGCCCGGTCCCGGGCGTCCGGTGCGGGCGCCCGGCCCGGTGGCTCCTGGGCGTGCGGCTCGGCGCTCCGTGCCTGTGCGGGACTGTCCGTGCCGACCGTCATCCCCGTACCCCACCCCTCCGTGTAGCGCAGTGGGCCCCCGAGTGCGTCACTCTACTGGGCGGGGAGGGCGGAATGGACCCCTCAGGCGGAGGTTCGGGGCCGCTGTGCGCGAGCGGAGGCGTACAGGCAGACCGCGGCGGCCGTCGCGAGGTTGAGGCTCTCGGCCTTGCCGTGGATCGGGACGCGGACGACGGCGTCGGCGAGGGCCCGGGTCTCCTCGGGCAGCCCCCAGGCCTCGTTGCCGAAGATCCAGGCGGTGGGCCCGCCCATGGTGCCGGCGTCCAGCTCGGCGTCGAGGTCGTCCTGACCGGCCCCGTCCGCGGCGAGGATCCGTACGCCCGCGCTCTTCAGCCCGGCGACGGCCTGCTCGACGGGGACACCGACGGCGACCGGCAGGTGGAAGAGCGAACCGACGGAGGCCCGGACGGACTTGGGGTTGTACAGGTCGACGGAGGCGTCGGTGAGGACGACCGCGTCGGCGCCGGCCGCGTCGGCGCAGCGCAGCACCGTGCCGGCGTTCCCGGGATCGCGTACGTGGGCGAGGACGGCGACCAGCTTGGGGCGCGCCGCGACGATCTCCTCGAACGGCGAGTCGAGGAACCGGCAGACACCGACGAGCCCCTGCGGGGTGACGGTCTGGGAGACCTCGGCGAGGACGGCGTCGGAGGCGTGGTGGACGCGGGCCCCGGCGGCGAGGGCGGCCTCGATGATGGCGCTGTAGCGCTCGGCGGCCTCGACGGTGGTGAAGAGCTCGACGAGCGTGGGCTCTCCGGTGGAGCCGCGGTGCTCGACCGCCTCACGGACGGCCTGCGGGCCCTCGGCGATGAAGAGGCGGTCCTTGCCCCGGAAGTTGCGCTTGGCGAGCCGCCGGGCGGCGACGACGCGCGGGGAACGCGGGGAGATCAGCTCGGGGGTGACCATGAGGTGCGGCGGTTCTCTCTTCGTGCCGGGTGGCTTCGGGATCCGGGGCTTCGGGGGTCCCGGCTTCAGAGGCCGGGGCTTCGGGGTCCGGTCGCGTGACCTGCGGTGGCCGGTCTCGGGACCGGGGCCGGTCGCGGAGGCGGGGGCGGTCTCGGGGCCGGAGGCGGGGTCGGTCTCGCGGCCGGAGGTCGGTGGCGCTTCGGGCCTGGGCGGCCCACCTCCACCGAACACCCTTCAGGGGGCAGACGCACCCGGACCCGCAGACGCGTGCGCGCCTGCGGGTCCGGGCAGAGGTACTGCGGCCTGGAAGATCAGGCGGCGGCCTTCGGGGCGTTGACGTCGGCCGGCAGAGCCTTCTGCGCGACCTCGACCAGCGCGGCGAACGCGTTGGCGTCGTTGACGGCCAGCTCGGCGAGGATCTTGCGGTCCACCTCGATGTTGGCGGCCTTCAGACCCTGGATGAGGCGGTTGTACGTCATGCCGTTCAGACGGGCAGCCGCGTTGATGCGCTGGATCCACAGCTGACGGAAGTCGCCCTTGCGCTTCTTGCGGTCGTTGTAGTTGTAGACCAGCGAGTGGGTGACCTGCTCCTTGGCCTTGCGGTACAGGCGCGAGCGCTGACCGCGGTAGCCGGAGGCCGCCTCGAGGATCGCCCGGCGCTTCTTGTGGGCGTTGACTGCCCGCTTGACGCGTGCCACTTGTTAACTCCTTGTAGCGGGGTCGTGGTGGTCCTCACACGACCCGAAAAACGGATGGTTCCCGGACTTGGCCGGAAGCTCTCGTCGCCGAGAGCGGGAGATCAAACTCAGATGCCCAGCATCTTCTTGATCTTGGCGGCGTCACCCGGGGCCATCTCGGCGTTGCCGGTGAGGCGACGCGTCAGCTTGGACGACTTGTGCTCGAGCAGGTGGCGCTTGCCGGCGCGCTCGCGCAGGATCTTGCCGGTGCCGGTGACCTTGAAGCGCTTCTTGGCACCGGAGTGCGTCTTGTTCTTCGGCATCGCGCCGTATCTCCTCGTCAGTGGCGCTCCCCACCGGTGCGGGCACCGGAGATCCGGGAGCGTCAATTCTTCGTTTGGTGGTTCCGGGCGGGGCCCGGGGCTGCCTGGGTGGCAGCCCCGCGGGTCACGCCTCGGGGGTCTCGGCCGGGGCTTCCGCCTCGGCCTCGACGACCGGAGCCTCAGCAGCCTCGGTCTCGGCGACCGGAGCCTCGGACGTCTCCTCGGAGGTGACGCCCTGGCGCTCGGCCTTGCGTGCGGCCTGGGCCTCACGCGCCTCGGCCATGGCCTCGGTCTTCTTCTTGTGCGGGCCGAGAACCATGATCATGTTCCGGCCGTCCTGCTTCGGGTTGGACTCGATGAAGCCAAGCTCCTCGACGTCCGACGCCAGCCGCTGCAGCAGCCGGAAACCAAGCTCGGGACGGGACTGCTCACGACCACGGAACATGATCGTGATCTTGACCTTGTCACCCTGCTTGAGGAACCGGACGACGTGACCCTTCTTGGTGTCGTAGTCGTGCGGGTCGATCTTCGGCCGGAGCTTCATCTCCTTGATGACCGTGTGCGCCTGGTTCTTGCGCGCCTCA
This sequence comes from Streptomyces sp. NPDC088553, assembly GCF_044752965.1. NCBI lineage: Bacteria > Bacillati > Actinomycetota > Actinomycetes > Kitasatosporales > Streptomycetaceae > Streptomyces > Streptomyces sp. NPDC088553. Next base: position 221,713 of record NZ_JBIVMG010000008.1, on the reverse strand, counting down.
CGGGCCTTCATGGCCGACTCGTACTTGAACTTCCCGTAGTCCATGAGCTTGCACACGGGCGGACGGGCGTTCGCCGCGACCTCGACCAGGTCGAGGTCGTACTCCTGTGCGAGCTCCAGGGCCTTGGCAAGCGGAACAATCCCGACCTGCTCGCCGCTGGGTCCGACAAGTCGCACCTCGGGAACGCGAATCCTGTCGTTGATGCGGGGCTCGGCGCTGATGGATCCTCCTCGGTAGCACCACGCGACCGCCTGGCGGACGGACGCGCATGTCTGTTTCTGGTGAGACCAACCGAGCCGGCACATGAAAAACGCCCCGGACGGGACACAGGCGGGGCTCCAAAGAAATACCGGAGCACCGCCGCGGTCAACCGCGGGGCGCGCATCGGGCGGCTCCATCGTCCGTACGGAACGATGGGCGCCACCTGACCGGTGACCCGCCACCCGTGAGGGTGGTCAGGTGGGAGTACGGAGCCTCCACTTGTGGGCCGGGCACACACGTGTCCGGCCGGTCGTTACACAAGGTTAGCAGGACCCGGCGGTCTCCGCTAACCGAGGACCGGCATATCGTATGAGGCATGAGCGAGACGCCCCAGAACGAGTCCCCGGACTCCCCCGACACCGCCGATGCCCCCGACTTCGACGCCATGACCCGCGACATCGCGGAGGTCCCCGCGGTCGAGGTGATCGTGACCGTCGCCGTCAACCTGATGAGCGCCGCCGCGGTGAAGCTCGGGCTCACCGAGGAGGGCGACAAGTACAAGGACCTCGACGAGGCCCGCAAGCTGGTGCACGCGCTCGCGGGCCTGCTCGACGCCGGCGCGACGGAGGTCTCGTCCTTCCACGCGGCTCCCCTGCGGGACGGCCTGAAGTCCCTCCAGCTCGCCTTCCGCGAGGCGTCCCTGATCCCGGACGAGCCGGGCCAGGGACCGGGCGAGAAGTACACCGGACCGGTGTACGGCTAGGAACCGTTCGGGGGCGGGGGTCCGCCCCCGTCGCTCACTTCCTCACGTAGAAGGGCTCGCCCGGAGGGGTGGCCGAGGCCGGCAGGAGTGCCAGGTCGAGGCCCCGCACCAGGCGGGCCCTCAGTGTTTCGTCGGCGGCCAGGGCGCGGGCCACGCGCTGGGCGGCCTCCGCCGGGGAGCCGCTCTCGGCGAGGACCAGGGCGAGGGTGCCGTCGGCGGCGCCGGGGCCCAGGTGGGCGCGGAGCACCGCGGGCTCGGCGGCGACGGCGGCCCGTACCGCTTCCCGTACGGCGGGGTCGTCGAGCGGGTCGGCGCTGGTGCGGCCCTCGGCGAGGGCGAGCAGGGCCGGGCCGGTCAGCTGGTACGGCACCGGGCCCGCGAGGTCGAGGACGACCGTGTCGGCCTTCTCGTGCGCGGCCGCCTGGAGCGCCTGGTGGAGCGGGACGGCGACGGGCCGGGCCTCCGGGTCCCACAGGGCGAGCGAGGCGATCGAGGTGAAGGCGGGCAGGGCGCGCCGGTCACCCGCGGTGAGGGTGGGGACCGCCATGTCGCTGGTCTTCTCGCGCCGCAGGCCGTTCTCGTCGGTCTCGACCTCGCCGAGGACGGCGACGACGGGGACGAGCAGCCGGGCCTCCCGCAGCGCGTCGAGGACGGGGCCGTGGGCGGTTCTGTCCTCCGCCCAGGCCGCGAGGGCCGCGGCGAGCCGCGGGTCGGCAGTGCCGTCGTCGTCGGAGAAACCGGGGTCCGGGATGTTCTTGAGCGCCACGCACCGAGCCTAACCGCCGGGCGGGCGCGGTCGGTCCGCCGGGTCCTGGCGCGGGTCCTGGCGGGTCTATCGGGTGCGGTGGGCGCGGCGGAGGATCACGGCGGTGAGGAGGAGCAGGGCGCCGAGGCCGCCGGTGAGCGGGGCGAGCAGGCCGACGGGGCGGCTCTCCTCGGGAGCGGGGAGGGGTCCGGGGCCGAAGTAGCGGCCCTGGTAGCCGGTGGCCGTGGTCGTGGGGTCGCCGCCCTTGATCTTCGCGCCGGCCTCGATCGCGGCGGCCGGGTCGACCGTTCCGTACCCCTTGGCGTCGCTGCGGCCGCCCTTGGGGCGGCTGCGGGCGGTGTCGATGAGGAGCCGCTTGACCTGCGCCGGGGTGAGGTCGGGGTGCGCGGAGCGGACGAGGGCGACGGCGCCGGAGGCGAACGCGGCGGCGGCGCTGGTCCCCCACCCCTCGTAGTACCGCCGGTCGGGGTCGGCGATGGCGATGTCGACCCCGGGAGCACTGACGGTGGCGTACCAGCGGCGGGTGGAGAAGGAGGCGTGGGTGCCGTAGCGGTCGACCGCCGTGACGGCGATGACGCCGGGGTAGGCGGCGGGGTACGAGATGTGGTCGCCCTTCTCGCCGCCGTTGCCGGCGGAGGCGACGACGGAGACGCCCTTCGCGAGCGCGTACTGGACGGCGGCGTCCTCGCCGGCGTCCGGGTGGGCGGACTTGGAGTCGTCGCCCAGGGACATGTTGATGACGTCGGCACCGTGGTCGGCGGCCCACCGGATGCCTTCGGCGAGGGCGGTGCCCCGGGTCTTGCGGGCCTTGTCGCGGGACTTGTCGGTGCCTTCGAGGATGACCCGGACGGGCAGGATCCTGGCGTCGGGCGCGATGCCGAGGACGCCGTCGCCGCCGTCGGGGCCGTGGCCGTGCCCGGCGATGATCCCGGCCATGGCGGTGCCGTGCCGGGCCCAGGCGCGGTCGCCCCGGGAGGCGCCGAAGCCGACGAGGTCGCGGCCGGTGAGGACCGAGCCCTCGAGATCGGGGTGCTGGGCGTCGACGCCGGTGTCGAGGACGGCGACGGTGATGCCCTCGCCCTTCGTGGTCCGCCAGGCCTCCGTGGTGTGGAGGGCCTGGAGGCCCCACTGCCGGGCCCGGATGGTGTCGGCGTACGCGGGTGTGGTGGTGGCGGGGAGGACGGCGAAGGCGGTGGCGAGGAGGACGGCCGCGGGGGTACGGAGGCGGGTCACCGGGCGTCCTTCTCCTCGTCCTTCTTCGGCGGGGCGACGGCCGTGCGCAGCAGCTGCTCGAACCGGAGGGTGATGTTCTTGGCCTCGTGGCCGAGGCCGGACTGCGCGGTGGCGTCGGTGCGACCCGCGGTCATGGCACGGTCGGCGGGCTGCGGGGCGTCGACGGCGCGGCCGTCGGCGAAGCCGGAGACGGCGGTGACGACGACGGGGAGGTCGGCGGGGGCGTTCAGCCACCAGCCGGCCCGCTGCTTCGCGCCGAAGCGGGCGGCGACGGTGCCGGGGCCGGCGAGCGCCGGGGGGACGTCCTGGCCGAGGCGGCTGGTGAGGCCCTGGCCGAGGGTGCTCTGCGTGGTGGCGTCGGCGCGGGTGAAGACGATCCCGACGGTGATCACGCTGCTGGCGGTGGCGTCGGTGTACGTGGCGCGCAGGACGCGCTCGCAGCCGAGCGGCCCGAGGGTGGCGAGGAGGCCCTTGGCCAGGACGGCCGGCGAGCAGGCGGCGTCGGGGGCGACGACGATCCGGGTCCAGGTACGGGCGGCGCCGCCGGGTCCCGCGCCGGGTCCCGCGAGGGTGCGGGGGAAGAGGGTGTCGACGGGGGCGTTGTGCCAGAGGTCCTTGGCCTCGGTGTACCCGGCGGGTTCGGCGGGCTCCCCCGGCTCGGCGGCGGCCAGCCACATGCCGGTGAGCGCCCCGCCGATGAGCCCGATGCCGAGCACGGCGCAGACGCCGACGGCGATGGCCCGCCCGGTCCGCCGCTCCCGCACCGGCCGGAGCCGCGTGGTGGTCTCGACGGGGGTCTCGGGCGGCGGGGCGGTGGTGGTGGCCCGGTGGGCCCCGTGTCCGTGGGGGTGGCCGAACGGGGTGGCGTGGGGCCGGGCGTGGTGGGGCACGGCGTGCGGGAGGGGACCCGCGTGCGCGGGAGCGCTCGCGTGCGCGGGTGCGACCGGGGCGGGGCCCGCGGCGGCGGGCGCGGGGATCGTCCGGCTCGCGTGGGCGGGAGCGACCGGGGCGGGGCCCGCGGCGGTCGGCGCGGAGTTCGTCCGGCGGGGCGCCGGCCGGGCGGGCGCGGGGGCCGCCTGCGCGGGCTGCGGACGGGGGGCGGTGGGCCCCGCGGCCGGCCGCGGGAGGGTGGTGGGCGCGGGGCGGGACGGGGCCGGGGGCGCGGGCTGCCAGGGGGCGCCGGGCGCCGGAGCGGCGGGACCGGACGTCGGCCGGCCCGGAGCGGCGGCCGCCGGACCCGTGGCGGAGGCGGGGGCGGGGGCTGAAGGAGCGGGCGTCGACCGGGGCGAGTCGCCGGTCTCGCCCGAGGCCACCGCGGCGGAGGCCACCGCGGAGACCGGGGAGCCCGGAGGAGCCGTCGGGCGGGACGGCGCAGCCGGAGCGGTGGTCGGGCGGGACGGCGTGGTCGCCGGCCGGGACGGAGCGGTCGTCGGGCGGGGCGGCGTGGCCGCCGGCCGGGACGGCGTGGTCGGCGTCGAACCCGCGGAACCCGCCAACGGAGGCATCGGCTGCGAGGCCGCCGCGCTCGCCCGGGGCGGAGCCGTCGGGCCGGAGACCCCACCGGACGGGGTCGCCGGGCGTGACCCGGCCGCAGGAGGGGCCGCCGGGCCGGGCGTCGCCGATGCGGGGCGCCCTGGAGCCGTACCCCCAGGCGGGCTTGCGGGGGCCGCGGGCCGCACCGGAGCCTCGGGCGCTCGGGACGCCGGGCCGGACTCCGGGCGCACCGCAGGCGTCGAGGCCGCGCGCGGCGGTGCCGTCGGTGCGGCCGTGGGGCGGGGCGGGGTCCCGGTCCGCGGGGCCGTGGGCCCCGCCGCCGGGCGGGGCGCGGTCTCGGCGGGCCTCGGCAGGGTCCCCGGGGCCACCGGTCCGCCCCCTGGCGTCGGCGGCGCGTCCCCCGGCCTGATCGGTCGCAGCCGCGTCGTCATCTCCATCTCGGGCGGGGCCGGGGCCGGGTCCGGTCGGAGGAGGGCGTCCGTGATGCGGGAGGTCGTGCCGGGGCGCTGTTCGCCGGTCATCCCCGTCCCCCCGCTCGTGTCGACAATGCCCGTCACTCTACGGGCTGTTCCCCCTGGTACGGGAACCCAGGGGCTACCCACCCGTAAACCTGTCTGGCAAGCTCGGGCCATGACTCCCCGTGCCGCCGACCGGGCCCGCTACGACCGGGCCACCGCTCATCTCGACGCGCCCGTGGCGATCGTCGATCTGGAGGCCTTCGACGCCAACGCGGACGACCTCGTGCGCCGGGCCGGCGGCAAGCCCGTCCGGGTCGCGAGCAAGTCCGTGCGGTGCCGGGCACTCCTGGAACGGGTGCTGGCGCGCGAGGGCTTCGCCGGGATCATGTCGTTCACGCTCGACGAGTCGCTGTGGCTGGCCCGTGCCGGGTTCGAGGACGTGCTCCTCGCCTATCCGTCGGCGGACCGCACCGGCTTCGGTGAGCTGGCGCGCGATCCGAAGCTGGCCGCCGCCGTGACGGTGATGGTCGACGACGTGGCGCAGCTGGATCTGATCGACGCCTCCCGCGCGGGCGGGACGGAGGAGGTCCGGGTCTGTCTGGAGCTGGACACGGCGCTCAGCCTCCTCGGCGGCCGGATCCGTGTCGGTGCCCGTCGCTCCCCGCTGCGCGAGCCCGCGCAACTCGCGGAGCTGGCCCGTTCGGTGGTGCGGCGTCCCGGGTTCCGGCTGGTCGGGATCATGGCGTACGAGGGGCATGTCGCGGGGGTCGGGGACGCGATCGCGGGCCGGCCGCTGCGGTCGCGGGCGATTCGGCTGATGCAGGCGGCGGCCCGCAGGGAGCTGGCCGAGCGCAGGGCGGCCGTGGTGCGTGCCGTACGGGCCGTGGCGCCGGACCTGGAGTTCGTGAACGGCGGCGGCACCGGCAGCGTGCAGCACACGGCCGCCGAGGACGCGGTGACGGAGATCGCCGCGGGTTCGGGGCTCTACGTGCCGCGGCTCTTCGACAACTACACCTCGTTCACCGGGCGGCCCGCGGCTCTCTTCGCGCAGCCCGTCGTCCGGCGGCCGGGGGTCGGGGTGGTGACGGTCCTCGGGGGCGGCTATCCGGCGTCCGGGGCCGCCGGGCCCGACCGGCTGCCCGTGCCGTATCTGCCGGAGGGGCTCGCGTACGACCCCCAGGAGGGTCCGGGCGAGGTGCAGACCCCGCTGATCGGCTCGCCCGCCGACGATCTGCGGATCGGCGACAAGGTGTGGTTCCGGCACGCGAAGGCGGGCGAGCTGTGTGAGCGGTTCGCGAGTCTGCGGCTGATCGAGGGTGACCGGATCACCGCCACCGTCCCCACCTACCGGGGCGAGGGCCAGACCTTCCTCTAGGCCCTCACCCCAGGCCCTCCTCCAGGCCTTCCTCGTCAGAAGACCTTGTCCGGCTGGTCCGGGATCACGCTTCCGTCGGACCGCCGGACCGGCTCCGCCGTGCCGTCGCCCGCCGTGTAGCCGGTGCCGGCGCAGGGGTACGGGGTGGCCTTCCGCTGCTTCGGCTCGATGAACATGGGGTTGACGATCCAGCGGCCGTCGCCGTTCTCGTAGGCCCGGCACATGAGTTCGTTCTTGTTGCGGTTGAGGACCAGACGCAGGCCGGTGGCGTCGCGCAGGAACGAGACGTCGGTGTCGGAGTCGCCCGCGGCGAACACCTGGCGCCGCGAGGCGGGCTGCACCCGCTCGGCGGCGGGGCCGCGGACGCCGAAGATCTCCTGGTTGATCCAGCAGCGCTTGCCGTCGATGTAGGTGATCATCGTGTCCTCGCCGTCCCGTACCGTTCCGCAGCCCTTGAGGTGGGCGGTGAGCCGACCGCGCTCGGTGGTGTTGCGGATGCCGATGGCGTGGGAGGCGGCGACGCCGACGCCCTTCGCCCAGACGTCGACGACGGGTTCGGGCGAGGCGGAGACGATCCAGACGTCGAAGCCGGCGTCCTGGAGGGTGCGGATCAGGTCGCGCTGCTGCGGGTAGTAGCGGACCCAGCCGGTGACCTGGGAGGTGCCGACGCGCTGGGTGGCGCCCTGCGGGGCGGCGAGGTTCTCGGCGCGGGCGGCGGCGGCGAACGACTCGACCTGTCGGGTGGTCCAGCCGCGCAGGAGCTGGGCGAGCCAGGCGTACTGCGGCTCCGTCCGGCGTCGGTCGTGGCCCGTGAAGGCGGTCTTCCCGGCCGTGGTGGCGCCCGAGGCGTAGACGGAGAGGAGCTCGTCGGCGCAGCGGGTGTCGGTGGCCGTGGGCAGGACGCGCACTCCGGTGGGACAGGCCGCGCCGAGGGCGGTGGCCGCCTCGGGGGTGAGGTGGCGGCTGGTGGTGGACCAGTCGCCGTTCCGGGGCGGGCGTACCCGGTCGTTGCGGAGGAGCCAGTGGAAGGTGGCGTCGCCGACGTCGTTCTTGATGACGGTGTTGTCCCAGTCGAAGACGGCGACGGGCTTTCTGCCCTTGTCGTGGCAGTGCTCGGCGACGAGGGCGTCGATGCGGGCCTTGTTGTCGCCGTACCAGCCCTCCGAGATCGTCAGGGTGGGGCAGGGCCGGGGCGGGCGGTGGTTCCGGGGGCTCGCCTCGGCGGCGCCGGCGGAGGCGAGGCCCGTCGCGGCGAGGGCGGTGACGGCGGTGACGGCGGTGACGGCGGACGAACGGAGCCGGGCACGCTGGTTCATGATCACTCTCCGGTCGGGGCAGCTGCGGACGCCGGACAGCCGGGCGCCTCGCGACGCCCGGCTGCCGGGTGGGGATGTGGGGGTGTGGGGGGTGTGGCGGCGGTCTAGAGGGGCGTCACGTACGCGCCCGCGATGCCTCCGTCGACCAGGAAGTCGCTGGCGTTGACGAAGGACGAGTCGTCGCTCGCGAGGAAGGCGACCGCGGCGGCGATCTCCTCGGCCTCGGCGAAGCGGCCGACCGGGATGTGGACCAGGCGGCGGGCGGCCCGCTCCGGGTCCTTGGCGAACAGCTCCTGGAGGAGCGGGGTGTTCACCGGGCCGGGGCACAGGGCGTTGACGCGGATGCCCTCGCGGGCGAACTGCACGCCCAGCTCGCGGGACATCGCGAGCACGCCGCCCTTGGAGGCGGTGTACGAGATCTGGCTGGTGGCCGCGCCCATGATCGCGACGAAGGAGGCGGTGTTGATGATGGAGCCCTTGCCCTGGCGGCGCATGTACGGCAGGGCGGCCTTGCAGCACAGGTAGACCGAGGTGAGGTTGACGTCCTGGACGCGCTTCCAGGCCTCCAGGCCGGTCTCCAGGATGGAGTCGTCGTCGGGCGGCGAGATGCCGGCGTTGTTGAAGGCGATGTCGACGGAGCCGTAGGTGTCGAAGGCGGTCCTGAACAGCGCCTCGACCTGCTCGGGGTCGGTGACGTCGACCTTCACGAAGGTTCCGCCGACCTCCTCGGCGGCGGCCTTGCCGGCGGTCTCGTCGATGTCGCCGCAGACGACGTGGGCGCCCTCGGAGGCCAGGCGGCGGGCGGTGGCGAGGCCGATGCCGCTGCCGGCTCCGGTGATGACGGCGGTGCGGCCGACGAGCCGGCGGCAGACGATCTCTTCGGTGCGGGTGCTGGTCATGGGTGCTCAGGCCTCCGTGCTGATGAAGACGTTCTTGGTTTCGGTGAAGGCGGTCAGTGCGTCGGGTCCGAGTTCGCGGCCGAGGCCGGACTGCTGGTAGCCGCCGAACGGGGTCCAGTAGCGGACGCTGGAGTGGGAGTTGACGGAGAGGTTGCCGGCCCGGACGGCGCGCGAGGCGCGCAGGGCGCGGCCGACGTCCCGGGTCCAGATCGAGCCGGACAGGCCGTACTCGGTGGCGTTGGCGAGGCGGATCGCGTCGGCCTCGTCCTCGAAGGGGAGGACGACGGCGACGGGTCCGAAGACCTCCTCCACGGCGCAGGGGGCGTCCTCGGAGAGGCCGGTGAGGACGGTCGGCGGGAACCAGAAGCCGGGGCCCTCGGGGGCCTTGCCGCGGACGCCGGGGAGGTCGTCCGGCACGTAGGAGCGGACGCGGTCGAGCTGGGCGCGGGAGATGAGCGGGCCCATCTGGGTGCGCTCGTCAGCGGGGTCGCCGACGACGATCTCCTCGATCGCGGGGGTGAGCAGCTCCATGAAGCGGTCGTACGCGCTCCGCTGGACGAGGATGCGCGTACGGGCGCAGCAATCCTGGCCGCTGTTGTCGAGGAACGACATGGGCGCGGCCGCGGCGGCGGCTTCGAGGTCCGCGTCGGCGAAGACGATGTTGGGGCTCTTGCCGCCGAGTTCGAGGGTGACCCGCTTCACCTGGCCGGCACACTTCGCCATGATCGACTTGCCGACCCTGGTGGAGCCGGTGAAGACGATCTTGGCGACACCGGGGTGTTCGACGAGGGCGTTGCCCGCGACCGGGCCGGTGCCGGGGAGGACCTGGAAGAGGCCTTCGGGCAGGCCCGCCTCCAGGGCGAGTTCGGCGAGCCGGAGCGCGGTGAGCGGTGTGGTCTCGGCGGGCTTGAGGAGGACGGCGTTGCCGGCGGCGAGGGCGGGTGCGGTGGCCCAGGCGGCGATCGGCATCGGGAAGTTCCAGGGGGCGATGACGCCGACGACCCCGAGCGGTTCGAGGATCGTGATGTCCAGGCCGCCGGCCACCGGGATCTGGCGTCCGTTGAGGCGCTCCACTCCCCCGGCGGAGAAGTCGAGCAGGTCGCGGACGTTGCCGGCCTCCCAGCGGGCGTTGCCGATGGTGTGGCCGGCCTCGGTGACCTCGAGGCGGGCCAGTTCCTCGACGTGGTCGTCGACGACGGCGGCGAAGCGGCGGAGCAGCCGGGCGCGGTCGGCGGGCGCGGCGGCGGCCCAGCCGCGCTGGGCGGTCGCGGCCCGTGCGACGGCGGCGTCCACGTCGGCCGGGGTGGCGGCGGGGACGGTGGCGACCGGCTCCTCGGTCGCCGGGTTCAGTACCTGGAGCAACTCGTTCCTCTCGGCGGTGTGCGGGTCGGAGGGGTTCGCGTCCACGGGGTCGGCGGTCGCGTCAGTGGCGTTCGAAGGAGCGCCGCAGTTCCCAGTCCGTCACGGCCGCGTCGAAGGCGTCGAGTTCGACGCGGGCCATGTTGCGGTAGTGGGCGACGACCTCGTCCCCGAAGGCGGCCTTGGCGATCTCGCTCGTCTCCCAGAGTTCGGCCGCCTCGCGCAGGGTCGTCGGGACGTGCGCGTACTCGGCGGTGTAGGCGTTCCCGGTGCAGGGCTCCGGGAGTTCGAGCTGCTGCTCGATGCCGTACAGGCCGGCGGCGACCAGGCCGGCGACGGCGAGGTACGGGTTGACGTCGCCGCCGGGGAGGCGGTTCTCGAAGCGGGTGGAGCGGCCGTGGCCGACGACCCGGAGCGAGCAGGTGCGGTTGTCGTGGCCCCAGGCGACCGCGGTGGGTGCGAAGGAGCCGGGCTGGAACCGCTTGTAGGAGTTGATGTTGGGGGCGTAGAGGAGGGAGAAGTCACGGAGGGCGGCGAGCTGTCCGGCGAGGAAGTGCCGCATGATCGCGGACATCCCGTGCGGGTCGTCCCCGGCCATCACGTTCCTTCCCTCAGCGTCCTGGAGGGAGAGGTGGATGTGACAGGAGTTGCCCTCGCGCTCGTTGTACTTCGCCATGAAGGTGAGCGAGTAGCCCTCCTGGGCGGCGATCTCCTTGGCGCCCGTCTTGTAGACGGCGTGTCCGTCGCAGGTGACGAGGGCCTCGTCGTACTTGAAGGCGATCTCGTGCTGGCCGGGGTTGCACTCGCCCTTGGCGGACTCGACGGTGAGTCCGGCGCCGGTCATCTCGTTGCGGATGCGGCGCAGGAGGGGTTCGATGCGTCCGGTGCCGAGGACGGAGTAGTCGATGTTGTACTGGTTGGCGGGGGTGAGGCCGCGGTAGTTCGCGTCCCAGGCCCGCTCGTAGCTGTCCTTGAAGACGATGAACTCGAGCTCGGTGCCGACGTGGGCGGTGAAGCCGTGCTCCGCGAGACGTTCCAGCTGGCGCCGGAGGATCTGGCGGGGCGCCGCGACGACGGGGGTGCCGTCGCCCCACGCGAGGTCCGCCGTCACCATGGCGGTGGCCTCGTTCCAGGGGAGTCGGCGGAGGGTGGTGAGGTCGGGGTGCATCGCGAAGTCGCCGTAGCCGCGGTCCCAGGAGGACATCTCGAAGCCGTCGACGGTGTTCATCTCGGTGTCGACGGCCAGGAGATAGTTGCACCCCTCGGTGCCGTGGCCGAGTACCTCGTCCAGGAAGAACGGGGCGGCGAACCGCTTGCCCTGGAGCCGCCCCTGCATGTCGGGGAAGGCCAGGACGACGGTGTCGATCTCGCCGCTCGCGACGAGGGCGCGGAGCTCCTCGACGGTGAGCGGGGGTTTGCGGTCTGCCACGGGATTGCTCCTCCTTCGGCCTGCCGGAAGCCATAAGGTATTGCGGAAGACCATTGCTTGGGAAGTGCTGACGAGAGGGAATCGACAACGTGGCCAGTACGAGTGAATCGGCGGACCGGCTGACGCCCGTGCTGCGGCCGGTCCGGGCGGGCAACGGCTTCGAAGAGGCCCTGGAGCAGATCCTCCAGGTGGTACGGCTCGGACTCGTGCCCGGCGGGGAGCGGCTGCCCGCCGAGCGGGAGCTCGCCGACCGGATGGGGATCAGCCGGGTGACCCTGCGCGAGGTCCTCAAGGTCCTCCAGGAGCAGGGCCTCGTGGAGAGCCGGCGCGGCCGCTACGGCGGAACGTTCGTGCTCCCCCGCGTCCAGACCGCCGACGAGGACGAGCTGCGCCGCCGGATCGCCACGGTCGACATGGAGGACACCCTGCGCTTCCGCGAGGTCCTTGAGGTCGGGGCCGCCGGGCTCTGCGCGGCCCACGGTCTCGACGCGGCGGGTGCCGAGCGGCTGCGGACCGCCGTGGCGGCGACCCATGACGCCCCGCTGGCCGACTACCGCCGCCAGGACACCCTGCTCCACCTCACGCTGGCCGAGCTCTCCGGCTCGCCGACGCTCACCGCGCAGTACGCCGCCGTACGGGCGACCGTGAACGATCTCCTTGACTGCATCCCGCTGCTCGTACGCAACCTGGAGCACTCCCAGCACCAGCACACCGCCCTGGTGGAGGCGGTCCTGGACGGGGACGCGGACGCGGCGCGCGAGGTGATGCGGGAGCACTGCTCGGGGACGGCGGCGCTGCTGCGGGGGTTCCTGACATGAGACGGGCGTCCCCGGGTACGTAACCCGAAAGTAACGCACGGGGGTTGCGCTCTCCCGTCGGCACCGCAAAGGTATGGCTCCAATCCATTGGGCCTGTTGCGGGGAGCTGACGCTGCCATGACGCTCGAAGAAACCACCGGGAGTTCCGGAGGCACCACCCCTCCCCAGGACGACTATCTGGAGCGCCGCGCCCTGCGCCGCGGCAGCGCCGGATGGCTGCTGCTCACCGGGCTCGGCGTCGCCTACGTCGTCTCCGGGGACTTCTCCGGCTGGAACATCGGCCTCTCCAAGGGGGGCTTCGGCGGACTCGCCATCGCCACGGTCCTGATGGGCGCGATGTACGCCTGCCTGGTCTTCGCCCTCGCCGAACTCTCCGCCATCCTGCCCACCGCAGGCGGCGGTTACGGCTTCGCCCGCCGGGCGCTCGGCACCTGGGGCGGGTTCCTCACCGGAACCGCGATCCTCATCGAGTACATCCTCGCGCCCGCCGCGATCTCCATCTTCATCGGCGACTACGTCGAATCCCTCGGCCTGTTCGGCCTGGAGTCCGGCTGGCCCGTCCATCTGGTCTGCTTCGCCCTCTTCATCGGGATCCACCTGTGGGGCGTGGGCGAGGCCCTTCGCTTCAGCCTGATCGTGACGGCCGTCGCGGTCGCGGCGCTCGTCGTCTTCGCGCTCGGCGCCCTCACCGACTTCCACGTCGACGGACTGAACGACATCCCGGTCGACGGCGAGGCCTTCGGGGCCACCTCCTGGCTGCCGTTCGGTCTGCTCGGGATCTGGGCGGCGTTCCCCTTCGGCATGTGGTTCTTCCTCGGCGTGGAGGGCGTGCCGCTCGCCGCCGAGGAGGCCAAGGACCCGGTGCGGTCGATGCCGAAGGCGCTCGCGATCTCCATGGGCATCCTGGTGCTGCTCGCCGTGATGACCTTCTTCGCCGCGACCGGGGCGCGCGGCGCCGCCGCCGTCCAGGAGGCGGGAAACCCGCTGGTCGTGGCGCTCCAGGGCGACGGCGAGCCGACCGCGCTGAGCCGTTTCGTGAACTACGCGGGCCTCGCCGGTCTGGTCGCCTCCTTCTTCTCCCTCATCTACGCCGGCTCGCGTCAGCTGTTCGCCCTCTCCCGGGCGGGCTATCTGCCCCGCTTCCTCTCCCTCACCAGCCGCCGCAAGTCTCCGTACCTGGGGCTCCTCATCCCCGGCGCGATCGGCTTCGCGCTGGCCGCCGGGACCGGGGACGGGGCCCGGATGCTGAACATCGCCGTGTTCGGCGCCACGATCTCGTACGCCCTGATGGCGCTCTCCCACATCGTGCTGCGGCGCCGCGAGCCGGGCCTGCACCGGCCGTACCGCACACCCGGCGGCATCGTCACCTCGTCGGTGGCCTTCGTCCTGGCCCTGTCGGCGCTCGTCGCGACCTTCCTGGTGGACCGGACGGCGGCGTTCATGGCGCTCGGGGTGTACGCGATCGCCCTCGCCTACTTCGCGTTCTACAGTCGACACCATCTGGTGGCCAGGGCGCCCGAGGAGGAGTTCGCCGCGCTCGCGGCCGCCGAGGCCGAACTCTCCCGCGACTGACCGCCCGCACCCGATCCCCCCGCCCCGACCACACCCCGCCTCCTTCCCCCGCTCCCGTACACCGCTCTCCCGGAGGACGTTCCGTGTCCAAGCCGCTCATCGGCGTGACCACCTATCTGGACCAGGCCCGCTGGGGCGTGTGGGACATGCGTGCCGCGCTGCTCCCCGCGCCGTACCCACGGCTCGTCCAGGAGAGCGGGGGCATCGCGGTGATGCTGCCGCCCGACGCGCCGGAGGCCGCCGCGGCGGTCGTGGCCCGGCTCGACGGACTGGTGATCGCGGGCGGGGCGGACGTGGAGCCCGTGCGGTACGGGGCCGAGCCCGACTCCCGTACCGGCCCGCCGGCCCGGGAGCGGGACGGCTGGGAGCTGGCCCTGATCGCCGCGGCCATCGCCTCCGGGACCCCGCTGCTCGGCATCTGCCGGGGCATGCAGCTCCTGAACGTGGCCCGGGGCGGGACGCTGATCCAGCACCTGGACGGGCACGTCGAGGCGGTCGGGGTGATCGGCCGGCACGCGGTGAAGCCGGTGCCGGGGAGCCGGTACGCCTCCCTGGTGCCCGAACTCACCGACGTCCCGACCTACCACCACCAGGCCGTGGACCGGCTGGGCGCGGGGCTCGCGGTCTCCGCCCACGCGGAGGACGGCACGGTGGAGGCGGTCGAGCTGGCCGACCCGGCCTGGGTCCTGGGCGTCCAGTGGCATCCGGAGATGGGCGAGGACCTGCGGGTGATGCGGGGCCTGGTCGAGGCGGCGGGAGCACGCCGGGGCTGAGGGTCCCGGCGCGGTACCGGTTCGCGGTTGTGGGCGCGCCCCGCGTCAGCGCCCCCTGTCAGCGCCGGGGCGCGGTGAGCGGGGTCCAGGTCTCCGGGCCGGCCGAGCAGGGGCCGCCGCCGTGCACCCTGAGGGATCGCTCGGCCGGGTCGACGGCCACGGTGGCGAGGGTCGCCCACCGGCCGCCGAGTCGGCCTTCGGCCGGGGCGTGGCAGCACACCTCGGCACCGTCGTCCCGATGGGCGGCGAGCAGGCGGACGAGCGCGTCGGGGCCGAGCGCGCTCGGGCCTGGCGCCACGCCGTGGGACGCGTCCGGGCCGGGCGTCGCCGCGTCGGGCGCCGCCGGGCCTGACACCTCCGAGCCGGATGCCTCCCGGCCGTACGTCTCCGCGTCGGACACGGCGGACGCGTCCGTGCCGGGCCCGCCGTCGTGGGTGAGCACGCGTTCCGTGAGCAGCCGGTGGCGGTCGTACGTCTCCGCTTCCCGGCGACCGCGCAGTTCCCCGGCGGCCAGGGCCGGGGCGAGGAAGTGGTTGGTGCGCACGAGCCAGCCCCGGTCGTCCGGGGCGACCACGGCCGAGCCTGCCGGGGCGAGTTCCACGGACGCGGCCCGGTCCGCGGTCACCACGGTGATGACCGTGGAGGCCGAGACGGGGGCTCCGGTCAGCATGCCGACCGCCTCGGCGAACGACGCGGCCGCGCCGAGCACCTGACGGGCGACGAGATGGACGGGCACGCCGGTCGCGGCGTCGTCCGTGTGGCCGAGGATGTTGAAGAGCACGCCGACGCCGGCCTCGTTGACGCCGATCTTCGCGAGGATGCCGTGCTCGGTGATCCCGGCGAAGCCCTGGGTGTCCCCGGTCACGGTCTGGAGGTGCCAGGCGTCGGCGAGTTCCTGGTGCCAGTCCCAGCACTGGCCGCCGGTGGTCCGGGGGCCGGTGCGGACGAGGGTGGAGCACTCGCCCGTGCGGGGTGCGCCGGCCTCGGCGAGGATCTCGGTGCGGGCGTTGAGCGCGGCGATCGTCCAGAACGGCATTCCGGCGCCCTCGGCGACTCCCTCCATCTCGGCGACGAGCTCCGGCGCCCAGGCCCGGGTCGCCCGGACGGTACGCAGGGCGAGGGCGGGTACGTCGAGTGTCCGGGCGTTCCCGGCGGCGACGGTCGCGAAGAGCTCCTCGTACACCCGCCACGCGCGCGTGATCCCGGCGCGGGCCTGCCGGCCGCGGTCCTCGCCCCGCCGGCGGGGCGTGTCCCCGGTGATCCGGAGGGTCGTACGGCGCGGGTTGTTCACGCCTCCGCCCGGGCGGCGAGCAGGGTGCGGTCCTTGCGCATCAGGAGGGCGTAGAGGCCGGCGGCGACGACCATGCCGACGGGGAGGGAGAGGTCGACACCGTCGAGGGCGGCGGCGATCGGGCCCGTGTAGAGGGTGTTGACGCAGAGGGCCGCCGCGGTGACCCCGGCGACGAGGGCGACGGCACCGGCCGGGTTGACGCCGGCGGTGTACCAGAAGGGACTGCCGGGGGTCTCGTCCGAGAGCGCGGGACCGTCGTAGCGGCAGCGGCGGAGCAGGACGTCGGTGGCGTACACCGCCATCAGGGGGCCGATCAGGACGGTGATCACCTGGAGGGCGTTGCTGACGGTGTCGAGGAAGTCGGAGACGAGGAGCCCGTAGAGGGTGAGGGCGACGGCGACGGCCCCGTCGAAGAGGACGCTGACGGAGCGTCGGATGCGGAGGCCGACGGCCTGGAGCGCGAGTCCCGCGCTGTACGCGGTCAGGGCGTTGATGGAGATGGTGCCGAGGACCAGGGCGAGCAGGAAGACCGGGACGAACCAGCCGGGCAGGATCTCCTGGAGCGCGGTCTGCGGGTCGGTCATGTCGACGGCCGTGGCGGCGAAGGCGCCGAGCGAGCAGACGACGACGCTGGGCAGGAAGGCGCCGAGCGCGTTCCAGCCGATGATCGCCTTCTTCGAGGCGGTGCGGGGCAGGTAGCGCGAGAAGTCGGCGCTCGTGGTGTACGAGAGCGGGCCCGAGGCGATCATCGTGGTGCCGGCGAGGAGCAGGGCCCAGAGCTCGACTCCGCCGGGCCGCTCGGCGGGGGCGTACGAGAAGTCGGCGTGCCGCAGGACGGCGAACGCGACGACGGTGAAGGCCGCGGCGAGGACCAGGGTGATCGGCAGGTACAGCGTGATGATCAGGCCGTGCCCGTAGACGCTGATGATCAGCGTGAGCGCGGCGATGACCACGATGACGGCCACCTTGACGGGGGTGGTGGCCGTGACGCCCGCCTTCTCGACGAGCGCGAAGGTGGCGGTGGCCGCGGCGGCCAGGTTGAGCGCGAAGTAGCAGACGGAGACCAGCCAGCCGCCGACCGCGTTGTTCACGCGGTTGCCGAGGACGCCGTAGACGGCCCGGGTGATCACCTCGCTGGGTGCGCCGGCGGCCGGGCCCGAGGTGGCGAGAAGGCCGGGGAACAGCCAGAACAGGTTGCCCACGACGGTCACGGCGACGGCCTGCCAGAGGTTCAGGCCCATCAGGACGAGGGCCCCGCCGATGACGAGGCTGAGGTAGTTGACATTGGCCGCCGCCCACACGGAGAAGAGCTCGCGGGGGTGGCCGTGGCGCTCGGACTCGGGGATGTGGTCGATGCCGTGCGCCTCGATGCGGCCCGGCCGATCGGTGTCCCGCAAGGCGGCCTGTGCGCCCTGAGGGCCTGGGAGCGGGTCGGGGATCGTGGAAGCCATGCGGCCCTCCGGATGCGTGTGGTGCCCACCTGGTTGCTTATTGGTCGCACACTCAATAGCATCGCGGTTATGTCGTCAAGCGTCCAGCGCAAGAGAGTTCGGAAAACACCCGAAGCCCGGCGGGCGGAGATCGTGGAGACCGCCGCACGTGTGGCCCTGACCGAGGGGCTCGAGTGCGTCACCCTGCGGCGGATCGCCGAGGAGCTCGCCGTGCGACCCGGCCTGATCAGCCACTACTTCCCCTCGGCGGAGGATCTGGTGGGCGAGGCGTTCAGCGTGGCCGCCACCGGCGAGCTCGACGGGCTGCTGCCCGCGGAGCGCCCCCACGGGACGCCCACGCAGTGGCTCGCGCGCTACTTCGCCCTCTCGGCGGGCGAGGCGTACGACGACATCAGCCGCCTCTGGATCAACGCCCGGCACCTCAGCCGCTACCGGCCCGTCCTGCGCGACCGGGTCACCGAACAGGAACTCGCCTCCGACGACCGGCTTGAGCAGCTCATTCGCGAGGGCGTCGCCCGCGGCGAGTTCCGCACGGACGACCCGCGGGCCACCGCCATCCAGATCCTGGTGGTGCTCGACGGCCTCGGCGCCCACGCCAACTCCGACCGGACCGACCGGCCGCAGGCCGTGACCCGGATGGCCCTGACCACGGCGGAACGCGAACTCGGACTGCCGCACGGCGCGCTGACCGACGTACCGCCACCGGCCGAGCCCACCTGACCGACCCTTCACCGAGGGCCCCGGCGAGCCAGCCCCGCCGAGCCCTGACCGAGGCCACGCGCGCGCCCGTCCGACCGAACCCCGGACCAAGGCCACCCACGAGCCCGCCCGCCTCCGTCACCGAGGCCGGCCACGAGCCCGTCCGACCGCCTCCTTCACCGAGGCCACCGGCCGAGCCCGCGCCCGACCGCCCCTTCACCGAGGCCCCCCGCGGGCCTCCGCACCCGCCCCCTTCCTGGAGCCCTGGAGCCACCCGTGCGCACCCGACTCGTCCTGCTGTCCGCCCGTCTGCTCGACCCCGGCACGGGGGCGTTCCTGCCCGAGACCGCGCTCGCCGTCTCCGACGACGGCCGGATCGCCGCCCTCGGCGACGACCGCGAGATCCGTGCGCTCGCGGGACCCGCCACCACCGTCGTGGACCTCAAGGGCGCCGTCGTCACCCCCGGTCTCGTCGACGGCCACCTGCACCCGGTGTCCGGCGCCGAACTGACCCACGGCCTCGACCTGTCGTACTGCACGGACCTCGACGACGTCCGCGAGGCCCTCGCCCGCGAGGCCCGGGCCCTCGGCCGCGGCGACTGGCTCTTCGGCTGGGGCCTCGACCCGAACGTCTTCGGCGACCACCCCGTCGGCATCGCCCCCTTCGACCAGGTCCTCGACGGCGTCCCGGCGTTCCTCCTGCTCTTCGACGCCCACTCGGCACTCGCCAGCCGGCGGGCGCTCGAACTCGCCGGGGTCGACGGCCCCCGCACCTTCGACCAGGCCTCCGCCGAGGTCGTCTGCGACGCCGACGGGCGCCCGACCGGACTGCTCCAGGAGGACGCCGCCTGCGAGCTCGTCGAGCGGGTCGCCCCGCGCCCGACGCCCGAGGAGAGCCGCGAGCGGCTGGCGGCGGCCCTGCGGTCCATGGCCGCGGCCGGACTCACCGGCGGTCACGCGATGGACGCGAACGGCGAGAGCCTCGCGCTGTACGGGGAGCTCGACAGGGCCGGTGAACTGGCCCTGCGGCTCCGGGTGGCGCCCTGGTGCCAGCCCGGCACCGACGCGGACGGCGTCCGGGACCTCATCGCGCTGCAGGGCACGGGCGGGGCGCTGTGGCGGGTCGCGGGCGTGAAGCTCTTCATGGACGGGACCATCGACAACGGCACCGCGTGGCTGGAACGGCCCGACTGCCACGGCGAGTCCACGCACGCCTTCTGGCCGGACCCCGACGCGTACACCCACATCATCGGGGAGCTGCACCGGGCCGGGATCGCCACCGCGACGCACGCCATCGGCGACGCGGCCGTACGGCACGTGCTCGACGCCGTCGAGAAGGCGCGCGCGGGCGGCGGGAGCGGGGTGCGGCACCGGGTCGAGCACATCGAGACGGTCCCGGACGACACGCTGCGCCGCTTCGCGAAGCTGGGCGTGCTCGCCTCCATGCAGCCCACGCACTGCTGCGACTTCACCCGGGCCGACCACACCGACAACTGGTCGCGCCGCCTGGGCGAGGAGCGCGCCTCGCGCGCGTGGCGCTGCCGGGACCTGGCGGACTCCGGGGCCACGGTGGTCCTCGGCTCCGACTGGCCGATCGCGCCGTTCCCGCCGCTCGGCGTGATGGCCGGCGCGCGGCACCGGCGCCCGAGCCGCGACCTCGGACAGGCGCCGCACGGTCCCGAGCAGGCGCTGACGGCGCTGGAGGCGCTGCGGGGCATGACGACGGCGGCGGCGTACGCGGCGGGCGAGGAGCACGAGGCGGGCCGGCTCGCGCCGGGCTTCCGCGCCGATCTGACGGTGTTCGCGGACAGCCCGCTGACGACGGCGTCGACGGACCTGCCGGACCTGCCGGTCCTGCTGACGGTCCTGGACGGACGGATCACGCACCGGGCTGCGGGGGTCTGAGCCACACCTCCCGTTCAGCCCGTCGAAAGGCCCGGGCGCTCAGCCCGCCGAAGGGCCCGGGCGTTCAACCCGCAGGCCGGAAACGGGCGTTCACCCCGCAGGCCGACCCCGGGCGTTCACCCCGCAGGCCGACCCCGGGCGTTCACCCCGCAGGCCGACCCCGGGCGTTCACCCCGCAGGCCGACCCCGGGCGTTCACCCCGCAGG